>CAISET010000037.1 GCA_903884505.1 uncultured Microcaldota archaeon | reverse complement strand
TGCTCGCCTTACACGATAGAGGCATTCTCAATAGAGAAGAATCTGGGAACAAAAAAGACCCCGACGCTAAGAATTGAGACGGACTACAGCCAGGAAGACGTCGGGCAGCTGAAGACAAGGGTAGAGGCTTTCCTGGAAGTTATTAAGAAATAGGAAAAGAGGTGCAGGATTCCCCCTGCCGGGAGAAATTGGGGGTGTCCCCCAATTTTAAAAATCCCCCAAGAGTGGGGGATACAGGGGGTTGACCAAGAACTAATCAGAGGTTTCACAAATATGAAAAGTGTCGGCATTGATATAGGATCACGTACCGTGAAACTCGTGGCGCTGGAGGGAAATAAGATTATCTCCAGCGCCGTGGCCGACAGTTCCTATGATCCGCTGGCCGTGTCAAAGGAGCTGCTGAACGGCCTCAGCTATGATGTACTTGTCGCTACCGGATACGGGCGGCATATGTTCAGCGAGCACTGCGAATGCCGCGTCATCAGCGAGATAAAGGCTTTCGCAGTCGGCGCGCGGGCACTTTTCCCTGACTGCAGAGCAATTCTGGACATTGGCGGACAGGACACCAAAGTGATCTCCCTGGATGAGGAAGGCCACATCCTGAAGTTCGAGATGAACGACCGATGCGCCGCCGGAACCGGCCGCTTCTTGGAGATAATGGCAGCAGCCTTGCGCTACCCATTAACTGACTTCGGGGAAGCTGCCCTTCAAGCGAAGAAGGCTGAGAAGATCAGCAGTATGTGCACCGTCTTCGCCGAATCGGAGGTCATCTCGCTGCTGACCAGGGGAGCGCGGCGGGAGGAGGTCGCTCTTGGGATTCACGAAGCCATCACACAGCGTATAATAGGCATGCTAGGCCGGTCAGCACCAACACCAAGCCTGGTTTTTGCCGGAGGAGTCGCTTATAACCAATGCATCGGGCATCTGCTCGCCAAAAACCTGGGAATATCGCTGCTCATCCCTGAAAAGCCGCAAATCGTCGGGGCGCTGGGAGCAGCTATGGAAGGCATGAGAAACTACACCACGGATCAAAAGGAGAAGAAGAAGTGAAAGAAGTTGATGCGCGAGGGCTTGCTTGTCCTCGTCCAGTCATCGAGACTAAGAAGGCTCTGGAGACGATCGAAAAGGGATCGATCACCGTCATCGTGGATAGGCCTGACGCCAGCGAAAACGTGCAGCGTTTCGCCAAAAGCCAGGGCTGCAAGGTGAAGGTTTCGCAGAAAGAGGGCATATTCCGCATCGCAATCAGCAAGACAAAATCAACGCAGGTTGAAGCCAAGAGGGACGACACCGTGATCCTTATTACCGGAGACAAGTTTGGCACAGGGGATGAAAAACCGTGCCGGGTACTGATGAAATCCTTCCTCAGCACGCTCTGTGATAGTAAAGCCAAACCGGTTAAAATAATACTCATGAACAGTGCGGTGAAGTTGGCCACCGAGGGCTCCGAAGTTCTGGAGGCTCTGCTGTCGCTGGAGGAGCAAGGAGTTGAGATATTATCCTGCGGCGCATGTGTGGATTATTACCAGATCAATAATGTTCTAAGAGCGGGTA
>CAISET010000036.1 GCA_903884505.1 uncultured Microcaldota archaeon | reverse complement strand
CTTGACGAAGTTCTGCTCCCACAGCTTGAACTCTTCGTAGAGGGCCACGAGCTGCGGGTTTTTTGACTGCCGGATTTTCTCGTCCTTGTGCGCGAAGTACTCCGCCAGATTGACGTTCACGGTGCGGACGAGGATTTGGACGGGGTGGGCGAGCTGGTTTAGGAAGTCGCGGTAGTTGAGGATTACCGACTTCTTGCGGCCATCATCTAGGTTCTGGAAGTTGATTGGGATGACGCCCACGATGGCGCGGAGTTCGCCGTTCTTTAGGTAGACGGCGTCGTTCTCGATTTTGCTTACTCCGATGAACTCCTGGACTTTCTTGTCCAGCGCGCCGCCGAACTGGACGTTGGTGTAAAAGGCGAAGCGGTCTTGGAGGAACTTCTCGAGGTTCAGGAAGATGAACGCAACGCCAAGGATGACGAAGATGAAGGGGACGGCGAGCTTGGCGTCGCCTTCCAACGGCAGGTTGAGGGACAGGAAAGCCGCGATGCCGAACAGGCAGGCGTAGCCGAGCTGCTTGAAGTCCAGCCCGAACACTATCTTTTCCTTGTACTGGATTTTGTCCGGGATGTCGTAGCTCATAGAAGCACCTTCAGCGCCTTGCCAATCAGTCCGATGCCGACCACGGTGAGGATGGCCCTGCTCTGCGTGACGATGGAAAGGATGGCAAGCAGGAACAGGACGAGGTTGATTATCCCGAGCGCCCCGAAGCCGTAGAGCGTCATGAACGCGCTCACGAACGTGTTCGCCAGGTTGGGGTCGGAAGCGTTGAACAGCGAGCTGAGGCCCAGCAATATGAGGGCGTCAATCGTGGTCATGAACACGAGGATGGCGATTATCTTGAGGAACGTCTTGCCCCACGACTCGGTCAAGGGGATGAAGTAAAGGAAGATGGCGACTGGGAACAGCAGGAGCATGAACGGAATTAGGAGGTAGCGGATGAGGAGCGTGACGAAGGTCAGCATCATGAACGAAATCATCGGGAGGAGTATGATAAGCGAGAAAATGGCGGACGTAAAGCCGGCCGGTGAGCTGAAGATGCCTTTCATTGATTCGCTTGCCAGGTTGGTCGCCAAGTAGGTGTTGAAGTCGAGCATCATCTGGAACAGCGGGAAGGAGAACGAGAGGATGACTATCATGACGAGCATCTTTTCCAGCCACTTCTTGGCGGTCGTGCGGCCTGAAACGTCGTTCGACCTGACGATGAAGAACAAGGCGATTCCCATCAGGACGATGGAGTAAAGGCTTTCCAGGAGGCTCAGAACTGCATTGTAGGGCGTGCAGAACCACGCGGGGTTTGGCGAGGAGAAGATGAACCCGAACGTGGCGTCCACCAGGCCTTGAGTTGTGGAGATGAGGCCGGAAACGACGTAGTTGAAGAAGGTCTCGACTATGCAGCCCGGCAGGTTGGTCAGCGTGTTGAGCAGGTCGTTGTTTCCTTGGCAGGCCGAGGTCGTTGTCGAATTAGTGCCTTGGGCAAAGGCGAGCGGAAGCAAAGCCAGCAGGAATAACGCGAAAACGAATCTGTTCACTTGAACCACCCCCTAAGGAAGCCGTAGGACAGCCAGACGATGACCGCCAGAACGAACCAGTACCAGACGTCGTTCAGGAACTCGGGCGGCTTCGTTGGAACGACTGCGTAGGCTTTCGCGCTCTTCGTCTCGAAGTCGGTAATGAACTCGGCTGAAACGGTTGAAACTCCAGGCGAGTAGTCGAGCAAGGCAGACGCAATTCCTTGGCTATTGGTTTCGACCGTGACGTTCTGGGAGCCGTAGGCGAAGCGGATCTTCTTGCCAGCTAGGGGCGCGTTGGTGGAGTTGTCGTAGAATCGCGCATTGGCTTGGAACGAGCCGCCATCCGTTGCGTTGACAGTGAGGTTTATTGCCGGCTTTTGGTTGGCGTCGTAGCGGCAGGCGTTGGCTATTACCTGCCTGCCGAAGTGGGAGTTGATTTCGACCGTGCAGTTGAGCTGCTTGGCCGGAGCGAGGAAGTGGATCTTGTCTCCGTAGAAGGTTATTGGAAGCGTCGTCAGGTTTATTCCGAGGAACCGGGTTAGGAGATAATACAGTTGGGGCTCGGTGACTTTGAGGAAGGAGTCGAACTCCTGGCCGGAGAGCGTCTTGTTTTCGCGCGAGAGGATGCTTATTTGCCGGGCTTGCAGGCGGTCGGGGTTTGTCACGAAGGTGGGCGTCAGGGCGTTGTATGGCGCGAGGTCGGGGTTGAGCTGGTACTGCCTGCTTTGGAGCGTGATGGAAGAGTTGGCTATGGAGAATTTGATGTTGTTGAAGTCTTCATTGGAAACGACGAATAGCCAGCCGTCCGCCATGTCTCCGTTGAAGGAGTCGATGAAGGCGTTCTGGAAGGCGATGAAGCCGTAGTAGTAAACCGGCTTTTCGTCCGTGAGGCGGACGGAGTCGTGGTAGTCGGTCGTGTGCGAATAGTCGCATGTCTTGACGCAGGTCGTTTTCCCGTCCTCGCTCGTGGTGCAGTGTTCAACCCAGCGGTAGTGCCTGATGAGGAACTGGGAGCGAACCGTTAGGACGGCGGAGAGGTTGTTTTGCGCGTTGTGGACTCTCTCGGCCACGGCGAAGTCGGCTTGCGGCTGGTTATTGTTGTTCAGACTCTGCCCGTTGTTGAACGCTTCGAGCTTGTAGTCGTAGCCGCAGATTTGGTAGTCCGTCCCGCAGTCCTCCGGGAACGTCATGTACGGCACCACGAATTTGAACGAGTACGCCATGCGCATCTTGCCGGTCGCGTTGACGTAAGTCTTGTTCTCGCTCGCGTCAATCACGGCGGGGCTTACGGAGGTTATCCTCACCCACGCGTTCCGGATTTGTCCTCCCTCGCGGACGTAGGTTCCGTCAGGCGCGTATTCGCCGAACTGCAGCCTGCCATTCCAGTCCTCGGCTTCGGCGAACGGTGGGTAGCCGTTGTTCTGTATGAAATCGTCAAGGATCAGCTGCTTGCGCTCGCTTGCGTTCAACTGGGTCGCGTTGCAGAGCGCCAGGTTGGACAAGCCGAGTCCCTGGCAGTTGTCCAAAAGCGTGTCTGGCGGCCTTGCCGGGAGCGAGTAAGCAGTGTCCCAGACGAAGTCCTGGTGGGTGAGGCCGTCGTCGCAGAAGGACGAGGCGCTTGTGACGCCGGTCAAAACGACTAGGAAGGCGAGCGTTCTGTTCATTCGAGTCACCTGCAGTACGTCGCTCCCGCGAGTTGGGAGGCGATTATTGGCGCGAGGAACAGGAGGATGAGCCCGATGATTACTCCGGCGATGACCTCCTTCCATTCCTCGCGCTGCTCCACGTTCTTGCTCCACACCAGCATCAGGCCGGCGTAGGAAATGGTTATCGTGGCAAAGAACACGGCGAACGCCTTGATGGTGTTGGCCAGCCCGAGGAAGTCGAACGCCATTCCTTACCACCCGCAGACGTCTCCCGCGCCGACCAGGTTCTTCACGAGCAGGGGCGCAATCCAGATGATTATCAGGCCCAGTATGACGCCCGAAACCAGGCTCTTGGCGTTGTTTCGCTCGGTCGTGTCGTGGCTCGTGGCGAGCAGGAAGCCCGCGTAGGCCGCAACCAGGACTCCGCCGATTGTGCCAAACAGCCTTATCAGGGAATAAAGCCGGCAGATCGGCTGGTCGGGCGGGATGGTTATCTCCGCTGCCGCCGCGACGCCCATTAGGGCTAGCAGCGAGAGCGTGCTCACTAACAGGTTCTTTTTCATTTTTCATCCACCTCCTTTTGGAAAACTATTCGCAGGTCGTGTGGGGCGATGCCGGACTTCTTCCGGATTAGCGGCAGGTAGTCGGGGTTCAGCTCGTAGCCTACGGACCTCCGGCCAAGGCTTGCGGCAACCTTCGTGGTCGTGCCGCTTCCGAGGAACGGGTCCAGCACCGTTTCCCCCTCGAAAGTGTAAAGCCTTATGAACGCCTCGGGCAGCTCCTCGGGAAACATTGCCGGGTGATTGTCCTGCGTGTATTGGTTCTTTGTCTCGGGAACCATGTCCCAGACGTCCGAGTTCCAGAGTTCCTTCGCCATCTCGATGTCGACTTCGGCGCGCTCCTTCTCCTCCAGGCTGACCTTCTTGTAGTCGAACTTTCCCTTGCGGAAGACGAGGATGTGCTCGAAAATGTTGTTCGGGAAGTAGTACATGGGGTACGGGTGCTGGATGAAGAGGCCGAAGCGCTTAGCCGCCCCGGCTCCGGCCTTCGCGCCCACTCCGGCTGGCTTGCGCCAGATTATGTCCTCGCGGTACTCGAAGCCCGCGCGCTGGAGGAGCAGGACATAGTGGGCGGGAATCGGGTATTTCGCCTCGTGGCTTATCACGTCGCAGATGTTGATGCAGGCATAGCGGCCCTTCTCAAGGACGCGGTAGCACTCGCTGAAGACGCGCTGCATCTCGAGGAGGTACTCGTGGAAGTCGTTGATTGAGCCGATGTTCTCCGTGCCGTAGTCCTTGACGTTGAAGTACGGCGGGCTAGTCACCACGAGCTGCACGGACTCGTCCTTCACTTCACGCATGTTTCGCGAGTCGCCGATTACGACCAAGTGTTTCGGTTCCATGCGCTACTTGGTGTCGCGTGGGTGTCATTTCCACTCGTGGAGAATTAGGCATTTTTGTGTAGGGTTATTAAGTCGCAGCGAGATGAGATAGGTATCATATAATTGGTGGCGTGATGAGCAGACATATCAATTCGAGTTTATTCGCACATGGGAGTGAAGTAAAAACCAGGTTTGACCTCTTAGGTAGCGATGAAAACTCGCTTACGTTTAGTCTGGGCTATGCGATTGCGAAGTCTCCAAGATTCCTCAAAACACTGATCAAAAGAGTATATCGAAATGTCAAGTTTAGTAATGCCGTAATTAAACTCCAAGAATCCAGTAAACACGCAGGTTTTACTGATATCGAAATCTTGCTCGATAACGAGCATCTCATTATCATCGAAGCAAAAAAGGGATGGACGCTTCCGACAACCGACCAACTAAAAAGATATTTACCTCGCTTCAGAGGAATTAGACACAGAAACCGGCGGTTTGTGATTCTTAGCGATTGCAAGGACGAGTTTGTACATTTCACATATCCCGAATCACTTTACAATGTTCCAATCACGCCCTTGCGCTGGGCTGATTTAATCGGCATCATCGACGAAACACATGGCGCCGTAGCAAACAAGGAAAAACTTATCCTGGGTGAGTTGAGGGACTACATTAAGGAGGTTGCGATTATGGAAAATCATGAGTCTAACTACGCGTATGTTGTATCATTAGCTGATTCGACTCCGTCATGGAGCAAGATATCTTGGATGGACGTTGTTTACAAAAGGAAACACTACTTCTACCCGCAGGGGAAAAACTGGCCCGAAATCCCTCCAAACTATATCGCTTTCCGTTTTGGCGGAAAACTGCAAACAATTCATCATGTGGACAAGTATGAGATAGTAACTGATATGCACTCGTTCATACCTGAAATCAAGAAAGGGGAGCTGTGTAACTACTACTTGCTTTACTTAGGGGAGAAAATTGAACCAAGAAAGGAATTGCCGAATCGCTTGTCGACTGAAAAAGACATTTGGTCAAACGGACGATATTGGTGCATGATCGACACATTGTTTACGAGCAAGAGCATACGGCAGGCAATAGAAATAACACATAAGCGAGAAAAAGGAATGGATTGATCATTTCTCCCGTCTCACTAGCACGCGCAGCCCGACCTGCTCCTTTACGATTTTCTTCGAGTTCTGGATTTGGATGATCAGGTCGAGGTATTTCTTGATGGTGCGGTGGTCTAGGCCGGTCTTGCACGTGAGCTGGTGCACGCTGACGCGCTCCTCGGGAATGAGGTCCAACAGCTTCACGAACAAGTCCTGGGCGACCATCGAGCAGGGCTTCTGCCGGGCCGGGAATATTGGCTTAGCCGCTGACTGAGCCGTTCCTAGGAAATCGTTTGGCGGAAACTTTCCTAGGAACAACTAGGGAAAAAGCGCGGAACTGGAAGCCAGAAAATCAGCCTGCATTACAGTGCCGAATTCGGCACGGTTGGATAAGAGAACCGCCACGACAAGAGATAAGCATGGGAAAAGCAGAGCTGACGGTTGAAGAGTTGAAGCCGTTCCTGCCCGAATGGCTTCTGGAGCTGAAGAAAATGCTGAAGGAAAGGAAGGCCTCAGACGACCGGCCTGTCAAAACCGAGCTCGGTCGCCTTCCTGAGTAGCAGTTCCCTGAATTCGCCGTCCTTCATCAGCTGGTTCATCAGGTTGTCGCCGGACTTCCTTTCCTCCTCGATTTGCGCGGTTATCGTGACGTCCATTGGCGTGCCGCAGCGCAGGCAGAACTTTGCAATAGGCGAATTCTGCTCCTTGCAACGCGGACAAGCGCATATCCTAAGCAGTTCTTCCTTCTTGTCCTCCGGCTTCACCATTCCCTGTAACGCCAGAAGCGCGTTGTCAACGTCGCGACCCGAAAGGTGGACGTACACGGAGGCCATTTCCGACGACTGAACCCAGCCGAAATACTCCTTCATCTGGGCCTCGGTCAGCTTCCCGGCCAGGGAAGTCGCCCGGGAATGGCGGAAAAGGTGCGGATAGACGCGCTTGTTTACGCCTGCCTTCTTCGCAATCTCCGCGATTCTCACGTATATGGAGCGGTACTCCGCAGGCTCGCCCTTGTGCCTTTGGGCGTTCGAAATCGGCGGCCAGAGCGGGGCCTCGGGATTCTTGGCGTCCGCGTAGATGCTTATCCAAGAAGCCAGCGTTGGCGCGGAGCTGATTATCCGCACGCGCCGGTCGCCGGTCTTGCCGGTTACGCGGAGGATTGCGCCGTACTGGTCGAAGATGACGTTCTTCATCCTCAGCGAGAGCATCTCGCCAATCCTGCACCCGGTTTCGTAGAGGGCGAGGATCAGGGCCTTGTCTCGCGGGTGGTCCGCGGCCTCCGCCATGCTGAAGACCTCCCGTTCCGTGATTAGCTCCTCTGGCAGCTTGTGGGCGTGGTTGTTCAGCTTGGGCTTCAGCCAGGCGATTTCCGGCGGGAAGGTCTCGTCGTTGCCTTTCAGCCACTTGTAGAACATTTTCAGGACTATTTTGAAGTCGTACTTCGTGTTCTCGGCGTAATCCTTGTTCTCTATTTCCCCGACGAGTTCTATCAATTCGTTCTTGGTGGCCTTGTCAAATGGCTTCTTGAACCACTTCGCGAGGAAGCGCATGCAGTAGACGCATTTCACGACGCGCAGGCGGCTCGACCCCCTCGCCAAACGCATTTTGGCGAAGGACAGGATGAGCCTCCTGTTCTCGGCGCTTACCTCGCTGTCCTTGTCGAGCCGGGCCACGGCCTGCTCGAAGTTCCTCTGGCTTTTGTGTATTTCAAACCCGTTTCCCATGTGTATCTTCTCCATGGAAGGGTGATTTCGGGCTTCGTGCCGAAGTCTGCACGCTTGTGCAGACTGTCTGCTCTGAGTCTAGGGCTGAGTGCAGGGGGTGTAAGCCCTGCCCTGGACTCCGTGCAGGCCTCCTTCGGACTGCTCTGAGTCTAGGACTGAGTGCAGGGGGAGAGATTTGAACTCTCGAACTCCTAAGAGACAGCGTTCCTCAAACCCCTGCGTTAACGTTTTCCGTTAACGCTTTTCGGAGATGGCAGCGAGCGAGCCGCAGACACGCTGCGAGCGAGCGTTGCCAACCGAAAAGGGTTACCTGAGCGCTGCGCCTTTGACCTGGCTTGGCGTTCGGGATGCGGAAGACTTTCCTGCCGCATTACCCCTGCATAGCCGGATCGACCTCCGCTCCGATGCGATTCCAAAAAACCGCATCTGAATCGGCGGTGTAGCCGCGCAGTTGTTTTTCTCGGATGCGTTTTATAAATGCCACGCATGCGCGCAATACGGCGTTTTTCTCGACGCCTTTGAACCGTTTTCCTTTCTGGACGCGCACGCCATCCAAGAACCCGCCGAACCGCTCAAAGGCGATGATGTCGTCGTGCGCGACCGTTTCAATCCCATGTATGCCGGTGCTGACATGTGCATCGCGGCGCAGCCGCATGTTCACTCCTTCGTCTCTGAACAGTTTTGCCCACGCCTCGCCCAGCCTTTCGTTTGCGCAGGCGAATCCGAGCAATGTGCGCAGTGAGCCGTTATCTTTCCTTGAAACGCTCACGTAGCCCTCGGCGCTCATTCCTAGCCGCAGAGCAAAGCGCTTAACCTCGCGGTTACAGCCGGATAGGAAATGCAAATCCGGGCAGGTCTTCTTGTTAAGATCACCGCAAATGGCAATCAAGTCCGAATAGGCGTTTGTGCAGGGACCTATCTGCTTGTAATAAATCTCTGACGCGCCGCGGTGTGACCGCTTCATGCTGTACGCCTTAAGGAAAAGTTTTTCAAAGATGTCGAGCAGGATGGGGTCATTTGAGTAGTAGGCAAATTTCGGATAGCGACCGTTAACGAAACCAAAATAGCCATCCGTTAACAGCATCACGGTCAAGAGGCGCTTGCAATCTTCTTCTGAGAATGAGTTTATCATGCTTATACGTCGCAAATTCGGCTTTAATATGGCGCGGAGGAGGGGGTTTCCAGTAGACCCCCCCTTGGAGTTTGCATTTCCTCGTTGGATTTAGTGACATGCTCCCACCCTTAGGCGGGTGTGGGCTTCCTGATTCATCGGCGGAATTTGCAAGCAGGGATTCCGTCTCCAAAGGCTTGACTTCCCGAGTGCCCCACGGTAGTGATAGGTTGTTAACGGAGAGGGGATATAATGGCATCGAGGGGGGTGTATTCCAGTGAGATTTGCTCGCGCTCATCCCGCTTCTAAAGGGTGTGGGATTTCCCGCTCGCCCCCCGTTAAACCTTATATAGCTGAAGTGGGTAAAATCGGGTATGAAGGCTAATGCTGAGAAACCCGCGGTGAAAGCTGAGCCGCCGCAGAAGGCGGAACAGCCGCACGAGGCCATGCCGAAGCAGCCTCCCCTGAAGGAGGACGAAAAGGGCCCAGGTGGCGTGCTGCGCCAGAAAACGAAGGTGGCGGTTCTCTTCAATTTCACATCACCGGACAGCATCGAGCGCTCCTTCAAAGGCGCGAAGGGCGCTGACTTCTTTTTCACGCTCCTGCCGGTGCTGATATCCGATGACAGGCGGCATCTGCTCGAGGAGCTGGGCAAGGGCGGGGTCCGCATCATCCCGGACATGTACGCGGACATGGAATATGCGGACAATGGCTTCACGCAGAGGAGCATCATGCACGATAAGGCGATTGAGGCGGCCAAGCGCTGCATGCCGAAGGAGAGCCATTCCTTTGAGCGGGCCGTGGTGGCGGCAAAGGAAAGGGCCAGGGTGTATTCCGTCTATTACCGGCAAAAGGAAGAGTTCATGCTTGAAAGCGTTTGCCAGAAGATAAGGGATTCGGTTGCCCTTGATGGGTTCAGGCAAAACGGGGGGCCTGCCAAGAGCGACGAGACGAGATATGTGCGCATCCTGGAGAGCCTCCGGTTCTCGGCAGGCCTTGAAAGCTTTGCCTTCTGCGTCCAGGAGCTGGAGAAGAAGTTCGAGGACAACCTGAAACGCGCGCTGACCGCGACGGAGCATAATGCCATCCGCGTGGAGGCGATGGACAGGAACCGCATGGCAATCGTTGAGAAGCTAGGGCCGACGATCAAGCGCACCGGTGAAATCGCAGGGACGCTGAATGCGATGGCGAAAAGCGGGAAAGGTGACAAGGCGGCCGTCCAAAAAGCTGCGAAAAAGGCCGACGAGTACGGGAAGCGCGTCGAGAGTGCTGCAACGAAGGCGTTCTCGCGCATCAGCGAGTTTGCGAAAACCGGCAACGCGGCGCGGATAAGGGACTACTATAAGCATTCCGCGGAGCTGGAGACCGCGGCCTACCTGTACCTGAAGACGGTGGGGTGCCTCGTTGGGCTGAAGGATTCCGAAAGGGAGTGGATGGCCAATTTTGAGAAGGAGATTGACTCCCATAAGCTCCATGGGACTATCGCGGTTGAGGCCCTGCCATATTGCCCGGATGTTTTCAGGAACTTCAAGGCCAGCCTGAAGGAGCTCGGGGTGGACATCTCTTTCGATTACCACGACGAAGGGGAAAAGGAGCCGGCTTACCCGCTCGAGTTCCAGCTTGCCAATCTCTACGGAAAGTCAGCCACAGAGAAGAGGGATGCGCTGGATTCCCTGCTTGAGGAGTACTTGGGCAAAAAGGCGCAGGGCTGCCTGGAAGTGGAGCTTGCGAAGTTCTTTGACAAGGAAGTGGCGGACAAGGGGCGCGAGGAGCTTCTTGCGGCGCAGGTGGCCCTGCGGCACAAATGCTTTCCGGAAGGCATGAGGAGTGACGGCAAAATCCTGCTCGGCCTTTATGTCCGCGAGAAAACCGCTACTGCAATCATCCAGCGCCTGAGTGTGGGGGAATGCAAGAGCTTCTTCGATGCGGACCTGGCCGAAGAGAGGCGCAGGGAGGTTGTCGCGTATTACCCGCAGCAGGTGGGGCGCTACCTGCAAAAGCACCAGGACGAGAAGGCGACCGCACTTGCGGATTATCTGGAAACCGAGGCGTATCTGGGCAGGATGAGCAGGCGCGTCGAGCCGAAGGACGTCCCTGCGGACGCCGTGCCCGTGGAGATTGAGCTTCTGGACGGCTATGCTGGGGGCTGGCTGCTGAAAACAGGGCGGAAGGCATTCGAGTGCCTGGTGGATGATGCCGATAATAACGTCTGGTGGAAATACCATCTTGGGAGAAAGGACTACGACGAACTGGTCGGGCAGCTGAAGGCGGAGTTCGAGTTCTCGAAAAACGACGCGGTTCTGAAGGCACTCGTGATTGCGCTGAAAAGGGAGGAGAAACCGGAGCTGGTGGATAGGCTTAGGAAGGTATGGGACATTGGGGTGAAGTTCAGCGAATCGCAGCTCGAGATGACGAAGGAGGAGTTCGAGAGGATGGCAAGCCGTGTGGAGCAGGAGAAGCACGCCAAGCGGAGGGAGGAGTTCGCCGTCTGCTTCTCATATCACTGCGACGACCCGGCGCTGGCTTATTTGCGCAAATTCATATTCACGGAGATTCCGCAGTTCGACGGGAAGCGCGAAACGGACAAGATTGCGATACGGATATTGCAGTCACTCAACGGCTCCTGGGAAAGGAAGATGTCCATAAGGGCGTTCGATAAGCCGTTTGAGGCCGCGCTCGATGCGAACCCTGAGAAGGAGAAAGTCGTTGTCGACGCTTACCGGAAGGCGGAACTGCTGAACAATCTCTGGCTCGCAACTTCCGAGAGGACAGTTAATGAGTTCGCAGAAGAATACGGCGATGTGCTGCTGCGCGCCGCGAATTCAGAGGAGGGCGTGCCCTTCAGGGTTATCGCAGGCGAATTCAGGGAGAAGCTGCCGAACCTGGCCGCAATGCAAGGGAAAATGCACTTCGAATTGGAGGCCGTGTTTCTCTCTGAGATGAAGAAGGCGGATTTCGCATCTGCAAGGCAGGAGAAGATTATGCTGATGAGGGAATCGAATGTGGATGATGCGGCGGACAGGAAGCTGATTGAAAGAGCTCTACGGGAGCCTGTCCTTGTGAGGGCGGAAAAGCCGAAAACCGACAATGTAAAAGCTGGGCTGACTCCGCAGGCAGAGAGCGCGACGCTCAGGATGGAGCTCAACGCGAAGCTCGCGCAGTGCAAGGCGATGAACGTGCTCAGGCAGGGCGAGGAGGAGGCTTTCCATCAGCCAAACCTGAAGTGGCTTTACAAATTCTACCGCGAGAAGGACATCAGGGCGTTCAAGAAGGAGCTGCCCAGCGACGACGCCGTGAGGCTCAAGCTTCTTGAGATAAGGATGAGCGAACTTATCGAGATGAGGATGGGCGAGCCGAAAGAAGAAAAAGGGGAGTAGGGCTTTTTTAACAGGGACCGAAAAAATTAGGCTGGTGGTCGAGATGCGCGCAAGTTGTCTATGTGTTATAATGTTCTGTGCTGCCCTGCTATTGGGCTGCATAGGAGGAGGGCCGCAGGCAACGCCAACCCCCACACCTCCGCCTCAGACTCCGACTGCCACGCCGACCCCCATGCCCACGCCGACCGCGGCTCCCGGGCCCGAATGCGAGACCGATGCGGACTGCGTTCCTGCGCAGTGCTGCCACCCGATGTCCTGCATTGCGCAGGGCCAGGCGCCGAACTGCAACGGAGTGATGTGCACCATGGTGTGCCAGCCCGGAACCATGGACTGCGGCCAGGGAAGGTGCATCTGCATCGGGGGGAGGTGCGGGGTCACTTCCGTGCCAACGCCCACGCCGGCACCTACGCCAATGCCCAGCCCGACACCTGCGCCCGCCAGGCCTTGCAAGGAGACGGATGCGAGGATTGACTTCACGCACAGGGGAACAACGCTCGGGGAATACAACGGGGTGGTGGGCCTGTGGGAGGACATCTGCAACTGGAACGGCAACGAGACGGTCCTGCGCGAATATTACTGCATTGACAGCGAGAGGAGCCCGAAACTGAACTACACCGAGCATCTCTGCGTGTTCCAGTGCTACCAGGGGGCTTGCGATGACGACTGCGTGTGCAGCGGCGGAGGCCCGGAGGTCTGCGGTGTCGACAACCGCACCTACAGGAACGACTGCTTCGCCAGGTGCGCTGGCACCACGATGGCAAGGTACGGGCAGTGCGAGCAGCTCTGCTTCCCGGATGGCCTCGCATGCAAGACGGATTCCGACTGCTGCTCAAGCAAGTGCGACCCATGGAGCGGAAGATGCGCGGAATGCATCTTCGATTCCGACTGCGGAGGGGGGCAGGCGTGCAGGAACGGGAAGTGCGGGGGATAGGGGCAGCGATGCCTTGGGCGCATCGGGCATGCAGCAGCGGGAAGTGCGGAATTGGCTGTGCGCGCGATGCGGGCGAGTAGGTTAGGTTTTTAAAAGACGGCCATCAACATCTTCGCAGGTGGTCGAGATGGCTAATTCCGGGTATAGGTATCTAGGTACGTGTCTTGTTGTAGTTGCTGCGATGCTGCTTTTCGGCTGCATCAATGGCGGAAATCTCTCATTGAGCAACATCACCGGGAACGGGACGTGCACCTCCGGCGAAGTGACGTTCTGCACGAACAGCAGCCCGTGCAACTGCCCCACCACGTGGGACCCGGTGTGCGGCTCGGATGGAAAGACCTACCCGAACATGTGCGCTGCGAGATGCTCAGGCATAGCGCAATTCAAGAACGGGACGTGCGGGCTTGTATGCGCGCAGTTCAATGAGGCGTGCGGCGTGCTTGCGACCACGGGCGCCGCGCAGATAACGAGGGAATGCTGCGAAGGGGCGTGCGTTAGCGGAATGTGCCAGCAGCCCGATTATTACACCTGCCCAGACGGCACCATCGCTATGAGCCGGGACCGATGCCCGCCGCTAAGCCTGCAGCCGGAGGCAACGCCGTGCCTCTGCATGGCAAACTGGGATCCCGTGTGCGGGGCCGATGGGAAGACTTACGAGAACAAGTGCGTTGCGATGTGCAAGAATCTCGGAATTGCTTACGGCGGCCCGTGCGCGAACCTTTGCGTGAAGGAGGGGCTGCCGTGCCAGGTCGTTGCGGGCGTTGCCACGAACTACGCCTCGGACCAGACATGCTGCGAGGGAGCCATGTGCATAAACGGATTGTGCCAGAAGCCCCATGAATATACCTGCGCGGACGGCTCAGTTGTTGAAAGCCCGAACGACTGCCCGCAGATTGACTGCGGATGCCCGACGGACTGGAACCCCGTCTGCCTCACTTCCGAGAACAAGACCTACCCGAACATGTGCATCGCAAGGTGCGGAGGGATAGACCCGAACAAGCTCACTCCTGGCGAATGCAACCCGAGGAACGCTTGCGGCCAGGGTGGAGACCAATGCTACCAGTCAACTGCAGGCTGCACGATTGACAACGTCACCGGAGAGAAAATCTGCACCGACGTTTCCTGGAGCACGTGCTGCGACGGCTTCATCTGCTCGGACGGCGCTTGCAAGCAGAAGATAGATGAGTGCGCAATACAGGGCGAAAGCTGCGCCAACAAGGCGTGCTGCGACGGATATGACTGCAAGGACACATATGCCAGCGCGGCTACGACCGCTTACATCCCGCCGAAGGTCTGCGTGAAGCCGGAATGCAGGCCGGACGCGGACCGCTGCCAGGTCGGAAGCGACTGCTGCTCCGGAAGCTGCGTGGACAACTACTGCGGCCCGTCAAACGCCTGCCTGCCCGAAGGAAAAACGTGCGAGAAGGGCGCGCAGTGCTGCTCGCAATGGTGCAGCGACGGAGTCTGCAAGAAGAGGGGCAACGACTGCTCCGCGACCGGAACAGGGTGCAAGCTGGACGAGCAGTGCTGCTCCGGAATCTGTGACCCGGAGAATTACGCCTGCGTGGACCTGTGCGCGAAGGTTGGCGAGCAGTGCAGCGCCAACAAGCCGTGCTGCCCGAACTCGGGCGCCTACTGCGGAGACGACGGCATCTGCAAGGGGCCCGACAATGCATGCGGGACGGATGGGGCAAGGTGCGGCTCGCCACCGCAGACATCCCTCGCGATGCTCGTGCCGTCCTACGGCGACTGCTGCCAGGGATTGTCGTGCATAAACTATTACTGCAGCAACCCGCCGGCATGCGACTGCCCGCAGGTCTACGACCCCGTCTGCGGCGCTGATGGGAAGACCTACGGCAACCCGTGCAGGGCAAGGTGCGCAGGAACGTATCAGGCATACAGCGGGCCGTGCAACAACGACACCCTGTGCAAGAAGGCGTTCGACCGCTGCGGAAGGGCTTACGACCAGCAGACGAACCAGGTCTATTATTACGGCGAATGCTGCCAGGGCGCAGCATGCCAGAATAATATCTGCGTCCCGCCGCAGGAGGAATGCCCGAACGTCTGCAGGAACCAGGGCGAAAGGTGCGGCCTTTCGCAGGGAACCGGCATCCTGCGCCTGAACTTCGGAGACTGCTGCAACGGGATGGCGTGCGTGAACAACATGTGCGAGGGCCCGAATGCGTGCGTGCAGCCCGGAGGGCAGTGCTACGTGCCTCCGGTGACCTACCAGTCGCTAGTGAACCCGAACAACTTCCAGAGCAACTGCTGCGAAGGCTCGCGCTGCTGGCAGGGATACTGCCGCGAAATCCCGCAGGGATGCAATGGGAGCGGAGGGCGCTGCGTGAACGATAATGACTGCTGCCAGGGAACCTGCGTGAACAACTTGTGTGCGCCGGGGAACGGGACGTGCAGGAAGACCGGAGAAGTCTGCTCGCCGAACACCGACCGGTGCTGCGAGACCACGGACACGTGCAGGCTAAGCTCGCAGGTTGCGGTAGCGGCAATATACGTGTGCCAGCCCGCTGCAACGCCCACGCCGACGCCGACCCCAACCCCGTGCAAGCAGGACGGGCAGAGCTGCACTCCGGGAGTTGACAGCTGCTGCGGCACTGGGCTCTCGTGCGTGCAGAATCCGAACATATACACGCACGTCGCGTACTGGTGCGCCCAGCAGCCTACGCCCACGCCAACCCCGACCCCAACCCCGTGCAGGCAGAGCGGCGCAGCCTGCAGCCCCAACACGGACAGGTGCTGCGATGCGAACCTCGCATGCGTGCCCAACCCCAACGTGGTTGTGGCGCTGGTTTACTGGTGCGGAGTGCCGGCGACCCCGACGCCCACACCAACCCCGGCCTGCATACAGCGAGGAGGCTCGTGCAACCCACAGAGCGACGCCTGCTGCGACCAGGGCCTTTCGTGCATCCGAAACCCGAACATCGTCACGCACGTAGCCTACTGGTGCTACATTGCGCCAACGCCGACCCCCACACCGACGCCGGTGCAGATGTGCAGCGACACGGACAATGACACGCCACGGGAATCAAACATCTATCTTAAGGGGACTGCGACCGGCACGCTGGCAACCGGAGGCTCCGGCTCGTTTACGGACTACTGCCTTGACAGCAGCAGGCTGTACGAATATGACTGCAAGACGCCTGGCCAGGATCCCGGAGTCGTGACGAGTATCGTGACCTGCCCGCGGGGAACGAGCTGCTTGAACGGGGCATGCACACAGGTCCCAACGTAGGGAAATATCCCTTTCTTCTTTTCATTTTTGATTTCCCTATTCCAACCGAGGACTTGTTTTATAAGTCTATTCGGACCAAACAGAACCCTGCTTTCCGGGGGGGAATGTGCTAACCTGGTATGCTTCCGGGTTCGGGACCCGGCAGTCCGTGTTCAAAAGCTTTCGTCTGGCGACGAAAATTTGCCAGCCGGAAGCTGGCAATCACGGTTCCCCCATTTCTTCTTGAACAGATGCCGAGCATTTTTAAAGAAGGTTCCTGAAAGATAGGTGCATGGATGCAATCCTGCCGCTAGCGGGCGGCCTTGTCGCAATGGCTCTTCTAATGTCGGTCTGCGGGATTTCGGTTGGGGACCAGGCAACGCCGACGCCTGTTCCGACAATCACGCCCACTCCCACGCCACTAATAACCCCGACTCCGGTTCGCACCCCAACGAGGACTCCCACGCCGGTTCCGACGCCAACAAGCACGCCGACTCCGACGCCAACCCCGGTCGCCACCCCGACGCCCACTCCCGTTCCAACCCCGCAGCTCTGCCCTGAGACGGACTCAGGGATGGACCCGAACCACGCCGGGATAACAAGTGGCACGTACATGGGAACCATGGGGAACTGGCCTGACTACTGCTACAACTCCTACCAGGTATTCGAGTTCTACTGCAATGCGCCCGGCCAGGTAACCTCGGCGATAATGGAATGCCCGACCGGATGCGCTGGCGGGCACTGTGCCGCAAGCCCTGCGCCAACGCCCAACTACAACTTCCCGCCCGGCACCTGCACGGACACCGATGGTGGGCAGGTTTATGATGTCAAGGGAACAGTCCATGGAAAAAACGGGCTTACTGGCAACTGGCAGACCGAGCCCGACAAGTGCGACGGGCCTACCGTGCTCATAGAGGAATTCTGCACCGGAACCAACAATGAGTTTAGGTCAGTCATCCACAACTGCCCGTACGGGTGCGCGGATGGCAAGTGCAACCCAGCATGAGGAGGCTTTCCGCTGATGGACCCATACCTGCAGGCGAAGGAGAGGATTGCGCCGCTCATCTTCCGCGCATGCGCGCAGCTCGGCTACCTCGCCGCTGAGAAGGAGATAATTTCCAAGCTCGAGGACGCGAAGGAGGAGTTCGGCGATTTCGCCTCGCCGGTTGCTTTTGATTTGGCCAAATCCGCGAGGAAGGCCCCGCGGAAGATTGCGGAGGAGGTTGCAGCACAGATTGAGGAGGACCCGCTCGTCTCGAAAGTGGAGGTAGCCGGTGCAGGCTACATAAACTTCCATCTTAATTCCGGGGAATACGCCAAGCTAGTAATAGGCGCAATCGATTCCGCGAAGGGTAAGTATGGCTCGGGGGAGAGGAAGAGCGAGAAGATTCTCGTCGAATTCCCGGCCGTGAACCCCAACAAGCCCTGGCACATCGGGCACATGAGGAACGCCATACTCGGAGACTCGGTCGCCCGCATCCTTGAGTTCTATGGCTTCAAGGTCGAGAGGGAGGACCTGATAAATGACCTCGGGCTCCAGGTGGCGCAGAGCGTCTGGGGCTTCATAAACCTGGGAGGCACCCCGTCCGGAAAGCTCGACCACTGGCTCGGCCAGGAGTATGTGGAAGTGGCGAAGAAAATCGAGGACCCGAAGGTGGCTGAGGAGGTCCGCACCATCCTGAAAGGGATGGAGAGAGGGACCGGAGATATCGCCAAGTCCGCGCGGGAACTGGCTGAGAAGTGCGTAAAGGCGCAATATGAGACCGCGTTCAAGCTCAACATCTTCCACGATGTGCTTATTTGGGAGAGCGACATCGTGAAGAGCGGGCTCTACGGGGCTGCGCTTGAGAAGGCAGAGGCGACGGGCGAGGTCATCAGGGAGGAGACGGGAAAGAATGCCGGCTGCATCGTTGCGAAGCTCGAGAAGATTGAGGAATTCAAGGGAATGGAAAGCCCCGACAAGGTCCTTGTGCGCAGCGACGGGACGGCAACCTACACCGGGAAGGATTTGGCTTTCCAGATGTGGAAGTTCGGGATAATTTTGCCTAAATTCAAATACCGCGTATTCATGAAGCAGCCGAACGGGCATGAGGCTTACACCACTTCCGCTGACGGGGCCGAGATGGTGTTCGGAAAGGCCGACCGCGTCATCAATGTAATCGGCTCCGAGCAGGCATATCCCCAGAAGGTCCTGAAGGCAATCTTCAAGCTGATGGGCAAAGAGAAGGAGGCTGCCAATTCCATCCATCTCTCCTACGAGCATGCTGCGCTCCCCGAGGGGGCATTCTCCGGAAGGGCGGGCACCTGGGTTGGCTATACTGCTGATGAGGTGATTGAGGCCACTTCGAAGGAAGCGATGAATCAGATTCGCGAGCGCTTCAAGGACATGGGTGAGGCTGAGAAGATGAAGATTGCCAATTCCGTTGCGATTGGCGCAATCCGCTTCGACTTCCTCAGGACGACCCCCGAGAAGAAGATAATCTTCAAATGGGAGGAAGCTTTGAAGTTTGAGGGTGATACGGCACCCTATGTCCAATACTCCCATGCTCGGGCTTCGCGGATAATCGAGAAGGCTGGCGGGCTTCCGAAAGGCGTGGACTACGGTGCGATAACGGATGCGAGCGAAAAACGCCTCATAAAATGGCTCGCGCTATTCCCCAGAACGGTCGAGCTTTCTGCCAGGGAGTACCGCCCCCACCTTATCGCCGAATATCTGCTGGACCTTTCCAACTCATTCAGCAAATTCTACCAGAACTGCCCTGTTTTGCAGGCCGAGGACGCGAGAACCAAGGCAGCGCGGCTGAAGCTCGTCTCCTGCTACAAGGAGGTTTTGAAGAACGGGCTGTTGCTGCTTGGAATCGAAGCGCCGGAAAGAATGTAGCTAATTCTAATGGCAGGTGAGCCAGTCGCAGGAATCCTTGTTGCTGCAGAAGTTGTCCCCAAGGTCACGTCCCCCTGAGCCATCGCAGTAGAAGTCGTAATTCCCATTGCCCGTGGCGGTGTTGCTTGTGAGATTGGTGTTGCGGGATGAGACCATGCGTATGCCATAGTTGCTGTTCGAGTTTGCGATGTTGCCGCTCACCCGGTTTTCTTCGGAATAATACAGGAGGATGCCGTCACTGATGTCTGAGGTCGCGTTATTGCCTGAAACGGTGTTGCCGTTTCCGCCCAGCCAGATGCCGGCAATGTCCGCTGTGACGCTGTTGCCAGAGATGGTGTTGCCGTTGGACCACATCAGTTCGATGCCGCTCGTGTCCGAGCTTGCATTGTTGCCGGTTATGAGATTGCCTGCTGCCCCTGAATCCAGGCGGATGCCCTTTCCGAAGTTGGTGACGTTGCAGTTCTCAACGGTCACCCCGCTTGCGCCGCTAAGCCGGATGCCGTAGGCTTCATAACTGGTGGAGCCGGGCCCCCTTATGCTGTGCCCCCGGCAATCCAGGGTGGAGCCGTTAGCTCCGGACCTGACGAGTATGCACGTGCTGGAGGAGGTAAGGCTGTTCGAAAGGTAATACGAGCCCGGAGACGTGATGGTGCAGCAGTCCGTGATGCTGGAATTGCAGATTGTAATGCCGCAGCTTGTGAACCATGCGTCGCAGTTGTGCTGAGTGCCGCACGTGTTGCCCAGGTCGTTGTTCGTCTCGCTGCTGAGGCAGGCGAAATCGTAGCTGGCGCTGCCAGTCACGGTGTTACCCGAAAAGTCGTTGTTGCCGGACGAGGTCATTTCAATGCCGTTGCCCCCGTTTGAGTGGAGGGTATTGCCGGTTATGCCCGTAGCGGAAATGCCATCCAGGTAGATGCCGACGTTGCCGTTTAGGCTGGCGGTGTTGCCGGTTATGTTGCTGTCGTGGCCATAGCTCGCGACGATGCCATATTCACCGTTCGAGTTTGCCGTGTTGCCCGTAATATTTGCAGAACCAAAGTTGCCCGCACCGATGCCGTACCAGCTGTTCGAATTGGCGGTGTTGCCCCTGATAGTGCAGTAGTAGAATGAATTCGACGTGATGCCGAAGGTGTTCGAGGTGGCGGTGTTGCCCTCGATGGTGACGTTGGACATGGTGTAGTCGGAATAGATGCCGGTATTGAAGTTGCTCACGTTGCAGTCCCTAACGGTCACACCGCTTACGTCCTTCATGTATATGCCGGAGCCGCTGTCGGGGCCGCTTCCCGGGCCGATGATTGACTTGCCGCCGCAGTCAAGCACCATGCCGTTGGCGGCTGGCGTGATGATGATGCAGGTATTGGGTGCGGAGATGTCGTTCGCAAGGGAGTACGAGCCGGGAGACCTGATGACGCAGCAGTCCGTGATGCTTGTGGAGCTGCAGGTCGAAGGAACGCCGCAGCTGGTAATCCATGACTCGCAGCCGGATTGCGTGCCACATGTGTTGCCGTAATCGTTGCTAGCCAATTCGGTCCCGCACTGGAAGTCAAACTCATGATTCCCAGTGGCCGTGTTGCCCGTGAAGCTGTTGTTTTGGGACGAGCTACTTAGGTAGAACCCGTATTGGGAGTTCGAGCTGAAGTTATTGTTCGTGAAAATGTTGCGGTTGGAATCATACATATAGATGCCATCGTAATCCAGGCTGGCGTTGTTGTCCCTTATGGTATCATGGTTGGACTCCCAAAGGTAAATGCCAGCGGAGAAGTTTATCATATTGCAATTCTGTATGGCCACACTGCCCGCATATTGCACGTTAATGGCGCTGCTCCCGGCCGCCCCGATGATGCTATGGCCCTGGCAGTCGAGGCTGGCGCCGCTCCCGCTGGATGGTATGGATAGGCAGTCGCTGCCAGTAGATACCAGGTCGCTTTCCAGCGTGTAATTGCCCGGAACATCCAGCGCGCAGCCGCAGGAGCTTATAACCCAGTCGGGCGCGCAGGCGGGCGGTGGCGGAAGCGGGCAGCCGCCTCCGCAGGAGACGCTGTAGGAGCAGGAAGTCTCGTCTCCGACTGGCAGGCAGGTGTTGCCGCCGCCATCATTCTGCGGGACTTCGCAGTAGACATCCTTGTTCGTGTTTGAACAGGCGCTGTTGCCCGTGAAGAGATTGTTGCTCGAATAGGAGTCCGAATAAATTCCGTAGTAATTGTTCAGGCTGGCGTTGTTGCTTGTGAGATTATTGCCGTTGGACGAGTACAGGACGATGCCGTACTGGTTGTTCGAGGTTGCGGTGTTGCCGGTTATGGTGCTGTCGTTTGATAAGACCAGGTGGATGCCATAGTCGAAGCTGCCCAGAGTGCAGTTTTTGATTGCAATCCCATCCGCATAATAGGCGTCGATGCCAATCCCATTGCCGGCTCCAGTGATGTTGTGGCCCTGGCAGTCCAATGTGGAGCCACTTGCACCGGAGAGCATGTCAATGCAGACGCCGCCCGTTGAATTCAGGTCGCTTTCAAGCGTGTAGTTGCCTGGGACTGCCA
The DNA here is from genome assembly GCA_903884505.1 of uncultured Microcaldota archaeon. Lineage (GTDB taxonomy): Archaea > Micrarchaeota > Micrarchaeia > Burarchaeales > Fermentimicrarchaeaceae > CAISET01. The sequence continues at coordinate 91,926 of CAISET010000036.1, read as the reverse complement.
GCGTGCATGGGCAGGCGCTTACGACCCAACCGGGGGCGCAGGCAGGCGCGTTTGGTGGCGGGCAGGTTGGGTTGCAGGTGATGCTGCTTGAGCACACGCTTCCTTCGTATGGCGTGCAAATATTTCCGTTGCCTTCGGTTTGGGGCGCGTCGCATTGGAAGTCTCCGTTTTGGTTCCAGCAGATAGTATTCTCCGTGAGGAGGTTGTTGGTGGAGCCTGAGTCCGCTTCGAAACCATAATAGCTGTTCCCTAGTACGCTGTTGCCCGTTACGGTGTTGTTGTCGGACGAGCTGACTAGGTAGATGCCAACATAGTTCGAAGTGGCGTCGTTGTCTGAGAGGTTGTTGCCGGACGAGCCGACTAGGAAAATGCCATACTCGCTGTTCGAGCTGACGGTGTTGCCCGTGATGCTGCTGTTGCCAACATTCTGCGGGAAGATGCCAAAGGAGAAGTTGCCCACGTTGCAGTTCTCAACCGTCACCCCGCTTGTGCTGGAGGTAATCCAGTTGTATACCATGATGCCAGCGCCACCGCCCACGCCCGTGATGCTGTGGTGCTGGCAGTCAAGATGCGCGTCGTCTGCCATGATGTCTATGCAGTCACCGCCCAGTGTTTCGTTTAGGTCGCTCTCAAGCGTGTAGTCGCCTGGAACGGTTAGCGTGCATGGGCATGTGCTCACCACAAAGCCGGGCGCACATGCAGGAGGCGGCGGGGGCGGGCAGGTGGCGTGGCAGGTGATGCTGTCCAAGCACACGCTTTCCTCGTATGGAGTGCAGACGTTGCCGCCCAAGTCATTCTGCCCAGCATCGCAGTAGATGTTCCCACCCTGGTTCCAGCAGGCGGTGTTGCCCGTGAGATTGTTGTCAGGCGAGCTCATGTAAAAGCCGTAGTAGCTGTTTGCGTTGATAGTATTGCCCGTAATGGTGTTGTAGTAAGAATCCCACATGCCTAAGCCGTAGTTGACGTTTGAGTTGGCGGTGTTGCTTGTGAGGTTGTTGTCGGATGAGGAATAGAGGATCATGCCACTGTCGAGGTTCGACGAGACATCGTTGTTTGTGATTCTGCTGTTGGTGAAGCCGGAAGAGAGGATGCCCATATAATTCGAATACGCGGTGTTGTCATCAATGGTGCTGTTGTCGTTTGCACCCTCCGTGTAAATGCCGGCCCAGAAGCTGTTGATGTTGCAGTGCCTGACCGTTACGCTCGTGATGCCATACGTTATGTAGACGCCGCTGCCGCCTTGAGAAGTGCCCGTGATGGTTTTGCCATAGCAGTCCAGGATGGAGTTGCTGCCGGCCGCGGTTATGGTTACGCAGCCGCTTCCAGACTCATCATTCAGGCTGCTGTTCAGGTAATAGTAGCCAGTCGTGTCGATTGTGAACGGACAGGTGTCGATGAGGACTGCACCGGGTGGCGGTGTGGGAAATGGCGTCGTTGTCGGGCTTCCGCTTGGTATGGACGCCGGCTCCAGCCGTGCGTTTATTTCGCCGCAGACCAGCCTTTGGGCATTTGTGCCTGATTCGGTGTAATTGACGCAGGCTGTTCCTTTGTATCTCGTGCCTGCCACGCCTGTTGCGCCTTCGCAGATGATGCCGCTGTTGTTGGAAGTTCCTCCGGTTATCCATCTGTGCTCGCCGCTTGGGACTGTGACGTCCTCCGCAAGGGGAGACGTATGAAGCGCGGCAGTTGCGTTCTGGGAGCAGGAGATGCCTGTGACTTGGATTGATCTGCCGGTTGCCTGGCCGAAATCTAATTCTAGACTTCCGGTGCCGTTTCCGACTTTGAATGTGTAGCAGGAGAAGCCTGGTTGGAAGAGGCAGGTGTTCGGAGTGGTGTTCTGTGGGCTCAAAACTCCGATGTAAAAGAGGACGGCAAGAAGAATGACTACTACGAGGATTGCCCAGCCGTTTGTGATAAGAAATTCTATGGCGGCTTGGGCGCGATGGTCACTACCCATATGCCTGTGAGATTGACTGCCAACGACTTATAAGCTTTATTAATGCGGAATCCCGCAATTCTAAGCCTGAACGGGCCCGTGGCGCAGCCTGGATAGCGCGGCAGCCTTCTAAGAACGCTTTTAAGCTGAAAGGCGCAAAAGCGTAGAAACGCAGATAGCTGAAGGTCGTGGGTTCAAATGCGCTCGCCTGAAAGTCGAGGCACTTTCGGCGGGAGCCGAAAATCCCACCGGGCCCGTTTTATGCTTTGGAAGGTGAGAAGATGGCATTGCCAACGAGAAGCGCTGAGGAGAAGCTGAGGCAGATTGCGAGCCTCATGGATATCGTGATTAACGACACCTCCATCCCGAAGAATGTGAGGAAGGCGGTGAGCGAAGCAAGGGAGAAGCTGCTGGGGAATGAGGAGCTAATCCAGAAGACGAGCAGCGCAGTCTATGCCCTTGATGAGGTGTCGAACGACATCAACATGCCTGCGCATGCGAGAACTCAGATATGGACGATTTTGAGCGCGCTCGAATCGATTAGGGAGTAGGCGGAAACGCTATTAAACCACCTCCTGCTAATTCTTTCCCGTTCATTTGCTCTCCCTTGCTAGGGAGTGATTACGGCGGAAGAAAGTGGTCGAAGAAGAGCTGGTTAGGAAGTTTGCTGAAGCGGAGCTAGCCTTGGCGCCGGACGCGCTGGAGCTGCTGAAGACTGCCGAGGACCCGCTGGGGATTGCGGAGAGGGCGCTGAAGGCCGGGAAGGAGAGGAACCTTTTTGTGATTGAGCGGACGCTCATCCAGGAGCTTCTCGAGAGAAAGGAAGAAGAGAAGATTCCGATGCCCGTGGAGGTCAAGAGGGCGCCGGGGTTCAGGCCGCTCGCGAAGGAATATCCGGCTGATTTGAAGTTCATCGAGAGTAGCGACGTGAGCGGGAAGTCGAAGTGCAAGGGGCATGTGGAGGACTTTGTGGCCTATTTCCGCGACAGGGTGGAAAGGACGAGAAAAATCCTGGAGGCAAGAGGCGGGGGCTCGGGGATTGTGAAGACGGGCGTGCTGGGAAAGTTCGCCGAGGGAAGGGATGTGAGGGTAATCGGCATAATCAAGAGCAAGAGGCAGACCAAGAAGAACGATTTGCTGATTGAGCTTGAAGACGAGGAAGGCATTGCGAAAGTCTGGGTGGGGAAGGGGAGGAACGATTCGGAGAAGCAGTGCTTTGCTGCCGCGAACAACCTGCTGCTTGATGAGGTTGTGGCGATTGACGGGAAGATGAGCGGCCCTTTCCTGGTTGCAACTGATGTGCTGTGGCCTGAGGTGCCTGCGAGGAATGCGCGGCTGATAGAGAAGGAGGTGGCGGTCGCATTCCTTTCGGATTTGCACGTGGGAAGCAAGCTTTTCCTTGAGCAGAGGTTCGGGGCGTTTGTCCAGTGGCTTAATGGAGGAGTAGGCGGGGAGAAGCAGAGGGAGCTTGCGGGAAAAGTGAAGTACCTAATCGTAGCCGGAGATGTTGCTGACGGAATTGGAATCTACCCGAAGCAGGAGAAGGAGCTCGTGGTCAGGGATATTTACGAGCAGTATAGGATGTTCGGGAAGCTGATGGAGGCGATTCCCGATTATGTTGAGGTTATTGTTGCGCCCGGGAACCATGATGCGGTGAGGAGGGCTGAGCCCCAGCCGAGGATATCAAAGGAGATTGAGGAGGCGATTGGTGGGAAGATGCACCTCGTTGGAAACCCTTCGATGGTGGAGATTGAGGGGCTGAAGGTGCTCGTCTACCATGGGACGAGCCTGGACTCGATTATTGCGGGGCTGAAGGGGCTGAGCTACAACTATCCTGAGAAGGCGATGGTGGAACTTGTGAAGAGAAGGAATCTGTCGCCTCTTTTCGGGGACAACCCGATAGTCCCCGAGCACCATGATTACATGCTTATTGATGAAGTTCCGGATATCGTGCACATGGGGCACATACACAAGAATGGCTATGACAGGTACAAGGGAATTTTGATTGTAAATTCCGGGACGTGGCAGGACAGGACGGAGTTCCAGATGAAGCAGGGCCATGTGCCTTCTCCCTGCCTGCTGCCGATCTATGACATGAAGAGGGGGGAGCTGGAGGTAGTGAATTTCACTGCCGAGGCGAAGGCGCCGGGAATGGAGACGGCGTCGAAGGCGATATGATGGAGGAGTACTTCGCTGCATTGAATGCTGGCCTAGATAAGGCGATGAAAGTGGCAGCGGAGGCTCGGGCGAAGGGGCTGGACCCTGAGCCCTTCGTTGAAATTATTCCTGCCGAGGATGTGGCCGGGAGGGTGGAAGGAATCGTCGGGCCAAAGGGGATTGCGGCGAGAATCAGGGAGATGGATAAGGAGGGAAAGCCGCGCGAGATTCTTGCGTTTGACGTTGTGAAGGAGATTGTGGCGAAGAGCGCCGATTACGGGATTAAGGATAGGGAGAAGGCGATAGACCAGGCCGTGAGGACTGGGGTGGGAATCCTGACCGAAGGCGTGCTCGTCGCGCCGACCGAGGGAATCGCGAAAATCAAGATTAGGAAAAACCCGGATGGCAGCGAGTATCTAGGCGTTTATTTCGCGGGCCCCATAAGGTCTGCGGGGGGAACCGTTGCCGCGCTGAGCGTGGTTCTTGCGGATTTCGCAAGGCAGCAGTTCGGGATTGCGGACTTCAGGCCAACGGACACGGAAGTCGAGAGGTATGTTGAAGAAGTTAATATTTACGATGCGCGGGCGGCAAGGCTGCAATACAAGCCCCCTGATGACGACGTGCGGCAGATTGTCAGGAACTGCCCCGTCTGCATAGATGGCGACCCGACCGAGGAGTTCGAGGTTTCGGTGCACAAGGGCCTGGAAAGGGTTGAGACGGATAGGATAAGGGGGGGAATTGCGCTCGTGGTTTGCGAGGGGATTGCACAGAAGGCATCCAAGGTCCTCAGGTATACGAAGAAAATTGGGGTGAACTGGGGCTGGCTCGAGGGGCTGGTAAAGATTGCGAAGAAGGAGGGGAAGGTGGAGATTAAGCCGAATGAGAAGTTTTTGGATGATTTGGTGGCCGGGAGGCCCATCTTTAGCTACCCGAGCGAGAAAGGGGGCTTCCGCTTAAGGTATGGTAGGACGAGGATGACCGGGATTGCCGCGAAGGCAATCCATCCTGCGACAATGGTTCTGCTGGATGAGTTCCCGGCAATCGGGACGCAGTTCAAGCTTGAGCGGCCCGGGAAGGGCTGCGTTGTGACCCCCTGCGACTCGATTGACGGGCCGATTGTGAGGCTTTCGGACGGCTCGGTCGTTCAGGTGAATTCGCTGGAGGAGGCCGGAAAGGTAAGGGACAAAGTGGAGAGGATTCTCTTCCTCGGGGACATTCTCGTTTCCTACGGGGATTTCCTGAAGTCAAACCACCCACTCGTCCCCGGGGGCTATTGCGAGGAGCAGTGGGCTGCTGAGCTGGAGAAGGCGGCGAAGGGGAGGAATGAGGCGCCGCCGAAGGTCGATGCACGGGGGATTTCCGCGGATGATTCGATTAAGCTTGCGCAGAAGCTGGGGGTCCCGCTTGCGCCGAAATTCACCTATTGCTGGCACGATGTCGGTGCGCAGGCGCTGAGGCAGCTTGCGGACTGGCTTGCGAGCGGGAAGCTGGCTTATGACTGGTTCAGGCTCAAGGAATTCCGCGTTGAGGCCTCGCCTGCTAAATTGATTCTTGAAGAGCTCGGCATCCCGCACGGGATTGACGGGAAATTCGTGGTGCTGGAGCCCGACCATGCGACCGCGCTCCTTTCATCCATGGGAATGCTCGCGAACAAGGCGATTACGCTCGAGAGATTCAACAAGGCCTATTCGCCCGAGAAGAACGCGCTCCAATTGGTGAACGAGGTTTCGGGCCTGAAGATAAGGGCGAAGGCGCCGACCTACATAGGCTCGAGGATGGGGAGGCCCGAGAAGGCAAGGGAGAGGCTGATGAAGCCCGCCCCGCACGTCCTGTTCCCGATAGGGGGAGTGGGAGGGAAGGTGCGCAGCATCACGAAGGCCTACAAGTCCTCGAAGGACAAGGAGAGGTTCGAGGGGAAGGGGCTTGAGATTGAGGTCGTGCGGCTCGCCTGCCCGAACTGCAAGACCGTGGGTGTGAGGTACAAGTGCGAGACCTGCGGGGCGAGGACGGTTCTCGAGCAGGTCTGCAGCAGGTGCGGAAGGAAGGCGATCGGGGAGGGATGCCCGGTCTGCAAGGGCCAGACGCAGCCATATGACAAGCGCTCGATAGACTTCGCGAAGATGATTGACGATGCGGTCGCCCGCGTAGGGGAAATGCCGGATGATGTGAAGGGCGTAATCGGCCTCGTGAGCGAAACCAAGGCACCCGAACTTATCGAGAAGGGGATTCTGAGGGCGAGGCACAAGGTGTTCGTGTTCCGCGACGGGACCGTGAGGTTTGATGCGACTGATGTGCCGCTCACGCACTTCTACCCGAGGGAGATAATGGTGCCGGTCGAGAAGCTGCGCGAGCTCGGCTACACGAAGGATGCGGAAGGCGATGAGCTGAAGAGCGAGGAGCAGCTGGTTGAGCTGAAGCCGCAGGACATCCTGCTCGCCGACAGCGGCGCGGAGTATCTCATGCGGACGAGCAGGTTCGTTGATGACCTGCTGGTCTATGTTTATGGGCTGCCCCCGTTCTACAATGCGCAGAAGAGGGAGGATTTGCTCGGGCAGATGGTGATTACGCTTGCCCCGCACACCTCCTGCGGGGTGCTTGGGAGGATTGTGGGCTTCACGCAGGCGCACGTGGGCTATTGCCACCCCTACATGATTGCCGCAAGGAGAAGAAACTGCGACGGGGATGAGGATTCTACGATGCTTTTGCTCGATGCGCTCGTGAACTTCTCAAAGAAGTACCTCCCTGCGCTGCGGGGAGGGCACATGGACGCATCTCTCGTCATGACAACGAAGATAGACCCGAAAGAGGTTGATGACGAGGTCCATGCGATGGAGATATGCACATCCTACCCGCTGGAATTCTACGAGGCTGCGAGGGAGTTTGCCAGCCCTTCGGAAGTCAAGCTGGAGAGGGTGACTGAAAGGCTCGGGAAGCCGGAGCAGTATTCCGGGCTCCGCTTTTCCCATTCCGCCTCCTCGATTAATGGAGGGCCACTCAAAACAAAGTATATCCAGTTCAAGTCCATGAAGGAGAAGGTGGATTACCAGTTCGAGCTCTGCAGCAAGATAAGGGCGGTGAATGTCAAGGATTCGGCTGAGCGGGTGATTCTGAGCCACTTCCTCCCGGATTTATACGGCAATCTGCGCTCCTTCTCCAAGCAGACGCTCAGGTGCGTTGACTGCAATTCGAAATACCGCAGGGCGCCGCTCTCCGGGAAGTGCGATAAGTGCGGAGGAAAATTGGTCTTGACGATTTCAAAGGGCGGTATTGAGAAATATTTGAAGATTTCGCAGGGAATGGTGGAGAAGTACGGCCTGCCGAACTATCTTAAGCAGAGGCTGATGCTGCTGGAGAATGACATCTCTTCAGTCTTCGAGGATGAGACGAAGAAGCAGTTCTCGCTGGAACAGTTCATGTGACATTGCGTGGCTGCTTACTGCTTTTCCTTAACGCGAGGAATAGGAGCCCGAGAAGGATGACGAGCAGGATTCCTCCGGAAATGAACGGGTTGATGCCTGCGAGGAGCTGGTCCAGGCTCTGCCTCTCGGAGGGTTCGGGGGTTGCCGAGGCAAGGGGCATGGGTGTTGCAAGCGCGTGCATCCTTGCTGCAACCGCTTCTGCGAGCGCTATTGTGGTGTTGTAGTCGCCGTCCTCGAAGCGCTGCTGGGCGGTTTGGAGAAGAAGGGTCTCGTTTGTCCCATTTATGCGCTGGAGGCTCTCGTTTGCGCGGGTGATTTCGCTCTCATTGGCGAACGGGACGAGTTGCGCGGTGATGAGGAACTGCTCCTGGGAGATGTTTGCGCCCGGAGTTAGGAAGTAGAAGACGCTGGTCTTGCGCACGAGGACGGAGCTGCTTGCGCAGGAGGAGTTCTCAACCGGGCAGCGGAGGGTGAAGAAGCGGATGGTTTCGTTTGTGCCGAGCGAGGGGTCGCGGAAATAGACGTTGGTTTCATTGGCCCTTGGGCGGATTTTTATGAAAATGGCGACTGAGGAGGCGTTAATGTTGCGGAGTGCAGTGTTGGGGACAGCCCACGCTATTGTGAGGTTGTAGGCGTACTCGTAGCCTGGGAGCAAGCCAGTGGTGTTGATGTCGCTGGAAATGCTGACGAGCGAGGAGACCTCGCTCACGTTGAAGGATAGGATGTGCTCTTCGTAATCGATGGCAGAGGCGAGTGCGGCGAATAGGCTGAGGAATAGGGCTGCTTTCATCGCCGGTCGCATGAGAAGAGATTTGCGAAGGGGGTATTTAAGGATTGTGCGAGAAAAAATCTGCGAGGGTGAATGCATGGCCGAGATTGTCTGGCAGCCGTATGGGGACTATCTGGAGAAGTCGAATGTTTCGCAGTTCATGAGGAAGAATGGAATCAGGGACTGGAAGGAGCTTGTGAGCCGCTCAACCGGGGACATCGAGTGGTTCTGGGATGCTGCGATGAAGGATATGGGAATTGAGTGGTTCACCCCCTACAGGAAGGTCCTGGATACGTCGCAGGGGATTCCGTGGGCGAAGTGGTTCGTCGGCGGAAAAATAAATATGGTCTACAACTGCCTGGACAGGCATGCGAAGAGGCTTGCCAAGAAGACCGCGCTCATCTGGGAGGCGGAGGACGGGAAGAGCAGGAGATTCACCTATGCGCAGCTCTCAGAAGAGGTGAACAAGTGCGCGAACATGCTCAAGTCATTGGGCGTTGTGAAGGGGGACAGGGTTGCGCTCTTCATGCCAATGGTGCCTGAAGTGGCAATCGCGATGCTTGCAACGATTAAGATTGGCGCGATTGCAGTGCCGGTCTTCTCCGGGTTCGGGCCCAAACCGCTGCAGACAAGGCTGCAGGATGCCGGAGTGAAAGTCCTATTCACGGCGGATGGAGGGGTGCGGAAGGGAGGGAAGGTCGAGATTAAGAAGAGCGCGGATGAGGCGCTGAAGGAATGCCCCTCAGTAAAGAACGTAATAGTCCTCAGGCGGCTTGGGATTGAGGTTCCGATGAACGCGGGAAGGGACCATTTCTGGGATGAGCTGATGGCGAAGCAGCCTGCGAATTGCGAGGCCGAGAGGATGGACAGCGAGGACCCGTGCCTTATCATCTATTCCTCCGGAACTACGGGAAAGCCTAAAGGGACCGTGCACGTGCACGGAGGCGCGCTCGCGCAGATTACGAAAGAGGTGAGGTATCACTTCGACGTGAAAGAGGATTCAATATTCTTCTGGGTTTCGGATATCGGGTGGATGGTGGGCCCTTGGATGGTAATTGGCGTTTTGACCTTCGGGGCGACGCTTGTGCTCTATGAGGGGCTTCCGACCTACCCCACGCCCGCGCGGCTCTGGGAGCTGGTTGAGAAGTACAGGATTACGCATTTCGGCATTTCGCCGACTGGCGTGAGGGGCCTTATCCGGGAAGGAGATGCCTGGACGGAGAAGAACGACCTTTCATCGCTCCGCTATTTGGGCTCAACCGGCGAGCCGTGGGATCCGGATTCCTGGATGTGGCTGTTCAAGAAGATAGGGAAGGGGAAACTGCCCATTCTGAACTGGTCGGGCGGAACCGAGATTATAGGCGGATTCCTGCTCGCGCTCCCAATTACGCCGCTAAAGCCCTGCACCCTCGCCTGCCCGAGCCTCGGGATGGCAATTGACGTCTGGGATGATAATGGGAAGCCTGTGAGGGGGAAGAAGGGCCACCTGGTCGCAGTGAAGCCAGGCCCGTCCATGACTAGGGGATTCTGGAATGACAGGCAGAGGTATATCGAGACTTACTGGTCAAGGTGGCCGAATGTCTGGTACCACGGGGACTGGGCGAGCATTGATGAGGACGGGCTTTGGTTCCTGTATGGCAGGAGCGATGATACGATTAAGGTTTCAGGAAGGAGGGTAGGGCCTGCTGAGATTGAGGCTGCTTTGCTTGAGCACAAAGCTGTGAGCGAGGCAGCGGCAATCGGGGTGCCTGATGCGCTCAGCGGCGAGAGGATAGTTTGCTTCGCGGTCCTGAAGCCGGGCAACCAGCCAGGGGATGTCCTGAGGAAGGAGCTTATGGAGCAGGTGACCAAATCGCTCGGAAAGACTATGAGGCCTTCCGAGCTGAAATTCGTGAGCGCGCTTCCGAAAACCAGGTCTGCGAAGATTGTGAGAAGGGCTGTGAAGGCGCAGTATCTGGGCTTGGACCTCGGTGACATCTCAACCGTGGAGAACCCGGACGCGATAGCCGCGATTTCGAAGGCAATCTAAGCAGTCACTTTTCCTTCCTTTTTGTATTTGCGGAGAGTGGATGGAAGGTCGGAAATCGGCTGGCGGATTTGCTTGCCATCGTTGCGGAAGCGGATTGTCACGGTTCCATCTTTCAGGGAGTCATAGTCGATTGTTATGCAATAGGGCGTGCCTATCTCATCCTGCCTTGCATATCTCTTTCCAACCGAGCCGCTTTCATCGTAATAGCAGTTGAAGCCATCGTTTCGGAGAATGGCTGCGACCTCTTCCGCCTTTTCCTTCAAGCCATCCTTCTTCATGAGTGGGAAGACTGCGCAATTGAAGGGGGCGATTATTGGCGGGAAGTCAAACCACGACCAATCGCGGCCTTCTGCGCCTCCTTTCTCGCGGTAGCATTTCTCAAGTATGCACCAGAAGAGCCTGTCCACGCCGAAAGAGGGCTCAATCACATGAGGCATGATTCGTTTCTTCTCCTCCTCGATGAAGACTGAGAGGTCCTGCTTGCTCATCCGGGAGTGGCTGCTCAGGTCATAGTCTGTGCGGTAGGCAGTGCCTATCGTCTCAATCCAGCCGAATGAGGTCTTCACCTCCAGATCGAAGTTTCCGCCCGAGTAATGCGGGGTTTCATCCGGCATCATGTGCCTGAAGCGGAAATCGGAGTATGGGATGCCCATCATCTGATAGAACTGGGTTTCGCGGGCAAGGTAGTAGGCGAGAATCTGGTTCGGGACGATTTTGCGCTCAACCGCCTCCTGGGCAGTCATCTCGGTCTCCTCGTCCTTTCCCGCTGCCTGGGAGTCGCGGGTGAGAATCTTAATCTTCTGGCTTGCGACTTCTCCGAATTTGGGATGCTTGTCGTTTGAGGGGTTGAAGAAGTATTCAATCTCCATCTGAGTGAATTCGCGGAGCCGTATTAGCCCCTGCCTCGGGGAGATTTCATTCCTGAAGGACTTGCCTATCTGCGCTGCTGCGAGTGGCAGCCTGGTGCCGTGCGCGCGGAATAGGCGGGGGAAGTCGAGGAATATGCCCTGCGCGGTCTCCGGGCGGGGATAGCCGGGGTTGCCTTCAATTGGCCCGATATTTGTCTTGAACATCAGGTTGAACCAGCCGACGTCCGCAAGCTCACCCTCGCAGTCAGGGCATTTGATTCTGAATTCCTTAATCTTGGCGCTCATTTCTTCGGGCTTCATTCCGGGGAGACGGGAGAGGTGCTCCTTCAGCCTCTTCACATGCTCGCCTTCCGCCTTTTCCAGCTCTCCAGCAAGGTGGTCCGCGACAAGCGTGTCCGCGCGGAACTTCTTCTTGCAGGTCTTGCATTCAACGAGCGGGTCTCCGAAATGGCCAACGTGGCCGGAAGCCTTCAAGACGATTTCCGGGAGAATTGTGGCAGTCTCGACCTCGAAAACCCCGTCGCGGAGCAGGAAGAATTTCCTCCAGGCATTCTCTATCCTCCGCTTCATCGGTGCGCCTATCGAGCCGTAGTCGTAGAAGCCTGAAATCTGGCCGTATATCTCGTTCGAGGGGATGATGAATCCCCGCTTGAGCGCAATCTCCATTATCTCTTCTTTCATCTGAGCACCTGCGGGGAATTGGGCGGGGATGGTTAAAGAAGGTTTCCGTTTCGAGGGAACGGGAGGTTTAAATTCCTCAAAAGCCAGAATTTGGTTATGGTGTATGGGGAGTCAACGTTGCGCATGGGCAAGCCGCCGGCAGAGGGGCAGCACAGGGGACCGCCCGCGCCTCGTCCCGCTGTGAGGGAGGAGCCAGATGATGTAAAATTCGCTGCTGTTAAGAATGCGCAAGAACGTGTTGCCAGGGAGAATGAGGAAAAGAAGAAGAACTTTGAGGTGCTCCTTGAGGAATTGCACAGGCGCTCAAACAAGGCCATACGGCTTACGGAAGGGCTGGATAGGGGCGTGAATGAGCTTAACGGCGTAGTCCAGAATCTCAAGATGAGGATTGATGAGCCGGGCTCACTTCGGAAGAAGCTCGACAGCATGAAGAATGAGCTTAAGCCGAAGGAACTGCTGCTGAAGGACCTGAAGGAGAGGCATGCGAAGGGGGAGGCGGGCGCCGGAGATAAGGTTGCGCTCGTTGAGGGGCAGATTGCTGAACTCCAGAAGGCGATGACGGGAAAGCCGGAGGAAATCGCAAGGTCCTGGAAAGAGATACGCGCCACGAAAGAGGAGAAGATACCCGGCCTTATCAAGAAAATAAAGGACGCTCGAATGGAGCTTGCCATGATTAACGCGGAGATAGAAGCGAAGGAGAAAGGAGTAAGGGAGCTGTTCAAGGAGGTCGAGGGCTCAGTGGATGCGGCGAGGGTCGGCGAAGTCTTGGGCGAGGCGATCTCCGCGCGCTCGGCCATCGCGCTACAGCTTGAGAAGACCGATGAGGAGATGGGCCAGCTTACGCCGGATATACGGAAGCTCGAAGGCGGCGGGCAATAGGTTATAAAAGCCGCCCGGCGAATTATAGGCGGGGATGATGATGGCTATTTCACGCGAGGAGATGCTGGAGGAGGCGCGCAGGGGGCTTAAGGCCGCCTACGTAGAGAGGGACAGGCTGCTTACCCATACAGTGGGGACGATAGGCGATTTGGACAAGAGTGCGAACCTCTTTTATGAGAGGCTTGCGGAGTGGTATGGCATCTATTTCCCCGAGCTGAAAATCTCCGAGCCCGAGAAATACTGCAAAATCATCCTGATGTTCGACAAGAAGAACCTGGAGAAGACGACCCTTGCCGAGATTGTCGGCGAGGAAAAGGCGCAGGAGATAATCGAGAGAGCGAAGAGGAGCATCGGGGCTGATTTCGCGGAGGAGGAGCTTAGGCATGTGAGGGCGGTTGCCGAAGAGGTAATCAACCTCTATGCCCTGAGGGGAAAGATTGAAGAGTACCAGGGGAAGCTGGCGAAAGAGATGGCGCCGAATTTGTGCCACCTGGTCGAGCCGGCGCTTGCCGCGAAATTGATTGCGCAGGCGGGGAGCCTGAAGAAGCTCGCAAACATGCCTGCAAGCACTGTGCAGCTTCTCGGGGCTGAGAAGGCGCTCTTCAAGCATTTGAGGACCGGGACCCTGCCTCCGAAATACGGAATCATATTCCAGCACCCGATGATTGGGAATGCGCCGCTTGCGCACAGGGGAAAGCTTGCTAGGGCGCTTGCAACGAAACTCGCGATTGCCGCGAAGGCTGATGCCTTTTCACACCGTTTCATCGCGGACAAGCTGAAGGCTGATTTTGAGAAGAGGGCGAAGGAGATTTCAACCCTGTCGAAGGAGAGGAAGGTTAAGCCCGGGCAGCAGCAGGTCAGGCCGAGGTTCCAGCAGAGGCAGGGCGGGGACCGGCCGCAGGGGCAGTTCGGGCAGGGGCAGCGGTCCCAGCAGGGGCAGGGATTCCAGAGAAGGGAGGGCGGGCAGCCGCCCAGATGGAAACGGTTCAGAAGGTGAGCCCTTTGCGCGTGCTGGTTCTCAGCGACGTGCATGCGGAGGAAGGGGCCCTTGAGGATACCCGCAGCAGGCTTTCTGCAGAGAGATACGACGCAGTTGTCCTGCTAGGCGATATCACCAACAGGGGACCGGTCTCTTTTGCAGAGGATTTCCTGGAGATGCTCGGGGAAAGCGAGGTGAAGGTTTTTGCGCTATTCGGGAACATGGATGTGCGGGAAGTGAGGCTCCTGCTCGAGGAGGCAGGGGTTGGAATCCATGCGAAAAAGGTGGAGCTTGGGGAAGGGTGGAGCCTGGCCGGGTTCGGGGGAAGCGGGCCAACGCCTTTCGGGACGCCAACTGAGTTTTCGGAAGAGGAGATTTACAACGGGCTGAAAGGGCTGAAAATAGATGCCAAGACCATTCTTGCAACGCATGCGCCGCCATATGATGTCGGGCTGGATAATGTGAGGTCAGGGCCTGCGGGAAGCAGGTCAATCAGGAGGATAATCGAGGAGAGGCAGCCTGCGATTAATCTCTGCGGGCATATCCATGAGCATGAAGGGGAGGCTAAGATAGGGGAGACCAGGATTGTGAAGGTCGGGGCTGCGATGATGGGAAGGGCTGCCGAGCTCGAGGTCGGGAAGAAAATCGAAGCGAAGCTTATTTCATTGTGAGGTGGGGAGATGGACGAGAAGCTGAAGGATGAGATTGCGAAAAAGTTCCCGGGGGAGAAAATCAGGGGGATTAGTGGCGTGCTCATAAAGCCCGTGCCCCCGAAGGAGGGGCTGAATTTCGAGCGCCAGAGCTACTCGGTGGAAACCGGTGGAAAGCTCGTGCTGACTGAGAAGCATATCGTGCTTGCAGCGGACAGGAGGAATTACAATGTAATCATGGCAGTTGTCGCGTTTGTGTTTTTGGTGGGCGGAATCGCAGTCTTGCTGCAGGGGACGGGCATTGGAATGATGGTGACGCTCGTGCTGGGGTTCGTGCTTTTCATCGCAATTGAGGGGTTCCTCTTCCTCCAGAAGACCAGGTCGCCCCTTACTTCATTCGAAACGGAGGGCGCGGAAGTTGAGAGAAAGGGAGATGTGCTCAGCGTGGGTGGGAAAGCGAAAAGCGGATTTGACTGGATGGCCGAGGAGATGAGGTTCGAGATAAGGGCCGCAGAAGGGGAGACGCTACCGACGCTCTAGGCTTTTGTGATCCCATAGCCGCTCAGCCGCCATCTCTGCCCGACCCTGCGGCTGACTGCGACTTTCGTTCCTGGAGAAGCGCAGACTGGGCGCTTCAATTTGAGCTGGGCGACGTTCTTCTTCATCTTTTCAACGAAACCGACCGTAGTCGATGTGCCGAGCCCCAGCACGAGGGGCTCATTCATCTTGAGGGGCTGGTTGTCGAAGCCCACGCGCTGGATGAAGTGGAGCTCGAGCTGCATCTCGCTGACGACATCGGGGAGATTTCCGGTCTTGCCGACAAGGTTGCCGACAAGCCCGTCAGCCTTCGTGAGCGAAGGGTCAAGCTTCGTGCCTATCGCAATTAGCCCGCCAGGGACCGCCTCCTGCAATTTATCGCTACCGGCGTTCAGGCTCTCAATCCGGACAATGAGCGGCTCGTAGGAGTCCTTTCCCTTCTCGGAGTACTTGGATCCGGGCCTCACCTCGATCTCATCGCCAATCTTCAGCTTCCCCTGGATGAGGGAGCCGCCAACTACGCCGCCTGCCAGCTTTTCTATGGCAGCGCCGGGCTTGTTGATATCGAATGAGCGCGCAACGTACATGAGCGGTGGCGCCGCAATGTCGCGCTTAGGCGTCTTTATCGTCTCCTCAATCGCTTCTATGAGCGCGTCTATGTTGAAGCCGAAGTTCGCAACAACCGGGATGATTGGCGCATTCTCCGCGACCGTGCCCTTCACGAGCTCAGTTATCTGCTTGTAATTCTCCTTGGCCTTTTCCCTGGTCACGAGGTCTATCTTGTTCTGGACGATGATGATGTGCTTAATCCCGATGAAGTCCAGCAGCATAAGGTGCTCAAGAGTCTGCGGCTGGGGGCATTCCTCGTTCGCGGCAATAACGAGGATTGCTCCGTCCATTATGGATGAGGCTGCGACGACGGTTGCCATCAGGGTCTCGTGCCCCGGAGCGTCGAGGAATGAAACCTTTCTTAGGATTTTGGTGGCTTTTCCGCACTTGGGGCATTTCTCTTCTACCGTGTATGCCTCCGGACCGGAGCAGCCCTCGCATTTCCTGAAGACCGAGTCGGCGTACCCGAGCTTTATCGTGATTCCGCGCTTCACCTCTTCGCTGTGGGTGTCCGTCCATGTGCCAGTGAGGCACTTGGTTATGCTGGTTTTGCCGTGATCGACATGGCCGAGCAGCCCTATGTTCACTTCAGCTTGCGACAAGTTTGCACCTACCTCACGATGAGCACCGCGCAGTGCGCGTGGTGCGCGACCGAATCAGAAACGCTCCCGAGGAAGAACCTCTCGAGCCCGCTCACGCCCCTGTTTCCCATCACTATCAGGTCCATCTTCTGCCTTTTCGCGTAGTTGAGTATCTCATCCGCAGGGTGGCCCTTTTTCGCCACCAGTCCCGCCTTCACTCCGTGCTCGGCGAGGATGTGCTCGGCTTTCTTCATAGTGAGCTCCTGCATCTGCGCTATGCCCTGGTCTATCAGGTAGATAGTGCTAGTGGGGGAGCCGGGCACTGGGACATACTCGGCGACATTGAGGACTGTGAGCTCAGCGCCCTCGCCCTTCGCGAGTGTGGCTGCGATATCGAGTGCCTTTGCCGACTGCTCAGAGCCGTCGAATGGTACTAGCACCCTCTTGAAGACCATGGGACCACCTCACCTACGTCTTCTTTTCCTCCTTGGGCTTCGTCGGGAACAGCTCCTCGAGCTTCTTCTCGCCAGCTTCTGTGACTTTCGTGTTGAGCTGTGCGGTCTCGGCTGTCACCACATTTCCGCGCACGGACTTCCTCCTGCGCTCGCCCTTCTCCGTCGCCCTAATCCCGGGACCTGATGCAAGAATCACATAGGTGCGCCTGCCGCCTGAGACGTCCGGCCTCATGGGTATTCCGTCCTTGTCCGAACCGCCGGTAATTTGCAGCTTGTAGCCTGCCGCCCCGATTACTCCGCCGTCCAGGGAATCGCCTATCTTCATCCCCACGACCGAGCCGGCCTTGTCTGCCGGAATCTCGGCCTGGAACGACTTGCCCGCCTTTGGGTCCGAAATTACAACCTTCATGTTCCCAAACCTCCCGAGGGATGGTTACCTCAGTGCGTTCAGCCTTATACAAGCAGAAGCGGAATAGTTTCGGCGGCGGTATTTAAATAATATCCGCCTATTCACCGAAGAATAGCTCGCCAGAGACCCGCCTAATCTCCTGCAGCAGCTCCATCTCACTGCCAGTCAAATGCTCCTTGTATTTGGTTGTGAGGAGCTTGGAATGCGATTTGGGTATTGATGTGTAGAAGATGTCACCCTCATTCACCTGCCTCCCGAAAGTCAATTGAGTGTTGATTGAGATTGCGAGCTGGTCCCCTTCCTTCGCCTCCTGAACTGCCTCCTTCTCGCGTTGGATAGACTTCACTTCGCCAATCTCCTCTCCTCTGACGTTCATCAGGGTGTAGCCGGGCCTTATCCTGCCGCCAAGAACCTCAACGCCAACAATCATCGGCGATTTGGCGCGGAAGCAGCAGCCCGGGAGAATCTTCAGCTTTCCGGGGAGAACCATGCTGGAGAACGCCTCGCCACGCTCGACCTCCGTCTCCAGGTCCACCCATTTTTTGTAGTTGTCGAGAAGGGTGTAGATTACGTCCTCTTCGAGGATTGGGATGTGGTATTTGCTTGCCTCGCTTTTCGCCTCTTCCATAACTGGGACGTTGAACGCGAGTATCACTCCGTAATATTTGTTCTCGGCTTTTGCGTTATTGGCATCAACCACGTCGCGCTTGGAAACCTGGCCGATTGTCGCCTTCTTTATCGTTATGCCTGCGCCGTCAAGCAGCTTCGTTATGCCCTCTAGCGAGCCAAGGGTGTCGGCCTTGAGGATTATGCCGGGACCTGAAGACTCGACTATGATTCCGGAAATCTCCTTCTCAATCTCCTGCTTCAATTCCTCTTCAGTCTCGGGCGTAGCCACGAAGATGGATGAGCCCGCGAGCGCGTCCTCCAGCCCGGGGGCGAAAAGCTTCACCCCGCTTGCTGCGTGCACCTCATCAACATACTTGAATTTCTCCCGGGGGTCGCGCATCTCATCGAGCGGCATTGGCTTGAGCAGGGCGCGGATTTTCGTTGAGCCGATTCCGTGCAGCGTGCCGAAGACGACAATGTCGTTCTTCCTGATAGTCCCGTCGTAAAGAATCATGTCAATGGTTTTCCCGAGCCCCTTCTCCTCCTTCACTTCGAGGATTGAGCCTTTCCCAGGCCCTTTCACTTCCGTCTTCAATTGCTGCTCAAGGAAGCGCTGCGAGATTCCGGAGAGGAACATGAGGAGCTCCGCAATCCCTTCGCCTGTTTTTGCGCTCACCGGAATTATCCCGACCATCTTCGTGAAGTCGCCAACCCTGTCGAACCTCTCGCTCGAAAAGCCGAGGGTTCCCAGCCTGCCAACCAGCTCGTAGAGCTTCTCATCCAGCCTTGCCTGCACCATGTCGAGCTGCCCGTCCAGCGACTTGAGGAAGCTGTTGGTGTCCTTCGCATTCCAGCCGGTTATCAGGTCTATCTTGTTCGCAGCGACGATGAAGGGCGTCTTGTACTCCTTGAGGATGCTGAGAGCTTCAAGAGTCTGCGGCTGGAAGCCCTGCGTAATGTCAATCACAAGGATTGCGATGTCTGCGACACTCCCGCCCCGCTTCCGCAGATTCGTAAACGCTTCGTGCCCGGGGGTGTCTATGAAAAGCAGGCCTGGAATTTTCAGCTCGGCATTGGACTGCTTGAGCAGGGATTTGCAGATGTCCTTTATGACCTTCGTGGGGACCTCGCTCGCGCCGATGTGTTGGGTGATTGCGCCTGCCTCCCTCTTCGCTACCGTGGTCGTGCGTATCCTATCAAGAAGCGATGTCTTCCCGTGGTCGACATGCCCCATCACCACCACTATAGGTTGTCGAATCATAGGAAACACCGGATAACATTCGACGAATATTCTGGGGAACGGAGTTTAAAAGGCATCGGGGCATCCTGCTCACCTCAGGTAGAACTCGCTCCTGGCGGCGTGCTCGTTGTCGATTAGGGTGACCTTGTTTCCGTCTATGAGAATGTCCAAGTCGTATTCGCGGGCAAGCTGATATTGGACCTCCAGCCTCCAGGCGTTCGCATCGTTCCCGTCCAGCTTTTCATAGCTCTTCCTTATCGAATTTTTGAGGATCGCCAGCCTGCCCATCGCATGCTCGTCTGCTATGACGGATGCAAATCCGTCATCTGCCTTTTTGCTTGATGCGATGTGCGCAAGTATGGCAGCGGAAAGCAGCAGTGAGGCGATTACAAAACCGCCAAAGCCTTTTTTCGAATTCATATCCAAGTCACCAAGCAGCCCGTGAAGACTCGCGTCCCGTTTCCTGCAACAAGCGGAAAGCAATACTTTTCCGAAGCGACTGCGGCTCCATCGGTTATGGGGATGTGCTCCGTCTGGATTCCTGCGACTTCGAAGTCCAGCGCTTCCAGACCGAGAATCCGCCCGTAATACGCCAGCCGCTGTCTTAGGAGAAAAAGGGACGAGTTCGTCACTCTTCCATCATGTTCAAGCGAACTTGTCACGTTCCTGTAAAATGCATCGTCCATGTAAATGTAATTGACCAGGTCATAGCCCGCGCGGTCTGCCTTTAAGGATGCGGACGTGTCCGTATAGCCGAACGAGCGCACGAAGACCGCCTCGCCCACGAGCAGGGCAAGGGACAGCGCAAGCAGCGCATCAAGCATGAGGGCTTGTGCTCGCATCAGCCACCACCCAAAATAAGGACTTCTTTCGAGATCTCAATCTGCCCGCCATCCGTGAATGCGACAGCCTTTATGGTGTGCATCCCGGTAGTATTGGGAGCAAACTGCGAAGCGGCGGAATATGAGAATGGCACTGAGATGTTTTCAAGCAGCGACGGCCCGACAAGAAGGCTCCCGCCCTGGGCATCCCTCACTGAAATTGACAGACGTTTTACATGGCCTATCCCTCCGCCACGGTTCCAGATGTGCGTGACGAAAAGCGTGGGCTGGCCGGCCCAGTACGGCTCGTATGAATCTATCTCAAGCGCAAGCTGAGGCGTTGCGTTTGAGTCGCTCGGAGGTGAAATGCCGCTTCCGCCAAGCCCGCCGAGTGTTGAGTTTGTGACGTTCTCAACAAAAACCGAGACGTTCGCATAAGTGCCCTTCTGCGATGCCGCGAAGCCGCTTGCCCATGAGAGCGCTATTATGAGCAGCACGGAAACGACCAGAAGGAGCAGGTAATATTCGAGCGACACCTGCGCTCTTTGCGTTCTACGCAAAGGCGCGGCGCCTTTGCCGCAGGCAAAGAGCGCCTGCCCCTTCCAGAATTTCGGGTGGGTGGGCGAGGGGGGCCACCAAGAATTAGAGTTTCTTTTTTCGCGGGAAGACGCCATGGTCTCAGAATTAGAGGCAGTCGGATTGACTGCCTGAACAGGGCTCGTTTCGCTACCCGCTAACTCGCCGCACCCATTTCCCGTCATCGTAGTCCATCACCTCGTTATCAGTCCGTATAGACAATAAAAGTCACGTTATCCGCCAGGATATATTGCGGGTTTGTTTCCGGAACCTGCCCGCCAAGGAACTCGCGGCTCAGCTGGAGCTTGATTTGTGGATAGCTGACCGATACGGCGGAGCATTTTATTGCATCTTCGCTAACCGCACAACCCGTAGCTCCAGTTGATGCAAGAAGCTCGCTTGCCTTTGCGTTTAATGTCCCGCAATTTACGAAAATTATATCTCCTTCCCCGCCACCAAATCCGGTGAAATTCTTGCCCAGGTTAAAGCTAGCTGATGCCGCATAGATGGACTCGGCACGTGCATATTCATCGAACTTGTTCCTGCTCCGCAGCACCCAGTTTGAGGCGTTTGTCGTTACATTGCCTTTTTGTTCACCCGGGGTTGAGGTGCCTGGCACCGCGGTCAGAATGCTGGTTGCCGACGGATCCGTGCCACTAACTGCTGTCGGGCTGCCAAGCATCGTTGCGTTGCCTCTCCCTTCACTTAGCGAAAACATCTGGCTGGGCCCAGTGATCGTAACGCTTGCAGAATAGTTTGTTGCGTTTTTCACTGTCAGGGTAACTGCAAAGCTTAGTGAGGCGTTGCCCAAAATATATCTTGCAGTTGCTTCGCTCTTGTGGCCCCACATATTGCAGGTGTCTGAGGTGGATATGAATGACACGCAGCCAACGTACGGGCCTCCATTAATGCGCTCGCACCAGCCTGGATTGATGTTCCCGCCGTCGCATGACCATAACCCGCACTCGGGAGTTTGCCATGGCGTAGCGCATATAGTTGCCCCATTCATGCAGCCGGTTACGGAATAAATGTTGCTTGGCGTAGCGGGGGACGAAGAGTAAATGAACTGCTCATTTCCCCTGGTCGCAGTTATTGTATAGTTCAGCGCTGTTATGGGCTCATCGCCGCCTCCGCTCCCTGGGGCAGACAAGACAATAATGGAGCTGTTCACCCTGACGGGCTGGCCGTCGGAATTGCGCATCACTATTCCCGCAGAATCCAGTGCCTTGCCAGAGAGGAGGTATGTGCCCGCCTGCTTGGGCGTGATTGAGGCCGTCATGGTGTAGGAAAGCCCTACGAGCGCGCTGGCAGTCTCATCTGGCGTGAATCCGATATCACTGGAGTTTGACTGAAGGAGCAATTCGGGTATTGTGACGGCGCTCCCCCCGTAATTCCATGCGACAAGCTGCACGACAGAAGTCTGGTTCGCATAATATGGCTGGCTGGTGGCAAGTTCCAGGCGGATATCCGTCTCATCTTCGCTGCCGCTACCATTATTCGGAGCATAAGGGTTTGACGCGGCTGCGGAAAGATTGTTTGCAAGGGCGAGCGAGGATTTCTCCAGCAGGTTGGATGCATTAGCATGGACTTCCTTCTGGACGGACATCTGCGAATTCACTGCGCCCAGCGCGAGCAGTGAGACCACTGCGACTGCAACGAGGAGCAGCATGAACTCAATCGATGACTGCCCTCGCCTAATCCTAATCATCCTCACCATACCCGCACCTCCATGACCGTTGGATTTCCATCGACGAACACAAGCCTGCGAACATAAAATAGCGAGACATTATCCGGCGGTGCCGCGCCGTACCTCTCCGTCCCGAGCATAATCTCCGCGTTCTCCTTCTCCGACTTTGCAAGAGCACCTGCGTCCACATTCCCACCGCCATCCACGAGCCTTTTCGCAACCGTATCCGCCAGCGTGTCGGCCTCAATCTGCTTCCGCTCCCACACCATCCTCTGGCTCCAGTGCTCGTCAAACCGGAGCGCGGAAGATATCAGCATTGCAACTGCAAGGAAAGCCACGAACGCGGAGAGCACCGCCTCGCCCTGCAGCAAAAAGCCTTTCAGCCGAATCCCCTCGCCGTGATGCGGCTTTCGCCACCAAAATCATCCACCGTCAGGTTTAGCGAATCGAGCGGAAACGACGTGTGCGCAGTCGCATTTATCTCGCCATTTCGCACGAGCACGCCATCGGGCAGGAACGAGTAGTTGCCGCTGCCCTTCGCGACCTTGAAGGTCGCGTAGCAGAATCCCCCTCCGCACGCGTTCCTGTAAAATGAATCCAGCTTTCCTGCAATTTCCAAAGCGAGCATCGCGGCAGCCTGCCTCTTGCTGCCTGCCTCCAGATTCGCCTTAACCTTCAGCGAGCTCCCGAGCAGGAGCAGGAGCACTGCCAGGAGTATGAAAACAGTCTGGAAAATCTCCAGGCTCAGCATGCCCTTACGCATGCCTGATTTCCTCGACAATCAAAACACCTCCGTTCCTGCTCATCCTCACTACGTGCTCTCCGGGAATCTCCAGCAGGTTCCTGGGGGCGAAAACCACCTCGTATGGGAAGGTTCGGTTGTACGTCGCATTCCCATAGGAGAAGCTCATCGCGTGCCAGCCCGCGCCCGCCTCCTCCACGCTCGAATTTCCAAGTCCGGGCGGAATTGTGAACCGCGCTATGCGAGTCCCGCCCTCCCCGATGGAGTCCGCGTTTGCGAACAGCGTTGTCAGCATCGCCTGCAGCTCCATGTTCCCTGCGGCGGGCCGTATCTGGGAGAAGCCGACGCCGAAAGCCGAGATGGACGCGATTGCCATCAGCATCGCGAGCGAAATCCAGACCATGAACTCGATCGAACTCTGCGCCTTGCGCGCCCTGCCGCTGCTAGCCACTGGCCTCAGGGGATTATTATCTGGGTCATATTCCCAAACTGGCTCCGAATCGCCTGGGTCATCGTCTGGTTCGTCCCATTGATGCTCACCTGGGTCGGGACTGCTGCACGCATGCCGTTCACCATTGCCAGCACCACCACCACGACGATGGACGCAACCGCAAGTATCAGCAGATACTCGGTCGCGCCCTGCACCCTTTCGCTTTTTAGCATGCGCAGGAATTGCTGCGCAGCCCATCCTGCTTCCTTCCAATCCATCCATAACACCTCCGCTCATTCGGACACCTCTATCATGCTCCGATGAATGCACCAATCGACCTGTATGATATGAGAAAGACGCTGAACGCAACGAGCATCATTATCGGGAAATAGACCATCACGCCCCTCCTGAAATCACCGAATTTTACCTGGCCGTTGTAGCTGGAGTCAAGCAGCACCCCTGCAAAGAGATAGCCGACGAGCACGAGCGTGATGAAGTCCTTCTCCGAAGCTGAGTACATCTCGAATGCTGCGAGCCGCTCGAATGCGGACATTATGATGAGCCCGAGCGAGGTGAAGAGGGGGTAGAAGAAGCCCGAGGACGCGGATATCATCCAGGTCATCATGCCGACCTTCGAGTTCTTCTCGGCGACAAGCTCGAGGGTAGAGGAAGCGTCGTGGCCGAGCATCCCGAGGGGCTCGGAAACGTCAAGGCCCGTCTCAAGGCACCTTACGACCCAGTCGAATGCGCGGTTTGCATGCCTCGATTTTATCGTCCTTCTCAGCCTTTCGTAAGCCTTCGCCGGGGGTGCGCCTGCCTTGTAGCTTGCGAATGCCGCCCTAAGTTCAGGGCCCAGATTCAGGTAGTCGCTCGCGTAGGTCGCCGCGAGCAGCGCATCGTGCATGTTCCTCCGCTCTGCATAGACGGAGAGGAGGTAGGAAATGAAGGACGGGAGCTCGCGCTCCAGCGCCCATGTCTTTCCCTGGGCGATTACAAGCGGCAGCGCATATACGGAGAATGCAACAACGAATGCGACCGCACCTGCAAAGAAGACAGCGAGAGGCAGCGGTAGGACCGCAGTAAGGATGAAGGCCGAGACCGCAAATGCAATGATGAACCCTATTGCGACAAGGCTCGCCCAGTCTTTTGCTGTCAGCTCCCCGCGCGCGAT
This sequence comes from uncultured Microcaldota archaeon, assembly GCA_903884505.1. Lineage (GTDB taxonomy): Archaea > Micrarchaeota > Micrarchaeia > Burarchaeales > Fermentimicrarchaeaceae > CAISET01. The sequence goes on along the minus strand of CAISET010000036.1, from coordinate 67,691 downwards.
TTCCACAGAGCCGCGCAGCCCTTTCTCCATCGCAACGAAAAGCGCATTGTCGCTGCTCACTCTTCCTGCAATTCCCTTCAGAAGCTTTGCCTTGTCCGCGCCGATTTCCATCTCACACACCTGGCGATATGCTCGCCAGCTTCGCCTGCATCACATACTTTGCCAGCGGAAAAGCGAGCAGGTAGATTAACATGAAAGACTCCACGGGGAGCCTGAAGCCGAAAACGAACCCGCCCTCGGCAAGCGCGAAGATGAGGAGCCCGGGAAGCACACCTGTGAGCACGACCGCAAGAGTGCTCAGCTTCGAGCACTCGTTCGTGTAGATTGAGACCGCAATCCTCTGCGACATCTCAAGCTCGCGCACGTTCTTCTCGAGAACCTGGACGAGGCTGTTTCCGGTGCTCAGCGAATAGCTCAGGGAGGCTGTGAAGTTCCTGAATGACTCGCTCGGGGTGCGCGCGCTGACCTCCCTGAACGCGCTCTCCACGCTCGCGCCCTCGCTTATGTAAATGAGCGCCTCCTTCAGCAAATCCGAGACTGCGCCATAATCCTCTTCGGAGACATTGAGCGCCGCATGCGCGATATTCTCCCCGCTGCGCAGTTCGCTGAGCAGGTGCCTGAGCGCGTCAAGAAGATTCAGGTCGACGTCCCTCGCTCTTGCCCGCACAAGGAACGCGAAGTGGTAACGAGCAAACATCATGCCAAGCGGAACGAGGGGAAGCGCGATGAAGACGTATAATATGTTCAGGCCGAAGAGGATAGTGAGCGCGACGTAAGCGACGGAGAATAGGAGCCCTGCTGCGAACCCTACTGCAAGAATGTACGCACAGTACTGCTTCGTGCTTATGTCCATCCCTGCCTGCAGTATCTTCAGCCTCTCCTGCTTCGAGGCTGGGAGCAGCTTTTCGGGGTCTATCCCGAGCGCTGCGCAGACCGAACCCGCATCAACTGCGACTGTCCCTACAAAGCTCATTTCATCTCCCCGCAATCTTCTCGGCGAAGCTCGCGCGCTCCTCCTCGGTTGCGCTGTAGTAATCCTGAAGCGCCTTTCCCACTTCCAGGAATCCGACCTTGCCGGATTCCACAAGCGCATCCAGGACAGCAGCCCTCCACCCCAGTTCCGCCGCAGCATCGTGCCTCTTCTTTCCGAGAACGTGCGCGTGCGCGTCCAATACCGCGGAGGGATAATTCCCTACTGCACGATGCGCCCTCTTCGAGTAGTCATAAACGTAAAGGCAGTTTGCGAATGCGGAGTCGTCGCCGTTTTCCCATACCTGGCTTCCTGCGGCGCGCACCTTCCTTCCCCTTCCTTCGCCGAGCCCTTCCGGGAAATGCCCTCTAGATCTCCACGCGAGCTCGGAAACTTCTACAACGCGCCTTCTCCTCTCGGCGTCCATCGTCATGCTGACCACGAGGTCGAGCTGCGAAAGTGCTTCGGCAGGCACGCTCATCGGGGGCGAATGGAGCCTCTTCACGACTGCCGTACCGCGCTCATTGGAATGCATGGTCGCCATAAATGACATTCCCAGGTTCGCGCCTGCGAAGAGCTTCTGCGCCTCCGCGCCCCTCAGCTCACCCACGATTATCCTGTCGGGCCTCATCCTCAGCGCGTTGATAACCTGTTCAATGGGAGTTTTGAGGTTCGAGACGCTCTGCGCCTTGCGCGCTGCCTCCAGCTTCCTTTCTTCATATGCGCCCCTGAGAGGAACCCAATCGATGAAGGCGTCATAGAATCTCAGCTCGTTCATCTCCTCCTCAACCGAAATCACCCGCTCCCCTTTCGGGAGGAACGCGAGCAGCGCTGAGAGGAAGCTCGTCTTTCCTGCTGCAGGTGGCCCTGTGACGACCATCGAGATTTTCCTAGACTCCACGGCCATCCAGAGGAACGCGCCCATCTCCGCGCTCACCGTCCCCGCCTTTATCATCATCGGTATCGTCCAGCCGTCATTCGTGAAGAACCGGATGTTCGCGCTCGCGCCGCTGAGCGCAAGAGGATAAATCTGCGCGTGCAGCCTGCTGCCATCAGGAAGCTGCGCATCCACTGCGGGATGCACGTTGTCGAGCGAGCTTCCTATCGGCCGGAGTATGGAGTTCATCACGCGCCTAAACGGCTTCTCGCCCCTGAGCGCAAGATTTGTGATGCACCTCCCGTGCCTCCTGTGGTAGACGACAATCTCCCTTGCCGGGTGGTTTATCTCCACCTCCTCGAGCTCGCCTTCTCCGTCCATCCAGAGGAACTCAATCGGCCCAAAGCCGGCGGTGTCCGCTGCTATTATCTTCGCGAGCGCGGCCTTCCTCTGTGCATCCATAGTTGGCTCGAGCTCGCCCAGCACCTTCTCCGCGACCTTCGCTACGCGTGAGATGTGCGCCCTCCTCTCAATCCTGCTGAAATATCCGCTCCCCTGCCCGACTTCAGCGAGAAGCTCCTCCGCAAGATGCCTGATTGTGAAATACTTTGCCTGCTCCGCGGCGCGCCAGTTCTCCTCGCTGAAGAACGGGAAGTCCATGTAGTAGACCTTCCCCACGTCCTCGACATCATATATCCTTGTGCCGTTGTTCCCCTCGAGCAGCCTCGCCTTCTTTCCAGGGGGCAGGTAGAGGTTCCTGAAGCTGAGCTCGCTCGCGAACCTCCTCTCGGCGCTGAAGAAAGGCAGAGCCTCCTGGTACCTAACCGTAGGGATTTTCTTCCCGTCTCCCACGTAGAGCATCGCCCCGTCTCTTCTCGCTACTTTCCGCGGCTCCGCCTTTTTTGACTGCGGAGTCCGGGCAGGAGGGGCCGCGCCTTCCACCGTAAAATTCGAAGAATTAGGGCCATGGGCGAATCCTATTGCAGGTATCGCCGCAAGGCTTTCCTCCTGCCCATCATCCACTAGCTCAAGCGCACCATGTTTGCATGCCGCGATGCATTGGGGCTCTTTCCCTAGCGCCGCGCACATGTCGCATTTCTCGGCAAGCTTTTTTTCCGCATTCAGGCAGATTCCGCCTGTCGCGCATTCCTGCGCGCATTTACCGCAGCCATCGCACCTGGATTTAATTACAATCAGGACCCCCTGCTTGTTTGCGACTATCGCGCCGTTCGGGCATGCCTGGCTGCACACCGCATATTTCGGGCTGCAGTGCCGGCAGTACTTCATTCCGAGTTCCCCGACTGCGATGAGCCCTCTTGGGCATGCGAGCGCGCAGTCGCTGCAGCCCTCGGAAGACTTGCACTTCGCCGCATTCCAGACGAGCTTCCTTCCACCCAACTCGACCACCTGAACCCAGAACTCGTGATTTACTTTTATTGCGAAAGGAATATAAATATATCATTTCATTTACTTAACTACTCAAGATATGCGAGGATATATATAGTCCATTAAGTATATACAAAGGTGTTTGAGTGTATACCGATGAAAACGCACTTTACTTCAGAGGGAAGCTGCTTGTCCGAACGGGCCATTTCCACGAAGAGTGCTATGGAAGGTACCGGAAGAACCTGCATTTTGCGCTTGAACTGCTGGAAAACGGGGCGCACGAGAAAGAATCAAAGGAGAAGATGCGCGTGCTCAAGCGGTCCCGAAATGGCGTATGGGAGTTAGTTTACGTGGAATGCCCCTCGGAAATCGTGCTCATCCATCTGAAGCTGAGGAGATGATTATGGAACGTTGTGTAATCTGCAAGGGAAAGATAATTGAAGGCGCGGAATTGCGCGATGGAGTCGAGCTTAAAGGATGGAAGTGCACGAAGTGCGGTGAAACATATATTCCGTCCGGTGAGGTACTCCGCTGGGAGATCCTCACGGGCAGGCGGAAAGGCTATGTCCGAAAGATACGTACGGTCGGAAACTCCAAGGTAGTTACTCTTCCGGAGAGGCTTATCGCCGAGGCTAAAATACACATCAACGACCTTGTTCTCTTCGAAAAGATGAAGGACGGCATACTTCTGCGAATCATCCATCCGCATATCTCCAAGCGATCTTGAGAATGCGCCTCTGTCCGAGTTAAAAAATAGCACGCCCCGAGTCGGATTCGAACCGACGACCTACTCGTTAACAGCGAGTCGCTCTACCGGCTGAGCTATCGGGGCCCGTAGGGTGGAAGTTTAGGGTAATGAGTTTTAAAATGCCTTCTCCTAGGGAAGGAACTTCTTCTTGGCCATCTTCTCGCGCAGGTATTCGCCGACAAAGGAGAGGCGCGGGCCTTGCAACGCATCCTGCTCTATCTTCCTCTTCGTCTTGATGACGGTCTTCAGCTCCTCGACCCAGGGCTTGTGCATGGAGATCCAGGGGTAGGAAAGGAGCTCTTCCGCGCGCTTCACGTCGACGTCCTTCGCCTTTATCGTGAGCTTATTGAGGAAGTCGTAGTCCTTCAAATCCTGCATCGTCATCCCTATGAACTTCGCCTCGGGGGTGGCGATGTCGTTCGCAAGGTAGGCGAGGTTCATGGAGCCGGTCTTTATCGCCCAATAGATGTACCAGCCCCAGGCATCGTTGTCCGTGAAAACGATTACTGGGAGTTTCTTGTTGGCGAGCTTGCGTATTAGGCGCCTGCAGCCACGCGAGGCCTGCCCTTTCGGAGTGATGAGGACGCAGTTCTCCTTCTTCCAGAACTTGTCCTCGTTAAGCCTCTGCCATAAGGCATCCTTCTCAACAACAAGGACCCAGTCCGCGTCAACCGAGATGAAGTCCATCCCGTTGTCAACGTCGCTGGGGACCATCCAGCCGCTGCGCCCCTGCTTGGCGCAGTCTATCTCTGTACTCTCCCCGCCGAACTTGTCCATGAGGACCACGCTGCCTGCGACAACGCCCTTGCGGTCCGTGTTCAGGTTGAGGTCCTCGCGCTTCAGCTTCAGGGCGACTTCGAGGTCTTCGATAAGAGGGTTGCTCTCCTCCTGCTCCGAGAATAATTCTTCGTCGAATTCTTCACCAAGCGAATACTTCAGCTGGTAGAACAGGCCCCTTATTGAGGTGTGCGACTCCTCTTCGATGAACTTCTTGCATTTCGCGGCGACCGCGACCGTCTGCATGAACTTGCGCGCCTGGGCGACATTCAGGAAGGTGCGCTGCTCCATCTTGTTCCCGAGGCGAAGGCAGCCTATGGCCTCATCGTAGAGGATGTTGCCGCGGGAGCGTAGAAGCGTCTCGAATGTGGGGGACTCGCCATTGTTGACTTCGGAAAGCATGCTCTCCCCGAGCTCCTCAAGCTTTTTCGTTGCCGGTTTCTTTTCGCCTGTTGCCATAAACATCCACCTACTCCTCCTTCGCCTCATCGCCGTTACCGGTTTCGGGCTTCTCCTCCTTAACTCCGTTTCCGTTCGCCGCCTCCTCCTCCGCCTCATCGAGCGTTAGCTGGGAATACTTGTTCTCAATCATCTGCAGGAGCTTTTTCTCTATCTCCTTGGGCTTCCCTTTCCCCGCGAGCAGGGGCAGGTCCTGCGCAAGCTGCGTCACGTATTTCAGAATGGCCTTCTTCTTCGCCTCCCTGCCCGCCTCGCGGACCTTGCCGTGCAGGTAGCGCTGCATGTCGCGGCAGGCGTCCATCACCGCGAGCCTTATTTCCTCTACGATTTCCTCCTCATCCGCGATTGCCTGCTTGCCCGCGCCGGTGTAGGGAACGTGGACGGAAACGAAGTTCACGAAGACGGAGACCGGCTCCTTCTCGAAGTCCCTGATGTCGTACCTGCGCCAGTCCATCCCCTTCACGGCATCGATTATTGCGCAGCCTCCGGCATCGAAGAGAAGGGGGACGCGGTTCGCGAAGCGGAGGATGTCGCCGCCGACAGAGCCGTCCGCCTTCCTCCTTCCGGCATTTCCTCCGTAGGCGACTGCCGCTTCTACCATGAAAGGTATTCCGCCGCGGAAAACTTTCGGCTTCCTCTCCGCGACTGCCATGAATTCCGGGTTGTAGATGTTCTTGAGCGCCTTAGCAACCTGCTCAGGGCCCACTGGGCGGAGCGCGTCCATTTCCGGCGAAATCCATCTGAGCTTCTTGAATGCATTAACGAGCTTCTCGGCATCCTCCCACTGCAGCTCATCAGGAGGCATGTCCATGCTGACTTCGGGCAGCGCCTCCTTCAGTTCCTGCACCTTGCCCTGCGAGAAGCGCGAGAAGGTGTTGACGAAGAAAGAGGAAAGCTTCCGCTCTTTCGAGGCGTGCGCGAACTCGACGAGGTCGCTGGTTGTTATCCCAAGGGGATGCGGCTGGATTTCAACGGGCTTTTCCGGAATCAGGTCAGACGCCCTTGGGAAGAGCGTCCTTTCGCCGGTCGGCTCGATGAAGAGAATCTGCGCGTGCGGGTTTGCGAGCGCGGTGCGCTTCAGGTATTCGAAAGGCGAATATTCGCCCTTATCGTATTTCACTTCCGCGAACTCCGCCTGTATCCAGAGCCCGCGGTACGCGGAGTCCTTCTCCTCCTCTTCCTCAAGCAGCGGCTTGTTGGTCTTGAAGTCTATCTTCAGGTCCGCGGAGAACGCCTTGCCATCGCCGGTCCCGGTCCTGAACTTCACGGGCCTGCCGGTTGTTATCTGTGCGAACATTCCCGCACCCGAAGCGCCAATCCCCTGCTGCCCGCGCTGCTGCATGTAGCGGTGGAATTTCGTGCCTGCGAGCATCTGGCCCAGGGCTTTCCCTGCGAGCTTCTTCGGGATTCCTGGCCCGTTGTCTTCAACTGTGATTCTGATATGGCCGTTATCAAGCTGCTCAATCTGCACTTCTATGTCAGGAAGGATGCCTGCCTCCTCGCAGGCATCAAGAGAATTTGTGGCATATTCGTGAACGAGGGTGGTGAGGCTCCTTATCTTCCCGGAGAAGCCGAGCATCTGCCTGTTCTTCTTGAAGAACTCGGCAATCGAGTGCTCCCTGAATTGGCTCGCCATCTCGTCAGCCATGAGGTATTACCCCGCTCGTGGAGTGCACTGCCCCCTTCATCCTGTCAGTCATTTGATTCCCTCGGAGCCGGCTCCCACATGTGCGCTATGCGCTCCTCCTTCATTTTGTGCCTGCCCTTTTGCAGGAGTGTGTATACGGCTGAGTGGCTTCTTCCCTCGAGCAGCTTGTCTATCGCCGTGGCGGCAAGCTCCACCTCGTCCAGAAGGCCGATGAGGGAGACGGTATTTCCGTAGACTGAGACGATGGCACCAGAGCATTCCTCAATCATCCTCTTCGCCTTCCCATTCTCGCCGATTATGCGCGCCTTCTGCCTCTCGCGCGCCTTCTCGCTGCCCATTATCAGTTTGAGGTCTATAACCCTCAGGTAGTAGTCATCGCCGGTGAGCCTCAGCGCGTCCTCCGGGCTGAAGCCCCTGCCTATCGCCTTCACGATGTCCTTCGCGCGGAATTCGTGGTATGGGTCCTTTGATGTGAGTTCCACTGCCCCTTCCTCGTCCACGCGCAGCCTCACGCCTGCGCGCTTCGCGATCATTCTCTTCATTTTTCCGCCGGCGCCTATGAGGACTGCAATGCGCTCCTGCGGAATGCGGACAGTTTCCATCGTCGCCACTGGACTAGCTTTGAAAGCAATAAGAATAAAAGCGTGCAATTACTGGGTGATGAAGAGCAACGAGGAGATGGTCGGATACCTCCTTCAGTACGGTTATGCGAGCGCGAGGGTGGCGGACGCCATGCTCAAGGTGGATAGGAAGAGATTCGTGCCTCCCGCTTATCTCGAGCACGCTTACGACGATTATCCGCTCCCGATAGGGTCCGACCAGACCATCTCGGCGCCGAGCATAGTCGCGCTGATGAGCAAGGAGCTGGATGCAAGGCCCGGGATGAAGATTCTTGAGGTGGGGGCAGGCTCCGGCTACCAGGCTGCGATATTGGCTATGCTTGTGGGCGAGAAGGGGAAAGTGGTTAGTGTGGAGAGGCTGAGCGAGATAGCCGAGCTGGCGAAGAGGAACCTGGCAGACCTTGGAGTGGGGAATGTTGAATTAGCCTACGGCGACGGGACGAAGGGGTGGGAGCCGGAAGCGCCTTATGATGGGATAATGGTGACCGCGGCTGCGCCCTCTGTCCCTGGGCCGTTAATCGCACAGCTGAAGGATGGCGGCAGGATGCTCATCCCGGTCGGCCCTTCATATTGGCAGGAGCTTGTGCTCGTCGAGAAGATTGGGAAGAAGGTCTCGCAGAAGAATATTTTGCCCGTGATGTTCGTTCCGCTTGTAGGGGAATACGGGTTCAAGTAGGAGTTTCTAACTCGAAGATGACTATGCTGCCCGGCTGCCCCGGCTCGGGATAGACTTGTTTCAGGCCTGGAAGGCTGCGCAACAGAAGCCCCTGGTAGAACACGGAGTCGTAGGCCTTGCCCTGCCTGTAATCCCAGCTGCTCGCGTTGTAGACGGCAAGCAGCAATGCGCTGAGCCTTCCGTTAATCGCTGCCTGCGCCACGTATTCCTCCCCCATCTGCAGGCGCGTGCCGTTCTCGAAGAAGACTGGCAGGACAGTGACATTTTCGGCGCCTGCCCCCGGCAGAAGAAGGCAGTAGGTCTGGTTGAATGAGGAGCGGACGCGCAGCGCCTGCGTGCCGTTGAGGTCGCAGATGTCGCTTGCAGACTGGCCTTCGAGAGGGACGACCAGGTATTCGAACTGGAGCTCCTGCTCGCATGCGCTGGTATTGCCTGTGCCGTACGCCGCCTGCGTCAGGTTGCGCCCATAGCAGGAGATATAGGAGATTGCCTGCCATTTCTGCAACAGCCCCGCGTCTAGTATTACATATTTGATGTGCCTCTCGCGCATGTAGCTGGCGAGCTCCTGCGGAGTGCCGACCGTATATATCACTGCGGCATCCGCGACCATGGCGGGCGCTGCGAGGTCGCCGCGAAGCTGCGCCGGGCTTTGGCCGATGTAATTTATCCAATGGCCGTAATCCCACCACGCAAGCACGGATGAGTTTCCGCCATTCTCCGCAAGCCAGCCGAGGGCAGCGGTCCAGTCGGGCGCAATCTTCGAGCAGAGCAGGCTCGAGGACAGAGATTTCCCGTCTTCCGCCAGCTTCGTGCAGTTCCAGCCGCCGCCTTCGGAGGCGTAGCTGCCGGAGAAGCCCGCAGAAACATCGGATAGGACGGGCAGGGCCTGCGCTGCCACCGCGAGAACGCCGATTGCGAGAACGAGCAGCGGCAGGTATCTGGCGCGTTGCGGCTTTGGTTCGGTTTTTTCCTCAGCCTGGCCGCTCGCCATATTGACGGAGAATGCAAGCGCCGCGCTCTCCTCTTTTTTGGGTGCGGGCCGCACATAATTCTCCGCCTCGCCCAGAAGCGCGGCAAGGGCTATTGCCAGGATTGTTGCGAGGTGCAGGAAGAACTTTCCCTGAATGTATCCGAGCAGCGCGAGCGGAAGCAGAACGAGCACCAGCAGCCGCGCCTTCGAGTCCCTGCCTATTACGGCAAAGGCGAGCAGGGTTGCGGACGCAGCTAGAATCAGGAGGGGCAGGCCGAAGCTGCCAATCGTGCCGAGCTGCAAGCCCAGGTCATCGCGGAGCGTCTGCTCCTGGACCGGGATTATGGAGATGAGGCCCTGGCTGAAGATGTAGTCGCTTGCGGTGCGCGCCAGCCACGGGCCAGCCGGAGTGATAACCAGTGCCAGGAATGCGATGGCTGCGAGCGCGAGAGGATAATATACGCGCCTGGAGGGGGCGTTGTCGAATCTTGCTATTGCGAAGAGCAATGCGCTGAAGCCTATTGCTGCCAGCAAAGCGCCGGCCCCGGTGATGCCCTGGGCGCGGTAGGGGAGCATCATGAGCACGCCTATCAGGCCGCCGGCCGCGATGATTGCGTTCTCGGCCAGGAACTCCTTCTTCATCTTCCCTGAGAGGAAGTCGCGCAGGGACTGGAGGGAGAGGAATGCGGCGAATATGAAAATCGCGAAGACGTCCTGCTTCGAGCCCAGGACAGCGGCGAGGAGCGCGAGCGATGCCAGGGCGGCGTGCAGGCGCCCACCCTTCTTCAGGTAAAGGCAGTAGGCTGCGGCGAAGAAGAGGAGTGCGAATATTCCCCAGGGCTGCTGCTCCACGACCCCTGCCGCGAATTTTACGGCCGTCACTGGGGTGAATGCAAAAAGCGCGGCTGCAACCAGTCCCCAGCGCTCACCCCAGATTAAGTATACGATTGCGAAAATCATGAAAGCCGCAAGCGCGGCAACCAGTGGAGGATACGAGGCTGCAGCGGTGTAGAGCGCTTCCTTGTCGAAGGCCGCTCCGGGATTGGCGAGCATGTACCACCCTGCGGTGAGGTAGCTCGTGAGCGGCCGCTCTCGGTGGGTGTAGGAGTCCGGATACCACGCAAGGTTGTCTGTTGCAGGGATAGAACCGTCCTGGGATATGAACTGGGTTGCCCTGAGGTAGAAGTATGGGTCGGTCTCGTAAATATAGGGCTGGCTGCTGAGCGACCTCATCCAGAAGGCAAGAAGCAGTATTGCAAGCAGGGCGAACCAGTGCCAATTGGCGAAGAGGAATGCCTTGGCGTCTTCTGCAGGCTTCATTTCGGAAAATACCTTTTCCCTTATGCAGAGGAATGCGCCTATGAGCGAAAGTGCGGCGACGTTGAGGATGGCTATGGTGGAGGTGAATGACACTCCAACGAGGGACTCGGCGAACCCGAGAAGAGGAACTAGCACTATTCCTGCCGCGATGCCGAAACCGATTGCGACTGGAAGCTGCATTTTTGCCCTTTTCGCAAATGGCAGCATCAAAAGGAGCCCGGGCACTGCTGTTGAGATTAGTGCGATGATGGCAGAGAGGTAATAGTCAGCCATTTCCACCGACCAGGATGTTTGTTATGCGCCTGCTTGCCCTGCCATCCCCGTATGGGGAGGGAAGACGCCGCAGCCTGCGCATCAGCGAATCGTAGTTCCTTAGTATCTTCCTCGCGCCCGACAGAATCCTCTTCTCGTCGCAGCCAACCAGCTCCCCGAAGCTTCCGAGGATTTCAGGCCTCTCCGTGTTGTCTCTCGTGACGAGCACGGGCCGCTTGTATACCGTGCATTCCTCCTGGATTCCGCCGGAGTCGGTGATTATGAATTTCGAGTTCGCCGAGAGCTGCAGGAAGTCGAAGTAGCCAAGGGGGTCGGTCAGCGTGATGTTCCCTGAGCGCTCAACCTCGCCCATGAGCCCGAACTCGCCAAGCTGCCGCCTGCTCCTCGGGTGGATGGGGTAGATGACTGGCAACGGAAGCTTTGCGAGCGCGGAGATTAGCGCGGAGAAGCGCTGCCTTGAATCCACATTCTCCTCCCTGTGCGCGGTTGCGATGATGAAGCCGCCTTTCTCCAAGCCCAGCTTCTGCATCGCCATCGCCGTCCCTTCCGCGAGCCCCAAGCCTCTCTGCGTCGCCTCGACAATAGTGTTGCCGGTGAGATGGATTCTCCCTGCGGCTATCCCCTCTTTTCTCAAATTACCCACCGCGGTTTTCGTGGGCGCAAAGCAGTAATCGGCGACCTGGTCCGCGAGCACGCGGTTTATCTCTTCGGGCATGCCCCTCCAGAAGCTTCTTATGCCGGCCTCAACGTGCGCGAAAGGGATGCGGAGCTTGGATGCGGCGAGTGCGGCTGCGAGAACGGTGTTTGTGTCGCCTTCCGCAACCACTGCCCCGGGATTCTCCTTAAGCATCCATTCCTCCAGCGCAATCATCGCCTTCCCGGTGGTTTGCGCGTGCGTGCCTGAGCCGACCTCGAGATTAATGTCTATTTCCGGGAGCTTGAGCTCGTCCATGAACTGCTGGCTCATGTTGTAGTCATAATGCTGGCCAGTGTGTATGATTGTGGATTCCAGCCCCTTCGTCTTCTTCGAAAGCAGCATTATCTCTGAAAGCTTGATTATCTCGGGCCTTGTGCCGAAAACGATTGCAAGTTTCACTGCCATACCTTCCAACTGGTTTAAATTCGCCGCCTTTTAAAATGGTGGCGTGAGCGCATGGAAAAATTCAGGGAAATCGGCGGGGTAGTCCTGCTTTTTGCGCTTCTCATCGCAGTCAAGTGCTACCTTGTTTTTTATGCGGTAGGCGTGACTGGCCCGACATGTTTTGGAGACGAGCTTGTCTACAAGGAGGATGCGGGGCTGCTGTTCAGCGGCCAGCTCTTCACGGATATCCATTATCCTCCGCTGTATTCCTTGGCATTAAGCCCTGCTTTTTTGTCAGGGGATAGGTGGTACGAGTGGATGCTATTCATCAATGTGCTGGCCGCATCTGCGATTGTATTCCCAGTATGGCTGATTAGCAGAAGCTTGCTGCCCAGGCCTCTGTCGTTCGTGCCCGTTGCCCTTTCGGCATTGCTGCCCGTCCATGTTGTATACCCGCAGATGATAATGAGCGAGAATCTCTTCCTGCCGCTATTCCTTTTCGCCTTTTATTTCGCATTCGTCCGCCCAAGAAGCGTGCGGTTTTCGGGGTGCCTGCTAGGGGCGGCTTGCGCCCTTGCGTACATGACGAAGTATCTCTTTCTTCCGGCCATCCCCATTCTCTTCGCCGTATGGTGGTTCGTAGACCGGAAGAAGAAGCCGCAGTTATCCGATGTGGCAACGGCTGCAGCCAGCTTTTTTGCAGTGTACGTGCTGTGGCTTGCGTATGCGCACCTTTCCGGCATAGGAATCTTGAATGCGCTCGGGTATAGGGTGGCGTTTGGCAGCGAAAGCGCGAAAAGTGTCGTGCCTTCGGTTGCCGGCATTGCCATGTGGGCGGCCGCATATTGCTCGTACTTTATTCTGGCGATTGCGCCGGCCGCCGGCCTGTTTTCGCTTCTCGTCTACAATGCAATCCGAAAAAAAACGGATGTCAGCGCAAAGGAGAAGATGTTCCTCGGAGCCGTAGTTGTCCTTACTGTTGCCTACCTTGCAGTTTCGGTCCAGCATTCGGCGAGAGCAAGTTACAACCAGCCGACCCCAAGCTATCTGCTCGGGCGTTACCTGATGCAGCTTACGCCACTTTTCCTTATTGCGGCGGTCTTGGCCGCCTACAAGCTATGGAAAACGCGCAGCTCCATAAGCCCATATGCCGCCCTAGCCGCGCTCATATTCGCGGTCCTGTTGGTTTATTCTGCGCACGGGACTCTCTATGGCCAGACAGTCTGGAAGTTCCCTGCGTGGTTTGCGGCCAGCACTTTTAACTCGATAGATACGATGGTTTATCGCTCAAATGTCGTGTTCTATGGCGCGCTGAGCGTTGTGTTCATCATTGCAGCTCTGCTCTTTTCCAGCCGCTTCCTGCGGCCGAAGCAAAGGCGTTATACTCTGCTCCTGATTTTGCTTGCCCTCTTGGGTTTCCAGCTTGTTGCCTGCTATAAAGGTTACACCCAAATGGCGGCGCAGGAACCGTGGCCTATCCACGGCCGCATATTGGCGGAGTTTTTCAAGAATGACATGGAGCAGGGCGTGAGTTCCATCGGCTTGGTCAACGGTGCCAGTGGAGTGAGCGCGGAGCAGCTTGCGCTCTCGCTCGAGTTCTGGGGCGTCCCTAAATCAACGGTTACTGTAATCCCGTTGGGCGGCAATATGGCGGAGATTTCCGGCGCATCCAGGCAGTACTTCCTTACCGGCAGCAGATTAGGCGCCCAGGAGGCGCTGGCGTATTACGTTGGGGGCAAGCGATTCTACTTGTATTACTACACTGATGCCCGCAAGATGCAGGCGCCTAGCGCATGCGCCACTCCACCCAGTCCCTCACCATCATGAACGAGTCCTGCCAGTGCCTGAAGCCGTTGTCCTTGTTGTAGAGGGCTATTGCGAACGGGAGCCTGTGGAGCGGGTATGCCGCAATCTTCAGCGAGAAAAGCTCGCGCATCGCCTTCATCCTGTCCTCCTTCGTGAAATCCCTGGTTTCAAACGAGGGCTCGGGAAGCGCGAAGTTCTTGTCATGGGCGAAAAGCGTGTGGAATGGGGGGCTGAGCCAGGTCGCATTCTCTTCGACCCAGTCCCATAGCCCGGTGTTCGGGTGCGGAAGGGCGTGCGCGACAACGATGTTGTCCGGCTTAGTTTCCTTAAGGAATCTCTTCGTGTTCTCAATCGTCTCCCTTGTCTCTCCGGGGTTTCCCACAATCATGAAAGCCTGCGCCCTTATCCCCGCCTCTTTCATCATACGGATTGCCTTCCTCAGCTGCTCGGTGGTGACGTCCTTCCTAATCGCCTTCAGGACCGTGTCGTCGCCCGACTCCACGCCGATTCCGATTTCCAGGCAGCCTGCGCGCCGCATCTTCTTCAGGAGCTCAAGCTCGACCTCATCCGCGCGCGCAGCGGCGGTCAGCGACCATTTGACTCCGAGCCCGCGCGAGATTATCTCGTCGCATAGGTCGGACATCCATTTCCTGTTCACGAAAAGGTCGTCATCGCAGGAGGTGTAGCGCTTCATGCCGAACTTGCTGATGACATGCTCCATCTCGTCTGCGACCCGCTTCGGGGACATGGTGCGGTAGGTCTTGCCGTAAATCCGGGGGACGGAACAGAAGATGCACCTGCGCGGGCATCCCCGCGTCACCCACATCGAGTGCTTCTTGTACCTGTGCATCTCCATTATTTCGAAAAGCGGCATCGGGAGGGAGTCGAGGTTCGCTATGAAAGGCATGGGTGGGCTCTTCTTCCATTTCCCGCCCGCCTTGTAGATTACGCCTTTGACTTTCGCCAGGTCCTTCGCGATTCCGCCTGCGCCGAGAAGGCCCGCGAATACATTTTCCTCCCCGTAGACGATGAAGTCCGCGTTATTTTTCACTTCCTTGTAGCCGAGCATCTTCTCCTGCACGAGCTGCGCGTGCGTGCCGCCAATCCCGAGGGGGATTTCCGGGAATTTCTTTCCGAGCAGCCCGCAGACTTCGAGAAGGGAATAGAGCGTAACGCCGCTGAGGTTGGTGAATGAGATTCCGGTGAAGACGAAGAATAAATCGTAGCCCCCCTTGCGCGCCTTCTCTTCCAAATCGCCGAGGGGATGCATCTTCAGGTCTATGAACTCAATCTTATGCCCTAACTCCTTCAGCACGCCTGCGAGCAGGGCAATCCTGATTGGCGGCGTAAGCGTCTCCGTCCTTATCTCCCTGAAGTTCCTGAGGCCGACGAGAAGGATTTTCATTCTCTCACCAGCAGCTCGACCGGGCAGGGGATTGGCGCATCCTTCGGCCTGGGGTCTATATACCTTGCGCGGAATTCCTTGTGGTACATCGGGCACGGGGTCGGGCTGTGCCTGAGCCCCGTATCGGAGTAAAGCCGTTCCCAGATTTTTGCGAGCGGCTCTTTTTTGACATTTCCATAGGAAACCGGCACGAAGCCGCAGGGCATCACATCGCCATAGCAGTTCAGATATGCCGAGCTCGTCCCCATGCACGTCCTTCCCTTGCGGAGCCAGCCCGAATTGTACGCCAGCGGGGGCGCATCCCTGTTGAAGTCCTTCAGAATCGCCGCAATCTCTTCGCAGTCCTCGATTGTGAGTATCTCCTTGAAGTCCTCGAGCCTGCCCGAGGGAATCACCGGGAAAATGCGTATCGCGTCCACTCCGATTTCCCTGCCCAGCTCCAAGGTTTCCCCGAATTTTCCGCTGCGCAGCGCCGCCCTTGTGACGTACGTGCTTATGGAGGTGAAAATCCCCTCCTCCGAGGCGCGCTTCAGCCCCTCAACCGCCTTGGCGAAGCAGCCCGGGTGCTGCCTGTACGCGTCATGGGCCGCAGCGGACGGGGTGTCAATGCTCACCCGCACGCGGTTCAGGCCCGCCTTCCTAAGGTCGCGCGCCATCGCCGCGAGAAGAATGCCGTTCGTGAATATGGTCGTGTCGCCCAGCGCGCTGCCCGCCCTCACTATGTCGAGGACCCCTTCTTTGACAAGGGGTTCGCCTCCTGCGAATGCAAATTCCACCGCGCCCAGCCTGCCGGCCTCCCCCACAATCCCGATTATTTCGTTTGAGCTGAGTTCGCGGCGCTTTTCCTTGCCCATCGGCTTCTCATAGCAGTGCCAGCAGTTGCACTGGCATTCGTGCGTTATGCCCATCCTCAGCCGCTCCAGCACGCACCCGCCCAGAATCTTGCGCTGAGAATGCCGCCCAGATACCGGGCTGCGATATGCGGCCTGCTGGCGGAGAGCGGGGCTGAGAAATAGCGCTTCAGCTTGCCCCTTGCTATTGACTTGAGCGTTATCCGAAGGTAAAGCTCCGCAAGCTCGGCACGCGTCAGGAATACCCGTTCCTCGAATTCCTTGCCGGAATCACAGCATTGCATGGGTCTTACTTTTGCGCAACCGGGTTAAAAATAAGCTGCTTTGCGAACCCGAGTGCGGAGATGCCGATGAGAATTGCAGAACAAAGCGGCCCGCTGGGGAAAAGGAGGAATGCGGCGAGCGAATATGCCATTAATGCCACAAAGGCCGCGTTGCGGAGCGACTCCGCCCCGTGCTTTCCAACTCGCACCGCAAGCGTTCCAATCCCCGTTTTCGCGTCGCCCCGGTAATCCCGCAACTGGTGGGCGAGTATGGCGTATGCACCTACGAGGAAAAGCCAACCGAAAAGATACGCAGATTCTGCGGACTGCAGGCCTGCCAGGAGCACGAAGAGGAAGAACGGCAGCGGCCTTTGCGCTATCGCGGGGACGAATACGCCCAGAAGCGCGTTCCCCTTGAACCTGAGGGGCCTGAGGGAATAATAGGCTGCGAGAAGGAATGCGAGGAGGCCGAGCAGGGCGAGGTCCTGCCTCAGGAATGCGAAAGGCAGGGCCAATGAAAGAAGGCCGGAGAGGAATGCGATTGCGCGCACATGTTTCCCATCCCTCCGCTTTCCCGCCATCCTGTCCTCGCGGATGTCGGAGAGGGAGTTGACGGAGTATGCGAATGAGAGATATGCGATGGAGTAGGCGAAGGAGACGGCGAACGGGAAAACAAACGCCTGCTGCGAAGAGAGGGCATAGAGGAGGAGAGCGCATGCAACTGCGTGGGTTGCGAGCTTGTCCCACCATTCACCGAACCTCAAGGCGTTCAGAATGCCAATCACCCATACCTTTCCTTCTTTGCGAGATACAGCGCCTCTTCATAGAGCCTGCGCGAGGCATTCAGCGAATTGGCGAGCATGCCCGATACAAAAAGCACCATTGCGCCGAACAGGAAGAATGCGGAGATGATGGCGGAAGGGATGTGCGGTGAAACCATCCCGGTTTCAGAATAATTCAGCGCAACCCTTGCCCCGAAAGCCAGCCCGATGAGCCCCGAGGCCGCTGCCGCGAGGGAGAAAAATGTCATCGGCGCATAATAGAAGACGGTCTTTATTATGGTCAGGCCAGCCCTCCAGGCGTATGAGAATATGCTTGAGAAAAGGCGCGAGCTCCCGTGCCTCCGCTTCAGAAACCGTATTGGAACTTCCTTAATCCTCAGGCCCTTGAATGCAGCCTGGATTATCGTCTCCTGCGTGTAGGTGAAATCCGAGGAGATGTTTATCCGCAGCATTGCCTCCTTGGAGAATGCCCTTAAGCCCGTCTGCGCATCGGTTATCCTAAGGCCGCTCAGCAATGAGGTCACTTTTGTGGCAAGAATGTTACCCCATCTCTTCTGCAATGGCATATCCTCAATTTCGCCCGCAAACCTGGAGCCCAAGACTATGTCCGCTTCGCCTTTTGCGATTGGCTCCAAGAGGAAGGGGATTTGCTTCGGGTCGTACTGCCCGTCAGCGTCTATGCAGACCGCAGCATCGGCCCCCGCCTTGAGGGCCGCCTCAATTCCGTCGCTGAATGCGCGCGCAAGCCCGAGGTTCCTTCCGTGCCGCAGCACCTTTGCGCCGGCCTTTGCAGCCTCCGCGGCCGTCGAGTCGGTTGAGCCGTCGTCTATTACGATTACCTGGGCCCCTTTGACCGCCAGCCGCACGCCTTTTACCACGTCCGCAACGGTTGCCTCCTCGTTGAATGCCGGGATGAAAACAGCGAGCTTCACGGAGGAGTTTGGGCGGGAACCTATTAAAAAGCGCTTCTCCAAAACCATTAACGGTCGAGATGAAGCTTGTTGTCTGCCATCCCTTCCTGTATGTGAGGGGCGGCGCTGAAAGGGTCGTGCTGAAGGTAGCGCAGCATTTCAATGCGAAGATTTATTGCGCGCTCTACGAGCCGGAAAAGACTTTTCCTGAGTTCAAGGACTGCGAGGTAGAGGTGCTGAAGACGCGCTTCTTCAGATATATGCCCGGGCAGATTCCGATCCGCGTCAGGCATGCGGTAGCCGCGGGCAGGATTTTCTACCACAAGGTGCTGCCGGATGATTTTGATGTGATAAACGCGCAGGGGACTCCGAGCGAATGGATACGGCACTACAATTCGCCAGTAGTATGGTACTGCCATTCCCCGAACCGCGAGGCCTTCGACCTTTACAGGCACAGGATGAAAGGGCGGGCGCTGCACGAGAAGGCGCTTTACTGGACGTCCCTCCAGGCGTACAGGCTGCTGGAGCGCCAGACCGTCCCGAAAATCGAGCACATATTCGCGAACAGCGCGAACACTCAGGGAAGGCTGAGCGAGTATTTGGGGGCCGATTCGGAGATTCTTCATCCGGGGGTTGACGCAAAGGAATTCCGCTGCGATGAGTACGGGCATTTCTTCTGTTACCCTTCGAGGATAACGCCTGAGAAGCGCTTCGAATATGTCATAGACGCGTTCCGTGAATTCAGGAAGAGGAACGGCAAATTCAGGGACTGGAAGCTGGTGATTGCCGGCTCCCTTTTTGCGGACAGGCCCGAGCATGCCGCTTATTATGAGTGGGTGAAGCGATACTTGGGGCATGACGGGAGGATTCTCATCGACCTTCCGCATGAGGACCTTGTTTCGCTCTACGCGAAATGCTACTCGGTCCTCTACGCGCCCATAAACGAGGACTTCGGGATGGTGCCGCTCGAGGCGATGGCTAGCTTCAAGCCGGTCATCTCGGTGAATGAGGGCGGGCCGCGGGAGGTCGTGGCCAGCGGGGAAACCGGCTTCCTTGTCAACTCGCCGCACGAGATGGCGGAGAGGATGGCGCACTTGGCGGAAAGGCCGGAGCTTGCGGAAGAGATGGGGAAGAAGGGCAGGAAGCTTGTTGAGCAGAAGTTCTCCTGGGAAAGGTTCTTTGAGAGGTTTGGTAAGGCATGCGAAAAGGTGTCAAGGCACCGAGACTAAATCCGCCACCCCAATCGCGGCTGCTTGGCTGGATTCTAAAGAGGCGCGACTACGCTTGTATTACACTGCTCTTCATGGCAAGCAGGGCCCTTCTTGTCCTGGTCGGACTTCTTGCAATCGGCTACGTCCCAAAGGGCTCGTACCTGCCGGGCCTTTCATATTCGGGGGACGTGCTAAACGACATCCTCGGCACCACGCTTAGGTATGACGGCGGGTGGTACTTGTCAATCGCGCAGCACGGTTATGCGTATAGCCAGACCATCGCCACCAACATAGTCTTCTTTCCCCTTTACCCGATTTCGATATGGCTACTTAGCAGGACCGGTGTTAGCTACGTGCTTTCCGGCGCGCTCATCTCAAACGCCTGCGCGCTCGCCTCCTCGCTTCTTCTCTTCAAGCTGCTAAGAATGGATTTCGGGGAGGCGGACTCAAAGCGGGCGGTGCTATACCTACTCGTCTTCCCGGCGAGCTTCTTCTTCTCTGCAGTCTACTCTGAATCGCTTTTCTTGCTACTTAGCATTGCCGCGTTTTACTTCGCTCGCAGGTCGAACTGGCTTGCGGCAGGTGCGCTCGGCGGGCTTGCCGCGCTGTCAAGGGTAAATGGCGTAGTCCTCTTCCTGCCACTCGCATGCGAATACCTTGACCAGCGGGAGTTCGGCCTGCATAAGGTAAGGCTCGATTCGCTTTTCCTGCTCCTGGTCCCTGCCGGCGCACTGTTCTTCATGGCGTATTGCCAGCTTCAGTTCGGGGACGGGTTGGCTTTCATCCACCAGGAACAATTATGGCAGGGCAGGAGTTACGGCACCCTGGCGATTTTCAGCACGGCCAAGCAGGTGCTCAGGTCTCTCCTGTTCCTGCCCACCACCGAAGGCTTCAACGCCATATACGCGTTCATCCAGAGCGCAATCCTCATTTCAGCCCTGGCGATTTCGTTTGCATCAGCTAAATTCCTAAGGAAGAGCTACGCACTGTATTTGGTAGTGGCGATGCTGGTCGTACTTATGACTGGGATGCTCGGCTCCGAGTTCCGGTATATTGCACCGATATTCCCGATTTTTGCCGCGCTTGCCGTTGCAGGGAGGGACAGGCGCGCTGATATGGCCATAACATCTATATCCATCGCGCTACTTATTGTCTTTACTGTGATGTTCGTGGCAGGATACCCGACATTCTGAGCTGGCATGAAGGTCCGGAAAAGCAGGTGGAAAGGGCGAAGTTGGTTGAGGGCTATGAATTGTGGAAAGGCTAGGGCCGTGGCAGTCATCCCCGCGCATAATGAAAGGGATATGGTTGGCGCGGTCGTCCGGGAGGCGGGGAAGAAAACATGAGAAGCCGCCTGCTGCTGGCCCTGCTTTTTCTCGCCTTGCTCCCAGTGCCTGCGCTCGGCATGGGATTCAGCCATGCGGTAGACGCATCATCCGGCTCTGCGGACGTGAGCTTTTATTTGGCGGAGAAGGGAAACGCCAGTATCTCATTCTCGGGGCTGCAGCCCGGCGTGAAGAAGCTGGTGGTGCTGGACAAGCGGTACGCATACGTTGCGCAGGCGGATGCAAGCGGCATGATGGGGGTGAACGGGGAATTTGCAGCCGGCAACCACACGGTCGGAATCATGGAGTTCAACACATCGGTGAGCGGGAGGATTTTGAGCGGCTCATGGGGAAAGCGCTACCAGCAGCTGAAGCAGTACTTGTATCCTGCCCTCACCGCCTCCCTGGTCTTGGTATTCCTGGTGTATTGCGGGGTTGCCGCTTTTGCGCTCCGCAGAAGGGCGGCCGCAGGATTCAGTCTTGGTTTTGGCGGGAAAATCCAGATGCCGCGCATAAAGCGCGGGCATTTGGCCTGGCTGGCGCTGTTCGTGGCGCTTGCCGCGGTTTATGCAAGCTCGGTTTGGGGCAGTTTTCTCTACGACGGCTCCACGCCCTATTCCATATTCCCGTATGCTGCGGGACAGGTGCTTTACCTGGACAGGTATTACGAGATGTTCGGGCACTCGCAGTATGTGATTGGGCCGGACAGCCCGGGAGCGGAGGTAATGACGGACCAGCAGGCCTACACCTGGGCCGGATGGCTTTACATCCATGGGACGGACCCTGCACTGTTCAACACCGAACATCCGCCGCTTGCGAAGTATCTCATCGGCCTTTCTACGCTCCTTTTCGGCAGGCCCGCGCTCCCTGGCCTGCTCGCCGGGCTTGCAAGCATAGCGATGATGCTTTATGTCGCGAACCGCATAATCGGCAATTGGCTCTGGGCGTTCATCGCCACTGCCGCATTCACCGCAAGCGGCTTCTTCTGCGCCTATGCGGAGATGCCGTACCTGGATATGCCGCTGCTGCTCGTCTCGCTTTGCTTCATCGCGGTTCTTGCCGAGGTTTTGAGGGGCGGCAAGAGCAACCGCACCATCCTCGTAGTGCTCCTCGCCCTGCTGGTGGGAATCGGCCTGTCCATAAAGCTGCTGGGGTTCATCGCGCTTGTCCCTGCAGCCGCGATATTCCTTGCCGCAACCGGGAGGCGCGACTGCGCCGTCCTCTTCATCGCGCTCCTGCCCCTGGCGGCCTTGCCGTTCATGCTCTCCTATTCGGTTTATTTCGCGGATGGGCATTCGCTCCTGGATTTCACGGGCATGCAGGCCAACGTAATCGCCTGGCGCATCGGGGCTAACGCATACGCGCAGGTGCCCCCGCTCTCCGCATGGCAGATACTCTTCACAGGGTATGCGGTTTATGGCGGCTATTACACTTCAAATTGGAGCATCACCTGGCCGCTGTTCGGCCTTGCGGCATTCGCAGGCGCAGCTTACTGGCCATTCAGGCGCGACCCCCTGCTCCTCCTTGCGCTTCTCTGGTTCTTCTCATTCATGCTGTTTTACAGCACCGGGCCGGTATGGGACAGGTATCTCCTCCCTGCGCTCCCCGCAGCCGCGATTATATTCGTTTACCTGGCCAAAGACTTCTCGGCATGGCTCGTGAAAAGTGCGAGGTTGGTTGAGGGATAGGACGGTGGAAAGGCCAGATGCTGCAGAGAAGATAGGGAGGAAGGGAAGAGGCCCGTTGAGGAGAAGTTGGAAATCGTTCTTGGAAAGATTTGGAACGGTTTGCAGCACCGTGGCGAGGGGAAAGGGCTTTTAAACGAGGAAGTGAAATCCAACCGATGAGTTCTGATGGCCCGCAAGTCGTAATCCTAGCAGGCGGAGTAGGGACTAGGATGATGACAGATGGCATCAACCTGCCTAAGCCCGTACTGCCTATTGGGAAAAAACCGCTCGCCTGGCACGTGATGAGGATTTACGCGCACTACGGCTTCAAGCGCTACGTAATCTGCCTTGGCCACAAGGCCGATGTCGTGAGGCAGGAGATAGAGCGCGCGGTCCCGGCCGGGTGGGACGTGGAATTTGCCAACACCGGGATGAACACGCCCACTGGTGGAAGGGTGAAAATGGCCGAACGCTTCATTGATGGGGATGAATTCTTCTGCACGTACGCGGACGGAGTTTCAGATGTTGATATTACTAAACTGCTTGCATTCCACAGGCGGAAGGGGAAGATTGCCACGCTCGTCGCAGTGCGGCCGCAGAGCCCGTTTGGGGCGCTTGAGCTGAAAGACGGCGCGGTGAAGAAGTTCAGGGAGAAGCCGATGCTCTCGCAGTATATAAACGGCGGCTTCTTCGTTTTCAAAAATGGGATTTTCGATTATTTGGATGACAACATTGTGCTCGAGCGCGAGCCGCTTGAGACGCTTGCAAAAAAGGGGCAGCTTGCCGCTTACAAGCACCACGGGTTCTGGCGCTGCATGGACACGTTCAAGGATTACGCCAATCTGAAGTGGCTCTGGCAGTCCGACGAGAGGTGCTGGAAAGTCTGGAGGCATTAGCATGGGAGTCTGGGAAGGCAGGAAAGTGTTGGTGACTGGCGCAGGGGGGTTTGTAGGTGCCTGGCTCGCGAAGGAGCTTGTGGGGAAGGGCGCAAAAGTATCCGCGTTTTGCCTGCGGAAAGATGAGGCGAAGCCCCTCCGAATGCACGGCATTGCGGGCAAGGTGGCGAGAATTGAGGGGGATTTGACGAAATCAGAAGACCTCGCGTTCCTTCGCTCCGGGGATTTCGACACCTGTTTTCACCTCGCAGCGCAGGCACTGGTCCTTGATGCGAACCGTTCGCCCACGAGGACGTTTGAGGTGAACATAACCGGGACCTGGAACCTGCTGGAAGCGTGCAGGAATTCGAAGTCGATTGAGCGCGTGATAGTTGCGTCCAGCGACAAGGCATATGGCGAGCAGCCTAGGCTCCCCTACACGGAGGACATGCCCCTGCTCGGCGCCGGGCCATACGATGCGTCAAAGGCATGCGCGGACATCCTGACCCGCTCCTACGCGAAGAGCTACGGGCTGCCGGCGACTGTGACGCGGTGTGCGAACATCTACGGGGGCGGGGACCCGAACCTGAGCAGGATAGTGCCTGGGACCATAATATCCGTCCTCCGCGGCGATACCCCCGTGATAAGGAGTGACGGGAAACTTGTGCGCGATTACATTTATGCTGGCGATGCGGTTGCAGGCTACCTCGCTCTTGCTGAGAAAACCGCGGGGGACGGGATTTCCGGGGAAGCGTTCAACTTCGGGACCGGCAAGCCGACAACCGTCCTTGAATTGTTCAGGCAGGTGATGCGCGCATGCGGTTCGAGTGCAGAGCCAATCGTGCTGAACCAGGCGAAGAACGAGATTGGGAGACAGTGCCTCGACAGCTCGAAGGCAAAACGGCTCCTCGGGTGGGAGGCGAGAGTGCCGCTCGAGAAGGGGATTGGTGAGACGGTTGCCTGGTATAGGGCGCACGTTAAGGAGTTAATTGGATGAAACTCAGCATTCTCATTCCGGCGTATAATGAGGAGAAGATGGTTGGCGAGGTTTTGAAAAGAGTGCTCGCACTCCCGCTGAAAAAAGAAGTGATAGTGGTGGACAACGGCTCGGTTGATGGCACTGGGCGCATCATCAAAAAGTTCGCCTCGAACCCGGAGCTCGTCCCCATGCGGATTGAGAAGAACGTCGGGAAAGGCCACGCCATCCGGGAAGCGATGGCAAAGGCGACTGGGGACGTAATCGTGATACAGGACGCGGACCTTGAATACCCGCCCGAGGAAATCCCGAAGATGCTTAAGGAAATCCGGAGTGGCGCGGATGCGGTTTATGGCTCGCGGTTCAAGGGAAAGATTAATGGGATGAGCCTCACGAACCGCATTGGGAATCTGGGATTGAGCCTAGCGACGAGGCTGCTGTATAACGTGGATATAAGCGACGTGGAAACTGGATACAAGATGTTCCGGCGCGGAGTCGTTGACTGGCGCAAGCTGAGGGCCGATAATTTCGAGATAGAGCCGGAGATTACCGCACAAATCGTCCGCAGCGGCCGCTCCATCCGCGAGATCCCGATAGATTACTTCGCGCGGCCGACGGGGGAGAAGAAGATTAGGATGAAGGACGGATTTATCGCGCTTAAGTGGCTTGTAAAATGCAGGTTTGAATGAATGGTGTTGGTTGAGGGATATGAAGCGTGGAAAGGCTAGGACCGTGGCAGTCATCCCTGCATACAATGAGGAGCGGAGGGTAGGCGAGGTTGTACGCGAGGCGGGGAAGTATGTGGATGAAGTACTCGTAGTGGATGACGGGAGCAGCGACCGGACCTCTTACGCCGCAAGGAGGGCGGGCGCAGAGGTATTGAGGCTGCCGGGCAATAGGGGCGTGGGGCATGCGACAAGGAAGGGGATTGAGAAGGCAGTAGGGGAACTTGGGGCGGAGTGGGTTGTGCTGCTTGATGCGGACGGGCAGCATCCCCCTGCCAAGATTCCGGAGCTTCTTGAAAAGCTTGGGGATGGGTACGACATCGTGTTTGCCGCGCGCAGGTTCAACGAGAGGATGCCGCTGCTCAAGCGGATTGGCAACTGGTGGCTGACCTTCGCGACAAAGCTTTTGGCCGGCGCCAGCGTCCATGATTCGCAATCGGGATTCAAGGCGATGACCTCCGATGCGTTCAGAAGGATGCGCCTGAAATCCGATGGCTATGAAGTATGCTCGGAGATCATCTTTGAGGCAGGGAGGAGGCGGCTGCGGTGCTGCGAGGTGCCGATAGCCACGCTTTACCCTGGCGGAAACGGGAAGGGCACCGGAATTTCGGACGGCATCAGGGTATTCATCCTGATGCTCGGGATGCGGCTTGGGGCCTGGTGACTGGATATGCATCTCGACTCGCCGCCTGACGCGCTTATCAGATGGGTGCGCACGCGCCAAGTAAGCCGCCTTGTCCCCCAGGGGACATCGGTTTGCGATGTGGGATGCGGCGAGAATCCAGTCATGCTCAAGGCGCTCAGGGAGAAAATTTCAAAAGGAGTTGGGATAGACATCCTAGTGGAGAACGGGCGGGATGGCAATTTGGAACTGAGGCGCGGGGATTTCACGAAGCGGCTGCCTATCGCGGATGGTGAATTCGGCACGATTACCATGCTGGCCATCATAGAGCACCTGGAGAACCCGGCGCCGCTTCTGAGAGAATGCGGGCGCGGGCTGAGGCGCAGTGGCCGCATAATCCTTACGACCCCTTCCCCTCCTTCGAAGCCTGTTCTGGAACTTCTTGCGTGGCTGCACGTGATCTCCCGGAAGGAGATTTTCGACCACAAGCATTATTATAACAAAGAGGAAATCGAGGGCCTGTTGGCCGCAGCAGGGTTTAGGGACGTAAAAGCATGGGCCGTTTCCTTTGGCTTGAACAATATGGCAGTTGGGTTCAAGAAATAGCGTTATAGGAAGCGTTCCCGCAGCAGTGCCAGGACGATTTTTGGCCCGTCAAAAAGCGTTAGCTTCGAAACGCCTTCCCGGCGCCTGTACGAGACGCTTACTAGGGACATGGACAACCCCTTCTTTGCGGACTCGGCAAATATGTTGGCCTCGAGCGTGAAAGTGCGCGAGCGCAATGCCAACTTCTTCAATGCGTTTCCCCTGAAGCCAACGTAACCGCTGCAAATGTCCGGATTGTAGCGCAAAAAGAGCAGGGAACCGAAAAGCGAGATTGCCAGTCCCCCAAGCACGTGAATAAGGCTTCTGACGTCATGTACGAGTATGCCACGATTCCCGAACACCACGTCACTGCGCTCGAGCGCACTTCGGAATTTGCTTATTTCATGGCCGGAGTAGGATGCGTCGCCATCAATCATCACATAAAAATCATCGCTGCGTATCGGGTATTTCCTGACAAAAGTCCTGAAAGCCATTCCTTTCCCGCGGCCTTTCTGGAAAATTACGCTTGCACCGAGCTGTTTTGCAACCCTCACGGTAGAATCGGTGGAATGGCCGTCAACGACCACTACCCCATCCGCGCCACCAGCCTTAAGCTCGCGTATTACGAATGGGAGCCCCTTTTGCTCGTTAAGCGTGGGGATTATTGCGATGAGCTTTCGCATGGTGCTATTTGCCTGCGAAATGCTTTAATTGGTGGCGGTCGAGAACAGAGCACGGCTCTGAAGCTGAGGGTAGTGAATGGTGCACATACCAGTAAATCTCAAGCTCTCGGTATCACCTGAGCAGGGCAGGAACCTCGCATTTCTAATAGCAGTTTCCATAATTTACCTTGGCTTTTCCCTTTATCAGCTTGAGCTGCCTGGGTTGTATGGGGATGAGCTCGACAAGGTCACGCCCACTGTGTCTATGCTCACGGGCCAGCAAATCTTCAATGCAGCCACGATAAACATATTCGGGAGGGACATCGCGTATGCATACACGGACTACATAGGGCCGGTGCTGATATACCTCCCGATGCCGTTCATTGCGTTACTTGGCTATACTCCATTCGCGCTGCGCATCTCAACCGTCCTCTGCGGATGGCTAACGATTGTCTTCGCCTACTTCGGGGCAAAAAGATGGTTTGGCCCTTGGACTGCGGCGTTTGGAATTATCCTCACGGCAGTTTCACCGACGTTCATCTTCCTCCAGCGGATGGGCTATTATAACTATGGGCCGGTCACGATGTTCCTGAGCATCACGTTCTTCTTTCTGGCCCGCTTCGTCACGGGCCGCAATCCCCGCGACTTGTGGATGAGCGCTGCGTTCGCAGGAATTGCAATAAACACCGCGATGCAGGCGGTCGGGGTGCTGCTGGGGATGGGCTTGCTCGCGCTCCTTTTCCTGGACGGGATACGGCCTAAATTGCGGCATTTGGCAGTTGCCTTCGGAGCTTTCGTCCTTACCGGGATCCCCATAATCTTCGTGACGGCGACGACTGGGGGAATTTTCAACCGAATCGGCTGGTCAGGAAGTGGAAGCGGCCTTTCAGTGGCAACCGTCATGAACCGATTGGACCTCAGCCTCTTCAACTTCAAAGGCCTTCTTGCAGGGATAGACCCGCTCCAGATAACCATGGTTGCCAGAGATAGATTAAGCACTGACCAGCTGATGCCACTGGCGTTCCAACTCTCATTCCTGCTTTTGCTGGTGCTTTTCCTTGTGGCAAAAAACAAGAAGGAATTTTTCAGGCAAGATGCTGCACCGATGATAATTACTATTTTGGCTCTTGCGCTTTCCGGCCTCACTATGGTGGGGTATATTACGTATCAGCTCATCGTGCTCTGGCCATTCGCAACGCTGGCGGTTGGGGCGGCGCTCGCACAGGTGCACAGGCGCTTCCAGCTCGTTGCGCTTCTCATGCTGGCCGTGCTGGTATTCTCCCAGCTGGCCGTAGTTGTAAGTTTTCATCGGGCTATCACTGAAACTGGCGGCACGAATTTAATGACTCCCCAGGTCTATGCACTTGTGGATTACCTTGGGGAGCATCCTGATGAGCATCCTGTTGCGATGGCCTGGGGCATGCTGTTCCAGATATACTTCCTTTCAGGGGGCCGCATCCTTCCGGACATCAGCCTGCATTACTGGCCGGACATCCCGGGCCAGGAGGAGCAGGCTAGTAAGCAGTTGCAGCAGCACTTGTTGGACCAGAAGTACGTTTATATCTTCTTCAACAGGAATGCATCCGGCTGGTACAACACGGGATTGTACCCGTTCTTCGAGCGCGGA
Organism: uncultured Microcaldota archaeon; assembly: GCA_903884505.1. Taxonomy (GTDB): domain Archaea; phylum Micrarchaeota; class Micrarchaeia; order Burarchaeales; family Fermentimicrarchaeaceae; genus CAISET01. Next base: position 39,593 of record CAISET010000036.1, on the reverse strand, counting down.
GTAAATGAATCCAATAGGACGGTGCGGCTGGAGAAGACGTTTTACGAGCGGGACGGCAGCGTCGCCTACCTTCTTTACAGGGCATCTTGAGTCCAGAGTGATTGCATTATATTTATTAGCAGCCTTAAATTCTCCGTGGGCGAAGAAAAGCTGGCAGTACTGCTTTTCCTGCTGGCAGTTACAGTATATGTTTTTTCAGCAGGAGGCCATTTCTACTCCAGCGACGCTTGGGAAACCTTCCTTTCAACTGAGAGCATAGTCGAGTACCATACGCTCGAGATAGTAAAACCGGTTTTCGAAGGGGCGAATCCGGCAGGTAATTGGTTATGGTTTGTCACCCCGGAAGGAAAAATATATTCGAGGTATGGCCTCGGGCAGAGCCTTCTTTTCATCCCATTTTACATTATGGGAAAAATGCTAAACCCGAATGCGGAGCTCACGCACTTCACCGATTTTGCTACGTATTTTTCGTTTACAGACTTCATGTTTAATCCGCTCATAACTGCGCTTACGGTCGTAGTCGTGTTCTTTTTTGCAAGAAAAATGAAGTACTCCGTAAAGCTTTCGGCTGCCCTGGCCCTGCTTTTCGCGTTCGCCACCCAGGCTTGGCCGTACGCAAAGACGTTATTCAACGCGCCCCTCGTCACGCTTTTTATTGCATTGGCCGCGTACTACCTGTGGGGGCCAAAAAAGCACAGCGACTTATTCTACGCCGGATTTTTTGCAGGACTTGCCGCATTCGTGCGGTACGATTTCATGATGTTCATATTCCCGCTCGGCCTTTATGTCCTGTGGGCCTGGAGGGGAAGCCTTAGGGAGAAGCTCGTTGCCGCAGCATTTTTTGCAGCGCCATTCGCGGCATGGATTGCGGTAAACGCGCTCTACGACTACGTGCGGGTCGGCTCGGTTTTCACCACCTCCCTGAGACCGAACCCCGGGTTCGCCACCCCGCTTTTGACCGGGCTTTACGGCCTTCTTTTCAGCCCCGGAGTAGGCCTCTTCATCTATTCGCCGGTACTTTTGCTCTCGCTTGTGGGATTATACGATATGTGGCGCAGGAGACGGGAAGGGGCGGTGCTGTTTCTTGCCTGGATCCTGCCCCTGCTGATTGTATTTTCTGCGTTTACCGATTGGCACGGTTGGCTAGCATGGGGGACGCGCTACCTGGTGCCCGCAAGTCCGTTCATGATTTTGGCGCTTGGTGCAGCAATAGAAAAGAGATGGAAGACTTCGTGGTTTAAGGCCATTTTTGTTTTGCTGTTGTTGTTAACGTTGTCCGTAAACCTATTGGGCGTGATAGGCAACATTGTCACCGCGTTCAACATGCCAAGCGGGATAATGTCCCTGCGCGAGCCGGGGGAATTCGTGCCGGCCAAAGCGATATATGACTTTTACTACGCGCCCATCGCTTACCATGCGCGGCTCATATCCGATGAAAGCATGTTTCCACTCCCATACCGCCTTGACGTGCCGCTAGTCTATGGCTTTACCAAGCAGCAGCTGCAGGTGCTGCCTTGTGCAATTTTCACCTTATTGGTGCTGATTTTAGGTTATTTCATTGCCCGAGAGTTCGGGATACGCGGGAATTTTGACTTGAACAGGGCGTGGAAGTTCCTTCCCAGTAAAAACATGCAAGTTGCGGAGTTCTGCTTCTTAGCTGCACTGAGCGCACTAATGGCAGTGTTCCTGCTTTATGACGCGCATCTCCCAGGCATATACAGCGACGAGGTTTATATGCTGGCTTCGGCCGTCCAGATGCTGAATGGCCAAAGCATAGATGCTGTTTGGAGCGTTGATTTGTTCGGCCACCCGATGCTGCTCCAATGCACGGATTATATCGGCCCGGTGAGCGCATACCTGGGATTGCCATTCATCGTGCTGTTTGGGCCGACTGGCTTTTCCCTGAGGCTTGCCGATGCGGTTTATGCGCTGCTCATAATGTATGCAACGTATTTCGCCGTCCGGATTACGTGGGACCGCAAAACCGCCGTATTGGTGGCGTTGCTGCTTGCGGTGTCGCCCACATTCCTTTTCCTTGAGCGGGTAAGCATATACGGGCAGGCCAACTTATTTGCAGCCACCTTGTTTCTTGCCGTGGTGATGTACCGCAAGACAAAAAATGCGAAGTATCTGTACGCTGCCGGGCTCCTGGCGGGGCTTGGCGTGAATGCTGCCCTGCAATTCACCTGGTTCCTGATTGCCATTGCGCTTTGGCTGCTCGTAGACAGACCGAAGCCGCTGCCAACGGTTAAGCAGGCGGCAATTGCCGTCTTCCTGATTGCTTTGGGGGCAGGAACGCTCATCGCTTACAACGTAATGCACTACGACGCGGGAATTCTTGCCAAGCTGGGAATTTTAGATGGCAGTTTCAAAAGTTCCGGTGGAGTGCAGAACCTTGATGTTGTGGGGAACCAGGGGATCCGCTTAAGCCAATTGAACCAGGTGCTCGTGGGAAGCATGCCTGCGATAGGGGCTGGCACGGTCCACTTCAATGGCCTGAATGTCAAGGCATTCTGGGTCGCTTTGGCTGGCTTGGCAGCTTACTGCCTTTTCAGGGCTTACAGGAGGAAGATTACATTCACCGACGTTTTGCCGATTTGGCTTCTCGCAATCGTCATGTTCCTTAGCGGCTTCACTGTGAGCGGCTTTGCGCCGTACCACATGCTTATCTTGTACCCATGGATACCACTGGTGATTGGACGGTTCGCGTCAGTCCTGCTAGATATTGTACCGAAAGCGATAGTGGTAATCGTGATAATCGCGTTCGCGCTGTTGCTCTTTTCCGAAGTTGGCATTAGCACGGGTTACCTGCGTGACATTGCCACGTATGGCGGCAAAGGCCTAACCTCAGACGCAATATATGGGCTCAATGAGTATCTTCTGGAACGGAATGCATCCGATGTGGTCGCGATGGACTGGGGATTCTACAGCAATTTAGCATACTTGAGCAATGGCAGGATAAGGCCCTTGATTGCGTTCGGCTGGACCTCGGAGCCTGACGCATGGTTCAATGAGAGCGCCAAAGCGCTGATGGCCCGGAAAAACGCGACCTTCCTTTTCCATAGTGATGACTTTACGCAATTCAAGCATAGAAGGGAAACAATGGCCAAACTGGCTGAAGGGGGGAATATGACGTTTGTCTTGGAACGGACATTTTACCAGCGGGACGGCAACCCTGTATATTATGTTTATCGCAGCGAGTAGGCACTTGGCAAGCAGTGCATATTTCTTCGAATAGGTTTGCTTCGTCGGATTTAACTCGCGACTATATGCTTAAAGCGTTTTATTCACGGGCGCGAAAGGAAAAGCTTCAGAATGAGCGCCATGTGCCTCGCGCCATCCCGGAAGGGATGCAGCTTCGAGCTGCCCGAGCGCCTGCGGTAAGTTATCGGCACTGAAGCGATTCTAAGGCGCTTTTGTGCGGCACGAACCACCATCTCGGTCGCGTATTCCATCCCCTTGCATTGAAGCTTGAGGCTGCGCAACGAAGATGCGCTTATCGCGCGATAGCCCGAATGTGAATCGCGTACTGAAGTTCTGAACAGGAGGTTTGTAATTGAGACGAACAAATGGTTTCCGAGGTAGTTAATTGTAGGCATGGAACCGCGTTCCATCTTGCCGTCGAACCGCGAGCCGATTACCAAATCGGCATTTCCATCAACTATGGGCTTGATGATGGCGGGAAGCTCTGCGAGCGAGTAGGTGCCATCGCCGTCTATAAGCACGACGATATCCCCTTTTGCCGCGTTGGCGCCTGAAAGGAATGCGCGGCCATAGCCCCTGCGGTTCTCCACTACCACGCGGGCCCCCCGTGCGCGCGCGACTTCCCTTGTCCGGTCCGTGGAGTTTGAGTCGACAACTATTATCTCACATTTCTGCTTTAGTGAACGTGGCAGTTCACCTATCACTTCCCCTACGCTGCGCTCCTCATTAATCGTTGGTATGATCACGCTTATGGTCGATGGCAAAAAATCACCGTAGCTGCGATTCTGAGAATGAATGTTACGTTAGATATCTATATAAGACATTTCCAATCCCGTAAAGAGTGTGCCTAGATGCCTACTCGCTTGATTTCAACAGTAACCGGCTTGAGTTTGGTAGGAGGCGACCGGGCTATACGAATAGATTTGCGGTTCCGCAACCCGGGCACTTGAACGTCCTCAGAAATGGCATTACCCCATGCTGCGGTGACCCACGATAGGATGCCCCGCACTTCCGGCAAACGTTGAAAGGGACGCTCCTCTTTTCTGGCGTTTCTGTCCTCTCAGTTTTCTTGTAGAGCAGTATCCAGCCGCACCTGCTCAGATGTGTGCCAATTTTCTTATCCGAGTTCCTCGCGAACCAGATTACTGACTGCTGGACAGCATTCACGATGATATTTGGCAAAAGGTAGGTGACACGCATGAGCGTCTCTTTAAGGTATATGCGCGCCTCCTGGGACGGAGTCCGGAGATAAGTAAAGCCAGAGTACCAATCAGAGTACGCAACCAGGGTAAGTCCAGCTGATTTCCCGGCCAGCGCGCGGAAGCCTTCGAACTTGAATTTGTTGAGGTGCCCGCCGCCATTGTAAAGCCAGCGGTACAACTTGTCGTCAAACCCCGAACCATCGGGAATTGAGACATAAAACAATCCGTCGTCCTTCAGAACCCTGCCGACTTCGGCAAGCACTTTCTCCGGCTCCGCGACGTGTTCGAGAATCCAGTTGGCAATCACAACGTCAAATGTGTTCGCCTCAAATGGAAGCGATATTACGTCACATTTCTTGAACTCCGCGTTAGGCGGCATGGGTTTGCTCGGCTCCGCTACGTCAACTGCCTTTATTGAAAACTTGTAGTTTGAATAGTCAAAGCTCCCGTTCCCGCAACCCAAGTCGAGCACGGTTGCAGTGTTGGGCAGTGATTCGAATACTTCATCCATGAACAACGGCTTAAGCATCACGTTTGATTCGCTGGTTTCACCCATTACTACGACCTTAGCGCCTTCCGAGCGGAATTAAAACGCGCATCCCAGGTTTTATCCTTTAGGAATGCGTCTATTGTGTTCAGGTCTGGTTTATGCCCAATCGTCTTGTCGAGTGCCGCAAGAAATTCCTCCTTATCGTGCGCCAAGGTGACTTCCGGGAAGCCGTTCAGCTCGGACAAATAGGTGGAAACAACGGGCTTCCCCCCTGCCAGGTATTCGAAGACTTTCACCGGGTTGACGGATTTTGTGAGCTTGCTCTCCCGGAACATTATGGTTGCTGCGTCGAAATGTGAGAGGTAGTTTGGCAGTTCGAAGTAAGGCTTTTCGCCAAGGTAATGGACGTTTTCCAGCCGTGCAATCCTGTGCTTGTAAGCCGGGTAAAGGGTGCCCAGGAGCACGAAGTTGTAATTTGGCCTCTTCCTCGCAAGATATTCCAGGAGGTTTATGTCGAACCAGTTCCAGATGGCACCGTAATAGCCGACCACGGGCTTCTTGGATTTCGGCATATCCGCAGGCCGTGGAAGGTTGCTTCTCGCCTTCACGAAATGCGGGTATTCGACCCCGTTTGGCACTAGCAGGACATTCTTGTTGTATTTCTTCGCGCGCTCGTAGAGGGGCTTCGCCGTGGTGAGCACGACGTCTGCATTCTTGAGCAGGTAACCCTCTCCGCTGCTGAAGTAGCTAGGGGATCCCTTGAACTCTGCGACCTCATCCACCATGTCGTAAACAATCTTGTAGCCAAGCTCCTTCAGCATCGGGACGTATTCGGTCTTGTATGGTATCTGGTAAAATGCGACTTTGCTTTTAGCTGTTGCATACTCCGTGAACTTCGCTTCATACTGGGTTTTGAACAACTTGGATTCTGCTCCTCCCCTCACCTTATGCCAAAAGCCAAAAATGCCCAGCTTGCGCATAATGGCTGATGCAATTTGGATTGGCCATCTGAAGGTCATGCTGAGCTTGGCTGCGGTTGCAAGCTGGAAAATGTTGCCTGCGCCAGTCGTTGGGTACCAGACCTCAAGGAACTGTTTGGCGAAGTGATTCTCCCTGTGCCGCTCAGGCTCTATGTAGAGCACATCGCAGCCGTTTCTTGCAAAGAGGGCCGCAAAATGGTGTATCCGCTGGTGCAACGGGAAGAACCATGAGATTGAGGGTATGACTATTACGCTTGTTTCCCCATTCCGCATGCCACTAATGCGATTTGGCACCTCTGCAAGCGGGAGGTTGCGGTTGTAGGATTGGCGATTGCTGATTCGCCCAAAATCGCGGCGCCTAGCCCGCGTGGTTTCAGGCAAATGAATAAAATTCCAGAAAACGCCAGACCATATGAACTTTGCCTCGTCCCAATACGCCCGCTCAAAGTGTTCATACTCCTTCCAGCCCTGCCAGTCTGCCCAATACCTCAACGCCATAATTGGCTTGAAAATTGCGATATTGATGATTTTGAATAGAAGGTCAGTCGCATAGAGCAGTGCAAATTTTGGGAGCGCGGTTGCATCAAAATTCTTCAGAACAAACCTGAGCCTGTTTCTTGCCATCATTACTTGGTTGAAGTTTGATGGGCCGGACTCGAAAACAGAAGCAGGCGTTGTTTGTTTTGCCACATTTGCTTTCTTTTTTGTTGAGCCCATCACCTTGTGCCAGACAACTGCATCCGGCGCGTAAATGAGGCGGTAGCCTGCCTTGATCATCCTTGCGCAAAGGTCGGTTTCTTCAAAGTAAGCAAAATAAGCCGGGTCAAAGCCCCCCAACTTGCCTAAAATCTCGCGCTTAATCATCATTGCGCAGCCTGGAAGGTAGTCAATTTCCGCTTTCTGCCTCTCATCGTTGAAATTCCATGGCATCCCGGTTTCCGGACTGACCTTCAGCCATGAGGTTGAGATGCTGTTAGCTTTGTCGTATGGCGGGTTGCTCTCATTCCAGCGGAGCACCTTTGCGCCAACTCCCCCAACCGACTTGCCCGAAAAGCAGGCGAGCATCGCCTTCACGAGCTTCGGGTCCACTACGACGTCGTTGTTCAGGAGAAGCACGTACTCGCCGTTAGCTTCCTTTATCCCTAAGTTGTTCCCTTCTGCGAATCCGAGGTTTTTGCCCATCTCAATTAGCTTAACCCACGGAAAATGCTTATGGGTGAGTTTCACGCTGCCGTCCTTGGAGCCATTGTCAACCATCAGGACTTCAAGCCTGCCCTGCGGATAGTCAAGATTTCGGACTGACTCGAAGAAGCCGTTAAGGTGCTCCTTCCCGTTCCAGTTCACGGTGATGATTGAAACCAGCGGAGGGACCATAATACCACTCAGCGCCTGACCACTCGCTTGACCGCAGATTTGGCTCGCCTGAGGTGGGGCAATGCTCTCCGGTAGGCGTGGCTGAGAACCGGTATTCTGGGCTCGGACCACTCGAGCAGCCGCTTCACCTCGGCATTGTGCCTCTGCTCCTGCTCTTCGTATTTGCGCAGCACGCCCCTCAATTCCCTGTTCTGCTTGTCGATGATGTCGTGCAGCCCCCTAAGCTCCTCGGGCGTTGCCTGGAGTGGCCTGATGTCCCAGCCCATTGCGCTAAGCATGGAGTGCTGCAGTTTGATGCTCCCCTTATCGAATGACTGGAAATCGAACGGCCTGTCGAACAGCTTGAAAATCTCCTTGTCGCTGCGCTTGCGCATCTTCTGTATCTTGGCGCGCTTCGCGAACATCTTCTCGATAAGCTCAAGCGCCTGGACTGCGCCCACTATCGGGGTGAATGCTTCGGAATTGACCGAGATTGATTGCCTTGGGTCGCGGGGTTTCCCGAATTTGTAGCTCTCGATGTCCACGTTTGCGTAGCTTAGGAAGCGCTGTATCTTCACCCAGAGGGCGGCCGGAAGAAGCCTTGCCAGGGTCTCATCTTCGAGGTTCTTTATGAGCACGAAAAGTGCGTTCCGCTCTGCGATGGCATAAAGCCTGGACATTGCCTCCTTGCGTGAGCCTGTCCCCTTGTGCCATATCCTTGCCTCGGGTATGTGGAGAATTTCGTAGCCCATGAGCCAGAACCTCCAGCCCAGGTCCACGTCCTCCAGGTACATGAAGAAATCATCGTCAAAACCTCCGGCATCCACGAAGGCCTTCTTTCGTATGGCACAGCCGTTGCCGGCGGGGAGAAGGACGGGCCTGCGCTCGAGGTAATCCTCCGCCTTCTTCAGCCCGACCGGATAGCCGGTCGCCACGCCCAGGATGCTTACTGGAACAGGCGCATCCACACCCGTGCCATCCCACCCGGTGCTAAGGCAGCTCGTGGCCACGAGCTTCTTGCTCCCGGAAACGAGGGGCTCGACGAGCGCCTTGAGCCAGCCCGGGTCTGCCCTGGCGTCCGAATTTATGAGGGCGATTATCTCTCCCTTGGCGTGCTTGACGCCGGCGTTGTTGCCTCCGGCAAAACCCAGGTTCGCACCGGTCTCCACCACGCGGACTGATGGGAAGCTCTTCCGCAGGAAGTCCACGCTACCGTCGGTTGAGGCATTGTCTACAACTATCACTTCAAGGAGCTTCTTGGGGTAGTCCAGCGCAAGGACCGATGGCAGGCAGTCGGCGAGATGCTGCTTGCCGTTCCAGTTGACGGTGATTACCGTGCACGCCGGCCATTTAACCATGAGTAACACTTCCGTGCGCGCGTCCTAAGCGCGATGCGGGGAGCGAGCCACGAATAAGCTTTCCGCACGTGGTGCGTTGGGGAGTGGCGGCGGGCGCGCTCCAGCTGCCTGCGCAGCTCTGCAGACTCTTTCGAGTAGTGCCTCTCCTGCTCCCCGTATTTGGCTATGACATGCGCAAGCTTCGCGTTCGCCTGCACAAGCTGGGTGGCAACGCAGTCGTAGTTCTTCAGCGCGAGCTCGGCACGGATGCCCGAACCGGAAAACAGCTTCTTCGGAACAGGAGGAAGGGACTCCCACTTGATGTCCTCCGCTTTCTGCTCAGCCTTCCCGCCCACATTCACGCATTCGAGGCGCATGGCTTCCGGGAAGAGCCGCGTCCCGACCGCATCGGCAGCGGCGAGGAAAAGTGCGATGTCCTGCAGGGGCATGCCGAAGGCCTCCTCCATCTCTTTGACCCCTTCTTTCCCGAGTGAGCCCCGGACAAGCTCCACGGGCACATTCGAGATGAGCATTATGAAACGGCAGATGCGGTCCGCCTTGGTCTCGCCGCCCTCCTTCACCGGAGCCCCCTGCTGGTTGGCAATCTTGTTTCCACTGAGAAAAAGGCCTGCAAGGTAAACGTTCATTATGAAGCGGTGGTATGTTGCACGCCTGACCTCGAAGCCGTGCGCGTTCAGCTTCCTCACGATGATTTTCTCGGTGAAGACGCGCCTGTGCCCGGTCTGCTTGAAGTAGCCGGGGTTTATGAGCGAGAAGAAATTCTCGGACGCGTGGTGCGGAACCTCAACAAAAAGCTTGGCACCGGCTTTCAGCACGCGAGACGCCTCATCCAGTGTCCTGTCCTCATCCTCAACGTGCTCAAGGGAGTGGCTGAGGTGGACCTCGTCAAATGATGAGTCCGGGAAGGAGAGCTTTTCCGCCTTCATATTGAGGTACGTGGCGTGTGGGAAATAATTGCGCGCCATTTCAAGCGCCTCTTCAGAGATGTCGATTCCAGTCACGTCCCCGCGCAGCCACATCTCCGGAGATTTGAGCCCTCCCCCGCAGCCGACCTCCAAAATGCGCTTCCGCGACTTATCACTCTTGCGGACGCGGTATGGCTTTATGCCGGAAAGGCTTTTCTCGATGAATCGCGCCGGCTTTCTTGCTTTTATCATCACTTCGCGCACCGTGGTTTCCTCCTCGAGGCGCTCGATTTTGAAATCCGAGAATATTTTTTCAAGGTCTTTGAGGGTGAAACGCCAGTAGTCGTGCGGGTATCCGTGGAATATGAATCCCGGGGAGCAGGTGGTGAGCACTATCGCCCCCCCTGGCTTGCAGACGCCCTTCATGTTCGAGATGGTTTCGCGCCAGTACTCGACGTGCTCAAGCGTGCCCACGCAGACGACGGTGTCAAAGCTGTTCTTCCCGAACTTCTTTACGAGCTCCTCCCCGCGGCAGACAACGTCCACGCCTGGGCCCTTTTCCATGTCCACTCCGACGTACTCGGCCGGCTTCAGGGGCATAAGCACGGAGCGGACGCTCCCGTTCACATCCATGGCGCCGAGCTCAAGCACACGTTTCCCTTCCACTTCTTCCGCAAGGCACCTCAGGCTGAATTCCATGCATAATGCGTCCATCAAATGCCCTCCTGCTTTCCGCATCCCAGCGGATGCATATTCCTGTTCAATAAATATAATAAGCACTCCCAAATAGGGGCATGCAGGGAAAGCCGAAGACGGTCGCAGTGGTCATCACGGCCTACAACGGGATGAAGTATCTTCCGAAATGCCTTGAACGGCTCGCGAAGGCCGGCTACCCGCACACCGTGATTGTGGTGGACGGGGGCAGCAGCGACGGCACCGTGGAATACCTGAAGGGCCTTGAAGGCATGGTCTTCCTGCGGACTGAAGGGGATGTAGGCTACGCGGGGACGCTGAATGTCGGGTTGAGGCATGCGCTGGCGCATTCGTTCGACTACTGCCTGGCATATGGCACGGATGTTGAGGCGCCTGCGGAGGACGGCGGGTGGCTGCAGCGCATGGTTGAGAAGGCCGAGTCCGACCCGCGCATCGGGATGGTGGCGCCCAAGCTGGTATATCCGGACGGCAGGGTGCAGTCCCTCGGCATGGGGCTTGGCAGCGACGGCAGGTCCCACCCGATCACCAGGGAGGGCGAAACGCCCGCTTTCCTGCCCTATACGTGCACGCTCATAAAGCGCGAAACCCTTGTCGACATAGGGCTGCCTGACGAGGAGTATTACTTCTATTTTGATGATGTGGACCAGGGCTTTGCCGCGCGGTGGAGGGGGTGGAAGCTGGCCGTGGAGCCGAGCGCGGTGCTCGTGCACCACGAGGGGAAGCTCAGCGGGGGAATCAACAAGCCCGAGGCGTTCACCCACTCGCGGAAGGTTTTCATGGGCAAATGGGGATTCATGCTGGAGCCCGGCTGGGAGGCGGGGAAGAGGGTGGGCGCGCAGTCAATCAGATTGCCGGAGCTGGTGGAGATTGACAGGCTCGAGCCGCCAGCCAGGACCTCGCGGAACGGCATGCTCTCCATCGCAGGGACTAAGGCAAGTCCAGGCACGGAGGTGAGGGTGGGCGAGACCATCTCAATAAGCGTTCCTTCCAGAGACTCCTACGCTGGAATCGTGCTAACGCTTAACGGGCTCGGCAATGCCGAACACATGCTGGTGGTCGAGGCCATGGGCTCGGATGACGGGATTTACATGGAGCTTGGCGACCCGGAGTCCGGAACCCTGCTGGACGGCGATTTCACTGCAAGGGAATGGCTGCGGTTCGAGTTCGGGCTTCCGCGCGCTTCAAGAATGGTTTCACTGAACCTCACCACCTACTCCGGCAACCGCACCGGTACGCTCCAGATAAGGAGGCTAATCCTCGCAAAAGCCGGCGAGAAGAAGTGATCCCTAATTTTTGCGCGCGACTATCTCCCACTCGGGGCCGAGGCCGCTTTCATACAGGCACTTGAGCATGCCCTTGGACTCGGCATCCGAGACCCCGAGCTTGCGCTTCAGTATCTCCGCGTCCGCGCCCGGCGTAGGATACCTGCCCTCCTCGGATGCCAGGTGGACGGGCTCGAGCCCGGCCTTCCTGAGCAGCGCATTGATTGAGTTGCGCGTGAAATAGAAGAGGTGATTCGGGTAGGACTTGCACTCCCACGCCTGCTTGAACTCCCTTGAGGTGAGGCTGTCGAAATTAGGGGTCGTGATGTAGACCACCCCGCCCTTTCGCAGAACCCTGGCAATCTCGCGGAGCTCCGCGACCGGGTCCATCACATGCTCCAGCACCTCGAGCATCACCACCGCGTCAAATGAGCCCTCCGGGAACCCGGCATCTATGAGGCTCGAATTCACGACGTCAAGCCCGAACTCCTTTTTTGCGTAATCCGCGGTCTTGCGCGCAAGCTCCACGCCCCTGACCTTCCACCCCCTTTTCCTCGCATAGTCAAGGAAGAAGCCGTGCGCGCACCCCACGTCCAGCAGCGTCCCCTTCTCCGGGTGGAAGCGCTCAATCCGCTCCATGGCCTGCGCGTGCAGTGCATCAAATGCGTGCGGGTCCGCGCGCTTCTTCTCAAGCTCCTTGTCTATGCTGTCGATGTAGCCGATAGGTGAGGAATAATACTCCCTGATGGCTTCCGGGGTCGGCTGCGGGTCGTAGAAAAGCAGGCCGCACGTCCTGCAGCGGACGAGGGTTGAATGCTCGACATAGACCGGCAGCTTCTCGCTCTTCCCGCAGACCGGGCAGTCTATGTGCCGCGTCGGCAGGCTTATGACGTATTCGTTGCGTTTGCCTTCCAAGATGGGCTGCATTTTCATCACTTTGCCTGCAGGGCATGGCTGCCATTGCTCATTTCCCGGCGTGCTGCGCCTCCTCGTTCTTCAGGAGCGACTCGTATTCCTTCAGGACTTCGGAAGGCTCGCCGAGGGCATGCGCCTTCCCGTGGCTGAGCAGCAAGGCACTGCTGCAGAGCTTTCCCACCTGCGCGGCGTCATGCGAAACGAAGACGATGGCCCTGCTCCTGCGCCTGAAATCCTCCATCTTGTCCAGGCATTTCTTCTGGAACTCGGCATCGCCGACAGCCAGGACCTCGTCTATGAGGAGGACATCCGGCTCCGCGATGGTTGCCGTCGCGAATGCAAGGCGCATGTTCATGCCCGAGGAGTAATCCTTGAGCGGAAGGTCCATGAAATCTGTGAGCTCGGCGAACTCGACAATCTCGTTATACTTGACATCTATTGTCCGCTTCGGGAGCCCGAGTATGGAGCCGTAGAGATAGACGTTCTCCCGCCCGCTCAGCTCCTCCTGGAAGCCGACGCCCAGCTCTATGAACGGAATGATGCGCCCACGGACGGAAACCGTGCCCGAGGTCGGCTGGTAGATGTTGCCTATTATGCGCAGGAGCGTGGACTTACCGCTGCCATTGCGGCCGACCACTCCAAGGACCTCGCCTTCCTCAACCGCGAAGCTTATGTCCCTGAGCGCCCAGAAATCTTCGAAGCTTTGGTGCTTGCCGAGCAGGAGGCCACCAACTACGGAAAAGAGCGTCGTGCGCTTCTCATGTGGGAGGCGGAAATGCTTGCTCACGCGCCTTAGCTCGATAGGGTTCATCTCAGACCTCCTCCGCGAAGCGGGGCTCGAACTTCTTGAAGACCAGGAGGCCGGCGACGTAGGCAAATACGGTGAATGCGGCTATGCCTATGATGGAGCCGAGGGCGGGCGCATCACCGTACATGAAGAGGTGGCGATAGGTGATTATGAAATGGCTCATGGGGTTCGCGAGCAGGACGAGGTAGTACGGGGAGGACTGCGTGATGAGCGTAGCAGGGTAGATTATTGGGGCGGCGTAGAATGCAACCTGCAGGAACACTTCCCAGATGTGCTGCAGGTCGCGGTAGAATACGAAAAGGGCGGCAATCACGTACGAGATGCCAAGGACGAGGAAAAACTGGGCTGCAAGGAAGACCGGCACGAGCAGAATCCATGCGGTTATGTTGCCTCCGAGCACAATGGAGATGAGAAGGAGGAGGACGAACTCTATGGATGTGGAGATGAGTGCGGACAGGCATGCGGAGAAAACCAGGACCTGGCGCGGGAAGTAAATCTTACGTATGAGGCTGGAATAGAGCTTTACGGAGTGCATGGTGTTGGCCGTATAGCCGAAAAAGCGCCACGGTATGATGCCTGAGATGATGTAAAGCGGGTAGTTGTCAATCGTGAACTTGAATACTTGCATGAAGACGAAGATGAGCACGAGGGACATTAGGAGAGGGCTCATGAAGGACCAGAGGAAGCCCAGCGCGGAGTTCTTGTAGCGGTTCTTGAGGTCCGCGGCAGCGAGGTTCCAGATGAGCTCACGATAGTTCCAGTAGGTTCGGAGTGAGAACATTGCGACCAAGCTTATTTTGCAGCCTCCACCCATTTTAATACTTCTTCCATAATATGTTTTGATGATTCCGGACTTGCTGCCGCATGTTCAAAAAAATTGGGCTTCGCTTGGGCTGGAGCGGAAGCCGAAAAAGCTTGGTTGCAGGCTCATTCCTTCGGGCAGGAAGAGGCATGCCCGGCTGTGCCAGGCAGTGGCCATAATATACGACGGCTCAGCTGCGGAACCCGTGCTTATTGCAAAGATGAGAAGAGGCGACTCGTTCGTGAAGGAGAGCCGGGCATTGAAAGAGCTGCGCGCGGAGGTCAGCCCGCGCCTCGCCAGGCACATCCCGAGGCCGCTGGGAACTGCAAGGATTGGAGATTTTTTCGCCTACTTCGAGTCGCCTCTGGGCGGCAGGCCGGTAGCGGAGATGAACGCGGGATTCAAGCCAGGGGAAACTGGATACGACAGTTTTAATTCCGGGGTTTTCAGGCGTTTGGGCTCGACGCTAAGACTGCTCTATTCAACGCCAAAGGGGTTCGAAACGGTTTCAGCCGGGATGTTTGCGGAAAGGGTGAATCCAATCATTTCAGGGGTTGCCTCAGTGCTGTCGCTTAAAGGGAAGGCGGCCGCGGCCCTGCAAGCAGGCTTTGAGGGGATTTTTGATGCGCATGAGAGCCTGGAGCTCCCGAATAGTCTCTCGCATCCGGACCTTTCGCCCTACAACGCCCTAGTGCCTGAAAGGGGCAGCCTCATGAACCTCATAGACTGGGAGGTTCCGGTGCGGACGCCGTTGCCGATGTGCGACCTGAACACGTTCGCCCTGCGCCATTTCGTGGATTCGTTCTCGCGCCGCTTGGTGCGCGGAGAGTTCGCAACAGAGTTTGGGAAGGCGTTCGTCAGCCTCTCCGGCCCGTTCGGAAGTGCGTTTGCGGAAGGAATCCGTCTGACGGGCTATCCGAAGGAGTTCGCAAAGCCGCTCCTTGCGCTCTCATTCGCAAAGGAGGTGTGCGTGCAGGGTGAAAACGACTGTTTCCCAGGGGTTCGCTCCATTGAGGCGAAGATGCTCGAGGAGTACCTCCGCGCAGAGTTTGGGGTGGAGGCGGACCTGACACGCTTCAGCGGCCATGGGCTTTACTACACTAACAACACATATGCGCGGCGGGAGATGCGCTTTTTGGCAAGGATGTGGAAGCGGACAGCGTCCAATGCGGGGAAGGCATTGGCGCTCAAGATGAGAGTGTGAGCTACTTCTTAACCCATTCAAGTATTTCCGTTGCGTCCCTCTTCACTCCGTAATGCTTGAAGTAGCGGAGGACGTTCCTGATGTCGCGCTCAAGGAACTCCTTCGCCTTCGGGTGCCCGAGCACGACTCCCTGGCCGCAGTCTATCAAATAGGGGACGGGATTGGGGTAGCCATGCATCAGGATGTTGAACTCGCTGAGGTCCGCATGGACGAGGCCCGCGCGGTAAAGCCTGCGGATGTAGCCGAGTATGGTCTCGCAGTCCTTCTCCGGGTCCTCGGAGCCGACCGCCTTCAGGGTGGAGTCGGGGATTCCCTCCTCGCCGATGAACTCCATGAGCAGCACGCTTTTGCTGAAGAAGAAGGGCTTCGGCGCAGGGACATTCGCCTGCGCGCATATCTGCAGGTTCCTGAACTCCTTCTGGCACCAGGCATAGATGACCTCGCGCTTGGTGCGCCTCACGTGCGAGAAGCGCGGATCGGCGAAGAGGTAGTCCTGCATGTGGATGAAGTTCGCGGTCTCAATCCGGAATATCTTGGCAGCCATATATTGTGACTGGTCCTCGAAGCGCTTCCCAGAGGTCGCACGGTAGACGTCGGACTCCTTCCCGGTCGCAATCGGGTAGTCGAGCGATGAGATTATCCCCTTGTTCAGCAGGCCGTAGAAAATCATGAAGACGGCGCGGTCGAAGACACCCTCCTCAATCTTGCTCTTCTCCTTCATCATCTTGTCTTCGCGGGCGGGGAGCTTCTTTTTAGAGCGGCGAAGAGCCAAACAGAACCACCGAGAACTAGTCCTTCAGAATCCCCTTGCGCCTGAGCCATTCGGCCTGGAGTTTCGTGTAGCGCCAGACGAGGTCGCCTTTCTTGTCCGCCTCTATGGACCAAGGCTTGAGAATCACGATGTCGCCGGTCTTCACCCAGATGTTCCTTCTTATCTTCCCCGGGATGCGTATCATGCGCTCCTTCCCGTCAGCGCATTTAATGAGCAGGCGCGAGGCGCCCATCAGGCCCTCCACGATGCCGAGCATCTCGCCATCGCTCTCATGTGGGACGCGTACGCGCGTGAATTCCTCGGTGGGCGGGTGGTGCGGGCGGTATGCCATCAGCAATCAGCCCTCGCTGCGCCTGAAGCGCCAATCCCTGCGGTTATGCATGCCATATCATCATCTTCCCCTTATCGGAGCGCGGGCGCCGCATGCCTCGCACACGAGCATCTTCCCCCCGTGCTCGCCCTCCATTATCTTGGTGTCGGGCTTGTGGCATTCCTTGCACAGGACGAATATCTCGGTGAAGGCCTTGAGCCTGTCGTTGAGCGCGCGGTCGGAGAACTTCCCGTGGAGCACGAGGCGCGAGCCCTCGATGGTCGCGGGAATTGCGAGCTCCTTGGTGAAATATTTCATCAGGAGCTTGGGGTCGCGCCTGAGCTTTCCGATTATGGAGTCGAAGTTCTTTATGAAAGTCTTGTTCCCCTGCTGCAGGGTTTCCACTATTGGGATCTCAAAGCGCTCGCCGCTTGTGGTCTTCGCGGGGATGAGCGCATAGCCCCTGTCCAGTAGCTTCTCGTAATCCAGCGGAGAAGTCATAGAGAGGGGTTATGGCGTTGGGTTTATAAAAAGCCCCCTTATGTAGGGAACGCCCTATTGTTTTTCGAAGACCCTGGCGGGTATGAAGTTCGCCTCTGCCCTTCTCAGGAGCTTGTGGAATGCCGCCTTCGAGATGCCGGCTGCCGCGCTAAGCTCCGAAAGCCGGGCTTTCCTCGGAAATGCGTAGTAATCGCTGCTGACCGCGAGCCTGAGCGCCTGCATCTGCTTTTCGGTTGCCTTTCTGTGCTTTGGCTTTTTGTATTCCCCGAGCCGCTTGACCTTGAGCACGCCTATGCCCTTCACCTGCTCTATCGCCTCTGAAAGCATGCTCGCTTCGGGATTTACGACGTGATAAGACTCGCATCCATTCTCGACACTTTCGCCGATAAGCACGCAGCCTTTGCCCGCGAGCAGGTCATCAGGCGAAGCGTCCGTAACCCACTTGAAGTACGCCAAAGCCTGCGTGCCATCGGCCTCTATGATGTCCGCCCTGCGTATTGCCGGCTGCCTTCCTACCGTCTTCATGAACTCTGAAAGCGCGCTGGGCGAGGAAGCTGAAACGCCGAATATCCCGTGCCTTAGGAACTTGTCATTATGCGCCCCAATCTGGCTGCATGAAACCTGGGCCAGCGAGATGTCCGAGTGCTTCTCGGTCGCCCTGCAGACCCAGCAATCATGATGATAAAGGCCGAATCGTGCTTCCCTCACCGTGTCACCGCTAATGCCGCGAGTTTCCGCTATATAAGCATACGGGCGACGGGTATGCCGTTTCCGGGGTTAACCCTGTCCGCCGAAGGGTTTTGGCGTTGGATTGCGGAAACTTGAGCGCAAGGTGATGATTGATGGCAGCATGGGCTAATACCGGGTTTACTCCGGAAGAAAAGGAGCGGATTGCGTTGCTGGATAGACATGGCCTGGTCGGAAAAACGTTCTTTGGGGCGAATGTAAGAGCGGCCACATGTATGGACATAGGCTCGTCTGGGGATGCTGTGACCATTAAGTTGTTCATGGGTAAGGGGTCTTGGACTACGAATTCAATATCCGTGACAATAAGCCCTGAGATGGACGCTGCGAACATCGCTGGTGAGAATTATTCGGA
Source organism: uncultured Microcaldota archaeon (assembly GCA_903884505.1). GTDB lineage: Archaea > Micrarchaeota > Micrarchaeia > Burarchaeales > Fermentimicrarchaeaceae > CAISET01. The sequence continues at coordinate 21,714 of CAISET010000036.1, read as the reverse complement.
AGAAACGGGCGGATGCCGCGCACTTTTGGCGATATGGGAAATCGAAGTCTCAGACCTGGAAAAGGGGAAAGGCGCTTGGGTGGAGGGCAAAAGCAAGACGAGGATAACGGTGCACGGTCATGGTGAGCGCTATTTGAGAGAGACGACTATGCGTCTGATAGGCGATGCAAGGGAACTCTTGACGGATAAGGACGTGGTGAAATGGCTCGAGAAGATTTATTCGACGAGGAAAAGGAGCATGGAAAAAGTGAAGGCCTGAACGAGCCTACGATGACGAGAAGCGCGCTCCTCAGTGGCCGCCGTTCTTTTCCGGGGGCAGTATGCCCTCCATCATCTTGTTCGCCTTGCGGTAGGCGTCTATGGTCCCGATGTCGAGCCAGTAGCTCGGGTTGTAGATGAAGGCCGCGAGTTGCCCCTCCTGTGCGAGGGTCGGGAATACCGCGTGCTCTATCTTCACCTTCTTGTGCGGGATTGCCTCGAGGACGGAAGGCTCGAGGATGTAGTATCCGGCATTCGCAAGGTTCGACTTGGCCTGCGCACGCGTGGGCTTCTCAATGAAGGAGGAGACGAGCGAATCCGCAGTGACCTCTGCGATGCCGAACCTGTCGACCTCTTCCCAGGGGACGCGGAATAGCGCAATGGTCGCGAGCTTCCCGCTCTTCCTGTGGAACTTCAGCATCTCGCCTATGTTTATGTCGGTGACATTGTCCCCGTATGCAACTATCACGGGCTCGGCTATGTCCTTCTCAACGACGATCGTCTGGAGGTCGCCCCCCGTCTCCCAGCCAAGCGTGGTCACTGTCTCGATGGAGAGGTGGTCGCGGGGCACGTGCTTCAAATAGTTCTCAATCACTTCCTTCATGTAGGAAACGGCTACGAAAATCTGGCTGATTTCGCCGCGCGCGGTCATCAGGTTGTCTATCACGTAGTCGATTACCGGCTTGCCCCCGACAGGGAGGAGCGGCTTCGGAATGCCATAGGTGAGGGGCTTCAGCCTCGTGCCCTTCCCCGCTGCGAGTATGATTGCCTTCATTGCAATGCCTCTTTTTTCTTGTTCTTCCTGACTTCCTTCTTGAACCACGCTATGGTCTCTTTCATCCCGTCCTCTAATTTAACCTTTGGCTCCCAGCCGAGCGCAGCCTTAATCTTCGAGATGTCGGGCTTGCGCCTCTTCGGGTCGTCCTGCGGGAGCGGAAGATAGGTTATCTCGGAGGAGGCGCCCGTGAGCTGCTTCACGAGCTGCGCGAATTCTAGGATTGAATGCTCTTCGGGGTTGCCGACGTTGAAAACGTCGCCTTGGAGGCTTGAGAACATTAGTTTCTCGAGGCCTTCAACCAGGTCGCTCACGTAGCAGAAGCTTCTGGTCTGGGAACCGTCGCCATAAACGGTGAGCGGCTCATTCCTGAGTGCCTGGCCCACGAGGTTCGGGACTACGCGGCCATCATCGAGCCGCATCCTCGGGCCATAGGTGTTGAATATCCTTGCGAGAACAACGGGCGTCCCCTCCCTTGCGTATGCCATGCACAGTGATTCGGCGTAGCGCTTCGCCTCGTCATAGCAGCTCCTCGGGCCGATTGGGTTCACGTTCCCCCAGTAGCCCTCGGTTTGCGGGTGGATGAGCGGGTCGCCATAGACTTCGGAGGTGGATGCCTGGAGGAGCCTTGCGCTGTTCGCCTTTGCGAAGTCCAGAGAGTTCTTCATCCCGAGCGAGCCGACCAGGAGGGTGGGAATTGAGAGCTTCTGGTAGTCGACTGGCGAGGCGGGGGATGCGAGGTTGAAGACGAAATCGAATTTGCCGAGCCTCGCCAATTTTTTCGCGAACGGCTTGGTAATGTCGTGCTTGATGAGCTTCACGGGGATTTTCCTGAGGTTGCTCCTCTTGCCGGTTGCGAAATTGTCGAGCGCGACAATCTCATATCCTTTCTTCGCAAGCGATTCGCACAGGTGCGAGCCTATGAAACCCGCGCCGCCGGTCACCAGGATTCGCTCAGCCATAGGGAAGCCTCCCTATCCCGCGGTAAGTTATTCCCGGGATTTTTCCTTCGAGGATTTTGCGCCCCTCGACTACGAGTGGGTTCCTCATTACCCTGAAGTCCTTTGCGCCGAGCTTCGCGAACTCCTGCCATTCCGTGAGAATGAGGCAGGCGTCAGCGCCTTTCAGCGCCTCATGCGAACTTTTCGCGAGCGAGATGCTGTGACCATGGAAGATTCGGCGCGCGTTTTCCATCGCCTGGGGGTCGTATGCGGTTACGTGCGCACCCAACCGCAGAAGCGCGTGAATCACCTTGATTGATGGCGCGTCGCGCATGTCATCGGTATCGGACTTGAATGCGAGGCCGAGGACCGCAATGCGCCTTCCGTTGAGGACTTTCAGCTCGTCGTGCAGAATCTCAATCAGGCGCAGCGGCTGCGATTCGTTCACCGAAACCGTTGACTCGAGCAGCGCAGGTTTGTAGCCGGCAGACTTTGCAACATGCACCAGTGATTTCACGTCCTTGCCGAAGCAGCTTCCTCCCCAGCCCGCGCCCGCGTTCAGGAAGCGCCTGCCTATCCTCTGGTCGTAGCCAATGCCTTCGGCCACAGTGTAGACGTCTATCCCGAGGCGCTGGCAGATGTTCGCCATCTCATTTATGAACGAAACTTTCGTCGCAAGGAAGGCATTGCTCGCGTACTTTATCATCTCGGCGGTGCGCAGGTCGACCATCAGTTTTGGGCATTTGAAGCGGGAGTAGAGCGAGGCGAGGATTTTCCCCTCCTTTGCGCCCATGCTCCCAACCACTATGCGGTCGGGCTTCATGAAATCCTCGACCGCGCATCCCTCGCGCAAAAATTCTGGATTCATGCAGACGCCGAAGCCCTTGCCCGGCTTCTTCCCGCTCTCCCTTGCGAGTATTTTCGCAACCTCCTCGCTCGTGCCCGGGGGGACGGTGCTCTTCACCACGATTGTGTGGAAGGTTTTCTTCCTTCTTATGGCCTTCCCTATGCCCGCAGCCGCGCCGCGGACGTAGGAGAGGTCGGTCTCGCCGCTCTCCTGCGAGGGGGTGCCGACGCAGATGAATGTGATGTCGGAATTTTTGGCCGCGGCCGCAAGGTCCAGGGTTGCGCTGAGCCTCTTCGCCTTCAGGTTGCGCGCCATCATCTCCCCGAGCCCCGGCTCGTAGATTGGCGGCCTGCCGCGGTTTATGGAATCGACTTTCTCCTTTAGGACGTCTATGCAGGTGACGGTGTTCCCAAGTTCCGCAAAGCAGGAGGCCGTGACGGCCCCCACGTAGCCGCTCCCTATGACGCTTATTCTCATTCCCATGCCATCAGACCTTCATCAGCCCGTAATAAATAGCTTGGCGAGCGCGAGGAATATGAGCGCGGAGAAGCAAATCGGCGGGAGCGCGGGGAGGAAGGTGCGCCTGTGGGTGACATACCAGAGGACGGCGAGAAGGCCTATGGCCGCCCCGAGCGCTACGAAGAGCGGGTCGAGGATGTTGGAGGAGATCTTGAAGGATGAGACTGCGAGCATAAGCGGGATGGCGAGGTCGCCCGTCCCCAATTCAAGGGTGGATTTTTCCGGCTTCCCGGTCTCTTCCGAATATTCGGTCGTGGTCGCAGCGACCGAGAATGAAAGGTTCTTCTTGCTGAGCTCCTTCGCCATGTAGACCATGTGGCCGGTCCAGAAGACCGAGAGGAAGTCGTAGAGGGAGAGGCCTGCGACGAAGAGGACTGCCGGCATGATGTCGAGCGAGAATCCGAAGACCGCGCCAACCCCTGCCGCCGCGAACACTGCGGCGAAGTTCTTCGCCTCGGGCCTGAAGAATTTGAGGAGCGTGAGCGCGCCTGAGAGGATGATGGACCAGAGCCATTCGAACGGGACGGAGAAGGTGAGGAAGATTACGTAGAAGATTATGTTGGAGGCGATGAATAGGGTTGCCGCCTCTATCAGCTTGAAGAGCATGAGCCCGCGGTAGAACTTCAGTATCAGAATCATCATCACTGCGCCTGCCAGGACGTATAGGAGGAAGAACGCGGAGCTTGCCGGGCTTCCCGAATCTCCGCCTGGCGCAACATTAAAGTTCTGCAGGTCCGGGAGCTGCTGTGCTGCGAGTATGAGGTTCACCCCCACATAGATTCCAAGCAGCTGCGTTGCGAGGAAAAGGAGGAGGATGAGCACGAGCTGTTTGTTCATGGCATCAATCCACTTTCTGCCTCACGATTTTCACGAATCCGTGCTTGGGCTCGTAGAGGTCGGAGGTCTTCCTGAGCAGCTCGTCGATGTATCGCCGGCAGTCCTGCTCGTCGATGTCGTAGCGCTTGGCATCCTCAATCACGCGCTCCACCGCGACGATGTCAAACTCCTTCTCCAGCTCGCGGATTATGTCCAGGACGGTCCTGAGCTTGTCCACACGCGATTTCGGCTGCCCGGTTGCTATGATGTCCGAATCGATGATTCCGAGGGACTTGTCCATCATAGTGGTCCTGAGGACGAAATCGACGAGCTTTATCGCCCTCTGCGCGTCCGAGAGCTCCACCTTGGGGCTCAGCCTCGTCTTCGCGCTCGCCTCGCTCAGCCTCACAAGGCCTTCGATGTACCTTGCGGTTATCGGCACGACACCCTGCTGCGCGCCGGTCTTCCTCAGCTCCACGTAGAAATCCTTGAGCTTGTCGTTCGCCTCCTGCGTGAGGATTGGCTGGACGTTCTTGCGCGCGTAGGCGATGTATTTCCTCAGCAGGTCCATCTCAAGCGGCGGCGCAATCTCATCGAGCGACCTTCCCTGCGCCATCTCCGCCGAGACCTTTCCGCTGCCGAGCATGTGCTGCAGAAGTATGTGGTCCGCCATCCGCTTGTCCTTCTCCTCGTCCAGGACGTCCCTCATCGGGAAGATTAAATCGAAGCGGGAAAGCAGCGTGGGCGGCACATCGAACTGCTGCGCGGGGTACATGTTAGGGTCGAACCTGCCGAACTTCGGGTTCGCCGCTGCGAGGATTGCGGTCTTGGCATTGAACCTCGCGACTATTCCCGCCTTGGCAACCGAGACAGTGCCGCTCTCCATGACCTCGTGCATGGCCGCGCGTTCCGTGTCCTCTATCTTGTCGAACTCGTCAACCGCGGCGATTCCCTGCGATGCGAGGACCAGCGCGCCTGCCTTCAGGGTCCAGCCCCCTTCCGCGAGGTCGTCCCTTTCTGCTGAGGCAGTCAATCCCGTTCCAGTGACCGACTTTCCGCTCACATAGACGGATTTGGGCGCGAGCCTTGCGATGTATTGCAGCAAGCGCGTCTTAGCCGCGCCCGGGTCTCCGATGAGCAAAATATGGATGTCATTCCTTATTCTTCCTCCGTCAACCGTGAACTTGTCAGGCGTCCCGCCGAAGAGCTGGAGCGCGAGCGCCTCCTTCACCTCATCATGCCCGTAGATGGAGGGAGCTATTGATTTGGAGATTTTCTGGTAGACCTCAGGATCCTTCGAGAGCGCGATTATTTTCTTCTTGTCCTCGGGGGAGATGTCAACCTCCTCGAACTCCTTCTCAATCTTCTGTATGTGCATCACTTCAAGGAATTTGGAGTAGATGAGCTTGGAGATGGACCTCCCCTTGACTGGCGTGGGCGGCCTTATCCTCAGGATTCCGGTCACCATGAGCCTCTGCCCCGGGAAGAAGGAGTTCACCATGTCATCCTCGACCCAAAGCTCGATGTGGGTTGCAGGCGCGCCTCCTCTCAGGTGCTCGAGAGGCTCCTGCGCCTCGGATTTCTGCAAATCGACGAAGAACGAGCCTTCCTCATCCTGGATTAGCGCACGCCTCTTGCAGCTCTCGCAAATCTCCGGGAGCACCGTGTTCTTCTCCATCGGAATCTTGAACCTTGCGTCGCAGAGCCTGCACTTCAGGAGGGCGATTCGCACCTTTGGCCTTATCTCGGTCCTCTTCGTGACCATGCAGTCTACCGCGATGAGCTTTCCGATGTGGGCCGCGCCTATTGACTCGACCCTCACATAATCGGAAGCAGGAAGCCCGAAGAACCTGACGTGCGGCTCGAACTTCACGTCCGGGAGCACCTGCACGGGCATCCCCTTCAGCGCGGTCTCCGCGGATTCGAGTATGGCGTCGGGCTGCTCAAGCAATTCGTCCGCAAGCTGGGGGGAGAACTTCTCCAGGTCTGAATAGGCGACCTCGAGGCTCTTTTTCTCGGGGTAGGCCTCGGCGAGCTTGGTTATCTTGTCAGCGTAATAGCTCCTGAAGAACTCCTCGAACGACTCTGCTAGCGGGGTGACTTCAGCTGCCATTGCGACCATTCCCGACGAGAAATCGAGACCTGTAGTCTATTTGGCGCGCGTTTATAAATAGCTTTCCGCTGCCGGTGGTTTCCAGTGCGCCAGGATGGGATTTAAACCCTCCCGCGAAAAGCCTTTACATGCCCAAAATACTGATTACGGCCGCGCTGCCTTACGCGAACGGCCCGCTCCATCTGGGGCACATACGCTCCACCTACCTTCCGGCGGACACATTCGCCCGCTATCAGAGGCTGCGGGGAAGGGATGCCATTTACATCTGCGCGAGCGACGAGCACGGCACGCCGATTGTCGCCGCAGCGGAGAAGGCGAAGACCACGCCCCAGGAGTTCGTTGACGCCTACCACGAGAAGGACAAGGAGGAGTTCGAGAGGCTGGGCTTCTCGTTCGACATCTTCCACAGGACGAGCAGCGAGGAGAATAAGTTGATGGCGCAGCATTTCTTCAACAGGCTGAAGCAGAACGGCCACATCTACACGAAGGAGGTCGAGGCTCCCTTCTGCCCGAACTGCAAGAGGTTCCTCCCTGACCGCTTCGTTGTCGGCACCTGCCCGCACTGCGGCGCGCAGGGAATCTATTCCGACTACTGCGAGAACTGCGGGAAGGCGCTTCACATCGGGGAGCTGAAGGAGCCGAAATGCATAACCTGCAAGAGCACGCCGTCTGCGAAGAGGTCCAAGCATTACTTCCTCAGGCTCTCCGCGTTCTCGGAGAGGCTCGCGGACTGGCTGAAGGTGAACAAGAACTTGCAGCCCGAGGTCACCAACTATGTTGCGAACTGGGTGAAGCAGGGGCTAATTGACTGGGATATTTCAAGGGATATGAACTGGGGCGTGCCGGTGCCTGGCGAGAAGGGGATGGTATTCTACGTGTGGTTTGACGCGCCTATAGGATATGTGAGCTCGACCGTGGCATGGTCAAAAGCGAAGGGTGCGCGCTGGGAGGACTACTGGAAGGGCGATTCCACGAAGATTTACCATTTCATCGGTAAGGACATTATCTACCACCATTACCTCTTCTGGCCGGCGATGCTCATGGGAATTGACGATGGCTTCCGCCTCCCGGACTTCATCCCAACAAGGGGCTACCTGAACCTGGAGGGGAGGAAGTTCAGCAAATCAAAGAACTGGTTCGTCTCCCTCGGAGACTTCCTCGCTGAATTCCCGCCAGACTACCTGCGCTACTACGAGACCGCAATCACGGGCTATGATGTGCAGGACGCGGATTTCTACTGGAAGGATTTCCAGCAGAAAATCAACAACGAATTGGTTGCGAACGTGGGGAACTTCATCCACAGGACGCTCATCCTGCTGCGCAAATCCTGCGACGGGAAGATTCCCGAGTTGAAGAACCCGGATGAAAAAGACGCTGAGCTGCTTGACAGCCTGGTGAAGGCGCGCGACTCGGTTGCGGGGAAGATGGAGAAGATTGAATTGCGCTCCGCGCTCGAAGAAATCCTCGCCCTTTCCGCAGAACTCAACAAATACCTGAGCGCTAAGGAGCCCTGGAAGGAGAAGAGCAGGGAGAAGGTCGGCAACTGCCTTTGCATCTCCACACGAGGAGTCACCACGCTCGCAATCCTTCTTGAGCCGTTCCTCCCATTCACCTCAAGGCGCATTTTCGACATGCTGGAAGTTGACAGGGGGCTGCTCAGATGGGAGAATATCGGAGTTGAGCTGCTGAAGCCCGGCACCGCAATCGGCGAGGCGAAGCCACTTTTCGCGAAAGTCTCTGATGAGAAGGTTGCGGAGCTCGAGGACAAGCTGAAGAAACAGGCATAAAGCAAGCAATTTAAATAACACGAGACGGCATAGAACTGGGCTATTGCGCTAAGTGGTGAATATGGCAAAAAATGAAAGGATATCGACTGGGATAAGCGGGCTGGACAAGATGCTGAATGGCGGATTGCCACCCAAGCAGAACGTGCTTGTGACGGGCGGGCCCGGAACCGGGAAGACGAGCTTCTGCATGCAGTTCCTGTACCAGGGCGCACAGGACGGGGAGAAGGGGCTTTTCATCTCCCTGGAGGAGAAGCCCGAGAGGATAATAGACAACTGTGCGGCTGCCTTTCCCGGATGGACGGGGTTCCGCGACCACATAAAGAAGAAGAATATCAATGTCACGAAGATTGACAAGTGGACCTATGAGCAGTTCATAGATACGATTACCACGTATGTTTCGCAGTTCAAGACAACGAGGTGCGTCATAGACTCGCTCTCGGTCATGGAGCTCTACTTCGACAAGCCGCACGAGTACAGGAAGAGGCTCTTCGACATGATGACCTACCTTTCGGGAATGGAGTGCACCACGCTAATCACGCACGAGCTGCCGACAGGCGAGAGCACGAAGATGAAGTACCCGCTGGCGCAGTACGTTGCCGACGGCGTAATTGCCCTGTACAAGCTGGAGAAGCAGGAGAAAAGGGTGAGGGCGCTCGAGGTGATAAAGATGAGGGGCACGGACCACTCAACGGACCTCGTTCCCATCGCGATAACCAGCTCCGGCGTCAGGGTGTACGAGGGCGAGAAGGTATATTAAACGGGTTTTTCTTATTCTACCTTTCACGGGCCCGTAACTCAGCTTGGCTAGAGTGCCTGACTTTTAATCAGGAAGTCACGGGTTCGAATCCCGTCGGGCCCGTAGTTTTGTGATTGGGATGGTTGAGAAGAGGTTTGAGGGAGTCTTCCAGGTCAGCGGGAAGGTTGCCACAAAGAGCTTTGCGCCCGGGACAAGGGTGTACGGGGAGAGGACGGAAAAAGTTGGGAAGGATGAATACCGCCTCTGGGACCCCTATCGCAGCAAATTGTCCGCAGCGATTCTGAAGGGCCTGCGGGAGATGCCGATCGCCGGAGGCTCGAACGTCCTCTACCTGGGGGCTGCGAGCGGGACGACGGCGAGCCATGTGAGCGATATTGTTGGGGAGAAAGGCCTTGTTTATTGCGTGGAATTTGCGCCCAGGAGCATGAGGGACCTGCTCGGGGTCTGCGAAGTGCGGAAGAACATGCTGCCAGTGATGGCAGATGCGCGCAGGCCCGAGGATTACGCGAAGTATATTAAGGGGAAAGTGGATGTAATATACGAGGATGTGGCGGACCCTTCGCAGGCGGGAATCCTGCTCGCGAACGCGCGCGCATTCCTCAAAAAGGGCGGCTGGGCGATGTTTGCGATAAAGTCACAGTCAATAGATGTCGCCGAGCAGCCGAAGAAGACGTATGAGAAGGTGATTGCGGAGCTGGAAGGGTCGTTTGAGATTCTCGAACGCATGGATTTGCAGCCGTTCGACAAGGACCACCTGTTCCTGCTCGCAAAATTCAAGTGAGATTATGGCTGAGGAAAAGGCATTGCTGAAAGAGGATGCAGTCAGCGTAATGGGAGTTGCTGATTCTAAGGCTGAGGAGCTCAAGCCCGAGATTAGGGTGGGCGTGAAGGAAGACATCGAGGACATGCGCAGGAGGCTGAAGGCGATAGTCTCAAGGGTGGTGGTCTTCGGCCTGAACACGCCCGCGAATTCGGTTGTTGCCGAGATTGCGAGGAGGACGGGGCTTGTTGATGAGAAGTGGGTGCAGCTCACGAGCATTGAGGTGCAGAATAACCTGCAGAGGGAGTTCTTCAAGCGGGTGCCGAGGGATGAGCGGATTGTTTTCATACCGCACTGCCTGAGGGATGCGAAGAACTGCGTGGCGCCCATAGACGAGGACGGCTACCACTGCCAGAAGTGCGGAAGGTGCGTGATTGGGAAGATTACCGCAGAATGCGAGAAGCGCGGGATGAAGTGGTACATGTGCGGGGGCGGCTCGCAGGTGCAGAACCTCATCCTGAAGCACAGACCCAAGGCAATCGTGGGAATCGCATGCTTCAACGAGATACAGATGGCCCTTGAGAAGCTGAAGACAAACAACGTCCCCACGCAGGCGGTCCTCCTGAGGAAGTCGGGCTGCGTGAACACCGAAGTCGTGCTCGACGACATCGTTGAAGTGCTGGACCTCTGATTTTACTGCGCGGCAACGGGCGGGCAGAACCCTGTTCGGGCCTCTGATTCTATTGTATGCAGCCGGCAGCGGTCGGGTGCGTGTAGCAGAAACCGGTCTTAATGAACTCCGGCAGCACGCGGTATTGGCAGTCGAAGAGGACCATCGGAGTCTCTGAGACGCCATAGGTTTCGGCCATGCTCTTGTCGAACGCCAGGTCGCGGGGCGCATTCAGGAGGCAGGCGTCGAACTCGGTCCTGTTGAGCGAGGAGGGGAGGCAGGCGTCAAGCTCGTCTTTTGTGAGCGGCGCAGCAACGCCCTTGGACTGGTACTTCCTGACTGCGCAGGGCTTGAAGTCGTCGAGGAGCTGCTGCTTCTGCGCGCAGATGATGTAGTAGGCGATGCGGTTCACGTCCTCTCGGCCGTAGTTGTTCTCCATAGCCTGCATGGTTGAGGGCAGGACGTGGTAGTCGAAGTCCAGCGACGAATTGAACTGGCGCCTGAACGGGTCTATGAGCTGGTCCCCGAGTATGCAGGATGGGCAATAGGGGTCGGAGAACTCCATCATGCGCACGAGCGAGCCATTCGAGCAGTTAATCTTGTTGGCAAGGAGGATTGTGCCGTTCGTTAGCACGCGGTCTTCGGTGACATAGGAGGGCTTCACGATTTCGAGATATGTGTTGTCGAGCATGAGCGCAGGCGTATCGTTTATTCTGATGTAGGTGCGCCTCTCCCCGCCGGTTGCCGGGATGCGGATGACCGCGCTCCAGGTTTTGTCGCAGCCGTCGTAGGTGGGGTCGGGAACCTGCGAGCGCATCATCTCCGTGTAGGCCGCCATTACGCGGGAGAGGTAGGCCTTCGCTTCTGCAGCGGTGTGCGCCGGTGCTGCGTAGGCGCAGACGGAAGGGGATGGCTGCGGCGTTGGCGTGGGCGTTGTTGTTGGCTGGGGCGGCGCCTGGTGGTAGATGAAGAGCAGCCCGAGCAGCATTATCACTGCAACTGCGGAAAGCGCGAGCGTCAGATACTGGAGAGACGTGACCATCGCCTTTGCTGGAGATTTTTCATTCTCAACTTTCTTCATATGTTCTCACCTTTTCACCCGTTATTCGCCGTATTGGCCTGACGCCAATTCTCTGGGGCAGAGCACATCGTCATTCGCGAAGACTGGCGTGCAGACGTAAATGAGCTCGATGTCGCCCGGGAATTCAGCCGCAAGCTCGTCAAGGATTGTGCGCTGGTCCGAGCTCTTGCCGCAGCTTGGGCTTTGGAATGCATAGAGCCTTGCCTTCCCGTTTGCCCCCTGGCACGCGGGCTTGTTCACGGGCAGGACGGTGCCGGCCGCATAGGCTTCGGCGCGCTTTGCGCAGAACGCCTGCCTGCCGGTTATGCTGCAAAGGCTGTTGATGAGGTCCTGCCTCTCGGTCCCGGGGGGAACTTCGCCGGACTGCTCCTTGCTTGCGAATGTCCCCACTCGGATGTTGTTGCAGTTTATCACCAGCTGCGGCGTGGAACTAACCGAGTATTCGGAAACAAGCGGGCTAACTGAATAGTTGGCGCCGCCGTATGAGACGGGAGTGGCGTTGGTACCGGGAGGGAGTGATGGGGCCGGTGTCGGAAGCCCGCCCACATTGACCGGCGGGGTCTGGGGTTGCGCAGTCATCATCCTGAATGCGAGGAAGGCTGCGAGGAGTATTACCACGAGTATCACCAGGGCCAGGATTAGCGCTGTGTTTTTCGAGACGCGGAATCCCGCTATCAGGGACTCATCCTCTTCCTTCGCCATAGTTAAGATTTGGCTGGCGGCGTTTAAATCAGTTTTCTTTTTCTTAGGCGCTGGAGCTCGGAATGGATTCCCGAGCCGTACTGCATGGCGCGCTTGGGCCTAGAGCATGCGGACTCCGGAACGCCCATCTGTCTTGCAAGCTTCCTTAGAACCGCCTTGTTTTCGCCGCCTTTGAAATTGTCTGCCGCAGGGATGGCCAATGCCGCCGCGACCACCGCATCGTCCAGATACGGGAGGGCAAGCCTCACTCCGCATGCCGTTGCAATCTTCTCGCTTCTTTTTAGGTCTTTTCCATGAAGCCCTGCAAGCTCCGTTCTCCTCAACTCCTCAAGGTCTTCGCTTGCAGCATGCTTCTCGGAATGCATCTTGTAGCCTAGGAAAAGCTCCTCGGCGCCGCTGCCGGAAATCAGGAGATGGATGCCCTTCTTCTGCGCGAGCTCGCAGCATGAGAGGAGAAGAAGGCCCAGCTCGATTTTCATGAAGCTGGTTTCGCCGGTTAGTTTGGCGGTTCGGAGGTAGAGGCTATGGATTTCAGGAGGCGAGAGGACCCTTTCCGCCAGTTCCATCCCGAGTTCAGAAGCGATTTTTCTTGCGAAGGCAAGGTCTTCCGAATCTTCGGTCCCTGCGGTGATGAGGCGAGGATTTGCGCCCGATTTCTTCGCCAGGAAGGCGAGGACCGCGCTGTCCAGGCCGCCGGAGAACAGGATGCCCGCGTTGGGAGCCATTGATTTTGCAACTGCATTGGAGAGTGCAGTGCCGAGATTGTCCATGAATACCATCAGAAAAAAAATTGAGCGGGCCCGGCGTGATTTGAACACGCGACCTTCACCTATCAACCCCCTTCCGCGTTTGCAATTTTCCGTTAACGCTTTTAGGATATGGGCGCACGAACGAAGTGAGAGCGAACGGGTGAACCTCGTGAGCGGTGCGCCCAACCGAAAAGGGTTAGGGGGGTGCCGCTCTATCCAAGCTGAGCTACGGGCCCTTGACCGCGCAGGTGTTTTGTGGCGAAGTAGGATTAAAAAGGCTTCGAGAGAAAGGAGAAAGCGATGAGGTTTGAGAGGGTCACGTGGCGGCAGGTCGACGCCATGTGCAACCGGCTTGCGAAGGAAATAAGGAAGAGCGGGTTCAGGCCTGACTACATCGTGGGGATAGGAAGGGGGGGCTGGGTTCCTGCAAGGCTTCTGAGCGGCCTGCTGGGCGTTGAGAGCCTTTATTCCGTCGGAGTGCGGTTCTACTCCGGAGCAGGGAGGAAGAAGAGCAAGCCCGTAATCACGCAGGACTTCCCGCTTGGAATTGCCGGGAAGCGGATTCTTATAGTGGATGACGTTGCAGATACTGGAAGGAGCTTATGGCTCGTGCACAAAAGGCTGGATGGAGCCGCGAAGCTGAAGATTGCGACGCTGCACCTAAAGACCGGCTCCATCGTGAAGCCCGACTTCTTCGCCAAAAAGACGGCGGCTTGGGTGCTCTACCCATGGGAAAAGGAAGAAACTGAAAAGAGAGAATGAAGGCTATTCGCGGATGCCCGCAATCATCGGCTTGCCCAGCGCATCAAGGTAGACGTCGTAGACTAACGCCAGGTCCACGATTAGGGGCACCAGGAAGATGGGCAGGCATATGACGGCGCCTATGATGGTGAATGTCATAACGATATAGACTACGATAACCCCTATCCAGACCGCCCAGCCCGCCAAGAGAAGGATTATCCCCTTCTTCACCTTCCCAAGGTAGAAGTAGCCTACGGCTGGCGCGCCGAGGAAGAGCATGCAGATGACGCTGATGAGCGCGGCGATTGTCGGGTCCTTGTCGGCACTCGAGCCCCCGAGGGGAGCGCCGCATTTGATGCACATTATTGCGCCCTTGCTCTTCAGCTTTTCCCCGCAGCTCGGGCAGTAGTTCTCCGAAATGCGGGGGTCGGACCCGCACTTCACGCACATCTTTGCGCTCTTGCTCGGAAGGGGGGCGCCGCACGCCCCGCAGAAATTCACTTCCATATTACTCGCCTGAGAACGGCAGCAGCGACCTTCCCTTCGCCTCAAGGTACACGTCGTAGATAATTAAGAGGTCGAATGCCAGGGGGAATATGAAGAGGACTATGCCGCAGACCGGGGCCAGCCAGCCAACCAGGAGTAGTGGGCATACTGCAGCCAGAACCGTTGAGATCATGGCTATTCCCCCTCCGCCCACCACGACGATTCCAATCACGATTCCGAGCACAATCCAGGCTGCTATCAGGTAGATTATGCCTTTCTTCACCTTCCCAAGGTAGAAGTAGCCTGCCGCCGGTGCGCCAAGAATCGTGCAAACCAACGAGATTAGCGCGGCTATGCCTGGGTCCTTGCGTGCCTGTGCTGGCGCCTTTTCTATCACTGCCGCTGCCTTCGCTGCCATATTATCACCTGCGCTTTCGCGCCTATGCCTCAGCCTTTTCAGCCGCCTTGAAGATGAAGGAGCCGATTACTCCGCCAATCAGGCCGACAACGATGCCAATTACGAAAAATATCACTGCGGCGAGGACAATCCAGCCGAGCCCGGTGACAATGGTGTTCCAGGCGAGGCTGAGCCAGTTCATATTCGCGCCACCGGCCAGGCCCAGCATGGCAAACAGCACCTGTAGCACTGCGGAGACGATTGGGTAGATTATTGTGACGATTGTTGCGCCGACTGCCACGATGATTCCGCCCACCAGGCCGCCCACTGCGCTGCTCATCATCATGTCATCGGCCACTGTGAACTTCGCCAATTTGTTCGCGGCGTATGCGCCTGCAACCAGGCTGGCAAGCCCGGCGATGAGGAAAGCAACGACGTTCATCGTGTTGCCCACGAGGACCGTGCCGACACCGATCAACCCTGCAAAGCATGCCGTAAGGCAGCAGGAACCGGCCACAGTGGCGCAGAATGGGCCTGCGGTGTTTGTAAGGAACCCGAGAGTGTCAACCGCAAGTATTATGATGCTCGAGATTATCCCTATAATAAGCCCGGCGACGAGGCCGGCCTTCGCGACTTTTCCAAACTCCACCATATCACCACCAAGAAATTTTTGTATGCTAATTTGGGCGGCGATATATAAATCTTACCGCAAAATAGGTAGCGGAGATATTGGATGAGATGCTACAAACACCCGAAAGAGGAAGCAGTCGGCATGTGCAAGGTCTGCAACAAGGGGCTCTGCTCAGTGTGTGCTGTCGAGAGGGACGGGTTCCTCTTCTGCGCCACCCACGGGGGCATGGAGGAGGTCGTGAAGCACGTCGAGGAGGAGGCCTTCGCGCCGCCGGCCAGGTACGAGGAAGCCCGGCCCGCTGCCGCAAGGGCGCCACCGCCGAGGAGGGCGATGGGTGCGAGGCCCAGGCCCGCGATTCCGAGGGTGCGCCTGCACGGGAAGGCGAGCACGACCGTTACGCCTGCCATAGTCGGAGGGATAATAAGCGGGATGCTGATGGGCATTCCTTTCGTCAATTTCTTCTGCTTCATCTGGCTGATTCTCGGGGGCGCGACTGCAGCCTATTTCCTCATATTGAAGGAAGGCGCTGCCGAGAATGTCAGGGGCAGCATAAGCCAGCCCGAGGGGATGACGGTCGGCGCGATAAGCGGGGTGATGGGCGCGAACATAGCCATCCTGCTGAACCTTTTCGCGGCTGTCAACTTCTGGGACATGGTTGTGTCCGGGATAGCCGGCCTCGGAACGAATCGGGAGACCGCAAACCTGATATTCAGCGTGATAATCGCGGACCCGAACGTGGACGCCATCTCGCTTTTCGCAAGGTATTTCCTGATGCTGGTATCGTTCCCGATATTCGGCGCGATTGGCGGCTGGCTCGTAGCCAAGTACGTTAAGTAGGATTTAGGCTTCCGCGGATATTTCCGAGAACCTGCCGCCCCTTTCCTCTGCCTTCGCCCTCATCTTCCTTGCGGCATTCTGCATCTTGGATCCTGCATCCACTGTCGCCCTGAGGACAGCCAGCTTGTCGAACAGCGAATTCAGCTCGCCGGCCCTTTTGATGAATGAGTCGTTTTCATAAAGGGTTTCTGCGGTGATTGTGCCCACCTTGATTGCTTCGCTGATTACCCTCAGGTGGAAATCCACCCTCCTCGCGGCCTCTTCAATCTCCTTTTGCGTCTTTTTAGGTGCATTGCCATCTTCCGCAAGCTCCTTCACCCGCGCCGCATAGGTGCCTATCAGAAGCAGGTTCCTCAGGTGCTCCTGCGGGCTGGCTTCCTCCGCTATAGGCACCCGCCCGAAAGGCGATGATGCTGGCCGTAGTTTAGTACCCATAATGCGCCACTCTGTTTTATGGCCTGAGAAGTATATAAATAAAATCCAAAAAAATGGAAAAAAATGCTGGTTTTGGGGCAAAACCTTATGCAGGGGTTATCAATTCGCCAATGGCGAACCGGTTCCTTACATCGGTGATGCGCACCTTGACCGTTGCGCCCTGCTGCGCGCCCTTCACGAAGATGACAAACCCGTCTATCTTTGCGATTCCGTCACCCTTTGCGGCGACCGCCTCGATGGTCACGTCTATCTCATCCCCAACTTTCACTGGCTTGGGGCCTCCGCTTCCTTCAAATCTTCCAAATGCCATTCCTTCCATCTCCAACGAGAAAGAGCCGTCTGTCTTGCTGTGCTGGCTGTGACTGACTTTCCTCCCGTCTGCTAGTAATTTGGGCTGAACTCTATTTAAACCTACTTTTCCGCTAGCGCTTTTACCATATGCGCGTGCGAGCGCCAGCGAGAGCGACTCGCCCTGCTGATGAGCGGCACGCGCATGGGAAAAGGGCTAAACTATTTCTTTAATGCTGCCATTGCGTCGCGCACGCTTCTCGGCTTTATCGCCACTTCCACATCGCCGTTGCTGTGCCCGATGATGTAGACCGACTCGACGTCGACGCCTGAGGTCGCGAGCTTCCTCGCGATTTTCGCGAGCTCGCCGGGCCTGTCGCGCAGCTTCACGGTCACGATGTCGCCTACCGCGATTCGGAACCCTGCCTTCTCGAGCACGTTCTTCGCGCTCATCTCATCCTCGGTAAGAAGCCTGATTATGCCGCTCTCGCCAAGCCCCTGGGCGGAAATGGCCTTTATGTTAACGCCGATTCCACCGAGAGCCTCGCAGACGTCCGCAAGCGCGCCTACCTTGTTCGCAGTTATTACGGTAATTTCCCTCATGCAATTCACCTTCGCAAATAGAGCGGAATTATTTCCGCGCCATATTTTATAAAGCCGACTAATCAATGGCCTGAAGCCAGCGGAGCCCGGGTCCCTTCTCCGCCTTCGCGGCGCGTTCCAGCGCCTGCTCGCGGGATTTCACCGCTTTCTCGAATTCGTCCAGTTTCGTGCTCACTTTCGGGTCGGCGCGCAGTGAAACGAGGTCGGAGCCGATACCATTGTAGAATTTCCACAGCCTCTCGCAACGCTTGTCGGTGGTGTTGCCTTCGGTAAGTTTTATATTGCGGCCGTCTTTCGCCTTTTCGCCCAAAGTGAGTTCCAGAAGCTTTCCATCCTTATCATAATTGGCAGTGTCGACATACGACCTGAGAAAGCGCTTGTGGCGCACGCTTGAGGAACCGTCAGGCTGAATCGTAATGTCATAATTGGGCTTGTCTACACGAAGCACAAATGTATTTGTCATTGCACTTAACGCGATTGCGGCATCGATAATGGGTTCCTTGGCAAATTTAGTGCGGGGCAACTCATGATTTTTGATAATAGCCATTGCGACCACCTGATTATGTTTGGCACTCCGGAAATATAAAACCACCGAACAAAAGCGCGGGAGGTTAAAAGCGGGCGCTGCGAAGAATCGCCGGTGGTGAAATGAAGGCTGCTGCTCTCGCATTCCTGCTTTCCGCGGTTTTCCTTTACGGCTGCGTATCGCAGCCCTTCGAAACCCCGCCCAAGGCGACGCCAACGCCGGCCCCCACCGCAACGCCGGCGCTTACGCCAAGTCCCATTGCAACGCCGGCCCCAACACCCGGCGACGCCCTCCGCGAGCTGAAATGCAGGGAGAGCGGCGGAACCTGGATGGGAGGGGAAGGAATGTTCGCCTGCGAATGCGGAGGCAACGATGTCTACAACATGACGACTTTGGACTGCCAGCCCTGCCCAGAGGGCCAGCTAATTGGCAGGGGGCTTGGCCCTGCATTCTGCTACACACCCAGCGGCCACAACGGCCAGCCCTGCGACAGGTCGACTGACTGCGGGGGCGGCTCCTGCGTCCTTGTGAACGCGAGCGCTTCCGTGGGCAAGGGCGAGTGCCACGACCTTCCCTTCGGCTGCTTCGTGCGCATTGATGAGAACGGAAGCTTCGACCCGACCGCGGTTCTCTGCGTCGACTGATATGCGATTTTTAAAAAAGAGCGCTGGGGGCGAGATTCGAACTCGCGGAGGGCTTTAGGCCCAAACAGCTTTCCGACCCTCTTCGCGTCATTTTCCGTTAACGCGTTTACCATATCGTCGGGCTGTGAACCCGGACGATTGGGAAAAGGGTTAGCAGGCTGCCGCCCTAGCCACTAGGCGACCCCAGCGCAAGAGAGGATTTGGACTGATGAGAATTTAATGGTTAGCCGCTTTTTCCATCAACACAGTCGCCTATGGCGACTTGTTGAATTTTCGCCGTAGGCGAAAGCTTCAATGCTTTTAGGATATGCGAGCGTGAGCGAAGCGAAAGCGAGTGGGTGAACCTCACGAGCGGCGCTCGCATCCGAAAAGGATTGTTTTCCATCAATGCTTTTACCACACGGAGCATCGTCCTGCACATCGCTTCATAGGACGATACTCCGTGATATGCGCGTGCGAGCGCCAGCGAGAGCGAATCGCCCTGCTGATGAGCGGCACGCGCATGGGAAAAGGATTGGTTCTTTCGTCAACGTTTCTTAGGATGTCGAGCGAGGAGCCTGCGACGAGCGTCCGCCCGAAGGGCGGCGACTCCGAAGAAAGGTTGGCGGAAAGCCGGACTTCGAAACCGGGGCTCTGCGCCGGTGTCCGCGCCTATGCTCCATCCAGTATCCCGCGAGCATGGAATATTATACTTAGGGTTGCTCCTTCCGGCCTGGCCCGATTCATACAATGGCCCATCCCACGGGGCTGGACTTCGACGCTTCAGCGCGGTCTTGAACGCAAAGACCCGAATCCTCAACCCGGTGTTCGGCCCCGCCTAAAGGGGGCGTGCGGTAACAAGCGACCCCTGGCCGCCCGGCCTATCCCGCCGCATTTATTGCGAAGCCGCGCCTATTAAAATCTGCTTCTTCCGGGCTACGGCAGGGGCTGGGAAAGGTGCGTGCGCAGCAGTTGGAGCATTGATTGGCGCAGCTGCAGGCTCACCAACTGGGGCTGCGGCTGGCTTTGTGGCGTGGGGGAAACCGAGCTGCCCAAGTCAATCCTGATGCTATCCAGCTGTGGGAAGTTATAGGGCGGCGCTCCTTTTGGTTTCGGGGTTGGAGTCACAGTGGGTGTTGGGGAAACAAGCGGCGGTTTTGTCGGAACAGGTGTCGGAGTATGCGTGGGCGTCGGTGTCGGGCTGGGAGTAACTGTCGGTGAGGGAGTTGAAGTTGGTGTAGGAGTAGGTGACGGGGTTGCCGTCGGGGTTGGTGTCGGAGTTGGGCTGGGGGTTGCAGTCGGCACGGGGGTAGGTGTGGGCGTTGGAGTGGGTGTGCGAGTCGGGGTCGGCGTAGGAGTTGGAGTCGGGGTTGGCCTTGGAGGCTTTGTAGGGACGGGCGTTGGTGTGGGTGTGGGTGTGCGAGTCGGGGTTGGGGTTGGAGTTGGTGTTGGTGTGGGAGTCACTGTAGGGGTTGGAGTGGGCGTGGGGGTGGGCGTAGGCGTTGGAGTTGGAGTCGGTGTTGCATCTGGGAACAGGGTTTTTGCGTTTGTGCCGAGAATTGCATAGCTTTCATCCATGTAAAACCCGCCCGCTTGGTCACAATATACGGGCAGGAATAAGTCGTTACAGTGCCAATTCGACGAAAGTGAATCCTCAGAATAGTTTATCCTGAAATAACCGGCTTCGCCCCAATCAGTGCTGCCCCAGCTATTTTTAACAATCCAGTAGCCACCCGTATCGTTGTAACCTACAATGTCTATTGCGTGGTAGCCCTCAAGCAGGTTAGAAGTTCGGGTATAAATTCCGCCGGAATAATCAAAAAAATCGCTGAAGACGGCCATGCCCACGGTAACCGGGCCGTAGTCGTTCAGTGCCTGTTTTATGCCGCTGGCGCCGCCGTCAATATGGCTATAATTAGTCACAAATACCTTCTGGTCCTGCCAATTGCTGCATTTCAGGCTGCACAACTCGTTCGATGCGTTGTAAGGAAAACAGGATTCGTTGGTGGTTCCAGTGCTATTGAGATAGCTTATGGCAAGCTCCGGATAGCCACCACTGCAAGTCCCTGCACCTGAACAGGAAACAAGGTCCTGCTCGGAAAGGTCATAATTGAATTGTGAAATGTTCAAATCAATGTTCATCCGCGACTCGACGACCCCGTCCGCGGCAAAAGCCCAGCACGAGCCGCAGTGCCCCTGGTCCTTTACTGGACTAACCCAGTTATACCCGTCCTTATTCCTCCAGTCAAGAGAGGACGGCACTGTGCTCGGGCCGTAAGACAACGGCGTCACGCCCAGCCCCGCTGATTCGTGCTGCGAAAGTGGCCTGGCACCCAAGAGGCGCCTTCTCTCCGATTCGGGCAGCCTTGTAATCCATGTTTTTCCTGCAACCCAACTGAGGTTCCGTGCCCTTATGTTCCAGTTTATGGCATCGACTTCCGTCTGGATTGCCGAATCGCTCAGGAAAGGGCCGTTATACGAAGGACAGCCGTTGCCGGCTTCGCCATACTGGGAGCATACGGGGGACAATTGGTAAGCAACCGGTGCCGCCGCGGCTGCGAACGCAGCAAACACCGCAATAACGAGAATAGCTGCTATGAACCGGGCTCTTGAGTACACTTCGACCACCTGAATTGGATTTGCCGCATGCTGTTTATATCGCTTTCATTATCTGGGCTGCGCGGCAGGGGCCGTGAAAGTGCCTACTTCCTCCGCAGGGCCAGCATCACTCCAGCTGCCCCGAAGAGCAGCAGTGCGAAGCCCATGCATGGGGCTGGCGGGGTTGGGGTAGGCTCCGGAGTTATCCACGCCGGGGTGTGGGTCGGCACCGGGGTAGGCGTAATCACCGGGGGCGGAGTGGGAGTTATGGATGGAGTGGGTGTCTCGGTGGCATTGGCTGCAGGGGTTGGCGTGATTTGTGGGGTGCCACTTGGGATTGGCGAAACCTCTGGAGTGTTGGTCGGGACCGGTGTTGGATTGTACGGGGTTGGAGTGGGAGTCCAGCCGTAGCTGCTTCCTCCGTTCTCCTCCGGAACGTATGGCCCTCCTGCAACTTCCAGGATAATGTCCTTTGAGGAATCCAGGGCAAATGAGACGCTCCCGCTCGCAGACCCTAATGTTGCGGATGCTTCGTAGGGGCTGTAATATGTCCGGTCACCGGCAGGTGGAAGTAGTAGCCCAGCTGCGCCTGGGGGAGGAGGCGCGAAGGTGCTGTTCTCCGTGTATTCAGTGCCAACCTGCTGGCCTGTGCTGCCAGACGGGAGGGTGCCCGAAAAGACAGTCCTGTGGAAGGTGTCCGTTACGCCAAGGATTGCGCCGTCCGCTGGCACGCCTCCGGAAGTGACGTGGACGTTGTAATACCAGCTGACGTTG
>CAISET010000035.1 GCA_903884505.1 uncultured Microcaldota archaeon | reverse complement strand
GCTTCGGATTCTCTAGAACCGTTAGTGATGCTGGATTCTCTATTCATGAAGTCCTCTGTTGGCAACCTCCCCAAAAAAAAGATGCTGCAAACTACTATTATTCACGATAACATCACGCGAGGGAAAAGTCTTTGTGAAATACTCATACCGCTCATTGGAGGTTATTATGCTATCGAGGTCAAAACACCTAGTACGTTTCGGTGGGACATTGGCGGCGCTTGTTTGTGCGTTCTTGGTAGCTGGGCAAAACACATGGGCGCTGGAGATTTCTTTTAGAAGTTTTAGTGGCTCCGCGGCAATCGGTCCTCCAGCGGATGAATATGCCGCAAAGCTCATGAGCATATCAAGAATAGCTCTCGTCGAAGCCGAACAGGTGAAATTCAGCAAGTATGTGCCGACGCCTCCGATTCCCGGAGAGTTTAAAAATATTGTGGCCGCTGTTGGGGCCGGGGGACCCCTCGGAGGAGGGGCAGGGTTCGACGCTGCCTATGTTTCCGGGTCGGATCTCAACTCCACATGGGGGTTTATTTACAATTCTGGAGTCCCGTTCGGGCCTAATTTCGATGAGTTCATTGGTTTTCTTTACGGCAAGTCCATCGACGATGGCAAGGAGAGCGGCCTGGATCTCCTTCAACGAATACTTGACAAAGAAGGCAGGAACGTTGTGGCTGTGCCCATTGTTGGAAGCAGTCAACAGGGTTCCGGCTACTTCATGCTGCCGGTCGGTAATGCTGGATCGACGTCCGGTATAGGCTTGGCCGGGTTGTGTCAGCAGAACTGGACGTTTCGATATTTACCTCCAGCTCAGTTCGTTATCGATTGTGCGTGTGACAACCTGGTAAAGGGAGGCGTGATTCAGAAAAAGAATATCAAGTTTGTAACAGCCATCGCCGGTGGGGGATCTCTGGTAAAGGCTGTGAAAGACGGTCACATACAGGCGTTCGAATTTGCAACCCCTCTTGACGACGTGTCACAGCTATTTGGCCTTCCCGAAGGGAATCCCGGTACCGTGGGAACCCGCTATGTTCACTTCCCAGGATGGCATCAGCAGTTTCTCATAACCTACATGATCATAAATAAAACCGTGTGGAACAGATTAAGCCCAGCCCAGCAGACCCTCATTATGAGCGTTGGCCGCGACAATGTACTATCTTCGTATGGCGAAAACCTGAGACAACAAGGCGCCAAGCTGAAACATATCCTGACGGCCAACGACAACGATGGTATTGCCGACAACGACCTCGTGCTGGTCCAGTGGCCTCAGAGCGATCTGGTGCTGCTCAAAGATGCGACCATTCAGTTCCTTAACGCTCGGGCCTCCGATACAACACTCAACGAACAAGACCGGAAGGACTACAACACTATCCTGGCGTCACTTAGGATTTATGTCAGTAGCAACAACGGTTATTGGAAGGTGCGTGAAGTGCCGACTGCCCTTCGTTTCCAGGGCTGGTACGATCCTGATGGCAACAAGAGCTGGGATCAGGACCTGAAGTAGACCTCTCCGCAACCCGAGCGACTCATTACCGACATGGGATATGACTGTGATCCTCTCAGGCACAGGCTCATCAAGCCTCGCTTTCACGCCAAGTGCGAAAGTTGAGGTGATAAGCTGCTTGTTCATAAGGTAGCTCTTCTCATTGTTGACTTTTCTATGAGAATAAGGAATGTTACAGATAACAAACCTGCAAAATCTATTCGGGCTCAGATGTACGGTGAAAATCAAAGCCACATGGAGGGCCCGATATAATGAAGGTCGAAAAAAGAGACG
>CAISET010000034.1 GCA_903884505.1 uncultured Microcaldota archaeon | reverse complement strand
TGAAAGACGCATACGCCTCGCAGTTCAGGCGCCTAATCGGCTTTCTCTTCTCTGACGCCTTCCCAAGAATCCGCTAAAACTCCTTCTTCGCAAACTCCACGGCGTTCCTGAAAATCCTCAGCCCTGCCCCTTCGGAACTGGCAAGCCCCTCCCGCGCCCACTGCGGGTTGTTTACCCCGAAGATGTGCGCCTCAGGGTGCGGCATCATCCCGAATACGCGGCCGCTCTCATCGCATATCCCCGCAATGGAATCAATCGAACCATTCGGGTTCAGCGGGTAATCCATCGTTGGATTCCCGTTGGCATCGCAATACTGGAATGCCACATGCCCGTTGGCATGCAATCTGCTCCGCACCTCCTCGCTCATGGGTATAAACTTCCCTTCCCCATGCCTGACAGGCACATATAACGTCTCAATCCCTTTCGTGAATATACATCTGGAGTTGGGATTCGCCTTCAGCCGCACCCACCTGTCCTCAAACCGTCCCGAATCATTGAAGGTGAGCGTCACCGTCTGCTCGAAATATCTCTTCTCAAACGCCGGGAGGATGCCCATCTTTACGAGCATCTGGAACCCGTTGCAGATTCCAATCACAAGTTTTCCGTCCTCCAGGAATTTCCGCATCTGTTCCGAGAGGTTGAACTTGAACTTGTTCGCAAAGACCTTCCCGGATCCCAGGTCGTCTCCGAATGAGAAGCCGCCAGGGAATGCGAGAATCTGGAAGTCCTCCAGCTTGAATTTCCCAAGGATGATGTCATTCAGGTGGATGAGCTTCGAATCCGCCCCGGCCATGAGGAATGCGCGGTTGAGCTCCGTATCCGCATTCACCCCGAACCCGGTCAATGCAAGCACTCTTGGCTTTTCCATCATTTCACCAGTTCAAAGTCTTCTTCCAGGCAGCCTTCAGGGCTGCAACGTCGCTTTTCACTAGTTCGCTGCCATCCAGCCCAACAATCACAAACTGCTCATCATTTCTCACGTCGCCAACCTTCGCAAACGGAACTCCCTTCATCGCCTTCTCGAATTTCGTAGCATTCTGCGGGGAAACGGTCACAACGAAACGGCTCTGCGACTCGGAGAAGAGGATGAAGTCGTTCCTCTCCGCCCTCTCGCGCGGCACGCTCCTCAAGTCAGCGTTCATCCCGAGCATTCCAGCAAAAGCGGTCTCCGCAAGCGCAACCCCCAGCCCACCATCAGAGCAGTCGTGGCAGGAGGCAACGAGCCCTTTCTGGATGGCTTTCGAAAGCTTCAAGTAAAGTGCATACGCCTTCTTCGCATCAACCTTCGGAACATCATTCCCCACAAAGCCTTTCATCGCATAGAATTCCGAGCCCCCAAGCTCATCCCGCGTAATCCCAAGAACATAGACGAAATCCCCGGCCCTCTTCGCATCAATTGTCACCGCCTTCCGCGCATCCTCAATCTTCCCAATCGCGGTTATGAGAATTGTCGGCGGGATGGAGATCTTCACATTCCCTATGACGTAATCGTTCTTCATCGAGTCCTTGCCCGAGATTGGCGGCATCCTGTAGGCAATCGCAAAGTCATATAAGGCTTGGTTCGCGCGCACCAGCTGCGCCAGCTTGTACTCCCCATCAGGCGCCTTCTCGGATTTCACCGGGTCAGGCCAGCAGAAATTGTCGAGGCATGCGACCTTCTCCGGGGAGCCGCCCGTAGCCACATAATTCCTCAGCGCCTCGTCCATCGCGCATGCGGTCATCCAGTAAGCATCAACATCCCCATACCTGGGAATAATTCCGTTCGAGACTACCACTCCTTCGAAGGAGCCAAGCAGCGGCATCATCACAGCGGCATCGCTCGGCCCGTCGTTCTCAGCGCCCAT
>CAISET010000033.1 GCA_903884505.1 uncultured Microcaldota archaeon | reverse complement strand
AGCTTCGCATTATCAACTTTTTTCACTTCGACATTGTCCATGCCACACTCACATAGAAGATTCATCTTCCTACTGAGGCCGATATCACCCCCATTTTCATTAACTAGCATCTTCTCTTTTCCGCAACGCTTAAACTTTATCGTTACACCGCGTTCGAGCGCGACCCTCATCATCACTTGGGTTCCCGCGTATGAACCTCCGAAATAGCATTTATTTGCTTCTTCGAGTGCTGCACGTACTTCGCGCGGCATCGACTCCAGTAATTTGACATCAAAGAGGAATGCTGGCTCTCCCTTTCCCGCCTTCCCTACCCTTAATTGTAACTCTTGTTTGCCATCCATGAACATGTTATAGAATCCCGTGCATGCTCGTTCATCAAAATAATTGCTGGCATTGCTGCATAATACCCTGAACCTCTTTAGTTCGGGTGAATCGGGGCCGTATATCATAATCACAAGATTCTCCGTTCGCTTCGCCCAACTAGACAATAGATCAAACTTGGCGGGTTGGGCGATGGGGTGAGTATAAATAAGCTTTTCTTTCAATGTGAGAAGCTCCCCCATGCGTTCCCCGAACAAATCCAGCAGCATTTT
Source organism: uncultured Microcaldota archaeon (assembly GCA_903884505.1). Lineage (GTDB taxonomy): Archaea > Micrarchaeota > Micrarchaeia > Burarchaeales > Fermentimicrarchaeaceae > CAISET01. The sequence continues at coordinate 61,207 of CAISET010000033.1, read as the reverse complement.
GGCATCGGCGCCGCTTGGGCTTGAGGTAGTAGTGGAAACTGTATTATGTAGCTCTTTTTGCTTCTCACTTTGCTTAAGGCCAGCTGGCATCAATTCACTTGCAGGCATTTTTTGGGCGGCATCCTTGCCATTGCTCAGGGCGTACGCCTTAACTCTTTCCGCATAGTGACGTTGAAACTCGCCTTTGGCTCGTTCTAAAGTATGCTGCTGGGACTGTACATTGCTGATTATGTTAGGGATGTTCGGTTCCTTTTCAAAGTTTTCTTCAACTTTTTGCCTGACACGGACGAACTCTGAATGATACGAATCACAACCAAGTGCACATTTAAGGATATCCTCGGCTTCCCCTGCCCATATGAGGTATGAATCGTAGGGTTCTTGGTATATGCTTACCTTTCCATCAAATGCACGCTCAATCCCATCAAGTTGCCTGCGGTCTCGTTGCGAGGCTCCCTCTTTCACGAAACCATAGGTGACTGCCATAGCTGACAAATCGTTGAGTCTTTTCAGGACTCGGCCCGCCTCATTGATGAGGGCATCGAATGCCTGAAGCCGAGAGCCGACTTGTGCATTTGCCAAAGAAGCACCTTTAGCTCCAGTTTCCCAATAGACTGCGGCAAAGATGGGAACTTCATCAAGGCGGAACTGTTTAGATGCGCCAGCACTCATTTGCATCGGGATGGACGGTATGACCGCCTGTTCGCGGATTGCTTGGATTACTCGAAGTGTTGTAAAAGGCCCCTCAAGAGTCGCGCGCTGAATATACCATTGCTCCATCTTCATCAGTCCTTAACCACTTCTGGTGTCTCCCACTCCTTCTCCTCCTCTTTCGCCTCCCGGGCTTTTATCTCTTTCATCGCCCTCAGGATGTCGTATATGGCGACATGCTCCTCCCGGGGGAGCTCGAGCTTCGCGGCGTCCACGACCAGGTGGGGCCCCAGCTCGGCCAGCACGCCCCCCTTTATGGCTTCCAGGCGCCGTGCCTTCTTCGCCTCCAGCTTCACCATTTCGCGCTCCAGGGGCAGCCTGGGGTCGCTGGAAACCGGGCAGACGTACGCCCACTTCCCCTTGCCAGTGCACTTGTACCAGTACCACCAGAAGCGCACCTTCTTCTTTGCGAAGCTGGCAGCCTCCCTGCGGAGCCCGGCTATCTGCTTGTTGTACTCTTTTTCGACGGTGGAGAGGAGCCCGGGGAGCTTTCCTTTCCCATTGAACCAAACCGCGTACTCTGCCATTTGAAAGCCTCCTACGACGTGGGAGTTATCCATCTAACCCCTATTTAAGCCTTTCGGGTGGATAACACTATTATAATATACCTGTTGGGTATACAGCTCTGGTATGCATCCCCACGCCTCAAAGCAGAAGGAAGCAGCCGGAACCTTGGTATATGTGCAGGACCGCCCGGGGGGAAGCCCGAAGTCCGCAGCCTTTTGGCAGCGGCCCGCGGGTATCCTGCCCTGGTATGCGTCCCTTCCGCCGATGGGCGCGAACAGCCGGCTGCCGGAACCCCAATCTTGGTATAGTGCGTTGGTATACGTTCTCCGTCGTAAAGCGCAACCTTTATATACCAGCAGGCGCAACAACTGACACACTTCGGTATACGAACCATGAGCAACGTCGGAGATGAGGAAGATGAAAAGGGAAGATTGGCTGAAGCAAATGGGCTGGCGCGACATACCGTTTTACCCAGCAGGAACGCAGCTGCCCGAGGAGTGCATCGTGGGCTTCGGCGAAATAAAGGACCGCCTTCTCACCTCGCTCGGCCAGGAGCACAATGCCTACACCTTCATTTCCGGCAGGTATGGATATGGGAAGAGCACGCTTCTGAACTGGCTTGAGCAGGAGATGATCAGGCAGGGGGGCGCGCTCGTTGTCAGGTTCAGGGGGCCTCCGACAAGGGAGGAGATAGTCAACAGGGTGCGCTTCATGTACGAGTGGCGCGAGTCGCCGCTGCACAAGCTCTTCACATTTCTCAGCCCCGGGCCCGGCCTCCCGCTCACCATCCACGACGTGCCGGAGTTCCTGAACGCCGTGGAGAAGGGAAAGAGGAAGCTTTTCCTCGTCGACGAGGTCGAGACGGCCTCGGGACAGATGACGCGGGAGGGCCTGAACGAGCTGAAGAGGATAACGGACGAGACCGGCGGCGCGCTCGTGATGGCGGGACTGCCCGAGAGGGCGCAGAAGAACATCCCCGAGTCCATAATAGACAGGAGCATGACGACGATAAACCTGAGGCCGCTCACGCTGGACGAAACTCATGCGCTCGTTGACACCCGCATCCGCGTCATCGCAAAGGGGCGGACCAACCCGTTCAGCAAGGATGCAGTGCTTACGGTACACGCGAAGAGCAGCGGGATCGCGAGGCAGGTGAACGAGATCTGCAGGCAGGCGCTTCTCAAGAGCATGGAGGTTGGCAAGCTCACCGTGGACGCCAGCGACATCGGCACGATACAAATAAGCGCGTTTGCGGAGGGGGCGCCGGCTGAGCCCGCGCCCAAAGAGGCAGAGCTCCCAGGCAAAGCAGTAGAAGTTGCCGGCGGAGCGCCAAGGCAGGTGATTCCTGCCCTGAAGGGCACGCCCTACGAAGTGCTCACGGACCTTGAGAAGGAGATAATCCAGTTCATCGCCGAGAACCCGGCATGCACGGCCGAGGGCGTCGCAAGGGGCCTGCACCAGAACGTCAAGATTGTGAGGGTGCGCATCGGCGGGCTGCTCGGGCAGGACGAGGCGAGGAAGAAGCCCGGGATAGACTACCCGGTGCTCACAGGCTCGAAGGAAGGGAGGACGAACAGGTACAGGCTGGCGATTTCGCTCAACAAATTGTTGGGGAGGACGTAATGTTTGTTAAGATTAAGCTGAAGGGAAACGGCGCGGGGCCTGAAGTTGATCGCCGATGAAGGGTTCCGCGCCATGCCCTTATGGGCGGAGATGAGAAAGATGGAAAATGGAGAATTCACATATGAGGAAGTAAGCGATGCGGTATCTGGCAGCGCGCTCGACCTCGACGTTTCATTCGCGTGCGTTGACGGAAAGGTGATAACGCACATAGAGTGCGCTTCTCCGGAAAAGCCGAAGGAGCCAGTGCCGAAGACAGTGATTGGCAAGATAGAATGGGTGTGAGAAATGCAGGGGACGGCTGTTGTTGAACTCCAGAAGGAAGTTCCGGTAGCTGCGCCCCTAGCAGTTTTTACTGAAGGCGATGTACGCTACCATATCCTTAAATTTCTCTTTTTGAACGGCTCGTGCTATCCTGCCCAGATTGCGAAGAAACTGGAGCTGAGCCGTGCATGGGTGAGCCGTGCGCTGAAGGAGATGCACAGGGCAGGATACGTGGAGGCGACAATCGACATAAAGAAATGTTCGTTCTGCCACGGTGACGGCCACGGAATAGACGGAAAAGAAGGGAAGTGTGTGTTCTGTGAAGGGAGGGGGGAGATGGAAGTAAAGTCCTACCCCATTTTCTACCGCGTGCCGGATACACTGGCGCCCCACGTACTTGGCCTGATCAGGGCGACTGTTGATATGAAGGATGAAATGAAAGACCTGGAGAAGCTGAAGAGGTGGCGCTGATGGCAGAGAAACAGTGGTATTTCTTAATATTCGACCTGGAGAGGTCGAAGGGCACAGACCGCGTTGCGTTCTTCAGGAGTGTTTCGAAGACTGGGATAACCAGGGTGCAGAACTCTGTTTATGCGGTGAAGGCAGGGGATGACGAAGTCGAAGACCTTATGCGGCTGGCACAGATGCTGAAGTCCGCCGGGGCGGATGTTATAGTCCTCAGGGGAGGCCTGTGCAGCGTGCCCGGGACCAAGGGGTCGCCTGAGGATGACCTTATTGAGATGATGGGCTCCGTGCTGGATGGGAGGTACGAGAAAATCAGGAACGAGGCCCGGGCAATCAATGACGAGGTTAAGAAGCTCAAGGCCAAGGGAGAGGCCATCAAGTACATACGCCGCGTCAAGGAGATAAAGAACAGGTTTGATGATGCCGTGAAGACTGACGCGCGCGACGTCATCTCAAATAAGAGGAACCTGGCAGACGCGGAGATAACTGATGTAGTAGTGGCACTGCAAAAGTTTGCCCAGTAGAACTAATTTTGCAAGTGGCAGTGTCCCGAGATTCCTGTAATACATATTACAATTTAGTAATATATGCGACATGTTGTAAGGACTTAGTTTACTTGAACAGTAGTCAGTAGAATCAAAAAATTTGCCAGGTAGCTGGCCCGCGCGCTTCCCGTGTTGTAATACGTATAGCATCCTCAGTTTACATCTTGTAACGCGTATTACATTATTTATTTACTATACGTAATACATATTACATTACGTTATAACTATACTACTACTAACTACTACTACTCTCAAAAAAAGAACATGGCCAAGTAAACGCTTCCGCAACAATCTGTAATATGTATGACCCCTAAGGTTCCCTCCGCACCACCCTCCTAACCCCTCGCGTAATACGCATTACGGGCTCTAGCGCCTCAAACAACGCACTTCTTTCATTCACCTAACTAGCAGGAGGCCAGCACCCAACAGAAGGCTTAAAACGAAGGCACCAGGGCATCCTGTTGGTCCAGCAGGTCCTGGCGTAGCCGTCACGATAGGGGTCGCAGTTTCGCCTTGAAAGGGCGTTGGGGTAAGCGTGGTCATCTGACTGACAGGAGTCGGCGTGGTCGTAGCATTTCCCATCTCGTTGGCCACGTACACCGCAATCTCCCGGAGATACGCATCGTCCACACTCAGGTTGACAACGCCTCCATCCCTAGTGTGGCAGTTTACGGCAGTCACAGGCCAGGTCCCGTTGCCTCCCAACTGCACCTGCCTTCCCACTGCGGTCTCAAAGGACTCATGGCACCTGGAATAGTCCGCATCAGTGAAAGAGTACCAGTGCGGCAATGACATCGAATCAGCGAACAAGTGCGCGGCTATCTCCGGCCTTCCCATGGCCAGGTACTCGCGCGCTGACACCCGGGCTGCGCAATTCTCGCTATCATTCGCGCAGTGGTGCCTGGTGAAGCTCGGAGTCTGGTGTGCGTCCGCATAGCAGCAGTCTAGGTTCCCCAGGCCCGCTAGCTCGCAGATGTAGGTATGCGTCACGCAGTTCCAGGCGGAGGCGTTAGGCGCGACTAGGCAAAGGACGGCCAAAATCGAAAACACAAGCGTGCCATGCACCAACCAACCACCTTCACTCAAACGCCTCAAGCTTCTCCATAAATTCAAACGGCTTCTTGTACCCATACCAGTAAACGAGACCCTTCGGTGCAGTCAGAAAAAGCCCTTCCGGCGCTATCCACGGGTCCGCCTCCTCCTTGAGTTCCTCAATCATCTTTCGGAGGGTCGTCTCGTCCTTTCCCCACTTTTCGACTGCCGCCTCGAGCTTGCCGTACAACGCCTTTTCCGCTGCCGAGCGCAGTTCTTTGCTGTGCTTCAGGACCATAATTTTCGTGCAGAAAAGTGCTGCTGCCGCGTTTTCCTGCCTCCAAGACGGCCGCAATCTTCCTCTCACTTCAGAAGGTAGATAATTGTTAAGAAGATTCAAGCCATCGTCAAGTGCTGCGCTCTTCCTTCGCACAGCGGCGTCGGGCACATTGTCGCGTTGTGCTCCGCCGATTAGAAATACCTTCAACGTGTCAGTGAGGTCGTCCATGCATTCATCAAAGCTGTAGCTCTTGCCCCTGTACTTGTTTTGCGCCTCAATACTACACTCGAACCCCTGGAGCGCGTCCCCAAAAGAGTTCTCGCATGCGGCAAATAACTGTGTCGTGTCATAGAAATGTTTGTACAATCTCAGCATGCTAGCAGGCAGATCCGAGCTCGCCGTCATCTCAGGGTCCGGAAATGGGACGCCTATGCTAGGGGATGCGAGCGCGCCCAGCTTATCGCCGAGCATTGACTGGTGAGTTGGTATCCGTACCATCACGTCAGAGTCGTAATACGAAGTAGCGATCGCCCGCGTTTCAATTTGGTACTTTGGCACAATCGGGAAAACCTCGAGCAAGATCGAAGACACCGCTGCCTTAACCGGCGAAGGGATTGAGACTTCATATCGCGCCACTCTTCCACCCGGCATCGGTTTTCTATCTGGTATGTTCTTTGCGACAAAGTATCTGCTGTCAAATTTCCCCGCAACCTTGTACAATGCGGCTTCGATTTCATCCAGTTCCGCGTGCGCTAAATCAAGATCTATGCTGAGGCGCCGCACGTTCCCGCGTAGTAATAACTGGACAGCTGAACCGCCCTTAAACAGCGGTTCAAGCCCGACGCTCCGCAGCTGCGCGAGGTACTCGAGAACGAACGCAGATTTCTGGACGAGCCCAGGGTCGGGATATCTCTTCTGTGTCCGACCTCCGAATATCTCGCTTCGTCCGATTAGCATTTTTTTCCAATCTTCCGTATCAATCCCTCCAGATATGCACTGCAAATTTCTCAATTTCCTTATCGTTCCGCTCACGCGCCGCTTCGAGCAGCAACTCCCCTATCTCCTTTCCAAGCCCGCGGCGGACCGCATAACGATGCAGGCGCCTGAGGTTGAGTTGGTGCAGGTTAGTCTCCACACAATATTTTAGGTGCCCGCGTGGCAGTGGGAATCTAAGCGACATTGGAAAACCTTTCTTGAGGCTGAGCACGTAAACGTCAACCACCATCTTCTCAATGGTTGCGGTTGTTAAGCGTACGTCACCTTTTGTGACCGTCCGCGTTCCATATCTCTCCCCCCTTCTTACCAGCAAAACAGGCTGGGCTTGGCTGAAAAACATCACTTCCCCTAGAGGTGCCGTCTCCTCTTCTCTAATAAAGCTAAATCCGCCTTTTTTGCTTGTGAGTAGAATCGAACGTGCGTTTTTAAGCGCATCCTCATCACCTTCTATAACAATCAATTTCGTTGTCATAACGTCCGGTGAGAATTGCGTAACGCTTTCCGTGCTCCAGATCACCACATCAGCAAAAGGAAGTTCATTCCGGACGGCGTTATTTACCTCCCACACCAAGGGAGGTATTGCGTCCAAGCCCCCCACCGCTTTGCCGGTTGCATAATAGCCCCTAGCCAGCCTGTGGATAAGGTAGTTCCGCGCAAGCCTGCTCAGATAGGCCCGCGCGGTCGCAGGCGCGTAATCAAATTCGCGTCGTACTTCTTCTATGGTGAATAATGGGTGCGTCTGCACATATCGCAGCAGTTCCGTCGTATAGTCCCCTTTCGCCGCATACACCTTTGTCATCAAGTGTAAAATATTGACAATAGTATATTTAAACCTATGTATATCTTTGTCACTATCTAAGGTATATTGACAATAGTATATTGAGATGTGCCGTTTTCCATTTCTATGAAATGCACCAGAAATTCCACAAACACACAATTTCCATACCCTTGGAAAAACCCCCTTTCTGGTTAAGGCCCCGTGCTTTCTTGGGCAAAAAACCCTAAAGAAAGCCACTTCGACGGAGCTTCCAAAAACGTTTCAAGAATTTGGAATGGGCGCAAAACACCGCAAAGCGGCAAAACATGGGCCGCAACAATTTGAAGAGCTCCAAGAAGGGTCGGAACAAACCCCGCTGCAGATACCCCTTTTCTCAGCAACCGGCCACCCCCTGAGCGCAGAAATGCCAAAGTCTTCAAAATTACGTCGGAGCGCTGCGCATCGTAACTGATTGTCCAATACTCTTTTAGAAAAAATGGAAGAATTTTAGCTTTCCATCGTTTGACCTATCTGGAGGTAAATCATTTTAAGCAGCTCACTTTCTTCCTGTAACCATACTCTCATTTTACAGCAAAGGTTCGATGCATCCGATTTTGACAACTTCTCTTCCTGGGTGAATACGTCTCTCACTTTCTCGGGGATTGCGTCATCAGGTGAAAACTTAAAAGCTTCAGTAATAACTCGTTCGTTCCCCTTCCCATCATTTATGATAATTTTTCCACCAGGATTTTGTGTGAAAGTGCCTCCAATAGTAATATTAGGGCCCAGTTTAGTATATCTCTTAGAAATCGGGTGTAAGTTTTCATGCTTCACCGGATTTATATATTCCCAAAGCTCTTTTATCCAGTTCTTGTCCAGCGTCCCTTCAAGAATGCTATAAAGTGCTCCATTTTTCATTTTTAACAGACCGAAATCTCGGTTCATCTTTTCAGCGAACTCCTCCTTCTGGTCAATATCCTTCTTAGGATAAACATAAGGGAAATATAGCATGCGTTTCGGCGCTACTCCGATATAATCGCAGATATCATGTGCAACATAATCCAAAGCTGAACGGAGGTCTTCAGGTATCGATTTGAAATGAGCTTGTACTTCATCGATTGTTGTCTGATCAAACGATTGATTCTCCAATTCCCTTTCGAGTTGTTCTAAGCCAACATTGCAATTACGACGTAAGCGTTCAACATTTTTTATTCTCATTTTGTCATCCTCCTATCTTGCGTGCCGCAAGGAACAGCAGGTTGTTGTTCGTCGGGCTCCCGCACAACACCTCGAGCTGGGCCTTCTCATCTATCCTCTGCTGTAGCCACGCCATCCTCTCCAAGGGCAAACCCGCCACAAGTATCGGAAGCGGGCACCCCTTCAGCCTAAGCACGCAGTGGCTCCCGTAGTTCTCAACCTTCTCCGGAATCCCAGTGTAAGACCTCATCAGCCGCGAATCAACAAACTCCGTCATGCATCTCGCCTTCTCGTTCTGCACCAGCATCGGGTTAGTGAAGTGCACCCCCCTCTCTTTCTTCGACCCATACCTAGACAGCCAGTTGTAAGACGTTATGATGGCGTCCGAGTCATCCACTATGAGGACCTTCTCGTGCGTGTCCGCCAGCCCGTAAACCCTGAAGTTCTCATACTTGCTCGCCTTGTCAAAGAGAAAGAAGAACGCCTCCGGGTCCGACTCCTTCACAGTCCACGGTGCCATGCTAAAGCCTATCCTCACCATCACCCCTTTCTGGAGCAGCGCATCGAAAGAGGGGTCGAGCACGCTGAGCTTGTTGGCCTTCACCCACGGCGAAACGATAATGACCTCCTCCTTCGCCTTGCCGAAGAGGTTGAGCATCACTTCCTCATGCTCGTCAGCCGCCAGGGTTCGCAGCTCTCCCTTGCCTACCACTTTGTTCTTAAGTTCTTCGAGCTTCATGGTCAGTGCGTCCATTCCTGCGATGAGCGGGCTGCTCCTTGACATCGCTGACTCCGTCGCCTTCATCCTAAGCTCCTGCACGCGAAGCCAGTCCCTCCTGTCCAGCTCGCGCTTCCGCGTCTCTTCTTCGACCTTTCCCCGTTCAACCCTTATCCCGTCCTCAGCTTCATTGAGGGCTTCCCTAATCAGCTTCTGTTTGTATTCCCCAGTCTGTTTTTCAAGCGAGGGAGCGCTCCTCCTTCCCAGGAAGAAGGACACCACGGCGACGGCTACCAAAACGATGCCCAAGAAGACAATCGCAGCCAGTACAACCTCCGTCTCATTTGCCATGATCTCTCATCTCTCTTTTTCTTCGCCCCATATTTAAGTGTCGGCAAGCCTGCGTTCCAGTTTCAATTCACGAGGTAGAACTCCGACCTCATCCCCTCCCGCTCATCCAAAATAACCACTTTCGCCGGCGCTTTCGAGTAATCGATATACGCATCGAGCCCGTAGGAGGGCGCCAGCTCGCCCTGCACGAAAATCCCCCATGCGAGCTCGTTCTGCTGCGTTACGTTCCTATGGCTCTGGAGGATGACGTTCCTGAGCACGGCAATCCTGTCCGCGCGGATCTCATGCGCAACGGCATCCGCATTCGCATCGTTGACCGCACTCTTCGTCTGCGCGTAGTTGAACGTCATAATCCCCACAATCACTATCACTATGACCAGCATCCCGAAGAAGCCTTTTTTCATTTCCATAATGCCAGCCTCACAAGCCTATTCTCAGCGCCCCCATTGAGCGTGATGGTTGCATAGAATGTCGCCTTTTCAGTTGCGGGAAGCATTGATGCTCCTGCAACCACCGCCTGCCCACCACCTACCTGCATCTCCACGCGCTTAACGCCGAGCTGCTGCGCATACCGCCCCAGCGTCGCGTTGACGTCTCCCATCTCAGTTTCGTTCATATAGCCGCGCACCTTCAGCGCAGCCGCGACCCTTTGCCCGAGCGCCGGGTCCATATAAAATGCATTCACCAGGTCGTAGCCCGCTCGCTCCAGTGCCAAGTCTCCCCCCGTGCTCGGATGCGATGCGGCATTATGCATGAGCACTACAGACAGTACAAGCGCGGCGCAGAGCGCGAGCGTCGCATCGAATGCTAGCCACTGTCCCTTTCGCATGTAAAGCACCTAATTCGTATAGACCATGAAAGTCACGTTGTTTGAGGTTACATACTCCGGGTTGGATTCGGGTATGCCCCCACCCAAGAAGTCGGAACGGAGGACCACCTTCACGACAGGATATCCGAAGGATGAGGCGGGGCAGTATACGTCGCTGCCTGAAATTGAGCAGGACGCGCCTGTTGATGAAAGGAGCGTGTTGTACTTGCTATTGAGGTTACTGCACTGCTGGAATATGATGTCGCCCTCGCCTCCCCCCATGCCATTGAAGCTTTTGCCGTTGTTGAAGCTTGCAAACGTGGAGTACGCCGATTCAGCAAACTTATAATCCTCGAACTTGTCCCTGTCACGGAGCACCCAATTTGAGGTGCCGTATGGCGCGACCAGCACGCTCGTTGATGATGGATCGTATGAGCTAGTGCCGCTCGGGGAGCCGAGCAGTGTCGCATTCCCCTTTACCTCGCTCAGCACGACCGTCTGGCCTGGGACTGTCAGCGTGCCTGCGGTGGACTGGCCGGTCGAGTTAGTTACTGTTATTGTCAGATTGAACGAGGATGACGCATTAGACGAGATGTACCTCGCCGTTGCGCCAGCCTGGTGGCCCCACATATTGCAATTGCCCGAATAGGCGATGAATGCAACGCAGCCGACATACGGGCCTCCGTTAACACGCTGACACCAGCCGCCGTTGATCTGCCCGTTCACGCATGACCCAGTGCTGCACATCGGAGTTCGAATGGAACTGGAGCATATCGTAGCGCCGTCCTGGCACCCGGCTACGGAATATAGCGTAGTTGGGGTCGCAGCAAATGACGAATAGGTAAGTTGTTCGCCGCTCCTTGTTGCCGTCAGAGTAAAGTTCGGGTTGGTGTAGTTCGGAGGGCCGGGTGGCGAAGCAGGGTCGAAGACTTCGAAACGCATGGAGGTATTCGAATATCCGCCCGTCTCATTGTTGTAATACAGCTGGCCAGCCAGATCTAGCGCTTCTCCTATCGCAGTGTAATTGCCCGTGGCATTCGGCATGAATGTCGCAGTGAGTGAATAAGCGAGCGGGAAAGAGATGTCATCCGCCTCTCCGCCGGCGCTCTCCAGCTGCATCCCTGCCGGGTCATAGATTCTAATTCTGAGCTTGCTGACGTTCATAACACCCGGGTAGTCGTTCCACGCGGTCAGTTGCAGCACTCCGCTTTCATTCACGGAATACGCCGAGCCCGCCCCCCACGTCAGCCTGACCATCCCAGCATCCGTCCCGTTCGCGGACGACGTATTGTAGCTTTCATTCTCGTAATAGCCAATAAGACCGCCAATCCCCTGCCCCACCTTTTCCTCCATAGTAGCAGAAGCCGTCTTCTGCGCGCCGAGGAACTTTGACGCATTATCTGCCACGGCAACGAGTAGGAGCAGCACCAGTGCGAGTAGTAGGTAGAACTCAACCGACACCTGTCCCATTTTCTTTACCACATCCTCACCACCAGGACGGTCGGCTCTCCGTCCACGAACACAAGCCTTTTCGAAACATAAATACTCACATTGCCAGGAGGAATCCCGCCGTAATCCCGCCCTGCAACCTCCACCCGGTTGCCATTTTCCAGTGTCATGTTCCCGAGGCGCCCAAGGTCGAAGCCTCCATCCTGCAGGACGCATCTCTTCACGAGCGAGTCCGCAAAGCTGTCGGCCAACGAGTCCATCCTCATTCCTATGCCCGCGCCTTCCACGCTGCGGGTGGTCGAAACCGCGCTTATGAGCATCAGCGTCAGTGCTACGAAAACCGCGAAAAGCGCGTAGATCTCCTCTCCCGGAACAAACATGCTCATCCCCTCAGAATTACGATTTTGCTGTCGTTCGTCTCCTCCACTGTCACGTTAAATCCCCCAATGCCCTTCGGCGTGTAAATCGTGATGTTTTCAAAGCCTTCCGGTGAGACAACAATGCTGTTGGCTGAAAGCGCGACGCTGTAGTTTACCTCCGCTGCGGAGTCCCGAGTCCTGATGGTTCCCGGAAGCACCACCCTTGACTCGCATCCTGCATCATAACACAGGTTCCTGCTGAAGGAATCCACTGCCCTCTCAAGCCTGTACGCGATCATAAGCCCTTCCACCTTCACTGCGCTCTTCCCTTCCGTCTGCTTCAGCCCGACGGCAAGGAACAGGAGCGCCGCGGTCACCAGCATCCAGATTAGGGCGATGAAGAGGAACTGCATCGATACAATCCCTTTACGAGAGCCTCTCAACAATTACCTCACCCTCATGCGCCGAATATATCCTGAGCGTCTGCGTTCCCGCATATGCCGTCAGGTTTACGGGGACGAGCGTCACGTTGTACGGCACCATCCTTGTGATGTTGAGCCCCCCCGCTGCCACCATATAGGTGCTCCAGCCAGCGGAGTAGTTCACACGCGAGAACCCCGTGCCTGCAGGTATATCCACCTGTACAACCCTCTGCGCGCCCGGCGTCATCGAATCGGCACCCATGAAGAGCGCGTCATCAAAGCTGGCGAGCTCTGCGCTGGAGACCATCGGCTTCACTAGGGAAATCCCCTTCGTCAGCGCCACTATGCTGAAGACGAAGAGCAGCAGCCCGATTGAGAGGATCAGCATGTACTCAAGGCTTACCTGCCCTTTCAGCATGCCTCTTCATCCCCAATCCGCACCACATTCTTCTCCGGCATCGTGGACACATTCCTCAGGTCGTTCAGGCTGCTGTTCAGTGCCTGCTGCACGGTCATGTTTGTCCCGTTCATTGTCACGTTGCCCTGCGTGACGCTCTTCGTGCCGGTAACCAGCGAGTACACTCCCGCTACCACGAGCAGCACCAGCGCCAATAGGAGCATCACCTCAATGGCGCTCTGCCCTTTCCTAGTTCCACTCATCTTCATCCGACCACCTCGTTACACATAGCGTCTCACCTTTCTGTAATACCCCACCGGGTTCGGCGTCTCCAGCGTCTTGCATATCGCGTTCCTCCAACAGAGGTGCATGGTCGCAAGCTTTTCGCAGGAGTAGCAGCTGAGCCTCTCAGCCCGAGTCTTGTTTATCTTCTGCTGTGTTAGCGTTTCATCATAATTCGAGCGCGGCTTCAGGAGCCTATGTACCATTTCGTCGGGCAGGCCCGCGTTCACGCAGAACTGCGTGACTATCATTGGCACCTGCCTCGCCGCTGCCGCCTTCTCCGGCACGCTCTTCAGCACATGGCGGATGCAGGGTGGGAACAGCTCGAGCTCATCGGTCGGCAGGAGCACAGGGTCTATCTCAACCTTTCCGTCCTTCCCATTCCCTTCAAGAATTTCAATCAGCCTTCTCTCCTTGCCGTTCCCCTCCTTCGTTTCGTGCCCGCTCTCTGCAATCGCGTACCTCTCACCCTCCTCTTCAGCCCTTTTGTAGAGCTTGCACCTACCGCACACGCCTGGTTTGCAATACCCCTCCGCCACAAGGTTCGCCTTCTTCGGAGGCTTGCCGTACGCATCCCGCCCATCAGCGTTCTTCTTCGAGTATATCTTGTGCACGTGGTACGGCGTCCCCATCGAGCCTTTCGAATCCGTTACCAAGTCCTCCCACTTCGCATTCGAGCAGAGGAGCTGCGTGCACTCCCCCTCACCCATCTTGAGCTTATTCTTGAGCGCCATGACGAGCCAGAGACGGGCTTCATTGCTCGTTTCGCGCGCATTCAGTATGGCACGTAGGCATGGATAGTCAGCTAACTTCCCACTCACAGGCTGCGAAGAAGGTCGTGTCGCGCCCACAACGTTATTGGCAGTCCACCCACGAGGCATTTTCCAAACTGTGAGATTTGGGTAGCGAACATCCGCCGGGTTCGAAACGTAAGGATAAGCTTTCAGGTCCCTAAATTCCTTCACGGTGAGAGCCGAGGCATAGTGCACCGTCCCATCCTCATACTTCTCGTTTGCTCCCCCGACGTCCCTCAGCTTCGTGTTCGAGGCTTTAATCCTGTTCAGGTCTATCCCATAAACAACCTTGTCGCTCATTCGCTCTCCCAAACCTTTCGAGTTCGGAAGCCCCGATTTTTCGAAGAGCGCCTGCACCACATCCTGGTATTCTTCAAAGCTCCCTATTCCTTCGATAAATACGTGCGTGTGAAACCCGAAGCCAGACGATACGACATAAACACAGTCCTCTGGAATCCCCATCTTTAGGTGTGCATCAATCCATCTCATTGTCGCTTCATGCAGTTCCTTGAAGTGAGCGCATACCTCCTGCCTAGTTTTCATCTTCTTATTTGCGTCCACGTCGCCCCAAATCTCTATGACGTTAGGTGAATAGTCATGCGAAATCCTCATCCTCCCGACAGCATTCGCATTCCTCTTCTTCTCCGCCAAAACGTAAGTCGAGTCATTTCCCACCCATGTATCCCTTTTTTCCTTCTTCGCCTGCAATGAGTCCGTATCTATTATCACGGGCTTTTTCAGTGAGCACGCTGTCTCAATCATGCTGAAGTATGCCCGTTGCGTGGCCTTTTTTGGTTCAAGCACGCTTTCCACCCTTCTTCAGCTCTATCGCGTCGTCCTCGAGTTCCCCAACCTTAGTCTTCAGCTTCTCCTTCTCCGCAACAAGTGGCCTGTAATCCTTCTCACGGAACTCAGCCTCCTCCGTCTGTAGAATCGTTATCTGCTTCCTCAGCTCGTTATTGGCCAGCACAAGTTTCGCCTTCTCCCTGTTGTGGTAGAGCCAGAACATTATCAGCGCGGCAAGCGCGAGTGCCGCGACGCCAAAGACTGCCCGAGCATCAAATGCAACATCTTCCAGCACCATCCCATCACCTCACAGCAGTACCCCACCCATTCTTACGACAACGGCCATCACGAGCATCGCGATGAAAGCCAGAAGGGGGAAGTATGCAGCCATTCCCCGCGCAATCGAGTTGCTGCGCACGCTCCCGATGAACATCGCGTCCTGCGCCACGCTCAGCAGCGCATAGGCAGCAAGCGTAAAGAGCAGCAAGCCCTTTTCCGAATCCGCGTAGAGCGGAGCGCCATTCAGCTTCTCAAGCATGAGCAGCGCATCATACCCAATGGCAGCTATGAACGGGAAGAAGAACGCCGAAGCAGAAACCATTGACCAGGTCATTATCCCGGTCTTCGCGTTCTTGTCGTCCTGCGCCTCCAACGAAGCGGATACGCCCTTCGCAAGCAGGTTTAGGGAATCCGAAACGTCTATTCCGGTCGCCAGCGATGCGGATACGAGTTCGAAAGCAGCCTTCACGTTCTTCTTCTGCACGCCGTTCGTCAGCCTCCTGAACGCCTCGCCCTCATCCCCGGTGAGCTCATAGTGCGTCACTGCCTGCCTTAACTCTCTCGAAACTGCCCCGTGGTCGGCATCCGCGGTCTCAATCAGCGCAGTGCGCATATTCCTCGTTGTGGAATAAACCGACACGAGGGCTGAGAGGAATCCCGGCAGGGCCCTCTCCATCTCCTCGCTTCTCCGCGCGGCAAGCAGGGACGGCAACATGAATAGTGCGTAGCCGAGGAGTAGCGCGGTTATAGTGGCGAACAGCAGCGCGAGTTCCGGCGAATTCGTTACCACATATGTGGGGACGAGAAGCGCGATGAAGCTGGTCAGCGTCCCAGTGACCATCAGCGTGGTCCATTCCCGTGCGCCTATCCCATTACCGAGTACATCGAGAGGCCTGGCGTTGGCAGCAGCCATAAGTGCGAACATCCTCCACTCGGGAAGCCTCGCCTTCCGCGCGACCTCTGCCACCAGCGTCCTCATCTCCATCTACACACCGGGCGTGGCCTTCATCAACCTGTTAAGCAGGAAATACTTTACGAGAAGGAATGCGGCATAGATTGGCAGCAGGAGCGCAATCCCTATCCTCATGTTGCCGATTATCTGCGCCTGCGATATGATGAACACCAACATCCCCGGTAGTATGCCCGTCAGCGTGACGGACAGCAACCCGAGTTTAGTTGCCTCCGCCGAGAACATCGAAACCTCATGCCTCTGCCTGGCTTCCATTTGCCGCGCGAAATCCTCTAGCACCAACTCCAGCTTCGTGCCGTGGCCCATGGCGTAGCCGATGGCTGCACTAAACCTCTTGAACGATACGGACTGGGTGCGTGCGGCAACGCTCCTGAATGCCGCATCAACATCATCTCCCTCCCTAATCCTCACGAGTGCCTCGCTGAAGAGCTCCGAAACCGCCCCGTAGTCGTTCTTAGCAACGGCCGCCGCCGCATCATAGAGGGGCACGCCACTTTTCAACGCAGCGAGCATATGCCTCGCCGAGGTGAGTATGTTCAAATCCACGTCCCTCGCCCTGCTTGCCGCCAGGAACTCCACATACTGTGCAGATGCAACAACTGCAAAGGCAAAGGCAGCAACCGAAAGCACCGCGGCGTAGGTGAGCGGGAACTGGAAGCTAACTGCAAGCGCGAGCCCTATGGCCATGAGCAGCACGAGCGCGCTAATACCATTACCAAATGCGAGGGCTGCATACTCCGAGGGCGTCAGATCAAGTCCCGCATAGGCAACCTTTTCCCGCGTCCCAGCATCGCACCTGATGAACCTTCTTGGGTCTAGTCCTATGGCCGTGAATGCGCGCAACCAAACCCTTGCGAGCTGCTCCTCCAACCTCATTTCCACACCCTGCCTGCGCGGGCGATAAAAAGCCTGCGCTTATCCTGTGGTGTCGTGCTGTACTCGTGGAGCGCATTCCCGACGGCCTCAAAACTAACGGTTCCTCCCTTTGCCAGCGCTTCCAGCACGTCAGCCCTACGCCTGAGCTCGTCCCTCGCCTCCTTCTCACCCATGGCGAAATGCCGCGCAAACTCGGAGATGATTCTGGCTCTCGACTCAAGGTTTTTCTCAAATTCCTTCGTGCCCGGGTCGAAGCTCCAGAGATTATTAACATAGGCCGCCTCGCCCCCTTCCTCCCACACCTTGCCGAGCAGCCCTTCGAGCTTCCCTCTCTCCAGCGAATTGCTTACCTCCGGCGGCATATTCCCCCTGCTCTTCCAGCAGATCTCGCTGAGTTGCATCACCCTCCTCTTCTTCTCCGCATCCGTGGAGAGCGTCACTACAATGTCCAGCATCGACACCGTGTCCACCGGCACGTTCATCGGCGGGCTCCTCAGCCTCTTTATTATCGCAGTCCCGAACTCGTTCGCATGGAGAGTAGTAAGGAACGGTATCCCGAGGTTTGCGCCGGCGAACAACTCCTGCGCCTCCTCAGCCCTCAGCTCGCCCAGCACTATCCTGTCCGGCCTTGAGCGCAGGGAGTTCTTCACCTGGTCGATGCAGGTCTGGACGTTCGTCGTTTCCCTTCCTGCCCTTCCCGCATCCTCCTTCCGCGACTTCACGACTCCGCTGAGGGGCAGCCAGTCGGTGAAGTTCTTGTAAAAGCGCAGCTCGCTAATCTCCTCCTCAATAGAAATGACCTTCTCGCCCTTCGGCTGGAACGCGAGCAGCGCGGACAGCAGCGTGCTCTTGCCGGCCGCCGGTGGCCCTGCGATGACAATCTGCGCCTTCCTCATCTCTATGGCCATCCAGATGTATGCGGCCATCTCCGCAGAAAGCGTCCCGTTGCTGATCAGTTTTGTAATTGTCCAAGGCTCGCGCGCCTGCATCCTCACGCTCAGCATGGCTCCGGAGAGGGCGGAAGGCGAAACTTGGGCGTGCAGCCGTGAGCCATCAGGGAGCTGCGCGTCGACCGAAGAATGCGAAGCGTCCAGCGTCTTTCCAATATCCCACAGTATCTTGTTCACAGTCTTCCTGAACGCCTTCTCCCCGCGGAACGCAAGGTTCGTCAGGCACCGCCCATGCTTCTTGTGATACACCCTTATCTCTTCAAGCGGATGGTTGACCTCTATCTCTTCCAGATTGTCCTTGTCCTGCGCCCACAGGAACTCTATGGGCCCGAAGCCCGCTATGTCCACAGCCACAATCTCAGCTATCGCATCCTTCCTCTCGGGTTCGAGCGCTGGCGCGACCCTGTTGCAAAACTCAAGCGCAATCCTCTTCACTTCGGCAAGCCTTGCCTTCCTCGGGCTGGCATCGAAATACCTCGCCGGCGCTGCGAGCGCCGCAAGGGACGAAGACGAGAGCCTCTTTATCACAAGCCCCTTGACCTGGGCCGCAAGATGCCAATCGAAGGCGAAGAGCTTCGGAAACGAGACCACGTAGCACTTTCCAACTCCCTGCAGCTCGCCTATCGTCACGCGCCCGTACTCCTGGAGGACCTTAAAGCTTTTTCCGTTGGGAAGCTGCAGCACCTTGAATGAAACGCCGTGCCCCAACTCCTGCTGCCCCGCATGCGGACCGCTGGCTATCGCAGGTATCCTCTTCCCATCTCCAACGAATTCGATGCTGTGCTGCTCTACCTGCTCCTGGAATTCAGACGCCCTTTCGCCCGCCAGCGGTCTTGGTTCGCCGGCCTCAAAAAGCGTGAGAGCGCTGCGGGGGCAGAATCCCACGCAAACAGGCTTTTCAATCCCGAGTGACTTGCAGGGGTCGCATTTCACCGCTTTCCTCGCGCCCCCTGAGCCCTTCACCTTAATGCCATTGTAATGGCAGCTCCGTTCGCAGGCCCCGCAGCCGTCGCATTTGTCCGCATCGACCCTGATCGTCCCTTCCTTGTCCGCCCAAAGCGCGCCGCGTGCGCACGCCCTCAGGCACTCGGCGTACTGTGGGTCGCACTGCACGCAGTAATGGCATTCGCCTCCGCTAATTGAAATGGCACCTTTGGCGCACACCCTCGTGCACCATCCGCAGGCGCCGGGATTGCACGACTCCTGCTTCCACGATACCTTCATCATGGCCTCACTCGTCCAGCGTCCCTATCTCAACGTCAACATACTTCCCTGCGAGGCTGTGGCTCTCGACGCTAGAGAGGGGAATCCGAACATAGTAGCTCTTGCCTGACTTCGAAACTTTTGCGACGAATTTCAAAACGCACTTTCCCATGTGGACTATTTTGAGCATATACTTATATAAATCTATTACATTAAAAACATAATGCTTATGAAATAAGAATAAATCATAAGCGGAGGAGATTTCAATGAGAAACATGAAACTGGTCTGCACCGTGATGCTGGTGCTCTTCGCGGCGCTCAACATCGCTGCAGCTGCGGACCCAAATGCAGGAATAACCGCCATATGTGGAGTCGTCACGCTCCTGCGACAAATTGCAGGCGCGGTGGCAATGGTGATGCTCTCCTACTCCGGGGTTGCCTTCATGACATCCTCAAGCGATCCTGCAAAGCACAGGGAGGCGAAGACGATGCTGGAGTACGTGATACTCGGAATAATCGTCGTCATAATGGCGGCATATGTGGTCGGCAAGCTTTTCGCAGGCGTAAATCCCGTGACAGACTGCCCGTGGGTCTGAAATGGGATGTGTTGGGATGGTCACGCGCATGCGCGCAGCCGCTACACTTCTCCTCTTCGGCAGTCTGACCTATGCGGCATGCTACGACCCGATTTTCGGCGGGGCAACTACCGTAGACCGCACTTACCCACCCATAGCATGGATCCTCAGCAACTCTACATTCACGGACGAGCAGAAATTCCATGAGGCGATGGTAATCACATTTTCGAACAACGATTCACTTTTCGAAAACGTGTATCGCTACAACGCCAACCTCCGGATTCCGTGCCCCCCTGACGGCACCACGGTTGAGAGCAAGACATACATCAAGGACGCATGGATACGGGAGGTCACGGTGATGCCATCCCTGATTGAGCCAGAAATCCCGAAGCACTGGGTACTGCCAAACGGCTCCGTGCAGTCCGCTTACAGCTACCATTTCGAAGTGCCCGCAAACGCCTCGAACAGGGGCACGACCTGCGGCGGCAGTGACCCGGACTGCGGGACTGTCTACACAGTTCTAAGCAAGTCCGAAGACATTCCGATATATGCAAACGGCATGCACATCGGAAACGGCAGCATGGCCACCTACAATGTGAGCAACACAACTCGCGCCCTCAACACCACATCCATATTGGCGCTCCGCATCCAGGTGAAGAGGGACATATACGAGCCAAATACCTACTGCTGCGAAGAGGAGAACGACAGCTGTATAAAATATCAGACCGATTGTGTCTACGCCAGGACAGAGATTGACGATGAGAATGTGACATTGAGCGACTCGCTGCTGCGCGATGTCTACTCATTCAGTGCCAACTCATCCATCGAGATGTACTTCTGCCCAGACGACGGCAACGATGCTGCGGCCGGCATGGTGCGCTCCAACATATCCAGCCCTTTCCGCAAAATGCTCGTTTCATTCAACACCGCCAGCGTGCGGGTTGATAGCTCGCGATACGACTTCACCACCGCATTGCCGCCGGTCAAAGTGATTGAGCCGGTGGTGGTGAATAATGCATCCCTATTCCCTCAACTCACGTACGCAAGCAACTACAGTTCCAACGGTTCCAGCCTAAACTTCACGTTCAGCCATCTCTACTATAAGGAGGCCCTTAATGGCTCCCACGCCCTAGTTTCTTTCTCCGACCTTTTTGAGCTGGGCTACGGCCCGAATGCGACAAACATCACCTGCCCGTTGAACGGGAAGCTGGCATTTGAGCTCCCGCGCGTCGTCGAGGAAAACAAACCCATCAATGTAACAGTCCATTTCGCACGGAACGATGCTCCCATATCCGGCAAGACGATTCATCTGCAATACGCAACAGACAACCTTACGGCAATAACAGATCCCAACGGCTCAGCCCTGTTCACGATAAACCCAAACCGCAATTACTCCATCTTGCGCGCCTCGTTCGAGTACGATGGGGAATACTCGCCTGCCTCAGAAATAACCTCAATCACAGTCTATAGCGGAACCCTCATTTCCGATTCGCTCGCATACGCTCCACCAATTCTGCTGCTGGCTGCAACCGGGTTCGGCCTGTACCTGATGGGGAGGGGATCTCATGAAAATTAGGTTGCTATTGCTTTTCATACTCCTGTTTCCCTGCTTTGCCGCAGCAACGGACTGGAACAATCTCCCAGGGGACATCGTAAATGCTTTGCTGAATGCCATCAGTCTGGCAATAATCGCATTTCTCGATGCAGTCTTACTTATAGCCGGCGGGTTGATCGCAATGAACCCCAACCCATTCGCCTCTCAAGGAATCGTCACCCTTCACTCACAGATGCTCCTGCTCCTCATGCCGCTCTACCTAGTAATATTCACATTTAACGGACTGCAGATAATGACCAGCCGCGCCGTTTCCACCCAGACATCGGCCCGTTCGACAATACAGAACACCATTATAGGCGCCATATTCGTGGTCCTTTCAAAGCAGATATATGAACTCCTTCTTAACGTTGCGCAAGCCATTGCCGGGTCTTTCGTGATACAAAGCCTCGTATTTCCCGGTGATGGCATCGTTCCCGCCCATCTTGTGCTACTAATCGTCGCCGCCATTGTCGCGGTTGCGGCAGCTCTTGTCCTCATTTTCCGCATAGCTTTCATCTTCCTAGGCGCGGTACTCTTTCCCGTTGCGATCTTCATGTATTTCTTTGGGCCGACCAAGTCCATAGGCAGCACTCTCATCAAAATATTCCTGTTTGCCATGTGCCTGCAGATCCTGTTTGCGATAATACTGGCGGTTATGAGCATAGCAAGCGATCAAATAACGGCAGCTCCAATCGCAGATATGGCGGCTGAAGTCACTCTGAGGCTGATGCTATTTCTAGCCAGCCTTGTGGCTCTGATTGTTGTGCCCCTCCTTGCACTCGGAGGCGCGCTCATAGTCCTAAACGCTCCCATCATTTCCGTAATAATGCCGGTAATAACTAAAGCGGCAGGTGTGGCCAGTTCTGCGGGCAAAATGGATTCTTCAAAGTCGTCCGCGCCAGCCGTTCATGAATAGGTGATGCTATGAATGTCCACATACCGCAAGCAATCGTCGAGTACGAGCCTACGGTAATCTGGGGGCTAAACAGGAGGCAGATAATGTACGCGGCGATCGCTGTGCTCGGCATCGCCTTCTTCAACCTCCAGTTCGACTTCATCCCAATCTTGCTGAGGCTACTAATCTCCCTGCTCGCCGGCATCGCCGCGTTCGCCTTCATGTTCCTCGATCTAAGGAGCTGGGTGAACACCGAGCTCGCCTTCCGAAGGGCGCCAAAGAATGCCGGCTTCTTCGATGGCAAGGCTCGGGAGTTCATGGACATATCGGACATCCGGGATGGCGTCGTCCACATGAAGAACGGCGACATAAAGGCGGTGATGCGCGTCCAGCCCGTCAATTTCGCCATGCTCGACGAGAAGCAGCAGGTCTCAATCTTCGTGGCGTTCAAGAATTTCCTGGACTCGCTCTCAGGCTCTTCGAGCGCCGACCTCGTCCCAATCCAGATTCTTGTGAAGACAAACCATCTCGACCTGGACTCGTTCTTCGCGAATACGCGCGCCAAGGTCAAGGAGACGAAAAGCCAGGCGCTGCAGCACGTGGTAGAGCATTTCGAAAGGTTCTTCAGGAACCACATCGCGCAGGAGAAGACCATCTACCGCACATTCTATGTGGCGGTTTCGCTTTGCAAGGAGTCAGCGACGGCGAGCGCGAGGGACGCCAAGGGCATGGCAACCCAGCTCGAGCAGCGCATTAACGTCTGCATGGAAAAGCTGAGGAGCGTCGGCCTCATGCCAAAAAGGCTCAGCGATGACGAGCTCATCGGCCTCTATTCCACATACTTCTCGCCGCTCTCAGAGCTCAGCTCAGAATACCTGACCCCCCTCACAGTTGCCGAGGGCTGGCGCGAGAAATGGAAGGAAACAGGCGAGGAGATAGAGAGGATCGCGAGTGCGGAGAAGCTCCCTATTGACTACAAACGGCCGGAATCAGTGCTCGACCTTCTCCTCTCCCCTTCATACATAAACACGGCTAGGGACCACCTGCAGGTCAATGACAAGTACTACCGGGTGCTCGCGGTGACCGGCTATCCTGATGTTGTTGCTCCGGGCTTCCTTGAGCCGCTGATAACCGCAAAGGGCGTTTTCCACCTTTCCATGCACATCCAACCCACGAACTTCTCAGAAACCATCTCCTATTACAACAAGATGCTCGAGAAGCAGACGTTGGACATAGCGACCGACCAGGCCTCGGGCAAGCTAGTTGCATACTCCCAAAACGTGCAGTGCCAGTCCACGCAGGAGCTCATAGATATGCTGACGCGCGGCTCGGAGAGGGCCTTTAACTGCTCAATCTACTGCCTAGTGGAGGCAGACTCGCTGGAGAAGCTCAACCTGCTGACAGATACCATAGTCTCCAAAATTAACGAAGTCAGGCTCAAGCCCATGCCAACCTACAACAAGATGGACCTGGCTTTCAAGTCCGTTGTGCCCCTGGCCGTGGACCATCTCTCTGCGAAGAGGAATATGACCTCCTCTTCAGCCGCCGCATGCTTCCCATTCGTCAGCGCGTTCTTCGAGCCCCAGCCAACCGGGATAATGTTCGGGAAGAACCAGCTCGATGGCATGCCAGTAATATGTGACCTCTTCTCGAGGAGCTTCGCGAACGCCAACGGCCTGCTCCTAGGCATGAGCGGCGGCGGGAAATCGTTCGCCGTCAAAACGCTGCTCAAGAGAGGGCTTCAGCAGGGGATAGACGTGCTCGTGCTGGACCCGAGTGATGAGGGCGAATACAACGCGCTGTCAAAGGCGCTGGGCGGTGCCACCGTAGAATTCAGCGAAACCTCAAAAGCATTTATCAATCCGTTCGACATCCGCGAGGAGTCGCTGGAGGAGAAGTACTTCTTCCTCCACAGCCTAATGCGCTTCTTCATTACGGACATGAGCGATGAGGTGCGCGACCTGCTCGATGAGGCATTTGAGACAGTTTATGCAAAGGCTGGCATCACTAAGGACCCGAAGACCTGGAAGAAGGAACCCCCCCTGCTCTCCGACCTCTACGAGCACATGGAAATGGAGAGGAAGAAGAGCACGGGGAAGCGCGCAGAGGCCGCCACCACGGTTGCCACGAGCCTTAGGAGATTTGTGAAAGGCTCATACTCCTTCATCAACAAGCAGACGCACATGGAGAACCTCGACAACAGGTTCGTGGTCTTCAAGGTCGGTGCCCTCCCAAGGGACGTGCGCAGGATGCTGATGTTCGTTGTCCTAGAATACGTCTACAACAAGATGAAGAAGGACCTGCGGAAGAAGTTCCTCGTAATTGATGAGGCATGGAAGCTCCTGCAGACCGAAGGGGAGGAAGGCTACGTGCTCAACATTGTGAAGACCTGCAGGCACCACAACCTCGGGCTTATCCTCGCGACTCAGGACGTCTACGACCTGCTGCAGAGCAAGGCCGGCAGGGCGGTGATGGCCAACACCTCATGGCAGTTCCTGCTGAGGATGAAGCCCGCGATAATTGATGACATTGCGAGCACGTTCAAGCTCAACGAAACGGCGAAGAACTTCCTCCTGACCTCAGAGCCGGGGAGCGGCCTGCTCTTCATCAACAACACCCTCATCCCCCTGAAGAACATAGTGGATGAGGAGGAGTACAAGATGTTCACAACCCATCCGGAGGACCTTGCCAAGAAGGGGTGACGCTAATGGAGAGCATGACGTTTGAAGGCATGGGTGGAGAAAAGGCCGAGAATCCATTCTCCCCAGCTACATTCTTCCCGACAGTCTTCGTCTTTTCGCTGGACATCACGGCTGCAGTGCAGGCGCTCGCATACGTGCTGGCATCCTCTGGCCGCTTTTCCGGGCTGGAGCTCGCCTTTGCAAGAGGCAACCTCTTCTACGCAACCGCTTTTCTGGCGCTCACATTTGCCGCGGTCTCCACCTACCTCCTTTTCTACAGGGGCATAAGGTCGTTCCAGTGGTACACTCTCCCCCCGCTCATCTTCATCTTCCTGGCGATTCTGTCCCTGAGATTCTTATACGTGATATAATGGCTGAACGCGACAAGGCGGTGAGAATCGGCAGGCACTGGCTTGGCAGTGCCACGTACGCCGACTGCAATGCCTGGCTGCTTAAGTCTATTCCTGAATCATCCCTGCGCTACGACCAGATGGTCAGGAAGCTGAACGGCCGCGGATTTTCGCTAGTATACGATTTCGAGAAGGAGCGCGCCTACATAATAACAAACGGGCTGAGCTCTAAGCTTGTTGAATCCGCTTTCGAATCATTTCCGGGCGTGGAGCTCGAACACACCGAGATGCCGGCGCTCGGCGCGGACTGGACATCCGCGAACACGGACACGTTCTGGCGCTTCGTAGCTTTCCCGACCGAGCGGGAGTCCATCGTTACCGACCCGAACGCGGGAAGCGTCGGCGCGATAAGGTATGCGCGGAAGGAGGAGGAATCGAGCATCCTTGCGGACATCTTCAGCCCACTGACCAGGAAGAGGTGCAAGCTAATAGTTTCCTTTTCACCTGCCCGTATGCAGGCCATGCGCGAGCTGGGCCAGAGCTACGAGAAAAAGCTCAGCAAAATCGTGCAGCAGTCCACGGGCATCCGCAGCGGTGGCAGTGGCGGCACCTCACAGCAGGACTTCCAGATGGTCGTTGCGGACAGCGACGTGACCAAGGTTGCTTCTGAGATATGCACGATGGCGAACAAGTGCATAAGCACGAACGATGCAGTTTACGAGGTCAGCCTAATAGGGCTGGGCGAGGACGCGGGCGAGCTCAAGGCCCATCTTCTCGCAAAGTTCCCCAACCGGGAGTTCCCCATTCACTATGATGAGCGGTTGGAGCGCGGAATCCCCCTCCCAGGTGGCGAGCTCCTCTCAGGGGAGAGAGCCTCACGCTTCATGTTCTTCGCCCCGGAGTTCGCCAAGCGAATGCGTGTAGTGGGCTTCGAGCCCCTTCCCCCTGGCGATCTCGATTCTCAAGATGGGGTGCTGCTCGGGCACGAGGTGCTGAAAGGCCTTAAGGTAAGCGGCCGCGAAGTCAGGTGGAAGCTGAAGGGCAGCCTTACCGCGCACACCGTAGTTTCCGGGCAGGCGGGCAGCGGAAAGACCTCCCTCGTGGTCAAGATCGCAAAGCACGCCGCGCAAAGCGGAACAAAGGTGATAGCGTTCGGACCGAGCAGAGACCTTCTCGCAATCGCCATGGAAAACCCTGAGATGGGGGTTATCGACTTCAAGAGCTGCGACGTGCCGATGAACCCGGTCCGCTGCCCTGACAAAGTGAACCCCTACTACTTCGCACGGGACCTGTGCAACTGGCTCCCGAAAGCATTAGAGCCGGGTCCCTACCTCGGCCCGCTCAAGCAAGCCCTTTCAAGCATACTTCCGGAGATTTACGCGGAAGACCCCGCGCCTTCCATCAGCAAGATTATAGGCGCGTCTGAGGCAGCCATCCAGCGCCGCTTTTCCGCAGAGGGCAAGCTGGACAAGTATGTAAGCATCCCGACCTCCGCACTGGAGGGGCTGAGGCAGCTCGCAAAGCTGAACAAGTTCTCATCCAAGCACGGGGTGAAGATCGAGTCACTGTTCGAGCATGGCGGCGTCTGCTGCACAGGCGCAATACCGTTCGAGGACAGACCGCTCTTCTACTCCTTCGTGTTTGCGCAGGCGCTCAGCTACGCGGACGCCGTCTATGACGAGTGGGGAAACGATGAGTGCAGGCTTCTCCTCATTTTCGATGAGGCGCAGGAGATACTGAGGTGCAAGTCAGGCCCCTGGGACGAGCCCGGGTTCGCCCGTTTCCTCGAGAGCCGGTTGCCGCCGTTCAGGAAGAAGGGCGTGGGCCTCCTATTCAGCACCCACTTCCTGGACCGCATCGATGAAAATGTCGTGCGCCACGCGCAAAACCGGTTCATCTTCAAGCAGGACGCGAAGAGCACTAAGGAGTCCTGCCTTTCCCTCGGCATGAGCGCGGACGCGAAAAAGGAGCTCGCGGGAGCCGTGAGCTCAAAGCTCTTAGAGCTTAATACGCGCGAGTGCGTTTGCAAGCTGCTGGAGATACAAAAGGATGGGCGGAGGACTAATGTTACGCCATTCATGTTTTACGTATCTGAAGAGCATGTCGAAGCCCCGACTGAAGAGGACGTGAAGAAGAGGGTTCAGTCATATTTGGAAGAAAACGGCTACTGCGAGGAACTCGGCGAGATGGTCAACGAAGACAACAAGGCGGATTACGAGGATGAGAGGAAGGAACTCTTCAGGCTGGTTCTTGAACGCAAAATCATTTCAGAAAGCGAACTCGCGCAAATCAAGCTAAAGAACGACCCGCTGAAGCTCATGAATGCGCTGGTTCGCGAGGGTTTCGTTTCAAAGAAGAGTTTCATGAAAGATGGCGTGCAAGTAACTGTGTTCGAATGCACGGATGCGGGAACGGCCATGTCTGGCCACTTAAAGCCCAAAGTAGGAGAACCGAAAGTCGGGCCTCCGGTAGACCCTGACAGTGTAGATATAGCATGGCTTAAGGCAAACGCAGGGTGCCTTGCCATTTTTGAGCATATAGGATTAGGGTATGCCAAGCCGACTCAACTGAAGAGAGTACCCAGATTCGGCAGAGATTGCAACAGGTATGTGGCCTTACTCAAAGAAAGGGGTCTGATCCGGGATTGGCAGGGATCGCCCGACAACAGCTACTACTATGAAGTAGCGAAACTTAGCGTCTACAGGAAAACCTTTGGGAGAGAAGCCCAAAGCGGATGCCCACAGGCAGATGGTTCAGAAAGCTTTGTGCACATTAAGGCGGTGCAGAACTTCAAAGAGTCGTTGTCTGATTGCGAGGATGGCGACCGGTTTGAGCGCATCCCAGATAATGAAACGTACAGGGCGCTTGGCATAAAAATCGGTGATAGCGAGTTCGATTGCGTAAAGGTGAAGGGTAACGAGGTCATCCTTTATGAGTTTGAGACAGGAAAGAACAATGAGGACAAGCTCCTTACGAACCTCTGTAAGCTCGTTGTAAGGAAAAGAGAGGAAGAAGCGAAAGGTCGCGTAGTCAAGGCCATCTGGGAGTCGGGCTCGAGACATGCCCAGGAAAAGATCGCGAAAGCGGTTGAAAAGTATAAGCGTGCAACTAATGAGCAAGTCCATATTCTCACAGGTACGAGCGAGGAAAGAAGGTCAGGACGACTGACCGCACTTTAACGTCAGAGCACATAGGGCAGCACACGTCGATGGGAAAACACAGCTTTTCGACGGTAGCGCTTCCACGCCTAAGGGAGTGGGGAAGCGCTGTGAGCTGCGCGTGCTATGACGTGGGGGAAGGCGTGCTATGACGTGTGCTATAGCGTGCGAGGGGTGCCTGTGAAATGAGCGAGGGGGTGTGACATGACGTGCGGATGTGATGAGCTGCTGTGCCGCTGTGAGACACTCGCACGCCCCTCACTGGGTGCCGTTAGGGAAGGTTCGGGGCGTGCTCGCTTCCTATCGGAAGCCCCGTAGAAGCCTATCGAGAAGACCGCGATGAGCCACAGGTGAGGTTATCGGGGCCTGTTCACTTAGAAGCAGTTTCAGGTCCCGTTTCGGAGTTAGGAATTCGTATACAATATCCCTCCCCATTTCTGCACTTCTCTTCAGTTCCGCGTATTCCCTGGGCCTTTTGATGAATTTGTGCACTGCATTAACCCTTTCCGTGTTGAACCGTTTTAGCCATTCGTGTATTTCTTTGTCATATGCCCCGAAGAAGAAGCATAGGTCATTGAGGCGGGCATAGTTGTATTCCACGCCCTTTTCTAGTATAATGCTTACATCCGGGTTTTCGTGGAATTTTAGCGCGCTAAGGGTACGGAAGCGTATCACAATGAGGCGAGCCCCAAGCATGTATTCTATGAGCTGGTGTTCGAGTGTTATCGCTTCCACGTAGTAGCCATTCTCCATTGCAAGCTCTATTCTGTCAAGGATTTCATGCAAGGCTTCCTTCACTTTTTCGTTGTCCATGCCCTTTAATCCGAATCCGCCCATCCGTTTCATAGGTTCTCACCAATCTCTCACCAATATATTGTGCGTAGTAGAATTTATGTCTTCGTTAACGTCCTTTCCATTTCGCACCCGCCCAGGCACAGCAAGTCGCCTCCTCTGTTATTCGTCCGTCAGTTTCGCCCTTTGAAAGTTAGATATGCTTTCCCACTTCAAGTCGAAAACCTAAAGCCTCCTTGGCCTTCCGCATCACTATGGTCTAAGACTGCTCGTGTTGAAGTAAGACGAGTACACGATATCGCACTGGTCAAAACACTGTTGTTCAGCCAGCGAAACATCAGCGCAGTTCGGAAAAGCAGACGCACAGATATTCGCGCAGGTACTCTCATTTCTAAATTGACCTTGTACGCAGTCTGCGGTGCACGAACGAATCTCGAGGCTACAAATTCTTCGGTCCAACTGCGTATTGTGAGTGCACGAATCTCTGCAAGCCGACCAAGATGAGATTGCAAGTTGTGTCACCTTAGATTCAGGTGCATATCCAAAAATGGACCCCAAACAACCTTGCAAGAATAACGCGCCAACCAAGACAAATGCCACTATTAATTTCTTCATCCGAACCACCTATTTCGTTCTCGCGGCATTCATTTAAAAGGTTGAGCACTGCTCGCACGCACGCCCACTCGTCCGTCCTCTCTTTCAAACCAACTCACGTGCGGCCTCAGGCTTGCTCCTGTAATCTCGGAACCCCATTCTTAAGCGCTTTGGCGCCAGCAGGGGCGGCGCCACGCTTCGCGCCCTTCGGGAAGCGCATAAGAGGGGTCGCTATTTGCCTGCGGGCAAATGCGCCACATCGCCTTCGGCGATGTTGGTCCTCAGTCAGCGGGCTCGCAAGCCATTCGGCCTTGCGGAGTTGGTTGCTGTGAAAGAGGACGGAACGCACGAGCCAGGGGACGTCTGCTCGCTCTGCGGGCGCGCGCGCTATTCCGCGGACGACATCATCTCGCTGGACACGCGCGGCTTCTGCAACGACTGCCTGCGCGACATCATGCGCATGCCGCGTCTGGACGGGATGCCGCCCTACTGGGAGTGAGGGGGACGCCCCCCTTTTTTTATTGTGATGTCGACGGCGCGGCTGTGAAGCACGCGCTGTGAAGGGATGGGTCGCGTGTCGTCGACGCGACGCTATTGCCCGGCGTCCGGCATCCTGCCAATCTCCTTGGCCACCTGGGAGTCGAAGTTGTCTGCGTGGTGCAGCGCCACGGCCTCGGGAGTTTTCGGGCGCACTGCCGAGCCGCCCTCTTCCCCGTGGTGGCTGAGTATTAGGTGCGCCAGCAGCATTTCCAGGTCTTCCTGGAAGTCAACCCCCTTCTCGCGAAGCACTCTTATCTTCTCTCCCACCATTGTGTGGCTCAGGGTCAGATGCCCGATGAGGCTATCCACATCCTTTATGACAATGGCGGATTCCTTGTATTCGTACACGCGCATCTTTCCGATGTCATGGAGGAACGCGCCAGTGATGAGCAGGTCGCGATCAAGGTCCTTGTGGAAGGTGCAGCAGGTTTCGCACAGCTGCATGACCTCCAGTATGTGGTCGAGAAGCCCGCCCTGGTAGGCGTGATGCTGCGTCTGCGCCCCAGGCGCCTTCGCCAATTGCTCAATGAACTTTCCATCTTCTAGGAAGCTTTTGCACAGTGTCCTGAGCGGCTCGCTCTGCATCTTGGCTATTGCATCGTTCAGCAGCTTGAGCTGCGTCTTGGTGTCGTAGGGGCTCACGGCCAGGAAATCCGCAGGATCGTATCCCCCGGCAGGCACGATGTCTATCTGGTGCCCCATGGCAAAATCAATCTTGAACCAGCCATTGTTGAATTTCTCGTACAGGCACCTGACGCGCACCACGTCGCCCAGCTTTATCAGCTCCAGCTTCGAGACCTCGGCGGCCTCCTGCTGTGCGCTTCCCTCGTGCAGCCAGATGGTGCCGCTGCGGTATCCCGTCTTATCCCCCATCCGTATGCTGAAATACCTCTTGCCATTCTTTGAAACCCCACCATCCCTTATGCTTGCGACCGCGAACAGCGCGCCACTCAGCCGCGTGTCCAGCTTAAGGTTCCTCACGAAATGCTCGGTCGGCTTCTTTTCCATAAAATCGTCTCCGCTTTATCCGCAGAAACAATTAGGGCGCTTCTAGTATTTATTGATGAAGCCAGCTGATTCGTCGCTTCGTGCGAGCTAGGGCAAGTCCCACAGCCCCATCTTCCTGAGCCGCTTCTCCTCCAGCCACTCGGCACCCGCCTCAGGCCCTTGCATCAGCCCATATTTCTTGAGAAGCGCAACCGCCCCTTTTGAATACTCGAGCGATGGTTTGCACTCGGGCGAGCACGCGGCCCAGGGGACCGCTGGCATGCCATAGCCTTTCATAATCTCCGGGAACCTGCTCGCAGGCAGCCTCATGTACGCCTCCCTGCCCAGCTCTCCCCACAGCCTCATGTGCTCGTTCACGCCAATCACGTAGCGCCTCACGCAGCACTCCGGGTAGCCGAGGAAAAGCCCGTAGCTGGCTATGTTTATCGCGGTCCTGGCCGGGTCGTACACGGAGCCTGTCGCAGCCAGCTCCTCCACCTCCTTTTTCAGCGCATCCCTTTTGGCAGCATCCCCGGCCGAGCACGCAGCCTTCTCAAGCGCGCGCAGTTCAGTGCCCACCCTCTGCAGGTACGACCTCATGTTGCGTATGGCTTTCTCCTTTCCTGCGCCTGTTCCAAGCCCGCGCACGAAATCGGCCAGCCCGGCCCTCTCGGCAATGTCCAAATGTTCCAGCGGGTTTGCAATGATGCCTCTTCTGAGCGCCAGATATCCGTCTAGGTAGGCACGGTCCACTGACACGAGGTCGCCCACCCTTTCGAAGCCGAGCCTGTCCACGGTGGCTGGCGCCCACTCCCACCCTGCAACCGCCCCCGCCCTCCTAAGCCCTGCCGCGACGGGCAACAGCACCTCTGCCAGCCTGAGCACCGCTGGCCTCCTCTCCGCGTCCTCCGCGAGCCTGCGCAGCTCAGCGCCAACCTCGCCAACGTCAGGCCGCATATCCCACACCGCAATTATTTCGATTCAGAACTATTTATAGGTGGGTTGGCGTGGGTTCCTGTTGAGCAGGAGTTTTCGCAACCTATTTAACGCCGTCCAGCCAAAACTAGTTTGTGAAGCTACACACCGTCTTCCTGAAAGGTGGCATGCACGTCCTCCCACTCTCAAAGCAGCAATTCGAGGGCAGGGGCCTGCAGGCCATCTACCGGGAAAGCGTGGGGCGTTCCATTTTCGATTTGAAGTCCGTTATTTCCGACCCATTGCACCTAGTCGTGTATTTTGCCAAGGACCCGCTGTTCATAACTGCCTCGTTCATCTGGCTGATTGTCTTCGTCGAACTGGGAAAATTAGCCAAGCGCATCCCAATCCTCGGCCCGCTAATCCCTGCACTGGGAAGCGACATGAAGAGCCTGGACGCCATCGGCAAAGAGCTCGGGATACCTGTCCATCGCGGCATTGACGCGAGAATCGAGGAAATCATTGACCACTATTTCCCAATCAACTACCTGCCCTACATAGTTTATTTCGCCATTGGCAGGCTGCTTCCCCCTGCCGCCTACCTCTCCGCCTTCATCACAATCCTTGCACTCCACTTCTTCCTCGTCGTCATGTTCTCGGTGGATTTCCGGAACAGGAAGATGGCCGACGGAGCAGTGGCTTTGGCGGAAAAAGAGGGCCACGAGACCGTAGCCATGTACACTGGGGCGCTGCATGTGTGGGGAATCGCCGGTCTTCTGCGGTCCAAGGGCGTTGTTGTTGAGCGCCTCCGTGACGAACTGGCACCCGGGCCGGTTGGCAGGGTGAAGTTAGCCGCAGCCGCAGCAATCGACTTTGCCACTGACGTGCTGGCGCGCATAATCTTCTTTACAACCGAGCCTCTCAACTGGTTCTTGCGCAGATAGGGCCGCAGTCAAGTCCCAGGTTTCCAGCACTCCCTCCCTTTCAAGCGCGGGCGTGCGAGGGACCATCGGGGCTGAGCCGCCGCCTTCGCACGGCTTCCGGTTGGGCAGTCCTCCTTCCCCTTCGGCTGCGGTTGCTAGCCTCAGCCCCGTTCTTAATCCCTTCGGCTCAGAACCCCGGTTGGCTTCGTCGTCGCCAGCCAGCAGGGGCTCCTCCTCGCCGTATCCAGTAGCCTCCGGCTACTGTCTGTTGCCTCGCCCTCGCTCGGCAACATCCTCGGTTCCCGAACCTCCGCGAATATCGCCGTGCCCTCGCCGGCAGAACGGGCGGCTCGGAAGGGAATAAGAGGGGCATCAGCACTTTCCGCGTTGCAGCCTTTCGGGGTTGCGGAGGACTGGTGAATATGCCGGAAGCGAAACCGTGCGACTGGTGCGGCAGGCTCATCGAGCCGTGGGACGCCGAATACTGGTCGAACCCGCGCTATTGCCGCGAGTGCAGGCGCACGTATGCGGGAAGAATCTGAGCTTCCCGTCCATTTTCTTTTCACCCTTTCATTGCGCCCCATTTATCTGGCCTATGATGTCGCCGGCGCGCCTGTGAAATCGGCGACGCGGGGAATCAGGATTCTGGCTCCCTTTTGTCTGGTCTGAGCAGCTCACCGAAGATGGAAAATAATTTTTATCTTGGAAATGACCCTCAGGAAGGGTTTTGAAAAAAACTTGTAGAACATCATGGCGCAGACTACAACAACGGGCATGGCAAATGGTGCGGTGCTCTCAAAAAATGAAAAACCGAGTTCTTGAAAAATGTAGAAAACAGGAACAGCTATAACTGACAAAATAATTGCCTTGGTAACCAAACTGGTCCAGAATTTGTCGGATGGGAAAAGTATACTGAGTATATTGTTTACTGTAATTCCGAAAGGACAAAATGCCAGAAAGAAAACACTCCACCCCTTGACCCATGGTGGACTTAGTAATACTATGACTAGCAGTCCTAGTAGGCCGCACATCAATTCTTTATAGAAGAATGCGCCCCATCTGAGCCCATGACGCCTATACGCATTTCTCGCGATAAAATTCCATTCTTGCTCCAGCGCCTTGTCTAAACCTAGCTCGTCCCGTTTTCTTCTCAATCCATAAAGCGTAGTGTACTGGTCGGCTGCGACGCCAAGCACCATGAGCACGAAACCAAATAGAAGTTGGTATAGTTCCACAAAATCACACATGACTTCCTAGTTGTATTGGCCCCTTTCACTTTAAATCACAACGGCTGCGCTGCGCACAGAAGGGACAACAGATTCGGGAACCGAGGCAGTTCCCCCTTGGTTCCCCAGGCGCATAGTCCCTGTGTACTAGCAGAAGCGCCTCCCCTCCGACCCCCGGCCTCTGATGCCGGCCGGCAATATGTGCGCGGGGGAGCTTTCGCAGGGCGAACGGCTTCTTAATCGTTTTCCGCCGCAGCCAGCAGCCAGTCCCGCAGCCTGCAGGGCGGGTATTGGGCGGGCGGCGGCCGCTCGCAAGCTCGCTAAACGAATAAGAGCCGCCGCTCCCCCAGCGCGGATTATCGACGAAAACGTGAATGTAAAATCGGGTCTCCTCCGGAGACTGGAGCGTTTTACATGGTTGGGAAAATCGGGGAAGCGGAAAACCAGAAGCAGAAGTTCGAGGCAGATCTTGACCAATTCACGGGCACAGAGCACTATTACCGGCACTGGGCGGGCAAGCTGAAGCTGACGGATGGCACCCATTTTCTTGAGATGCACGGGGCGGGGTGGCTCGTTGATGCGGTTGCATCCTACCAGGGAGAGGACCAAGCGGCGGTGCCGTTCCAGCTCTGGAAGCTGGAGGTTTCGCCGGACAAGAAGGCAGCTCTAACCATGCGCGAGGACTCGGGCCAGCCGGTTCTGATTGAGCAGAAACTCCGCTACACAGATTTCCCCCTTGATGAGCTCGCGCTCTACGTGATTGACGGAGTGCTTCTGCTGCCTTCGGAGTATTGAGGCGACCGCCATGTTCAAGAAGGAGTGCGAGGGATGCAACTCCCCTTTCAAGACAGAGGACGAGCGCGTAGTTTATTGCACCGAGTGCCACCGACAACAGGATGCCGAGGGTGACGACCGGGACGGAGAAGACAGTTATGATGAGTGAATGCGAAGGCGCAGAGCGCCGGAGATGAGAAAATGGAAAACGAAAAGAAGACCCCTGACTTCAACGTGAAGAGCAGTGAACGGGAGTTTGTGGGGAGCGCGTGGAAGAACGACGGGAAGTTCGGCCCGTACATCGCCATACGGCTCAACAGGCCGGTGAAGGACGGGAAGGTCTTCCTCTACCCGCGCAAGGGAAACAAAGTTCTGGCGTGAGTTTTCGCCCGCCCTTTTTCATTGAGGCGATGGGATGAAAATCACGCAAGTGAGCTACCGGGAGTTGCGGCAGAACCCGGACCACAGGTTTGAGAACAAGTGCATTGAAGCAAGTTCCGTAGTTGGAGATGCGGAAGATGCGGAGCTTGTTCTCGCCAACCTGAAAAAGTGGGTGGACGCGCAATTCGAGGACGTTGGGGTCCCGAGCAGACTGAAGGATGAAGCGATGAAGAAACTCAACGACGTGATTCGAAGCGCAGAGGAGGCAAAACGAGAACTCACGGCATAGTTTGTAGAAGGGGAGCGCGTGCGATGAACCTCTACTTTAGTTTTTGGTGATGTTATGGACGTTGGATTCACGCACGAGGACGACGTGGAAGTGGAATGCCCGCACTGCAGGAAGTGGTTCGCATACCACTACAAGGGCGAGGCGTGGGTGGAATTGGAGCCGCCACCGGGAAACGAGGGGCGGGGATGAAGAATTTTCAGCCGCTCCCGTTCAGCAGGATTCTTGCCCAGACGTGATGCTGCAGGTCAGTACTTAAGGGCAAATTCGTCCGCAGCGTCGGTGCGGTCACGGCAGAAACGGTGGAGCACTACATCCGAGAATCGCAGTCAAAGCACTCCGTTCAGGCAGCGCCAACGCAAACCGGGGCTGGCACAATTTACCTCGTGAAAACCCCCACCCTCGGGGTGTGGGATATTTATACCCCCCAGAATTACATATACGTAGGCGACCATATGTTGAGAGAAGTAAGGGCCGGCAGCTTAATGCTAGCGCGAATACTAGTTTACTCTAGTATCTATCTCGCACTTGGTGCTGCCATCGTCGCTATATCAACAATGTTTATATCCAATTACCCGCTCGTCTGGTATCTTCCGCTCATTCCCTTCGCTGGTTCTTTTTTGATATACAACCTAAACAGGCTCACGGATATGGACGAAGACATTATCAACGTGTATGACAGAGCCCAGTTTAGCAAGAGATTTGGGAAAGTACTCTTGTACCTTGCGGGCCCGCTTTACGCCGCCTGCCTATTTTTAGCGTACCAACGAAACATTTACACCCTAGCAATCGCGCTCATGCCTCTTCTAATCGCCCTCTTATATTCCATTGCGAGGCTGAAAAAATTCCTCTTTTTGAAGAATGTACTAGTTGCGATGGCTTGGGGCTGCAGCGCGCTGCTCGTAGCAGCTTACTTCACAAACCTCAATATAGTGCTAGTTTGCCTCTACATCTTCTTTAGCCTCCAATTCCTGATCAATGTGATAATCTTCGACATAAAGGATGCGAGAGGTGATAAGTATCAGGGTATAAACTCCCTTCCGCTAAAGCTGGGCATAGCGAAAACGAAGGAGGCGTGCCTTCTTATATTCATCCCCCTGCTTATCGTTTGGGTTCTCCTGCTGTCGTCCACTATTCGAGCCATTATCCTGCTGCCCTTTTTGATTTACACCGCCACGTTCGTCCTTGCAGCTGGGGATAAACGCCCCTGGTGGTACTATGGAGTCTTTGTGGATGGCGAATTCTTCACGATCCTACTCGCCCTTCTGCTGTGGTGGGCCGCATGGCAGATTTGAAAGACAGCATCATCTCGTGGTACATACGGATGATCGTCCTGCCGCGCAGGGAGCTGATAGGCAACCCCGGCTTCATCTGCGAAAAAATGGGCGAAGGGGACGCCTACCTTAGGGAGATAGCATTCCCTAGTTCTGTTGGCATTCAGCTCGAGAAGAAACTGCGACCGGTCGATCTTTACCGGATTGGCAAAAAATTCGGTTGGTCATACGCCAAAAATTCCGATATATTCACCATCAACAAGGCATCGGAACAGGAGTTCAGGAATGCGGCGCATCTATTAATCAAGTATATGGAATCAATCAGCTTTGCCCAAGAGATGAATGAAAAAATGGACTACCGCGGCAGAATTTTTGAGTTAAAAATGAAGGATACGCTAATTTGTTCAAAGAGTGGGGGAGGATACCTCATGGAAACAGGGGGAATCGCCGGCATTTGGGCTTATGCTGTACAAGACCCGAGCGTGGAGGGAGTCCAGCCTAGATGCCAAGGGAGAGGCGATGATGAATGCGAGGTGATAGTCGCCCCCCGTAAGACCCTGATTCAGAAGGGCTATGCGCCCATGCAATGTGAGCGCATGGTGAATTTGGACGTTGACGTAAGGTATCGGGAGCTGAACAAGATCAGGCCAACGCGATGGGCGGCATGCTCCCTCAGGAGTCTTATAGACTCCAAATTCTTCGAATACAAACATGGGCTGATAACATACAACACGGAGCGGTTCTTCCTTTGTGAAGCAAGTTTCATGTACTTCCTTGAAAACGAGCTGAAAAATGTCTCCGACGGGCTGGAGCTTCTATGGGACATCAGTTTCGACTTTGGAAAAGCTTTGGCAAAAAAAGCAGGAAGGCAAGAACCATGCAAATTCATCATGGACGTATTTCCCGCGCTCGGATTCGGGGATATCTTGGCTGTTGCAAACGATGCGGGGTACGAGCTGTCAGTGGCCAACTTCCCTTGGACCGAACTGGCCGACAGTACGGACTTCGTGATGTTTAGGGGCATGCTCTCTGGCGTCATCTCTGGGCTCACGAACGAAAGAATTGAACTCAGAACAATAAATAAAGCTGTATCCGCGGGGTATCTTGCCCTGCATATAAGCTAGTTCTGCGCCCTTTCATTGCTAAATCATTTTACGGATACGCCCTTTTTTGTGATGTCGTAAGAATGCGTTTCCCCGTTAATCGCAGTCCGCCTCATCTTTCGTACCTCTAGCGTCCGATTAACGCTATTTCCCATTGACACGCTCTTCAGGAGGACAATCCCATCCGCGAGGAACTCGGAGATTTCATCCCTGCTGAACCATGCACTCTCTGTGGCGAGTTCAGAGGTCAAAATGCTTGTCGTGCCGGCATCTTTTAGGAGGGTGAGGAGTGCGGTTATAACATCCCTCGTCCGCTCAGTGCCGATATCTGGAGGCAGGGCGGTGCTTAGCGTGGCAACAGAGTCTATGACAACCCGAGCCGGCCTAAATTCCTCCAATTCTTTCCCAATGCGATCAAGCGTCGTATTTGCCCTTTCTGAAAGCTCTATCATGTCCTTTGCGCTCTTTCTTAGGTATGGATATTTGATTGAGACAATCTTCAGCTTTCTGTCTCGCATGAAACTGTCTAGGTCCCATCCAAACAGTTTTGCCTGGTCTTTGATGTCTTTTTCCCTCTCCTCGAAGGTAATGTAAAGCCCTTTCTCGCCCGCCCTCGCTCCTGCGACGAGGAATTGTATAGCGAAAATGCTCTTGCCCGTACCTGCAGCTCCGGAAACAAGCACTGCCGAGCCCGAAGGGAATCCACCTTCAACAAGCTCGTCGAACCCTGGAATTCCAGTCTTTGCCCTTTCAGATTCCATCTCACACACCCTCCTCCTTTGAACGCATTACAGCGACAGGAACTATGGTTCAAAGGTATATAAACCCTTTTTCGCGTATCATCTGCCTCTCACCTTCGCAATACTCTTCTCAGCCTTCTCGCAGCATTCTTCTCAGCCTTCTCGAGCGACGCCACAACCCCCTTCAGCTTCGGGTTGAGCCTGTAGCCTACCACGAAGCCCCCGCTCTCTTTTGCCACGTGCGTGGGGGTGATGACCCTTGCAGCCGCGAGCTTCCACGCGGCGGTGTAGAGGTTCGCCTGCTTGTATTCCCCTTTTAGCTCGCGGACCATGTCACTCGGCCTCCTTGCCTTCCCGTCACTTAGAAGTTTGATAATCACCCAGTTCCTCGGGGCGGTCATTATCTGTATCCGCTGCCAAGCCATCGCAGCCCCCCCGCTAGGTCGCCTTCCCATGGCATAACTTACAGAGGTAGGGTATTTAAATATTTCGTAATTATTATGAAAAGAGTATAATCAGTGCCTGCGGGCCGCGAGTAGCTTGATCAGGTATTCGCTGCGTTCGGGAGTACGCCCGGTCTGTCTGTACTGGACGTCCTTCATGAACGCTAGATCCGCCAGACCTGCGATCCTGAGCGCGGTATCCGCACGGTTCGTGGCGCTGAAAACCTCGAGGGTGCTTCCGTTCGCCCTACAACCCGTGCAGCCGGACGCTCTGAGCATGAAAGTAAGCCTTCGCATACTAGTCAGTTTCGGCGCCCGCCCTTGGCCGGAGATGCGGAATGATAGCTTATGCCGTTTTTCATACCGCATTTTTTCACCTAAGCGATATCGCATTTAGCGCGAACCCGGCAAACGTAAGCGACCATGCGCAAAGGAAGAGAGAGTAGCTTACGCCCATAATGAGAAAACCGGCCATTCCCAAAAAGCCAGCATAGAAGAATAGATGGCTCACATTTTGCCTCAGGTCGTTGTCCCCCATGCTCACACCTCAGAGCCCCAGCTTCTCGAAGTCTATCGGCCCCGCCAGGGCGACATCTTCAGGCCACTCCCTCACGTCGAAGGCGAACAGATGCCTATCGTTTATCTCCACCGTTATGGTGTAATTCCCTACCGTCTTAGCCCAGAACATCTTACCACCCCTCAGCCCGCGACCCCATTGCGCGGCTTCGCGTCCCTCGCCTTAACCACTTTCCAGAGCTCGTTTGTGACCGCGAACCAGCACGTCTTGCAGAGCTGGTATCCAGAGTCCATCCGCTGCACCCGGCCAACGTACCTGCAGATACGACACCTGCCGATCTTAAACCGGGTCTTCTGCCCCACCTTTCCCTTGCAAAATATCATGATTTTCCCGTCCTTCCGCTCGACCTCGACGGTCTCGTAGGCGTCCGAAAGCCGGACTGCCTCCTTGGTTACCTCTTCCTCGGTCTTCCCTGTCGCGTCGTATTTCATGCTGCATCACCCGACGGCTGCGGCGCATGCGGCCTAGGCCTCTTCCTGCCTATAGGGGGCGTGATTTTGGGAGGGGAGCCCGGGAGCCAGCGGGAGGTATTCGACTGGCTCTCCAGGCATAATACAGAATAAGCGCACCTTTGAACAGCAGTTGCCCTAACGTAGGGCTTGGCAAGGCAGAGAGTAGCAATGGCTATCTCCGCACCGAATCCTTCCGACAAACTGTATGCCATACCATCACCTCGTTTCTAGGGGGTGCCGTATGGCCGTCAAAACTCTTGGATGGGAAACTGCTACTATTACGCAGCCGCTATTTAAATACTTTTGCTTTTTAGTTGAATTACACCAAATTCTATAAGTCTGAGGCTGTTAAGCTTATATACTCTGGCTTCGCAACACCTTTTTGATGGAGAAGCTCGACGATATCGACCGAAAGCTGCTCAGGCATCTGTGCATGGACAGCCGTATCGCCAACAAGGAGCTTGCCTCGAAGACGGGAATTAGTGAGGTTACGGTCCGCGCACGCCTCAACAAGCTGGAGCGGAAGGTAGGCCTGAGGTATATAATCGAGCTCGACCCGTCCCTGATCGCCATGCCGTTTCGTTCAATAATCGCGGTGAAACTGAGGCATCGCCCCGACACTGAGAAAATCCAGGCGCTTTTGAGCCGTTCGCGCGTACCCCAGTTTGCCGCTGTATGCGAAGGCAGTTTCAACCTCGTGATTTACGCCGCAAGCGTGTCCCATGTGGAATCCATGCGCTGGCAGTATTCGGTCCGTGCGGCGTTGGAGGAGGAGCTGATTTCCTGGAAACCGTCGCATGTCCTGCTCGAGCGTCAAGGTGTATTCCCTCTCCGCAAGGAATTGCTTCGCAGCCTGCCGTTGCCAGAGCCTCAGCCTGCAATCCTCGCCGCGCTTAATGATGATTCCCGGGCTCCGCTGACAAAGATCGCAAAAAGCACGAATCTCGAGCTGAGCACGGTGCAGTACCATTTCAAGAAGATG
This sequence comes from uncultured Microcaldota archaeon, assembly GCA_903884505.1. Lineage (GTDB taxonomy): Archaea > Micrarchaeota > Micrarchaeia > Burarchaeales > Fermentimicrarchaeaceae > CAISET01. Next base: position 19,950 of record CAISET010000033.1, on the reverse strand, counting down.
GCCAATTCAGGCCTGATACGGCGCTTCAGCGCAATTCTGCAGAAGCCGCCCCGCTACCATTTCATCGCCAGCTTTCTGACTTACGTTTACGGGAAAAGGCACCAAGAGATGGCTGAGAATGCGAGGAAACTGGTGAAGGAGGGGGAGCCGTTCCGCCCAATCAACCTTTACCCAGTAGTTATGGAATCAGATGGGGCATATGACGCTTTCCAGATTGCATGTTTTGATGACCTGAGTGCGGGCTATGGCAGCCTTGCCGAACTCGAGCGTATCTACGGAGGGACGTTGAGCATGGAAAGCGCCGTCATGACGGAGATCATATTCGGCCTGCCCCCTTTCCGCAGCATGAACCCGGATATTGCATACGATGACACGGACTGGAGACAGGGCAGGGGCTGATTGAATGGGTGCCTTGGGAACCGAATGTGGGCCGACCGGGCTTGCAAACCTGAAGTCAGGCCTTCTGCACGACTCTCGTATTGCTTGCGCTGGTGAAGGGTGCCCCGCATTTAGGAGAATGACGTATGGTGCCGCGAATTCCCACTACCAGGAGCCGGTTGACCAGGTCGCCGCGTTTCTCATCGCAAAAGACATGCAGAACTGTCACCAGGATGCCTCCTTTCTGCCCTACGCTGCCGGCCGATTTGGCATCCTGAATGTACGGAACGGAAGATCGCTCGAGGAAGCTTCCCGGAAGCTCCAGATAGGTGCGTTGCGCAAGCAGTGGTTCCACAGCGCAATGATGGAATACCTGCACGTCAAGGGTACGGTGTTTCTTACAGACACTTTCTGGAACGACCCGCGCCATTGGGAGATTGCAGAACGGCTGCTGGACGAGGAGCCGTCTATCATCCCGGAAAAAAACCCATTCGCCGGCTCCTGGTACAAGTTCCGCAGCATAGCCCCAATTTTTGGGCGTGCCATTACGCCAGCAATTTCCACTAAGCTTGCGGACATAGATGCCCCGAGGCTCTATATGCTGATAGAGGCCGCCCATGTTAGGTATCTTGCTGAAGCATACGGCGTTGATTCAAAGCTCGGCCCAGTTTCAGAAACCCAATTCGACGAATTTATGGCCGGGTCTTTTGATATAGCACACTTTCGACAGCCGGTGGATCTGGACACGCACGCGTCTCACATAAGGACGCTTATACCGTACATTGCTAAAGCAACGGAGAACAGGGTATACTTCGCAGACGATGAGCGGACAATACGGCGAAAGCTTGCAGCGACCGAGACTACATGTCCTGGCGACCCGCCATCCTATTATGACGAGAAGACTGGAAGCGAGGTGCTCAATCCCCTAGTCCAGTACGCAATTTACGGAGTTGAAGCGAAGCGGCTGGTTGCCGGGGGCTCTTCAAAAATTGCAGGAACTCGAGTCTCCTGCGGCTTGGACGTGCTGGAGCTCGCCAAAGAGAAAGGCGTTGAGGGCTGGGCGCCGGATGTCTCATCCAATTTGTGGAACCACGTCGTAGGGCCTATAAGCGAACTTATTCAGACGAAGTGGAATTTCGAGATGGCGTATGCAAACTCAAAGCAGAGGAGTGTCGAGCTGAGAAAAAAACTAGAAGATGCAGATGCAAAAATCCTGGAGAAGGCAGGACCAGGCGCAATTAAGCTGTCCACCATCTGGAAGATTGACTTTGAGTGAGCCCCTTCCAATTTTGTGCAATGGACTAAGACCTGAGCGGAAACAGCTTTATCCTGTAGTCGCATATTTCCCCGCATCCCAGCTTGAAGAACTCGACATCCCCTTCATAAGCGAGGCTCGCCATTGACGCGACCCTTACCGCGGTTTTCATGCAGTCGGCCTCAAAGCCGGTGATCTCCAGCGCATCCCCGACGATTTTGCACTCGGAATAGCCGAACCTCCTGAGCTCGCGGATGAGCTGGGGCATCCACTCCTTCCTCGGCGTGTCTGCCTCGAAGTGAAAACGGAGCGCTGCCTTGTTAATCCCGTTCATCCAACCACCTCAGGAGTGGCAGGTGGGAGCGCCAGCTTGGGGGGCCGGCCGTGGGGAACAAAAATGAGCTGCTCCCACCAAGACCGCTACAGGTTGCTTTTGTCTTAAATTAATAGATTCGTTTCTTTTAAGTAAAGTATTTGGCGGAAACCTTTACCAAAATGAAAACCTATTTAAGTCCTGATGGCGTAAGATGAGCCATGGCCAAAGCGCTGGACGCGCTCTCCCGCCGCATTTTGCGGATCCTCTCTTCAGATAGCCGCATGACCGCAACCTCGCTTGCAGAGAAGTCCGGTTGCTCCAAGCCGACCGCCCTGAAAAAGCTCAGGCAAATCGAAAAGGGCCTCAATCTCCGCTACATCCCCCAGTTCAACTACCAAAAGCTCGGGCTCGGCCACCAATACCTGGTGGCGGCGAAAACGGAGCGCAGCATGGGTCGCAAAGAGCTTTTGGGCCTCCTTGGAAAATCCAGCATTCCTCAGTTTGCCGCCATCTGCGAAGGCGACTTCAACCTCCTCATATACGCAGTCGCCAAATCCTCATTCGACTACTTCCGCTGGGCGTATTTCATGCGAAAATCCCTGCAAACTCCACCTGGAAAGCTGCTATCCTGGAACGAATCGGAGGTTGCCCTCCCGCGTTTGGGCTTTTTCCCGCTTCGGGGCGAGGTTTTGGACAACTTAGACCTCCCCTCCACCCAGAAAAAGCTGCTTAAGGAGCTGAACCGCAACGCGCGGGTCCCCCTCAAGAGCATGGCACACATACTTAAGATGACGCCCACTGCTGCCAGATACAACCTGGACATGCTTCTAAGGAAAGGCTATATCCACAGATTCACCGCCTTCACACGCGCTCCCGTCGGAGGCTTTATTGTGGCCCTTTTTGTCAATAAGCCTTTCCTGCCCGATCACGCAGAACGCGCCCGCAGCGTCAGGGCCCGCTATTTCCTTGACGACGACTCCGCTCTTGCGAACCGCTATCAGATGAGCTTTGAGCTCAGTGGCCACGCGGACCTGTTCAACCTGATTCACTTTTCGAGCATAGACGAATGGTACCGCGAGAAGGGCGCCACCGCCGAGCTCATGGGCGAGGGAACCGGCTTCTCAAGCGCCATAATACTGGAAACTGTCATGGGCGAGCTTCCAATCCGCAACGTTGATGTCAAGGACATCTATGTGAAAATCGAATGGGAGGAGCTTGGCAATCTCCGGCGCCCGATCAGCTTAGAGTGACTTGCCGGAACCGCTCCGAACTACTACCTGAAGGTCCTCCTTAAGCACATCGAGAGAAAAACTCAGAAGGACTAGCCCGTTTCACCCTCGACGATGTCAATTTTCGCCCTTTTCACCTCGAGCACAACGTTTCCCGAAGATAGGAAAGCGACGGTGCAATTCAGATGCTTGGGCAAAGATTCGGCATGCACGTCCATCTCAAAATGCACGCGCTCCCCTTGCCTCAAGAGCGGAAGAACCGAATAGTATTCTCCATGCTCGTCCTCGAGGCTGGCGTAGATTGTAGTGTCGCCTCCGCGCGTGACCGTACCGGTTCCCAGAACCAGATCACCGGTCGTTACCTCATCCCTGGTTGTGGTGAAATTTTCGCCGCCGTCATTGCACTCGAGGTCATACATAAGGTTTGCGACGTCGGTTTCCGCAGCAACATCATAGCCAATCTGAGGGACATTCGGCTTGTACTCTGTCGGCGGTGGGTACCAGCAGTAGAAAACGTCGCCAAGCCCTTCCTGGCGGCATCGGACCATATCAGGGGCTGAAATGCTGATGGAAGGCTCGGGTGTCGGGCTGGGTGTCGGCTCCGGCACCACGGGGCTGCAGTCTGGCGGCGGGCTCCTAGAAGCGAGGAATGCGGGCATTGTCGCATTCTCCGGCGGGCTCTCAATGTTCGCGGGTTCGGTGCAGCTCCACCCAAGCCATCCGAACAGGCCGCACCCGATTTGGTCGATAATGTTCGGGTTGTGCTTCCTCAGCTGGACGTTCGCGGTGTTTATGCCCAGCACGACGTTCCGCACCCTGCAGCTGCTGTCAACGTAGCTGAGCACTGGCCTTATGTCCGCGGAGCTGTCCGGGGCAGCGATCGTGAAGGTGTTGATGTCAGCCTCCCCAGGCGCGAGCCGCCTCGTGCGCACGCAGTCGTATTCATCAGTGGCAGTCTGCGGGCAGACAAGCGCATCGGTTATCGGCATCCCGGCGTTCCTAATCCTGGCGAAGTAGCGAATGCTATTCCCCTCGCTGCGCGCGGTTATTGTCGTCAGGACAATTTGCGTTTCCGAGTCTTCAGCCTCCTGCTGCCAGCGGTCCATCAGGGAGAGGATATAATCGTATTCCGCGTTCACGAAATCCAGCCCTGTCTCCTCAAGGCCGCGGTAGAAGAGGGCGAAGGACAGCCCCTCGCCAACGGGGCCGAAAAGGGGCATGTAATAGCCCGCGACGTCCTGGGTGAGGGTGCTCGCCTGCTCATTCGCCGAGGTTATCGGGATGGGGACGACGCCCGGGCCCGCCGCCACCTTCACTTCCGAGTAGCTGCTCCCTCCTGCGTCAGAATATATCGCATATGCGAGGGGCTTATTTTCCTGCACCATGGTTTTGGCAAGCGTCATGCTGAATCCCGTAATGGCTCCGCCGTACCCTATGGCAGTTGCGTACTGGGCAATGCTCGTGAACGCGCCCCCCGCCGTGGGCTTGACGTAGAGCGTGGCATCTGCGCCGCTCGTCGAGAGGTCGAAGAGGTAGGTTCCGCCGCTGCTCGCATCGCCCATGGTGTAGAAGAAGCCCCTGAGCGGCGAATTCATCACCTTCATAGGTATGGTGAAGGTCCGCGTCTCCCCTGCCTCGAGCTGGGTGAGGCGGGAGTCGACGTCCGTGTCGATAATGGCGGTGTAAAGAGGGGGGACGGCGCTCACGAAAACGTCCCTCGCGCGGCTCCCGTGATTAGTAACCGTCACTTCTATGGTGAAGGTGTGGCCCTGGACTATGCCAACTCCGCCCCCGTCCGCCCCTGCGATGCTAACGTTGTCTATGCTCACGCCGCCCCCTGGGGCGGGCGCAGCAGCATTTGCCAGCGGCGAACCCGTGCTGACCAGGAATAGGACTGTGAGAATGAAAGTGGCGATTGAGAACTTGCAACCCACGCCCAAAATTTGGCTTCCGCCGAATATAAGCCTTATTGCAAATAATGCAGTTCCTTCTCCCCTTTTTAGAAGCGTTCGAGATCGTGGTATGCGGCACCGCAGTTGGGGCACCCGCCGCTCCCCACGCAGCAGTAATCACAGAACATCTTTCCGCACTTCTTGCATCGCTTACACAAATTGCGCGGTTGTCCGCACTTCGCACAATCCCCACTCTTTGGCATCAAATCACCCTCCTTTCAAAGTGTCGTTTCGTAAGCCTGCCTAAGCAGGTACATTATGTCATCGAAGTGGACCGCCGAATCGACCTTAACCAAGCGTTCATATCCCCATTCGTTGCTTTTTATGTCTCTTGACAGGCCCTTCGGATCCACAAATCCTCCCTTTTCTTTGAACTGCACGTCCAAGCATTTTACGCCGAACTTAAAAAACACGAAGCTGACCTTGTTGTTCCGATAGGTGATTCCTGTCTTCTGGTCGACAACCTCAACGACTTCAGGGCCGAAGGCCGTTATTGCGCTGCGGTACTGCTCGAACACGTTGCGAAGCTCCTCCTTCGTTTTCTTTAGATGGTAATCGAGGTCATATGTCTGAATCTCTTTGCTAAGCCTCTCCATTTTTGGACTCTGCCCCTGAACCAATGTGCTATACGCAATGCGCGATTTTTTCTCTTCGATCTTATTAAATGCGATGAAGCCATCGTACAGGTCGTAGGCCCACAGCTCGTAGGGCGCACCCTTGCTGGACGCCAGGAGAATTGAAAAATCATCGAATCTCTTGGCAATGAAGTATACCCGGGTAGAACCCCAATCGATATCAACCCCCTTTCCGAGCTTCTTCTCCACTTTGAGCTTGATGAGTTCTTTATTCTCGAGAACCAGCATGTAATAGGCCTGCCCCTGGACTAGCATGCCGGGATCAGTATCGGCTTTGTATTCGATTACAACGACCCGCCCATTTTCCTCATCGAAGGCCAGCGTGTCAGGTTCCTTTCGCTGGAGCTTAAGCTCGGATTCTATGAACGTCAGACCGAAAAGCTCCTTGAGATTCTTCTCGACCAGGCCCTGCAGTTCCTTCTCCCCTTTGGGGCCGGTCAATTCCTTTGGCTTGAAATACTTTGCCTTGCCACCATCGATTTTGTAAAGATCCATCATTCCACCCGCCAAGCATTTTCATTTCTTTTCTAGTTTTCTTATAGTCGCTACGAAATTACGTGTAGCATCAGTAAGCGTATAAGCCATGTCGTGCCCCGCCCTCCCCGGGACGATGACCGGCTTCAGGGCCCCGAGCTCCACCGAGAGCGTGTGGAGGGAGATAATCAGCGTCTTCCTGGTGAACTTCTTCCCGAGCTCGGCGTAAATCTCCTTCTTCGTTCTAGGCTTGCCGTCAGCGAGCAGCTTCAGCATCGCCCAGTTTGGGTGCGTGAGGAGCTTGCGGACGGATTCGATGTCGTCTTTAGACCATTTTGGCATTATTCCACCGTAATTATTAGATGACTATTATAATATATACTTTTGTATAAGGCAATTCGCCATAAATGCTAGTGGACCATTTAATCGACCTTAACAAATTTCATGCTCTCGGAGGGCCTACTCCCCCGTTTTAACAAAATATCGCGCTCCTTTAGCAAGCAGCTGCGGTTGTGCGCGATTGCCTTGTCTATCTCCCCTCTTCTCCAAGCATCCATACACGCCTTCCCATTATCATGGAAAGGATCTCCGTATTGGGCTATTTCAAGCCCCGAAACCACCGATGCCTTCTTTTCATAAGTTTCACGGTTCAGTTCTTTCTCAAAATTGACCTTCCCATCAAGACTGTAAAACAGAACCCCTCTTTCAAAATCGGAATTGAAAGCATAAAATGGTCTTCCCAGTTCATTAATAAGAGATCCTATTTTCTTATTCAGTCTTTTAATGGACGCGGGACATTTAGCGCAATGTACCTCAAGCCTGTCAGCGCATATGAAACCGAAGATTACTGGTCTGATCCCAGCGTACCTTCTAGAATCAGAGAAACGGTTATCGAAGTCGCCAACCGTTTCTAGGTCTATTATGCTTCCTTCGAAGCCAGATTTTAGCTTCTCGGCGTGAACCTTCATCAAATCACTCCTATTTCAGTTGTACCGCAAACTCCCCCGCCATCGTTTTCCTGTACGTCTTGCCCTTGGGCTCATACTCCACTAGCCCGTCTTCTGCAAGCGACTTCAGCAGCCGGTGAACCCGCGGCATCTCCCGCCTCTTCTCCTTCTCACTAAGTTTTTCGCCGACTACCTCAACTAGTTTCATCGGCTTGCTAATTCTGCGCAGAACTTCCAACTTTGCGTCGCTCAACTTCAAGTGAAGCGGAATGTTCGGGAACGTCTCGTGCTCAAAGACTAGCTTGCCCCCTTTCGGAAGGCGGGAAGTTGACACGATAGTCACGCGGCGGCTGATGAACATGGTTGCGTAGAGAAGGGCCGCGGCAAGGTGCCTCATTCCTCCGCCAATGTGGACAAACACTTCAGCCCCGTCAGGAATGGAACTTAGAACGCGGATGAACTGCTTCACCAGAGAAGCGAATGACTCTTCATTCTCAGGCACTATGACTTCCACGTGCCCCCTTCCCAGCACGCGCCCGAGCTCGTCCAGGGCCTTGTCCGTCTGAGGATCGCGGTTCTTGGAGCGGATGGCGATAACCTTGTCTGCGCCATGCCTGATGAAGGTTGTGAAAATCTCGGAAGTGAAGCCGACTGTCATCACGTGCACTTTCATATGGCTATCATTACAGATGAGCGAGTATTTAAGCTTTACTTCTTATGCTATTATTAACATATTTTATTAACTATTTCAAGGAAGATTAATAAGCCGAGAAGCCGAAACTGTTGCTGGAGGGGATTGCAAATGCGCAAACGCAACAATGCAGACGAGGAGTTCGTTCCGCCAGAGTTTGAGCCGCCAAGGCCGAAGGGGGCAGTGGTCGAGGCTTCCGGGCCATATGGCTACGTTAAGGTCACGGGCACGGACATGAATGAAGCCAAGCAGACCTTCGCGGAAGTTTTCAGGGAGCTCATCAAGTCCTCGAAGAAGTTTGTCGGGGTGGAGTTTGGCCCGGACAGGAGGAGAGGGAGATGACAGGGCTGACCGAAAGGGAAATTCGAATCCTCAAGGAGATGGTGCGCAAGTACAAGAAACGCGAGAAAAGGAGAGCGCAGCTCAAGGAGGGGGAGGAGGCAAACGAGGCGCGCCTGGACGAAGAGGCGGTTCGCACCTTCGGCATAAACAAGGAGAAAGTTTCCTGCATGGGCATGGCCTATTCCCGCAAACGGTATGAAGACATGTCCAGAGGGAAGAGGGAGCGGATAAAGAAGCGCCTGCTGGAGAGGATGAGAAAGAGGAAACGCAAGAGGTGAGTGAGATGGTTGAGCCACTTTACCTGAATACTGTAGAAGGGAAGAAGAAAATGTACCTTGGAGACTGCCCAGAGGACTTCAAGACAATCCTTAGCAGGGAATTCCGCTACAGTTCCATCCAGAGCGTGGTGGCAAACAAGCTTAGAATAGCCGAGTGGCTGGCCAATTTCTTCTCTCCTGAGATGCTCCGCGAGCTCGAACCGTTCTACTCCTGCGAGCCGAACACTCTCTCAGACGCCTTTGGCTACCTGCAGACCAAATATACCGGCAAGCGCCTCTCCCTCAACGACTTTGTAGGCTATGAGGGCGTAAAGAAGCATTTCACAACGCACATATGTCCGCAGGCCCCTGGGCTGGATAGCCTGAGGAGCCGCTTTGGAATTTCAAAAAAGGAGAACGTTTTGCTCTACGGGCCTCCGGGCTGTGGAAAAACCCTCCTTTCCCGCTGCATTTCCGATCACATGGGAGTGTCATTCGTGCACAACCCGAAGGCAGTGATTGACAGCTCGGAAAGTGTTTTCAGGCTCTTCGACATTGCGAGAAAGCTGAAGAAGGCAGTCCTGTTCCTAGACGACTTGGAGCTGATAGTCAAGAAAAGAGTCATCTTCTCCTTGGACGAGTCAATGACCAACTACATCCTCTCCCAGCTGGATGGGCACTGCGCAGAAGACGAGTTCGTGTTCATAGGCGCGACCAACTACCCTGAGCGCGTGGACCCGGCCTTTTACCGGCCTGGGAGGCTGGATAATATCGTTTACATACCCCTGCCAGACCAGAGCTCCCGGAAGCAACTTTTTGAATACTACCTGAAAGAGAAGCCACTTTCCGGCATTGACTTTACTGAGCTTGCGGAAAAGTCCGAATTCTGCTCCTGCGCTGACATAAAGAACTTCTGCCACCGAGCCACGCATTTCTGCTACCTGAAGAGCGTGGATAAGGGAGCGGTTGTGGAAATAGGGCAGGCAGACGTGCTTGGAAATCTCAAGACCTACAACCCGTCTGGGGCGCAGTGGTTTGATGAGAAGTGTAATGTGGAATTCGGCCCGTTTGGTGAGCTTTTCTCGGAGTTGGCTGAGGACATCAAAATCTACAAAGACAAGAGAAGGAAGGATGGGGCCTATGCGTGAAGGTGATGTGGGATGGAAAATATAACCCGTGAGAAAGCCGAAATAGACAAGATTGGCGTGGACAGATGGAATGATATTGAGCGGATTGGCGGCAGCACCAAGCACGAAGAAGTGGCAGCCTATGCGGCCCGAAAACTCATAGGCTTGCATGCCTGGGGCGGCGTGGAATACATCGCAAAATGCTGGGTGAGAAAGCCGCCCAGTTCTCCCTAGGGTGGTAAAGATGAAGAAGTTTAACGCGAACCTGGTGAAGTTTAACCTCCTTGTTCTCCTAATCCTGGCCCTAACCTGCCTGGCATCAGCGCAATCCTGCCAATACATGGAATCCCAACCCTACCAGGTTCAAACTAGTGTCCTATACATTGACAATCAGCCCGTACCAGACCCAGTGCATATTGAGAATTTTGTCCATCTCAAAGGCCGCGAGGTGCAACTGCTGACATACCAGTACACCGATTCCTTTGACCTGGTAAGCCAGATAAGTGCGCCAATAAAAGTAAAGGTGCAATACATCATTGGTGGTGCCAGAAAAGAGCAGACTGTTGATATAGGGCCATATTCATTCAAGACCATCAGTGAAACCTACACCGCAGGCTATGCCCAACCCTTGAACATAAACCAAAGCAGCGTTGTGTTTTTCTTCCTTGACAACAACGCAACCCAAGGCAGGATGGAGAATAGGACATTGCAGAGGGAGGTTTGCAAGCAGTGCCCTGCCGGAAGCGGCCTAAACTGCATTGACGATGGTCAGAGGGCAGATTCAGATGTTCGCTGCGGGTCTGGGATGCGAAATGCAGGCGTATGCGTTATCGCGACTCCCGTACCTCCTTTGCAGCCAGGAGTGATAGGACAGCCAACCCCTCAGGTTAGCAACACACCCGAAGTGATAGGGCAGGCGACTCCGCAGGCTAGCGTCACACCGCCTCCCGCAGCTGCTGGCACTCAATTCGTTAATCCGCTCGTTGCAGGCATTCTCACCGGGCTGTTTCTTGGGGCCGCCACCTGGCTGTTGGTGCAGTCATGGGACAATCTCGTGAAAAAGAAGCGGGAAGTCATCAGCATATGGTCAGTGGCAATACTTCTGGCCGCATTTTTAGCTATAAATGAGTTTAGGAGCCTTGTCTTTGGGGTTCTCATCGGCTGCCTTGTCTTGGCCATCGCATACGTTGCAGCGAAACTTATCAAGCCGTGGCTGGCTGCCGAGTTGTCCCGCAGGAAAGCTGGAGGCGATGAGTTCACCGGTTCAGGACCAGATGAGCAGGGCCCGCCACCTGCCGGAGGAGAGGAGCCAAGGCAAACAAAAGGGAAACACGAAAAATGGAAGGACTTCATCCCAGAGGGCAATTCCGACCTGATGAACAAGAACATGGATGAGTGGAAACCCTCAAGGCGCAGGAGCCCGTTGCTGGATGACGACGCTCCTGATTTGATGAACAAGAATATGGATGACTGGACACCAGGCATTGCCAAGAGGAAGAAACCATGGTGGGAGTGAGCGCTTAATTGTGGGAGACGGGGCGTGCGTTGTGATAGGAAGATATAGAAGAAGGAACGGAGATTTATACGATGATGCGGTGATCCAATGAAAAAGGAAACTGTCCCTCCAACCGATGTCCAAGTGCTTCTTACTGCTGAAACGCTTGAAAGGGCTAAAAAGTTCATGCAACGCCATCGCCAATGCAGAGAAGAGGACGGGGGCAAATTCGAGCTTTTCCTGGCTCCTGCGGGCGGAAAGCCCACCCTCGTTTGCATAAACTGTGTGCACCAGCCGAAAAGCAGAATTCCATTTACTGGAGATGAATTTGAAGCCCTGGCGGCATTCGTCAAAGGGCATAAATGCAAGAAAGGAAAAAAGGCAGTTTCGTTGAGGGCGAGTTATACAAATATAGGCATGTTCTTGGAGGCCTGCTGCACGAACTGTGGAAAACGGAAGGAGATAAGCACGAGTTTCGGTTGATATTATGGTTTCCCTGACATGCTACGGTGGCGTGAACGAAATTGGCGGGAACAAGATTCTTCTAGAGGACGGCAAGTGCCGCCTTCTCTTTGATTTCGGGATGAGCTTCAAGACCGCTTTCAAGTATTTTGATGAATTCATGCAGCCCAGGCCACTTAACGGGCTTGGCGACTGGTTTGAGCTCGGGCTTCTTCCTCAGGTTAAGGGCATTTACAGGCAGGACTACCGCGGGCAGATGGGCCTGGCTGAAGAGCCCCTGGACTGCCAAGGTGTCTTCCTGAGCCACGCACACGCAGACCACGCCTCTTATGTCCACCATCTCCGCCCAGACCTGCCAATCTACGGCACGCCAGCTACGCTGAAGATAATGGAAAGCGTGCAGGAAACAGCGGCCAACACCCCACTGGAGTTGACCGTTTTCAAGAAGAATTTCGAGTTTGTGCCGAACAAGAAGGGAGACGGGGTGAGGCGCATAAAGGGCGAAGAGCGCGAGACACCCCGGGTGCTGCGCCAGCTTAAAGGCAAGGTCGAGGTCGGTGATTTTGAGGTGGAACCGGTGCCCGTTAACCATTCCCTGCACGGTGCTTCCGGATTCATTGTTGACACGCCCGCTGGCAAGGTCGCTTATACTGGTGATCTGCGATTCCACGGATACGGGGGCCATCTTACCGAGAATTTTGTGAAAAGGGCGAAAGGCGCGAAGTGGCTCATTATGGAGGGCACGCGCATAGATTCTGAAGGCACCATGAAAGAGGAGGAAGTGTGTTCCCAAATTACAGATATGGTCGGCGACTGCAAGAAGATTGTGCTCGTCAACTGGCCGTTGCGTGACACGGACAGACTCTGGTCCGTCTACAACGCTGCAAAAAAGAACGACAGGAAGCTGGTGATAAGCACGAAGCAGGCATACTTGCTCGACAAGCTTGCTGAAATCGGGGCAGACGTGCCGTCCACAAACGACGAGCGCATCCGCATCTTCTTAACAAGGAAGAGCTGGGGGCTCCTGGGTAGGGAAGGCATTCCGCCAGAGCTTTTGGCAGGCGACTACAAGGGATGGGAGCTGCAGTACCTGGAGCACAAGAACGTGGTAACCTACAAAGACCTTCAAGGTTCGCCTTCGGAGTATGTTTTGCGCTGCGACTTCTTTGACATGACCGAACTCATAGATATACGGCCGCCGGAAGGGAGCAGGTACATCCACTCCGTGGTCGAGCCATTTAGCGATGAGATGTTTATCGACCGTGAGAAGGTTGACAACTGGCTCAAGCATTTCGGCCTCTACCCTGGAATAACGACCCACTGCTCTGGTCACGCTCCAGGCCCTGACCTGCGGCGCATTGCGAAGGAGATCGCGCCTGAACACCTGATTCCTGTGCACACGGAGCATCCAGAGATGTTCAAAGGGCTGGCGGAGAACGTGGCATTTCCGGAAGTTGGAAAGAAGATGGTGCTGTGAAGAACAACGATGATGAGCTGCTGAAAATGATTGATGCCACTTTCTGGAAGAAGACGAACTACATCTCTCCCCATGAATACATACTGCAAGCGAAGGAGCCGGTCCTGCACGCTGCCCTCTCAGAGCTGATTGACAACCACGGTTACAAGACGATGTTTATGGGAAAGGAATACACCTGTTATGACATAGGCGAGTACAAATATTGGCACATGGGAGACGTAGTGAACCGAGCGTTGAAGACGGAAGGGGAAACAAAAGGTTAAAGGTGGACTAATACCAGATGACACTAGGTGAAAATGTGGGGCAGAAGCTGAAAATGGCAACGTGGAACATGGGTTATTGGCAGCATCCAAAAATACATGAAAAGGCTTGGGATTACCTGTTTAACGAAATATCCCCCGACATTGCCTTGGTCCAGGAAGCACGACCTCCAGGGAACACCGCCTTTCAAGGATGCATTTGGAAACCAGTAAAACGGGTGAGCGGTAAGGAAGAAAAATGGGGGTCTGGAGTTTTGACAAAAAGTTTGCCGCTTAAAGAACTGGAGTTTAGAAACTGCCACCCAGGTGCGCTGGTGGGCGCGGAAGTGGAATTGCCAGGAAATAAGGTACTCAGTGCCTTCAGCCTATACGGATTGTTAGACGAGGGATACGCTACAACTACCGTCCACCGGATGCTTTCGGATCTGACGTTTATACTCATGGGGAAAGGCGAATACAAGGGAAAGAACCGAAATGTCCTGCTTGGCGGGGACCTGAATATCAGCGTGCAATGGGATGAGAAGTATGGAAAGGAAGCTCGTTACACTCACGCGCACAAGCTCTGCTTCGACAGGATAGAAGATTTCGGTCTTACAAGTTGCTTTTCAAAAAATGCTGAATATGTGCAGACACTACGTTATGCGCGCTCAAATGTGCCGTGGCAAAATGACTATCTCTTTACTTCAAAGGATCTGAAGGCAGAAAGCTGCAATGTAATCAGTGACCCCAAAATCTTCCCACTGAGCGACCATAATCCTGTCGTTATCGAGTTAAGCCTATGAAACGTAGTGATGTTCCCATGCTAAAAGCCATTCTCTTCGACCTGGACAACACTCTCCTAGACTTCATGAAGTTCAAGAAGGAGTCTGCTCGTGCCGCTGCCAAGGCCATTATTCATTCCGGCCTCCGCGAATCCGAATCCGTGCTATACTCCAAGATATTCGCCATTTACGATTCCAAGGGAATTGAGTACCAGCGGACCTTCCACGATCTCCTTTCTGAGTATTCCCTTTCTCCCCACCAGCTTGAGCACATGAAGCAGGCGGCCATAATCGCCTACACCAAGAAGAAATACTCCCTTTTGAGGCCCCAGCCCAAGGTCGTCCGGACCCTTTCCTCCCTGAAATCCTCCTACAAGCTCGGGATAGTGACCGATGCGCCGCGGGACAAGGCGTGGCAGCGGCTCGTGCTTTCCGGGCTGGACCTGTTCTTTTACCCCGTTGTCACCTTTGACGACACTTTTGAGGAGAAGCCTTCTTCCAACCCATTTAAGCGTGCGCTGGAATTGCTGAAGGCGAGGCCGGACGAGGCATTGTTCGTTGGTGATAACACTGGGAAGGACATACTCGGAGCTAAAAGGGTGGGGATTGCCACTTGCTTGGCGAGGTATGGGTGCCTTAACTATTCGCCTGAGGAAGATGTCGCAGACTACCGAATCGATAGGTTTGAGGAAGTGAAGAAGGTCGTTGATGAAATTGAGAAAGACTAATCGTTTTTAGTTAATTGAACAGCTTATTCGAACATCTCATCCAATGCACGGAAACCAGGATACATTTCATTAAATTCGTATTTCTTCTCCGAGTTCACTTTCCAAATCCCGGAAACATTTGCGACAATCCCACCTTCGAAAACCTTCTTTTGCTTGTTATGTTCCGCAATCCATTCTTGCAATGCTTCCGCTTTGAGTTTAGTCTCTCCCATTAGCGTAAAGCCAGCTTTTGTATCTAGGATGAGAACCCTTCCGTCGGTTAGTCTCACAATCCAATCCGGATAGAACAGCCTTTCTTCGTGGGTGTCTTTGTTGTAGTATGGAACCGAGAAGTATTCACTGCCCGAATTTCCATTCTTGAACCACCATACGACCTGTTTTTTCGATTCAAGATAAGCGAGGAACTTGTCTTCATTTTCTTTGCCACGGTATTCTTTTAGCATATAGAAAGGTTGCATCGAGTTCTTCTCTAGCCCTTTGTCCATGATAGCCTTGACTTCACCGTAATCGTCTGTAAAGGACAGCTCGCGCCTCGGAATTTCTAGTTTGTTGATCTGTTTCGTTCGTGCTTCTTTCTGTTTTACTTCGTTCTGACGGATTGGACGGTACTCTTCGAGCGCTTTAGAGATTATTTTCATTAAAACGCTGTCTGCCCGTTGGAGGTCGAAGACTATCAAACTGTAGTTAAACAATCGTTCGGCTTTTGTCTTTGATTCTACCCATACGTTAAGCGCCGATTTCAGTTTACCCCATGAACGCTCGGGCGCGAATTTCTTGTTCTCTTCTTCTTGTTTTGCTATGATGTTGAAACAAAGCAGATTGTACATGCGCTCAAGATCGGTCCTTGAAACTTCGTGGGATAAATCTTCACCCCGTTCTTTTATCTGCTGAACAAAATCGTCGTAATTCTCAATCTGAGCGTTTACAATTAACTCGTTTGTAACAACCACATCATCGATTTTGAATCCTTTTGCCACTAGTTTTTTCTTGATGCCAGGAGTATCGAGGTTATCCGTGATGCCGAAGAAGTCATCTGCGACCTTCCAGAAAGTTTGCTGAAACGAATCGCCTAAGTCGTTGTAATCGGCACGCCCCATTAAGGTGGATTCAAGGATAACCGGTTCGATGCCCTTCTTTCTCTCGCTCCTGAACACATAGGGTTTATTCTTTCCGAGCTTGTTATCCGGCAACTGAATCTGGTTGCGCGCATAGTTGGTGTAAAGATAACCGAGATTAAGCTCTGGCATTGGGTAATGCTTTGCCTCGGGCATGCGGAGAATCCTGCCCACCGTCTGGGTGTGGAAAACCGGGCTTTTTATCTCCCTGAACATTACGAGAATGGATGCACGCGGACAATCCCAGCCCGTAGCGGCAGCCTGTTTGAATATCAAGAATGAAACTTCGGAGTCGTTTTTCTCTATTTCTTCAAGGTTCTCTTTCTTATCGGACAGCCATATCGCGATATCTTTTTCGTGGACTTTTTTGCTGAGCAAGAACTCCTTAACGATATCTAGTTTTGACTTGTCCAACGTTTCCTTTCTTGCCTGATCATCGTTGGGGAGCTGAATAAGCACCAATGGGTTAATAGCAGGCCCTAGCTTCTTGTAGTACTCTTTCAATTCGTCCCTCTTTTCAAAGCTTAATTCAAGCAGCATCAGGTCTTGATCTATCTCTTTTTTGGCAACCTCGTCCAAGTCTTCTTTTGTTTGAGTGATGATCTTTTCCTTGATAAGCCCTGCTTCAACTACTTCTTCCCGGTCAACTTCGTAAAACCCAGCCCGATGGTGCATAACATCTGAAGCAGACGGTTCTGTCTTTGGGGTTGCGGTTATCTTGAGGATAACTCTTGGATCTACTAGATTAAGCAGTTCATCTGCAAGCTCTGTATCGGCATCTCTATGGGCTTCATCAACAACAAGTACAAGCTCCCGTTTTTCCTTTTGCGTGTTCTTAATGAATTCATCGAATAAGCCATCATCACCGGAGCATTTCTCAGTAGGCGTGCGTAGTTTCCTGCTGTCCTTTGTAGAATCTTTGATTTTTTGCCAGTTGATGAAGAAAACGTTGTTTTTCTCGAGCTTCTTCCTGTCTAGGTCATTCATATCCAAGAGGTTGAGTTCTCCTGCACCATCGTAATAGTCATAGAGCTTGCGTTTGCTCTGCAAATACGATTCCTCGCTGAAGCTGAACCAAAGGAACGCTTTATCGACATCAAACTGAGGGTCGGCGGCTAAATCCTTGAGTAATTGAGCAACCATAACGGTCTTGCCGCTTCCAGTCGGAGCCTTGAAGACGAGGGGTAGTCTGCGGTTACTTGTCTTCCAAAGCTCTAGGAACTGCTTCCGAAGACCTGCAACGGCCGTCTCTTGGAAAGGTTTGAGCGAAATCATAGACTTCACCGAAAATCACAGACGATTGATCTCTCTATAAACTTCAATGATAGGTTCGGGTATATCCAAAACCTTGATATTCTTGTATTCTGCGAACTCGTTCTTATACTCATTCTTGCCCCAACTGAAAATATAAAGCGCCACCTTTTCTTTATGTTTTGACAGTTTCTCAACAAAATCGTGAAGCTTTTCTTTATCCTCCTTGAAATAAATTGCAGTGTATCTCTTTCCGCTAGTGAATATTTGCCATGAGTCGTTCTTTTCCACTTCATCGAATGTGTTTTCCCGCAAAGCTATCATTTCACCTGCGTGATAGGTGAGTTTTATTCTCTGTTCGTCAGACACGCGAGTAACATGGTCGACATCGATGAATGCGGTCCTGAAATGGCGCAAATTGCCGCCTAGTCCGTCTATTTTTTCGTCATCAGACGTCTTGTAACCCGCCATTATCTTTTTTATTCTTGGATAGCAAACTTTTTGGCAAATTCCTTCTTTTTCATAATCGGCACTGCCTTTCTCGATTCCTATTTTTTTAAGTTCTCTCTCTGTTTTTTCATTTAATTCGTTATTGGTGCATAGAATAAATTGTCTATCGCCATCATCTTCGACATTTAATTCTACAACTGCTTGACCGGTCGTTCCAGACCCCGCAAAAAAATCTAAGATTACTGCATTTTTTCTTGATGAATATGTTAATAAGTATTTGATGAGTTCCTTCGGTTTAGGATTGGGAAAAAGATCTTTAATGCCAAATAGTTTTGTTAGCTCTTTCGTGCCTTCAGCAGTGCCAGCCATGTCGTATAAAATACTTCGTTCCTTTATCTTCTTGACTCCATCACCTTCGAAATATATTTTTTCATATAGAATCCATTTTCCGTCTTTTTTCTGCCACTCGATTAATTCTACATCGATTAACTCATCCATACGTATTTTACCGACTCTCCATCTACCATCGCCCCCATCTGGAGCAATGGGATGAACGTTCTTGTTATCTGGGGCCTTAACTGGGAAATACATTTTTGGACGATCTTCTTTTCTGGCAGTGTTCCCCCACTTAGCGAGTTTGACTGACCGATACTTACCTTTATCGTCTTCCTTGTTAAAATTGTTTTCATCTTGTGGAATCACTTCATCTAACCATTCAAATTTATCCGACCTGGCATAAACAAGGATGTATTCATGTTCTGTAGCAAAATAGGCATCAGCCTGCCCGCCACCCTCCTTTTTTCTCCAAATGAGAATGCCAACAAATTTTTTAAAAATTTCGTCACACAACATCTTTAATTGAGCTAATTCATTATGATCTATCGAAATAAAAATTGCTCCACTATCTTTCAATAAACATTTTGCTAATTTTAGTCTTTTTTCCATAAAGGAAAGCCACTTGCTATGTTTGTACATATCTTCCTTGTCAATCCATTTATCGTTATACTTCCATTCTTTATTGCCCGTATTGTAAGGTGGATCTATGTAAATCACGTCAATTTTTTCCTTATGAGTATAGCTTAAAACCGACAGTGCATGGTAGTTATCCCCTTCGATCAGAATATTTGTCGGATCTGACTCGTTCGTTATTATTTTATTAGGAGTTTCCTTGAGAATCGGCAATCTAGTCTGGCAATCCACAACGACTTTCTCTGGTTCCTTCTCTTCCTCCCAGACAAGTCCATACTTTTTCTTCGCCTTCAATTTCTTGTTCTTCAGTTTGAGCGTTTCAATTTCGTATTTGAGCCGGTCAATTTCTTGCTGAAGTTGCTCGGGTTTGTGATCCGCCATATTCATCACGTTATACTGTCGTTTCGTATGCTCGTTTTATTTGCTCATGCATAAGATCATTTTATCAGATCCCAGTTGTTGAGATAGTAAGATACTTCGTTGCTCTGGTTTCCTAGATATATCTTGTTGTCCCGGACTGAGATATTTACACGGTATCGGGTGTTCTTGTTGATTATGAGGATAATCTTCTGGTCTATGTACTTCTGAATTTCGTGGTAAGGAAAAACAAGGAATCGGGTATCATTTCCGCGAAGAACGAAGAGGTAGTAAGTACTGTTGGTGTTGTGCTTCTCGAAAGAGCTTATGCGGATATCGTAGGTATACCGATTGAATTTGTTCTCATTCGAGGTTTTTACCTGGATGTTATACAGCTTCTCTCCCTTGGTTGCAACGATGTCAAGTCCTTCGTCCACATTCATAATGCTCGCATTATAATTCCTAAAAAGGAGTTCGCTGACAACCCGGTGCTCGCCGGCCTTTCCGGTGTACTGAGTACCGATAGACTCTTTTTCCTCTTCAAGTTCTTCTTCGATTTTTTCTTGTTCTTCTTGTTTTGCTGCCTTGTAATCAGGTCTTAGTCCGAAACAACCGGGGCTAACGCGGATAAACGGGGACCTGTCTCCCTTATTCTTAATGTCTGTGGCTATTTGAGATGCCATCGTGGCTTCAGGGGTTTTTCCTGAAGTTTCGACAAGATTCTGCTCGAGAGCTCGTTTAGTTATCTCTTCGTAGTGCAGAGACCCATTGGCTTCTTCCAAAATTTTTATCGCAGCAAGTTTAAACGAAACCATGACCTCGCCTCATAACAGTGCCATTTTCCCGCCTCGTGACTACGTCGTTATGCCGACCCTTCTTTATTAATGGTTACCGACCCAATTCCTTCCGCTTTCGTTTCATCGTTCGCAAGAAGGATCGGGAGGAAACGCCTCAGCTGTATTTCTGACCTCTCCACATCCTGTTTTTCTATTGGAAAGTGTAATGAATGTAAAAAGTTGTCT
>CAISET010000032.1 GCA_903884505.1 uncultured Microcaldota archaeon | reverse complement strand
CTTCTACATTGGAGTCTTGAGCCCCCAGAACACCACTCCGAACACATGCATGTTCCAGCCTGGCTTCTCCTGCTACACATTCAAAGTCGGAAATGTGACCGGTTCCCTGGAGCTTGACTTCGGCCAGGCAACCGGCAGGTCTATTCAAGTCACAGGAATCTCCTGCGCCCAGAACGATTCCACCCTCCCGTCCTCAGCAGGCTTCAGCCCGGTAACCGTCCCTTCAGGTGACCACAGGTGGATAACGGGCGGCAATTCCAACAACAATGGCATCACCTGCGAAGGCGCAACAGCCGAAGCAGGTGCGAGATACAAAGGAAGAGTCTGCGTCAGCTATACAGAATCGGGCACCGGAGCTTCCAGGATAATCTGCGGAGACATAAACGCAAGGCTGGAGCCGGCATCTCCGCCAACTCCAGGCGGAAGCCCAACTCCATTCCCCACTCCGCCGCCGGGCGCAACCACCATCGCCGACTGCTCCTCAACCCCGTATATAATCAACTTTCCAGGCTATTATTACTTGAACAACAGCCTGACCTCAGGTGGCAACGACTGCATAGACATAACCGCGGATGCCAGCAATTCCATACTCGACTGCTATGGCAAAACCATAACGGGCACTTCGCAAAGCGGCAGCGGCATCCATCTGCAAAGCGCCACAAACGTAACCGTGAGGCATTGCACCGTTAGCAACTTCTTCCAGGGCATTTACCTGGAGTACTCCAACTACGGCACCATCACGGGCAATACAGTCAACTCGAACTTCGGAGGCATCTCCATAGATACTTCAAACAATGACGTCCTTACAGGCAACACCGCCAGCTCGAACGGCGACATGGGCATCTACGTACGTTACTCTGTTGGCAGCAACATAACGGGCAATACCGTCAGTTCGAACGGCTACGGCATCATCCTAGCCGCTTTGAGCAATAGCATCGTAACAGGCAACACCGCCAATTCAAACAACGAAGGCATCGACATGTCCTCCTCGAACGGCAACAACCTGACTGGCAACACCGCCAACTCGAATACTAACACCGGGTTCGGCATCCAGTCCTGTTCCGGCAACAACTTCACGGGCAACACCGCAAACTCGAACCAGAACAGCGGCATATACCTGATTGGCTCGCAGGGAAACATAATCTCCGGCAACACCCTCAGTTCAAACTCCAACAACGGCATCTACTTCGACTCTTCAAGCAGCAACACCCTCGCGGGCAACAACGCATGCAGCAATCCATTCGGAGACTTTTACTGTGATTCAGGCCAGGCGGACAATGGCGGAAACAACTGCGCCAGTCAGACGGGAGGAACTCCCTGCGGCATCACCTGTGGCTCCAGCTGCCCAGCACCCCAGCCTCCATCCTGCGCCCCAGGCTATGTGGTGAGCTCATGCCCCTGCATCCTCTACCCGGCAGGCGACTACACCTTGAACAGCAACATCACCGAAACAGGGGATGGCGACTGCATAACAATCCCTCCGACAAGCAGCGGTTCCACGCTGGACTGCCAGCACCACGGCATCATCGGGCCCCCATCGTCCAATGGGATTACCCTTAACGGCGTGAGCGGGGTTTCCGTGGAGAACTGCATCGTCAGCAACTTCTCGATAGGCATAATGCTGTTCTCAACGAACGGGAGCAGGCTAACGGGCAATGCCGCCAACTGGAATAGCCAGTTTGGCATCTTCATATACTCTTCAAACGACAACAACCTAACGGAAAACACCGCCACAGGGAATAGCAACTACGGCATCTATGCGGACTGGAGCTCCAGCAACAACCTCCTTACGAGCAATACTGCCTGCTGGAACGGCGGGTCTGACCTCTACTGCGATGCGCCCCAGAGCGAGGGCAACGGCAACATCTGCGCCACGAATGACTCGTGCGGAATCGCCTGCGACCCAAGCTGCCCTCCGCCTGAATCGCCTCCGTGCGCCCCCGGCTGGGTTGTAAGCTCGTGCGGATGCGTGCTGAATGTTCCCGGCAATTACACGCTTGAAAGCGACCTAGGCCCTTGCAGTAATGATGGCGTAGACATCATAGCAGACAATGTGAAGCTTGACTGCCAGCACAATAGCATTAGTAGTGTCGCACAGGGTGGGGGCATAGGCGTCATGATAAACAATTGGAACACCGGCAGCATAAGCGGAGTGAGCGTTGAGAACTGCAACGTGAGCAACTTCAACGATGGCATCTTCGCGTATGGCTCGTCCGGAGGCAGCATAACCGGCAACGACCTCAGTTCCAATAACGAGGGCATCTACATACTGAGTTCAACCGACAACAATCTCACGGACAACAACGCATGCAACAACCCATACGGAGACCTCTACTGCGATTCAGGCCAGACGGACAATAGCGGAAACAACTGCGGCGTGCAGACCGGCTGCGGCATCACCTGCGGCTCCGGTTGCCCCACGCCTCCTCCTCCGCCATCCTGCGCCTCGGGTTATGTCGTGAACTCCTGCCCTTGCATCCTCTGGCCGGCAGGCGCATACACCTTGGGTAGCGACCTGGATTACTCGGTGGGCTACGGCGACTGCATAACGCTCCCCTCGACAAGCAGTGGCTCCACGCTTGACTGCCAGCACCACGGCATCACGGGCCAAGGTGGGGGCACCGGCGTCTCCTTGTCCGTCAGCGGAGTGACGGTTGAGAACTGCAACGTCAGCAACTTTACGAATGGCATCTACATCTACTCCCACGGCTCAAGCAACAACATCATCAACAACAACGTCAGCTCGAACTACTACGGCATCTACGCTGAACGCGGCTCAAGCGGCAACGACCTCACAGGCAACGCCTTCAATTCAAACAGAGATGGCCTCTACCTATACTATTCAAGCGACAACAACCTCACGGGCAACCATGCCAGCAACAACAGTGACAAGGGCATCTACCTGGACAATTCAAACGGCAACATCCTCACCGGCAACAATGCCAACTCGAACTCCCCATACGGCATCTACCTACGGTCCTCCAACAACAATGCCCTTGCCGGGAATACTGTCGGCGCGAACAATGTCGGTATCCTCCTGCATTCAGCAAGCAACAACAGCATTGAGGGCAATAAT
The DNA here is from genome assembly GCA_903884505.1 of uncultured Microcaldota archaeon. Lineage (GTDB taxonomy): Archaea > Micrarchaeota > Micrarchaeia > Burarchaeales > Fermentimicrarchaeaceae > CAISET01. The sequence continues at coordinate 23,273 of CAISET010000032.1, read as the reverse complement.
GCGGACGCAAACGTCATCGGCATAAGCCTAGAGTCTTCAACCTACAATAATCTCACAAGCGGCACTGCGAGTTCAAACGGCCAATACGGCTTTTACCTGTACTCTTCAGACGACAACATCCTCTCGGGCAATACCGCGAATCTCAACGGCAATTACGGCATCTATGTGGGATCGTCCGGCAACAATGCTATCTCGGGCAATACCGCCAATTCGAACAGCAGGGGCATCTCCATCTACGGCTCGGACAGCAACAATCTGACTGGCAACAGCGCCAGTTCGAACACCAACTACGGCATCTGGCTATCATCTTCAAGCAGCAACAACTTTACCAGCAACACGGCAACAGACAACCCAACTGACTTCTATTGCGCAACTACCAGTTCGAACAACGACCTCGGCGACAACGCTTGCAGCAGCAAGGATTCCTGCGACTGGATTTGCAGCTGCCCTACAGACACCTGCCCTACGCCAACTCCGACGCCAACGCCTTCTCCCACTCCGCCTGATTGCGCCCCTGGCTGGGAAATAGGCGCCTGCGGATGCACGCTGAATGTGCCGGGCAGCTACACAATCAACTCAAGCGGCCTGAGTTCCAGTGGAGATGACTGCATAACAATCACTGCAAGCGGCGTTTCGCTCGACTGCCAGAACCGCGCCATCACAGGCACTTCAAAAAGCGGCAACGGCATCAATCTGGACCATGTTAGCGGAGTGAGCGTGGACAACTGCGATATAAGCGACTTCTACAGCGGTATCATAGTGCAGTATTCCAGCAACAACAATCTCACGGATAATACGGCAAATTCAAACTTCGAAGGGCTCTACGTATGGCCATCGAGCAACAACAACATTCTTACGGGCAACACCGCAAACTCAAATACCTACGGCATCTTCCTAGGCAGCGCCAATGGCAACGTACTCACAACCAACAATGCAGGCCTAAATAGTCAGAGAGGAATCACCCTGCAGTCTTCCAACAACAATAATCTCACGGGCAATATTGCAAATTCAAACGGCCAATCTGGCATTTACTTGGAGTCCTCTGACAGCAACAACAATTTCACAAGCAATACTGCAACGGGTAATCCCAGTGATTTCTATTGTGAATACTCGAACTCCAACAACGACCTCGGCAACACCTGCAGCTCCGAGAATTGTGACTGGCTCGCATGCAACGCGCCGCCCTCAACCCCGACTCCTACGCCCACGCCCACACCAACGCCGGTAATACTTGCCAGCGGTCTGAGCTATCCGTACGGCATCGCGGTGGATGGAAGCAATGTCTACTTCGCCGATGCCAGTGCCGGGAACGTGGACAAGGTGCCGATAATAGGTGGGGACGTGACCAACCTTGCCAGCGGCCTGAGCTGGCCGTACTACGTCACGGTGGACGGAAGCAACGTCTACTTCACCGATGCTGGTTTTGGAAAGGTGGATAAGGTGCCGATAGGGGGCGGGAGCATGACTCCCCTTGCCAGCGGCATGAACGGCCCGATTGGCATCGCGGTGTACGGCAGCAACGTTTACTTTACTGAGTTTAGTGTCGGAAAGGTGAACATGGTGCCGATAGGGGGAGGGGATGTAACCAACCTTGCCAGCGGCTTGAACAATCCGTGGGGCATCGCGGTGGACGGCACCAACGTCTACTTTACTGAAAATGGTGGCGGGAAAGTGGATAAGGTGCCGATAGGAGGCGGGGACGTGACCACCCTTGCCAGCGGCCTGAGCTCTCCAGTTGGCATCATAGTGAATGGCGGCAACGTCTACTTTACCGAGTATGGCGCCGGGAAAGTGGACACCGTGTCGACAGGAGGCGGGGACGTGACCACCCTTGCCAGCGGCCTGAGCTATCCGTACAACATCGCGATGGACGGCAGCAATATCTACATTGCCGAAAATGGTGCCGGGAAGGTGAGCAAGGTTCCGATAGGGGGCGGGGATGTAACCACTATTGCCAGCGACCTGAACCGTCCGTATGGCATCGCGGTGGATGATAGCAACGTCTACTTTACTGACTATAGCGCCGGGAACGTATACAAGCTGCAAAAATAAGGAACGCGGGCAATTGATTCAGGCAATAGCTGTAACTGGAAGCAACGGGCTGCGAAAAAAGCTATATCGGGGTTCGGGAAACTAATCCTATGAAGACGGGAGTTGCCAACCTTCCGCTGCACCCCGGGAAGGCGCCGAGGTGGCTTTTCGAGAGAATGGTGAGGCTTTCGGATGCGATTTGCGAGGCCGTTGTCTATGAGCATTCGCAGGAGGAGTTCCTGAGAAGGCTTTCCAACCCCTTCTGGTTCCAGGCGTTTGCGTGCGCGCTGGGCTTTGACTGGCATTCGAGCGGGACGACTACTACGGCGTGCGGGGCGCTGAAGGTTGCGCTGAGCGCCGAGAGGCACGGGATTGTCGTGGCAGGGGGGAAGGGGAAGACGAGCAAAAAGGCGCCAGGGGAGATTATGGGCGCGCCCTTCGAGTTCGGGGAGGGGAAGAGGAAGGAGCTTGTTTATGCGTCGAGGATGGCTGCGAAAGTGGATAATTCGCTGGTGCAGGACGGATATCAGTTATACCAGCACTGCTTCTTCATCACCGAGAAGGGGGAATGGGCGGTAATCCAGCAGGGAATGGGCGGAAGTAGCGTAGAAACCGACGCTCTGCGCGGGAGGAGCCTGCGACGACCAAGCATCGGGGGTTTCTCGCAGGGGATGAACAATGAGACGGCACGCCGCTATCACTGGCTTTCCGACCGAGTCACTTCTTTTGTGGAGGAGCCGCAAGCCGCAATTTGTGACGATGTGCGGCTGGAGCAGGTCCTTGACCTTACTGCTGAGAAAAGTGAAGAGGCGAGAAAAACTTCTGTGGATTTGGTGAAGGACAATCCGCTCCATCTGAGGAAATATTTCACGGGGCAGGGGACGCTGGGTGAGTTTATCGGGGAGAAGCCTCCGGAGCTGCACCTGCCGAACCATCACGCCGTTTTGGGAATGGATATTTCGGAGCGGGGATGGAAGGCGCTAATCAACGCGTATGAACTGCAGCCCGGGAATTATGAGGAGCTTGTGGCATTGCAGGGAATCGGGGCGAAGAGCCTGAGGGCATTGGCATTGATATCGCAGCTCCTTTACGGGAGCGGGATGAGCTGGGAGGACCCGGCGAGATTCTCCTATGCGCACGGGGGAAAGGACGGCTACCCGTATCCGGTGGACAGGGCGAACTATGACGAGTCGGTGAGGTTCCTGAGGGACGCGATTGAGGGTGCGAAACTGGAGAGGAGAGAGAAGTACGCGGCGTTCAAACGGCTGGGGGAATTCATTTGAGCTTGCGGCTGCCTCCTCTAGTTTATTGATGCGAGGCCCCGCCCTTTCGGCTGAAGAGCGCGGCGGCAATCAGGCCCAGCGGCAAAAGAAACACTACCGGGCAGGTGGAAGGCTGCGGAGTTGGCGCAGGGGTTGGCGCAGGAGTGGGTGTGCGGGGAACCGGCGTCGGTGTAGGTGTGGGCGTTGCGCATTCCGTGGTCACGCAGATGTGGTTGGCTATCTGGCCGCACTGGCACCGGACCGGGTCGCAGCTGTGGTTCGAGCAGAAGAACTCGTCGAAGCAGTCTGAATTGCTGCAGCATTCGTAGGGCGTGAACGTGTGGTTCGCAATAAGCCCGCAGCCGGTGAATGGGACGCAGGAGTTCGACCTGCAGCTTGCATTCAGCGGGCAGTCCGAGTCGGATGTGCACCCGAGGCATTCGTGGCTTATGCACCTTGTGCCCGGCCCGCAGGCCGAATCGTTGCAGCAGGAGAAATTCGTCCAAGAATGCATCCCATAGGTTCCGCAGGAGGTTGAGGGAACTATCTCGCAGTGGCTGGTGTAGCTGCTGCAGTGCTCGTCGAAGAGGCAGTCACCGTTTGATGTGCAGAGGCGGTAGAGGCGGCATGTGTTGCGCATGCAGTGCAGCCCGGAGCTGCAGGCGCCGTCGTCGCAGCACTGGTACGGCACCCAGGTGTGGTTGCCTACCTCCCCGCACGTCCCATGCCGTATGGACACGCACTGGTGGAACGTGCAGTTCTCGTCCTGCGCGCACTGGGCGTTGGAGTTGCATTCCGAAGATACGCAGTAGTAATTCGCACACCCCTTCCCGGAGTCGCAATCCGAATCGGACGCGCACTCGACATAGGGCGAGAATTGGAAAGTTACGCGCGCATCCGTGTATGCGCAATGGCCGGCGTCCAGGTTGTCCACGAAGAGGTTTTCCTCCACCCTCGTGACCGTCAGCTTGAACTGCTTCTCAACCGTCTGCGTGCTGTTCTCGGCGATTCCGGATAGGCGGGTCTCGGTGCCGTTCCAGAGCGTGACTATGAACGACGCGTCCTCGGTCACGGGGCAGGGCCCGCAGCTTCGCGAGCTCCCGTTGCCGGTGCAGTGCGCATACCCGCCTTCGATTCCGAGAGAATAGACGCGTATGTCCGCCCAGTATGTCCCGATGGGTATGCGCACGGAGTTGCCCTCGTAGATCGGGCCCTCGGAGATTGGCGCGAGGTACGTGCCTGCAAGGGCGAACGGTGCGAACAAGAGAAGCGCGAATAGCGCCAGCCGGGGTTTCATGAGGATGGTTTCTGGCGGATGGTATTTAACTGTTGCTCATTTCGCGAGCAGCCTCCAGCATAGGAAGGAGTAGGCGGCGAAGCAGGCTGCGGAGAGGATGAAGACCACCCCGTAGCCGAGGTACTGGAAGACGAATCCTGCGAAAATCACCGAGAAGAACTCCGCAACCCTGTAGGGGATGTGCAGGAACCCTATGTCGGTGGAAACGGTCGGCTTGCCCTTCGTCTCCTTCGCTATGACCGCCTCGAAGAACATGGACGAGAGCCCGTCCCCCAGCGCAAGCAGCAGGAATAGCGGGACGAAGAAAGATGCGTGGGTGAACGCTATCAGCACGCAGCCCGAAGCGTAGAGGAGCGATTGGAGCACGGCAAGGCGGCCGAACGGGATGCGGAACCTCATGCTTGCCCAGGTTGCGAGCGTGCTGAGGAGGTAATAGGCTGCGATTGCGTAGCCTATCGCATCATAGCCCATCCGCAGGTCCAGCCGCATGTAGACCGGCGCGATGAGATAGAAGATGGAGTAGGTGGCGAGCGAGTAAAGTGACATCGTGAGCGCTGTGAGCCAGAAGGCCTTGCCCTTCCCGAACGGCAGGATGAGCGAAACCGTCTTGCGCACGCTGAACCTCGGGTTGGGGTAAGGCTTCATGGTGAGGGTAGGCAGCCCCTGGAGAAGCGCGGCGCCGAGCAGGAATATGAGGCCATACTGGAGCCCGAAGAACGCCGCAACCGCGCCTGCGAGCGCAGTGCCCAGTGCAGCGCCTGCGGTGCGTATTACGGCGAGCCTCGTCGCTGCCCGCACTTCCCTGCCTTCCGCGTAGTAGAAGATTGCGGTCCGGTTGACGGCCCAGAATGCGGAGGAGCGCACTCCCTCGGAAACCTTTCCGAAAAGGAAGCCGATTGGCGAAGCTGCGAGCAGGTAGATGAGCACCGAGGCAACTTGCGTGAGCCAGTCGATTATGAAGAAGTTCCTGAAGCCCGCCTGGTCCGCGATTGCGGCGAATAGGAGTCGCGCGAAGAGGAAGACGAGCGGGAGCGCGGAGAGGACCAGGCCTATGTCGGAGACGGAAACGTTGCGCGCGAGCAGTAGCATGGGGACGAGGATGGCGAGCGCGCTCGCAATGAACATGTCCAGGAAATTAATCGCAGTAAGCTTCCTCATAGCAACCAATTTGCCAGGAAAAAAAGATAAACCAAAGCATCAGAAGAGCTTCAGGACTTCGTGGAGCACTGGAAGCAGTTTCTGCTCCGCTTTTCTCAGATGCTCGCGGAAGGTTGGCTCGCTTATTCCTGTTTTTTGCGCCAGCCCATCCAGCGTAATCTTGTGCGGCCTGCCGTAATAGCCGAGCTTGCAGGCCGTTTCGAAGCATTCCCGCTGCCTCGGGGAAAGGAGCGCGGCCGCGGTCTTGAACTTCGTGAAGCCGGAAGTCTTGAACAGGTTGAATGAAACCTGGTCTTTTTCCCCGAGGTATCTCTTCGCCTTCAGGCTTACCGTGCCTGTCTCGTTCATGCGGCCGAAGAAGTCGCGCATGTTCTTTTCCGATGGCGCGAGCATGGAAACGCGGTCCGCCCCATTTTCACTCACGGTTGGCTCCATGAGGATGCAGCCGCTCTTTACGAGGTTGTCATAAACAGTTCCATCTGATTTGCAGGTGACGAGCAGGTCTGCGGAGTCAGGGCGCATCACGATTGGCGAAACCTTCGTGACAATTGGGTGGCTGGCGAACGCGTCAATGAATTTTCCCAAGTAAGGTGAATGCAATTCCACGTTTGCGAGGACTTTGTCGCCGACAATCGCGCCTCCCTTGAACAGGACTACGCCGTCTTTCAGCCTCTCGGTGGTGTCGCACAGCCAGCAGTCGTGGACCACGTCAACCTCGAATATGATTGGCCTCCTCATGGCTAATCCCGCCCATTTCAGGTATAAATACCCACGCTTCCGTGGGCTTCGGAAAAAGTAGGGGAAGCGAGCGATAACAGGGGGTGAAGCGATGGTGAAGGAGGCAACCAAGGAGAAGAAACAGGAGGGACAGCTGGCGGAAGGCAAAATTACCTGGTTCAGGCCATTCGAGCCAGGAGTTTATCTCGAAGTCAAGAAGGAGCCCAAAGAAGGGCAACTGGAAATGCGCTTCTCTGGCAAAAGTGCTTGTGGTGAAGAGATCGAAGTGCGCGCGGAGTTGCAGATTACGGAGGACAAAACGGAGAAGGAGGAAGGTGGGGATAAAATTGAAATAAAGAGGAGCATTTCGCTTCGTGGCGATGCCCCTATAAAATGGGAGGCTTGGGGCGGATGGGAACTTTCGGATAACAAGGTGTCAATCACCGACGCTTTCCTTAATTTTTGCGGGGAAGACGTTTTTAGCTACAAGGGTGGATTGGGCGATACATCCGCGGTCAGGATGAAGTTCAAAGGGCAAATCGACTGTGATCTGCATTACTGCCTCACCCTGAAGGAACTGAGTTTGTACACCCCTAACGATATGATAACCCCGGACATAATGGCTAAATCGTATAAGCGCATTGTTGATGCTGCGAAAGAGGTTGTTGCATTTTCCACTAAAGTAGAGGAGCTTCTGAATAGCGAGGAAGGTTTGAAGAAAATGAGGCGGCTTGAGCTTCCGCCTAAGCCGGAATCAGGGATAAAGCTGAAACTCAATAAAAGCTCGGTCAACTTCCATGCTTGCCCAAAACAGCGGATAGGAAAGAACGCGGGCACGTATGTTGACCGTCAAATCCACATGGATTTCGAAGGCGTAGAGGGATGCAAACTGAACGGCCGCATATACTATTCCGAGACTATGGGTGGCATGGGCGGGGATCGCATAGAACGCTTCGCTGAGCTTTTCGCCAAACGCGGGGGGAAGGGTGAATGGAAGGACACTCAGAAGGGCTATCCGTTTTATGGAGTGTCCATTGGGCTATCAGATGATATTTCTTTCACCCGTACACTTGAGGCAGAGGGCGATTGGCATAGTGGTGCAGGAAAGGACAGTTATCTGCATTTCAAATTGAGGCTAAATAGAGACACCAATGAAGTTGTATGGACGATATCTCCGGGTCGAAACGTCGGCGAATCGTTGGCGCGCTATGAAACGGAACTGAAGCGCGACGCCAATTTCTTGCGGGAGATAGCATCGCTGGCGGACCAATTCGAGGAAATTGTAAAAACCGATGAGGCAGTGCTCAGGGAACTTAAGAAGCTCAAATTCCATTCTGCAGCTGGAAAGGAGGAGTAAGGTGGGAAAATGGCAGTGAAAGAAGTGCAGCCTGATGAAATACAACATGTGATTTGGGAGACGAGGCACACCCTAAATAACTGGTACTCTGGGGATGCAAGCAAATGCGCTGAATTGCGGGACGTCGTAAGCGCAGGCCTGGCTGCGCTGAGGAAGGAAAATCCGCCCAACCCGGATTATTCATACTCCGAGCACGTACGCAGGCTGAGCGACCGGAAGCCTGCCGTCCCTTCCGAGTATGCGCGCAATCTCCGCTCCCTACTCATCCTAAAAAAAGTCATGCAGTTAGTCACGCAGGCCATGGAGAAAGCAGAACCGCAGGATGCGGAATATGCGCTCTGCGACGCGAAACACATTCTCGAAAAATATGAGGAAAAGCTGGGCTACATCACGGACATATACAGAAACCACATCGAGTCGCTGGTAGATGCCTTGAGAGGCATGGAAAATATCGGAAGGGATGCGGATGCCGAGCCGTTCAAGACGCATAGGCTGGTCTGCTGGAAAATAACCAACGAGGCAGCAGACGAGTTTAGGAAACTGACCAAGGAGTTTGCAAGCGAATTCGGGGTAGCCGCGGCGGAAATGTTCGCAGAGGAATATAATGTCCTCCAATACATGAAAGCCCTCAACTCATGGTGTAAGGAAACGTCTCTTAATAACGTCTCGTATAGCGTGAGCAGGAAGGACTTGCAGCCTACGGAGAAGGGGACGCAGGTTGTGGAAATGACGAAGGAGCGCATGGAGAAGAATGGCGGGAAAAATAGCGCTGCCCCAGTCAAAAACGGATAGGACAGTTTACTCAGGAGAATTCCCCTAGCTCCCCTCTATTTGAGCCAGCCATTCTCCTTCGCTTTTCTCCTGATAGGCTCGTAGTCGAGCAGCCCTTCCCTCTGCTCCGGCATGAGTGCGTTATGCCACCAGAGGTGGCCTGAGGGCGAATCCATCCTCTTCAGCAAATCGCCAACCGTTAGGTTTCCGAGCCAGGTTATCCTCTCCTCAGGCGGCTTCGGTGCAGGTGAATCCTCCGGTGCAGGCGAATCCTTCTTCGTGGGCACGCGCACCTTAGGTGGTTTTTTGCGGAGTGAAGACCTGCTGCGCTTCGCTTCCATTTTGCGGAGTGCGGACCTGCTGCGTTTCACTTCCAGGTAAAGCTGGCGGATGGAAGGGGAGAGCAGGGACTCCTTGCCCACCCCACACTCCTTTGAGGCGAGCGAGCAGAGACTGCCCGGCCCGGTCTTTTGTTTTGGGAGGGGTTTCGCAGGGCTGTCCCTGAGTTCAAGGATTGTCTTCCTGAGGAATCTGCGCGCGGCATTTTTCTTCGCTGCTTTAACTTCCCGGTAAAGGGAGGGGATGGAGGCTGCAAGCGCCGAGAAGCGCTTGTCATGGGGCCCGCTGCGCCCGGCGCAGTAGACCAGATTAGTGACTGCCCCTTGTGTGAGTCCGTATTCCTTGGCAGCAAAGGCAAAGAAGCTTCCGGGCCCGGATGACAGCTTGGGCAGGGGTTTCTTCAAGTCCTCCTTTGCCTCAAGAATCTTCTTCCCGATGAATTTTAGGGTGGCGGTCTTTCTTTTCATGTCCGCCTTGTAATAAAGGGGAGTTACCGAGGCGGCGAGCCCGGCCAGCTCCTCATCGTGAAGGGAATCACGGGCTTCTTTGCTGCGAATATAAGAGGTGAGGGTCCAGGTGTTCATGGCGTATTTTTTCGCTGCGAGGGCGCAGAGATTGCCCTTGCCGTCCGCGAGGTTTGGCAGGGGCTTTTTCGGGTCTTTCATGGTTTCAAGAATTTTTTCTTTTATGAACGTGACTGCGGCTTTCTTCTTGACCTTCTCAGTTTCAGCATAAAGCCGGGTGAGGGAGGAGGCAAGGGCTGCCATCTCCGGAGTAAGCGCTTTCCGGGATGCTTCATTGTAGCAGTAATTGACCATGGTCATGGCGCCTATTCCATACCTCTTTCCGGCAAGCAAACAGAGGCTGCCCTTCCCTTCTGCGAAGTGTGGAAGTGGCTTGCCTTGGTCTTCCTTCACCTCGAGAATCTTGTCCCTGATAAACCCGAGTGCGGCCTCCCTTCTCGCGTCCCAGGCCTTGAAATAAAGCGGGGAGATGGAGGCGGCAAGCCCCCTGATGCCTGGAGCAAGGCCTTCACGCGCCTTTGTTGAAACGATATAACTGTAGGTGCTTCCAGGGCCGAGCAAATAACAGCCGGAACCAAACGAGGAGAGCTCTTTCAGGCCCGGGAGCGATTTCCTGGGATTCTCAATCACTTGGTTGATTCTGGAGATTATCCAGCTGAATGACATCTGAAGCTTCTGCTCCCTAGTTAAGGCGGTTACATCGCATAATGGAAAGGGCTTTGGAAAAGGCGGCATCTCAGCCTTTGTTTTGGTCGTCACGCAACTCTTGCAGAGTTGGTGAATAAATAGCCCATCTTTTTGGAGAAGGCCACACGAACCTTTATAACACCTGTAACAACAATATTCTTAACTGTTTCTGGGGGTGTTTGAGGTTGGCAGTATTAAGCAGGAGCGACCCTGAGGTTTATGACGCAATTAAGAACGAGATTGGGAGGCAGCGCTCGACGCTTGAGATGATTGCGTCCGAGAACTTCACGAGCCTCGCAGTGATGGAAGCGCAGGGCTGCGTGATGACGAACAAATACTCGGAAGGCTACCCAGGGAAGAGGTACTACGGGGGGAACCAGTTCATTGATGTTACTGAAAATCTGGCGAGGGACCGCGCGAAAAAACTCTTCAACGCCGAGCACGCGAACGTGCAGCCGCACGCGGGCTCGCAGGCGAACATGGAGGCCTATTTTGCCACCTTGAAGCTGGGCGACAAGATTCTCAGCCTGTTTTTGCCTGAAGGCGGCCATCTTTCCCACGGAAGCCCGGTGAATTTCTCGGGCCAGTGGTACAAGATTGTGCATTACCACCTGGACCCGGAGACGGGAACGCTGGATTATGACGCCATCCGAAAGACTGCGATTGCAGAGAAGCCCCAGATGGTGCTCTGCGGATATTCCGCATACCCGAGAACGGTTGATTTCAAGGCCTTCAAGGAGATTGCGGACGAGGTGGGCGCAATAATGCTCGCAGACATCGCGCACATCGCAGGACTTTGCGCAGGAGGCGCGCACCCCCAGCCGTTCCCCTATGCGGACATAGTTACAACGACTACGCACAAGACGCTCCGGGGGCCGAGGGGCGCGATGATAATGTGCAAGGAAAAATATGCGCAGGCGATAGACAAGGCGGTGTTCCCGGGGATGCAGGGGGGCCCGCTCGAGCATGCGATTGCCGGCAAGGCCGTCTGCTTCGGAGAAGCGCTGAAGCCCGAATTCAAGGAGTATGCGAAGCAGGTGGTGAAAAACGCGAAGGCACTTGCGGATGAGCTTATGGCAAAGGGCTTCAAGCTGGTTTCAGATGGCACGGACAACCACCTCATGCTCGTTGACTTGAGAAACAAGGGCTGCACAGGAAAGGAGGCGCAGAACTGGCTTGAGGAAACCGGAATTACTGCGAACAAGAACATGGTGCCCCAGGATGATAAGTCGCCTTTCGTCACGAGCGGGATAAGGCTGGGCACACCTGCCTTGACTACGAGAGGGATGAAAGAAAGCGAGATGAAGGAGATCGCGGGGATGATTGACAAGATTATTGCGGCGAAAGGAGATCCGGCGGCAACCGCAATAGCGAGGGGGGACGTAATCGCACTTTGCGGGAAGCACCCGCTGTATCCGGAGCTGAAGTGGTAACATGGCCGAAAGGAAACTGCTGTTCGGAACGAAAAGGCTCAAGGAAGGCTTCGCGAAAATGCAGAAAGGCGGCGTCATAATGGATGTCGTGAATGCAAAGCAGGCAAGGGTGGCAGAGCGGGCGGGCGCGGTCGCGGTGATGGCGCTCCACGCAGTGCCTGCGGACATAAGAGCATCCGGCGGTGTCGCGCGGATGGCCGACCCCAAGAGGATTATGGACATAATCGGCGCGGTCACGATTCCCGTGATGGCGAAATGCAGGATAGGGCACTTCGCGGAAGCCATGGTGCTGCAGGAGATAGGCGTGGACATGATTGACGAGTCCGAAGTGCTCACTCCTGCCGATGAGGAATTCCACATAGACAAGAAAAAATTCACCATCCCGTTCGTTTGCGGCGCGCGCAATCTCGGGGAGGCACTGCGGAGGATAGACGAGGGCGCCGCCATGATGCGCACGAAAGGCGAACCTGGCACGGGAAATGTAGTGGAGGCGGTGCGCCACATGCGCAGGATGAATTCGGAACTGGGCGCCCTGGCTGTAGGCGGCAAAGGCGAGCTTGCGCAGAAGGCAGGCGAATACCGCGTTCCGCTTAAGCTCGTTTTGGAAACGAAGAGGCTCGGAAGGCTTCCTGTGGTGAACTTCGCCGCAGGGGGAATAGCGACGCCGGCCGATGCCGCTCTCATGATGCTCCTGGGCGCGGACGGCATTTTTGTCGGGAGCGGGATATTCAAGTCATCCACGCCGGAAAAGTATGCGAAGGCGATAGTCGAGGCGGCCAGGAACTTCGACGACCCAAAGGCCCTGCTCAGGGCCTCGGCAGGCCTCGGCGGCGCGATGAGGGGCGACGAGATAAGCAAGCTCACGCTGCGCATGCAGGACAGGAGCGCATAGGTGCGAATTTGAGGGTCGGCATAGTCGGGGTGCAAGGTGCGGTTTCCGAGCATGAAGAGATGGTCCGCGCGCTCGGCCATAAGCCAGTCTGGATTACCCGGCCGGGCGCATTGGATGATATCTCCGCTCTCATCATGCCCGGCGGCGAATCTACGACCATCAGCAGGCTGTTGGAAAGCACCGGGCTGTTCGCAAAGATACGGGAAAAAGGGGCGGGGGGCATGCCAATTTTTGGTACGTGCGCCGGCATGGTCCTGTTGGCAAAAAAGGGCGGCGCGCAGGTCAGGAAGACGCAGCAGAAGCTGCTCGGCCTGATGGACATGGAGGTGAGCCGCAATGCATTCGGGCGGCAAAGGGAATCCTTCGAGGCAAGCCTCGATATCGAGGGTGTCGGAAACCGGTTTCCCTGTATCTTCATACGCGCGCCGGCAGTCATGGGAACCTGGGGAGGCTGCAGGCCGCTCGCTCGCTTTGGCAAGGCCATCGTCGCAGCCGAGCAGGGAAACCTCCTGGCCACATCGTTCCATCCCGAGCTTTCAGGCGATATGAGAATTCACGAGTACTTCCTGGCAAAAGCATAATTAACCAATCGCGGCAAAAGAGGAACAGATTGATATGCCGGCTGGAATAATCGACGGGAACAAAATTCGGGATGAGCTGCTGGCCGAGCTGGCGGAAGAAATCAGGAGGAAGGGGCTGAAGCCTGCGCTCGCAACCGTATTAGTGGGGACGGACCCCGCATCAATCACTTATGTGAACAACAAGCACAAGGCGTGCGAGAAAATCGGAATCAGAAGCGTGAGGCACGACTTCCCGGAGGGAATAGGCGAAGCCGAGCTGCTCAAACTAATCTCCAAGCTCAACAAGGACAAGTCAATCCATGGGATTCTGGTGCAGTTCCCGCTGCCGAAAGGGATTGGCCAGCAGAAGGTACTGGAGGCAATCTCTCCGGAGAAGGATGTTGACGGCATGAAGCCGGTCAGTCTGGGTAAGCTTCTTTCAGGAGATGAGAGCATGCCGAGCTGCACTCCGTTTGGCGTAATCGCCATGCTCGAAAGAAGCGGCGTGAAGATTGCGGGGAAGCACGCGGTGGTCGTGGGAAGGAGCATACAGGTCGGCAAGCCGCTGGCAGCACTTCTCCTGAACAGGGATGCGACCGTCACAGTCTGCCATTCCAAGACGAGGAACCTTGCCGAAATCACAAAGCAGGCGGACATCCTGTGCGTGGCGATAGGAAAGCCGAAATTCATAACAAAAGATATGGTGAAGCCGGGCGCAGTAGTCATAGATGTCGGCATAAACCGCATAGAGGGCAAGCTCATCGGAGACGTGGATTTCGAGGCAGTGAAAGAGATTGCGTCTGCAATCACGCCTGTGCCCGGCGGTGTCGGGCCCATGACCATCGCGATGCTGATGCGCAACACAGTGGTTGCATGCGAGAAGTCTACTCAAAGCTCCTAGCCCTTGGAAAGAAGGGCGAGTGGAACTTGGAGACGATGCGCTCATTGCTCGAGGCGACGGGAAATCCCCAGAAGCAGCTCAAACCCATACTTGTTGGCGGAACGAACGGGAAGGGCTCCATCACTGCGATGGTTGCTTCCATCCTGAAGGAGGCCGGCTTCAAGACCGGCGCCTATTTCTCACCTCATGTAGATTTCTTCGGGGAAAGGATTCAGGTGGACGGGGAGATGATTCAAGATGATGACGTCGAGCGAATCTACGGGATGCTTGAGCCGCGCATCAAAGAAATCGGCGACATCTCATTCTTCGAGGCAGTGACCGCAATCGCATTCCATAAATTTGCAGAGGAGATGGTCGATTACGCCGTGCTGGAAGTAGGCATGGGCGGAAGGCTTGATGCCACCAATGCCGCGGATGCAATCGTCTCCGTTGTCGCAACCGTTGATTTGGAGCACACACAGATGCTCGGGGATTCGGTTGAGAAGATTGCGCAGGAGAAGGCCGGAATCCTGAGGCCGAAAGGGGCGCTCGTAACCATGGAGGAGAAGCCCGAGGCGCTCGCAGTCTTCCGGAAGGCATGCGCGGATAAGAAGGCGGAATTCCTCGTTGTAGGAAAGGATGCCTTCGCCAAGAAAATCTCCTGCACGGACATGGAGAACAAATGGAGGATATCAACGCGGCGTTCGGCATACGAAGCGAGCCTCAAACTATTGGGCGAGCACCAGGGGAGGAATGCTGCCTGTGCAATCCTTGCGGCAGAGGCCCTGAAGGAGAATGCAATCGGGAAAAGCGAGATTGAACGGGGGCTGGCGAAGGCTTTCCTTCCCGCACGATTGGAAGTAATCTCGCGCAAACCGCTGGAAATCATGGACGCCGCGCACAATCCCGCTGCCATGGCAGTTCTCGCGAAGTCGCTGAAGCTGTTCCATTTCGACAATCTGATTCTCGTCACTGGGATGATGTCGGACAAGGACATTGCGGGCAGCATGGAGATCATTGCGCCCCTTGCGCACAAGATTATTGTGAACAAGCCGAAGGTTGAACGTGCGGCCAACCCGGAGGAAGTCGCAAACGAGGCGAAGAAATACTGCGGTGATGTGGAGATAATTTCAAATGTGGCCGCCTCAAGGCAAAGTGCTTTATCAGTTGCAGGAGAGAACGATTTGGTGCTCCTCGCAGGCTCCATTTACATGCTCGGGGAGGCGCGAGGAAAAAATGAAGTGCTGGTGGATTCATGAGGGAGAAGAAAAAGGACCTGCGGAATGAGATGAAGGCGAAGCTTGCGAAGCTGAAGCCCGAGGAGCTGAAGGCGAAGAGCGAGGCCCTTGAGAAGAAATTCGCCGAATCCCCTGAATTCGAGGCAGCCGATTCCATACTAATCTACGTTGCCACGAGCTCCGAGCCGGAGACGCGCAAGATAATCTCCGAGGCGCTGAAGAGGACGAAGGCAGTATTCGTGCCGAAAGTTGAGGGCGATTTCATCTGCGTCTGCCGGCTGCATGCGCTTGAGCAGCTCTTGCCGGGGAAGTTCGGAATCCACGAGCCGCCTGGGGAGGCGAAATGCGAGCTAAAGCAGTTCGACGTGGTTGTCATCCCAGGGTTGGCATTCGATTTGCACGGCGGAAGGCTCGGGAGGGGAGGCGGGTTCTATGACCGGCTTCTTTCCTCGCTTAGCGGCAACTTTATAGGTTTCTGCTTCGATGAGCAGGTGGTGGGCGAAGTGCCTAAGATGGAGCATGACATGCATGTGCACAAGATATTTACGGATGAGAGGGTGATTGAATGCCGGAAAAAATAAGGGTTGCGATTCTCGCGAGCGGGCGGGGCTCGGATTTCCAGTCCATAATAGATGCAACGAAGCGCGGCGATGTTAATGCCAATGTAGTCCTGCTTATCACTGACAACCCCCAAGCAAAGGCGATTGAAAGGGCGAACGAAAACATCATTCCGTCTGCAATAATCCCGAAAACTGATTATGCGACAAGGGAGCAGCACGACCAGGCAATCCATACGAAGCTTGACGAAGTGAAACCTGACCTCGTCGTTCTCGCGGGCTACATGTGCATCGTCCGTGACCATGAGTTCCTCAAGGCATATGCGGGAAAAATGATAAACATCCACCCGTCCCTGCTCCCGTCATTCCCAGGCGCGCACGCGCAGAAGGACGCCTTTGAGTTCGGAGCAAGAATTTCCGGCTACACAATCCACTTTGTCACGGACTCGCTTGATGCCGGCCCGATAATCTACCAGGAGGCCGTTGACATCTCGGACTGCAAGAGCGCGGATGAGGCTGCGGCAAGGATCCTCGAGCGGGAGCACGTCGGGTTGCCCAAAATCGTGCAGATGTTCGCGCAAGGCACCTTCAAAATCAGCGGAAGAAAGGTGGAATACGTCGGGAGACCGGGGCAGAGGAGCGGAATGCGCCTCTGATTAAACTGGCTTCTTGACTTTCAACTCCGCTTTTATCCGTTCAAGTAATTCTTCAAAATGGGTGTATCCGGCTTTTGCATTGAAATGGCCGGCATTCTTGTACAGGATTGGCTCAACGCCCAGATTTTTTGCCAATTCCTTGCCATTGCCCACGCTAACGAGCGGGTCATCTTCAGAATGGAAAACATATATCTTACGAGCGCTTCCCTTGATTTTTTTCCAATCGAATGGCTTTGCAAGATATGGCTTATCCGTCTCGTAATACTTGATCGGCAGAACACCTATTGAGGCGGCAACTATGAACGCCGCTCTTATCTGGACTGCACTGTCTTCCAATATGCGAAGCGCGAAAGTCCCGCCCAAGCTATGCCCGACCAAAATCGTATCGGGAGTAAAATCTTTTTTGTATTTAGAAAAAACCTTAGACCAAGTTTCCGGGGTTTGGTTTTCCGGAGTTGGAAATTGGGGTATAAACACCCTGCAACCGAGCATTTCAAGCTCTTTTTTCAGCCACGGAAACCAATTTTCTTCCGGATAGCCGCCCGTTCCATGGATAATAAAAACATTTGTCACGTCATCACCTAAAACGGCCTCTTCACGTTAGGGAAGTTCCTCCAAACGTCTATCCCGCACCATCTCGGCCCCTCGGGGCACGGGCCTTCCTTTCCCTTCCCCTCGACTAGCCCCCTCCTGAAGAAGCACGGCGGGCCCATGTATCTAGTGAGGCGCGGATGCTTGGAGGAAACCTGCGCCAGCTCCTCCATCGAAATGTTATAAATCTCCTCCTGCGCGTTGAAGCAGGTCCTCATCCTCCACTTGTGCATCAGATCTATTAGGCGACCGGTCTCAGTGAAGCGCAGTGCAACGGCGTTTGGGAGAAGGTAGATGACATCTTCTGGGGAAACGCCCACCCCAATCAGCTCATTCTTCGCCTTCCAGAGCAGCTTACAGGTATCAGTGAAGATCTTGTGCATCTCGCTGTTCTTGGCAATAATCTCCGGCTCAACAACGTCGGGCCTGCTGGTGTGGAGCCTGCTGAGAAGCGGCCTGCTTGCCGGAGTCGTCCTGTGCCTCTGGTCCTGCGAATCGCAGGCATGGCTCATTCTCTTCCTGAAGGAATAATTTGCGTGGTTCAGCGCCCTCGTGACGGGCGAATTCTGCCATGCGTTAAGGGTTTCAAGGAGAAGCGGGTTCTTCGCGGGATTCACAGCAAGGTCTATCGCATCGGAGTCGTCCAAATCAATCCCGACTGCTTCGCGGACAGCGTCGGCAACGACTTCTTCGGCGCCTTTGTCATAACTGACAAGTTTGCTGCGCATCCCATCCAGCCCGGAGTCGAATTTTTTGGCAAACGAGTCGCCATCAACATTCCCGCTAAATTTCACCTTCATCCTCTTCACGGGCATCTTGAAGTTCGGGTCGATTTTTTCGACTTCCGCAATCATCTTGGCGACGACGGTTTCGGCCTCCGAAGGGCAGTCACACTGCGAAGCCATCATCTGGTATCTCTTGAGGACGAGGCCAGAAACGGTGTGGTAGAGCGAGGTGAACGCGGCGACAGGAAGAACATAGCGTGCATTCTCTATCGCCTTGTTCTCGGCCTCCTTCATCACCTGCTTCTCATTCTGGCCTTTAATCTTCCCGAGGCCCTGCATAAGGCGGAAATTCTCCTTCTGCGCCAGTTTTGCCAGCTTCCCGTATGCGTCCCACGCAGCAAGGGCAGCCTCTTCATAGAGTCTCCGTCGGTTCTCATCCAGTTTTGGAGCATAAAGCCTCGGCTCGCCCATGAGATTATACCTCTGGCTCGTCTGGTCCGAGTTGTAATACGGGTGCGAATGCAGGAAGCTCCAGACGAATTGCCTGCTAACATTCTCAATCGCAAAGGTGAAGGTTGCATGCTGGAAAGGCGTGTGATGGCCTGCCTCCCAGATGCCGGGACCTATCCTTTCCCTCTGCCCGGGAGTTATTTCGCCCGGCAAAACCACTCCCGGCGAATAGCAGGTGCGCGCGCTCGCCATTGCAATATCATAGGGTGCAGCAGTCCAGGCGATGAGCCGCACTGAGGGCTCGCCGCTAAAGATAGAAGGCATAATGACCGATGGAATTTGGCGCGGAGGGTATTTTAATGCTGCGCAGCCGCCGAATAGCAATATAAGCCTTATCCGCCAAAATGGGGCGTATGGCGTTCCTAGAGATATTGCTTTTCGTCATCTCGCTTATCATCCTCTACGAAAGCTCGCGCCATGTTCTCAACTCCGCGATAAAAATCTCCCAGCTGCTCGGAATGACGGAAATGGCAGTCGGCTTCATCCTCATCGCCACGGCCACATCCGTCCCGGACCTGATGGTTTCGGTTTCCGGGGCGCTGATGGGCAAGCCTGCGATATCCGTGGGCGACGCCCTCGGCTCGACGATAGCGAACATATGCCTCGTTTTCGGCATAGCTGCACTGCTCAGGAACGTGACGATAAAGAGGGAGCAGACGCTCGAGAGCGCAGAGCTTCTCCTCTTCATAACGCTTGCGCCCCTGCTCTTCATACTGACCGGCGGGCTGACCTACCGCGAGGGGGTTGTGCTCCTCTTCATGTACCTTCTCTACGTCATCTTCATACTGCGGGGGAAATTCACGATACGGGCCAATGCCCCGGTCTTCAAAAGCAAGGAGGAGTTCAGCAGGCAGCTCACGTTCTTCACCGCCTCGTTCATCGTAGTCTTCGCAAGCTCGCACTTCGTGGTCCAGTACGGGGTTGAGATAGCGAAGATGGCGGGGGTTTCCGATGCGGTGATAGGCATGACGCTCATCGCCTTCGCTACAACGCTCCCCGAGCTGGCGGTCGACTTCCGCGCAATCCGTTCAGGCCACATGGCGCTGGCGGTTGGCGACATCTTCGGGAGCTGCGTGATAAACCTCACGCTCGTGCTCGGGGCGGCCGCGGTGATAAGTCCCATCACAAACGGCTTCCTGGGCATATTCGTAACTCCGATAGTCTTCCTGCTCGCGCTCAGCTCATTCATCTGGTATGTCCTGATGAAGCACGAGGCGATAAAGAAGGAGCACGGGCTCATACTAATCGTGCTATACCTCATCTGGGTAATCTTCGAAACGACCCTGTGCATCGGCAACTTCTGCTTCAGCTACGCCCCCTGAATCTCTTTCCTGCGTATTTCGCCTTCGAGCCGAGCTCCTCCTCAATCTTAAGGAGGCGGTTGTACTTCGCCACCCTCTCCCCCCTCGCAGGCGCCCCGGCCTTTAATTGCCCGCAGCCCAGGGCGACTGACAGGTCGGCAATCGTGTCATCGCTCGTTTCGCCGCTCCTGTGGCTCACCACCACGTTCCACCCGTTCTTGAAGGACAGTTTTGCGGCATCCGTTGCCTCGCTAATCGTCCCTATCTGGTTCACCTTAAGGAGCATCGCGTTGGCCGCCTTCCTAGTTATCCCTTCCCTCACCTTTTTCACATTCGTCACGAAAAGGTCGTCGCCCACAATCTGGACCTTCCCGCCGATATTTTTCGTAAGGCTCGCAAACCCTTCCCAGTCGTTCTCGGCCAGCCCGTCCTCTATGCTGATGATGGGATATTCGCGGACAAGGTCCACGTAGAGCGAAACCAGCTCATCACTCGTGATGTTCCTCCTGTCAACGAAATACGTCCCCTTCTTCTCGTCAAAGAAGCTCGATGCGGCCGGGTCCATCGCAAGCCTAATCTCCTTCGAATAGCCCGCTTTCTCAATCGCAGCCACAAGCATGTCCAGCGCATCCCTGGTCATGGTGATGTTCGGCGCATAGCCGCCCTCGTCCCCGATGTTCTTCGCGCTCACCCCGTATTTCGCCTGCACTATCTTCCCGAGCGCGTGGTAGACTTCCGCGCTCATTCTCAGGCACTCGGAGAAGCTCTTCGCGCCTATCGGCATCACCATGAACTCCTGAATCGACAGTTCGGTGCCCGCGTGCTTCCCGCCGTTCAGCACGTTCATCATGGGCACGGGGATAAGATGCGCATTCGCGCCGCCCAGAAATTTGTAGAGCGGAATTCCCTTCGCAGCGGCGCCGGCCTTCGCAACAGCCATGGAGACAGCCGACGTGGCATTCGCCCCAAGCTTCGACTTGTTGGGCGTGCCATCAAGCCTTATCATCGCACCATCGATTGCGCGTAGATTCGCTGCATCCATGCCCTTCAGCCTCTTCGCAATCGGCCCGTTCACGTGCGCAACTGCTTTCAGCACTCCCTTGCCGCCATATCGCTTCTCATCGCCGTCCCGAAGCTCCAGCGCCTCATAGATTCCGGTGGAAGCGCCGCTCGGCGCAGCAGCAATGCCGAGAATACCGCCCTCAGCCCGGACCTCTGCCTCAACAGTCGGATTCCCGCGGGAATCAAGAATTTCCCTTGCCTTAACTGAAATTATCTTCACCATCGTTGCACCTCTAAGCCTCATACTTCGCAGTCATGTCGCCGATAACCTGCCTTTGAGCGCCGGTATCGGTTTCCGTATAGTTGATCCAAATCTTGAACTTCGCAGTCTCCCCCAGCGTGCCCGTTACGGTTGCGCCTCCGGGACTCGTGCAAGCCATAGTGCCGAGCGATGCCTGCTCGCCATTCGGAATAATCACGGATTTCTCAGCCCAGGTTGCAGGGAGTCCAGATTCCTGCGTGCACGAAATCCCCGTGACTGTCATCCTGTGGCCCGTCGCCTGCCCAATCGTCAGGTTGAGCGAGCCGTCCGTGTGCAGCTTATAGTTAGCGCATGCGATGCCTGGCGGGAAATTGCACACGGTTGGTTCCACGTTCCTTGGGTTCAGGACGCCAACGTAGAACAGCGTTGGGATTACAAAGACGGCCGCCACGACCACTCCAGCCAAAAGCAAAACGACGGCTGCTGCAATCAGAATGTAGAGCGTCGTCTTGTCGCCCTTCTTCTTTTCCTCCAATGCCTCCAACGGAGCATCGGTCTCATTCTCATCCATCAAACCACCCCTAATCGCTTATTCCCAGCTTCTTCAGCGAAGCCTCCGGGTCTTCATTGTATTTCTTGCAGAACAGGGAGAGCTGCTCAATGGTGGTCGCGCCCTTCTTCTTCAGCGCGCGCAGCACCTGCTCGCGCCGCTTGGTCTCCTCCAGCACTTCCGTTGGCGTGACCCCTGCGGCCGAGGCGAGCCTGTCGCGGTAGGTGACGCTCGGCGCCAGCTCCACGAGCTTCCTGCCCTGGAAATCGAATTTGTACATCTCCGCGAGCAGAACCTTTCCGCTCTCCATCCCGGCTGTCTCGCTCACCCCTGTAATCCTGCGGAACTGCTCGCCCTCATGCGCGAACCTGCCCGTGTTGATAATCACATCTATGAGCGGGACCATCGCCCCGGGAACGTTCATGGGCTCGTTCTCAAGCCTCATTACCGCCTCGCGCGCATTTCCCGCATGCATGGTCCCCATGCAAATCTTCCCGATGTTCATCGCAGTCATCAAATCCTTTGCCTCTGCGCCGCGCACCTCGCCTATGATTATGCGGTCCGGCCTCATCCTCAGGGAATTCTTCACGAGCTTCTCCATGCTCGCGTCCTCGTCCGAGGCGAGCCTTGCGCAGTTCTCCTCGCTCTTCGTGTTCAGTTCCATCGTGTCCTCAATCACTATGATTCTCTGGTTCGCGGGGAAGAACGAGAAGAGGGAATTGAGCAGCGTGGTCTTGCCCGAGGCAGGCGGTCCGGTAATCAAAATGTTCGCTGGCCTCGCGGAAAGCCCCTCGGTGTAAAGCCAGAGCTTCGCAGCAAGCCCGTAGTCCAGCATTCCCCAATCGACCAAATCTATAATGCTCGGCGGAATTCCCTTGAACCTCCTTATCGTTATCTGTGGCCCGAGCGGCGAAGAGACGATGTTCGCCCTTGCGCAGCCGGGCAGGTTGAGGTCATTCACCTTCCCCAACTTCGACTTCCCGGAGAAGAGCAGGAGCTTCATCATGAATAGCTCCAGGTCGTCGTAGCTCTCGAATTGTTCCTCAGTCTTCACCATCCCACTATCCGAGCGGTAGATAAAAATTGGGTTCAGGCCGTTTATCATCACGTCCTCGACAGCAGGGTCCTCCATGAATTCGGCGATGGGCCCGTAGGAGGCGATTTTCTTCGCCATCGCCGCCCTTTCCGACGCGCCCAGCTCAGGGAAGTGCGAGCCAATCGCACCTACCAGCGCCTTCTCCATCTCCCCTATGGAATCAACCGGGGGAAGCCTTCCTGCGAGCTTTTCGACTATTTCCAGTTCATCAGCCATTCAATCACAATCCGCTTTTGCCACGGATTATTTATATCCCTTGCCAAACATAGAGATTCGGCATCAACAAAGTAATTAGTCGAAATAATTATTAAAGCGAAAAAATTATGCCCAAACCCGTTTAAGGGAAAGATATATATACTTTCACTTCCTAACTTTAGCCCGAGCTTACCATTTGGCTTTTGGAGTTGAGGCTTGGGGGTAATAGGATGGTCGCTGTGAAGGAGATAATGCACGGCACAACCGTTGTGCCATCCAATTTCAGCGTGCACGAAATCGCAAAGATAATGGAGAGCAAGGGGATAGGCTCCGTCCTCATCGAATCCGACGGCGAAATCTGCGGCATTCTCACGGAGCGGGATGTGTTGACAAAAATAGTGGCCCGCGCCTCGGACCCCGTCCGCGTCAAGGCCTGCGAGATAATGACGCCGGTCATGTACACCATAGACCACAATGACACGGTCATCAAGGCGAGCGAGATATTCACAAAATACGACATACGGCGCCTGCCCGTCACCCGGGAAGGGAAGATAATCGGCATGATAACCGCGCGCGATGTCGCCAGGGCAATTCCGTTCGCCATATACACGAGGATAAGCAACGGGCGGATCAGCGGGAGAAACGCCTACCCTGAAGAGAACCACTTCCCCGAGTTCTAAGT
>CAISET010000031.1 GCA_903884505.1 uncultured Microcaldota archaeon | reverse complement strand
CCTCAACAATCGTCGGCTTCTCAACCCTGACCTTTCCAAGGCGGAGCTGGTAGCCCTCGACGTTAGGGTCTATGAACGCAACCTTGTCGATAATCTCCTGGATACCTTTTTCTACGAACTTGTTGTAGCTCTCAAGATGCTGCCTTACAAGCGTGTGTTCGCGAAAATAAGCGTCAAGCAGTACGGTTTCAGTCATATCAATCCCTCTCTTAACCGCAGACGGGCAAACCCATCAGCAGCCTCTTCTCGACCATTCCGAACCGCGGAGGGGCCTGCGCTCTTCGCCTCGCGGCGAAGGCGCGGCGCTTTCGCCCGAAGGCGAAATGCGCCTGTCGCCCCTCCTCAGTTTCAGGTTCAGCATCGCCTTGCAGGCGATGTCTGATGCATTTCTCCCCAGAGAAATGCACATCCTCATGATCCTCCCCTTCTTCTATCGCACGCCCCTTCAACGGGCAGCCTTCGGGCTAAGCCCTTGTTTTTTACTTCACGACGAGTCGATAGGCGAGGTTCACGCAGGTGTCCTTCCTTGTTATCTTCACGACGTCGCCGATTTTCGCACCAAGCCTCTTCGCCTGCGGGTCAGTCACTTTCAGCTTCGGCAGCATCTCCTTCTTTATCCCGTAGACGGCCAGCATCTTCTGCTCCTCAGCCTTTGATATTATCTCGTGCTCGGGGACCATTCCGCTCAGGGACACATCTATCTTATCATCGGACAAACTACCACCTGCTAAGAAGTAAGGCGTGCAACCCTAAGCTTCTGCACGAAAAGGTATATAAAGATATCAGGACATAACTCGCGGTTTCCCGAAAAAGTTCTAATGCTTCTTCGCAACGTCGAACAGCCCTACGTACATGCAGGCCGTGCGCGGGGTTTCGCCCGCATCCGGCGTGAACGCCCTCTCAAAGCCATTCCTCTCATAAAACGCGACCTTGTCCGGGTAAGCGTGGACCGCGAGAAACGGGAATGGGACAAGCTCGCTCTTCCTGACGGCCTCCCTCACCGCGAAGGCAAGAAGATAGCTCGCGCCACCCCTGCCCTCCTCGCCCTTGTCCGTGGCTAGCCTCCCTATGAGCATGCACGGCACCCTGTTCGGGAACTCACACGGTTTGTCCCTTATCCTGACGCCGTAGACTTCCCTTTCAGGAGACAGCACGAACGAGCCGACCGAAAAGGTGATATAGCTGATGACCTTCTCCTTCCCCCGCTCGAAGAGAAGGTACGTCTCATTCAGCTTAATCGTCTGCTGGAGCAGTGCGTCATTCCGGATGAAATCCGTCTCGTCCTCTTTGTCGCAACGGAACGCCTTGAGCAGAGGGTCGTGCTGTGGCTTCAGCCGCTCGATAATGAGGTCGAATTCGGAAAGCTTGGGCTTAGGCAGGAAAAGCACCTTCTTTAGAGGATTACATTGAACTTCGTGGCTTCAGCCTTCTTCAGAATCCTCTCCTTGTTCTTCTCGTTCTTCGGCTTGCTCAGGCTGGCCAAAAACTCTGCAGTCTGCTCCTTGTTCAGTTCAATGAAGTTTTTTATCAGCTTTGCCATTCTTGCCAGCCTCGTGTAAGAAGGCTCATCCTCGGTATATATTAGTATCGCATCGCCGAAGACTGCCAGGCGCAAGCTTTTCAGCAGGTCCTTCAGGTAGTAATCCAGGTGGTTTTCTTCACGAGCGCCAGCCAGGCAGGCGAAGCCGCGCAGCAGCTACTCCTCCGTGCGGGCATACTGCCTGAGCAGTTCGCTGGCGAGGAAGCGTGCGAATGGCCCCCGCCTGCCGTGATCCGCCTCCTCTATCATGCGGTAGTACTGCTCCTTGTTCCGCACCTCTATTACAACTGGCGGAAACCTGGCGCGCATCAGGACCAGGTTCATGAGGAGGCGGGCGGTCCTACCGTTCCCGTCCGTGAAGGGATGGATTTGGACGGCGCGGTTGTGAAGCCAGGCGGCCAGCTCCACCGGGTGGAGGGATTTCTTCATTGCGCTGTACTCCTTGAAAATGGCCTCCATCCGGGAAGGGACGTCCGCGGCCTTTGGCGGCTTCCATTCAGCACCCGTTATCCCGACCTCGCCATCCCTGTAGGCGCCTTGTATGCGGCAGGATGTGTTCTTCGTGACCTCATGCTGAACCCGGCAAACAA
The DNA here is from genome assembly GCA_903884505.1 of uncultured Microcaldota archaeon. Classification (GTDB taxonomy): domain Archaea; phylum Micrarchaeota; class Micrarchaeia; order Burarchaeales; family Fermentimicrarchaeaceae; genus CAISET01. The sequence continues at coordinate 7,739 of CAISET010000031.1, read as the reverse complement.
ATCTCCTGTTAATGGGCCCGCGGTAGGCTTTCACGAACTCCCAGGCGTCCTTGCTGTTCAGGACTTCAACCACGTCTTGGGTCCTTGCGCCCTGCGGGGCAATCCCGTCCGCCAAAATCAGGGCGGTCTGCCTCAGGGTCAGCGGATTTCCTTCGATTGCATTCGTGTTGTAGGTGAAGCGCACCAGAAAATCCTTGGGAAGGTTCTCACCGGGAAGCCCTTTGAAAATGAGCGCGGCCGCGCGCAGGTCCTCAACGCGCTCTGCCAACTCCTTAGGCATCCACCGGGCAGCATAGGGCTTCGGCGCCTTCCTCTCGAGCTCCGCGAACCTGGTTTGCAGCTCATCATGCCCCGGCACCTGCCTGCCGAGGAATACCCGCACCTTCTTGACCGACGTGGGGGAGAGCCTTACGCTCTTCACCAGGTAATAATAGGCGTGCTTTCCATGCCTCTGCTTTTCTATGAACGCCATGTATATGACTACAAATCAGTAATATTTAAATATTGTGGTCATAATGGCCACAAACTCAAACCAGACGCAATCTGTAGCCATATAACTAGCCCCCATATCCCGACCGGCCTCCTCCCGCCCAGCTTTCAGTTCGAGGCTACGAAGCCGGAAGAGACGTGGACGCCCGGTTTGGTGCGGATGCTGGGGAAAAACGGATTTACCTGCAGAAAAATCGAGAAGGGAATAGAGCTTCTTCCGCCGTATGGAGACCCGATGAAGGCGGCGACATGGGTCGCCTCGATGGCAAGCTTCGCCTACGAAGGAGACGTCCGCTTCTTCAAGCTGGGATGCGGGGAAAGATGCGAATAAAGAATAAGGTTGTTTCCACTCAGGCGCTAGAACACAGATTACGACATAAGCTTTATATCCTGGCGCGCGAAACCATTTTTGTGGCAACGCAGGATTCCCAGATATTAGAGGTTCTCGAAGATTTGCTGAAGGAAGAGGACATCCTGGCCACGATGCTCGCGAGGAAGGGATTTGAGGGGACCTCGCCGAGCCCGGACAAGTTCAAGCTGACGGACGTGCGCGTCTGGACGAACCTGCAGAACGCGATGGGCGATTTCTTCGAGATTATGAGCAAGTTCTCAGGAACAGGGCTGGACAAGATTTACTTCGAGCTCGGAGACTACGAAGTCATATTCTTCATCGTTTCAGGCAGAGACATTGCAGTCGTCGCAGTCATCCCTGCGCTCGCGAACAAGGGCCTGCTGGAAGTGGAGCTTGAGAATGCGAGGCGGGCGATAACAAAGATATTGGGTGTTTAGGTTGCTTGAGGCCGCAGTTGGCATGAGCAGGCAGTGGGATGCCTTCTCTGCTGGGAAAGAGGTTGCAGAAAGCCTGCTTTCGAAGATGAAGAACAAGCCGAAGTTCGTGCTTTTCTTTTCGACAATCCACTACGAGAGGAATGGCGGATTCCAGAAACTCTTGGATGGCATCTACTCGAAATTGCCAGATCATGTGCCTCTCGTGGGAGGAACAGTAACTGGCGCAGTAACTCCTGACGGTTGCTTTACGCGCGGCGCCTTTGGGATGGCGATTTCCGGAGATGACTTGGAGGTCATAACATCACTTGGGCTGAACGTAAAACGGAATCCGATCAATGCTGCACGCAAATGTGCAGGGCGCCTAAAAGGGAGTCTAATCAGATCCAAAACTAAATTCACATTTGCAAACATATCGAATGGAACTGTCCCAAATCTTCCATTTATTGGGCGACAACGGATTATGCGAGTACCGTTTAGTGGGATGGCAATGCGTTTATTATCACTTGTAGGTTTGACCCTGCAATACGGCGTTGGTAGGGAAGCGGAAGCATTCGAGGAATTAACGCGGCAAATGCCAGATAGCATAATACTGGGTGCGTCCACATACGACAACAATAAATCCATCTCTAACTACCAATTCTTCAACAAGATGGTCTATACGAATGCGATGACCGCAGTTTCATTGCAAACTGATCACGAATTGATGATGAAAACAACGTTTGGGTTGAAGCCAACCGGCATCAAGCTAAAAATAGGTAAGAAGAAATTGCACGGCTGCGCTTTCGGGCTGATAAACGGGCATCCCGCGGCAATGGAAATTTTAAATGTTTTGGGCTGGCCAGAGAATTACTTAGACGAGCGTATTTACCGGCGTACATATTACTATCCGCTTGTATGCACAAAAGGCGGACTCATCTACCCCCATGTTATGGGCTTGTTCGTTGGCAAGTACATAACCTGTACGTATAGGATAGACTCAGACGAACTTGAGGTCTACTCCGCATCAGGGCGCAGTCTTCTAGACGCGGTGAACGAGAATCTCGCAGCCATACCGCCAGGCAAAAAACCAGTTCTCGCAATCGGAGTTGAATGTACTGCACGGCTCGAGGCGCTCGGGGCGAAAATAAACCGGATAAAGGATACGCTCGACGCAAAATTTCAGGATGTGCCATACCTGGTGGTTTATTGCGCGGGGGAGGGCGCTTATATCCCTGGCGGCAAGCCGGGCTATTTTAATGAGTCAGTGAATCTCGCAACCTTCCTTGCCTAACCCCGATTCAGCCGCGCTGTAAGAAGTTTTTTCAGTGTTGTAGCATCCACCTCCTCTAAGCTCTTAAGCTCTTCGAGTTGCAGAAGCCCTGAGGAAAGTCCGGTTATCAGCAAGTGCTTGATTGGCACCTTAGAGTGGAAGAGGCGTGACATCTCGGCATAAGCCGCATCAGACGCCGCAAAGAGTTCGCCGAGGCTTGCGTCCAGCCTGTTTTCAAACTCGGCTATCCTCTCAGGCATGCCATTTGATTCTGCAGCAACCTCGCCGGCCATGGTACCACATATTACCGCGGGTAATACGCCTTCAAGGAATGGCTTGAAATTCTGGTTTGCGGCATCGCCGGCGAGTATCACATTTCCTTTTACTGCTTTTGGGTAGCCGTCAAGCGGGCACGGGCCGCTCTTCTCAATGCCTTGCCTTGCACCCGCAAGCTTCTTGCGCAGCCCCGGCATCTCAACGAACTCTTCGAAACGCTCTCTTATCCTAGTCTCGTCGAACTCACCGCCAACACCGATGTTCACGACACCACCGCCTTTTGGGAACACATAGCCGTAGCCGACGCTTGTGAAATCGCCGAGGTATATCTCCTCGAAGTGGTCGTTACCGCACCCTGCACTGCTGTACTCAATGCTGTAAACGTGACCGACATTTCTCCGCTTTACATCGAAGCCCATAACTTCAGCCATTGTCGAGCTAGGTCCATCCGCAGCAACTACTGATTTTGCCGCTATTGTCAACTTCCTATCTTTGCTAACCGCCTCAATAGTTCGAACTATGTCGCCATGCATCTCTGCGCTAACTGCGTTGGTTTCAGTCAAGATTTGTGCACCGGCTTCGGCTGCGAGCGATGCAAGCCACTGGTCGAACGTATCCCTGTCAAGCGTGAACCCTTCCCAAAAGGATCCGGTCCTTTCAAGGCAGAGTCCGTCCGAATAAAACCGCATCCCCTTGATCGACCACCTAAACTTGTTTCGTGGAATTCTGAACGGTACCTTTCCAAGCAGATACGCACCTATGCCTTCGGCGCAACGCACCGGTACGCCTATAGTCCTATTCTTCTCAATCACTACGGTTTTTGCCCCTTTCAGCGCAGCCGCCCTTGCGGCAGCAGCACCGGCCGGACCACAGCCTATTACTAGCACATCGCATTCCAACATGAAGTGATAAATACAGTCTAGTGTTTATTAGATTACTGGCAAGGTGTGCGGATGCAAAGTACTGAAAACGTCTTCATCATCGGTGGCGGCATAGGCGGACTCAACTGTGCGCGGCTATTGCAGAAAGACTATCATGTTGAGCTTATCGAGGCAGTCAGCCGCCTTGGAGGGCGCGTCAAGACGCGCGTAATCGATGGCATTGGCTGCGACTGCGGCGCTCAGTTCTTCTCTGCAGAAGATAGCAGTGTAATAAGGCTCGTTTCCGAGCTTGGCTTAAGTGATGAGAAACGGCCATTCGACCTCTCGCGCTTCTCAGTGCGGAAGGATGCGAAAAGCATACCAACAAAGCTCAACGAGATCGAAGGGCTGGTCAAGTTCGCTGGATTCATTGAGACGAATGAAGAGATGCTGGCAACTCCAACGGAGAAGCTTCTAACCACTGATTTCCGTACGTGGTACACGTCGAACATCGGCAAGGACTCGCTCTGGGCCATCACCGCGATGACGCGCGGAATCTCATTTGCAGCGCCTGAAGAGCTGGCTGCAGCTTATGGCGTGGTGGTCATAGCAGCATTTGGGGCAGAATGCTTCAGCTTTAAAGAAGGCCTCGAGCAGATAATCGCGCGCCTGAAAGCGAGGCTTGGGAACACGGCAGTTTCGCTCAATGAAAAAGTCACCTCGCTTGCCATAAACGATGGCAAGGTAACCGGCATCAAGACCACGAAGAGGGAAATCCGGCTGGAAGAAAACGACACGGTAATATCCACGCTTCCGCTCCCGCTTTTATCTCAAATCCTGCCATCGGGAGGCAATCTCGCAAATCTGGCAAGGAGCTTCAGATACCGTGCATGTGCCAACATAACCTGCAGGTGCAGCGGGAAGCCTTTCAGGGGCGGGCTGGGCGAGCTCCCCTCGGACACGCACCAGCCAATCGTAGGAATGTTCGACAGTGCGGCAAAGTTCGGCGAGAACGAAGGCGCGGAGTCTTTCATTACAATCCTGCGACTTTACAATGGCAAGCTGCCAAGCCTTGGATCGATAATGAACGAGGCGGCGCTCATCCGCGCCATTCCATACAAGTCCGATAGCGCCTGGCTCGACGCCTGGGATTATGGTCTTCCGCTCGTGTCGCCTGGCTTCTTTGCCCTCCAGAAAGAGATGCTCTCCAACCTCCCTAGGAACCTGATGCTCGTGGGCGATTTCGCAGGCCTCCCATCACTCGATGCGGCGGTTGAAAGCAGCAATGTGTACTCCCAGGCAATTCTCGAACGCTAATCAAATCATCCGGTGGGCGTGGCTACTCCTCCTTCTTCCGCCAACTCACCGTGTCGTAGCACTTCTCCAAGTCCATATTCCTACTTGGCCAGGTGCCCACCCAGATCTCAGCGACTATCGCGCTCCCGTTCGGCACAAGACCCGAACCACCATAAGCGGCATCCTAGCAGTGATTTGCCTTAACACGCACACTTTAATATTGCCCAGCGAAGAAGGATTGAACCATGCCAGAGTTGGATCGCATTTCGCAGCAAGTTTTGCGCGAGCTCTGCACGGATGCAAGAATCCCGACTGATCACATCGCGAGAAAGATAGGCCACTCGCGTGATATGGTGCGGAGAAGGATCACGTTCCTCGAACGAGAATTCGGCCTGCGCTATGTGCTTGAGCTCGATGAAGTCGCGCTCGGCCTGAACTTTCCAACACTGATACGCGCCAAGCTCAGGAGGATTCCGGACAAAAAATGGCTTTCGGATCTCCTTTCAAACACGACTCCGGTACAGTTTGCTGCACTCGGGAAAGGTGACTATGACCTGCTCATCTGCTTTACGGCAACCGACAGAATTGATTATCTAAGATGGACGAACATGTTGAGGGGTCAGCTCAAGGACTACGTTTCGGAATGGAAGGCTGCGCTGCCCATCCTTTACAGAGTCGGGTTCTTTGCGCTCCGTGAACCCGTTCTCAAAACGCTAAACCTGCCCGAACCTCAGAAAAGTTTGCTTCTGGCGCTTCAATCGAATGCGCGCGCCTCCTTCAGCGAACTTTCAGAGAGGCTGAAAATCTCGGAGAGCACTGTCAGGTACCAAGTCAACAAGTTGCTTAAAAGCGGATTTGTGAAAAGGGCTACCGCACTGGTACAGAATCCCCCAAGCGAGGTGCAGATGGCCATATTCGGCGACTACACATTTCCCGAGAACTTTGAGGAGCGCAACCAACGGGCACGAAAACTGGTGTTCAGAGATGATGAGAGCATGCCCGTGAACAGGATAAACGTAATGGCGGAATTAAGCGGCGCGGCGGACTCGTTTCTTTTTGGTTCATTCCCAAACATCCATGCCGCGCACGAGTACTTGCGGATGCGCGAGGAGGTATTCGGCGGGCCAGAAGCTGTGCCAATGCAGAACTGCGTGTTCTCCGAAAAGCTTGCCGGGCTCTGGCCACTAAGAAACATGGACTTGGCAAAAGCATACGACAGGACGAGCTGGGCAGCGCCTACTTCTTGAGCCTTCGCGCGACTTCGTCAAGCATAGCGAGGTTAAACTCCTCTTCTCCAGCTGCGAACACGACCGCATCCCCATCAGTGAGCCCAAGCTGGCTGTAAACTGCCTCAACCTCATCGTCGCCGATGTCCATCGCGAGCTGGGCGGGCGCGAAAGTGGCGAACTTGGCTTCGGTTTGGCGGAGGCCCATTTCCTTCAGAGCACCCACCATTGCGGCAGGCACACGAAGGGCGTGGATTCTGTCCTCTCTCATGCGGACGTAAAGATCGACCCGCGAAGTTCCGGTGAAAGCACGAGTGACATCATAAATCTCGGCACCGTGCTTAACCGTGGCCTTACTTTTCGCCTGCGCCTTCGAGAGGAAGAATCCCGCGACAATCAGCGTCAGCGCTGCTAAGTAATACCAGTGGAGCTCCTCGCCGAGAATCATAAAGTTCCAGCCGAGGGCTGCAAATGGGGTGAGGAAGGAGAGATTGGAGATAACCGCGGTGTCTTCTGACTGTAGCGCCTTTATGTATAGTATTGTGCCGATCGCACCTGTTATCAGACCGAAGTATGCGGTAGCCAGGAACGCACTTAGTGATGGAAGCACGAGCCCGCCTGGCAATGCGATTGCTCCAATGATCAGCACGCTCACAAAGTTCATAAGAGTGGTCGAGCTGTACGCTTCATAACCGAACTTCTTTTCAATCGTTAGGAAGTAAACCCACAAGAAGGCGGAGATGAGAATAAATCCATCGGCTACGAGGTTCGTGAAACTCGGTACAACCAAGTTGCCTTGAGCGACAATCCCGTAGACTGCGATGAAACCGAATAGCACGGCAAGGATACTCCGGAGACTCATTTTCTCCTTTAACACAAAAAAGCCGGAGAGCGAAAGCATTAGGGGCCAGGTGTAGCGGAGGGTTATTGCTTCAGAGGCGGGAACGGTCTGGAATGAGATGTAATACAGGAAACTGCCAATTCCCCATGCAGCGCCCATTGTCGCAATTGGAAGGCTATCGTGAAACTTGTAAGTCTTAAGGAAGCGCGCCCTACCTTTAATGAGCATTACTGCGGCAGAGCCTATAAATGTGAAAGCGAACGCATAGAATGCATAAGATGCCGGTCCAAGTTCCGCAACCCCAAGTTTTGTGACCATCGCCTGCGTGGACCAGAGGAGTATTGCACCTGCCATGTAGGCATACGGCTTCAGCTTGGGGGGAAACATGGTTGCTCTTTAATCAGTTCCAGTATATAAATCGCCCATTTCTCGCCAATTTCTTACTGAAATGTTGCGTTTTTGTTGGATTTCAAGTTAGTGTCTATCTAAAAATGGCGCAAATGTAGTATTAGCACGTAAAATAGTATCAAATCAGCAAGTTTCTTCCCAAAATTTGAAGGAATTGAATAGCCATTTAAATAACGCAAGAGCAATAAGAATCACCCCCTGGTGGGGAGGTAACGAAGATGAATGACAACTGTTTGTATGGAACTTGGGAGCAGGCAAACACCTCCGCCGGGCTCCCAGTCTCCCCACCTATCGCTTCCTTGATT
>CAISET010000030.1 GCA_903884505.1 uncultured Microcaldota archaeon | reverse complement strand
GGCACTTGAGCCGCTGCTTGAGGCCCTGGAGGACAAGAATGCGGATGTCCGTTCCCATTCGGCAGCTGTGCTCGGGAAGATGGGGGAGCGAATCCTACCCCGGCTCCATGAATATGCGTTCAGGCACCCTAAATGCAGGGAGGAAGTGAAGGAAGCAATCAAAGAGATTGCTGAAAAGACGAAGAGGCCGAGCGGTGCGCGTGAAATCTCCAAGAGGCCTGACGACCTCTCAAGGATGATGAGGTCAAGGGCGCTGGATGTGGCAGAGAGAAAGGCGGTGAGAAGGGTATGAGCGAGAAGCCGAAGCGCAAGAGGGAAATGAGCGTTGCCTACCGCAAGGCCCTTTACAAGCTCGGGTTCAGGAATTCGGCAGTCCGTGGCCTGCTCAAAGAGACCACGCATTGGGACAAGTCAGTCCGCAGGGATGCGGAAGCCGCCCTGAATAAGATTGCCGAGAAAGGGGCGATGGAGAAGGCGGTCTGGCCCCTGATGGATGCGATGTGGAGCAAGGACGAGAAGGTCCGGCTGGCCGCTACCATTAATTTGGGCGAGATGGGCGAGAAGGCAGAGCCTGCGGTCCACGCACTTATGCGCGTAGCACGGGACGATGTGAGCGAGGATGTGCGCGGCGCGGCAGTCTGGGCGCTCGGAAGGGTTGGCAAAAATGCGCAGGATGCGGTCCCAATTCTTAGGGAGAAGCTGCTGAATGAAAGCAAGCACATCAGGTACGGCGCGGCTTTCGCCCTTTCAAGAATCGATGGCTCTGCAATTGATGTGGTTCCAATCTTGGCGGCCGCGCTTAAGGAGGAAGGGGAATACTCCGATTCGCTCCGCGAAAGGGCATCGGAAAGCCTTATAGCTTTCGGCGAGAATGCCGAACCTGCGATTCCTGAGCTGATTGGCGCCCTCAATGATGAGAATGAAAAGGTCCGCACGAACGCTTCCCTGGTGCTCGAGCGGATTGGGGGTGCGGCGGTTCCCGCGATTGTCGGGGCCATCGAGCCGCCGGAAAGGATGCGCGGCCAGACCGGCCCCTTCATCAGCAGAGAGGCCGCTGCCAAAATCATAGGCAGGATGGATGCAGGCATAGTTTTCGAGTTAACTGACCTTGCCCAGCGTGAGCGGCCCGACTACGATGCAATCTGGCTCATTGGTGAGCTGCGCGGAAAGGCCGTCCCTGCAATCATCGTCCTTATTGGAATGCTTGACTACCATGATTCAGAATGCCGCTGGCGTGCCGCCGCAGCATTGGGCAGGATAAGCGAGGAAAGCGACGCGGCCATCCCAGGGCTGGTCATTGCGTTCAAGAGCAGCGACCAGAGCGTCCGCGAGACCGCTTTTGCCGCCATTCACAAGGATTGTGTGATGGGCGAAATCGAGTGGGGCACAGAAAGCCACAAAGGCTGTGTGCGGGCAATTCCGAAGCTTATCAGCCTGCTCAAGGAGGGCGAGGACTATTATAGCCGCCTCCCAAAGGTGCGCGAAGGCGCGGCAGAGCTGCTTGGCGGGATGGACAAGGAGGCGAAGGCTGCGGGCGCAGTCCCTGCGCTGGCAGAGGCGCTGAAGGACGAAGAAAAGGATGTCCGCTTCGCAGCCGCATACGCCCTTTACAAGTTTAGGGCAAAGGAGCCTGCCGCAATCCCGGTGCTTGCGGAAGCTTTGATGGATGCACGGCCCGCCCAGAGGCTAGTCGCAGCAGCCGCGCTCAGGGATTTCGGGGAGATGGCGGCTCCTGCGGCGTACGCGCTTGTCAGGGCCCTGGGTGATTCAGAAGGGCATGTTGTACGGAACGCGAGCGAAACTCTTGCCCAGATAGGCGACAAGGCGATTCCTGCCATCACGAATATCGCGCTGAAGCACAGCGACAAGAAGGTGCGTGAGAACGGGATGGAGATTTTGGGCATGATTGCAGAGAAGTCGGACGCGGCAATCCCGGCGCTTTTTGCCGCCCTCGAGGATAAGGAACTGGAGATTCGGCTGAAATCGGTACAGATTCTCGGCAAGGTTTCAGAAAGGACAGATGCTGTGATTCCGGCCATCGTTAAGGCAGTGGAGGATACGGATGAGGGTGTGTGCGTAAATGCGATTACTGCGCTGAAGAAGCTAGGGGAAAAGGCCGCCCCTGCCATCCCCGCGCTCATAAACGCCCTTGTGGCGCACAAGGGGAGTGGGAGTTCGGTCCATGCCGAAGCCGTCATGACTCTTGATGCAATAGGCGAAAAGGCCATCCCTGCCCTCACCGAGGCGCTGAGGGACAGGAACGTTAGCATCCGGTTCGGGGCAATGGACGTCATTGACGTTATGGGCGAGAAGGCATCCGGAGTAGCACCCGCCCTGGCTGAAGTCCTGAATACAGACAGCGATATCCGTATCTGCAGGCGGGCTGCCCTTGCGCTTTGCAAGATCCAGCAGCTGGCCGCGCTGCCTGCCCTGCACAAGGCAGCGCTCGAGCGGCCAGACCTCAAAGATGACATGGTGAAGATGATAAGGGACGTTTCCAGCCGCGGAGAGAGGGCGAGCGGGGTCCGCGAGATTTCTATAAGGCCGCCTGACAGCGAGCTCGAAAGCATGCAGCTGTTTAGGAGCAGGGCGCTTGATGCAAGGAGGAGTGTGGTGAGAAAATGAGCGACGATTCCTCTGAAAAAGTTCCTCAGACAATGCTCGAAGAGCTCAGGGTACTGGGCATCATGGGCAGGTCGACTGAAAAGGCGGTCGATGTGATTGAAGCATTGGCTGCTGCGGTGGATAGTGAGAAGCACAATACCCGTGTCATGGCCATTTCCTGGCTGGGTGACATGGGTGAGAGGGCAGTTCCGCACCTAATCAAGGCGCTGCGCCATGAGGATTCCTCTGTCCGCACAAATGCCGCCAATGCCCTGGGCAAGATCGGAAAGAAGGCGATTGACGCTGTTCCCGAGCTGATTAAATTGCTGGGCGATAAGGACAAGGATGTGCGCCATGGCGCCATCGAAGCATTGGGCGAGATAGGGGAGAAGGAGAGGTCAGTGCCTGCCCTGGTCAGTATGTTTGACGATGAAGATGGTTATAATGCAGTGTACGCGCTTGTCAGATACGGTGCGGACAAGGATATCATGCGGTTCCTGCTGATGGTCTTTGAGGGCGCGCCAAAAGCCCGCACCTACATTGCTGAAACATTCATCCGCATCGGGCCGGATGCGCTGTTGCCCCTGCACAAGGGAGCGCTGGAGCATCCGGAACTCAGGCCGGAGTTGCAGCTGATAATAGGCGAGATAAAGCTCAAAACAAACCGGCCGAGTGGCGTCAGGCAAGTTTCCGAGAAGCCGAAAGACCTCTCTCAAGTGCGCTCTAGGGCGCTGGATATCGGGCAGCAGAAGGAGAGGATTACGAGCTGATAATCATGGACGATGTCGAGAAGCTCATAGAAAAGCTCCGAAAGGGCAGTGATGAGGAGCGTTGGGAGGCTGCAGAGACGCTCGCGAAAATAGGCAAGCCGGCAGTCGAGCCCCTGATTGAGGTCATGGAGGACGAGCGTGCGCATGTCCGTTCCAGTTCGACATATGCGCTCGGAAAGATAGGGGACGAGAGGGCAGTCGAGCCACTGGTTAAGGCCTTTGGAGACGAGGACGTAACGGTCAGTGCCAGTGCAGCATCTGCGCTCGGAAAGATAGGCAAGCCAGCAGTTGAACCGCTGATTTATGCCATAAGAAACGAGAATTCGAACGTTCGTTTCAGGGCGGCAGAAGCGCTCGGAAAGATAGGCGATGAAAGAGCAGTTGAGCCGCTGATTAAGGCCTTGGAAGACGAGGACTGGAATGTCCGTTCCTGGGTAGCATGGGCGCTCGGAACCATACGCGACGAGAGGGCAGTCGACCCTCTGATTAAGGCCCTGAAAGACAAGGATACGCGTGTTAGTTCCAGTGCAGCAGAGGCGCTCGGAGAGATAGGCGATGCAAGGGCAATTAAGCCCCTGGTTAAAGCCATGGGAGACGAGGATTACAATGCCCATCTCCATGTGGCATTGGCACTTGTAAAGATAGGCAAGCCTGCGCTCGAGCCGGTTGTTAGGGCCCTGGGAGACGTGAACGCGAATGTCCGCGCCTGTGCGGCATTTGTGCTCGAGCAGATGGATGCCCGAATTCTGCCAGAACTTCACGAATTTGCCCTCAGGCATCCAGAACTCAGGAATGAGACGAAGAAGATAATCGAGGAGATCGCCTCGAAGGCGAAGAGGCCGAGCGGAATCCGCGAGGTTTCCACGAGGCCTAACGACATTCAAGAGTCGGCACTGCGCAGGAAGGTGAGGATATGAACAGGAAATGGGAAGGTCACATTCAGAAGATTCGCGGGGAGTCGCTAAGGGATGCGGCCATGGTCGCCATGCTCGCGCATTATGGCCTGAAGCCGGGCGAAGTGCTTGCGCTCAAGGGCGAGCACCTGGATTTGCAGGAAGGGACTTTCATCGTTGATGAGAGGAAGTTCGACCTGCACGAGGGGATAAGCGGGATGCTGAAGGAGCTGGGCGCTGGAGAGGCCGCGTGGGTGTTTGAGGGAAGGAAGGGAAAGGCCATCACCGCAAGGAACCTGCAGCTTATTACGAAGAAATGGGTCGGGAAGACGCCCCACCAGATAAGGAGGGAGTTCGCGAAGGATTTTGTCGCCAAGGGCGGGCATCCTGCTGAGCTGAAGAGGGTCCTTGGCCACGCGAAGCTGGAGACTACCGCGCGGCTCCTTGAATAGTCAGCGGAGAACCGTCACTTCCCAGACTACCTTCCCCCATTTCCCCGGGGAGATTGAGACCCTTATTCCGGCATTCAATTGCCTGAGATAGGAGTTCGCGGATGCGACCGCCTGCTCGCTCACTGCCTCATCATTCTGCCAGGTGAATGATTTTTTCCGCAGGGCGCCATAGCCGATTAGGCTCGCATCGTTCGTCGGCACTCCATGGGATAGGAGCGTGTCCAAGAACTGCCTCTGGCTGATTCCACATACTGGTTCGGGTTCTTCCATACTGATCGCCAGCGTGCATTTTGTGTGAAAACATTTATATTCCACTGCGTGCGCAAGAACGAGCGTGGCGGCCGGAAATCACGATAATGACGAAAAGAAGGGCGATGAGAAGAAACCGGAGGAGAAAAAGGAGGAGCTGAAAAAGGAGGAGAAAAAGGCGCCAGTTGAGACGAAAGATGCCGCTGAAAAAAAACCCGAGGAGAAGAAGGAAGAAGCGAAAAAAGAAGAGAAGAAGGAAGAAGCCAAGAAGGAGGAAAAGACAGCTGAGGAGAAACGCGAGGAAAAGAAGGAGGCGGCCGAAAAGAAAGAGGAAGCTAAAAAAGCCGTGGAGAGGAGGGAGGAGAAGAAGGAGGCAATCGAAAAGCGGATGGAGGAGAAGAAGCCCGCCAACGGCGAAAAAGTTCCATACAAGTTCCTGTTCGTATCGCTTGAAGCCCTCATTGGCGACCTCGCCTGGCAGGTGAAGGAGGAAGGCAACGAAGTAAAATACTATATCCGCGACAAGTCCGAGAAAGACGTTGCTGGCGGCTTTGTGGAAAAGGTCGATGACTGGAAAGCCCACAAGGACTGGGCGGACGTGATTGTTTTCGATGACATCGGGTTCGGCCAGGTTGCGGACGAGCTTCGGAAGGAGGGGAAAGCAGTCGTCGGAGGCTCTGTTTACGCGGACAAACTCGAGGACGACCGCGAGTTCGGGCAGGAGGAGCTGAAAAAGGTCGGAGTGAACGTCCTCCCGCACTGGGACTTCAAGGATTTTGACGCTGCAATCGAGTTCGTGCAGAAAAATCCCGGCAGGTATGTGGTCAAGCCCAATGGCGAGGCGCAGAACGAGAAGGAGCTTGCCTATGTGGGCCAGGAAGAGGATGGCAACGACGTGATAAACATCCTGCAGCATTACAAAAAGAGCTGGGCGAAGAAGCTGAATGATTTCCAGCTCCAGAAATACGCCCAGGGTGTCGAGGTCGCGGTCGGCGCATTCTTCAACGGGAAGGAGTTCGTGGGTCCCATCTTCGTGAATTTCGAGCACAAGAAGATGTTCCCGGGCGACATAGGCCCCAATACCGGCGAGATGGGGACATCCAGCTTCTGGGCGCCTTCGAACAAGCTGTTCAGGGAAACCCTGGAAAGGATGGAGGCGTCCCTGGCGGCAAGCGGCTACGTCGGCTACATCGACCTGAACTGCATCGCAAATGCCAAGGGGATATACCCGCTTGAATTCACGGCGAGGTTCGGCTACCCCACCATCTCGCTGCAGCTCGAGGGGATGGTCAGCCCGCTTGGCGATTTCTTTTACGCCCTTGCGAAGGGCGAACAGTACGACCTAAAAGTGAGGAAAGGATTCCAGGTCTGTGTCGTTATCGCCGTCCCACCATTCCCATTCACGGATCCGGCAGCCTTCCGGCGCTATTCCGAGGATGCCATCATACTCTTCAAGAAGCCAAACCTGGAAGGAGTGCACATCGGAGATGTAAAATATGTCGAGGGCGACTGGCGGCTTTCGGGCCAGTCTGGCTATGCGCTCGTAATTACCGGCTCGGGCCAGACAATGGACGACGCCCGCAAGCAGGCCTACAAGCGCGTGGAAAACGTGATGATTCCCAACATGTTCTACCGCACGGACATCGGAGAGCGCTGGGTCCGTGACTCGGATATGCTCCACATGTGGGGCTATCTCTACTAACCAGCTTGCCTGCCCGTCTTCTTGAACTGGCAGACCGAGTCGTAGTTCTTTCTCATCCTGCGCAAAATCTCCGCGACAGCCCTGCCGAACCTTCTTGCCTTCCAGAACGAGACCTTTGATTTGCCGTGCACCTCCCCTTCGATGGGGAGATTGAGCGAGAAGGCCGGGTACTTTTTGCCGTAGATCAAGGTTTCGTCGTGGTGCCCGTTCCTGAACCCAACCTTTAGCTTGGGGAGGTATCCGAGCGCCTTCTTCAGCTTCCGCTTGTCCATGTTGTGCACCCACTCTATATTCACGTCCGCCTTCTTTGAGGCGTTGGTTACGTCAACCGGGATGTAGAGCGCCCGGCCCTCCCTGTGCATAACCGCCTTGGCGCCGTACATGCTCGTCTCCTCGCCGTTGGTGAAGTAGAACTTCGTCCTCCTGTCCTTGATGCGCGGCATAACCGAGCGGAGGACCTCCGCGACGCAGACGATGTTGTCCAGGTTGCCATAGTAGAGCCGCTTCCTCTCCTTCCTGAGCAGCTTTATCTTTGCAGCTTTCCAGACAACGTCGCAATGCACGCTGACGATGATTTTGCCGTCGTTTTTTCTTTTCATCAGGACCAGCTTCGAGGAGGAGATTAGGATGGGATAAGCCTTTTAACCCCGCGCCCTCCGCCGAGACGAGGAACGGGCGGCGCTAGGCAGCAGTACCCAAAAAGAAAAAGCGAACGAATGCGAGAGTGAGCAGCTTCTCCAAGCCGATTACCTACCGCTGCTCAGCAAGGTCCTTCTTCAGCCTTGCGAGCTCATCGTGCAGCTCAGGGTGCTTCCTCAGCGGGTCCATCCGCACCTGCGGCTCAAGGTCCGCTATGCGCCTCTGGATATTCGTCTTCTGCCTTCCAAGGTCCTTCTTGCTTTTTCCCATAGAATCAACACTCCCGGGGATACTAGGCAGCCATACAATTTAAAACCATCAACCAAGCGCTTCTCCCAGGATGGAGGCTGAGACTGTTGGAGAAAAACGTGGCCAGTCAGCACCGTGTGGACAACGCGGATGCTGCAATCTTCCTTATCTCTTCGGCTGATTTTGCCGACGATATGCGCCGCCGAATCACGACCGCATTTCCGAGCCCTCTCGTGAAGTAACACGACTGCACTCCTGGCTGGATTCCTCAATAATACAGCACCCGCCCCCCCGGCGTATTATATGGCGGACCGGGCAGCCGAAGTTCAGGTCGATTATCTCGCATTTTTTCTCCAACGCCTCGGCGGCAAGCGCAATCCTTTTCGGTGCGCTCCCGAAGACCTGGATTGCGAACGGCTTCTCTTCCCGTGCGCGCACAACCGTCGCTTCCGTCCTCTTGCTGCCGCGCAGGGCCGCCTCGCAGGAAACCATCTCGCCCGTAGTCAGTCCAGCCCCGTATTCCTTGCACAGCCTCCGAAATGGGAGCGTTGAGACATTTGCCATGGGCGCGAGGAAAAACCCGTTTCTGAGCCGGACATTGCCTATTTTCATGCCATCTCTACCCCGAGCCTCTTGAGGCTCCTGCGCAAAATCTGAAGGGGCAGGCCCATCACATTGGACCTGCTCCCGCTTACGAGCGAGATGAACTTGGCGCCAATTCCCTGTATCGCGATTGCGCCTGCCTTGCCAATGGGCTCGCCGGTCCGCACGTATTCGCGAATCTCTTCGCCAGTCATTTTCTTCATCAAAAGGGTGGCCTTCTCGGAATCGACCACCTTTCTTCCCGTCTTCACATCAATGACCGCTACCCCAGTGTAAACGTCCACCCTGCAACCGGACATGTGCTTCAGCATCGCGGATGCCTGCCCCATGTTCCTGGGCTTGCCCAACGTTTTCCCTTTGCAGGCCAGCAAGGTGTCAGCGCCTATCACAATCCCGCCCCTCACGCGCCTGGCAACCTCCAGCGCCTTCCTCTCCGCGAGCGCCTCAACGTGTTTTCTCGGCGGGAGGGCAAGGCTGGCGTTTTCCCTGACGCGGGGGGTTATTGCCCTGAACTCGATGCCGGCTTTCCGAAGAATTTGCTTTCTTCGCAGCGAGCTTGAGGCGAGGATTATTTTCTGCTTCATTTGACCACTAAAAGGCATTGATTTCCGTTAACGCTTTTAGGGCATGTCCGTATTTATCCCTGTGTTTCGGGGCGTGTCGAAAATGAGGGCATGTCATCAAGGCGCACGATTTGAAAGGTAATTTTAAAAGCAGGTGACAGGCAGAAGTGAAACAGGTGGTTTGAGTGAAGAGGATATTGCCTTTGGCGACGCGTCTCGAAGCATCAGCGGAGAAAGCCTATCGGAAAGCGGAAGCATCCGCGTGGAAAGCCTATCATGAAGCGAGCTCGCCAGCGGAGAAAGCCTATCGGAAAGCGGAAGCATCCGCGTGGAAAGCCTATCATGAAGCGAGCTCGCCAGCGGAGAAAGCCTATCGGAAAGCGGAAGCATCCGCGTGGAAAGCTTATCAAAACGCGCGCGTACCGGCGGAGAAAGCGTACCAGAAAGCCATTAAAAGGATAGGCAAGGGAAAGCGGACTGGGCTATAGGCAACCTCGGGCCGGCTCATTCCGAAGCCGAGGGGGTTAAATTCTTCTTTTACGCGATAATGCACGAACTTAGCTGTCTTTTCCGGTCAAGAAGATGTTTATGTGCGCGCGAACTCAGATTGCCGGACGGCGGCATGACTAGAGTGCTGGAATGAATATACACAACAGGTTGTTTGATGTCGACATACCTTTGATTTACGGGGGCAACTTTAGTTGGTTGAGGGCAGACGTTAGTTTCTGGTCACTGTCGCAGAATGCATATCCGTTGATGGCATTAAAGGAAAGCGATATTGAAAACCTACCAAAGCCACTGTGGTTATGGACGTTGAGTGCCAAATCTGAAGTGGGAACATTTGATGAAACTGAGGAATGTGAATACTTGGTCTCAGGCTTTGACACGTTCGAGGACTATTTCAAACGGCTTAATCACGGCAAGCAATGGACCATGAAAAAGTTCGATAAGTTAATCGATGTCACTATGGAAAAACCGAAGAGGGCTGACTTTGAGGAGATGTACGGGCCCCAATTCGACAGGCTAAATGGCGATGACCAATCTGACGGATACTTTGAACAATACATGGCCGCGTTTTGTTCAAAGAATACCTATGCTTACGTTGGGAGAAAAAGGGGAGAGATTGTCGGATTCAACATGGTGGTGAAAGAGGAGGACGTGGTGCATAACCTCGCGGTGGTAATTCCAAAGGATTACCTGTCCGGAATTGGAATCTACCTGAATCTTGTTGCAATCAAGGATACGATAGCCAATGGGGAAAAGTATAACCTTGGCTATGGAAAATATCCATACAAGGAAGATTTGTGCAATGAGCATCGCTTGACTAAGACGGTGATATGCGCAAACAAGGAATTTGTGCAAAAGATTGGGGTCAAGGAACAGGATGTTTGGGAATTGGACGGATAATCCCAAGCAGTTGATACTGAAACCAAAGGTTTAGAACCACCACGAAAAGGATTGGGTCAGATCGTCCGTCAATCATCATCCGCCCTCCTCCGTAAAGGAAGGCGTCCGCGATCACCTCTATCGTCATCCCCGTGATGATTGGGGAAGCTGGCTATTAAAGAATGCTTATAAACTTCTACCGTTGATTTGAATCAGATCTGCAGAATGAAGCAAAGGGGTGTTATTCATGAAAATTGATTGTAGGGTTCTTATCCTCTGCATAGCCGTCAGTGCAGTATTTGGCGCTCTTGCTGGATTTCTTGCATCGCAGCCTGCCCCTGAAAGCGAGCAGCAACTAATCAGCGAGTTTTACACCATACAAAACGCCGCAACCATGAGCCCAGCCGACTACCTGGACAACCTGCAGAGCAACGAGACGAAAGTGATTCTCGTCGACCTGAGGATCAAAAGTGATTACGAGGCATCCCACCTGGTTGGGGCGGTGAATATCCCCGCGCAAAACATGAGCACCGAGCAGCTGGTATCTGCTTTCAAGGGGCTTCCGCAGGGAAGGCCGATTTTAACTTATTGCTACAGCGAGGACTGTACCTTATCGCAGCATGTTGGGTTGGTGCTTTTACGGAATGGGATTTATGCAAAACACCTAACCGCGGGATGGATTGAGATTCAGGGTGAGTACCCTGGTTATATAATTTCAGGCCCCGTGCCCGGAACCTTAAATGAGGTACCTGCCAATGGTGTCTGTGGCACGAGCAACAACACGTTCCACTGCTGATCCCATAGTTTCTTTCATTTCTTCCGAGGGGTCATAAGGAAGCCTGCAAAGCAGAGGAGCCATAGGTAAAGCGGGTATACATTCATTCTCTCCATGCCGCCTAAGCCGAGGCCGAAACTGATGTTTATTGGCGTTGCTTTCCCAAGAACATACAAAAGCAGGAAAGTAAGCGAAAACGCCCCAGCGAGTGCCGAAAGCTGCCTGAGCGGTGAATGCGTAATCTTGTAGGCAGAAATTGCTGCGAGAGGCCCGGCTATGAAGATAAGTATTGAGAATGCCGAGTGCATGCCCGCGCTGGTTTCTGGAAACAGGCCAATACCTACTGCTCCAATGCTGGTTAAGAACAAAAGCAGAATGAACGCAGTATCAATTTCCCTGATGAGATAGGCGCCTGCGAATAGTGCCAAGCCGAATATGACCATTGAATAATTAAGCCATGGCGCAGTAGGGCCGACACCCAGGTCGCTTATCGCATTTGCCGAGACGCTGTATGGGCCCTGGTAATATGCTTCTGCCAGCATTATGGCGAGGACTAACTGGGCTACGCCAATAAAAAACAACGCCCCAGCGAGTTTATACTTGTCTGCGTTCATGCCACCATATCCCCGTGCGGGTCAGACGTTCAGCCCCAGGATTACCCTTGCCGCATAGGCGATGCCATAGCTGATTGCCGCGACGCCGAGCGAGATGGCGGCCATCTCCGCGAAACGGGGCAGGAACCTCTGGCTCTTCGCGGTGCTGATGTAGAACGTATAGGCCGCGATTATTATGAGCGCCAAAGCCATCATGGCCGCGAGCGAAACGTGGACGTTTGCGAAGATGAAATAGGGCGTTATGAGCACGAGGACAGTGAGCAGGTACGCTATTCCAGTGTAAGTGGCCGACTTCAGCGGAGTCTTCGTCTTGTCTTCAACCGCCTCGCGCGCGGAAAGGTAGCTGGAGGCCGACATGGAAAGTGCGGCGGCTATCCCGATTATGAAACCTGAGAGGGCAATCAGCTTTGCGTCCTGGAGCGCGAGGGTCAGGCCAGCCAGCGCGCCCGTCAGTTCAACGAGCGCGTCATTCAGGCCGAGCACGATGGCGCTCGCGTAATACAGCCGCTCCTCCTTAATCAGGTCGATTAGCTTGCTTTCGTGCGTTTCTTCGTCAGGTATTATTGTCCTCGCCGCAGGAAATTCTTTCGCCAGCTCGGAGTAGCTGTCCTGGGCGTTTCCCTCCCCGTTCTCCATCATCTTCAGCGCAAATTCGAGGCCCAGCGTTCGTCCCAAAAAAGTATACCACCACACCTTGAGCCCGTTAGGCGTGAAGTCCTGTTTCGTAATCCCCTTCAGGATTCCATAGTGCTTCAGCTCATCATCCGCTATGTGCTGCAGGATTTTGCTGTTCTGCGGGTTCTTCACGCTTCGCGCCAGGTTGGAATAAATCAGGTGCTCGGTAATCTCGCCCTTCTGCATCCTGACGAGCCCCCCTATGCCCTCGTTTGTGCCCATGCGCTGATTGAGGGATTAATGGGTATAAAAGCTTTCGAGGCGAAATCTGCACGATGCCAAATTTCAAGGCCGTCATTTTCGACTGGGACGGCACACTCTTCGACTCAGTGAAATATGCGCTGAAGGTCTACAGGAAGCAATTCAAGTCGCTTGGCCTGCCAGATGTGCACTGGAGGAACTTCCGCAAGGAGTTCATGGCCGACTACCACAAATATTACGCCAGCAAGGGGGTTCCGCCCAGCGCGTTCGATGACATCGACAAGGAATGGATAAGGCTATACGACGCTGAGAGCAAAAACCTGAAGCTTTTCCCCGGCGCCAAGCGGATGCTGTCAGCCCTGAAGAGGCGCGGCATAAAGATGGCAATCGTTTCGAACGGGAGCAGGCCCCGCATCCTACGCGAGCTCAAAGCCCACGGCATTGGGCACTACTTCGGCGCAGTCGTGACCGGGGACGACATCCCGGAGTTCAAGCCTTCCCCAAAAGGGGTAATCTACGCCCTCGGCGAATTGAGGGTGAGGCCTGCGGATGCGCTCTATGTTGGCGACATGGCGGATGATTTGCTCGCAGGGAAGAGGGCGGGGACGAAGACCGCTGCTGTGGCATGCGGAATCCACACGGTAACGAGGCTGGTGGAAGAGAAGCCAGACTATGTGATGAAAGATGCGACTGGAGTGTTGCAGCTGTTCAAGTGAGCTCAGGCGGGCGTTACGGGTCGAAGTAGGGCGAATGCTCCTTTTCCCTTATGGGCAGCGCCTTCAGCTTCTCCTTCCTTATCTTCATCGCTGAGGAATAAAGTTTCTTCGCCGAATCCACATGTTCGCCTATGAGCAGGATGCGGCGCTCGAAATCCTTCCCAGCCGATAAGGCGATGTCCCTCTGCTCATCCAGAGGGGTGGCCCTGAACCTGTCGCGCACCGCCTCCTCGAAGTTGTAAGGCAGCTTGCGGAACTCCTTCCCGAGGTCGTTCCAGCGCGTTATGGTCCTCCCCAGGCTCTCGAGATATTCCTCCTCGCTGCCTTTGAGCAGCACCGGCTCGTTCGTGAACGGGTCCGCGATTGCAAGTTCGAGGAGCATGCGCTTATGCCCACGGGCGAGATGCGCCCCGTAGCAGCTTATCAGGCCGAGCGCCTCCTTGCGCGCAAGCTCGAAGTGGAGGATGGAACTCGTCTTAAGGAGGAGGTAATCCACGTAATCATGGCGCGCCTCATCAAGATGGGCATATGGGGTTTTGGCCTTCAGCAGCGGGAGCTCATACTCTTCTGCAGTGCCAATGAACTGGCGCAGGGATGCGCAGGCGCGGACCCGGCTTGCATTGAGCGCTTCGGCGCGCACATCAATGACCTTCTTTGCCATGAGCACGAACTCGCCCATCGGCCCGGTGTCCTGGCCTCCGATGCCGATTGCGTAATACAGCTTCACTATGTCCTGCTCTGCGGTCGAACTGAGGAAGACTTTGGTGCCTTGCTCGCAGATTTTCCTGTCCAGCTGCTTGGCCTTGATTGCGTGCTCGAACGCCTCTGCGCGCGGGCGGTGGGTCGGGGGGATTTTTTTGAGACTGCCACCGCCCAAAAGCTCAAGCGCGTATGCAGTCTCGTAGGCGATGTCTTTTACCGCTTGTTCAGAAGTTTTTCCTTCATGCCCTGAGTTCCAGAGGTCGACGAAGCTGCGTATCTCATGGTCAAGCTGCTGCCCCGCGCTTCTCCTCAACCATTCCTCAATGTGCTCTGCAAGCGTAAGTGTTTCCTGCGTTATGGACGGGCCGGTGTATTCCAGGACATCTACGAGGTCGTCCAGCCTGGAATCGAATTCAAATGCCTCATGTAATGCATTGGCAAGCTGCCTCTCGGAACTGCTGATAATCCTGGGGGTAGTATTCACCCTGACATACTCTTCTATCTCAGCTGCTTCCTCGAAGGCATTCACCATCCCTTCCTTCCGCTTCTTGCCCAATGTTTTGGCGTATTCGCCGAACCCGTATGCCTTGTCAACAAGCGCAGTGCATGCGCGCCCGAGTTCGCTGGCAAGAATCTTGCGTATCGCCCTCTCGCTTCCGTCAAGTGCATCCTCTTTCAGCCTTATCATCCCTAGCGCATTCTCAGGGTGCCCGGATACGTACCTGAGCAGGGACTTTTCCCCGTAATCGAGGCCAGTCCTGAGCATGTTGAGGTCGGCTCGCGCAACTGGGTCCAGCTTCGGATTGTTAGCTACGATATCGATTGTCTCGCGAAGCTCAGAAACGGAATCCAGGAATGACTGCTTTCGATGCTCGACCTTGGCTGTCAGCTTGATAGGAATAAGCTCGGTTGTTCTTACCTCAGGCATGCCTATTTTCCCACTCTTCCGGTATAATAATTCATCGGCTCGAGGGTAAGTTCCGCGGTCTTCCTCGCCTTTATCGCGGCTATTATTCCTTTGGCCGCTTCAATGGTCGTGATGAGCGGGATTCCATTCTCAAGCGCTGCCCTGCGAATCCCGAAGCCGTCCGTGAAGGCGAGCTTCCCCTTCGTTGGCGTGTTGACGACCATGTCGAGCTCCCCTGCCTTCATCATCCCCACTATGTTCGGGTCGCCTTCGGAGAGTTTTTTCACAACCGCCACTGGCGCGGCATCACCTATCGCCGCAGCAGTTCCGTCAGTCGCAAAAATCTCAAACCCAAGAGCATCGAATTCACGCGCGAGCGAAGCCGCATGCGGCTTATCGCCAGGCGCAAGTGTCAGTGCAACGCGGCCTTTCGTATAGAAATTCACGCCAGCGGAAAGCATGGCCTTGTAATACGCGCGGCCGAAGTCGAAGTCTATGCCCATGCTTTCCCCTGTGCTCTTCATTTCGGGTCCCAGAACGATGTCGGTTCCGGGCAGCTTGATGAATGGGAAGACAACTGATTTGACCGCACAGTAAGGCAGCTGCGGAACCTCCTTCGGCGCGCCGAGTTCGTCAAGCGTCTTTCCGAGCAGGACGTTTGTCGCGAGCTTCACAATTGGGATTCCGGTCGCCTTCGAGAGGTAGGGCATGGAGCGCGAGCCCCTTGGGTTAGCCTCAAGGAGATAGACCGTGCCGTCCTGCACTGCGAACTGTATATTTATCGCCCCGATGTTCTCCAGGGACTTTGCGATGCGGCCCGAATAGTCAATAATGGTCTTCTGCGTCTTCTCCGGAAGCGTGATTGGCGGGACCGCGCAGCTCGCATCCCCCGAATGCACGCCTGCCTTCTCAACGTGCTCCATTATTCCCGCGATGAAGAGGCGCTTCCCATCTGAAACACCGTCAATCTCGCATTCAATCGCATTCTCAAGGTACTTATCTATCAGAACCGGCTTCTCTTCCGAAACATCCACTGCCTCTGAAATATACCTTTTCAGTTCCGCCTCATCATAGACTATCTGCATCCCCCTTCCGGCAATCACATACGAGGGGCGGACGACAACCGGGTAATGGATTTCTTCGGCTGCCTTCAAGGCCTCCTCAATATTCCTGGCGGTTCCGTTCCTCGGCTGCGGTATTTTCAATTCGTTCAGCAGCTTCCTGAACCGCTCCCTGTCCTCAGCCATGTCTATTCCTTCGAGCTGCGTCCCGAGAATCCGCACGCCGTTCTCGTGCAGCCCCTTCGCAAGGTTGATGCTGGTCTGCCCGCCGAATTGCACGATTACCCCATCCGGGCTTTCATTCTCAATCACGTTCAGCACATCCTCCAGGGCCAGCGGCTCGAAGTAGAGGCGGTCGCTCGCGTCGAAATCGGTCGAGATGGTCTCAGGGTTGTTGTTTATCATAATCGATTGCACGCCTGCCGCACGCAGGGCGAAGGATGCATGGCAGCAGCAGTAGTCGAACTCGATTCCCTGCCCTATTCTGATGGGGCCCGAGCCGAGGACTATCACTTTCCGCCTCTTCTCCGGAACAGCCTCGTTCTCGGCTTCGTAAGTCGAGTAGTAATATGGCGTCTTTGCTGCGAATTCCGCAGCACAGGTATCCACCATCTTGTAGGCAGGAATTATCCCCAGCTTCTTCCTCGCATCCCGCACTTCCATCTCCTTTCTGCCGATAATCCTCGCAATCTGCCTGTCCGAGAAGCCGCTCCTTTTCGCCTCGAGCATTAATTGCTTATCCGACAGCAGCCTTTCGCCAGCAATCCCAATCTTCCCTTCCATCTCGAGAATCTTCTCCATCTTTCTGATGAACCAGGGGTTGATTCCGGAAAGCCCTGCAATCTCCTCGCAGGCAGTTCCCATTTTCAGCGCGGCATAGATGGCATAGAGCCGCTGGTCGGTCGGCTCTTTGATGATTGAGAGCACCTTGTCCCTGTCCTTCCAGTCAAACTTCGCATCCAGCTCAAGGCCCGCCTTCTTGATGTCCAGCGAGCGGACGGCTTTCTGCAGCGCCTCCTCGAAGGTGCGGCCTATTGCCATTACCTCGCCGGTCGACTTCATCTGCGTGCCCAGATATTTCACGGCATCAGGCATCTTGTCGAAAGGCCACCTTGGGATTTTCACAACTATGTAGTCGAGGGCTGGCTCGAAGGAGGCAGGAGTGGTTTTCGTTACCGCGTTATCAATCTCATCAAGAGTGTACCCGAGGGCAATCTTGGCTGCCACTCTTGCGATTGGATAGCCTGTCGCCTTTGAGGCAAGTGCGGAGCTTCTGGAAAGCCTCGGGTTCACCTCAATCACGATGTACTTCCCGGTCTTCTGGTTCAGCGCGAACTGGATGTTGCAGCCCCCCTTGATGTTCAGCGCGCGAATCATGCGCAGGGCAGCGCTCCTCAGCATCTGGTGGTCGTTGTCCGAAAGCGTCTGCGAAGGGGCGGCGACTATGCTTTCGCCAGTATGGATGCCCATTGGGTCAAAATTCTCCATGTTGCAGATGGTTATGCAGTTGTCTTTCCCGTCCCGCATCACCTCATACTCGAATTCCCCCCATCCGAGCACGCTCTCCTCAATGAGCGTCTGCCCTATCTCGCTCATCCTCAGCCCAAATTCAACCAGCGACCTCAACTCCTCCTCGTTCCTCGCGATTCCCCCGCCGGTTCCCCCAAGCGTATAAGCTGGCCTGAGAACGAACGGATAGTCGTGGCTCTTCGCGAACTCAAGCGCCTGCTCGACGCTCGTTGCCGCAATGCTGTCGAGCAGCGGCTCGCCTATCCTCTTGCACAAGTCAGCGAACTTACCCCTGTCTTCCGCAGCGGAAATTGCATCCAGCCCAGTTCCGAGCACTTCGACCCCGAACTCCTTCAGGATGCCTCTTTCCGCAAGCTGCATCGTCAAATTTAGCCCAGTCTGCCCCGCCATTGTGCCTATAAGTCCCTGCGGCCTCTCCTTCTCAATCACTTTCCTGATGAACTCGGGCTTCAGCGGCTCAATGTAGACCTTGTCAGCCATGCCACTGTCCGTCTGGATTGTCGCGGGGTTGGAGTTGATGAGCACTACTTCCACGCCTTCCTCGCGCAGCGCCTTGCACGCCTGGCTTCCGGAATAGTCGAATTCCGCGGCCTGGCCGATTACAATCGGCCCGCTGCCAATCACAAGCACTTTTTTGATGTCGTTGCGCTTCGGCATCAGTACTCCTCCACCAGCCGCTTGAATTCGTCGAACAATCCCAGCGAATCAAGCGGCCCTGGGTTCGCCTCAGGATGGTATTGGACCGAGAAAATCGGCAGTTCCCTGTGCTTCATCCCCTCGTTCGTCCTGTCGTTAAGGTTCAGCTTAGTTGGAACAAACTCCTTCGGCAGGGATTTCTCATCAACAGCATAGCCATGGTTCTGCGAAGTAATCGTGACTGCGCCCGTCTCCAAATCCTTCACGGGGTGGTTCGAGCCCCTGTGCCCGAACCTCAGCTTGAATGTTTTTCCGCCAACCGCATGCGCAAGAATCTGGTGCCCGAGGCAGATTCCGAAAATCGGCATCTTAC
The DNA here is from genome assembly GCA_903884505.1 of uncultured Microcaldota archaeon. Lineage (GTDB taxonomy): Archaea > Micrarchaeota > Micrarchaeia > Burarchaeales > Fermentimicrarchaeaceae > CAISET01. Next base: position 99,354 of record CAISET010000030.1, on the reverse strand, counting down.
CGAAAAGCTCTTTCGCGGTTTTAGCCACATTCCCAAGAAGCGCAGGGTCGCCAGGCCCGTTCGAGATGAGCACGCCATCGGGGTCGTGGGATAGGATGGACATGGAAGAGGAATTCCAAGGAAGGACCGTGACCGACAATTCCCTTTTCACAAGTTCCCGGATTATGCTCTGCTTGGCCCCGCAGTCTATGAGCGCAATCTTCTTCCAACCGGGCGCGCCGTATTCCTCCTCCTTTTTCACGCTCGCCTGCTCTACAAAATTAATCTTCGAGTAATCCAAGGCATTAGCCTTTGCAAGAAGGCCAGCGGTATCTGGTTCGTTGCCCGAATACACGCAGACGCAGGCAGGCATCACTCCCCTTTCCCTGATTCTTCGCACTATGCTCCGCGTATCCAGGCCCGCAATCCCGGGGGTGTTGTTGCGCCCGAGGAACTCGTCAAGGGTTGCGTTCGAGTCCTTGTGCGAGGGCAATTCGCACGCCTCCCGCACCACGAAGGCAGGCACCTGCACCTTTTTGCTCTCGAAATCGCCCTTGTTCGCCCCGTAATTCCCGATGAGCGGGTAGGTCATGAGGAGAATCTGGCCAGCGTAAGAGGGGTCAGTGAGCGCCTCCTGGTAGCCCATCATTGAGGTGTTGAAAACCAATTCGCCAACCGAGACTTTCTCCGCTCCGAACCCTAAGCCTCGAAAAATGGAGCCGTCAGACAAAACCAGAATTCCTTTCTTTTTCCCCGCTTCCAACAAATGAAACCCAGGATTACCTTCTGCTGTGGAAAGGATTTAAACTTGATGGTCAGCGTGGCCGCGCATCATCAAGAACCAGAACGGGCTCAGGATAATAGCGCGCATCCTCGGCTTCGATGCAGGAATGCAGATGCCTGCGGAGCCTCTCCTCCGCATCCTTCGCGCTGAACCTGAGCCAGCCCATCGGGATGTTGGCGCCGAGAACCCTGATAGGAAGCTCATGCCTTGTGGCCTTTGGGGGAAGCAGCCTGTTGCTGCCAGCAATCGAGAGGATTTCGGCCTTTGAGAACGGCCGGCGAATCAATATTGCCTTTTCACCAGCCAGCGTCTCCTCCCAGTGCTCATCTGAAACATACCTCAGCCTGTGCTTCTGCGAAAGGGCGTGGGTTATGAGCGACTGGCGCGCGGCAAGAACATTTGTCGGAAGGGGCTTTGCCGAGATGCCGACCGCGAGGAATTTTTTCTTCCTCTTTTCCAAATAGGCGAGGAGAAATGCTGCAGTGGAGGACTTTACCATCCTCATCCCCTGAGGATAGGTGACCTCCTTGCAGGAGGTGATTCCTGCGACAGCGCCGAATGCATTTAGCGTGTGGAAATAGGGATGCCAGGCGCCGACCTTCAGTTTGGGCGACGAATAATCAACGAGCTGGCATAATACGTTCTTGTAGCCCAGCTCGGACAGGGCGGCGATGCGGTGGGTCCCGTCCAGTACAACGCGGGACTTGCGCTCAACTATCACCGGGTTCTTCAGGGAATGCGAGGCGAGGAGCAGATGCCTCATCCTCTCGGTCCGCTCCTTCACGGCCATCTCATGGAGCTTCAGGGATGAGATTGGGAGTATGCGGACGTCCTGGAGGAGCTTGTAAAAGGGCATGGATAAGGCTTATGCCCGCTCACTTAATATTTCTTCCACTCCTCGTCAATCTGCGCCTGTATCTTCGCTATCTCCTGCTCGGTGAGGTGCTTGAACCTCGCCTGCTTCAGGAGGTAATCCTTCACCGGCTTCCTCTGCGCGTGCTTGAAGTTCAGCCTGAACTGGCCGTTCTCATATTCCACGAGTTTCCAGATTCCGCAGTCAACCGCCATTTTTGCAAGCTCGATGGTGATTGCGGAGTCTATGCCCCAGCCCGGGACGCATGGGGAGAACACGTCTATGAAGCGGGAGCCCCTCATGGGCAGTGCCTTCTTCACCTTCATCGCCAGGTCCATGTGGTAGCCTATGCTCGCGCTCGCGGCATAGGGAATCTTGTGGGCTGCAACAACGTCGACTATCGGCTTCTTGAATATCTCCTTGCCATGGTGGACCTTGCCCACGGGCGAGGTTGTCGTCCTTGCGCCGAAGGGCGTCGCACCGCTCCTCTGCACCCCGGTGTTCATGTACGCCTCGTTGTCGTAGCAGATATAGAAGACATCCTCATTCCTCTCCAGCATCCCGGAGAGCGCGCCGAACCCTATGTCATAGGTCGAACCGTCCCCGCCGAAGATGAGCACCTTCGTGTGGTCGTTCCCCTGCGCCTTCAGCGCGTTCGCGACCCCGCTCGCGACGGCCGGCGTGTTCTCGAAAAGGGAATGAATGTATGGGACGCGCCAGGCAGTCCTTGGGTATCCGGACGAGATGATTTCGCTGCAGCTGGTCGCATTCACGACTATTACGTCCGGCCCGGTAATGTCGAGCACCTGCCTGAAGATTATCGGCATCGCGCAGCCTGCGCAAGCCGTATGCCCTGCCGAGAAAAGCGGTTCGTAGTCTGCCATAGCATCACACCCATTCAACGAGCTTCTTGCCCTGCTTCAGTTTCCCGAAAAGCTCGAGCATGTTGCCCACGGTCACGTCCTTGCCTCCCAGCCCGCCGGTGAAGCTTGAGATGACGGGCTTTGCCTTCGCATCAGCGACCGCTGCGAGCACTTCGCCATAAACCGGGGGAACGGCGCCGAGGCTGTATGCCTTCTCGAAAACCCCTATTACCTTCTTCCCCGCGAGCGCCTTCGCGACTGCGGCGTATGGGAAGGGCCTTACCAGCCTCAGCTTCACGAGCCCGACCTTCTCGCCCTTCTCCCTGAGCTGGTCAATCGCCTCCTTCGCATTCCCGCAGACCGAGCCGATGCTCACGAGCACAATGTCCGCATCCTGCGACCTGTATTCCTCAAGAAGCCCATTCCCACAGCTTCTTCCGAACATCTTCGCGTAATCATCGTGAATCTCCTTCACTTTCCCCACCGCTGCGAGCATGTCTTTGTGCAGGTCCTCCCTGAATAGCTGGTAGTGCGAGGGGAAGGCGTATTCTCCCATGCTTATGGGATTCTTCGGGTCGAGCTTCACTGCAGGCTTGAAGAGCGGCAGGAACTTCCTCACCTCCTCCAGGGTCGGGACGTCAATCGGCTCGACAGCATGCGTTATGTAGAATCCGTCGAAACAGACCATCACCGGAAGGGAGACGGCCTCGGCAATCTTGTATGCCTGGGGCACGGCATCCGTTGCCTCCTGCCCGTTTTCGCAATAAATCTGAATCCACCCGGAATCCCTTTCGGTTATCGAGTCCTGCCAATCATTCCAGATGTTCAGGGGAGCGCTCAGCGAGCGGTTGCCCACAATCATCACTATTGGCAGCCTGTTTCCGGCCGCATTGAAGACCGCCTCGTGCATGAGCGCCATGCCCTGCGAGGAGGTGACGGTCACGGTCCTGCTGCCTGCCGCGCTCGCGCCTATGCATGCGGACATGGAGGAGAGCTCGGATTCGGTGGCGATGTATTCCTTTATCTCCCCGTTCGCATAGAAGCTCGCCAATTCCTCGGCAACGTGCGTTGAGGGAGTGATGGGGTAGCAGGCTGCAACGTCCGGCTCGCAGTTCTTCACGGCCTCGGCGACTGCGAATGAGCCTTCAACGGTCTTCTTCACCATCTATTTCTCCTCCGGAACCATCTTTATGCATTTGACGGGGCAGACGTTCGCGCACACCCCGCAGCCCTTGCAGTAATCGTAATCGGTCTTCGGGAAGGTCTTCTCCTCCGGCTTCTTCGACTGCTCCACGCCCGTTATGCACGGTTCGGGGCAGAAAAGCTCGCACATCCCGCACTTTATGCATTTCGACTTGTCAGTCTCGGGCCTGAAGCTCCTCCAGGAGCCCGTTTTGTTCTCCTTGCTCGTACCTGGTTTCGCGATTGGCAGCATCATTTTATCACACCCTAACAAGTGGAATTATAGCACTCCTCAATGGCCTTGATGTTCTTCTCGGCGACATCTCCCTTGAACCTGTGGCTGATTGCCTTCTTGAGCGCGTCCATCGGGACGAGGCCGGTCACCTTTGCGAATGCCCCCAGCATCACAGTATTCACGCGGTCGCGCCTTCCGAGATATTTCTCCGCGGCGCTCGACGCGTCAACCGTGAAGACCTTGTCGGCCTTCAGCCCGAGCTCCTCCTTCTTCTTTTTCGTGTTCACGATGACTACTCCGCCCTTCTTCAGCCCGGCGCAGACATCAACAACGGGCAGGAGCGACGCATCCAGGACCACGACCACATCCGGCTCATAGACGTTCTGGTGCACCCTTATCGGCTTGTCGTCAATCCTGCAGAACGCCTGCACGGGCGCCCCAGTCCTCTCGACCCCGAAGAACGGGAAGGCCTGCGTCATCTTCCCCCCTTCAGCGGCTGAGACTGCGAGCAGTTCTGCGGCTGTGACCGCCCCCTGCCCTCCCCTGCCGTGCAGCCTAATCTCAATCATTCTAACACCTCATGAATAGCCTTCCTATTTCTGCGCGCGAATTTTTAAACCAGTTCCTTCGTTTCCGGGCGTCAGTCCGCAGCAAGCAGCCATGCGCTGAGCGTTTTCGCATGCTTCTCTACTTCGGACAGCCTAAATTTGTGGGTTACTGGCAGCTCGAAAGTGTAGCACCTGTCAGCCTCGTTATAGGCGCCAACCTGCACATTCTGGAACAGCGACTCCAGCGCAGCCTGCCTCAGCATATTGCCCGCCCTTATTGAGCCGAACCTCCTGAGTTTTTTGCGTTCCGCATCCAGGCCGTTCGCGAAGTCCCTGACGCCTTTCGGAAAATTGTAGAGTGTATCCTCAGCATATTCCATGCGGCTGTTCCTGATGTTTTCCAGCGCCCGCGCGGTCCCGGGCGGCGCGGCCTTGAGAAGGCTGTTTTTCGCGCGCTCGAATCCCTCTTGGGTGCAATTTACCTTCGCGTACATCGTGTCGCGTATGACTATCTCATCCGTATTAATTCCGACCCCGGACCTGCCGGGAAGCACGGGAAGGTCCAGCATCACCTTGCCCGTCTTCAGCATCTTGGTTGACCTTATCTTGAGAAGATATTCGAGCGAAAGCAGGTCCTGCCATTCCGAGCGCGAGAGCCTTTCCCCGCCATCCATCTTCCTGCGGGCGTCGTTGCACTTTTCATCGAACTTTGCGCTTATCGCATCCCCCTTCTTTATCGCGAATTCCACCAGCGCATTATGCGGGCTGGTGCCAGCAGTTTTTTCGCCTGCAGCTTTACGGGATGCGCTTGCATTTATCACCATAGGAACACCTGGCATACCCCGCGAGATTGGGGAATAAAAAGCCTATTGCTTTATCGCAACCACGCCGAACTTCCTGTATGGTTTCGTCGTAGGGGATTTCAGCTCCTCGAAGACGGCCTGCGAGACGCGCATCCCATTTCTCAGTATCATTGAGTAGGGCGCGAGGTTCACAATCTCCAGCACCTGGTGGTTGTCGCTTCCTGGCTGTATGAACGAGGAGGTCACGTGGATTGCCAGCCCCCTCCGCGCATACCTGCTCCTTCCCTCCAGCTTCCCGCAGATGTTGTTCGGGAGCGCTATTCTCTCGAGCGTCTTACCGAGAATCAGCTCGTTCGGCGCAATGGTAATCGAGTTGGCAATCACCTTCTTCGTAATCTTCTCCAGGTCTATCTCATCCAAATCAAAGGTCTTGCCCTTCGCCTTCCCGCTGAACCTCCAGAATTCGTTCGAAAGCGTCAAATCAACCGAGCCCGGGCCTATCTGCTCCGGTGTCGGCTGGGGAGTTATGCGGATGACTCCCCTCTTAAGATAATTCTCAACGTCTTCGTTTGAAAGAATCACTTCATCGACCTCCTTAGGCGCTCTGCGAGAAGTGACAATAACGCCATGCCGTTGCGTGCGCGGTTCGGATCAGCGGCATTTGTAATTGCCCTTGGCTCAGAGGCATCAAAATACACCTGTCCGAAATCTATCATAATCTCCCTGAGCCCGGCAACCCCAAGGCTGTGGCTGAATTCCAGGATTTTCCGCCTCACCTCAAAATCGAGCATTTCGGATGCCTTGCGCTGATCGGTTACAAACACCTGGAATTCATTGTCAAATTCCGTATCGCCGGTTCTGAACTCATCCGTAAATTTCTGCTGGAGTTCCTCCTTCGAGACTTCCGGCGTCGGATCGACTTTGGGGGAAGATTGGATTAGCGCCTGGAATTTGTCCAGCGCACCCGACCTCTTTCTGACATGGAGATTGAATGCTCCCGTATCAACAAATGTCCTTTGGAAGTAAAGTTTCGCCGTATACCTTGCGTTCGGTGGCCTTCCCGGGATAATAATTACGATAGGGGGCATATTCGAAGGAGATCTGGGGCTTGCGGCAAAGCGGTAAGTGTGCCCGCTCGGCGTGGTTTCCCTGCGCAGCGATTGTGAGAAGCCCGCCTCAATATCTAAACCATTGAAAACCACGGAAACAAGCTCCTCGTCTCCCGTTTTCACAAAAGTTCCACCTAGTGATTTAGCGAGCGACTCCGTTCTATGCCTTGCCCTCCCAGGAAGCCAGATGAATATGAGGAAGACGATCATGCCACCGAAAAATACGCCAAGCGATATGGATGGGTAATTCCAGTAGTATTTAGTTGTCGTCCCATACACGTAGATAGAAACTGAAACAATAGCAAGCACTATGGCCAGAATCAGAATAGTCCGCTTCGTGTAAATCCAATCAACGCTTGCCATTGTACCACCTTGAGCCGAAGTAGTAGATGAGCCACAGAATTAATAAAGCGAGTAGAATCTTGTCAGGAACGAAGTTCGCCGGATTGAGCAGCCCCTCGGGATTCAGGTTGCGCAGGTCGGAGGATGACCACAGGCCAAGGCCGTAAAATTTCTGGGAGAACGGCCAGAGGAACGGCACGCCGTGCGTGTCCAGCGAATCGAGGAAGATGTGGCCGGAAACGCCGATGAATGCGAGGACAACCTCGATGCGCTTGATGAAAACGTATATGGCTGCAAAGAAGAGGATGAAGAGGAACGAGTGCGTGAGCATCCTGTGGAAGCCGAAGAGATTGCCGGTCGCCAGGAAGCCTATTATCACGTCTATATCAGGAAGGAGCGAGAAGAAGATGAGAATCCCCCAGCCGAAAAGCTCCATCTTCTGCCTGCGGAAGGTGAGAAACGGGAAGATTGCGTGTCCGATGGTCGGCATGGTTTCACTTCGTTTTCCGCTTCCCACTCTTCAGGGGCAGAAAAGCCCAGGTCGAAATCACGAAAGGCATCGTGAGCGGCGGAATGCTGCCCTGAATGAAAAGATAGGAGAGAACAGAGGAGAATGCGACCGCACCCAGAACCGCTACTGCCTTGCGCACCGGAGTTTTGCCCTCCCCGCTTCCAAGCGCGATTCCGCAGAGCGCTCCGTTGAATCCGTATGTCCCCGCATTGAGCGTTCCCGCATCTATGAATGGACTCGCGACAAGGGAACCGATGGCGGAACCCAGAATCGCATACAAAACTGGAATACCGTTTGCGGCGAGGCCCAGGGAGAAGAGAATGCCTGTCGCAATGTTGTTCTGGAACATCACTTGGGCGATTCCCTTGAACAGGATTGCTGCAGGGTCCAGCTGGCTCGCCGCAATGCCCGCGCCGCCTGGGTTGGCAAGGCCGAAGAGCAGGGAGATGCAATAGGCGGTCAGGCCCATGATGCAGAAAGGCGCAGTCAAAGCAGGCAGCCCGTATCCCGGCCATAATCTGGTAATCAAGGACGATAGCGCTCCGAAGAAGATTGTGAGCAGTGCGGCTGCGGGCATGTTTGTGATGAACAGGCCGCAGGCTATGCCCACGAGCACGCCATTATACCCATACGTTCCTGCGTTGATTTGCCTTCTGCCATAGCCCGCAAGCACCGCGAATATTGTGCCGGCCAGCAGGCCGAGGATTGCGAACCCTAGAAGCGGGAGCGAGTTAATGCCTATTCCGATAAGGAAAAGGAGACCTGTGATGCGGTTTTCCTGAAGCATCACTTTTGAGAATCCATTGAGGAGAAGCGAAGTGGCATCTAGTTCCGGCATAACCTTCACTCCTGGGCGGTTGCCTCTTCCTTCTCGCCTTCAGCAATCCACGTGCGCCGCCTTTTCTTCTTCCCGAGCTTTGCCTCGCCCCGCTTCAGCAGGCCTTCCTCTCCCAGCTCGTCTAATGCCTTCCCTATCTTCACAACATCGTGGCCCTTCTCCCGCTCAAGGTTCTTCAGAATCTCTATCCCCAGGCGCTTCCTATTTGCGAGGTTCGGCTCAAGAGGCTTCAGCCCATCCGCAACCCTTTGGAGGTAGCGGAGCCAGCAGGTCATCGGGGCACGCCTCAAGCCGCTTCAGCTGGCCGCGGAACAACCGCACTCATCCTTGCCACAACCGCCCAGGTGGCGACTATAGCTATGGTTATCACAACACCCAGGGCCAAATCCGATACTATGTTGGGCCCGATGAGAAGGAGCTCCCCGTTCCAGATGTGGTCGACAACGCCGAAAATCGCGCCGCCCATGAGCATAAGGTTCAGCCAGAGGTACTTCGGCCTCTTCTCGTGCCCGTGCGCCCTCCACACGGAGCAGATGATTGCGCCAACCAGCGGAACTGCATAGCAAACCATAGTCTCAGCCTCCAAAGACATTTGCCACGCGGTTAATTAAAGTTTTGCCGGGCCCAGCATCCCGCCGGCAGCTTGATGGCTCATCTTTATAAGAATAGGCGAAAAAGAAGGAATAGCGAGGTGGTTAAGTGAGATTGACAGGAATAATCGTGCTGCTGATAGCGGCTGCCGTGCTCTTCGGATGCATAAGCGGAGGAGGCGTAGCTACGCCGACTCCTGTGCCGACTGCGACACCAGTGCAGACGCCAACGCCAGTGAGCACAGCGACGCCGGTGCCGACTGCGACTCCGGCAGCGAGCGCGACGCCAACGCCTGCGCCAACAGGGACTGCAGCGGCTGCCACGCCCACGCCGGGAAGCAATGCGACCTGGGCGAGCTTGACGGGCTGCGACAGGGCAGGCCTGAGCTACACCTACCGCACAACGGTGCAGGGGACCGCGATGGACATGCAGTATGCGACCAGCGACGGCGGGATGGTGAGCGGTGTTGCCACCGTGCTCCAAACCGTGACCCTAAGCACGGGTGGGGTGCAGATGGTCACGCACACATGGAACGCGAGAGTCGGCTGCAGCTGCGTGAAGGTTGAGTCAGTATATGCAGGGCAGACGATACCCGGGCAATGCCCGAGCGCTGCGCAGGGAGGCGGAGGGGGCGGCGCGAACCCGACCATAACGACCATTGGGACCGAACAAGTCAGCGTTCCGGCATACAGCGGGCCTGCGGTCAGGTACCATATGGTCGGTGCGGACGGCAGCTACACGTCTGATGTGTGGGTTGCTCCGTCAATAAGCGTGCCGGTCAAGATGACCGCAGCGAACGCGACCATGGAATTGGTGACATACTCATCCTGAGCGGCACCGATTCTCCTTTCTTTTTGTTCCTTTTTTCATTTTCCATTCCGACTTGAGCTGAGCTGCCGCCTCGCCCACCCTTTTATAGGGCGAGCCGCATAATCCTGCCGGGTGGTTTTCATGGCAGCCGAGAAAAGGAAAGGCGGCGACAAGACAGCTGATAGCCCACCCTTTCCGCCGCCACTCATAAAGTTCGAAGACTACGTTGCAGAACAGGGCAAAAAGGAACCACGGAAAGGCGAAAAAGGCAAGTGATTATCCCTTCGCGACTCCCATCGGCTCGACCCTTGCGACTATCCTTGAAAGGCCTGCCTCCTGCACGCTGGAGACGACTGCGGAAACGTCCTTGTATGCGCCGCTCGCCTCCTCGGAAATAATCTCCTTCCCAGTCGCCCTGAGAACGATTCCCTTCTTCTCCAGTTCGCCCTCAACCATCTGCGCAGGGTATCTCCGGATTGCCTCATGCCTGCTCATCGTCCTTCCCGCGCCGTGGCACGTGCTTCCCCAGCTTTCCACCATCGCTCCCTCGGTTCCCACGAGAAGATAGCTTGCAGTCCCCATGCTTCCTGGGATGATGACCGGCTGCCCAACGCTGCGGTAGATTTGCGGAATCTCCTTCCTTCCCGCTGCAAAAGCCCTTGTCGCGCCCTTCCTGTGCACGCAGACCTTCTTCACTCCGCCATCAACCTTGTGCTCCTCGAATTTCGCAATATTGTGGCAGACGTCGTAAACAACATGCATCCCGAGCGCATCCGGCGCCTTCTTGAACACGTCCTGGAACGTCTCCCTAATCCAGTGCGTCATGACCTGCCTGTTGCAGAAGGCATAGTTCACTGCCGCGTACATGGCGCCCACATAATCTTGCGCCTCCTTGGAATTGATAGGCGCGCAGCATAGCTCCTTGTCAGGAAGCGGGATGCCATACTTCTCGGAAGCCTGCAGCATCACGCGGATATAGTCGTCGCAGACCTGGTGCCCGAATCCCCTGCTTCCGCAATGCAGCATCACCACGACTTGGTCCTTCGCCGTGATTCCGAACGCCTTCGCCACCTTCTCGTCCAGAATCTCGGTCACCTTCTGCACTTCAAGGAAGTGGTTTCCCGCTCCCAGAGTTCCGAACTGCGGCGCTCCCCTTTTCATCGCCATATCCGAGCATTTGGCCGGGTCCGCGCCCTCCATCCTTCCGTTCTCTTCAATTCTCTCCGAATCCTCCTTCCATCCGTACCCTTTCTCAATTGCCCACTGCGCGCCTTCCATGAGCGGCGCAGCCAGCTCCTCCCTTGTAAGCCTGATTCTCCCCTTGCTTCCGACCCCGGAAGGAATATTCTGGAAAAGCTTGCTCATCAGCTCTCCGATTTTCGGTTTTACATCTGCGGCAGTCAGATTCGTCAGAATCATCCTAACTCCGCAGTTGATGTCATAACCGACTCCGCCGGGCGAGATGATTCCCTCTTCCATGTCAAAGGCGGCTACCCCTCCAATCGGAAAGCCATACCCCTCGTGCCCGTCCGGCATCACTTCGCTTGCCTTTATGATTCCCGGCAGCTTCGCCACGTTCTGCGCCTGCCAGAGCGTCCGGTCCCTCCCCATGTTCTCCGCTAGCTGCTTGTTCGCGTAAAGCCAGACAGGAATCTTGCCCTCGTGGGGAATCTCCCACTTCGCAGGCCCAAGAGCTTTCAGTTCAACCACAGAAATCACCGCCGGACGTTCACAATCCAGGCGAAAGAGGTTTGGAAGTGAGGATTAATAACCTATACCAGCTTTTCGAGCCTAAGCAGGAGGTCATTTTTCAGTTCGAGCCAGTCCTTCGGGCGGTTGCCCGCAGGGATGAAAGGGTTTGCCAGGTTGCGGAGCCTCTTAGGGTCTGCCGCTTGAACCTTCTTGATGGTCGTTCTAATGAACTCAGTCGGAGTGTCCGGCCGCTTTTCCGATTCCAGCATCTTCTGGAGCGCGTGCTCCATCTTGCCGCACAGCGGAAGGGCATTGGAAGCATCATAGATGTCTTTCCCTTCGCCCCGGGTCTGGAGCGCGTGAAGCTTCCTCGCAACCAAGTCTTCGAGAGCATACACGTAAAATCCGGTTACGAAACGCTGCGTGTAGGCAGAAACGGCTGGCTTTACCAGCGGAGGCTTTTCCGTAATTATTCTCTTCGCAGCCACATCAATCCGCACGTGGTCCTTTCCGCCCAGCGGGCTGTCATACTCGCAATCGAACTGCACCGTTCGCCTGACCGTTCTGAAATCCGAGATGCGATACCCTTCGATGTGCTCGGAGATTCGCTGCGCTTCCGCACGGGCTTCGCTTATATTCTCAGTATCAAAATCGAAGTCCAGGTCCTCGGAGAACCGCTGCATGCCGCCCAGGTAGACTTTGTTCAGCGCGGTGCCACCCTTGAAGATGAGGCGTTTCGACGGAGCCGTGAACATCACAACCTGGCCCAGCACATCGAACACGCAGAACTCCTTCACAAGGAATTGCAGCGGGAGCCCGTGCTGTATTGCCAACACCCTGCAAGCCTCCAGATTGATTTCAACCATTCCATCACCACAACAGCTTTGCTGCCTTCAGCATCTTTGCGCGGGTCTTCCCCGAGGCGAACTTTTTCACATAGCCCGTGAACTCGCGCCGCTCTTCCGCCCCAAGGCGCGCTTCCCGAAATGCCGCGACAAGCTTCTCCTGCTCGACCGAATATTTAGGCAGGTAAAGGCAGTCAAACAACGTCTTCGCGCGGGTCGATACCACGTATGGCCCGTTCCGTTCAAAGCCAACTGCCTTGCCGCCCAGGGCAACTGCCCTGAATTCGTAGTTCCCGATGCGCTTCACGCCTGACTTCCTCCCCGTGACCACGGCCACAGTGAAGGGCACCTCGCTTATGAGCCTATGCAGGTAGAGGGCGGCCGAAAAGCCGACGTACCCGTTGAAAACCGCCTGCGCGGAGGCGAATGCGTCACGGATGGGGCTTGCAGAGTACACACCCCGCTTCAGCCGGATAATCCTCCCGCTCCTTCCGAGCCTGCTCAATGTTATCTTCAGGGTGGCAGGGCTGCACAAGCCCAGGCTCTCCAAGACGTCGAGCCGGGCAATCCCTGATGGGGAGCCCTCGACAGCCTTCAACATCCTCTGCGTCACACTTTCAGAAAACACGCAATAATAAACAATTTGTATATTATAAATGTTTGCTTCAAAACCGCCTTTCTGTGGGCAAAGTCTTCAGTTCAACCACAGAAATCACCGCCGGACGCACACTGCCACGCTTACTGGCAGCAGCACACCAGCCACGCGTCCAAGCGTGGCAGTGTGTCACAATCCGCTGAAAAAGGCTTTGCGAAGCGCCGGATATAAAGCCTACTCAGGGAATTGACAAAACCGCATCAGTCCAGCTCCTGTCCTCCAGGTCGAAGAGCTGCTTGTCCTTCCAGCGGAAGGGAAGAAACACGAGTTCCGGCTTCTGGAAGGCCGTTTCATAGGAGAGCGCCTGCATTGTGCCCGACTTTTTGACCTCGATGCTGCAGGCCACAAACTGGGCGAGCTTTCTCGCGTCCGTCTCGGAAAGCGAGATGTTTGCAAACCTGGCGCCTGCTGGCGGCTTATCCGTCAGCTTCTGGCTCCAGGATACGGAATCCTCTGCCATCCCCTGCAACGCCTCCGCGCGCAGCTCGAACGCCGGAATCTTCATATCGTAAGGCTCGGTGTGCGGCCCCGCATAGTTAGGCGAGAAAATGCCTGAGGATTTCTCACTGGTTATCTTGAAGTCGAAAGTTTCGCGCCAGAACGGCACATAGACAACGTCCGCGCCCTCCGGGGCAGAATCCGCAGTATACTTCGCAGGAACAGGCTCAAGCCCATCCTTCCCAAGCAGGTACGCGGAGCCGCAGGAAGGGCAGACTACCCCGGCAAGTGCGCCTTTGCCGTTCAACTTTCCATTGCACTTTCTGCATACGAGCGGGACAAGCTTCATATCCTCACCTTTTCGATGCCCGTGGCGCCTATCGCCTTCCCATCCTGTATTATGCTCAACGCCCTGAAAGCGGCATAGCCCGCGAGGCATATCCCCAGCCCCAGCAGGGAAATACCCAGCGTTCCTCCGCAATTCCTTCCAGTGCAGACCGACAGCGCCTTTAATCCAAGTGGAACCAGGAATGTGCCTATTGTTGCCGCGCCCGTGAATACCGCCGAGCGGTAGAGCGCGCTGCCCGGTGCCTTGGCGAATATCACCCTGCCCCAGAAGCCATCGAGAAGCACTTTGTAAAGTCTGCCCTTGTAGGAATAGTCAACTATCCAGACGGGGTAATACACGATGCCTGCTCCCTTCCCAATCATATACGATTCCTCTTGGTAGATGCCGCTCATCTGGATTTCTTTTCGCACCCTTGTCATCATTGCGCTCCTTGCATCGGAAATGGCAGCCGTGAGCGATTCCGTCACCGCGTAGGGAATCGCAAAGGGCTCAAGCTTCGATGCGTCGAACGGTTCCATATCGCCTTCGAGGCTCGGCAGGCTCTCAACTCCCAGGTCGCCGGCGTTGCATGCGAGCCCGTTCCATTTCATCCCGTCCGCCGTCACGGCCTCACGGGGATGTATCGCACCCTTGCTTCCCCTAGTATAGCCGGTGAACCAGGCAAAGATGCTGCTCTTCACATTCCAGAACGGCAGGTAGACGAGCCGCACATCGTCTATGGCTGCGACCTTTGCGATGTCCCTAGCTTTGTTAAGCCCGCCCCACCACTCCTTGCAAATCTCCCGCGCGCTCTGCGCGCCGACGCAGTTGCGCACCATGAACTTCGGGTAGTCTTCCTCCTCCGCTAGATAGGAATTCGTTCCGCAATGCGCGCATTCTGCAATCAGGTCGCCCTCTTCCATTGGGAGGGGCGCGCCGCAGGACGGGCACAGGAGCGAGGTGATTCCTGCCATCAGTACCTCTCCGCCACCAGCATCGCGGCGGCAAACGTGAGCAGAATCCCTATCGGGAGAAGCGTGCAGGTGGCATCGTAAATCCCGAAGACCGTGAGCGAATGGATGATAGTAAGCAGCACGACCGTCCCTGCGCCGAGGAGTATGAAGGGGTGCTCTCCCCGCCTTGGGAAGGACGTGGCGAACACCTCGCCCGAGGAGGCGTCAACCGCTGCGGTATACTCGGTGCCGCCAAACCCATAGGAGGCGAGGTACATCGGGAAGTGGACGAGCTCTTTCTCCACGGCCTCGCCATGCCCTGCCTGCTCCCCGAAGCCGAGCCTTGTCTCCATCCTGGTCAGCGCGTTATCCGCCTTGATTGACGGTTCGACGGCGTTCTTCACCTTCGTTTCATCAAAGAACTTCAGCTCGCCGGGCGGCAGCTTCTGCGGGCACCAGTGCAACTCGGGGTTGGCGGTCTCGAGGATGACCTCCTCCTTTCCGCCCTGCACGAACTTGAAGAGCCAGATTGGCGCGAACTTGAGCTCAAACTTCGAGATGCCTGCCTTGAGGTTGAGGTTCTTAGCCTTGTCCGGGCGGCTCATCCACTCCATCAGGACCTTCTTCCCTTCGGCGGCATTCAGACCCGGGGGCATGTAATAGTGGAAAAGCAGGCCTCCAGTGTCGAGGACCTGGGGCGTCCCGCAGTATGGGCACGTTATCTGCCCCGCCTGCTCGGGCAGCTTTATCTCAGCCCCGCACTGCCTGCAGTTCAGAGTCGGAATCTTCCCCATCAGCCACACACCATTATCCTGCGCACTTCGGCCATCGGAAATCGCCGCCGGCCGGGCCACAAGTCAGGCGAAGAAGGTTAAGCGGGCAGAATTTAAAAGGCAGCCCGCCGCCTTAGGGATTAGCTTATTATTCGGGAAGTGAGCAATCTATGCATGCACACTAGATTCGCACCTGATAAGCGCACGCAACAGCAGGTCAAGCTATTGGAACTGGACCTTAAGGACCCGGATATGATCATACGGGGAAACGCTTTGACTTCCCTAGGCAATTTGATAAAAGAAGAGAAATTGACCAAAACGCTGGTTTCCAAGGACTTGGTTGAGGGAGTTGTTTTCGATATCACCAACAAAGATAGAGACTGGGATTTCGAGGCTGCGAACGTTTTTTCTTCCCTGGCAAAGCAGGACCTGCTCGATGAAGCTTCTTCGAAAATTGCATCGGAAAAGCTGATGCAGGGGCTTTCTGCCGCGCCTATTTCCAAGTACCTGTTCAAGTGCCTCAATGACCTAGCTGGCAAAAGCCTATTCGAGAGCAAGCACGTGAAGGGCTTTATCAATTACTTGGAGGGAAACATGGGCATTTATGACTCCGTGACCGGAGACCATGCACTCTCGCTGTTCAGCAAGCTCGTTGAAACCAAGGTGCTCAAGATGGATGACATCTCCGGCACGCTGCCATCCGAATTCACTCGTTCTCTCTATGATAAAGACGAGCATCACAGGAAAAGAAGCGCCGCGTTTTTGAGAATAACGTTCACCATCCTACCGGAAGCCAAGATTAGGGGAATACTGGCTGAGATTGCAGCCAAGTCGCTTGAGTACGATACCTATACTGCTGGACCTGCCTTGGAGCTCTTTGTAAATTCAGTGGAGGCGCACCCGATTGAGGCCGGGAAGGCTGATGAGCTGGTGCAGGCCATCCTGCCTAAGCTGAAGCCCGATGATTGGTACAACGCGTTTAAGGTGCTCGAGCCTTTGGTGAAGGCAAACCTTATCGGAGAGGCACGTTGTCCTGCCCTCGTCCAAACCCTGGCCTCGGGTTTCACAATCGATTCTAGCCGACGTTATAAGTATAGCGGCATGCTTTTGGAACTTGCACGCAAAGGGATGATAAAACAGGACTACATGCCTGAAACGCTTATTCGCGATGTGATGAACAGTGCGCTCCACTCAGGCGGTGACGATGCTGGCTATACTTATGTCAGGGAGAACTGCGTCCAGCTCATTGCGCTGCTGGCAAGGGATGGCCTTGTCGGCAAGGCGGAAAGGGACGAGATAGTTAACGGATGCGTTGAAAGGGCCAAAATCAATGAAAAGGATCTTCGGAACTTTGTGCAGGAAGGAGTATATGACTTCCTTAAGTCGGCATTTCCAGAGAAAATGTCGGCGCGCGCTGCAAGAAACATTGCCGAAAAAGCGGAAATCCAGGAGCTTAACATTGCCATCAACGGAAGCATTAGCGTGCTTAGAGAGATGAACAAGCTCGGGCTGCTGACGCAGGACGAGATTAAGCGGACCGGGCTGCCATCGCAATACTGGTCCTGAGGCAGGGAGATGCCCACGGGCTTCGTGAAGGACCCGGACGGCATCTGGGTGGGCGTTCGGAGCGAGAGGAAGGCGAAGAAATAGCAATGAGCATTAGAAAGAAACCCTTCCTCCAGGATGCATAATTATATTCTCCGCGTGAGCAAGTCAGGGCATGGCAGTGAAACTGGCGCAGAAAACAGCTTTCCAGGCCGCGCTTGCGTTGAACGAGACTGGCGTTGAGCTTCAGCACGCAAACCGGCATGAGGAGGCAATCATAACTTTTGATAAGGCTCTCAAACTGAACCCGAATAGTGCTGCACGGATAAACAAGGGCAACTCCCTTCGTGCCCTGGGACGCCATGAGGACGCCATCGAATGTTTTAATGAGGAGATAAAAAGAAACCCAAGAAATTCGGATGCGTATTATAGCAAGGGAAACGTTCTGGGCGATTTGGGCAGGTTTGAGGAAGCAATAGCTGCTTTCGACAAGGCGCTTGAAATAAATCCGGATGACACGGAAGCACGGCGTTACAGGGAGCTTGCCATCAAGTACCTGAAAGGAAACGTGGAATGATTCATTCGCCGGCCAGACAATCGTGTGGATCTGGAACCCGAAGCTCTTGAAGCGTGTGAAACGCGAGGGCGTGGAAGCATGAAGGACGACTTACGCGTGAGGCGGGTACGCTTTGTTGACCAAAAGCTGTTCGATGCTTACGGGAAGCTGAAGGGCAGAGGTATATATTCTTCTTAATGCAAAAAAATGTGTGGTGATACGGATGGGGTCGAATGAAGAACTGACTAAGTGGCAAGTGATTGCAAATATCAAGAATGGTGTTTACGGCTTTGGGACTGACAAACCCGATAACAAGAAGTTCAGGGAAGATCTGATGGCAATCGGATTCGATCTCACGCATTGCGTTATCGCAGGCGCTGATCTCAGGGGTGCTGACCCCCGGCTGCTGGAACGCGTCGACCTCATGGATGCGGGGGGGACGGTGCTCAGAGGTGTCAGAATAAACGAGAATCAGGTTATCCAGTTTGCGGTTGCTACTAGGTCGATTGACCTGGACGAGATACGCAATGAAGCGAAATGGAGCGATGTTATAGTATTAGCCAGAGCTAGACTTGAGAAAGTGGATGTCATAGTAGAAAAGGTGAAGAAGCCGCTGCAGAAGATTAGGTAGCCGCCGTATTGACTGCCAACTGGCCACACTTATCTCTTCTTCACGGCAAAAAGATTGAGCTTGTGCCAGTAGTCGTAGCCATCGTGGAACTGGGTTTGCAGCCCGCGCTTCTGCTGGAGGAACTGCATCCACTGCGAATCGTTCTGGACCGGCATCACCTTGAAGGGGACGGTCATTTCGGAAATCTGGTAGCATTTCAGTCCGCCAGCCTCCGCCTTCCTGATTGCGGTGAGGCGCTCGGGCTCCGCGAGGCTGGAGACGTTAAGAAGCAGGATTCCGCCGGATGAGAGGAAGGAATTGCAGTTCTCCACGAGCCCCATGAAAAGGCCGGTGCCGGAATAGGGGTTGCCCTCCTCAGTGAAATGCCTGGGAACGTAAGGGGGATTGGATATAACCAGGTCGAACTGCCCGCCATTCTTCATTATGTATTCCAGGCCATCAGCCCGCGCCTCAACGTCATAGACGCCCTTTTTCTCCGCAAGGGGGCGGATGTTGTCCGCGCTGCACCTGACCGCATCCGGGTCCAGGTCAATGGCATGGAGCTCCTTGAGCTTCCGCGCACTGCTGAGCACGTATTTGGAGATGAAGCCGGAGCCGCTTCCAAGCTCAATCGCCTTGTGGACGGTATCGCCGAGCAGCTTCTTTGCGTATGCCTTGAGCCCGTCCACGACGAAGAATGTGTCTATGCTCGGGGCCCAGACCGCGCCATATTTCGTGGAGTCGAAGTGGAGGTCCATCTTATCGTAGGAGTAGACGCGCCTGGCGTATTCGTAGAGGTTGAAGATTGTGTCGCGAAGGGTGGTCTTGCCTTCTTGTGTAAGGGAAGGGGAGACCCATGCGAAATCCTTCATCAGCAAGGCGTTGCGGATTGTGTGGACTTTTGCGGTCTCGAACCCGCCCGGCTGCGATTTGCCCGTTGCGTTGCGCCCCAGGACATAGGGAATTTCCTTGTCAAGGGCGGAAATCGTGACGTCGAAGGCGGGTATCCTGCGGAAGGGCGATTCTAATGCGGGAACCCTGTCCTTCGTGAGGTTGTTGGACTTGACCTCAACGTGCATCCGGGCACCTCTTCTTTGTCTCGCATACCGGGGCAATGCGCGGGCGCTTATTGAAATGGTAGGCGAAGAACTGGTCCTTGCCTTCTAAGCCTCTGACGTGGGAAGGGGATTCCGATTTGAGGAATTTCGCCGCATCCTTGCTCTGGAAGATTTCGAGCGGAGGCGGATTGCGGCTTTTGGTGCAGTCGTAAGCAGGGTCCTTGGCAACCATGCCGTCAACCACGAGCGCAAGGTTGATTTCGGGCCAGGCCTCCACCCGGCAGGTGCATTTTCCCGAAAGGATGCGGAACCGTTCCGGAACCCGGTATGGCGCTATGCCTGCCATTACGTAGTTGGTGGAATCCATCGGAAGGGCCGGGCCGCCGACCGAGCTGTTGTATGCCGTGGAGCCCGTTGCGGTCGAGAAGATGAGGCCGTCGGCGCGCATCTGCACCGGCTCTCCATCAACCGTTATCTGGAAGGGTATGATGCGGTAGGGGTTTTGGAGGTGCTTGTTGTGGATGCTCCGCACGAGCACGATGTCACAGAGCGCGTCCGTGCCCTTGAAGCTGCCGAGCGTGTAGGAAAGAAGGTACCGTTTCTCCAGTTCAGCGCCCTTTAGCATCTCACTGAGCTTCTGCGCCCAGTTCTCATTGGTGGCCTGGCAGATGTAGCTCTTTACCGTGCCGATGCCGAAAATGGGCAGGTTGGCATCGCGGTATTTCGCATGGGCGTAGAAGATAGTCCCGTCCCCGCCAAGCGTAATGAGGAAGTCCGCGTCCGCAGCGTTCCTGGCTATCGCGATTTTGTGCGTTTTCAGGTAGTGGCGGACCGAGGATTCGATTTCCGCGAACTCCGTCTTCTTGGGGTTGCGGACGATAAGGGCCGATTTGACGGGCGCTGCGAGAAATTCAGCGGAGGCGCCCTCTGCCCTTTCACCAGTCATGCTGATTTTATGAGATTCGGATATAAATAGTCCCGGGTAAGCGCGTGGAGAGATAGCCCCAAAACAATTTTAAACAGCGGCTACGAACAAGATGCGGTGAGTGTTATGAAAGCATATCCGATTCTTCTGCTGGTAGTACTGGCATCTGCAGCGGCCTTTGCCGCAACGCCGACTCCGTTCAACCCGAACACGCCAACTCCTACGCCAACGCCCCTTCCGGGCCAGGTCTACGGCACTGTTACTAACAACAGTGGAACTGGGGTGGAAGGTGTGAGCGTATCACTCCACACATCTGGACCGACGCTGTATGCCACCACGGACAGTACGGGCTTTTATAGGATTCAAAATGTCCCCGCAGGCATGGGCCTGATGGGCGTGAGCAAGGACGGCTATCTGGTGATTTCCGACAATGTGAACGTCACCCCGAACGGAAGTAGTAGGAAGGATTTCGTCCTTCTGAGGGCTGGCGAAACCCTTTCTGGCAGCGTCTACGGCCATGTGCTGAACAGCAGTGGGGCAGGAATAGAGGGTGCGCACGTGGCGATAACCGTGCCGCCTTCGACTGTGCTGAGCACCACCACGGACAGCGCGGGCTATTATGTGTTTCCAGGCGTCCCCCCTGGCACTGGCTCAATGGGTGTGAGTGCTGACGGCTATGTCTACACTTCCGGGGCCGTGAATATCACTTCAGGGACGGGCACTAATAAGCCGTTCATCCTACTGAGGGCTAGCGAGCTGTCGACACCCACGCCTACGCCGACTCCGTCACCAACAGCAACGCCAACGCCGACTCCAGAGGCGACGCCGACTCCCGCTCCGACTCCAACGCCTACGCCGATAGCAACGCCTTCGCCAACCTCCTCGCCAGCCATCACGCCAACGCCAGTCAGCTCTCCGACACTCGCCCCAACAGCGACGCCTGCGCCAACCGCAACCCCGCAACCCACGCAGACTCCTGAGATTACGCCAACCCCTGAGGGGACGCAAACCCCGGTTGCCTGCACCGTCGATGCGCTGATTTGCCCGGATGGGAGTGCGGTGGGAAGGATTCCGCCTGACTGCAACTTCGCGCCCTGCCCGTCTCCAATCGAGACGCCCACCCCTGCGCCCTCGCAGCAATGCATCCCGGGAATCGCGCTGGCGCTAGCCGCGGGAATGGCAATCGCGTGGAAGAGATAGGCAGGCGCATCTGGGATTCGGATACGGATACCGTTCTAGAATCGAGAACATCTCCGGGTAGGGCCGGTCGCGCAAGAAGACTGCATTTTAAATATCCGCCTGAGGCTAATCCGTTCCATGCGTTTCTTCATTTCTCTCTGCGGTGAAGGGCTCGGGCATACAAGCAGGATGATTGGCCTCCACCACGCGCTCAAGGAGAGGGGGCACGAGGCTGTTTTTGCGGGTTATGGGGATTCGCTGGAAGTCATGAAGAAGGAGGGGATGAATACCTTCGAGACTTTCCCCGAGATAAGGATGACCGGGAAAGGCGGAAGGTTCGACATCGTCTCCAGCATCATAAAGAGCTATGACACTCCGCTGGATTTGATGCGCTCTTATGGGAGGGAGAGATGGAAGATAGGGCAGATGGGGGCGGATG
The DNA here is from genome assembly GCA_903884505.1 of uncultured Microcaldota archaeon. Taxonomy (GTDB): domain Archaea; phylum Micrarchaeota; class Micrarchaeia; order Burarchaeales; family Fermentimicrarchaeaceae; genus CAISET01. Next base: position 77,910 of record CAISET010000030.1, on the reverse strand, counting down.
CCGTAATCTCGGATTCGAGGCTTTCAACGGTCATTGCGGGCTCGATTGCGGGGCTGCCTACCTTCTACGTAACCAACCAGAGCGAATTCCAGTTCTCGCGCCTGCCGGTCATGGGGAGCAGGAGGCTGAGGGCGCTGAGAATCCTTGCGAGGGCGAGGGTGCCTGCGGAAGCGGTGAGGCGGCTGGTGGACATGCCGCTCTCCATGCCCTACGGCTTTTCCGATGAGGTGCTCATACCCGATTTCAGCCCGCCGAACACCATTTGCCTGCCCCTGCTTTCGAAGGGCATGGAGATGAGGAAGAAGACATTTTTCACGGGCCCGATGAACCAGTTGTGCTTCAGGAAAGCAAGGCCTGCAAAATGGGAATCGGGGAAGCCGAAGGTTTTGGTGACTTTCGGGGGGCAGCGGTTCAGGGGAGGGCTGCTCGGAGAGGTCGTGAAGGCCGCGAAGAGGATGCCCGAGTTCGAGTTCATGGTTGCGAGCTTTTTCGTGAAGAAGGATGCGGATATCGGGAACCTGAAGCTGAGAAGGTTCCTGCCCGAGGTGCTCCCCTATGCCGCTGCGGCCGATTTCCTCGTTATTCCCGCCGGCCATTCATCGGTGATGGAATCAATCCTTCTCGAGAAGCCCGCGGTCGTTGTCCCGGACAGGGGGCAGCCCGAGCAGGAGAGCAATGCGAGGCAGTATGAGAAATTGGGTTTGGGGAGAATGCTTACGGTCGATGAAATCGGGAGCCTGGGGGGCGCGCTGAGAAGATTGCGGGAGAACGAGAGGAAGCACAACGGGAAGCTGGGGAAGCTTGCGGAACTGGCAAGGGATTCGGAGAACGGGGCGCGGAATGCAGTCAGGCTGGTTGAGGGGTTCGTCGAGAGGATAAGGTATTAATCCTGAACTGAGCGGAATAGCCCGTGTTCAAACCGCACCAGGTGCAGCCGCCGAAGGAAACGGATGCGTGGCAGGGGCTTCTTAAGAGGAACGGAAAGCACGACAAGATGCTTAGCGGGCTCGTTGATAACGGAATGTTCACGAAGGAATGGCTGATAAGGCTGGAAGGCGGCAGGTATTTTGCCGAGTTCTGCGAATCGGCGGACAGGCTCGGCATCCATTCGTTCGGCCAGGTGCTTGAGCACCTCGGGAAGAAGAGCTTCATGCGGGAGATGGATGAGACACCGTCGGTCATGTGCAGCATCCTGTACGCGGCATACAAGGTGCCGGTGGAGCAGCCCGATGTCTTTTTCCCGAAGATGCTGGAAGAGCTGAGCAACTATTTCGTGGGGACGCGGGAATGGTTCTCTTGGGCATTTGCGGTCCAGATCGGCACGGCGAAGGTCGGGAAGAAGGGAAGGGTGATGTGCGAGCTTGTGGAAGAGGGTGTTTTCGGGAAGGAGTGGGTGCTGGAGCTGGAGCTGCTGAACAACCAGTTCATTCTCAAATCATTTTGCGAGGCCGTGGAAACGCTCGGGGTCGAGAGGCTCAAGACTGCCAGGAGGCTGCTTGGGGACGGGCGCTTCGACAAGATGGTGGAGGAGGAGCCGTTCAGGGCCTGCATGCTGCTGGTGGCAGCTTCCCGCGCATCAACCCAGAGCAAGGAAGTATTCCTCTCGGACCTGCAACGGGAGCTGGCGCGCGTCCCGGGGATGGAAGACTGGTTTAAAGGAAGGTTCATGGACCAGCCCAAGTCTGCGCGGGTTAGAACGGAAAAAAAGGCGGAAGCTGCGCCTGCTGCCGAGCTGCAGAGAAGTGCGGCGCCAGTCTTAACACTGACCGGGAACGAGAGGAACGCCGTGGATAAGATGGGCTGCGAGAAGCCAAATGCGGTGCCTGCCTTCAGGCTTGCTGAAGATGAGAAGAAGGCGATGGATAGGCTAAATGGCGAGGAGTCGAAGGAACGGAGACTTCTGCTCATCGACAGGGAGCTTGCGCAGCATCCGGAATATCTTTTCCTGCGGCTGAGGAAGGCGGAAATTTACCAGGACGCGGGGAACTTTCCGAAGGCTGAGATGGCGCTTAACGAACTTCTTAAGGCAAGCCCGGCCTTTCCGCCTGCCTTGAGGAGGAGAGGCGAGGTGAGGAAGCGGATGGGAAGGCCCGAAGAAGCGCTGAAGGATTTCATCGCCTATGCCGAGGTAAGGCCCGATGACGGGGAAGGATGGCTCGGGGCTGCGGCGATTTACATGGAGTGGGGGCAGGAATACAGGGCAATGGACGCGCTTGGGAAGGGGCTGGTGGCTGTGAACGACGGGGGCTCAAAGGAGAAAATCCGAAGGGAGCTCGGAAGGCTGAGGCCGCGGCGTATGGATGTAGTGGGCCAGCAGCAGAATGGGGATAAGGTGGAATTCAAGAATCTGGAGCTGGAGCCCGATGAGATGAAGAAAGAGGTCAGGGAAATGAAGCTGCTGATAAAGATAAACAAGAACTGCAGGGAAATGCTCTCAAAGGATGAGGCTATAGGCGCCATACTCTCCGGAAACGTAACGCGGGGAAGTAATGGCAGCTACTTTGTGAAATATGGGGAGCTCGAGTTCTACTGCGTTCCGCAATCCGTGTTTCAGAACGGGAAGCTGCAGGGCGCGCATGTTTTCGTCACGCGCATAAACGGCAAGGCTTCGGCACCGCAGCAGGAGACGAGCATGCCCCCGATTGTCACCGGGATGCACAATAATGCAGAACGGGAGAAAACCGTGTCCGGGCTGATGGCGAGGATTGACATGGAGAAGCTCGGGAGGATTGCAAGGAACGAATCGCATTACGAGTACTTGGAATATGTCTGCAGGAAGAAGTCGGACGCGTTTCCAGCCGAATACAGCGGCGAAATGACCGAGCTCTCGATGATGGCTTACAACATCGCAGGGGCGATATACTCAGAGCTGAAGCCGAAAGACGGGGACATGATCGAGGAGGCGAGGCAGTCCGAACTGCTCGGGGAGAAGCTCAGGCCGGTTCTCTGGGAACTGATTAAGGGAGATGTGAAAAAGGCAAGATAGAAAACGTTTAATAACGAGCGGGAACAGAAGGATTTGGAGGTGGACAGATGGCCGCTCCTAAGGATGTCAAGGGAAGGGTAATGGGAAACAAGCGATTTTTAGAGCAACTCGAGACATGGGTTCCCGGGTTCGCCGGCTACAAGGAGAAGGAGCTGAGAAGGGAGGCGGACAAGCTCCTGAGGATGAAGCTTGCAGGGCAGCTGAAAGAGGTTGATTCGAAGATTGATGCTGCTTATGGGGACATGGTGGACTCGAAGATGGCTGCGCAGTATTCCGCCATGAATGCCATAACCGCGCTGATGGACAAGATTATCGGGAAGGTGGAGATGGCCGATTACGGCTATGCCGGCTTCTTCAGCGCAATTAAAATCAAGGAGGATGCGCTGGATGAGGTCTATGAGTTCGACATGGCCCTTTTCAAGGATGCGAATGAGATGGGCAAGATTGTTGACGGGCTTGCGAGTGAAATAACTGACGACTCCGCCGGCATCCCGAAAACGGTGAAGGAGCTGAAGGGTGCCGTGAATGATTTTGACAAGAAGTTCGACCAGCGAAAGGATGTTCTTCTGAGGCTTGAATGAGGTGAGATGAATGGTTGATGTAATCAAATGGGACCAGACGACCGACGACGAGATAGTCTACACCTACCCGGGGACGGAGTTCCAGTGGGGCTCGCAATTGATAGTTGACGAGAGCCAGCAGGCGGTCTTCTACCGCGATGGGAAGGCATACGACGTGATTGGGCCTGGAAGGACCACCCTCACGACTGCGAACCTGCCGCTGCTGACGAAGGCGTTCAAGCTCGTTTTCGGGAAGTCGCCGTTCCAGTGCAAAGTGGTGTTCGTGACTGTACGGAAGGCGCAGGGGAAATTCGGGACGCCCCAGCCCGTTATGCTGAAGCTCTCGAACGACCCGCAGGTGCCGAAATTTGTCCAGGTCGGAATCCGGGCTTTCGGTGAATTCTGGTTCAAAATTGATGACCCCAAGCTTTTCGTTATCGGAGTTGTGGGAACGAAGCCGGGATATGGCGCGCAGGAAATCCGCGACTACCTGAACGGGTTCTTCCTGGAGAAGTTCATGGACACGCTCGCGGGCTTCCCGTTCGACGAGATTTACACGAAGCTCGATGAGACGAGCGCGGAAGTGAAGAGCAAGATTGGTGAGGAGCTCTCAAGGTTCGGAATCGGGCTGATTGACCTGAAGATTTCAGGAGTTAGCCTGAGGCCAGAGGATGAGGCTACCTGGAAAGAGTGGCAGGAGCGGCTATTCTACATCAAGAGCGGCGCGCGCAGCGAGATGGTCCTGACGAAGGACATGATGGTGCAGAGCAGCCGCGAGCTCGCGAAAGGCGGCGGAGGCGGCGCTGCGTTCGGCGCAGGAATCGCGATGATTCCGACCATGGGCGCAGGGATGGCGCAGCAGGCGGGCCAGCAGCCAGCCGCAGGAGGCGGGCAGAAAGCTTGCGTGAAATGCGGCGCGCTCATCGCAAAGGACGCGAAATTCTGCCCTGAATGTGGGGCGAAATTCGGTCCTGCGAAAAAAGGGAAGAAATAAACCGTTTCAGTTTTCCTTTTCTTTTTCCGAATTTATTATTTCATTACGCCTAGGAAGCGTAAGTATTTATATAAGTACTGCGTAATTACCTACGGAAGCATCCGGTGGGAAAAACGCTGGAATGCAACGACGAAAGCGCAAAAAAAAGGCAAAAACGTGCGTTGGAGGCCAACAGTTGCATGCCAGGGCCTGACGGAAGAAAGAAATTAGGAATAATTTCTGAAACCGGTTGCTTCCAAAAAGCCCTTCTTCTTTCAATCCACGCCCTGTATGCTAACACCGCCGATGCCATATGCCCTGTTGCAGTCGGCATACAACATGGTCATGCTCCAACGCTGGGTCTGGTTGGGCTGCAGGGGATATGGGCCGAGCGTATACGATTTGTGCCAACCGTTGTCCTCGACAATGTCAAAGCTCATTCTTGCGGACCCGGGCGCGCCACCGCTGTTCGTGATGGTACCGTTGCAAAAGACCTTGCATCCGTCCACGGCGCTGCCCGTTCTTACGCACCCTCCGCCGCCGGTGAAGCTGGCCTGTTTTGAGTTTTGCCCAAGGCACCCGAAGAGAAGCACGGTAGCGGCTAACAAAGCGCCCACGAGCAGATATGCGGAACTTTTCATCCGTCTCACAGGTATCACTTATTTTGGCCCGCCTTTAAACCTTATGCTCAGACTACGCTCTTGAGCGCGAACATGGGGAAGCGGGGCGCGGACCAGAGGAAGAACTCCTTGTAGCCGAGCTCGCCGAAAATGGTCTTGCAGTAGTTCTCGAGGACGGACGGGTTCTTCTTCGCGAGGTGGAAGAAGAGGCCGAAGTCGCGGTATACGACCCTCGCGAGCCTGCGCGCCCATTTCAGCTCCCTGCCGAACTCGTCGTAGCAGCGCGCGCCGTAGTGGGCGAGGGATTTTTCCGAAAGGTCGCTGTCCTCGAGCGCAGTCGCAAGGACCTCGCTCGCTATCTGGCCCGAGCGAATGGCATATCTTATCCCCTCCCCGTGGAACGGGTCCGCGAAGCCCGCGGCATCGCCTGCGAGCAGGATGCGGTTGCCCCAGCACCGCTTCATGGTTCCGCCGAACGGAATCATGTGCCCGGTTATCTTGTAGCCGCTGCGGAAACCGTGCCTCCCCAGATAGCCTATGAGCGCGCCGCGGACTCCCGCGGAGTTGTCAAGGTATGCGCCGTAGCCGAAGGAGAGCGTGCGCCTTTTAGGGAATATCCAGCCGTAGCCGAACCCGAGCATGCCGGTCTCTATCTCTACCATGTCACCGAATTCACGGTCTATCTCTTTCTCCTTCGCCGGGATCTCCGCACCGACGGTCGCGCCAATCTCGTCCCTGTGGAATGGCGGGCGGACGGAGCTGGCAAGCACGCTGGTTATCCCGTCCGCGCCGATTGCGCAGCGCGCCTTTCTCATGCCTTTTGAGGTGGCGAGTTCGACGCAGTTGCTGCCTTTCTTCATTCCGAGCACCCTCTCGCCCTGGGCGAATTCAGCGCCCGCATCAACGGCTTTCTCCGCGAGAAAATTGTCAAAGGCGTCGCGCATCACCATGGTGACCACGCGCCTGCTGGATTTGAATTCAAGGGAGACATTTTCGTGGATGAACCTCATCCCGCGCGCCTCCCTCTCGGCAATCTCCTTCGGGATGTTGAAGCCGAGGAGGCGCCTCGCCGCTTCAGTTACGCCGCCCCCGCACAGCTTGTAGCGCGGGAATTCCGCTTGGTCAATGAGGAGCACCGTCAGCCCCTTCTTCGCGCATGCGCGGGCCGCGCTCGAGCCGCCAGGGCCGGCGCCGACAACAATCACGTCGTACATTGCCATATGCCTTCAGTCCCCTCCGCAGACCTGTGCTATCTCGTCCATTATTATTGCGAGCTTCCTCGTTGGGAGCGCAGTTTTATCGTGCAGCTCATCGAGGGAGAGCCGGGCCGCGTGCGTGCAGAGCATCAGGTCGGCCGCGGCGAACCTCCGCTGGGAAAGGGGATCGAGGGTGCGGAGGACTGTTATGGGATAGAGGCGCTTAGACTCAACCATCTCCTCCAGGCTTCCGCCCTTCGGGTATCTCCATCCTATAAGCCTCATCCCCTTGCATGTCGCGTATTTGAGCACCTCCTCGGAGAACTTGGTGTTGGTCGCGAGCCAGACCTGACCGAACTCCTCGCACTTGCCCGCTTTGTGGCCATCTACCAGGTCGAGGAAGCGGGCGTAGGTGTAGAGCGCATCCTTTATTCCGATGTAGTCTCCTGAGGAGTTGCGATACTTGCACTCTATCATTCCCCTTGCGCCGTCTTTCTCCGCGATTACGTCAATCTCGTGGGTGACGCAGAACCCCTGGAGAATCTGCCTCAGCCTGGTCTTGTAGCCAAATTCCCCGAGCACCTCGCCCAGGAAGGTCTCGAACGGGAAGCCCGCCGGGCCGAGCCTCATGATTGCGCCTTTCAGGTCGTAGCGGGCGACGACGTGCGGCGCCTCCAGCTTCTCGAGCAGCTTGAGCGTGAGCTTGAGTATGTGCTTGGTAGTCATGCCATCGCGCACGCTGGATGCGACCTCGGCTGCAATCCTCTCCGCAGTCTCCTTTTCAGCGCCTGCACGCAGGCAGGTGCGCTGCACTTTGAGCTGGTCGAACTCCTCCCTCAGCCCGCCCGCGTTCAGTATCCAGACCATAAACGGGATTTGCCCGCAAATATATAAACAGGTTGCGGCGCCATTATCTGCGTGGCTGGGACGAAAGGTAGGCGCATCATTCTCGGCGTTTCCGGAATGGACTGTGCCGGCTGCGCGGCTACTATTGAGAAGCGGCTGAGGAAGGTGCCGGGAGTTTCTTCTGCTAATGTGAATTACGCAAGCGAGAAGGCATATATCGAGGCAGAGCAGCATGTCGGGCCCGGGAAGCTGATTGCGGCGATAAGGAACGCCGGATATGATGCGGAGCCGCTCATGGAAGGCATGGGTGCTGGTGAGCACGCGCACCATATGCGGGAGAAGGAGATGGGCAGGCTCGAGATGGACGTCGTTCTCGCCGCCGCGCTCGCCATCCCGATTTTCATCCTCTCCTTCCCGGAGATTTTCGGGGCGAGGATTGCGGACGCGGGAACCACGAACCTGCTTCTCTTCATCCTGGCGACGCCGGTGCAGTTCATCGCGGGCTGGAGATTCTACCGGGGAACCCTGGCAGCGCTCAGGTCGCTTTCCGCAAACATGGACACCCTGATTGCGATGGGCACTAGCGCAGCCTACCTGTATAGCGCTGTCGCCACCTTCGCGCCTGCCTTTCTCGGGCCTGCGCTTGCGGTGACGTATTACGACGGCGCGGCGGTCATCATCACCTTCATCCTGCTCGGCAAATACCTTGAGGCGGCTGCGAAAGGGAGGACAGGCGAGGCTGTGAAAAGGCTCATCAGCCTGCAGCCGAAGACCGCGAGAATTGTTAGGAGTGGGAGAGAGGTTGAGGTGGCTGCTGAGGATGTACGGATGGGCGACATCCTTGTAATCAGGCCAGGAGCGCGAATTCCTGTCGATGGAATCGTAGTCGAAGGCGAATCCCATGTTGACGAGTCGATGATTAGCGGGGAGAGCAGGCCTGTTGGGAAGAGGAAGGGAAGCGAAGTGATCGGCGCAACGATGAACAAGCTGGGCTCTTTCAGGATGAAGGCAACGAAAGTGGGCAAGGACACTACGCTCGCGCAGATAATACGCCTGGTTGAGGAAGCGCAGGGCAGCAAGGCGCCGATACAGCGGCTCGCTGATGTTGTTGCCGCGTATTTCGTGCCCGTGGTGATTGCGATTGCGCTTCTCGCCTTCGGATTCTGGTATTTTGTTGCGCCAGCGATGATGGTACTCGGTGCGCCACCGCTGGTTTTTGCGATGTCAATCCTAGTTTCCGTGCTGATTATCGCCTGCCCGTGCGCATTGGGGCTGGCTACGCCTACCGCGATAATGGTCGGGACAGGGAAGGGCGCTGAGAATGGAATCCTGATTAAGGGCGGAGAGGCGCTCGAGGCCGCCGGGAAAATCAGCGTTGTAATCCTGGACAAGACAGGGACGCTGACTACGGGCAAGCCTGAACTGATTGACATCATGCCACTCGGCACCCTCAGCGAGAAGGAGCTGCTGGCTTGCGCTGCTTCGGCTGAGAAGGGGTCCGAGCACCCCATTGGCGAGGCGATTGTGGGCGGGGCGGAGAAGAGAAAGGTGCGAGTGGAGAAGGCGAGAAATTTCAAGGCGGTTCCGGGAAGAGGGGTGCTTGCTGAGGTTGGGGGGCGGCGCGTTGCTGTTGGGAACCGCGCGCTGATGGCGAAGGAGAAGGTAGAAGTTGCGGCGAGGGCTGGGAACGAGGTTACTAAACTGGAGGAGGAAGGCAAGACGGCCGTGCTCGTTTCGGTTGGCGGAAAGCTGGTTGGCGTGCTTGGGGTCGCGGATGCGCTCAAGCCAGGCTCAGCGGAAGCCGTTCTGGCGCTGCAAAAAATGGGTCTTAAGGTGGCAATGATTACCGGAGACAATGAGAAGACCGCGATGGCGGTTGCGCACGAAGCGGGGATAACGGAAGTCATGGCGAACGTGCTGCCTGAAGAGAAAGAGAAGAGGGTGAAGGAGCTGCAGAAGAAAGGGGAGATTGTGGCGATGGTCGGCGACGGAATTAATGATGCGCCCGCGCTCGCGCAGGCGGACGTGGGCATCGCGATTGGCTCCGGAACCGACGTGGCGCTCGAGACCGGAAATATCGTGCTGATCAAGGACGATTTGCGCGACGTGGTTGCTGCGATTGATTTGAGCAGATATACGATGAAGAAGATAAGGCAGAATCTCTTCTGGGCTTTCTTCTACAACATAATCACGATTCCGGTTGCGGCAGGCATTCTTTATCCGTTCTCAGGCTTCCTGCTGAACCCGATGATTGCTGGCGCCGCGATGGCATTCAGCTCGTTTTCAGTCGTAGGCAATTCTCTGTTGATGAGGTGGTGGCATGGTGGAAAGAGTAGTTAAGCCGCTGAAAGCGGCATTGCAGAAGGGAATCGAGGGGCTTTCCCTGAGGCAGCTTCAGGAGCACCACGATGTGCTCTATGCCGGCTATGTGAAGAAGCTGGGCGAGATCGAGGCGAAGCTCGCGGCTGCGGACAGGAGCGAGGCGAACGCGACCTACAGTCTTGTCGGCGAGCTTTGGAGGGAGGAGGCTTTCGCCACGAACGCCATCCTGCTCCACGAGGCCTACTTCGATTCTCTCGGAGGGGACGGGAAGCCGAAGGGAAAGATTCAGGGGATGATTGGGGGGGACTTCGGCTCCTATGCGAAATGGGAGGAGGACTTCAAGGCTTCCGGGCTTGCTGCGCGCGGTTGGGTGGTGCTGGCTTACAACTGGAATGACAGGAAGCTGCACAACTACTCGCTGGACATCCACACGCACGGGGTTTGGAATGCCACACCATTGCTCGTGCTCGATGTTTACGAGCATGCCTACTTCCTCGATTACGGGACCGCGAGGAAGAAGTATATCGAGGCCTTCATGAAGAACATAGACTGGGAATTCGTCAGTTCGGCGCATGGGCGCATTTACGAAGAGCGCTGAGCGCTGCGAATTCCCTGCTGCCGGGAAGCGAAGGATAGCTGGGCACCGAGGGCAATTATCAGGCGGGTTCCGGCATTGTGTTGAGCCTTCTCCTGAACTCCCGTGCGATAGGCAGCAGGCTGGAGGCATGGGAGTAGTTTTCATCATCGCCCATTGTGAAGAGGAAGGCGGCATAGGTGGGGCTTCCGCCGAACACCGCGGGCTGCGTCCAGTAGAATGTCGAGTAGTAGGTGCCGTTCTTATAGTAGGAAACGCCCCTCCCGGTTATTCCGTACCCGATTGGCGTGAGGGTTTCGCGCTGGAGTGTATAGCCTTCCGAGCGCAACTTATCCTCAGCGCTAAATGAGAGCGCGGAGGAGTTCGAAGAGGAGAAGGCCATGGCCTGCACCTGGCTGCCGTCCGGCATTTCAAAGATGAACCTGCTCACAGTGTAGTTTGCGGAGAAGCCGGTGTCCGAGGCGATGAAGTCCCAGTCGTCAGGGTATGGGAGCTCGTCAGGGTTCGCCTGGACCGTGGAGAACTGCTGCCCGCCGAAATTTTCAAGCCAGGAGTAATTCACCATCACGCTCGAATCGAGCAGATAGAAGCCCGCGGTCAGGATTACGAGCGCGAGAATGGGCGGCGCAAGCATTTTGGCGGAGGCGCGCAGGCTGCGGATGGACTTGGAGAATGATGCATGTATTCCTTCCCTGAAAACCGATGCGCCGCGCAGGGGCGGGAAGGAGAGCCCGAAGACGGGGATGAGGAGCAGCACCGCGAGGACCGAGATGTTGAAGAGCATGGTTCCGCTGAAATTGTAGAAGAACGAAACCGCGCTCGTGAGTCCGAAGTAGCTCCAGAGCAGGGCCACGATTGCGATTCTCGCAAGGTTGAGCAGCCCCACAAGCACGACTCCGAGTGCGAGCCAGGTCACCCTCTTGTTGAGCTTCCCGCGAAGGTGGTAGGCGAACGGCAGGACGAAGGCCGCGAAGCCGAGGATTGCCGCAAGGGCCGCGCATGCCGGCGCGATTATTATCGGTATCTCGCTGGCAGGCGTCGTGAATACGTTGCCGGCCCCGCGGGTTATCGCAAGCCCGAACGTGGATGCGAAGAATTGCAGGAAGTCTGCGGTGAAACTCGTCAGATGGGGCTCGAGCCAGATGAGCGGCAAGGCGATGACGGGCCAGGCGAGGAGGGAGTATATCGGGAGGAAGCGCATCCTCCAGAGGGCTTCAGCGCCGAAGAGAAGGGCGAGCGCGCCCGCGAGGAAGAAGGAAAGCGCAAGCATGTCCATCCTGAAATACCAGAAGCCCAAGGAGAGCTCGAACGGAAGGAAGAGGAGGACGGACGCGCCAAGGGCGAAAAGGACCAAGGCCGCAGCCCAGCCCCTCCAGTCAATGGAAGGCGTAGCCTCCTTTGTGAAGAAGAACACCAGTTGCAGGAGCGCCATAAGGAGCACTATGCCCGCGAATGAGGAAGGGTCCTTGTCATCGATGAACCATTTGGTAAGGAAGAGGCTGGGGAGCAATGCCAATGCGGCTGCCGCAATCACGAAGATAAGCAGGAATGCTGCGGCGTCTCCCCTCGGAGCCTCCTTCTTCATGAAGTTGTTTTGCCGGTGCGGAATTTAAAGCCTCCGCCGAAGCGACTGCATTATATACCTGAAAATCGTGAGAATAGCATGGCGCCCGCTGAGACCGAAAAGAGCAAGGAACCCCAGAAATCGGTAGCCCTGGCTCCCAAGGAAAGCTTCAAGGAATATACGGAAAGGAAGGCCATGAGCGACATGTGGAACGACCTGAATGCGCGTTCCAAATACCTCAAGGACAGGTATATTGCTGAGAGGAGCGGGATAAAGACGAGGTATGAAGAGGAGTTGAAGGCGGAGAAGGCGGAGATAGGGAAAGCAAAATTCAGGAATGAACACGAAAGGGCCGCGGCGATTGAGGAGAGCGAAGGGGATTACGAGCGGAAAACTGGGGAGGCGTTCGGCAAGCTTGAGGAGGAATATGCCAAAGTCGCTTCCACTGCGGCGAATGCCGAGGCATACCTGCTCGAGAAATGCATACCCGAACTTGAAAAGAAGATTGAGGAGTGCAAGAGGGCGTGCGACGAAGGGAAGATTTCAAAAGAGGCATATTTGCGCGAGAAAAAACGGTTGGAAAAGGAGATAGGGCTCGCCACATTTGACGCGAAACAGTTGCATATTGTCGAGCAGTTCAATAAGCTCACGCTGAAATTGGAGTACGAGCTTGGCTACCATTACATTTCGAATTCACTGAGGCATGGGGCGAAATTGCCGCTTGCAATCGTCACCGGCAGGGATACCGGGCCGAAGATTCGCGAGAAGGCGATGGAAAGCCTGGTCTCCCTTGTGCGCGACTACGGGTCCTATGCCGGCTCCTGGAACAAGGCGCTGGATTTCCTTGAGGCCAGGAAGAGGGACGCAAGGCCGGAATTCGCAGGGCTAGTTGAAGCGGACATACAGATGGTGGAGGAGAATGCGAAGAAGGGAGCGCCGGTCACGACCGAATCCGTGCGCGCGCCGGGCATGAAGACGCGCTTCTCGATTGACGGATACGGGGTGACTTCCAATGCGGATGGCACAAATGTGCTGGAGATATGCATGGATGGCAGCGACGTCGTCTTCTCGAAGAACTACACTCTCGTCGTGAACAAGCTCGGCGAGGACGCGATATACGACCCGAAGGGGCGGCTGCGCCAGATGAGGGATGTGGACGGGAACACTGTGCTTTACGATGAGAAGGGCGCGAAGGTGCTGGTCGGGGATGCGGAGGGCAATTGGCTGTTCACGGTCCCAACGGGCGATGCAATCAGCTGTGCCATACTTGACAGGAAAGGCAAGGTGGTTACTGGGGAGGAAGGCGAGAAGCTCATCAAGAACTTCAATGCAATAGCCTGCAGGTTTGAGCGCGAGCCCGAACTTGGCGAGAAGGAGGAAATCCACCTGGATTTCAACCGAATCCTCGAGAGGGCACGGAAGCAGTGCGGGCCTGCCGAAAGATACCTTGCAAAGCTGGCGCTGGAGCCGGCGGAGTGGGAGCCTGCAACCTTCGAAGAGGCCAGCAGGCACAATGCGGAGCGAATCGCACAGCTAAGGGATGCGCTCGCCCACGATTCGTTCCTTGAGATAAGAAGGACAGACCGCGAGACTGGAGCATGCGAAGCCATCCTCAAGCACCCCTTCCTGGGCAACATACCGGGAAAAGTGCTGCCGATGAGCACATTCCTCGCGCTCAATGGCGCCATAAAGAAGAACCACCCTGCGAACAGCATGATACCCGAGAACACGATTGTTTTAGAGACTGAAGAGAAGCCGAACGGGCGCCTTGCGCTGCTGTTCCAATTTCCGACAAAAGAGTGCGGAACGGTGTCCGTAATCCTCATCCATCCAAAAGTCATCGATGCGATAAGGGAGAACGACTTCGGCAAGATAGGCATGGACGTACTCGCGCAGGCATACCATGAGCTCGATGAGAAAGGATTCATGTTCAGGGAACTGCAGCTTGCATGGCGCAGCTCTAGGCCAAGCGAGCACATAAGACGGCGATATGGCGAGAAGGCCTACGAGGCAATGCGCGACCTTCCAGCCCCGGGATGGAGGCTTGAGGGGCCTTTGAGCGAGCGGCAGAGGGAGAAGCTCGAATTCATCGGGAAGCAGGAAGTGTTCGACGCGTTGATACACGTTGTGACGCATGCGTACTCAAGGGAGAGAATCAGGGGGTATTGGGCGGAGAAGGCCGCGGGCTTGGGAAGCGCAACCGAAGAGGAGAAGGCGCTTGTTGCGGATTTTTGGGCGCTGCGCCTAAAGGAGATAACCAATCCCACCAAGGCAAAACACAAGGTGCTAAGGATTTACATGAAGGCGCTGGGAATAGAAGCGCCTACTCACATATTGCAGCTCAATAACAGGGTCAAGGAGCTGCGCCAGGCAGCCTTTGCAAATCAATCCGAAAGTGAGGGGATTTCTTCATATACCGAGTACCTGAAATTCGATGAATTCAGGGACTTTGTCCGGCCTCGAAATCCGAATGATATTACCATTACCGAAAAGTGCATGAGGATGGCAAAGGGCCGTAATCCCGACCCTGCCAGCAAAGACAAGTGCGCTGAAGCTTTCAAGAAGAGCATCAAGCGCAAGCTTATCGAGGACAGCAAGATGGTTACTGACGAGGCGCAGGCAATTGCTAATCAGAAGGGGTACCAGTACACGCGCAGCGCCTCCACGATGTGGAGCCTTTCAAACTATATCCGGGATGCCATTGGCAGGCACGGGGCCGAGGTAGTTTTCAACGCGCTGAAAAACGAAGTCGCCCCTTGGGGTATAATTCACCAGCTGAATCACCTGGACAGGGTGGGAAAGACCTACAACCGCGACTTTGAGATGGTGCTTGAAAGGCTGCGGATGCGCAATGAGACGAAGGAGAAGAGAAAGGAAGTTCTCGAGGAGACGAAGCAGGCGCTTGAGATAGTGGAGAAGGTCGTCAGCATAATCAGGACGATTTACCCGGCCGGCTAAATCCACTTGTTTATCCTGAAGAATGCGAAGGTGAGCACAGCGCCGAGCAGCATCACGCAGACCGCTACGTAAAATCCGTATAAGTCATCGAGCTCGGGCATGACGTGGAAGTTCATCCCGTAGATTGACGATATGAGCATCGGAACCGCGAATATGCCGGCAAGCGCGGCGAGCTTCTTCATCGCAACGTTGAGATTGTTCGAGATTACCGCCAGGTAGGCCTCCATGGATGCGGAGAGGACCTCCCTGTTCATTTCGGTCATGTCCGTGATGCGCAGCATGTGGTCGTAGACGTCGCGGAAGTAGACTGTGTTCTCCGGCCTGACATATTTGGAATCCCTGTGGGAGAAGACTGTTAGGACATCGCGCATCGGCCATGCGATCTTCCTTATGGCGAGGTTCCTCCTCTTGAGGTCGAAGAGGCCCCCAAGCGTCGCGGTAATCTGCTCGGGCGAGGTCGCCTTGAGCATCCTGTCCTCGAAGTCGTCTATGCCAGTCTCCACCTCATCGAGGTGGGGAAAGAGGCTGTCGACTGCGAGGTCCATTATCTGGTAGGCAAGGAAGTCGGGCCCGCGCTCAAGGATGGATGGATTCTCTTCAACCGTTTTGGCAACCTCGTCAATCGCCTCAACGCACTTGAAATGGGCGGTCACGAGCAGGTTGCCGTCAAGAAAAAGGTTGAGCTGCGTCTGCTCCATGCATTCCCCCTTGGGGAAGACGTGCAGGACGATGAACGCGAAGCCCTCGTACTCCTCCACCTTGCAGCGCTGGTTCGTATTGCTCGCATCCTCTATCGCGAGGTGATGGAATTTGAATTTCTTGCCGATGGACTGTAGCTCCTTCCTTGTCGGGTCCTCGATGTCCACCCATGTCATGGTTCCGGCCTTGCCCCTAAGCCTGACCACCTCATCAATCGAGACCTTTGAGACCTTGCCCTTGTCGAAAGTGAATGCCCTCGTCTTGCCCATCGGCCTCACTATACCTTGCCCGCATATTTAAATGTTCCGAGGAAGGAAAGCGTAGCATGGGCAGCGGAAGCGGCGAACTTGCGGAAAAGGAGGCCCGAAAGCGGCAGCTCGAAGAAGAGCCGAAGGAGAAGGCGAAACCTCCCGTGGAAAAGCAGGAGCTGAAGCGCGAGATAGCGAAGCATTCTTTGGAAGTCGAGAGGGAGGACCTTAAGCGGGAGATAAACAAGGTTGCTTCCGAGAAGATTGCAGAAGAAAAGAAGGAGGAGGTCCGCGGGCGGAAGGGGCAGGAGAAGCAGGAGGAGCAGAAAGATGCGGTGCGCCAGGAGAAGGAGCGCATTCCCGAGCACAAGGGCGAGGTGCAGGAGAGCAGGCCCGAGAAGTCGCTCCAGCTTGAAGAGGAGGCTTCGCGCATAAAAGCTTCCGAGCAGAAGCTGCCCGAAGAGGTCCGGCGCGACGAGTTCAGGCTCGAGTCGAAGACCGCAGAGGTTAGGGAACGCGCCCTAGAGGAGCGCGTGCGGCAGGAGGAAAAGGCGAAGGGGGAGAAGTTCGGGGAAGAGAGGAAACGAGTCAAGGCAAAGAAGGAGAAGGCCAAGGGGACTGAGCGAACGCGGATAAGGCGCCCCCCGACTTTTGAGGAGAAGGAGCGCGAGGCCGAGAAGCTTCGAAAGCTTGAGCAGCTGCGCAGAAGGGAGATGATTAAGAAGAAGCTTGAGGCGGAAAAAGCCGCAAGGCTCCCGAAGACACTCGCCAAAAGGGTGAGGCTAAGGCTCGGCCTGATGGGGCAGGGGATAAGGCAGCTTTTCGGTAAGGTAAAGCTGAGGTAATTTGCTTGGCGGACTCCTTTCAGTTCATCAACATCGCAATCGGCTTCCTGGGCCTTGCCGTCGCATCATATACTGACGTAAGAAATAGGACGGTGCCCAACCTGCTCATCATCGCGTTGCTTGCGCTTGCCATCGGCTACCACATCATTCAGGGTTCTGTTCCACTAATGGCTTACGGATTTATCACTTCGCTGACCGCAGGGCTTTTGCTTTACGTACTCGGCGCCATCGCATCCGGGGACATCAAGCTTCTCGTGGCAATCGGAATGCTTATCCCCGCCCTCCCCTGGCTTGCGTTCCCGCCGTTCCCGCTGCTGCTGATTTGGGTTACGCTTGGAATAGCCGCAACCTATGTGATGACATTATCACTTCAGCGCAGGAATATCTTCAGGGAAACCAAAAAAGTGGAGGAACTCGCGGAAGGAGACGTGCCTGTTCGCCAGTTCATTGTGAAAGGAGGCAAAGTCGAGGAATTCCTTCCTTCGACCCCGATGCACTGGCTGCACAGCCCGTTCAGCTCGTTCAACAACACGCGGAACATGTATGAACGGATGGCCGACGCGGATTGCGTGGTCGGCTGGAGCGCGGATGGGCTGTCAAAGGAGGAGATTTTGAAGCTGATAAGCCTGGCCGTGCAGGGCAAAATTCCGCGCGAGCTCGAGCTTAGGCGCACAATCGCACTCGTTCCCGCATTCCTCGCCGCGTTCATTCTTATCGTAGGATTAAGCTACTTGCTTTACGGCCTGCCCATCTGATGCTAGCGGGCTATTCCATTCTTCTCAGCGCAAACAGCGCAGCCGCACTCCCGAAGAGCGGCAGCACGAAGAATAGCGGGCATGCGCTGGGCTGCGGGGTGGGGGATGCGGCTGGCGTTGCCGTTGGCGTAGCACTGTATGGTGTGGGGGTTGGCGTAGGAGTTGGAACGGGCGTGGGTGCCGGAGTAGGCGTTGGAACCGGAGTTGGAGTTGCAGTTGGCTCTGGCGCCGGCGTCTGAGTTGGAGCAGATGTCGGGGTTGGCGTTGCAGTCGGCTCCGAAGTGGAAGTCGGGCTTGGCGCGGACGTAGGAGTGGGCGTTGGTGCCGGAGTTGATGTGGCTGTCGCGCAAGCCGTACCGTTCGCATTGCAGATGGTGAGGCAGCCATACCTGTTCTGATAAACGCATTTCATCTGTCCAGCATCGTAGTAGCCGCCGCTATAAAGGACGCCGTACTCGCAGTAGTTGCCGCAGGCAACTGGGGTTGGTGTTGGGGTTGGCGTTGCAGTGGGAGTAGGTGTCGGGATTGCAGTTGGCGTAGGCGTTGGGGTTGGCGCCGCGGCCTCGCAGGCATCGCCTATCCCGTTTCCGTTGCTGTCCAGCTGGTCCGGGTTGGGAACGAGAATGCAGTTGTCGCACAAATCACCAATGTTATCGCCATCGCCGTCATTCTGGTTTGCGTTGGAGATATCCACGCAATTGTCGCAAACGTCGCCAACGCCGTCGCCGTCGCGGTCCTCCTGGCCGGGATTGGAGACGCGTATGCACGTGTCGCAGGCATCGCCTATCCCGTCGAGGTCCCTGTCCGCCTGTGTGGGGTTGGGGACGAGCACGCAATTGTCCGTGCTGTCAGGAATGCCATCGTGGTCCGAATCAACCGGCGTTGGGCTCGGCATGATCGCGAAGGCAGGCAGCAGGAAAACGGCAAGAGTTAGCAGGACGAGGACATACTTCATGGTGACACCCGAAGTACGTTTGGGGCGATGGTTTTAAAATCAGATTGCGCTCAGAGGTTCTCGTTGTGGTATTTGCCCTTGTAGGTTTCCTTCGCATCGCAGGTCAGCTTGATGAGGATTAGCTGGACCAACTTTGCATTTTTCTTCAGCCTTATGCCCTTTTCATTCTCCACCACAAGCAAACTCTCGCTCCTCCCCTTGTAGCCCGGGTCCCAGACCGCGCAATGGAGGAACGCGCCGCACCTCAGAAGAGTTGAGCGCGGGTATGCAAGGCCCGCGCAGTCGGAAGGGATGGAAACTATTTCATTATATACGACTTTGTATGCGCCCTTCGGAAGATGGAGCCAGCCTTTTTCATCGAATGCCAGCGGTTTTGTCTCCGCTAACTTCCTCTCCGAGTTGTCGAAATCTACGCTGCCTTCTGAAGAAAAGGAAAAGGCCTCGCGGAGCGTCAAATCGACGCCCGCGGGCTGGAACTGGGAGTCCGAGAGGAAGCCAGAGACTGCCTTCCGCTCCTGGAGCTCATGCTTCGGAAGAATCATGAATTGCTTTTGTCGATAAGGCTTAATAGGCCTTCCAGGGGCGCCTGCCTAAACGCAAGCTCACAGGTGCTTTCGACGCCTCCTAAGCAGGAAATAGGCTAGAATGGCCGCCAGTGCAACGAGTACCACGGCCAGCAAAGCCCCACCGGCAACCAGCAGCACGCTTCCGTTATGTGAATCGCGCGCATTCCCGCCAGGAGTTGCTATCACCAGCGGAGTCGCAGTGCTGCTGGGAGTCGGTGATGGAGATGGCACAGGTGAGGGCGTTTGAGATGGAGTTGCGGTCGGCGCAGAGGTAGGAGTCGAGTTCGGCGTCGGAGTTGGTGTCGGAGTTGCGGTTGGCGAAGGTGTAGGGGTAGGCGTGAATATCGCATTGAGCCCCTGCGCGACTGAAAGGTTGAACGCCGCAGGATTGGAATTGTTCTTCCATACTGCAATTGAATAATGGCTGCCGCCAGAAGCGCCGAAAACGGAACCGGTTATTCCGGGTCCGGCCGAGATTATATAGCCGTCCGCGTCGTAAACTGCGAGCGCGATGTTTTGTGCATCTGTGATAAGCATAACGGTATACGTCCCACTGCCGATTGTGGCAAACCCGTAGCACGCCTGCACATTGTCCCGACCAAGGAAACCATTTGTCAGGGAATTGGCTTCGATTTGTACTGCCGCATCTGAACTGGCGCAATCAACCGGGCTTGACGTGGGGCATTGTGAGGCTGAAAAAACTAACCAGTCCAGTTCGCCCGAGCTATTATGCACGCATCCTTCAAATTTTGACCAGCCGCAGGACGATACCTGAACACACGTTCCGCATGTTGTGTGCGTACTGCAGCCATAGTGGGTGGTCTGGTTTACAGTGACCGTATACGTCGTAGAGTATGGGTCTTCGAATGCAATCTGGAAGTACTGCAACCCTGTCCGCTCTGCAGTCACGCGCCCTCTATTTTCGTGACCTGCGGACGCAGCGGTTGCATATCCAACGGTTATTATCCGGGCATCTGCAAGATGCGGTTCGAATATGAACTCGTATTCCTCGCCGGCATGTACGTGGTACGAATAATTGATGATACGTTGCGATGCGCTTACCGAGCCATTCACTGGCACGCCAAGATCAATCTGGATTACATTGCCGAATGCGCTACCTGTTGTGAACACGAGACAAGCTAGGCACAATACTATTAATGCGGAATACGATTTAGCCATGCTATGCGTATTGTGATGCAGTATATTTGAAACTTGCGGACAAAGCGCCGCAGCTAAATTCGGAAAATGCGCAGAATTGAAAATAAAAAATGAAAAGGGATTTACTCCGTCAGGACGGTGTCGAATGCCGCCATTATGCGGTCAATGAGCTCCTTCTCGTTCGGGAAGCCGACGCCCGCCCTGTACCTCTTCTCGGTGCTCCCCGTAGGGTACCAGCCCTTGGACACGGAGATGAAGAGGTTGCCGTTCGGCGCCTTCTTCTTCGAGACCTCGATGAAGTTGTTGGTCCCGTAGTTCACGGTTTCGACCTTGATGGTCTCGTACTCTTCCCTTGGCGGCCTTCCCGTCCTGGGCGCCGCGCTTGCCATTGGTTCCTCAATTGCCATTTTGTATCACCTTTTGGTTAACCTAAAGCTCATCCTTCGAGTGAACTGCGGGCTCGGTGAGCCTGTCATACTTCTGGATCTCTTCGGGCTTGAAGAATCTCTTAATCTCAGCCTCAGCAGTTTCTTTTGAGTCGGAAGCGTGGATGAGGTTCGACTGGACGCTCAAGCCGAGGTCTCCCCTGATCGTCCCAGCAGCCGCCTTCCCGCAGTCGGTTGCGCCACAGAAGTTCCTCAGCTGGTTCACGGCGTCCTTTCCCTCGATTACCATCGCGAGGACCGGCGCCGAGCACATGAACTCCATGAGCCTCGGGAAGAATGGCTTGCTCGCGTGGTGCGCGTAATGCGCCTTGCAGAGCTCAGGCGTGAAGCGGAACATCTTCACGGCCGCGATCTTGAAGCCCTTCCTCTCAATCCGCGAGATGATTTCCCCGTAAAGGCCCCTCTGGAGCGCATCCGGCTTCAGCATCACAAAGGTTTTTTCGAGTGCCATTCAACGCGCCTCAGACGCCCTTTCCGGTCCACTTCAACTTCCTTGGGTTCCTTCCCAATTTCAATTTGTTCTTCCTGCATTTGTTGGAGCAGAAGTAAGTCACGGAGCCGTCGCGCTTCACGTACATGACGCCCGTCCCCTTCTCCATGTCCGAGTTGCAAAAGCTGCAGTTCATCTCATCACCTTGCCTTGATGGCCTTGGCCTCGCGCTCGGTCTCGAGCAGCATGAGCTTGTCCCCGCGCTTCACAGGCCCCTTAATGTTCCTGCGGATTACGCGGCCTTTGTCCCTACCCTCGAGAATCTTGCACATCGTCTGGTAGACCTCGCCGTAGATTCCGGTCTTCCCGAGCACCTGCACGACCTCGGCTGCGAAGCCCTGCGCCGGAACGCCCTTTGCGACCGGGCGCTCCTCCTTGCCCTTCTGCTGGACCTCTTCCTTCTTGGGCCTTCCACCTTTCTCAGCCATAATCAACACCTAGCTGAAGCCCTTAGGCCTTTGCCTCCTCAGGCTTAATCTCTGCTGGCTTCGCCTCAGCGGGCTTCTCCTTCTTCACGCGGGGCTTCTTTTCTTTCTTGGGCTTCTCCGCTGGAGCCTCTGCCGCAGGCGCCTCAACCGGGGCCTCCTCCTTCTTTTCGGCCTTCTTGCCCTTTCCGCCCAGGCCCGCGACTATCTCGTTCACAAGGTCCTGAGCGTTCCCCGGCTTCTCGATCGCGATAGCAGCACAGGGAACAGTTAGGCCCGCGCTCTTGCCGAGCTCCTTCTTCCCAGCAACATACATGAAGGGAATCTTCTTCTCCCTGCAGAGCCCTGGCAGGTGCATCACGACCTCAGGCGGGTCAATGTCCTCGGCGATTACGACTAGTGCGCAGCCGGTCTTCTCAACGGCCTTAGTCGCCTCGTTCATCCCCTTCCTGAGCCTTCCAGTGTCCTTGGCCATCTCTATGGCCTGATAGGCCTTCTCCTGGAGCTCCTTCGAAGTCTCGAATTCCACGTAACCCTTTGCCATTTGAAATCACCCTCGCCCCCCGTGCAAACCCGCAACATGCTCGCATGTTGCGAATCCCCCGTTGGGGGTTCATCAAGCTCATCTACGACAGTAAAATGAGCAGGACTGTATTGGGGAAGTGGGAATTTATAAACCTCGCGGCGCTGGCGGGTTGCCTAACGCCCGCGTTTTCCTGTTTTGGCGTTTTCCCAGTTCTCCGCCACATATGCGATTGTGTCCTTCACGTCCACCAGGCCGGTGAGGGATACGCTTTCGTTGTCGCCGTGGCCGTTATCCTCGTCCACCTCGCAACCGCAGAGCACTATCGGAACCGGCTTGCCGCGCGGGGTTTTTATTCCGGCCCCCTCGATGACGGATGCGTCCGTTC
Source organism: uncultured Microcaldota archaeon (assembly GCA_903884505.1). Lineage (GTDB taxonomy): Archaea > Micrarchaeota > Micrarchaeia > Burarchaeales > Fermentimicrarchaeaceae > CAISET01. The sequence continues at coordinate 55,792 of CAISET010000030.1, read as the reverse complement.
CGCCGAGCTCCGCGCCGAACGGCCTGCCCGTCTTCCTGGCAATCAGCTGCGCGAGAACGGAGTCGGGGTCCGAGAACGAGCCTTGCAGCTCGACTACCGGCTCCTTTGCGCCCTTCGCATTCACGTGCGTATTTACCTCGCATCCTTTGAATCTGGGCCTTACCTCTGCATTGAACCAGCTTTCAAAATTCCGCACCGCCTCCCAGTATCCATCTCCCCTGCGTTCGGGGATTGTCCGCATGTCGAAGCCGAGCGTTGCCTCTCCCTCGGTCTCCCCATATGCGGCGAGACCCTTCAAGTAGGGGATTGCGTTCAGGAGCGCGTTCTCGCCGAGATAAGGCCTGCTGGAATGGGTTGGCTTGCCGTTCACCTCGATTACCCCGGTCACTTTGCCGCCTTCGGCCGGGTCGAATGACAGTTTTGCTTTCCCTCCGTTTGCATCGTTGAGCTTGCCGAACAAGCCATTGAATTCCTTTTTCCTGTCCGCCTCCAGCATGAAGAAGATGCCGCACTTTCCCGGGATTGTGTTGTGCGGAATGTCCTTGAACGGTTTTGTTCCGGCCACTTTGCCCGTTTCGTCTTCAACCAGGCCGGTGGCGATTCTGGTCACCTGGAACTTACTGCCGGATTTCAGTTCCGGCTTGAATTCAATCTTCACGACCGAGAACTGCCCGGGCACGTGCTTGTAAGGCGAGCCGTCCGGAGGCACAAATCTCGATACATCCTTCAAGGCCTCGGCGTGGTAGGAAGCCAGGGCTTCAGTGAATCCCGCGATGCTTGATATTGTTCCCTTGCATGTCGCGGTATTCCAGTACACCCCGCTCGAGCCCACCATTATCGGGTCCGGCGCCACATCGGGCATAAGTATCCCGGAATAGCCGTCGAACCCGCTCAGCTTGTTGTTCGCAACGTAATGCAGGCCGCTTTCGCACTGCGCCTCTTCGCCCCAGGTCAGCCAGAGGTCTATGTTCACCTTGGAGTTTCCACTTTTTTTCAACTCCCTCAGGGCCTGGAACGCGGCCATGAAACCGCCGATGTTGTCGGAAGCCCCCCTGCCGTACAGCCTCTCCGCGACAATCACGCCCCCGAGGGGAGGGGTCAATTTGTTCCAGTGGTTGGCATCATACGGCATTTTGTCCCAGTGGTCTATGATGGCGATTGTCTCTTTAGCACCGCAATCGAACGCAATCAGGATGTTCCCCATCCGGGCTCCGTGTTTTGTTCTTCCTCCCAGGGCGTAAAAGACGTCGGCTTGGAATCCCTCTTTTTCTGCGAATCTCGTAACGGCATTTACGAATGCCTCGTAGTTCTCCTTTGGCACGGGCAATGAAGTGGCATCATCCGGCACAGTGGTCGTATCAATCCTCAGGAGCGTTTGGAAGAGCTCCACCATCTCCTTCCCGCCCAAGCCCTGATTCCACTGCTCCTGCCAGTAGGCATTGTTGTGCCACGGTGGTTGTCGGTGGGTATCGCCAGCCTGTTGCGGCGCAGGCGGCTTCGCCGCATCTGTTAGTTCCGGTTTCTGTTTCATTTCTCTCGTTTTAGCGCCACGCCCAGTCATTCCAAATCAGCCCCTTTTTACCGCTCGGTTCAAGTTTAATAGCTTTTATACTGCTCTTGTGAAAATATGGGCATGGCAGAAAATGAGGCCAAAAAGGTCCGCGTCCGCATACTCTGCGGCGACGTCGGCGACGACTTTGACTGGGATGATTTCCGGAGCCTTTACAAGGAATGGAAGGCGGCGGTGAAGGGAGGCGAAACGCTCGAAGAGATGGAGAGGCAGATAAAGGGCGGGCTAAAGCTCGCGGTTGTCGCGGCCTATGGAATCGATAAGCCTGCTGGCTTCTCAATCGCTGACCTGAAGGCCGGCGCAATCGGCTGGATGTATGTCGCACCCAAGTTCCGCGGGGTTGAAGTTTATGCGGTTGCGCCAATTGGCGATTCCAATCTCATTCTTGGGGAAAAGCCCGGACTCAAGCTCTGGCAGGTGCTCAACAAGAAGGCCTGGACCATGGTGAAGATGAACGGCGCGGTGGAAGTGTCAAGCATTATCCACAAAGAGGCAGGCGGAGAGATTGCCGCTTGGCGCAGGGAGCACGAGAACGAGTGGCTCGTCCCGAAGCAGACGCTGGAGAACTTGCTCTTCCGCCTAAATAGTTATCAGAAGATTAGTGAGAAAGCCCTCCGGAAGATAACGGAAAGCCCGGAAACCCCGAAAAAGCCGCAGAAGAGCCGCGTCAGCTGAAAGGGGGCGGCGATAGCCTTATTAACCACATGGGCAATAAGAAACGCGCTTTCAACGAGGTGAGCCCTAAATGTTTGACGATGACGAGGAGGAAGAGGAAGACTGGGATGAGGAGGAGTACGAAGAGGAGGAAGAGGAGGAGTTCGAGTAGATTCTGTTAGGTGCTTCTTATGGCAGAACTTCCGATAGCCGCCGTCGAGCGGCTCATCAGGAAATCCGGCGCGACGCGCGTCTCTCCGCAGGCAGCCTCGGCTCTCCGCGACGTTCTTGAGGAGCAGGCGGGCCGCATCGCGGCAAAGGCCGCGAAACTGGCGAAACACGCCGGGAGAAAGACAGTAACGGAAGAAGATATCCGGCTGGCAGACTAAAGAAAGAAATAAGTTGAATCCTAATTCTCGAATTCTTGAGGTGGGAACGACTCTCGGTCCTCTGTGCGCATGTCCCTGAACCAGGGCAGGTCGCTCTTCGTGCTCTTCCTGTATGGATAGATACAAATTACGGGAATTGGCGAGCTGATGATGTATTTCTCTCTCTCCGTATCACCGGCAAAGCTCAAGAAAACTGCATCCGGACACCACATCTGGAAGAGCTTCGCCTCGAAGCGCCTCCTTGCCAAGTAGTCCAATGCCGCCTGCTCCTTCTTCTTGATTCCTTCCCTGACAAGATCTGAATGCTTCTCTGCCGCATCGTCGAGGAGACGCGCATACGCCACGTCTCTTTTCAGTATCTCGCGCGACTTCAGATATTCCTTGCGCTCAGCTCTCGCAAGCTCCCCCTGCATCCCTCTTCCTTTGAAATAGTCATATATCTCCGAAAGCGGCACCATCTTAAGCCCGTGCTTTTTTGCGAGGGCGTGGAGCGTCTTCGCATCCGCGGCTGAGCCCTGGTTTCCGGCGTAGCGGTAGACGTGTTCCAGCGGCTTGCCCGCAAAGTCGGCGGCATGGACGTCGCAGATAATAAGCTCCACCGAGGTGTTCGGGTAGACGGCGCGGACGCGCCCCTGGATTGCCTTCAGCGTTTCCACCGCCTTTTCATCCCAAAGGTCCGCGGTCCCCTCCTCGCTCCATTTTACTCCGCCCCAGATTATGAACAGCCGCAGTTCCTTGTTCCCATTCACAATCCTATGAATCCGCCCCGCAAGCATATCCTCGTTGAGCACATCCCCCTTGAATTCGGCGCCGTTTGACAGCGCGCGCATGATTAGGTCACGATGCGCTAAATTATCGGTGCTGGCTAGAAGACGCATGACCTTCGCAGCAAGCTTTGAGTCATTATCTTCCCACAAAGGATGATGTTGGATAAATAAATCTCCAATCACAAAATGAGACCGGAGGGAGAAGATTATGGAGGCGAAGCGGCGGCTCGGAATCCTCTGCGTCAGCGCTTCGCCTAAAGCATCGCATTCGGATTTCATCTTTTCTCTTTCTGTTGGAGGGCATGCCCGTTCGAGGTCCACGCGCTGCTGGGGAACGGTGAGCGTCTTGGTCGGCTCGACGCGTCCCATCTTCTCCGTGTAGCGGTACCAGACAAGATTGAAGAGGGCGGGGTCTTCATCATGGAGTTTGAACAGCCAATGGGCTGAACTGTAAAACTCAGGCCCACGAAGTTCTGCCATCGCATCTCCAAAGCGATTGAGAAGCCCTTTCGCCCTATTCTCCAGAGCCGCTTCGCTGCCGGTTTTAGTCTTAGTTTGGTTTGGGGCCACGGTCGTTGGCATGCATGGATTTTGGTGGAGGAAGAATAAAACTGTTCCGCAAATCAAGTTGAATCCTAATTCTCGAATTCAAGCGCGAGGATGATGTCTTCCCTTGTAATTGTCTTCCTGCCGGCATACCTCGAAATCATCGCCGCATTCTCTATTATCTTCTCTGCGCGGCATTCAAGCAGCCTCGTGAGCTTCTTCCCAGCGGCCTCCGTGACGCGCTGCGCCCCTGCATTCCTGATGAACCTCTCAACTTCTAGAATCGGCAACTCGAACATCGCCATCACCCCTCCGATTGCTTCCCTTTTCCCCAAGAATTTTCCGGCGTCCGCGCGGACCAGGCGCAGATACTTGATGTTTTGGGGACAGTGGTTTTGTTTGAACCCTTTTTAAAGTGAGATGGCGCCACTTCGGACGAATAGCGGAAGCGAGCGCCTGCTTTTTGCGAAGGGGCTTCGGGGAAGCCGCCGGCTGACAGGCTGCGAAACCGAATTACCGCACTCTTTAAATATTTTCGGCATCTAATATGCGCCCTAGGCGACTTTATTATGGGTTTATTGGACATTCTGTTCGGCGCGAGAAAGGAAAATAACGGGAATGACGGCGTCTCCGGGAAGCTGGAGGAGCTTTCCGCGCATGTTAAGCGGCTCGATGGCGCGCAGAGGGAGAGCGCGCACCACATCCTCAGGGAGCTGCGCGAGCTGAAAAGTTGCGATGTGCTGAGCAGGGACGAGATAACGAAGAGGATAGAGTCCGTGCAGGAGAAGCTGCAGTTCGCGACCGAGGAGTATATTGTTTCTGACGAGGACATGAAGCAGATGGTGAGGAACTGCCTCAAGTCCCGCGCCAAGACCTTCAACGAGATACAGAAGGAGACTAAGATTTCCCCGCAGACCCTACACAAATATTTGAGGATGATGAAGAGCGAGATTGAGGAGTTCAACGGCGTTTACCGCATCGTGTTCTCATCCTCGCTCGTCTATGTTGGGAAAGGCTTGCAGAGCGCTGGGGAAGTCGTTGATTTGACCGAGGCGGACGAGTTCAGCGCAGAGCCCTGATTTTGCGTGGAGGTTAAGGAACCAAGGATGTTGCCGAGCAGCGCGAGGCAACGGGCAGTCGCCAACGAAGTTGGCGATGCGCAACGTGAGTTGCGCAGTTATCGCCGCAGGCGATTTGAGCTGTCGCCGGAAGGCGACTCAATGGCGCTTTGCCCGCGGCAAAGCGACAGCTTTCGCCGCAAGGCGAAATCAATCGCCGGAGGCGACCGGATATGGCAACGAGCGCCAGCGAGGATGCCAACCATTGGTTCTTACTGGAAACCACGTGCGCTTCCCCTTCTTTAAAAGCAGTCCAGCACCAGCTCACGGAGGTTCAGGAACCGAGGATGTTGCGCAACGCGCAACAGGCAGTCGCCGGAGGCGACTGGATATGGCGCAAGCGAAGGTGCGTTTGCGCAACACCGAAGGTGTTGCGTGGTCGCGCAAGCGAGCGCAGCGCCAACCGGGGTTCCGAGGTGAGGGCAATGAAAATGGATGTGACCGAATTGACGTTCGACCAGCTGGAGGAGCTGATTGCGAGGCTGGAAAGGGTGAGCACCGGAGCCGTCATACAGCGGAATGGGGCGCGGCTTGAGCTGAAGGTCGGATAGGCTATGAGAGCCGTCCCTATCTCCAAATTCGCGGACGTGGAGTTCTGCGGCCTCAAGCCCGTCTATCATTTTCTTGAGGAAAGGAGGCCGCACTTCCGCCCCTGCGTGGCAATTGGCACTAGGCAGCATGCCATCTCCGCGGAGGAGGATGCGGAGAAGGAATACGAGGCTGTCAGCGTTGATGAACTGCTGCGCCGGCTGCAGGACGAGGGAAGCGCGCTCGAGTTCCCGAATGAGGCGGTGAGCGTGAGATTTGCGTTTGGCGGCCTCACCTTCTCCGGAAGGCTCGACAAGCTGCTGAAATTCGGAAGGTCGGTTGTTGTCTGCGATGAGAAATTCACATCGAGGGCTGGCGGGCTGTTCTCGGGGAAATACGAATGCCAGCTGTCCGCTTACTGCAACGGGCTGGCGAACGGGATTATGAGGGTGAGGGGAAGGGAACTCGGGGAGGGAGTCCTGCGCGGCTTCGATATCTACTACCGGATAATCGAGCGGGATTTGCTGGGAAGGCATCCACTTGGAAAAGGAGAGCCCAAGCCGTTCGACGCGGGGTTTGTGGCTTCCAGGCTTGAAAGGTTTGCGGGAATACTTGAGGGAAGATTCGAGCGGAGGGAGCTCGCGTGCGGGGAGCCTGCGAAATGCCTTGTCTGTGAATTCAGGGAAGGATGCGAGTTTTCCTGCTGAATTCTTTCGTTAACGTTTCTTAGGATGTCGAGCGACGAGCCCCTGCTGGATGGCGAGGAGCGTCCGCGTCTCGGACGCGGACATTTCGCCCGAAGGCGAATTCGTCCCGAAGGGCGACACCAAAGAAAGGTTATGCGAGTTTTCCTGCTGAGCTCGCGAATGCGCTGCCCGCGAATTCTTTGCGGGATGCGAATGCTCTTGTTAGAATTCTAGGCGCTGGATTGGCTTGGCCTCTTGCGGTTTCTCGGGCCTCTTCTTCAGGAAGACGTAGCCGAGCGCGAGGAAGAAGAGGAGCGGAAGAAGGAGATAGACCGGCTGGAACGAAAAGCCGGCGCCCGCCTCCTTCTGCTCGACCTGCGAGGCTGCGGAAAGCAGCAGCTCCGCCCCCGCCCTTACCTTCTCCGAAAGGACTGCCGCATCCGCGTAATTGTTTGCAGTGAGTGCGGACTCGGCATCGCTGAGGATTGAGGTGAGGTTCTGCAGCCTATCCGCGTATTGCCCGCTTGCAGGGACTATTTTCCGCGCCTGCTCGAGCTTCAGGCTGGCCTCCGAGAAGGAGCTGTTCGCGAGCTTGGCGTAGGCCTGCGTTGCCTGGGCGAGGCTGGCGCTCGTGCCGTTCAGCGTGGCGATCTCCGCGCTTATCCCTGCGAGCTTCTCTGCGTTCGCCTCTAGGAACTTCGGCTTCTCCGGGGAGCTCGAGAAGTTTGAGAGCAGGGAATCGAGCCTGCCGAGCTCGGCCAAATCGTTTCTCGCCTGCCCCAGGATGGTCTCGTTTTTCGAAGATTTTGAGAATTCCACCAAGTTCGCCCCGAATACTATCTTCAATTCGGAGACTTCGCGCGCATAGCCTTCGAACTCCGGGACAAGCCGGCCGAAGCCCGCGTCCGTTTCGCCTTCCTTTGCCGAAAGCGAGCGGTTCAGTCCCGCGATGCCGGTTGCTGCCGAAGAATAGTCCGCATCGGAGATGGACGAGCGGATTCCCGCGAGTTCCACCTGGAAATCGCTGAGGTTTGCCTCATTGTCCAGGAGCGAAAGGGCATGGCCCCGCTTATTCAGCAGGTCAGCCTCCTTGGAAAGCGACTCCACCCTGTTGTTGAGCGGGCCCGAAAGGTCGACATGGAGCGACTTGCGCGCGTCGGAAATTTTCGCCTTTGCGGAGCCAAAATTCAAATCGTCCGCAAGCCCTGCCGCCTCATCCTCGGATTCGCCCGCAGCATCGAGCGCAGTTTGTACTTTGCGTGCCTCGCTGTCCAAGCCCGCGGAGAAGAGCCCATCGTGCAGATTCCCGAGCGCCGCCTTCTCCTTCTTAAACTGCGCCAATTCATCGTAGTAACCTGCCCTCGCAGTCTCCTGAATTTGCGAGTCTTTGGCTGCTTTCTGCGCGTCCGCACTGAGCCCCTTCAGTTCCGCTATCGCCTCCATACATTTCTGGCTGTCGAGCAGGCCGCGGGCGTCCGCGAGCTTTCCCTTCAAAGCATCCAAGCGCGCCTCGGGAATGAGACCGGCCTCATCAAGCGAATTGATGAGCAAAGCATCCTGCGAATAAAACCACTCGGCATATTCGCCGGGGTCGCTTATCGCGTAAGAGACTTCGTAGGTTGCGCTCTCCCCCTTGCCAAGACTCCTGATGCTCCAGGAGACTGACACGCCTCCCTGCGAAGGCTGCTGCTCGAAGTTACGCAGCGATGCGCCATCCAGCCCGCGGACGGAAACGCCTTCCTCGCCGCTCACGTTCTGGACGAATATGAGGACTGGAACGTCCGAAAGGTCCATGGCGCGCGAAGATACCGTAACATTGTAGGTGATGCGTGCGGTCAGGTTGTCTATTTTCCGCACTTCCGCATCGCCCTCGGTTACTAAGTAGGGGTTCGGGATGTGGTATGCCAGTGTGACGCTACCTCTTCCCTTGCGCACCCTTTCGGCGGAGACAAGTGCCATTCCATCGGAATTCACCACTTCCGCAACCCTGCCGTTCTCCATCTCCGCGGAAAGCCTGCCCGTGCCTTCCGGGATTTCCATAGGAATTGCCAGGCGGTCAAGGTCCCGCAGGGCCTCGAACTCCAGCGTTTCGCTGCCAACAAGCTCCTGCTCGTGGAGGGAGGTTATGTTCCCCTGCTGCCTTCCGACGCTGCGTGCCGGCTCCGCGCCGCTTCCCTTCAGCGAAATGGAATATGCGCTGCCTGCGGAAACCGAGGTAAAGTAGGCCGTAATCTTCGTGCCGGTCGCATCAACGGAGAAGATTGCCGCATCTTTTGAGACCACGGAAAGGCCCGATGGGAAATCTCCGGGAATGGAAACGCTGAGCGAGCTGTTTGTGCCGAACGGAAGCTCGTTCGCGAGCCTTACCGAGACCAGCGCCGACATCTCTTCATCGAGGATTGGCTCGCCCTCCCAGGCCACATCATATCTGGCGCTCTTCTCCATCATTTCCTGGATCATCTTCGCCTTGTTGCTTTCCACTTCCTGCGAAATCGCATCAAGCTTGTCCGCTATCTCTAGATAATGGCCAAGCGCCTTCTCGGGAACCAGCGTCCCCCCACTCGCGTAATTCCTCTTCAGCTCGTCGAATTCGCGGAACTTCGCCTCGAGCTCGGCAGCGCTCCCCAGGATGGAGCGGTAGCTGCGGATTGCGGAGATTGTCGAGTCAAGCGCGGAGACCTGCCAGTCAAGATAGCCGAACTGCGCAGCTGCCTTCGCATAAACCTCCTCCTCAGCCAGCTCCGCCTTCTCCTTGAAGTTTTCCATATCTTCTGCAGTCCCGGAGTCACGCCCCTGCATGGCATTGTTGAGCCAGTCCCGCTCGGAGGTGACGCCAATCCCGTCATGCTCCGCCTTGTTCAGCGTTGCATTCAGCCTCGCCAGTTCATCGCGGGCCGCATCCCTTCTGATTGCGATGCTCACGTTCTCATCGCTGAGCCAGAGCTTTGCGGATTCGAGCTTCCCAAGCGCAGCTGCAAGGCCGGCAAGGTGCTTTCCGGAAGTTCCGGCTCTCGCTGTAGCCGCGAGCCCAACCGCTTCTCGGTAGTCCGTTTCGGCATTCGCCTTCAGCCTCGCGCTTCCGGGAGTTTCTGTGCTGAAGGAATCGATTGCGCTCCTCACCTCGCTGCTCTTCAGGCCATAGAGCCCGTCTGCTGCCGAGATTATCTCCTCAACCTCCGCCTTCGCCTCCTCAGCCATGCTTTTCGCGGACGTGATGGAGCTGTGCGCCCGCTGGCTAGTTTCAATCGCCCGCGCGAGGTAATCCTCTTCGTACTCCGCATTTGAAAGGCGGCGCGCTTCCGTTATGTTCGCATTTGCGCCCTGCAGCATCGCCCTTGCGTTCGCCACCCGCTCATCAGGAGGCGCCGCGTTGAATGAGCCGTGGATTGGGCCCGTGGCTGCCTCGCTGAAATTCGAGATGAGGTCTGCGGTAATCTTGGAGTAACCGTCTTCCTCCAGTGCGGCCACGGCCGAATCCGCGTCGCTATATTCCGCATCCGCCGCCCGTTCACTGCCGTTCCATTCGCTTTCCATGCCGGAGATTGCGGAATCGATGTTCCAGTAGACTGCGGCCCAGCCGGTCACCAGGTTCTCGTCCCTCCCCGCCATAAGGTCTATCGCCGCGGCGTAGGAATCCGGCCGTTCGAACTGGGCAGAGCCGTTCTCGAATGCCGTCTTCACATCGTATGCGGAAACGTATGCGGCAGCGAACCTAGGCGCCTGGTCATCGTATCTCAGCGTTATCTCCCGCGAGCCGTTAAAAGCGATGATTGGGTCAGCCTCCAGGGCTTCCTTTGAATCGGAATAAACGCCTCTCGCGGAGCCGGAGTAGTTCCCGTAATCGGCGCCCATCCTCCCGAGGGTTTCAAGGTGCGAAGCGGCTGCATCCCGCGCATCGTTTGAGGCGTATGCCGCCGCCTGCAGCGCGTCAAGGGAATCGCCCATTGCCTTGCAGGCCTGTTCGTTCGCCTGCCAAAGCTCATGGCACTTCCAGTACATGGCTGGTTCGGTTATTATCCATATATCCGCTGATTCTTCCGACATCCCGCAAAATGTCGTGCTCGCCAACATCGGGTAGGGATTTCCATCTGCATAAAGGCGGACTTTCTCTCCGACCTCGAAGATTAAGAACGATATGCCGAGAAAACGCACGGAGCCTTCCTTGGCCGCCTTGATTTTTTCGCTTGCGTTCTGCATCTTTTCCCTCACCGCCGAGAAGCCCGCTGGAAGTTCAAGCCGTGCAATTGCCGGCGCATCCATCACATCGGTTTTCTCGAGGTTGAGAAGCGGGAGGTTGGTTATGCATGGAAATAATCCCGTGTTCGGGCCTTCCCAGAACCTGTTGTAGCTTTCGGGTATGTCCGAATTGCCCGCTGCGCATGCCATGCCTGCCAGCAGCAGCGCTGCCAGCAGGAACCACTTCGCGGAGTTCACGGAAGTCGACATCCACACCACCTCAGAATTTACAGAACCAGTCTTTTCACAGTTCCCGCACAGCTGAGGTGGTGCAACCACCTCAAAAGACGAAGAACCAGCGGAATCGTTTTGTGCCGAAATATATTTAAATCTATTGTCTTGTAGTTGAGTAAAATGCGAGCTAATGTTTATTTAGCAGGCTGCACTTCATCCTAAGCATGCTCAAGATTTCGGACGGCGAATTCCTCGTGCGGCTCGCGAGAAAGGCGATAGCCGCGTACCTTGAGAACGGAAGCAGGCTGCCACCCGGCGGCGCGCCGAAGCACCTGATGGAACCGAGGGGCGTGTTCGTGACTCTTGAAAGCTACCCTGAGCGCGAGCTGAAGGGCTGCATAGGCTATCCCAGGCCGCAGGGGCCGCTCGCTGAATCGGTTGTTGAGATGGCGGTTGAGGCTGCGACAGGCGACCCGAGGTTCCCGGAAGTGACTGCGGAAGAATTGAAAAACATCATGATTGAGGTCTCGGTGCTGACCGTGCCCGAGCCTATTGAGGCGAAGGACAGGAAGAAGCTCGTTGAGCAGGTGAAGGTTGGCAGGGACGGGCTGATTATTGAGGCAGGACGGCAATCCGGATTGCTTCTCCCCCAGGTGCCTGTCGAGCAGAAATGGGGGAGCGAGGAATTCCTTTGCCAGGCCTGCTGGAAGGCAGGGCTTCCGCCGGATTCGTGGCTGAAGCCAGGGGTAAGGGTTTTGAAATTCCAGGCGCAAATCTTCTCTGAGGAAACGCCTGGCGGAAAAGTAGTTGAGAAGAAACTCTGACCGGAAGTAACGTAGAAACCGACGATATGCGCGGCGAGCGAGTTCGTTCGCATGTTCGCCAGCGGGCGAACAGCGACGCATCCCTCCTTGTGCGAAAGCACAAGGGGGCATCATCGCCCCAAAGGGCGATGCTTGTTGCGCAACGAGCGCAAATCGCGTTGGCAACGAAGAGCGATGCGCAACAGAAGTTGCGCAGCTGTCGCCGAAGGCGACTCAAACCTGCGCATCGGGGGTTTCTCGGTTGAGAAGAAGCTCTAAGCCCCTTTCAGCCTCTTGAAGTGCTCATCAAGGAATTTCGGCACGTCCATCTGCAGGGCGAACCGATTCTCGTAGCCCATCTCCTTGAACCCCCTCATTAGGAGCGGGTGGGGGGCATAATGGAGGGTTGTGATGATGAACTTCTCGAAGTCAGACTTCGGGGCGTCCGTGATGCCCCTGTCCTTCGCAGCCTCCTCCTCGGTTTTCCCCCTGCGCAGGACCTGGCGGAGGAACGCGCTCTGCTTGATCGCATCTGCGCGCATAGCGCTCTTCTCCGCAGCGAGGTGGGAGAAGGCGAACGAAAATGTGTGCGAAACCTTGGCACCGCTAATGAGAGTTGTGCCCTCCTTCGTGACCTCTTCCGCGCGGAGGGTGAACTGCGGGGGCGAGTATTCCACCTGCAGCTCATCCGGCCTGAATTCGACGATGAAGAGGTGCTGGAAGGTCTCCAGCGCGGCTGCGAACCTCCCGCGCTCGACAGCCTTCGCGAAGAGCAGGAGGTTGCCGTTCGGGAGGAAGCCGATGCTGCGGGTCCAGCCGCTCTGCCAGTCGTTCCGCAGCTTCTCTCCGTTTATATATAGGGGCTGGTAGTAAGACTGGGGGTTGGGAAATGCCGCAAGGGGCTCGAAGAGCGCGAAGTCGGATTTCAGCGCGGCCCAGCCCGGCATGTTCGAGAAGAGGGATGTGCTCTCGGGCGCATGGGCCTTCGTCTTGAAGAAACGGTCCAGGTCCGCGAGCGCGCCCTTGGCCATGTCACTGCGGAAGGCCGCGTTCGTCCTTGCGTACTCGCAGAGCTTGCACATGCGGCGCCTCAGGCCAGGTATTCCTCCTTCACCTCGATCTTCTTCACTTCCGGGATGAGCTCCTTTATCGCGCGCACGGCCGCGGTTTTGCCCACGAAATACCTTGCGTCCTTCTCGATGGAATTGGGGAACGAGAGCTCAAGCGCGCCCTCCGTCACCTTCACGCCCGCGCCCTTCAGGCCGTTGCTCTCGAGGAGCGCGGCTATCTTGGAGTCGGTTGTGGAGAGCTTCTCAGCAATCTTGACATCATAGCTTATCTTCTCGCCCGCGAGGCTGTGGTTCATGTCGACCATCACGCGGCCCGAGGTCACGCTGCGTATTAGCGCGGGGTTGCCGTCGAGCTCCATGACCATTCCCGGAGCCGGATTGAGGTCGCGCTTCCTGAACTCCGCAAGCGGAAGCACGCGCACGAGCTTCGGGTTCCTGGGACCGAATGCATTCTCGGGCTGCAGCTCCAGCTTCTTCTCCTCGCCGACAGCCATGCCCGCGAGCGCTTCGTCCAGGCCCTTCACGACCATGCCCTTGCCCACTACCACGAGCGCCGGGCCGTAGGCGTACTTCTCATCGTATATCTTCGCCTCCTTCGCCACGGCCCCATCGGTCGTGTCGACGACCGCGCCGGTGCTTCCCTGCCGCGCAGTGTATGCTATGCGCACAAAGTCCCCTGCAGCCACTTTTTCATTCACCATCAAATCACCAAAACCCCAAACAAGGATTTCTAATTATAAGCCTTCGCTGGCAAAAATACCTTCCTCGGGGTATTTTATGGAGAAAAAGGTTTTAATACAGATAGCAGTTACGGTAATAGTCTTAGTATTCATGCTCGAGATGTTCCAGATCTCGGGGGCGCAGAGATACCTGAATCAGGGCGGGACAGGGCCCACGCCCGTGGAAAGCCCGACGCCCGGAGGGCTGCTGTTCGGGACCGCTGCGGCGAACGCGACCGTCGTCTCCTACCCCGACGGCGTGATAGCGGTGAGCGGCACCGGGGCTGGCGCTGATGCGAACCTCTCGGCGAGCCTCTCCGCGCTGCAGCGGGAGGGCAAGGTCTCATATTTCGATGCCTCGGGGCAGGACAGCGTGAGCGCGGTCCTTGCGCAGGGCGCGAACATCAGTGAAATCGCGACTGGCCTGGCGCTCGCTTTCCCGAGCTATTCGCTCTCATCAAAGGCGCAGCTTTCCCTGCCGCTAGGAAACCTGACTTTCCAGACCGATGCCGGGAATGTTACCGCCCCGGCCAGCGCAAGGATTTTCATCTATATGGAGCCGCTCGTGCCTACCAATGCCAGCTTCGACGTGCTTGTGGGCGCAATGGTTGCGAACGGCACGGCATCCGGGTTCGAGGTGCAGGTTGCGGAGAAGTCGGGGGTTGTCCCGATAAACGCGACAGTGGCCGCGCTGAGCGATAGCTGGCGGGTGAATGCGACGTATCCGTGGGAGGCGAGGGCGGTGAACGCCACGGTGCTCGGGGCGAACCTTAAGGCGAAGTATCCCAATTCGAGCGTATCATACAGAGCCAACAGCTACATCCAGGTCACGGGCCTTAGCGCGGAGCAGGCAGCGCTGGTTCAGAACCTGACCTATGTCACCTTTGCCATTGGCGAGACTTTTTACGTCGAGGATGACTTCGCGAACAGGAGCAGGGCCGAGGCGGACATAACCGGTATAGCCGCGAACGCTTCCATAATATTCCCCGAAAGCCAGCTGCTCGCGAACATCAACTCACCCGATATTAACGAGAGCGCCGTGAGCGGAATCCTTGGGGAAAACGCAACCGTAAGGAGGGTGGGCACGCTGGAACTCGGCAGGCTGGTCGAGATAAGAGGGAAGGAGTTCATAGCATCCCCTGGAATGACGGTAGTCGGGGCCCTGCCCCTAAACGCCAGCATCGGAGATGATGTCGCGTCCGTCGCGAACGTCACGGTGCGGGGCGCGAGGCTAATCTCAGCCAGATAACGGAGGGACCGCAGGATGCCGCACACCAGGATGTACCATGATGAGGGGATTTCGACTGCGCCTATTTCAGGGAAGATGATAGGGATTATCGGCTACGGCAACCAGGGGAGCGCACAGGCGAAGTGCCTCCGTGACTCCGGGCTGAATGTCATAGTCGGGGTGCGCCCAGGCAACTCGCTCAAGGCCGCGGAGGACGACCGCATGGCCGTGATGGGCATTGCCGAGGCAGCGGAGAAGGCGGACATCGTCTGCATGCTCGTGCCTGACATGGCGCAGCGCGAAGTTTATGAGCGATTCATCGCGAAGAACCTCAGACCGGGGAAGGTTCTCTGCTTCTCGCACGGCTTCAACATAACCTATAAGCTCATCAGGCCCCCGAAGAACGTCGATGTGGTGCTCCTCGCGCCAAAATCCACGGGCAGCAGGCTCAGGGAGGCTTACCTGCACGAGGAGGGCGTGCCCGGGCTTATGGCCGTGCACCAGGATTACACGGGCAAGGCGAGGCAGGTTGCGCTCGCGCTCGCAAAGGCGATGAGGCTCACGCGCAAGGCGGTCTTCGAGTGCACCTTCGACCAGGAGACCTACGCGAACCTATTCGCCGAGCAGGGCGTCACGGTCGGGGGCCAGCTTGCGCTCCTGAAGGCCGGCTTCGAGACCATGGTGAAGAACGGCATCCCGCCGGAAATCGCCTATTTCGAATGCATCGGGGTTTCGAGGCTCATGCTCGACCTCATTGAGAGGGACGGGCTGAAGAAGACCATTTACGGCGTTTCGCGCACAGCCGGCTACGGCGCCATGACCCGGGGGAAGCTCGTTGTTGATGAGAAGGCGCGGAAAAAGATGCAGGAAATTTTCGATGAGGTGAAGGACGGCACTTTCACTAGGGAATGGATACGCGAATATGAAAGCGGAATGGGCAAATTCGATGCGATGAGAAAGGCCGAGTCAACGCACCAGATTGAGAGCGTTGGGGAAAGGCTCAGGAAGGTCCTCACCCCGAAGGAATAGCTTATTTAGACACACCGTGACAAGAGTTCGTGGAGACCGGGTTTCGGGAGCATTTCATCGGCGGAATACTTGGCGCAGTATTCATATCCGCGTTCATCGCCGAGATGCATGGCTTTCCAGTCCCCACCGCTGCCGTTGCCTCGCTCGTCTTCATCATCAGCTCGCTCCTGCCTGACATAGACAGCAGGAAATCAAAACCCAGGAGGGCTTTCCGGCTTGCCGTGTTTTTGCTCGGAATCCTGATTGTAGTCCTCTTCTACTCCACATTCTCGGCAATCTCCCCGCTCCTTGCGCTCTTCCTTCCCTTCCTGCTGCTCGCCCTTGCCGAACTCTCCATCCCGGGCCACCGCGGCGTCATGCATTCGTGGTCAGCGGCCTTCCTCTGGGGAATTTTGGTTTTCGCCTTCCTTCTTCTTCTCAATCTCTCAGTAGATGATTCGCTGCTCGTGGGCGTTTTCGCCGCCCTTGGCTACCTCCTTCACCTGTTAATCGACTTCTTCGGGGACAGAATTTAGAGGAACCAACCGATGGCTTCAAGTCGCCTTCGGCGACAACTACGCAACTCACGTTGCGCATCGCCAACTTCGTTGGCGACTGCCTGTTGCCTCGCCCTGCTCGGCAACATCGCTGGTTCCCTCTACCCCCAAACCAATTAATAGCCGGCTGCCGAAAGGAATGCCGTGTGCCAGTCGATTCCGGGAAAAGTGGAGAAAGTCAGCGGAAACCTTGCGACCATAGACTATTTCGGCGAGAAAAGAATTGCGAGAACTGACGGCATTAAGCTGAAGCCTGGCGATTATGTCTACGTACAGGGCGGCTTCGTAGTAGACAAAGCTGGCGTAAAGGAGGCGAAAGAGGCCCTTTCCGCTTGGAAGGCGGCGCTGAAGCAAGAAGGCAATGGCGAAAAGGCATCTGCCTCCCCGCTCCGCCTTTTCTTCCTCTACGCGCATCCCTGCGGCGAAGTTTTAGTTGCGAAGGGAAGAATAAAACCCGCGCAGCTCGCATCTGTCCGCAAGTCACTCCTCAATGGCGGAGTTCCCAGGGAATCACCGCTCCTTTTTGAGAAAGCGGTTGAGCGGCTCGGCATCACTGCCTCGCGCCTCAGCCTTCCGCTCATGGATGAATCCTCAATCCGCCGGCATTTCTGGTTCGACCACGACGATGTTGTTGAGGACAGGGCGAACTGCCGCATCCTCCCGGCGAAGGCCCTGAAGATTGACGGCTCCAACGCGCTAGTCTCCACCCCGCTTGGCCTGAGAAACGTTAATATTTCGATGGTTGACAAAGTAAAGCCGGGAGATTTGCTGGCAATCCATTACCAATATGCCTGCGAGAAGATTGGGAAGGATGACTTCGACCGCTTGTGGAAGGTGAAAAAATGAACGAAAGGGAGAAGGGATTGCTTTTCGTGTTCGCGACCGCGGTGATTTCAGGGGTCTCCATCTTCCTCAACAAGTATGCGCTCGCCTCCTTCAACCCGTTCGTATTTACTACGCTGAAGAACTCGGTCGTCGCGATATTTGTCATTTCGGGAGTGCTCCTCACAGCGCGATACGGCGAATTGCTGAGGCTGAAGCTGAAGGATTGGCGCAACCTTCTCGCGATCGGAATCATCGGAGGCTCAATTCCTTTCCTGCTCTTCTTCTGGGGGCTTTCCCAGACTTCGGCAGCGAACGGCTCGCTGCTGCAGAAGTCGCTCTTCATTCCCGCATCAGCGCTCGCGTTCCTGTTCCTGAAGGAAAAACTCAGCAGGGTGCAGCTGCTCGGCGCTGGCTTGCTGTTCATTGGCGCGGCATTGTACGCGGGCGTGAATTTCACTGCATTGGCGACAGGCGACATCGCCATCATAGCCGCAGTCCTCCTCTGGAGCATCGAGGATGTGATCTCCAGATATGTTTTGCGCAATCTCTCGCCGAGCACGGTTGTTTTCGGAAGGATGTTCTTCGGCTCACTAGTGATGGTTGCGTTTCTTGCAGCCACTTCCCAGCTTCCAAACTTCGCTGCATTCACTCCGAACCACTACCTCTGGCTCCTTGCCACATCACTTCTGCTGCTCGGCTACAACCTCACCTTCTATTCTGGCCTTTCAAGGCTGAAGGTGGGCGAGGCGACCGCCATGCTTGTTTTCGGCTCGGTGGTCACCACGGCACTCGCTGCAACCGCCGGGAAGATGCCTGGAATGATTGAGATGGCTGCCGCGGGCGCGGTGATTTGCGGAGTTGTCGCAATAACCTTCCTGCCGAAGAAGATTCCTGCCCCAAAGCCCACAAAGCTACCTTTTTAACGGGCGCGCACGCATAACAATCAAAGGTGGTCGAGACATGAAGCCGGAGCATTTACTACTAGCGCTTATTTGCGCATGCGTTATCTTTTCGGGATGCTGCATAACCCCTCCGCAGCCGCCAACTGGAGGGAGCCCAACCCCCGAAATTACACCCACGGAAACGCCACTGGAAAACGAGACGCCTGAGATGGCGCCATTTTCCGCTTCGGAAGGCCGCACGGCTGCTGCCGGTGGAATAACCTGGCTGAGGGGCGATGCGCAGCTTGTGGGAGTTCAGGGCGCATGCGGTGGGGACGGGAAAGCGCCGCAGTGGGACTACCACTTCGATTCCGTTGCAGCGGGCAGGGGCTACGTCGTCAGCGTGCCAGGGGGCGCAGCAAGCATGCGCGACGCAACGTTCTCTTTCAGCCAGCCGCTCGGCGGGCAGTGGGTTGACAGCACGCAGGCCGCCTCAGCCTGCAGGATGAGTGATAGTGACTGCTCAATTGAGATGAGGGATGGGACACCGGTCTGGACATTCATATCAGGCGCAACGGTCTGCGAGGTCAATGCGACCAGCGGGCAGAAGATTGAGGGTGATTGAAATGAAGAAACTGATTGCTTTTGTCGCCTTAATCGCGCTTGCAACCTCCGCGTTCGCAGTCACATTTTCTGATGTCGCGGCCAATGCGTCAACCACCAAGGCGAACATCACCTGGAGCACGGACATCAACTGCTCATCGAAGCTCGTTTATGGCATTAACACGAGCTACGGCAAGACCTCTTTGAAGAGCGCGAAAACAACTGCGCACAGCCTCTCAATCTCAGGCCTCACCGCGAACAGCACCTATCACTACAAGCTCATGTGCCAGGTTAACTCGACATACTCCGAAAACTCGACTGACTACACATTCGCCACTTTGGTTTCATTCCCGGATCTCACAATAACAAAGCTGACCGTCACCCCCAATAATACTACGCTCGACAAGAACGTTTCCGTGAAGGCGTATGTTAAGAATCTGGGGGATGCGACAGCGCAGAACGTGCTGGTGAAGTTCACGTGCGCCGACGGCGTCACGCAGAGCAAGACTATCTCCTCCATAAGCGCATCGGGCTCCTCCACCGTTTCGATAACGTGTCCTCCGCCAGCCGCAGCCGGCGCATACCAGATTATTGCTGATGTTGACCCGGCGGATGCAATCAGTGAGTCAGACGAATCCAACAACCTCCTGAATTCGACTGTTGCCTATGGCACTGCGCCCAGGCCGGAGCTTGTGATTACCGATGCGGATATCACGCACACGCTGAAGGAAACAAGCGGCGTGATGAAGGTGACGCTGAACATCTACGTCAGCAACACCGGGACCGCGAAGGCGACAAGCGTGAAGGTGAAGGTGCAGAGCGAGAGCACGACAACCACCAAGACCATCTCCTCCATCTCCGCGGGAGGCAGGGGCCTTGTGAGTGTAACGCTGCCCGCTGCCGGAAACACGCAGTTCACAGTCACCGTTGACCCGGAGAACAGGATAAGCGAAGCGGACGAGGGGAACAATGCCGCGCACCACACGGTTTCAGCCGAAGGCATGGCGCCCGACCTTTCAATCAACGCATCCGGAATAACCTACGCACCTTCATCTGTAAGAACGGGAAGCACGGTTGCAATCACAGCAAAGGTCTACAACAACGGCGCAGTGACCGCGCAGAACGTGAGGGTGATATTCCAGATTGTGGAGAACGCAGACGAGTACAGGGACACGGCGCAGGGCTCGGACCAGGAGGTTGTGCCCGGGCATGGCGCAGGGGCCTTGCTGATTGAGGAGCTGATGCGCAGGCACAGGACGACCATCCGCGGCCCGGTGATAGGGAACGCAACGATTGCGTCAATCGCGCCCGGAACATCCAAGACCGTGAGGGTGACTTTCATCGTGCCTGCGGGAACCAGCGCACTCCCGATAGGGGTGACCGTTGACCCTGAGAATGAAATAGGCGAGACGAACGAGGACAACAACATCGCAATGAAGACTATTCCTGTCGACTTGCTCTACCCCGACCTTTCGATCAACAGCAGCAGCATAACCTACAACCCCGCGAGCCCTGCGGTGGGTGACAAGGTGAGTGTGAAGGCAGCTGTTCGGAACAGCGGCACGCTCGCTGCGGAAAATGTTCTTGTGGCATTCTACATCTCGCAGGATGGCGGGCCATTCTCATCGCTCGCCAACATCACCGTGCGCAAGATTAGCGCGAAGACCAATTCGCAGGTAGCGGTGAACTGGACCATCCCTGCCGGTGTGCAGATGGCGACATTCCTAGTTAGGGTCGACCCCTGGAACGCAATCGGCGAATTGAACAAGACGAACAACGAGGCGCAGAAGAACGTCACTGTTTTCCTGCCAGACCTGGAGCTTTCCGGGAACGACATCTCGGTGACCGGCAACGTCGCGGTGGGCAGCCAGGTGACAATCAAGGCGAACGTGAGCAACATCGGCAACGCGAAGGCGCAGCGCGCGGTAATCAGGTTCTACAGCAGGCACCCGACCGAGGGCGAGACCCTCATCGGGGAGAAGAACGTGACCCTCAACGCGGGCGGAAAGACAACTGCAACCATCACCTGGACGGTCCCCGCAGGGATAAGCGCGAACCCCGTAATAATAGTGAAGGCGAACGAGGATGAGGCGATTTACGAGTCCGACTTCAGCAACAACCAGGGGGCGCTTGCCCTTAACGCAAGGCTTCCCGACCTCTCGGCTTCCATAACCACCTCCCCGCGGCACCCGATAATCCCGAGCAATCCTGGCCGCAACAAGGAGATGAGCGTGTATGTTGCGGTATACAACGGCGGCACGGACAGGGCGCAGAACGTTCCCGTAAGGCTTCTTGTGAACGGCGCCACCTTCGGGGAACTGGCCATCCCCTCCATAAATGCCGGCGCAAACTCCAGTGCCAGGTTCGGGTACCTGTTCAACTCCAGCACCCCTGCGGGCAGCTACACCTTCAATGCGATTGTGGACCCGGACAACACCGTTACCGAGATTACCGATGACAACAACGCGGCCCAGGCAACCGCCACCTTGTACGCGAACCAGCTTCCTAATGCGGTCATCAACCAGAGCGCAACGGATGCCTTGCGGAATCAGCCGGTGCAGTTCAGCTGCGAGAGGTCAACCGACCCGGACTACCCTGACTTCGCCTGGTTCAGCTGCGCATGGAAGTTCGACGGGGTTTCAAAGGACTCGGAGGGATACGACTACACTGGGCAGGCCATCGACCACCAGTTCACAACCCCGGGCACGCACACGATTGAGGTGACTGTCACTGACACTGACGGCGGAACCGACACTGCGAGCTCGACAATCGAAATAGCGCAGAATGTCGCCCCAACCGTCCAGCTTGAGGACACGAGCATGTACACTAATGTTGAAAGCACCTTCCCAGTCTACGCCTCCGACCCGGACGGACACATCGTTTCCATGGTCTGGAACTTCGGGGACGGGCAGACCGCCACGACCGGGCCTGAAGGCGCATCCCATGCCTACTCAAGCACAGGAACGCGCACAGTAAGCGTGATTGTGACCGATGACAATGGCGCGGTCGCGAGTGATACTGCGACCGTGAGTGTCACGAATGCGCCGGCCATGAGAACGAAGACCGGCAGCTCGGTCTTCTATGCGCACCTCCACGTCTACGAGCCAGGAGAGGGGTGCCCGTGCGCTGCTGTTTGGTACGGGTTCTTCAGGGTCGATTATGAGATAAAGTACACAGACGACCATGTAATCCACCAGATAAGCTACACCCTGCACTCGGGCCCTGCACTCATCGATGCTGTGAGCGACGCGGACGCGGAGTCGATGTTCCAGGACATTACTGCCGCCTCGGGCGAAGGGGGCACCGCACTGCAGGTTAACTCAATAGTGATAAGGGACGCCAATCAGCATGCGGTCCAGGAGATTCCGGGCGGCCCGCACCTGAGCCCAAGCGAATCGCCGGTCACCACGACGCTTTCAGGGCTTGACATACCGGTTGATGTTTGGGACGGCACCAAATACCTTGTGGTGAAAACCGAAATCGCATATCCTGGTGAGATGTGCGCGGGCGACGGCGACCCATGCCAGAGCTACTGGGCGCTTGTGCCGTTCAACTGAGCGGAGTGGTTGCATGCGCGTCCTTGTCCTCGGCAACCCGCTCATTCCCGAGGACAGCCTTCCGCTCAGGCTGATAGGCAGGCTGCGGAAGAAATTCCCCAAAATCGAGTTCGTGGAGTTCGACCCAAATGAGGATATCGAAGAGGAGGGCGCGAAAGGGTTCGTGGCGATTGATGCGGTTTATGGGATAAGGAAGGTCAGGATGCTCACAAACAAGGACATCGGCCGGCTCGAGCTTCCTCCTTCCGCATCGATGCATGATTTTGACCTGGCGCTGGACCTGAAGATTCTGGCGAAGATGGGGATGCTGGGGAAGGTGCGTATCCTGGGAATTCCCCCAGAGTACCCTGAAAAAAAGGCGCTTGCCGAGCTCGCTAGGCTTTTACCCACTTTATCTTCAGGAAGTGGGAGGCGCAGCTCATGCAAGGGTCGTAGGCGCGTATCAAAGCCTCGAGCTCCTTCCTTATCTCCTCATGGTCCTTCCTGATGTTCGCCTGCACGACCGTCTTCATGTCCTTCACCATGTTTATCTGGTTCTGCTGCGTGGGGATTACGAGCGTGCCGTCGCGCACGAGCCCGTCCTCGCCAACATCAACCTGGTAAAAAAGAATTCCGCGCGGTGCCTCGATCGCCGCCATCCCAACGCCTCCCTTCCTCTGCGGCTTCGCTGGCTGCTCCTCCTTGAAGTCGGTGCGCTCGAGGATTTCGCATGAGGCGTCTATCGCGTGGAGTATTTCTATCGCCTGGGCGAGGTTGTTGCGGAAGATGTTCTTCGTCGGGAAAGCGCTCATCGGCTGTGAAGCGTCCTTCTTCGTGTCTGGATGAAGGCTTCCCCTGTTCAGATCCATCCTCGCGAGCGCGCCTACCATGAATGCCGAGCCCTCGAAGGCGAACCCAGTGGCGGTCGAGTAGGGAAGGACAACGCGCATCAGGTGGTTGAAGTAGTCGTCCTCCTTCACGGACATCCCGCTCGACAGCATTATCTCCTCTCCGCAGAAGCTGTAGTCGTTATTTACCACCGCAGCGAAGTGCGTGGTCCTGTGGAATTCCTGCCCAGAATGGTAGAACAGGTCTATGAGCTTGAGGACCATCGGCCTTATCTCCCGCAGCTCCTTGATGGTTGCCTTCGCCTCCTCCTTCTTCGGCAGCCTCGTGACGGCCCCGGGCTGGAAGTAGGTGGGGTGCACGGCCCTTCCGCCTATGAGCTTGGCGAACCTGTTCCCTGCCCCTTTCACCTTGAGCGCATCGTGGAGGAGCTCGTGCTCCTTGCCGTCGAACTCGAGCGCAGAGTCCTTCCCGAGAAGGTCCGGCAGGGAGAAGAAGTAAAGGTGCATCGCGTGGTCCCTTATCCACGCGGCATACATGGCGAGCTTCCTGACAGTCATCACTTGCTCTGAGGGCACTATGCCGACCGCCTCTTCGACCGCCTCCATCGAGCAGAGGAGGTGCGCCGTGCTGCAGGTTCCGCATATCCTCGAGACCATCTGCGGGAGCGCGGCGTAGGGCTTCCCCCGTATCGCCTGCGTGTAGAATCTCTTGCTCTCGTCTATCTCCAGCCTCGCATCCACCACGCGGTCCTCGTGCACGGAGACCACTAGGTTGGCGTGCCCCTCAATCTTCGAGAGGCTCTCGACCGCTATCTCAAAGTCAGCGTCGTGCATTCATCCCACTCCGAACTCCTTGAAATATTTCTGCATGACCTGGAGGAAAGGCTCCTCCATTACCGGGCAGCCCGGCACCTCGTCATCAACTTTCACAAAATCCTTGAGAGGCTGCACCTTCTCTCTGTAGCCGAACCTGCGGATGACGCTGTCTATCTCCCCGAGCCTCCTCTCATCGAAGAAGTTCCTGTGGTTCGATGGCGCGCCGGTTGTTGCGCAAGAGCCGACCGCAACCACCTTCTTCGCGCGGGAACGTATGTCCTTCAGCCTCTCCACCTCGCCGTTGGTGGAAACCGCGCCCTCGATAATCGCCACGTCGAAATCATTTATGTCCCGCCACTTCTTCGAGCGGAGCACGTGCCAGTAGGCTATCTCCATCTTCTGCGAGAGCTCGTCGAACCTGTCGCTTATGAGCTCCAGCAGGACTATCATGCAGCCCTCGTCGCCTGTGAATGAGAAGAACCCGGCCTTCAGTTTCCTTGCCACGGGCGGTTAATTCTCGGTGGGAATTTAAAAGCCTGCATCAGAACCAATGGTGTCTTTGGTCGTCCTCTTTGCGCTTCAGCGCAAAGGGACACCTTCGCCCCACGGGGCGAAGCTTGTCGCGGGCTCCTCCCGCAGACGTCCTTGGTTCCTGAACCTCCACGGCTTCCGGCTTGTTTTTAAAGTTGCGAATCAGAGTATTAGCCGGCGATGATCGCACCGTCCCATCAGAACCAATGGTGTCCTCGGTCGTCGCTTCGCTCCTCGGTCGGACATCCTTGGTTCCTGAACCTCCACGGCTTCCGGCTTGTTTTTAAAGTTGCGAATCAGAGTATTAGCCGGCGATGATCGCACCGTCCCAGGATGAACCGAAAGGTCATGATTGACGGAGTAGCTTGTGAGCCATTTCATACTCTGTTCAGGAAATTCAGAGAGTGAGGAGATGCACATAGGCAGGATTCGGCTCAAAAACGGATTTTTCCTCGCGCCGATGGCAAATTTTTCCACAGCCCCATTCAGGCGGCTGTGCAGGGAGCATGGCGCGGGGCTGACCACAAGCGAGATGGTCTCCTGCGAGGCTGCCATCCACGAGAACTGGAAGACGGAAAGGCTTGTGGCCCGCGCAAGGAACGAGAAGCCTTTCGCAATCCAGGTCTTCGGAAGCGAACCGAAAAGGATTGCGCTAGCCGCGGAGGCGCTGGAGAAAAGATGCGAAATCATCGACATAAATCTGGGCTGCCCTATGCACCGCATAACGGAGCAGGGGGGCGGCGCCGCGCTTCTGGGGAAGCCCGCGAAAATCAGGGGGATTTTCGATGCCCTCACAACGCTGAAAATCCCGGTTACTGTGAAAATGCGGCTCGGGTTCGCCACTAAGGCAGGGTGCGTTGGGATTGCCCGGCTTATCGAGCAGGGAGGCGCGGCTGCGCTCACGGTCCACGGGAGGACGGCGAAGCAGAACTATTCCGAGAAGGCCGACCTCGGCGCAATATGCAGGATAAAGAAGGCGCTTTCGATTCCAGTCATTGGGAACGGGGACATTTTCACGCCGGAGGATGCGGAAAGGATGCTCAAGAAAACAGGGTGCGACGGCGTGATGGTGGGCAGGGGGGCGCTGGGAAACCCCTCCATATTCCGGCAGATGGCCGAATATTTCCGGGACGGGGAATATGTTATTCCGGACAGGAGCGGGAGGATTGGGATGCTCCTGCGGTTTCTGGATTACGCACGGGGAGCGCCGATTGCCGTGACCAGGGCTCATGCGGCTTATTTCGCAAAGGGGTTTGAAGGCGCCGTTGGGATGCGGCGGAAAATCATGAAGGCGAAATCGGCCGGCGAGATAAGAAAGATAGCTAGATTGTGAGCCACTTCACGTCTGCAGGCCCTAGATTTTTTGCTTTAGGATGAGCTGGCTTATGCGCGACAAGCCCGTGCGCGAAGCCGGCGAACCCGGGTTACATCCCAAGCATTGCGTCGAACTTGGAGTATACCTCTTTTACAAGGTCGCCCGCCTTCGGATTTGCCCAATCGTGCATCCATTCCGACACTACCTGCAGCAGCGTAACCGGCACGACACCGACCTGCGTCATGCGCTTCACGCCGTACTTGTGTGCGTCGTGCGAGGCGTCGCCCGAAGCGTCAATCAGACCGTACACATCGAACCCCTCACGCACTCCGTGGATGGCGGTGAACGCAAAGCACATGCTCGTCCACAGGCCGGATACAATCACTTTCTTGCGCCCGGTTTTTTTGATGGCGGCCAAGACACGCTCGTCCTCCAAGGCGTCAAAGCCCGGCACCTTGCGCGCAAACACCTCCTGCCCCGGGAAAAGGTCCGTGATTTCCTTGATGAACTCCCCGTTTAGCTTGGGGCCGATGGAAGTCAAGACCACCGGAATCTGCAGGATGCTTGCGGCCTTTGCCGCGCCAACCGCGCAATTCTTCATGATGGTCCTGTCTCCCGACTCCACTCCCTTGAACATCGCAGGCTGGTAATCCACCAAAAGCAGCACGCTGTTCTGGGCAGTCAAAAGATCCAGTTTCGAGTTTCCCATGCTTCCACCCCGCTTCCAATATGACGGCCCACGCTATATAAGTTTAACTTCCAATTTGCCCAAACCATCTCCTGCTTGTACTCAACTCTCCCGATTAAACTGCGACTCTTATCGTGAAGTTACGCCACGACCCCTAAACCTTCGGCTTCATGATGAACTGACCACGGTCAAATTCTGCCACTCCGCGCCGTATGGCCGGACAGCGCCACTATTCCTATTTCTTTGCTGCCTTCTTTCCAGGCTTTCTTCCCTTCAAAAAGCCCTTAACGATAAAGTAGACTATTAACAAGGCGATAACCGTTCCTGCGGCCCCGCCAAAAGCGGCGAGCCCTTGAAGCAGTCCTGACAAGAGATAGCCGCACAAGACCACGCCAGCAAGCACTTCGAACCAGTTCACATTCCCACCGATCAACCCGTTTGGCAAGAGCGTGCTTTAAACTTTATTGAGCTGCGGGAGAGGAAAAAGAAAAAAATGCGCCACGAAGCCGGCGGAAAAACACCGGCCTCGCGTTGCCGTGAAATCATTTGGTGCCTAGCCAGAGGCCGTCCCACGCCGCGCCTGACGGATGCGAACCATATTGCCAGGTTCCGCTGAATGAGTTGCAGTCATTCGCGAAGTATAACACCACATCCCCTGCGTCATCCGGCTCCAAGTAGGACGGCGACTCCGACCACCTGCCTATGAATATGCCGTCTATCACCGTGCCGTTTAGCCTTCCGGAATCATGCGCGTATGTGCCGGTCACCGTGGAGCCTGTTTGGGTGAAATTCATATCATCCCAATTGCTGGTCCAAATGCCGTTGTAGGAGCAGTTGGTGAGGTGCGCTGGCGTTGAAGGCGTGGCTATTGGCTGTGCCGAGGCAGGCACTCTGATGCCATCCAAGGTGCCGTTCCATGTAGCGCCGTACGGGTGCGAGCCGTACTGCCAGACTCCGGTAAGTGAGTTGCAGTCATTCGTGAAGTATAATACCTCATCCCCCGCGTCATTCGGCTCCAAGTAGGATGGCAACTCCGACCATGTGCCCACGAACACGCCGTCTATCACCGTGCCGTTTAGCCTTCCGGAACCAGGCTCGTATGTGCCGGTCACCGCGGAGCCTGTTTGGGTGCAATTCAGGAGGCCGCCGCTGCCGTTCCAGGTGCCGTTGTAGGCACAGTTGGTGAGGTGCATTGGCAGGTGCGCTGGAAGAGTAGACAATGGCGTGCTTGAAGGCGTGGGTGTTGCGGTTGGGGCTGGAGTGGGTGTTGGCGTGGCTGAAGGCGTAGCTAATGGCGTAGGTGTTGGCTGCGGTGTCGGCTGAGGAGTGATACAGCCGAAAAGGAACATTAGCACTACTGCCAGACATACCGGACCAAGAACTTTCATTTCATCACCAATTACTGATTTGATTCGCGCCTGCCTTTAAATCTTATTGCTTCGGCTTCAGGATTAGCTTTATATCTACCGGAGTGGGCAAAGGTAGTAAGTGGTGAGAATATGGCGAAGAAGTATGTGAAGGACACCGGCTGCTGCAAGAGGTTCGACCCGAAGCCCTGGAATGGAAAGACGGTCGTTTTCAAGAACAGGCTGTTCCTGAAGGACCACGTCCACAGCTTTTTCCACATCCCGCTGACCATGAACCGCGTGATGAAGCGGGACATGGAGAAAATCTGGGCGGCCAAGGCGCAGAATGACGAGGCGCTAATGCTTTTTGACGAAAATTCCCTCTGGGGCTCGGACATCTACATCGCGGTCAAGAAGGAGGTCCCGGATTCGCAGATGGTAAGGATTTCCGGCACATTCCTTTCCAAGGTTTACAGCGGCGGCTACAATGAGACTGGGAACTGGGTCAAGGACATGCACGCATACGTGAAGAGGAAGGGGAAGAAGATGAAGAAGCTGTATTTCTTCTACACGATGTGCCCTGCCTGCGCAAAGGCGTATGGCCAGAACTACACCGTGCTTTTGGCGCAGATTTAGCCCAATTTCCTGAATGAAGCGAATCCCACGAGCCCCAGCCCTGCGAGAACCATTATTATTGAGCCGCAGCAGCCGGGCGAGCCGCCTTTGCAGCAGCCCTGATGGTCTTCGCATTGGAAGGCGGTTTGCAGCTGCGAGTAGGTCTCGGTGGTGCATGTCTCGTCACTCGTAGTATAGGTGCCTCCGGCCTGCTCGCAGCACGCCTTGGCGCACTGCAAATCCTCAGTCTGGCCAGAAGGGCAGATATAGGAGGGTGGAGCAATGTCCGCGAAGCAGATTCCGGAGATAAGCGCGACAATGAAAAGCGCGCAAAGTGCTGTTTTCATCCAAATCACCGCTAGGCATTTCGCAGGGGTTAATAAAAAGAATTGGGCTAGTCCTGCTTGAGCGCGGCCAGGACTTCGTGCCTTTCCCGCAGCGAGTCCGCCTTGTCCAAAGCTTCCTGCCACATGCGAGGCAGCTCAGTATAAGGCGAATCCTCCGAAGCAGGCGAATCCTTCCACGCGTGGGGCAGGTCGACATTTTTTATGCCCATCAGGAACTCGGCTGCTTCAATGGCCTCATCCGTGCACTTCCTAAAGCGTAATTCGTTCGCCATCATTATCTGGGTCCCGCTCAGCGCCTCCCCCTTGACGATGTTCAGCTCGAACATCTGGATGCTGGGCGCGCTCATGTCGCCCCTCAGCTCGGCGACGAAGTCGGAGAAGATTAGGAGGTTGTAGCCTTCACGGAATTCCACTATGAAGTGCTGGTCGTGGAATTGTATCTTCTGCGGATGCCCGTTCTCATCGAAATAGATATCTATCTCCTGTGGAGAGAGCTTCTTGGCTTCCCCGCTTGCTGGCGCCCCTTCGATTTTGTGCTCATCAGGCCCTCCCCGGATAGGAGGTATGCGCCCAAGATTGTGCTCGTCACGCCCTCCCGGGACATCTGCATCCAGGACTTCCTTCCTTATCTGGGAAGTGATTGTATGAGGAGCAAGCAGTTTCTCGCGTTTTAGGTTCTCTATCTTCTCGGGTATAATGTCCTCGCTTAACTCCCTGGGGCCGCTGAGCATCAAGCGGCGGGTTCCGTCCGGCCTGAAATTGACGGTGAATCGGGTCTCGTCTACATCTACGACGGCTGTCTTTACGTACCTCTCCTTCTCGTCCTTTAGGGGGGTGGCCTTCTCGCCGAAAATAACAGTCCCCTTTCCCGGCACCTCGAGAGTGACACCTGGATTCTTCACCTTGCCCTCATTAAGTTTAGTCATTGACATGGGCTAAATTCCGAGGTTCAGGTATAAATTCTTTGGGGTAGGCGGGGGATGGAAAAATTAAAAGGGGCGGCTGGCTAGTTGGGCGGCGGTGTAACTGGCCCGACAAGCCCGACTTCCGCAGATGCCGTATTGGAGTCGGTGGACACATGACCTGCCTGGTCAACCGAGCGCACCCAGTAGTTGTAGGTGTTCCCGGCAACGACATCATGGTCCGTGTAGTAAGTTGCCGTGGACGTGCCGACCTGGGAGATGAGCCCGAGACCCCCGGTGCTCCTGAAGATACGGTATTCGGTTATCTGGGTGCCATGCGCAGGCGCAGACCAGCCGAGCTCCACACTGTCCGTGCCCCCGACAGCCGAAAGGTCCGTGATTGGCGGTGGCGGCGAGGTGTCCAGGTAGATGCTGCTCGAGGCCGAGCTTGAGCCGCGCTCGTTCCTGCACTCGTAGAGTATTGTTTTCTGCCCGTCGCCGTCGGAAACCGTGAAGCCCCTCGTTGTCCTGTAGCCCTCCCAGGAACTCCAGTCGTAGTTCTGCTCCTTGTAGCGGCACGAGTCCGCATGGTCCGCGCGCAGGCGCAGGTCCACGTTCCTCGAAGTTGTGAAGGTGTCGCCGTCGTTTATGGTTATCTGCATGTTGGAGGGCGGGTCCGCGTTGAGGTAGATGGTGGTATAAGCCTGGCGCGTGCCATAGTCATTCTGGCACTCGTAGTAAACGGTCTTCAGCCCGCTCCCGCTTGAGAGCGTGAAGGTGCGCGAGCTGGTGAAGTCCTCCCAGCCGCTCCAGGAATATCCCTCCTCGCGCAGCCTGCAGGTTGAGGCATAGTCCGCGCGCAGGCGCAGGTTCACGTTTCTGGAGGCCGTCGAGCTGTCGCCGTTGTTTATTGTTATGTCCATGTTCTGGGGCGGAAGCGGGGGTATGTGGAAGAAGTCTATTGATGCGCTCGCGGTGCCTATGTTGTCCCCGTTGCTCTTATTGCAGTTGTAATAGACATACTTGGTGCCGTCCCCGTTCGAGAGGGTCCAGGACTTCCTTGTGGAGTAAGGCTCCCAGCCGCTCCAGGAGTTGGTGTTGTCGTTCGCGAACCTGCACTGGGCAGCCGCGAACGCGTAGAGGCCGAGCGTCACGCCCTGCTGGTTCGTCCTCCGCGCCCCGTTGTTTATCGCGACCGAGATGTAGGGCGGCGGGCGGGTGTCCAGTACTATGCCGTCCTCAGCCACATCGGAGAGCGTGCCTGTTGAGCTGCGGCACTGGGCATAGACATGCTTTGCGCCATCGCCGGATGTGAGCTGCCACGTGAACTTCTGGGAGTACGCCGCCCAGCTGTTCCAGGAGGCGCCATCATTGGAGTACCTGCACTCGCTCGCAAGGGACGCGTTCACGTCCATATTGACGTTTGCCTTGTCAGTATAGCCGGAGCCGTCGCCGAGGACAATCACGACATACGGCTTGTCGGTGACCGTGAATGTGGCTGACCTGTTCGATTTCAGCAGGCCGTCGCTGCATTCCCCGAACATGGTGTGCGTGCCTGGCGCTGCCGGAACCGATATGTTGTAGGTAACCCCGGTGTCCGCAATGCCGATGTCGAGCGTCTCGTTGTCGAGCTTCCCGGTGCAAGTGACCTTGTTCGCGATTGGGCTTGTGATGCTGAACACTAGCTGGAAGCCGCCGGCGTATTGCCCGCCCTGAACTGGGCTCGTGACGGTTATTGCCGGCGGGACGGTGTCAAGGTAGATTGTGCCGTAAACCGGCTGCGCCGCGTTCCCTATCTCGTCCTTGCACTGGTAGTAGACCTGCTTCTGCCCGTCCCCGGCCGTTAGCTGCCAGCCCATCTGCTGGGAGTATGGTGCCCAGTCGGTCCAGGCTGCGCCGTCGTTCGAAAGCCTGCACTGGCTCGCGCCGGCCGCCGAGAGCATTAGCGTGACGCTGTCCTGCGAGGTGTAATTCGCGCCGCCATTCACGGTTATGCTGAGGCTGCTGGGGGGCGCAACCTTTGCCGTCGCGCTCGCCGTGCCGGACGCCTGCCTGCTGCCTCCCGCATCAACTGCCATCACCGTATAGTAGTAGGTTATGCCGTCGGAAACGTAGGTGTCCTTGTAGGAGGCCACTCCGATTATCAGTGACGGGTTTATCTTCTGCCCGAACGAGCCGTCCGTGCTCCTGTAGATGCTGTAGCCCGCAACCCCGCTCACGGGGTCCCAGTTGAGTTCAATCCCGCCTGCTACGGGCGTTGCGGCAACTCCGGTGATGGACGGGCCGCCTATGCAGCCGAATAACAGCAGCGCTGCGAATGCAGCCCCCAAGACAAGCGACCTGCCCTTCATGCGACCAGCCTCCGCTTCTGGTTTGCCTACAATGAATTAAAATGCTTTCGCACCAAAGAAGAATGAAGGTGATGGATGATGGATACTAGCAGGACATATGCGTTAGCGGCAGTCGCAGTCATCGTGATTATTGCCGCCGTCTTCATAGTGTGGCGGCCCGGAGCCGGGCCCGTAACCGGCCCTACCCCGACGCCTCTGCCAGGGCACTCGGGCACCCCCGGGCCTTCGGGAAGCCCGCACATAACTCCCATTCATTCAGTTCCGACTCCGCCATCCATAGCCAACCCTGCCTCGAAATACTGCGCGGACCTGAACTACACGCTCGTTGGCCAGAACTGCACCTTCACTGACGGGACCTCCTGCGGGCAGTGGGCGTTCTACCGCGGCAACTGCGGCAAGCAGTTCAGCTTCTGCGAGAAGAACGGCTACACGCTCGAGAACAGGACCGACAGGATGGGAGTCAGCTTTACGATGCAATACGCG
Organism: uncultured Microcaldota archaeon; assembly: GCA_903884505.1. Lineage (GTDB taxonomy): Archaea > Micrarchaeota > Micrarchaeia > Burarchaeales > Fermentimicrarchaeaceae > CAISET01. The sequence goes on along the minus strand of CAISET010000030.1, from coordinate 23,652 downwards.
GTCTGCGTTTTCACCACAGCCAACGGAACCTCGGAATGCAGTGAGCAGACCTACCAGGCAGGCACCTGCAGGCCAGGCCAGTGCGCCGCGTGGAACCAGTCCATGGGCGGATGCAGGAGAACAACGGTCGGCCCGCCCCTGCCACCGGGAATTCCTACCCCGATTTCCGGGGCTGAGCAGGCATGCCTGCACTCCGGCGGCAATATCTCGACTGCGCTGTGCTGCGGGACCTCCGGCGATTTCCCGAACACCTGCCTCATCGGTGCGTGCGGCTGCGCGCCTACGGCAAGCCACTCGGTAAGGAGCTGCGACTGCGGAGAAGGGAAGTGCTTCGACGGCGTGAGGTGTGTGCCGGCCGTACCTGCACTGATTCCTTCGCCTTAGGGTTTCTTTTCCCTCTAAGCGCTTGGCAGCGTGAGGCGCGCGCCCGTACCCCAAGCGATTCGGCGGCGCGGGAACTGCGCACTAGCGCTTCCTGCGCCCGGCTTTTTCTTTTCCCTTTTCCACCCTGTCTTGTTTGTAGAAGATTAGCAGTGCGGATGCGTTCAGGGGAGTTGTGAAAAGCTGCTGGACCATGGGCACGAAATTCAGCACTTCCAACAGCCCGGTGAATATTACCAGGATGAGGAACTGCACCGGGTTCCTCCTTATCAGCCCGAAGCCCTTTCTGATTGAGCCGAAGACCCCGGCATATTCCACGAGGGCGATAGGGTAGGCGGGCTCGAAAAGCATCGCAACCAGGATGGCTACCGGTACCAGTATTATGACCGCCAGGATGACGAGGACCGGGCTGCCGAGGAGGGCCTGCGATATCATGGCTGAAGCGCCGGCTATGAGCGCTGCAAGAACTGTCACGAAAATAATCTGGATTATCGCTATGCCCGCGAGCGCCTTCCAGCTCCTTCTCGCATGCCCGTAGAGCGAGTGCCATTCCACCTTGGTCCCTTCGGCAAGGTCGTTGCATACGCCATAGAAGGATTTTGTGATGGCCGAGACTGCGACCGCGAAGGCCATGGAGACGACCATGGAGAGGGCGACAACCAGGAGCCGCGTGGCGTCGGTCACGCCGATGCCGAACCGGTCCAGCAGCGCAGGGGCGAATGAGGCCGCGAGGATTACCGGGAGCACTATCAAAGTCACCAGGAGAAGTGCCAGACCGTTCAGGATATAGGGCTTCGGGTTGTTCGAGTAGGCGTCCCACGCTTCCTTGTACGCCTCAACTGCGTTTGCCATATCTTGGCGATTTGGGAGGGAACTGCCTTTAAACCTTGCCTCACAAAGAGTTTTATGAAAAGGGCACCTGCCGCAGCCGCAGTTATGGCACTCGCAATAATGTTGCTGGGATGCGTAACGCAGGGAGGAGAGGGACCTGCCACGCCAACGCCAGTCACAAGCCCGACGTGCCCCCCTCAGTGCCAGTTCGGCTGCAGACCGGGGACTACCGCATGCTTGGCCATGCCAATCTGCCCTGAGAACTGCACCTACGGCTGCGAACTAGGTACAAGTGCCTGCAAGATCCCATGCCCCCAAGGCTGCAGTTTCGGATGTACCCCGGGGACCGGCGAGTGCGCCACACCGATCCCCGCGCCATCGTCCACTGTGACGTCCGAGCCTAGTGCCACGCCATCTGCAACCCCCACCCCCTCACCATCCCCGTCGCCATCTTACTGCAACGGGGACTACTACTGCGACCCGGCCGCAGGCGAGAACGACCAGGTCTGCCCTGTTGACTGCGTGCCTACATCTTACTGCAAATATCCGACTTCCGGCATCGTGACCTATGATTTCATGTGCAAGAGATACAGACTGGCAACACAGGGGCTTTACCTTGAGGTGTATTATAACGGCGCTGAGGGCGAGGCAATTAGGATAACGGGCTTCAGGTGTACTACGAATGAGAGCCTCGGCACTGGGCGTACCGACGTCACTCTTGCCCCCGGAGGTAGCGCAGTCATTGCAAACGGAACCGTCCCATGCTATGCAGCTGACGGCACTATTTTCTCGGCGGGCGCAGGGGAAGAGTTCGATGGCAAGCTTCTCTTCGACTATACGAAAGGGGATTCGCCGACCCTCTTCCATGCTACGCTGAGTTTCAGGACGAGGGTGAGGGGTATATCCTAATATAGCGGTTCGGCGGAAAGTTTAATGGGAGGTGTGGCCGTGGCGCATGAAGGAAAAGGCGGGGGCAAGAAGGAGGCGGAGAAACCCGCATCTGTCGAAACTGTTGATGTTGACATTTCCATAGCGCGCTCCGGGTCAGGCGCGCACGTGAAGAAGGCGCTCTCATCCCTTGGCTTCATAACCGACCTGAAAGAGAATGGGGACACTGTGACTGCGTCCGTTGTCGAGACCAGAGACATACACAAAGATCCCTACCTTTACTACGAGTTCGCCTTCAAACCTTCAGGGGTGAAAGTGAGGTATACGGTGACGCCCGAGGTGAACGCGAGCCGGAGGCGTATTGACATATGCCGCAACCTGCTCGCGATGCTGGCGCTGATGGACGGCTCATACGGGGCAGCAGGGATGGGCTCGCTTTACAGCATCATACAGAAGGCGCTTGACGACGCCTCGGCGAACGTCACCCAAAGCAACCAGCAGCTGATGAACAGGCATGAGACCCTCAAGAGGGAGAACGCGGACCTCGTGAACAGGCACACGAAGCTCAAGGAGGAATATGATGAGCTGAACAATGCATTCCTTGAGCTGGAGAAGCGGAGCGCGCTCCTTGGTGAGCGCGTCAAGCAGCTTGAAGGGATGACGGACACTGAGCTCAAGGAGGAACTGCAGCGCTGGATTTTCGAGCACGACGGTTCAATCAAATACTCTGACTTCGCAAAGACCTTTAACATCCCGCAGTCACGCGTGGAGGAGGGCGTGAACATGCTGCTCAAGGAAGGTTACATAGTCCGTTCTGATTAGGTGTTCGTTATGGCGAAAAAGGAGGGCGCGCAGGACTATGCCGCTGAGCTGAAGACCCTGCGGAGGAAGCGCACCGCGCTGGCGGCCGAGAATGAAAAGCGGGAGCAGAAGCTACAGGAGGAGAAAGCGAAAGTGGAGGAGGCGCAGGAGACTGAGCGGCTCAAGAAGGCCATCGAAGCAGAGAGAAAGAGGCTGAATGAGGAGCAGAGGCGCGCGAGCGAGATTGAAGGCAGGCCTAACTGGGAGGCGCACGCGCAGCCGGAAGAAGGGAAGGAACAGGCCAGAATGGTTGAGCTCGGGCATAAGCAAGGGACCGTCAGTGCAGATGCAGACCCTATCCATAACTTTATGATAGTCCGCAGGTTTTTCGGGGTGGGCGAGTTCAGGGGGGTCGAGAAGCGCAAGGGGGATGTCGTTTCCAAGACGAAGAAGCTGGTGGGATTCAAATGAGCTGGAAGGAGATACTCCCAGTGGCTGGGCTCGTTGTCCTGCTGGCGGTAGCCATAGTTATCTACACCGCGGTTACAAGCCCTCCGGAGCAGCCGCCGCCTCAAGACAATTCGCTGCCGTATTTCTTCATCACCCAGACGGACCATGTTGCGCTGAATGCGGGCAGGGACGCCTATGTCTCAGCCCTCTATACGAACTATTCGATGTCGAAGATAGTGGAGGTGCAGGCCGAGTTTGTCACCCTGCGGGAGCCTCCGATGCGCCACGTCTACATCCTTGACTACCCGCGCGTGGAGTCGCCCGGCTATGATGCGTTCATGCAGCGCCTGAGCGATAGGCTCGCCTTCTACCATATAAGCATCCGCAACATCAGCGTCGATGACGCGCTTTTCCTAAGGAAGTCGATTCTGATTTCTGCGAATGGCGCAGTGCCCGCGAAGTTCACGCAGAACCAGTCGGCAAAATTCTTTCTGGACAACGGCAATGCGCTCATACTGCTGGGCGCACCGAACAGGGTGCTGAATCCGGACCGCTCGCTCGATGACATAGGGAGCTCGTTCACCGATTCCGTTTCCGGCTACCCGCGCTACATCCAGAGGCCCTCGCTCCGGGAGGGCTGGGCGACGCCGGAGGAAGCAGCTGATGAGGTTTACGATATTGTCCTCTACAACTCGTGGCAGGAGCCAGTTTCAACGCGGACGGTGCACCTCCGCTTCGACGCGAATGAGACGCAAGGGCAGACCGCGCTGTTCTCGAGCACCCTCCCGGAAGGCAGCTATTACGCATCGGTCCTGCTCACCGCGTTTCCGGTTAACAGCTCCTATTCGGAGATTGGTGGAATCCTTGATTCTGCACCATCGTCAAGGCTGAACGGGACGATAATCTCCAGCTTTGACCTTTCCGGGAACGAGACAGTCGGCTTCGACTATGAGCTCCACGATCGCCTCGAGTCGCCCACGCACCTCACGCTCTACACGGAAGTAGCGCAGGGCGACAGGCGCATCTTCCGCCAGTATCTGGACGACATAACGATGCAGGACTTTTGGCACAGCCAGTCTGACCTCAATGTGAGCCTTGCGCCGGGCGATTATGAGCTTAGGGTAGTGGACCAGTCCGGGAAGCGCTATGCGGCATCCTACCTCCACGTGAAGTCGATGGAGGTGCGCTTATTGAATGCCCAAGATGTGTATTACAGGTTCGGTTTCTACATCGATGACCAGCCGGTTTCGGGCGCAAAGGTCATCGTCTCGCTGGACAACTCCACGAACTCGCGCGAGTTCACCACCGACGGCAACGGCGAATTCACGGTCCCTGCGGGACTCTCAACCGGAGACCACGTGTTCAACTTCAACACTACGGGGCGCCTGATGCGTGTGCCCTACACGAACACGCAGGTTTCGATTGTCACGAAGCTGACGCAGTATTACGCCCTGGCGGGCTTGGTAATCCTGGTGCTCCTGGTCGCGACGCGCAGGGGAATCTCGCAGTCCTGGTCCCTCGTTGTTGACGCACCCCCTCCGAAGAAGGCGCACATGGCGAGGATTAGGCCTTCGGAACTCTTCCGCATCATGAATCTCTACGAGGAGGAGCGTGGCTGGAAAAACGTTCCCCTGGCCGTGAACGACGTCTTCATAGCAGTGAAGAAGTATGTGACCTTGGACGGCAAACCCGTGATGGCCACGGAATCAAACCTCCTGGATGTGCTGGGCCAGCTAGTGAAGAAAGGCCTCGTGCTGCACTACATGGACTACTACCTCCCTGCTGCTTGGCCCGATGGCTCGGACTACAAGCGCCTCTGCGCGGTCAGGCACCTGAGTGACGCCATCCTGGAGCTCGGCCTGACTCCTGAGCCAGAACCCGGCTGCGACGTTTCTGTGAAGAGCCCGCTCGGCACGTCGCTTATCCTGGTCTATTCCGGCCAGCAGCCATCCAAGATCCTTGCGCTCTCCGCGAAAGGGAGGGGCATCCTTCTTTTCATGGAGGAGCAAGACCTGATTGCATTCAGGAAGAAGCTTCTCTCTTCGGATCCCGAGTGGGCGCACATCGCGCTGAACTCCTGGAATGGCAAGCTGCAGCTGATGATGCTTTCCGAGTTTAGGACTAACTTCGGGACGTGGGGAAGATGAGGCATACCCTCCCGCTGCTGGTTCTGCTCGCACTCGCAGCGTGGGCTGTTGCCTGCGGCGCCCCCAACCTCACCATATTGGAGCAGAACCTTCTCAGGCCACCATTCACAGATGTCGCAGAGCAGGACAGCGGACTGGGGCCGTCGCTGCTCGGCTATCACGTGAACTATGGCGGCCTGACCTTGAACACGCCCACCCACAGCAACCCGTTCTATTGGAGGGAAGTGAAGATATTCGACGCGCTCCCCGCAGTGAACCACACAATCGACAGCCGCTATCCCCCAAAAATACTTTGGGGATGGGGGGAACAGCACATTGACTTCCTGCACACGGACGACCCCTGCGCACCAACCATGGATGACGGCTGCGGAGGCTGCTGCGGGGCATGGTACACGGAAACCCAGGTGCACGAGGTCCACTTGGAGAACGTAGTGGCAACCGTTCAGGGCCCTGTGCGCACTCCGGAATGGGTCCTTTTGTTCAAAAGCATCTTCCCGTGGATAACCGACCGGGATCTCTCGAACAAGACGATTTACCTGAATCCGGACCCCCTTACGAGCAACGACAACCCGTTTGATTCCCAGTTCTCCAGCGAGGACCTGAACATCTCCACTTGGTACATCAATCAGAATGTAAGCGCATGCAACAGCACCATCAACGAGACCGATCAGGGGATATTCAACTGCAGCGGCCAGACCGCAGCGGAGTGCCCGAGCTGCTGCCAATGCCCCGGCTGCGCGAACTGCATCCCCTGTGCAGATTGCATAGATGCGAACATAACGAAGGCCCTACCGCTGAACATCACGGTCACGATAACCGGGGAGTGGGTGGTTCATAAGACGACTACGGTGAATCACCCCCACTACCGATGGTTTACCAGCTGTCCTTCGGACGGGGGCGAATGCACCCGGAGCTGCGACTGTGACACAACGCCCACGTTTGAGGGCGAGAGGAGAATCCCATTTTCTGTGAACATTACTACTTTCCCACTGCACAGCGGCAACGTTTCGCAGGTTCTGCTCGACCCGTCAGTTGACATCTACCATAATGTTTCCCGCGTCATGTTCGAGGTGTCCGCGCGCCGCAACTTCACGAAGTATTACCCCATAGTAAATGGGAAAATGCTTGACGCGGTCTACTTCCAGACCTTCTACAGAGCGAAGGATCCCTATGGGGTCCAGTACGTCCTGCTCAACGAAACCAATTCCACCGGGCTCATACTTGGAGACCCCGATGCCCCAGACTGGCTGCCCAAGAACGACACGCCGCACACGCTTCAGTGGTGGCTGCTTGAGAAGGAGGCATTCATATGGCCGGCGCAGGAAGCAGGCGCAGTAGACAACTACACCGTTGCTGCGACCTTCGCAGTTTACTTCTCTCCTGGCAGCGAGATGTCGTGGAACGACACGCCGGGCTACGTGCTATTCGACTGGTTCGGCAACAGCTACTCGGGCGAATTCAAGCTCAACCACAGCAAGACAACGGGCTTCAGCGAGTTCACCGTCGTAGAGGAAGGCGGGCAGGCGGTCCTCAAGATGAGGCTGATTGACGAGGATGGCCTGCCTGTGCCCAATGCCGCGGCAAGCGTGACTGCGGGCAACGCCACAGGCACAGTCCTGCTGAACCAGGACGGCACTGGCGAATTCCGCTTCGCGATCGTTCCAGTCGGCACGATTCCGGTTTCCGCCAGCTTCCTGGGGCTCCCAGGATACAAGCCCACCTATTCCAGCAAGACATATGGCAACCTGCCGTTCACCAATGTGACTTCATCGACCTCATTCTCCAAGCTCACAAGCCAGCCGGATTGCCTCATAATCGCAATCCTAGGGGTATTCGCAGGCCTCGCCTACGTGACGACCGGACACGTGTTCGGCATGCGTTTCATAATGAGCATCGTTGACGCGCTCGGAGGCATGGCAATCGCGCACAAGCTCGGTATGGGCAAGATAGTCGGGACGCCGGCGGCGATGGGGCGCTCGGTGGGAAGAGGCGTCAGCAAGATGATTAATGCGCCTGCCAATGCGGTGCAGGGCATGCTCCAGAAGGGCCTAGTCGGAATCGTGACCGGGGGCGCCGGTGCCGCAGCAGCCGGAGGCGCGGCAGGGGCGGCGGGCGGTGCGGCGGCTAAGGGCGGGATTGCCGGTGCAGCGGGGAAGACCGGCGGCCCGGGCGCTTTGGGAAAGGAGGCTGCGGGAAAGGCGGCGATGGGCAAGAAGCTCGCCGCAGACGCGGTGAGAAGGAACAAGCTGGGGATGGCGGCGAACCGGGCGAAAGGCATGGTGCCCGGCGGAGTGGTGAAGAAGCCTCAACTAGTCAGCAAAAAGGGCACTCCGACCTCCTATTCTTTCGCAGACAAGAATGAAAGGCTGAAATTTAACCGGATGTATGAAGTGAACGAGACGAAAGCAAGGCTAAGGGGAGACCCTGATGTGCTAGTTCCACGTGCGCAAGACAAATTTGTTGAGATATACGGCGAGCGGTTTCCTTGGCTGAAGCAAAAAACAATCGCCTGGAAAGGGGAGATATTCGCGAATTTCGACAAGACGTATTCAGCAATGTTCAATGAGCCTGGAACTTGGAGATGTGCGGGAATCGGCGGAGAAGGCATTGGAGTAGTGCTCCGCTCTGAACTCAGGCAGAAGGTAATGGCTGAATTTGCAGCGCACGAAGTTCTCCACAACCTTGGGCACCTTAATGGAACCACAGTGGGCAGTCCGCTTAATGAGTCTTGTACGCAATATCTTAACGAGATAAACCATGCCAAGGTATGTGGCCCCTGGCCCAGGGCAATAAAGCCTTACCCAGAGGGAGGAGGCCCTTACGATATTCAGTCCTACCCGACAAAACATTTCTACGAGATGGAAGGTATCTTCGGGCGACAACCCATTGAAAATGAGTTCTTCACACCTTCGACAATGCCGCGAGATTCGAGTTTCCTGAGCGAAAAGATGGATAAACTATTGGATAATGGTACATACGATAACTGGATTAGCCGTGGAAGAGTTAGTACAGAGCATGCCAGACAATTCTTCTGGAAGGAAATGCAAATAAAGGGTTATGCCACAAAAGACAATATGGTGGACATCAAAAAAGTAAATGCTGTTCTGGGTGGCACTTGACGGTGATGCCGATATGAGAAAGCAAAAAGGCGAAGGGGCAAATGAGCTTATGAACATGGAAGAATACGTAGCAAGAGCAAAAGGCTATACGCTGAAGGATTACAGGAAGCTTGAGAAAATGCTCCAGCCGTACAGGGACGGAAACGAGAAGATAATGGAGCGCCTCGGCGAAGCTAAGACCATGGATGCGGTAAAGCAGATAAGAACGGACTACGATGAGCTTGTCAAAAGCCTGACGCCTGATGCATATGAGAAGCTGTGCTTGGAGATAAGTGAAACAATCGTGCTCTTTGCAAAGCTCACGCGGGACGCGCCGGACGAAGCTAAGGACAAGCAGCTTGAGGGAGCCGGAGCGTTCGGACAAGCGTGGCTCAACATAAAGAAGCACAGAAAGAAGTAATCCGCCGCTCAATCGGCAGGGCGACCTGCAGGGTGACAAGCGCGCACGCCGAGGCAGTGAGGAACATGTAGCTTTATATTTTTACCAGGCGGAAACATCTTATACATAAGTATATGATTGGAGGGTGGTTGGATGAAGACAACTGCGCTGGCACTAATGGTCGTGGCCGTGGTGTCTATGTCGTGCCTGAGCTGGGCTTATCACGAGGGCACGGTTACGGCCCATGTTGCTGACCAGAACGGCCAGCCGGTGGAGGGCATGAGGGTGGATTTCTCGGCGGAGTTTCCATGCGCGCTGAATGCCTTCCCCACGGCTGCAGTGTATACGGATTCCGGAGGGGACGCGCGGAGCCCGTATGGGTGCGCCTATGGCCAGACCACGATAACAGCGGTTGCGAGCAAGAATGGGGTGTCGTCGCAATCCAGCACAGTGGTCGCCACGGGCGACCCCATCATTTCCTTAAGTGTCACTGCATACAACCTGAACGTCACGGTCCAGGACCAGAAGGGGCGGCCCTACCCGATGATTTCCGTTTCGGTGTCTTCAGACCGCAGCGGCACGATTAATGGGCCGACCGGCAGCTTGGGCTTTGCGGGGTTTGAAACGCTTCCCCCGGATGTCCCCTTGCTCGTGACTGCGAGGGTATCGGGAGAGGAGAACCAGACCTCCGTGACGCTGTCGCGGGACCAGGCGATAATGCTGACGCTTCCTGCGTACGACGTCACCGTGCGCGCGATAAGGGACGATGGCGCGCCCCTGCAGGGCGCGGTCGTGAATGTAACCGGGCCGGCCTCCTATGCGGGGATGAAGAATACGGATTCTTCTGGCAGCGCATCGTTCGCCCAGATTCCGCCAGGCCAGGTTGCAATCAGCCTGAGGTTCGGCAATTACAACAGGAACGCGAATGTGACGGTGTCTTCGGACTCGGAGATTGCGCTAGTGATGGACGTGAATGCGCCGGTTGTTTCAAACGTCTCCTACACCGCGCCGAGGCCTGCGACGCAGGTGAATGTGAGCGCCGGCGTTCAGGACATGGGAGTCAACGCCTCCGGGGTCGCAAGTGTGGCAATGTATTACTCCACGGACGGGACGAACTGGAGGCAGGTGCCGATGAGCGCAGCGGGCGGCGTATATGGCGCGGCAGTCCCGCCGCAATCCAACAACACGAATGTTTCGGTGAAAATCGAGGCTTTCGACAACGTGGGGAACGGAGCAAACAGCTCCGAAACACAGTTTGCGGTCTCGGAAACTGCGCAGGGAACCGGGGCGCCTGCAGGTCAGGGAAGGGGCGGAGGGCTTTGCGGCGGCGGTTTCGTCCTGCTCGGGCTCGCGCTGTCCGCTATGCTGGCTTGGAAGCGGTAATCTCTTCGCTCTCCATCCCCGGCGCGTAATAGATCAGCGACAGGGAGAGGATGAAAACCGCGAAAATCAGCCCCAAGAAGAAGCTGATGAGAATCGAGTGGGCGATGAGCACGATGCCGGCCACCAGCCCGAGCTCGAGGAGCTTCCTCTTGAACTTGTTCCTCTTGGCTTTCTGGATGGGCGCGCATCCCGGGCACACGACGAGCGTCTTCCCGGCGGAGCGCGAGATTCCGAGCGATTTCTTCAGCCAGAGGGTTGCCGAGAGGACGGGGTCTTCCGCCACAGGCTTCCCTTCCGCAACGTCCCCGCGGCAGATATAGCAGTAGAGCTTACTCATCTTCAATCTCCAGGTAGACGAGGTTCTGGACGTCTGAGCCGTACTTCCTCATGTGCGCGCCGGAGATGGTGCTCACCGCGTCGCTCTTGCTGAGGCCCATCCCAGTGAGCAGGTGAATCATGCTGCTCATGCTCATTCCCTGCTTCTCGAGAATGGTGACGAGCTCTGTGACGCGAAGCCGATAGTCACTCTTCGCAAGCAGGGAGACCACCTCCTTCAGCTGCAGCTCGGTCAGGCCAGAGTCGCGGAGGCTTTTCTTCAGCACGTTCGGGTCGAATCGGATTATTCCCGGCATGGTCACAGCCTCATGAATATCTTCGAAATCTCCCTCTCGCCGACGCCTATGTCGCGGAGGAAGTTTATGAGCAGGGCGCGCGCATAGCCCGCCTCGTCCAGCATCTGGACGAGCTCCAGCACGCTTATCCTGTTCTTTTTGCCTTCGAGCATCTTCTTCACTATCTTGTTGAGCTGGTCCTCGCTAAGCCCGAGCTCTAGGAGCTTCCTCTTCAGCTCATCAAGGTGGAACTCCATGCTCTCGGAGCGCAGCTCCGAGAAGTCCAGTGTGACCACCACGAGGGGCTCCTCGCCGTCAATCCTATCCAGCAGGAAGGTTGATGGGAAGCGCGTGGATTCCGAGAAGACAAGATGCACTGCCGCCTCGCCCACCCCGAACCGGTCTATCCCCTGCGCTATGAAGTCCGAGTAGTTGAGCGAGTTGCGCAGGTAATCCTTGAACTGCTTGAACTGCAGGCGGAGGATGAGCATCGTGCCCACGTTGGAGAAGATGGCCTCGTTCACGTCCGTGGGGTTCTGGGTGGCGACCAGGAGGCTGAACTGGTACTTGCGGCCCTCGCGGACTATGGCTATGGCGTCGCTGCGGGGGTCCTTGGCTATTTTCCATGCCTCATCAAGCACCACGAAGAGCCTGAGCCCCTTCTCCGCGGTCCAGCCCTCGGTCCTCATTCTCTCTTTTATCAACTGGAGTATCATCAGCCCCGCGAGCGAGCGGAACTCGTCGCTCGGGAGGTCGGTGAGGACGATGTCCACAAGCCCGCTGCGAGTCAGCTCATCAACGCGGATTGTGCTCTGCTGTGCAAAGTAGTCCTGGCCCTTGCGCGTGAACTTCCTGACCATATCGCGCGCGCTCCTCACTTCGTCCTCCTCTATGAAGTTGCCCGCCTCCTTCGCCTTCGCAAGCTTCTTGTCCAGTATCTTGACAACTTCCTTGAGCGTGGGCGGGGTGAGCTGGCTGCCTTCATCACCCTGGTCGCGGGCGCTAAGGTCGAAGCCCGCAGCGGAGTAGGCCTCCTCGAGCGCCTCCTCGATGTAGCGCCTCTCCCTCCGCTCGGATGTAAGGTCAAGCAGTATCTCAAGGGAGCGGATTATCTGGTCGATCCGATCGTAGGGCGCCATGCCTCCGAGGTCGAGGAGGTTAAGGTAGGAGCCCCGGCCGAAGCGGACTATCTTGCCGCCGCTCTGCTTCGCATAATCAGTGTATTCACCTACCCAGTCGATTATCACCGCATTGGAGCCCCAGACTAGGGCAGCGCGGGTGAGGAAGCTCTTGACCAAGTAGGACTTTCCGCTGCCGGTTATTCCCACGACCGCGATGTGCGGGTTGGTGAGGTTCGCGTAGGTCCAGTGGAAGGGCACGTGCATGAGCTTCGTCCGCGCAAGGTAGATGGAGTCGTTTGGGGGGCCGAGGACCATCTCGAAAGGCGGCTCCGGCGGATGGACGAACCATCTCCTTCGCGCAAGGTCCTTGCTGCTGAGCTCCTGTGCGGAGAAGGAGGATTCGCGTGTTATCAGGTCTATCAGCGCCATTTTAGAACCTCAGGTCGTGCATCTCGCGCTCGCTCGGAAGGATGAACTCCCACTCGAAGCACTTCTTCATGTCATCGCCTATGAGCGGGATGACGTCTACGTCAAGGGCGCTTCCGACAACCGTCCTTATCTCGGTTGCCTGGTGCTTCGCCTTCTCTATCGCCTCCTCGCGGTTGGCGCTTGAGGCGGTGGTCATCACATAGGAAACGACGCTGACGGGCCGCTCGCCGGTGGCGACGCGCTCGAGCTGCGAGGTGTGCATCGCTATCTCCCTGTCCAGGCGCGCGATGTCGGCGAGCGTGTTGGGCGACGGCGACGAGCTTGCGAGCTGCGACTTCTTGGTCTCCGCGCGGCTTCTTGCGGCCTTGATCTTGTCCACGTATTTGTCCAGGTCCACATTGTGGATTAGGACGGAGAACTTTACGACGTCTCGGACCGAGGTGATGGCCTTCTCGAAAAGCTCCATAGTGGTGCGGGCGGTCTCCGGCTTGTCCGTCACGCTCTCGCTGACACGCGCCTGCAGGAACGCTGATGCGTAGTAGCGAGACCCGACGCGCTTCACCACGACGTCCTGGGTCGGGGGAATCTCGTACTTGTCCCGGATCTCTACTGTCTTGAAGCGGGTTGTCAGCATGGGGACGAGCATGTAGCCGTACTTCATCATGATGATGGAAAAGCTGGCAAGCAGCAGGCAGAGGGCGATGAAGAGCACGCTGCCAGTGAGAAGCGCAGCCAGGATGCAGAGCAACTCAATCCCCACGGTCAGCAGGGCGAATTGCTTATTCGTGATGTCCTCAGGTCCCATAAAATCACCACTATCACAGCGCGCCGAACGACCCTCCGCTGAATTCGGAGCCGAAGAGGCTCGCCAGCTCCCGTGTGCTCACAAGCGTTATTATGATGTTGAAGAAGGGCAGTATGACTATCATCATTATCGTGTTTGCCATGTACGCATACATGCCGACCGAGAGGCTTTGCATTGCTCCCTGAGTGGAGTTGGACAATGAGGAGGCACCGTCCATCCGTTTCGAAATTGCGCCCAGGTCGGGTATCCTTACCCCGGGCAGCGGCTCCTTGAATGTGTCATTGAAGTTGGTCATGTTGTTAAGCGAAGATCTCAGCACTGTGATGTTGCCGTTCACGGCGTTTGCCGGCACATTGTAATTATCCGACATCATCCGCCCATCAAGGACGAATGTCAGCGGGAATACGACTCCCAGGCCTATCGCTATCGCCATGATTGCGCCACCGAGCTTCCGTGTCATGAAGAAAGAGCGCAGGATGAGCCCGACTGGGAGCAGGATTGGGATGGCAACGCTGTCCACGAAGATGATGAAAAAGGCCTGCACCATAGTCATGGTGGCAAGCATGACGAAGACTTCAAGCATGTTCGAGAATATGCCGACGAACACCTCAAGCCCGGCAAAGAAGTTGAATGACACGACTATAAGGTTTATGTTCAGGGAGGCTAGGAGGGCGAGTATAAAAATCAGTTCGCTTAGGTCCAGTATTACGGTTTCGAGCGTTTGCTCTATCGTATATAGGTAGATGAGGGCATAGCAGGAGGGCGTAATGATTCCGCCAGTTCCGCGGAGGGCACCACTGCACTGCGCACCTATGTCTGTTTTGACGAAGGCCTCGAGGGGATTCTGGTTACGGTACTGCGTTAGCACGTAATCATTTTGCACGTCGATTACGTCGTTCATCAGGAGCATGACAATGCCGGTGGAGCCGAAAAGCAGGACGAGGCCGCCGACCAGCGCCCCGTTGATTGTAGACTGTACCAGCTCGTCGCGCCCCCAGTCCTGGAGCCACCGAATCCTGAACGCGATGCCGAGGCCCAGTGCCATGCCGGCGAGGGCGAACATTATGGTTACTACTGTTATCGCTAGATCATAGCCAGTAGAACCTGGCGACCAGCCCTCAACCCCTGCCATGGCAAACAACTTCCGCAGAACCCGGCCCCATCTGGGGCGCTCAGGTCAGCAAACCGCCTGCTATCGCCGCCAGCGTAGGAGCCGCAATCGAAAGCGCGCCTACAACAAAGCCGCCGACAATGAGCCCCATCGACCAAGCTTGGTATTTGCCGCGGGCATCCGCAGGCTGGAGCTGACCGAAGGCATAGATTATGCCTGCGAGGACGAAGAGTATAGCACTAAGCGCAGGGCCTATCTGCTGCAGCGTGGCTTGCAGGTTCTGCAGGAAAGTGACCGTGCCTTTCCCCAACTCCTTTGACGTTGCGTTGATATCAGCAGGCGTCGGTGACACCGCCGCGTAGAGCGACGGCACAGCTATCAGCAATACCAGAAAAACATTCAGACGCTTCCCGACCATTCTATCACCCTCCTTACGCCTAATCTTTCGCCGAAGCATATTTAAAACAGTTATGCCGCCTTCCTAAGGGCGGCGAAGGCGGACGCAAGCACCAGGCCCAGCACCCCGAAGCATGCTGACGAGCCTCCCTGTGCCTCTCCGCTGCCCTCTGGCCTGAGCGTGCTCACGCCGCCGGTCGTGTTGGAACCGCTGATGAAGTCGGCAGGAGTTTCGTTTGTCCAGAGGGCAACCCCGCACTCGCCTATGCTGCCCTCTGCCTCAACCGCAAGCCTGGACGCGTTCCCGAGAAAAGCCAGCACGGCGGAGTAGTTGTCCTCACGCAGTGAGCGAGATGCGTTGGCGTAGGCCTCCTCTCCTGCGGCGCGGCTCCCGTTTGAGCTTATGACGTTCGCGTGGCAGGCTGCACCCGCGCGCACCGCTGCCCCCGCTGCATCAAGCTTCCCGCGCGTCTCGTTGAATGATGGGAGCGTGGAAAGGCATGCCGACAAGTTTGTGCTATTCGCCCTGTTTGCATTGAATGTGGCGTTTACTATAGTTGTATAAAGCTCGTTAACCCTGCAGTCCGCGAGCATGGATGGCCCGTCAGCGAGCTCCACCTCAGCGAGACGGAGGGATTCCCTTTCCAGGGCAAGTCCGCAGCACACGTTTCCGTAGCAGGTGGTATTGAGCGTGGTGTTGAGTGCGCTTATCTTTTCGAGTGTGGCGTTCATCTCGCTTATGCGCGCATTCTCCTTTTCGCTGTCGAAGTGGTTGACGACAAATGAAAAACTCGCCACTGCGGTCTCATCCGTCCTATCGTTTCTGGCGGTCAGCCGCATGAGGTCATGCGTGACGGTCCCGTTTCCTTTTCCCCCGAATGAGACGCGCAACGCAGCGTCGCACTTGGTTAGCTGCTTGGGCGGCGCCAAGCAGAGCCTGCCGGCGCTCTTCCATGATGCGGATGGGAAATCGTAGTACTCATAATCGAGAATCATGTTGTCATTCCATTCGTTGATTATCGTGAATGAGATTGGCTTTGTGGCCGGGCCACTGTCCACACCACAGTTGCCGATATCCAGAACGGCCGGAAGATTATGCCCAATGTTGAGATCTGACTGCGCCGCAGCCTGGAGGCTCGCGGATATCAGGAAAAGCAGAATCCATCCTCTCATTCGACCACGCTATTATCTTTACAAGTCCGCTTAAAATACGTTGCTGTTCCGCGCTTAGTAGAAGCGCACACGCGCATAATTATTTAATAGCCGCGCAATAAAGTACCGTGTCCGATTATCTTCTTGTTTCCCCGAACTGCGCCGACCTTGCCCAGCCCAACTTCGAGATAAAGCAGTTCCCGGACGGCGAAAGCTATGTTTGGGTGCCGCAGGCCGAGGAGCTCAAGGGAAAGGGCGTCACGCTGCTGCACAGGCTCTACCCGAAGCAGCACACGAGCGTTTTCCAGCTTTTCCAGCTTCTGAAGATTATGAACGGGATTGGGGCGAAGGCGACCGTGGTTGCGCCCTACCTCCCGTACTCGAGGCAGGACGAAACCGTGAAGCAGGGTGAGGCGCTCTCCGCGCAGATGCTCTGCAGGATGATGAAGGATGCCGGCATGAGGAAGCTCGTAACCTTCGACTGCCATTTCATAAGCGGGCCGGGCGAGACCGAGTTCGAGGGGCTGAGGATTGAGAACAGGACCATGGCGCCCGAGCTGCTCGCTTACATAAGGCCGAAGCTGAAGGACCCGCTCCTCGTCTCCACGGGCGGCGGGAGCGCATACATGGTGAAGGAGGAAGGGGGGCTGAGCCTGAAGAAGGTCCATGGCGACTATATTGCCGACGAGGGCGCTTTCAGGCGGGCGACGGCCGAGAAGCTGGGCTTCGATGTCGCGGGGAAGGATGTCATAATAATGGACGACCTGATTTCGAGCGGCACCACGATGGCCGAGGCCGCGAGGGAGTGCAAGGCAGGGGGAGCGAGGAGGATAATCTGCGCCGCGGTCCATGGGCTGCTCGTGGGAAACGCGTTCGACAGGATAAGGGCCGCCGGGGCGCGGGAAGTCGTCGTCGCGGACACCGTGCCGGGCATGGCCGCAGTCGTGAGCATTGCGCCGAAGCTGAAGGACATACTGGGATAGCGGACTTCTTCTAGGACTGAGCCTAACGGCAGGTATTTAACCTGTCTTGCCTGCTGCTTTCTTGTGTAAGCGTGCGAATTCCTCTTCAAACTTTTTAACTGACTCTTCTATGCCTGCATCTTCCTTGTGGCGTTTGACTAGTTCCCCACATGCCTTGAGCTGCCCTGGGGTGATTTCCAGATATTCGCAGAACGCAGACACCCGCTTATGGCCGAGGTTGCAGTTGGAGAAAAGCTGGACTAAGTCGTACGCGTCTTTCACGATTTTTGAGGCGAGGTGGTCCGCCCAAGCCTTGTCCGGCGTTTCCTCCATCTCCTTTTCCCGCTTGAGGATTGCACCAATTTTGTAGGCGGCGAGAAGCTCGGCTTCGGGAACATAAACGGAAACGCCGTCCAATCTCTTTTCCACGCAGTGCTTGTCCGCCAGCCTCCACGAGAGCCGTATGCCCGTCCTCTTGTCCACCGTGTCCTCGTCTTTGCAGAAAGGGTCTATATGGATTGCGATGATTGCCCCGTTCCTTGTCCGCAGCTCTTTTTGGTATGAAACAGTGAACAAGTCCAGCTTTTCTTCCCTGTACCCGTTCGCCAGCCAATAAGAGCGCAGCGTCCTATCCCTCATTTCAGCGCTCGGGTACACCACGTCGATGTCGCGCGAGCCTCTCCCGCTCGGCACGTATGCGTACACCGCCCAGCCGCCGACTATGAGCGGCAGGTTCCCCAGCTTCTTATTGTACCATTCCACAAAGGCTTGGAACTCCTTGCGCGTGGCCTCGGTCACCTCTTCGGAATGATGGGCATCTATGCGCTTAGCCACGCAACCACTCCCTTTCCACCAGCTTTTCCGCGGCGTAACTCCAGTTGCTGCAAAACAAGTCTATCGCAGTCCTCACGCCCTTCGTCAGTTTTACGCCCTTCTTGGCCGTGAAGTCTTCAGGGCAGCCAATATCATCGCGGTAAACCGTTATCCTGGTGTAGCCTCCGGGCAAGCCAGCGAACTCCTTTGCAAACTTCTCATCCGCGTAAACGCTTATTGAAGGATCTCTGAAGTAGCTGTCGTATTCCTGCAACGCGCTAGTCAAGCATAGAACCGCACCCTTTTCCTTCGCAAGCCGCAGCACGTCCCTCGCTTCGGCTTTGACGCTGAAGGACGCTATCCTCAAGTCATCCATGCGCCTGTGGAGGCCGAACAGGGAAAGCAGGGCAGCCGGGGCAACAAGCCGGTACTGCCTCCCCTCCCGCGCAATGTAGTGCTGCTTCAGCAGCCAGTTCACGATGGCGTTGACCCTGCCCAAAGACGCGCCCGTTTTTTCGCTTATGCCGCGCTGGGTAAACTCCTTGTTTTCAAGAACGAAGCGCACCACCTTGTAAGCAATTTTGTTCGTAGGGTTCATGCTTATCAGTGTTCAGTATATACTGAACATTTCGTTATTATATGAACATATGTTTATAAGGCTTATGCCCTCATGGCGTTGGGGTGGGGCAGGTGTTTGTCGGGCAGGAGCAGATCCAGCCGCAGCTTTCTGGTCGAGAGCCAGCAAGCCAAAAGCAATTGTTCACATTCCTTATTTTGGCAATTTGTACACGTTTCCGCCATTATCTTCGGTAAAGTAGACGTTGCTGCCGTCAATCGCGATGCCGTGCGGAGAATTTAGGCTGCTGGCAAGGGTGGTTGTGCTACCGCCGCCTATGGGCACCTTTGCCACCTTCCTGCCGTTCTCCTCAGTAAAGTAGACATAGCTGCCGTCAACCGCAATGTAGGGCGAATCGCCAAAGCCGGTGGCAAGGACGGTTATGCTCCCGCCGCCTATCGGCACCTTTTCCACCTTCCCGTCACTACCGCCGCTATAGCTGGTGAAGTAGACGTAGCTGCCGTCAACCGCGATGCCAATCGGATCGTTCAGGCCGCTGGCAAGGACAGTCACGTCCCCGCCCCCTATCGGCACCTTGTCCACGTTCCCGGCATCATTCTCGGTAAAGTAGACGTTGCTGCCGTCCACCGCGATTTCCCACGGATCGTTCAGGCCGCTGGCAAGGACGGTTATGCTCCCGCCGCCTATCGGCACCTTGCTCACGTTCCCGGCACGTTCAGTAAAGTAGACGTTGCTGCCGTCCACTGCGATGTCGTGCGGAGAGCTCAGGCCAATGGCAAGGGTGGTTACGCTCCCGCCCCCTATCGGTACCTTGTCCACTCTTCCGCCATTAGACTCGGTAAAGTAGACGTAGCTGCCGTCCACTGCGATACCGTCCGGCCCGCTCAGGCCGCTGGCAAGGGCGGTTACGCTCCCGCCGCCTACCGGCACCTTGTCCACCCTCCCGCCATTAGACTCGGTAAAGTAGACGTAGCTGCCGTCAGTCGCGATGCCATTCGGCCAGCTCAGGCCGCCGGCAAGCAGTGTTGCAGGGCACGTGTGCACCCAGCTGCAGCCATCGCGGCTGCTGCAGGTGTTGCCGAGGTCGATGTTCGAATCCGAGCTGCTGCAGAAGAAGTCATTACCCGAATTGCTCCTTGCCATGTTGCCTGTAAAGTTGTTCCCGTTCGAATTCTGCAGGTAGATGCCCTGCCCGGAGCCGTACATTGCCGTGTTGCCTGCAAAGTTGTTTCCGTTCGAATTCTGCAGGTAGATGCCCTGCGCGAAGCTGTACACGACGCAATCCGTGACCGTGACGTTGCTTGCGCCATTGAGGTAGATGCCGTAGCCGAGGTGGTCTGAGCGGGTGATGCTGTGCCCGTGGCAGTCGAGCGTGGAGTTGCTGCCGACCGTAGGTATTGTTATGCAGTTGTATGGGCTATTGCCTCCTGAATAGCTGATGTCACTGTCCAGTGTGTAGTCGCCTGGGACGAATAGGATGCACGGGCAGGAGTGGACGATCCAGCCTGAGGCGCAGGCGGGCGGCTCGGGCGCAGGGCAGCCGGAGTCGCAGGAGATTCCGCACGCATCTGGCGTCTGGCAGATGTTGCTGCCGCCGTCGCCCTGTCCTGCGTCGCAGCTCATGTCGCCAGCCAGGTTGTTGCAGATGGTGTTGCCGGAGAGGGTGTTGCCGCTCGATGACTGCGAATGGATGCCGTTGTTCATGTTCGTGTTAGCGGTGTTGCCCGAAATGGTGTTGCCGTCCGAGTGGTCCAGGTAGATGCCGCTGTCGCCGTTTGAGCCGAAGTTGTTGCCCGTGAGGGTGTTGCCGGTCGAAGAGGCACAAAGGAGTATGCCATAATTGCTGTTCGACGTTAGATTATTTCCCGAAAAGGTGTTGTCATCCGAGCGTTCAACGTAGATGCCGTAATACGCAGAAGTGGCGGTGTTGCCGGTTATGGTGTTGCCGTCCGAGTGCTGGTCCAGGTAGATGCCCTCGTACGAATCCGGGCTGAAATTGTTGCCGGAAACGAGGTTGCCGCCCGAAGCGTGCAGGAATATCCCCATGCTCTCCGAGGTGGCGTTGTTGCCGGTGATGGTGTTGCCGCTTCCGCCGCTCACTTGGATGCCTATGTAGCCGTTCGCGCTGGCGTTGTTGCCGGCCACGGTGGTGCCGCTTACGCCGTCAAGGAATATGGCATAGTTGCCGTTCGAAGTTATTGTGTTGCCTTCGATTCTGCTGTCGTTGCTTGAGTAGAAGTGGATGCCATCCCCGAACCCGATTATGCCGCAGTCCTGCACCGTGACGCCTCCCGCGCCCTGCACGAAGACTCCGATGCTATAGCTGCCTCCCGGGCCCGTTATGCTGTGGCTGCCGCAGTCGAGCGTCGCACCGCCTGCTGTCCCGGTTACGGTTATGCACGTTCCGGTTGCAGTCAGGTCTCCACCCAAGGAATAGCTGCCCGGTGATGTGATTGCGCAGCAGTCAGTAATCGTTGTGTCGCTGCAGCCCGTAAGAGAGGGGCAGCTCGTGAGCCAGCCGCAGGTGCTCGAACCGCAGGTGTTGCCCCCGTCGATGTTCAAAGTTGTGCCCTGGCACATGAAGTCGCCATTGCTGCTCGCCGTGGCGGTGTTGCCCGTGAAGTTGTTGTCGTTCGAGTTGTACATGTAAAAGCCCGCACTGGAGTCCGAGCCCGCGTAGTTGCCAGTGAAGTTGTTGCCGTTCGAGATGTATAGGTAAAAGCCCATATCGGAGTTCGAGTCCGCATAGTTGTTCGTTATCGTGCTGCCTGACGCGTTGTACATGTATATGCCCTCGCTGTTCAGGGTAGCGTTGTTGCCCGTTATCGTGTTTCCGTAGGCGTTCTCCAGGTAGATGGCGCCGCCAAAGTTGCTTATGCCGCAGTTTTCCACGGTCATCCCGGTAGCGCCCGCAAGGTATACGCCGTAGCCGCTCCCCTGGCTGGTGGTGTTGATGGTTTGGCCATGGCAGTCGAGGGTGGAACCGCTCGCTGCGGAGCCGAATGTTATGCAACTGCTCCAGCCGGAATACACCAGGTCGCTGCCAAGGGTGTAATCATCCGGGAAATTGATTATGCAGCCGCAGGAGGTTATCACGCCGCCGGCTGCGCATGCGGGTTGGCTTGGCGTGCAGCCCGCGGAGCAGGAAATGCTGCCTGCGCATTCGCCGACTCCCTCGGGCAGGCAGATGTTGCTGCCGCCGTCCGCCTGCGCGGAATCGCAGACGATGTTGTCGTTTAGGTTATAGCATGCAGTATTGCCCGTGAGATTGACGTCCGTTGTGCTCTGGAGGTAAATCCCCTGGTAGCCGTTGGAGCTGATGCCGTTGCCCGTTATGTTGTTGCCTGCCGAGTCGTAGAGGTAGATGCCGAACATGCCGTTGGAGCCGGCACCGTTGCCTGCAATGATGTTGTCTGGCGAGCTGGATAAGTAGATGCCGTTGCCGCTGTTTGAGTTGGCGTCATTATCGGTTATGTTGTTGCCGGAAGAATACTGCACGGAGAACCCGGCGTCAGCATTCGATTCGGCTATGTTGCCTGTCAGGTTGTTGCCGTGCGAATTGTAAAGATAGATGCCTTCGCTGTTCGAGTTGGCGGTGTTGCCGGAGATAGTGTTGTTGTCGCAAGAGTCCGCAAAATTGATTCCGAAGCCCGGGCTCGAGCTGAAGTTGCTGCCAGTTATCATGCTATTTGACATGCTCTGCGCATAGACGCCAGCGCTAAAGTTGCTCACCTGGCAATTCTCAATCGTTACGCCAGTCACGCTGCCTGTCGCCCAGTTGTATACCGAGATGCCGTTGCCCGCGCCCCAGTTCTGGCTTGTGATGCTGTGATGCTGGCAGTCGAGCTTAACATTATTTGCGGTGATGTGTATGCATTCGCCGCCCAGTGTCTCATCTAGGTCGCTTTCCAGTGTGTAGTCGCCTGGCATATTCAGAATGCATTCACAGGAGCTTACCACCCAGCCTGGCGCGCATAGGGGGGGTGGGGGGGATGGGCAGGTTGGGTGGCAGGTGATGCTGTCCGAGCACGCGGGTTCCCCGTATGGCGTGCAGATGTTGCCATTGCCTTCGCTCTGGGGCGCATCGCAGTAGATGTCGGACGCGGCATTCCAGCAGGCGATGTTGCCAGTGAGCAGGTTGTTGCTGGAGCCCGAGTCCGCGAAGATGCCGTCGCCGTTGCTGCTTGCTAGGACTGTGTTGCCAGTGAGGCTATTACCGGTCGCGGAGGCGAGGTGGATGTTGGCGTAACCATTCCAGTTGGCGGTGTTGCCGGTGACGATGTTATTGGTCGCACCATTGAGAGAGATGCCGTCTCCATTGTTCGAATTGGCGGTGTTGCCCGTGAGATGGTTGCCCTCCGAGACGCCTAGATAGATGCCGTAATTGTTGTTCGAGTTGGCGGTGTTGCCGGTGAGGGTGTTGCTGGCCCCGCCATTGAGATAGATGCCTACGTCGTTGCTGTTCAGGCTGGCGTTGTTGCCTGTTAAGATGTTATTGCTTGAGGAGTCTAGGAAGATGCCGTCGTAATTCGAGGTGGCGGTGTTGTCCGTGATGGTGTTGTAGTCGGAGTAGTCCATGTATATGCCGTTCCAGAAGTTGGTTATCGTGCAGTGCCTAATGGTTACGTTTGTGGCGGTTTGCAGGTAGACGCCGTAGCCGCTAAATTGGCTGATGGCGTTGATGGTGTGGCCGTAGCAGTCCAGGATGGAGTTGCTGCCGCCCTCGGTTATTGCTATGCATGTGCTGCCATCGGTGTCGGTCAGGTCGCCGTCAAGATAGTAGTAGCCTGGCTGGTCGTAAATCTGGCCGCATTCCGTAAGGTTTATTGCTCCTGGTGGTGGAGTGGGATATGGAGTTGTTGTCGGGCTCCCGCCTGGCTGAATGGCGGATGCCGGTTCAAGCCTTGCGTTTATGTCTCCGCAGACAAGCCTTTGGGTGTTGGTGCCTGATTCTGTATAAGTGACGCAGGCTGTTCCTTTGTATCGCGTGCCTGCCACCCCTGCTGCGCCCTCGCAGATGATGCCGCTGTTGGGGGAGGTTCCTCCGGTTATCCATCTGTGCTCGCCGCTTGGGACTGTGACGTCTTCCGTAAGGGGAGCGGTATGGAGCGCGGCAGTCGCGTTCTGGGAGCAGGAGATGCCTGTGACTTGAATTGACCTGCCGGTTGCCTGGCCGAAGTCAAGCTCCAGGGAACCGGTCACATTTCCGACTTTGAATGTGTAGCAGGAGAAGCCAGGCTGGAACATGCATGTGTTCGGAGTGGTGTTCTGGGGGCTCAAGACTCCAATGTAGAAG
>CAISET010000029.1 GCA_903884505.1 uncultured Microcaldota archaeon | reverse complement strand
GCGGCGCCGAACGCGAATGCAAGGAGCTTAAGCAGGAAATCAAGCGAATACGGAGAAACAGCGTATATGATGAGCGCGGAGGCTATATAAATAACTAACGCCTTGAGGAAGGTTCCGATTGCCATCAGACCACTACGCGTACATCGCTCCCGGTGAGTCGGTGAACTTCTTCATCTTC
This sequence comes from uncultured Microcaldota archaeon, assembly GCA_903884505.1. Lineage (GTDB taxonomy): Archaea > Micrarchaeota > Micrarchaeia > Burarchaeales > Fermentimicrarchaeaceae > CAISET01. Next base: position 74,734 of record CAISET010000029.1, on the reverse strand, counting down.
TCGATGCGCGTGCCGGTAACCGTGGGCTTCAGCGTTTTCATCGAATTTTCGAAGTGGTGCATGGTCACCTTAGCGGAGGCGCTCCTTATCGCCTCCATGCCCGCCTCGCGGCATATCCCTTCTATGTCCGCCCCGGTGTAGTTCTCCGTCTTTTTCGCGAGCTCCTCCAAATCGACCGACTTGTCGAGCGGCATCCGCTTCGTGTGGACCTTGAATATCTCAATCCTCGTCTTCAGGTCAGGCGGCGGAAGCTCAATTATCCTGTCGAATCTCCCTGGCCTGAGAAGCGCGCCGTCCAGGATGTCTGGCCTGTTCGTCGCAGCCAGCACAACAACATTTTTCAAATTCTGCATCCCATCCAGCTCAGTTAACAATGAGTTTACAACCCTCTCCGTTACCCTGCTCCCCTCATCGGTTCCCCTCGTGCTGGCGACTGCGTCAATCTCGTCAATGAAAACTATGCACGGGGCGGCGGTCCTCGCCTTCCTGAAAATCTCGCGCACAGCCTTCTCGCTCTCCCCGACCCATTTCGATAGGAACTCCGGCCCCTTGACCGCTATGAAGTTGGCTTCGCTCTCAGTCGCAACGGCCTTCGCAATCATCGTCTTTCCCGTCCCGGGCAGCCCCACCAGCAGGATTCCGCGTACGGGCCGTATTCCCATCTTCTCGAAGACTTCGGGCCTCTTCAGCGGCAGTTCCACCGCCTCCTTCAGCGCCTTCTTCACGTCCTCAAGCCCGCCGACATCGTCCCACTTCACGTTGGGCACCTCCAGGAAGACCTCCCTGAGTGCCGACGGCTGAATCTCGTTCATCGCATTCGCAAAGTCCTCCCTCGTCACCCGCAGCCCCTCAAGAATCTGCTGCGGTATAAACTCCTCCTCAAGGTTGATTTGCGGGAGTATACGCCTGAGCACCTTCATCGCGGCCTCCTTCGCGAGCGAGGATATGTCCGCTCCCGTGTAGCCATGCGTGGTGTTCGCAAGCTCGTCAATAAGCGCCGCCCTCTGCTCGTCGGTCCCTTCGATGGGCATATTTCTCGTATGAATCTGGAGAATCTCCTTCCTCGCAATCCTGTCCGGAATCGCAATCTCAATCTCCCTGTCGAACCTTCCCGGCCTCCTGAGCGCCTGGTCAATGGAGTTGGGCCTGTTGGTCGCGCCAATCACTATGACCTGGCCCCTGCTCTTCAGCCCGTCCATCAGGGTGAGGAGCTGCGACACCATGCGCCGCTCAACCTCCCCGGTGACCTCCTCCCTCTTCGGGGCGATGGCATCAAGCTCATCCATGAAAATAATCGTGGGCGCATTCTCCTCAGCGTCCTTGAACACCTGCCTTAGCCTCTCCTCGCTCTCCCCCACGAATTTGCTCACGAGCTCGGGCCCAGCGATGTTGATGAAGTTCGCCTCGCTCTCGTTCGCAACGGCCTTCGCGAGCAGCGTCTTCCCGGTTCCCGGCGGCCCATGGATCAAAACTCCCTTCGGCGGCTCAATTCCAAGCCTCTCGAAAAGCTCGGGGTGCCTCATCGGCAGCTCGACCATCTCGCGAATCTTCTGCAGCTCCTCCTTCAGCCCGCCGATATCCTCATAGGTGATGTCGGCAATCTTGCCCATCTCCTTCACGGGCTCCTCCTTCAGCTGCACTTCAGTGGTCTCCTTCACGAGCACGATTCCCTGCGGCTGCACGACAACCGCCTGCAGCGGGAACGACGTGCCGAAAACTCCCACAAAAATCGTATCGCCCTTCGTAAGCGCCCTTCCAATCAGCTTCTTCTTCACGAACTGGTCGAACCCTGGCGAATATTTCATGGGCTGCGAAGGCGCAAGGATGATTTTCTTCCCCTCCTTCAGCTCCGCCTTCTTAATGAAGACCTTGTCGCCCAGTGCGACGCCGGTATTCTGCCTCAAATAGCCATCCATGCGGATGATGTTAAGCCCTTCGTCCTGCGGGTGCGCCTGCCAGACGACAGCCGCGGTGCTCTTCTTCCCTTTAATCTCGACAATGTCGCCAGTCGTCGCATCAAGCGTCTTCCTCGCCCTCGAATCAACGCGAACAATTCCCCTCCCAACATCATTCTGGAGGGCCTCAGCAACTCTCAATTCAGTGCCATCTGCCATCGTGAATCACCTGCTACGAACACAACATTCTCAACCAATTTGCCTCGCAGACTTTAAATACCGTTCACAGGTTGTAAGTGTGTGGCACAGCCGTGCGGAATTTCCTCGGCCCCTCGAATTTCCTCTCATGGGTATGCTTGTGCATCGGCGGCCTCGTCTGCCTCTCGGGCGCCTCGTGCTTCCTCTCCTTCATCCGGACCGAAAGCGCCCGCTCAATGTCGCCGAGCTTCCCCATCTCCTCCTTAGTCACCAGCGTTAGCGCGCTTCCCGCCTTCCCCATCCTCCCGGTCCTTCCAACCCGGTGGGTATAAGCGATATGGTCCTCGGGGATGTTGTAGTTCACCACGTGGCTCACGTCGCTGATATCCAGCCCGCGGGCGGCCAAATCCGTGGCAACAAGGATGTCTATCTCGCCTGCCCTGAACCTCTTCATCACGGAGTCCCTCTTGTTCTGCGTCATGTCCCCGTGCAGGCACTCCGCCCTGAAACTCCTGTCGCGCAAAATTATCCCCAGCTTGTCAGCGCCGAACTTCGTCCTGCAGAATATCATCGTATGCGAGGGCTTCTCGTCCTGCAAATATTTCAGCAGGGCATATAGCCTGTCGCGCGGGTCATCAATCGCGATGAAGTCCTGCTGGATGTGCGTGACGACCGGCGTCTCGTCCTCGCTCACCTTCAGGTGCTGCGGCCCATGCATGTACTTCTCAGCCAGATGCTTTATCTCATCAGGCATGGTCGCAGAGAAGAGAAGCGTCTGCCTCTCCTTCGGCGTGTTCGCGAGGATGAACTCCATGTCGTCTATGAACCCCATATCCAGCATCCTGTCCGCCTCATCAATCACAACGAGCCCCACATCTGCGAAGGAGAGCGTTCCCCTCTTCAAGTGGTCGATAACCCTTCCGGGCGTCCCCACAACCACGTGCACGCCTTCCCTGAACGCCCTGAGCTGCTTCTCAATCTCCTGCCCGCCATACACGGCGACAATCTTAAGGGGCGTGTATTTCCCAAGCCTCGCAACTTCATCCCTCACCTGCATGCAAAGCTCCCGCGTGGGCGTGAGAATCAAAACCTGCGGCTTCCTGAGCTCGTAGTCAAGCCCCTCCAGGATAAAGATGCCAAAGGCAGCCGTCTTCCCTGTCCCTGTCTTCGCCTGCCCGATTATGTCCTCCCCCTGGAAAAGCAGGGGAATCGCCTGCTCCTGAATGGGGGTGGGCGACTCGAACTTCATGTCCCTAACCGCCTTCATTACGCTCTCGCTGAGCTGCAAATCCTCGAATTTAGCCATGCCTAACTCACCTTTCAACCTGTCCTTGCCTAAAACGAGCTTCAAGCAGAAGCCCCCAGACCCGAGCATCGCCCGAATGGGGTGTCAGATCCGGAATCACAAAGACATTTTTTCCTTACGTCGTATATTCCGCCGTAGGTGTATTTAAATCTGCCTCATTCCACTGCAAACTTGCCTGCGGGAAGCGCCTGCAGAATCTCATCCAAATCCGCCTTTTCCCCCAGCCTCTTCGCAATGAGCTTGGCCGCATCCCCCTTCTCCAAATCGCCGACCTTAACCGAGACCGCATCCTTCATTTCCCCCTTTCCCCTCAAAGCCGGCGCAGACTCGACTCCCTTCTCCCCCAAGCCGATCAGCAGCCCCAATTCACTGTTCCTGAACCATTCCCTCTCGCCGCGGATGATGAAGCCGCCCTTCCCCGCGAACTCCCCGGCCTCGCTCCTCTTCGAGACCTGCGGGGGCTTCACCGCATAAACATCAACCGTCGAACTCCCCAATTTCCACGCGGATGAATAGCTCGCAGCGAACTGCGCAGCCTCCCTCTTCGGTTTCTCGCCGGCCTTCTCCCCGCCTTTCAAAACAGTTGCCGGCGCACCATGAATTTCAGCGTGAAAAAACAAATCACCGGGCTCAAGGTGCCTTGCAACGACCGCCTCATTCTGCCCGGCATCCCTCCCGGCGATGCAGAGAAGGCCATCCTCGCTCCTGAACCAGCGGAACCTCTCGAACCACTCCTTCTCCCTCTTCACCCGCACCTTCGCCTCGGGCTTCGCCTTCTCCCGCTCAATCTCCTTCTCAAGCTCACGGAGCTTCCTCTCGGTATCCTTCGCGGCCTTCTCGGCCCCCGTGGCCTTCTCGCGCAGCCTCTTAGCCTCGTCGTAGTAGGCGGCAGCGTTCTCCTGCGCACTCTTGCGGATGTCCAGCTCGACCTTCATTCCCTTCCCCCTTCTCAAAATCTTTAATAATGGGGCGTATTAAACACCCTTGGGTGACCCCATGGGAAAAATGCTCATCGTAATGCTCGTAATAGCGTTCGCATCGTTCGCCTTCGCGGCGTGCGGCGAGTTCGGCTCCTGCGGCCCCTGCATGACCTGCGGCTCATGCACATCTGCTGCGGGCTGCGGATGGTGCAGATCCTCAAACACATGCATGACCGGAACTGCAACAGGCCCATTCAGCAGCGCAGGCAACTGCTCAGCGGGCCAGTGGGTATACTACTCGACCAGTTGCGTAGTGCATACCCCAACGCCGATTCCTACCCCAACGCCAACTCCGACCCCTACACCAACCCCGGTTATAACTCCTACTCCTACGCCCACCCCAGCTGCGACACCCACTCCAACGCCAGCCATCACCCCAACCCCCGTGCGCACTCCTACCCCAACCCCGACGCCAGCGCACACGGCAACCCCCGCGCACACGGCGACGCCAGCCCCGACCCCGGCTCCAACAAAGCTTCCCTGCTGCACGGGCTTCATCCTGCTGCTGCTCGCCGGAATCGGTGCGGCCTGGATTAAAAAGAGCTAATCTCACTCCTTCTTGATTTTTCCCTTCAGCTCCTCAACAATGAGCTCATGCGCCTTCTCCTCGCCCGAGAGCCTCGCGAAAATCCCCCTCGCCTTCTCATCCGGGCTCTCGTTCGCATACTCATTGTACCTCTCCTTCATCACGCGCTCCTCAAGCATCCCCTCTTCCAGGATTTTCAGCAGCTCCTCATCCGATGCGGGCGAAACCTTCATGGCCTCGACCTCCCTCTGCAGGAGCTGCGCGCAGTCTGAGAAATGCCGCGATGATGCCTGCGAAAGGCCGAAGAGCTGCTTCCTCCCATTCTCGTCAAACTTGTGGAAGTTCCTCGCATAATGCCCGGCGTTCCTCAGCTCGAACTCCATCGCCGTCCTGCAAAACTCGGTGATGGTCCTCCGCGGGACCACGACCTCGCCGAGCGAGACCGAATGCCACTCCTCGTCGAACTCCGTGGGATGCTTCATGTACCTGTATTCCAGCTTCTCCCCCTTCCTCTTCACCTCAATCACAACATCAAAAATCTCCCTGAGCCTTGCCATCTGCCTCGAATCAATCGACTCCGGGTTCACTGCCTGCATAAGCGAGGCCTTCCCGGCCTTCAGCTTCTTCGCGTTGAACCCGATCGCATCAAGAATATCGCTCGCATCCAGCTTCGCGGAAAGAATCTCGAAGAAGTCGATGTACACGAACCTGCAGCCCTTCGCCTGCTCTTTGAGCGCGATTCCCATCTCAGTCAGGTTGTCGGGCGCCTCGGCATGCCTCACCCTGCCCAGCCCCTTCCCGGCGTATTCCCTGAACCAGGCGATGTGCGCCTCGGGGTGGAACGAGAGGACTGCGACCGGAAAGTCCGCGTCCAGCCCCTGCCTTAGAAGCAGCCTGCAGAAAAATTCCTTTCCGGAATCCGCGCTCCCCTCAACCAGCACGGAGTCGCCAATCCCAATCTTCATGAAAATGTTCTCGAATTCGCCAGCCATAAGAGCACCCACCACATTACGCCTTCGCCCGCTTTATTACCGTTTCCCCGCCTACATGCCGCTGAGCAGCGAATAGGTTTCGTAGATGAGCATCGCAAGCGTCACTCCGAACAGGACCACGGCAAGAATCTCCCCGAGCGGCGATGGAATCGAGAACTCCGGCTTCCTCCTCCCCTTCCTTCGCGCAACCAGGTATGCGAGCGGCACCACTATGCCTATCGCAACCCCCCCGCCGTAAATTCCCGCAATCTCGAGCGCCTTAACGAACCCATGGGGCGCCTCCACCGCCACATAGAGTGGGGGAAGCACGCTGAACAGTAGCGCGAGCTCTTTTCCGAGGCGCCGGTGAATGTCGCCGAACAGGTCAGTGAAGACATCCACAAGCCCGAAGGATGAGCCGACATAGGAGCTGCCGGTTGAGAACACCGCGAACATGCTCCCGAGCAGGATTGCGAGCGAGCCCGCTACAATTCCGAGCGGGACTGTCGCCGGCTGCCCCGCAACCCCCGCCGCTGCGAGCAGGGGCCCCGGGATTGCGCCTATGAACACGGCCGTCCAGGCAATATACAGCGCGACGGGGATTGCCGCCCCCACGATTAGCGCCTTGATGAATCCGCGCACATCCTTCCTCATCCGATTCCTTACCGAGGGAATAACCTCATGTGCAAAACAGGCGAATAGCACGACTCCGAAAGCCGCAGGGATATCTTCCACACCCGCGGTTCCGGCCACAAGGCCAGAATGTGGAAGTGCGAGCGCAATTATCAGGAGCGAAAGGACCAGGAGCACCACAAGCGAAGCCTTCTCCGCGCCCTTCACGACCCCTGCGCCGCCATGGACGATTGCGGTCACAATCGCGAAATAGGCGAGCGTCCCCACATAGCTGGGAACCCTCCCGCCGCTAAGCGACTCCGCCAGCGCGCCTCCGGCAATCAGGTAAGCCGTGAGCGCGCCGTAGATGTAGACGAGGGTCCCCGCAAAAATCAGCGCGAGCCCCGGCTTCCCGAGGTAGGCGTCTACGAGCGAGGGCAGGTGCGTTACCCCATCCGTGCGCATGAGCATCTCGGCCAGGAGGAAGGCGGCGGCAAGGCCGAGCAGCCCGACAGAAAGAAGGATGAGCGTGGCGCCGAGCGTCCCGAATGAATAGAGCGCAATCGGCAGCGCAAGAATTCCCGCGCCAATGGTGGTCGCCGTGACTATGCCCGCACCGTCAACCCATGAAATGGCTTCGCCATTCGCCATGAAACTAGACTTGTCCGAGCGCATCCTTAATTATCTTCTTGTGGTCGAACGCGAGCTCCGGGAGCTGGTAGAGCGGCCACCATTTAGCCTCAGCCGCATCATCGCCCCCCATAAGTTCGCCACCGCGGAATTCGCAGAGAAATGCAATTGCCACGGTCTGCCTCAAGGGGTCTCTTGAAGGCGATGAATACACCCCGATAATCTTGATCGGCCTCACGTCAACTCCCGCCTCCTCCTTCACCTCGCGGGCAACCGCCTCGTCCGCGGTCTCATCCCAGTTGACGAACCCTCCCGGAACAGCCCACTTCCCGATTTCCGGGTCCTTCGCCCTCTTGATTAGTAGAATCTCGCCCTCGACATCGCTCGAGGTCTTGATTACTTTCCGCAAAACAACCCCGTCGACAACGGCTGGCCTTGGCCTGTATTCGGTCATGGGTTCGCGCCTCCGGATTCCGGCGCATTCTTCTTCCTTGCCGGCTTCTTCTTGGGTTTTGCTGCAGGTGCAGGAGCTGCATGGACTGGTGGTGCAACTGCAGGCACAGGCGCAGCATGAGCTGGTGGGGCCGCTGTTGGCTGAGCCGCAGAAGCCGCCTGCGCTAATGGCGCAGCAGGTGCGATTGCGGGTTTCGCAGCCGTTGATGGAGACGTGCTTGCAGGCTTCGCGGCCGTTGGCAAGGCAGTGCTTGCAGACGCAGTCTTCGTTGGCGCAGCCGGGGCAGGCGTGATTTCCTTCCCGGTCTTCGAGTCAATCACGACAGTCGTGCTCGGCTTCGGCTTCCCCCAGTTCGCCTTCGTCGGGCATTTCGGGTCGAGGCACATCTCGAAGTCGCGCCTCCCGCTCCTGCGGACCGTGTAGATTGGCGTGTTGCACTTATCGCAAATCTTCGGCGTCTTGATTATGAGCGCATGCTGGGGGAGCGGGTAGGACTGCTTGCACTGTGGGTAGTTGTTGCAGGAGACGAACTGCTTGCCCGTCGCCCTCCCGTGCATTATCCGCAAATCCCCGGTCTTGCAGAGCGGGCATTTCCCGAGCGTCTCATCCTCGGCGCGCTGCTCCCTGAAAACGCCGACCAGCTCTTTTCCGATGGTCGGCTCGCTCTTCTTGAACTTCTTTAGGATTATTTCCAGCGCGCCCTCTGCCTCATGGATGACCTCGTCCTCGTCAATCTTCCCCTCCGTAATCCCGTCCATCTTCTCCTCGAACTCCCGCGTGAGCTTCTCGTCGAGAATCTCCCTGCACCAGCGCATGAGCACGCCGTATACCTCGAGGCCGAACAGCGTCACCTCGAGCGACTTCCTTCCTTTGATGTAGCCGCGCTTGTGCAGCGTTTCAAGTACGACCGCCCGCGTCGCCTTGGTCCCGAGGTTCTTCTTCTCCAGCGCCTGGATTGCGCTCGCCTCCGTGTATCTTTTCGGCGGCTGCGTCTCCTTCTGCGGCATCTCAATCTGCTCGACCGCAATCTTCGACTTCTCGGTGAAATCCGGCAGCGTCACATCCTCGAACTTCGCATAGGGCTCGTAGTAGTCTATCCATCCCTTCTCCGCCGTCCTCGCCCCGGCGACATAATACCTCTCGGGCCCGAGCGAGATGTCGACCCTCATCCCCTCCCTTGTCGCGAACTCGGCGAAGCAGGCGAGGAATCTCTTCACAATCAGGTCGTACAGCCGCATCTCCCGTTCCCCAATCCCATACGGGGCGAGGCCGGTCGGGTGGATTGCCGGGTGCGCCGGGTCCTCCTTCGCCCCTTCGAGCGGCTTGAACCTGTTCGCAGCAATCAGCGCCTTCGCCTTCTCCGCATAGGCGTGGTTCTGCGAAAGCTTGGCGAGGATTTTCGGGAAATTCAGTTTCGCGGGCAGCTTCTGCGAAGCGGTCCTCGGGTAGGAAATCAGGCTGGCTTCGTAAAGCGTCTGCGCCATCTCGAGCGTTGCAGCAGGGGAGAATCCGAAGCATTTGAACGCCTCAACCTGCAAAGAGGTCAAATCGAAAGGCGGATTCGGAGGCAGTTTCTTCTTCGTCCGGGTAACCTTCTCAACAACTCCGTTCGCCCTGTTCGCCTCCGAAGCCTGCCTATGAATTTCAGCCTCCTCCTTCTTGAAAAATCTCTCAATCTCATGCTGGAACTTCAGCGCATTGCAGGCTGCGAAGAGCTGCCAGTACGGCTCGGGCTTGAACGCTGAAATCTCAAGCTCCCTCTCGGCGAGCATATGGAGCGCGGGCCCCTGAACCCTGCCGATTGACATTATCTTGTACGTCCCTGCGGCGCGCACGGCGCCCATGAGCGCGCGGCTCAGGTTGATTCCCCAGAACCAGTCGAGGATGTGCCTCGTCTCGCCGGCAATGGCGTTCCTCTCGTCCAGCGGCAGCATGTTCTCATACGCCTCAACCAAATCTTCCTGCGTGAGGGCGGAGAACTTCATCCTCTTCGCTGTGCCCTTCTTCGGCGCGGAGAACCTTATCACGTTGTAGCCTATGAGCGAGCCCTCTATGTCGAAGTCGCAGGCGTTTATGCACTCGTCCGCCTCCTTCGCGAGCGACTGCAGCGACAAGAGATAGTCCTTCGTGAACTTCGCTCCCTTCTCGGCCTTCCAGCTCGGCACCCATTCGATGTTGAAGACGGGGTAGCCGCTTCCCTTCTCCACCTGCCTCAGCGTATATAAGTGGCCGACGGCAGGCGCAATCACAAGCTCCTTTCCGCCGCGCGAGACCCTGAAGTGTGATATCCCATAGAGCTGCTCGCGCCGCACCTCCCCTTCGGAAAGCGCCTGCGCCATCTTCTCCGCAACCTTCGGCTTCTCGCAGATTATCAATGATGCCATATCGGGCTGCCATTAGGGAAGGATAGGTTTTTAAGGCGCGAAGTTCGCCTGAACGCGCACCCGCGCACGCGCGCGCACGTACGCGTGCGCGCGTATATCATATTATTTGAGGCCGCCCGGCTAGCTTGCTAAAATTCGCTCCCTATCCTGCTCAGGTAGGGGTCGGGCTTGGAGTTGGAGCCGGCGTTTCGGTTGGTGTGGGAGTAGGCGTTGGGGTAGGCGTCGGAGTGGGAGTAGGTGTCGGCGTAGGCGTTGGAGTGGGCGTCGGGGTTGGCGTCGGCGTTGGGGTTGGAGTAGGCGTCGGCGTCACAGTCGGGGTAGGCGTCGGGGTCGGAGTCGGCGTAGGGGTAGGCGTGGGCGTAGGAGTTGGGGTCGAAGAGCCGTTGGGGGTAGGCGTCGGCGTAGGCGTTGGAGTAGGAGTAGGCGTCGGGGTAGGAGCCGGCTGGCATGTATCCGTGTCCGAGTCGCAGTAGCCGGAAGTGCAGTCCTCATCGTAGGTGCAGTAATCGTCCGTGCCGCAGTCGGGCGAGCAGGGCGTCGCAGTGGGCGTCGGCGTCGGAGTGACCGTATGCACTGGAGTGGGCGTCGGCGAATGCCGCGGCGTCGGAGTCGGAGTCGGCGTCGGAGTGCGCACCGGGGTCGGAGTTATCGTTGGGCTTCGGACCGGCGTCGGGCTTCCCATCCCTCCGGGCAGCCAGCAGTTGCAGTCCGCGCAAACCAGCCCATCGGGGCAGGGCACGCCTGCCTCGCATGCCTCATAGCCCTCAATAATCCCGTTCCCGCACTCCCCTGCCGGACTGATGAACGGTGTTGGGCTGAGCGGGACAGAGGTTGGCGTCACAGTCGGCGTGGGGCTGTAGCTGAAATTGCCGCCCGAGATGCACCCGTAGAGGAAAAGCGCGAAAAGAACCGCTGCAATCGCCGGAAGCCAGTTTCTCATCATACCGCAATCCTCCTTTTCCCGAGCTTGTGGAACGATAGCGTAGCGACGAGCAGCGCGCCCATCGCGAGCACCGTGACGATTACGAACCCTATGCCCAGGATGTCAAACACGAAAAGTATCATCGCAATCGCGAGAAGGGTGAGCAGGAACCCCATCACCGCGAACACCGCCCCGATATAGGTGTACTGCTGAGGCGTCAGTTCCGGCAGGTTGATAAGTGCCATGGCAGGCTTTGGAATCCCAAACTATTTAAATCTAAAATGTTAGAAGGTGGTGTGCCAAAAACGCCAATCGACATAGAATTCCCGGAAGGGGAGAAGGACAACCGGAAATACATAGTGATTGTCGGCTCGCTCATGAGCGGCCTCGGGAAGGGCATAGTGTCTTCTTCTGTCGGAAAAATCCTCCAGTCAAAGGGGCTGAAGGTCGTCCCCATCAAGTTCGACGGCTACCTGAACGTAGACTGCGGCACCATGAACCCGTTCAGGCACGGCGAGGTCTTCGTCCTCGAGGACGGCACCGAGTGCGACATGGACCTCGGGACCTACGAGCGCTACCTCAACCTCGATTTGAACGGCTACAACAACATAACCGGCGGGAAGATTCTCAGGTATGTCATCGAGAAGGAGAGGCGCGGCGGATACCTCGGGGTCGACGTGCAGATAGTCCCGCACCTCACGAACGAAATCAAGAAGTGGGTGAAGAAGGTCGGCAAGGACTTCGGCGCGGACGTCGTCCTGGTGGAGATCGGAGGAACGGTCGGCGATTTGGAGAATTCCTATTTCATCGAGGCGATAAGGCAGTTCGCGATAGAGCATCCGGGGCAGGTCATGTTCATGCAGCTCACCTACGTCCCAACACTTTCGACCGTTGGCGAGCAGAAGACCAAGCCGACGCAGCACGCGACAAGGCTGCTGCAGGGGATGGGCATACAGCCCGACGTCGTAATATGCCGCGAGCTCGAGAAGCTCACGCCCGACGCGAAAAAGAAGATTTCGCTGTTCTGCAACGTCCTGCTCGAGCACGTGATTGACGACCCGGACTGCGATACAATTTATGAGCTGCCCGAGATATTCGAGAAGCAGGGGCTCGCGGAGATAATAATCAAGAAGCTGAGCCTGAAGACCGATGGCGAGGGCCTTGCGAAATGGAACGGGATGGTGGGCGGAATAAGGAAGCCGAAGTCGGAAATAACCGTCGGCATAACCGGCAAATACACGGCGCTGAAGGACTCCTACGTCTCAATAAAGGAGGCGCTCGTGCATGCGGGCGCGGCGCTGGGCGCGAAAGTGAAGCTCAAATGGATTGAGACCAGCGAAATTGAAACGGACAAATCCAAGCTGAAGCAGCTTGAGGATTGCGACGGAATAATAGTTCCTGGCGGCTACGGGGCGCGAGGGACCGAAGGGAAGATTGCATGCATAAAATGGGCGCGCGAAAACAAGCTGCCCTTCCTCGGCCTCTGCTTCGGCATGCAGCTCGCGGTCGTGGAATTCGCAAGGAATGCCTGCGGATTGAAGGATGCAAATTCCACCGAAATAAATCCGGAGACCCCGCACCCCGTAATCGACATCCTGCCCGACCAGACCGGCGCCCTTGGCGGGACGCAAAGGCTCGGCACCTACCCCGCGAAGCTCGCGAAGGGGACAAGGACTTATGCTGCTTACGGAAAGGAGAATATCACCGAGAGGCACAGGCACAGGTGGGAGCTCAACAACAAGTACCGCGAGAGGCTGGAGAAGGGGGGCCTCGTGATAAGCGGAACCTCCCCGGACGGAAATATAGTCGAGTTTACCGAATGGAAGGGCTCTTTCGGGATTGGCACGCAGGCCCACCCCGAATTCAAGTCAAGGCTGGAAAAGCCCGCCCCGCTCTTCCTCGCGTTCCTTAAGGCAATCCTGGAAAAGAAATAAAGTTGAAGGAAGGGCTTATTTCCTCTTCGCCCTCTTCTCCTTCCCGCCCATCATCCTCGCGAGCAGTTCGACGCCTACCGCTAGCACCGTTGCTATGGCTCCTGGCACCAGCAGCACGAACAGCTCCGCGAGCCATTTGAAGTTCGGGCTGCTGCTGTAAAGGAAGTCGTTCAGGCCGAAGATGAACTGCAGCAGCGAGGCGAAGAGGAGGATTCCGCCGCACGCGTAGAGCGAGGTGTTGAGCGCAATCCCCTTCTCACCGGCCCTGCCCGCGAAGACGTCGCTGAGGATGGCAAGCCCGAACCCAACGGCCCCGTAGATGGCCGTCTCAACGAGCCAGTTGAAGCTCTTTGACCCCCAGTCATTGTAGACGAAGTCCAATGAGCCGAAGATTAGCGCAGCCAGCGCGGCCACCAGCAGGACGCCGCCTATCACGTATGCCGGGAACACGTAGGGCGACTTCGCCCCGGGCTCTCCTCTCTTGAAAATCTCCGTTCCCTTAAGGTAAGCCACGCACATCACGCCGAAGATGAACAGCTCCGGGATGAACGCGAGGTTCTCCTGGTAGTTCGACTGGTTCCCGTTCAGTAGCATGAATACCCCCATCGCGAACAGGACCGCGCAGACCAATGCGCAGAAGGTGCCCATCGCGTAGAATCCTATTGCCAGCACCGAGAACCTGCTGCCCTCCCTCCTCCTCAGCCAGTCGGCCAGCCCCATTATTGCCAGCGAGAGCGGGAGGAAGATTATGGTCTCTATGAGCCAGCCGTACTGCTGGCCGAGCGTGGGCTTCGTGTAGGTTGTCGCCGAGCCCCCTGCGGTCAGGAGGTCGTGCACTCCGGAGATGAATATGTAGTTGCTTGCGAACAGCAGGACCACCCCCATGGTGCCTATCGCGACAACCAGGAGGACATTCTTCTTCGAGAGCATCTCAAAGAGCGACCAAAGCATGATGACGATGCCGACCACTATGCCCCACACCAGGGCCGTGGCGGCGAACGGGTTGTAGGTGTGGTATCCCATGGAGCCCGTTACCTGGCAGGCGGCACCCGGCGGGCATCCTTCCCCTCCGTACACCGAGGAGACGTTGCGGGGATTCATCACCCCGATGAAAAACATGGAGCCGAACATCCCCAGGAACAGGACGCACAATGCCAGGCCGACGACAGCAGCGGTTCTTTCCATCATACCACCCGATGCGGATTTGGAAGTTCCTATTTAATCCATTTGCCTTTTTGTTCGGCGCGACGCGTGCATTTATATTGGCCCGTCTCCTCACATTTGGGCATGGACGCGAAAACCCTCTCCTTCGTTGCGCTGCTGTCCGTGGCCGCATTATTCATCTCCGGCTGCTGCTGTTGCGCGCTGCCGCCCCTGAACGAGACCAGTCCCACCCCATACGTGGGCTTCACCCCGACTCCCGGAGGCGGCTTCACCCCGGCCCCGACTCCCGCGCCCGGCGAGAATCCGGAATGGACCTACATGGTCTACATGGACGGCGACAACAACCTCGAGGAGGCCGCAATCGCCGATTTCCTGGAGATGGAGCGGGTAGGCTCCACCCCCAACGTGAACATCGTCGTGCAGATGGACCGCTCAAGCGGCTATTATGCCGGCGAGGGCGACTGGAGCGGCGCGCGCCGCTTCCTGGTGCAGAGGGGCGATGGCAACAGCATCACATCGCAGGCTGTGCAGGACCTCGGCGAAACCGACATGTCCAGCGCGGATTCGCTCTACTCGTTCACCTCCTGGGCAATCGACCATTACCCTGCGAAGAAATACGCGCTCGTGCTCTGGAACCACGGCGGCGGCTGGACCGGGCTGCTGCACGACGAAGGCTCGGGCAACGGCATGTTCCTGCCCGAGATGAAGCAGGCGCTCGGCAGGACGAAGGACAAGCTCGGGAAGAAGCTCGACGTCGTGGTCCTCGACATGTGCCTCATGGCGCAATATGACGTCGCGGTCGAAGTCGAGCCGTCCGCGGACTACCTGGTCGCATCCGAGGAGACCGTGCCCGGCTGGAGCTTCGACTACAGCATGGTGCTCACCGACCTCACGAACCGCCCAACGATGGCCCCCCGCGAGCTTGCGCTGATGGAAGTGGACAAGTTCAGGGAATTCTACCAGGACAAGGACGATGCGACCACGATGGCAGCGCTCGACATGTCGAAAGTTCCCGCGCTGAAGGCCGCATACGACGGCTTCGCATCATCGCTCACAACTCATGTCAATTCCGGGAAGTGGAAGGACATCGCGGAGATGCACATGTACACCGAGAACTACCCGGCCGGCATGGGCCCGGAAGAGGCGCGCGCATTCTCGTTCGGCGACCTCTATGATTTCGCGTCCAACGCGGAGGCATACTCGGCCAATGATTCGGCATCGATGTACCAGACGGCGGTCGCGCTGGAATCCGCGGTCAACCAGACCGTGATGGCGAACTACAACCACGCGAAGCACCCCCGCTCGCACGGCATCTCATACTACTTCCAGCCGTCGAAGACGATTTACGACCAGATACTCACGAGCCAGTACGAGCGCACGGACGTATACAACGACCCGGCGTGGAAGGGCTTCCTTCAGGCCTACTACTCCCAGGCGCCGCAAACGGTAGAGCAGCCGCGCATAAGCGGCTTCGCGACCTCGCGCTCGGCCTCGCTCGCACGGCCCGTGAAATTCTCCTACACGATGGGCGGGCAGAACATAGTCGCGAACAGGTGGGCGCAGTTCTACCAGGAGAACGGGGAATGGAAGCTCGCGCGCATGGTCAACCAGCGCACCGCAACAACGCTGCCGAACGGCAAGGTGGTCTACGGCTTCCCGGGCGGCACCGGCGAGGGCGTTGGCTCCAGCTCCGCAGTAGAGATGCTCATAAGCGACGGCACGCACTCCGTCCGCGCAAGTGTCGAGCAGCTCTGGCCTATGGAGAATTTCTACGCTGTTGACGGCCTGCTGAGGCTATCGAGCGGCGAGCAGGCCGATGCCAGGCTTTACTTCTACGATGCGAACGGCACGCTTGCGCGCATACAGGTCATCCAGACCGATTCCAACGGCCAGCCATCAATCTCCTACCTCCCTAGCATCAGCAATGGGGACCAGTTTACGCCCTACGTCTATACGCTCTCAACGGCAGGCCTAACGCCTCACTCGTCCAACCAGCCCCTCACCTTCGATTCCCAGCACGGCTTCACCGCCAGCTGGCGGCCGCTCCAGAGCGGCGACTACATGGTCGCGGACATACTGATGGACCTCGCGAACCAGACCGGCTATGCCGCCTCGAGCGTGCACATAAGCACGCAGCCAACCCTGAGGCCGCTGCAGCAGACCGACCTCGGCAGGACGTGGGACTGCGCGCAGATAGAGCAGGGGATGCGCGTGCACCGCGTGATGATTCTCGATTTGTCCGGGGGAAACTGCAGGTTCGAGGACGTCACCGGGAACGCGACCTGCACCCTCTCATACTCGGAATCAGGCAGCATCCCGCAGCTCCTCATCAGCCTTCCCGGGCGCTTCGAGACATACAAGTTCCTCGCCTCGCGGATAAACAATTCCGCGATGTGGCTCTTCAGCGCAACCTCCGGCGAGGACCCGATTTACTGCTTCGTGAGCGGTAGCGAAACCCCGACATTGCAGCCCTACCGCGACCTCTATTCATCTGTCGGCGACCCGGGCAGCGACATCGAGCCGCAGAGCCTGGACCCGCAATGCCTGCTGGGAGAATGGGAAAGCGCGAAGAGCAACATGAGCTTCAGCTTCTCGTCATTCAGTGAAGGGGAGGAGGAACCAGTAATATCGAACGAGTTCTTCTGGCAAATCGGCGCGAACGAGATTTCAGGCAACTATTCCGCGGACGGCAGGATACTCGGTATAACCTCGGTGCACCCGTCCCCCGAATATTCCACGGAATTCTACTACCTGTGCAGCGCGCACAAGCTCGTGCTCTACGACCAGTCAAATTCGGAGCTCGTCTTCAACAGGCCGGGCCAGCCCCTGCCTTCCGCGCCGAACGACCCGCAGCCTGCGGTGCAGCCGGGCGGCTTCACCCCGCAGCCGGTGCCTTCGCCAGTGGCGCAGCCCACTCCGCCGTCGGGATTGGTAGGAATGTGGTACAACACGCCTTCGTCAATCACGCTCCTGCTCGATGCAACGGGCCAGTACTCGCTGCTCTACGGCTACAACTACGACTTCGGCACCTATGCGGCAGAGGGCAACGCGCTCACGTTCAATTCGGCGGGCGGCACAACCACGAGATACTACTACAGCATCTCCGGCGACACGCTCACGCTGCAGGGCAATGGAGGCACGGTGGTGCTGGCGCGCATGCCAACATCTGGGCCACCGTAGGACAAGATGATGCCGTAGAAAAAGCTGGAACGGACTTACTAACTAGCTACTGTCCTTTCTTCTTTCCGAACCGCAGGGGGCTCTGGCGCCCCCTTCAGTTTCAGGTTCCTCCTGATTCCCCCTACTGTCCCTTCTTCTTGATTACAGCAATAGACCCGAGCTCAACCCCTTCGCCGATTCCGCCCATGAAAGGCTCGAGCTCCTTCTTCATCTCCTTATCGCGCTGCTCCTTCCGCGCCATCAGCTGCGCCCTCTTCCTCTCCTCCCACTCCTTGTCGCGCTCCTCGCTCCTCTTCTCTTTATCCGCCTCGTAGAACGCCTTAATCTCCGCCTTCGAATCATCAATCCCCTTCTTAATCTGCTCGATTTCCGCATCGGCCGCGCGGATGTCGCCCTCCACGAGCCTGAGCTTCCTGTCGAGCTTCTCGACCTCGGAGGCCTTCTCCAGCTCCTTGTCTATCTCATTCATCTCCTTCATCATCACGCGCTCCTTCGCGAGCGACGTGGCCTCCGTGGCTATCCTGAACTCGAG
Source organism: uncultured Microcaldota archaeon (assembly GCA_903884505.1). Taxonomy (GTDB): domain Archaea; phylum Micrarchaeota; class Micrarchaeia; order Burarchaeales; family Fermentimicrarchaeaceae; genus CAISET01. The sequence continues at coordinate 57,046 of CAISET010000029.1, read as the reverse complement.
CCTTTCCTTCTGCCTGCGGAGGTCGCGCGCATTATAGCCCGTCTCCCTCATCTTGTCCTCGAGGGCAGCGCGCACTGCCTTGGCCTCGTAAATCTTGTACCTCAGGCGCCCGCTGGTCCCCTTGAGCCTTGCGAAGAGGTCTTCCTTCCTCTTCTCGATAGCCTCAATTGGGCTGGCTGCCACGCCTTCCTTTGCTTCCGAATTCTCCAAACCGCGTCACCTACAGTAATAAGCCTCAGCTATATTGGCGCCTGAAGATATATAAAAGGCTCGTTCAGCCGTACATGGGCCCGAGCTCCTCGCCGGTGGCCTTGTAGTGCTCGCTCGCGTCCTTGGCCTTCGTGATGACGTCGGTCATCTTCTTCTCAAGCTCGAGGCTCTCCTTCTCCAGCTCGGTAGTGTCTATATCGAGGCTGATGAGCTTCTTGAGCGCCTCAATCACGAGCGCCGCGCCCTTCGGGTCCATGTAGTTCTGCTTCGCTTCCGCAAGAAGTGAAACCGCCGGGAATCCCTTGCTCGCGCACTCCGCAAGCAGGACGCCGTTCACGCCCGTCGTCGCCCCCTCTTTTATAGTCCTTATCCCGCTCGCGTTGAGCTTCTTCACGAGCTCCGGGGTGCTCGCAATGCCGAAAACGTCATCCTGCTCGCCCTTAATCACGATTCCCCCGAGCGATATTATCTCGGAGACGCCCTTGCCCTTCGCCCACTCGAGGATTGTATCGGAAAGGGGGTAGATGGAATTGAGCGGGATTATGAACTCGGAGAAGAGGACGACGATATTGTGCTTCTTGGACTTGTAGATGCGCGCCGGGTGCATCGGTATGTTATCATGTATTGCGGCAATCGGCGGGAACTTGTCCGACGTGATGTAGCCGAGCGGCTCCATCTTCAGCTTGTCCACAAGGTAGGTCGCCGCAATCGTGCCAACCAGCCCCAGCCCCGGGAATCCCTCAACCAGAATCGGCTTTTCAAGGTCGAACTTCGATGTCTCCACTATCGTGACGGTCATAAAATCACGAGCCTCTGATTTGCTCGCACCGCTTTTATACCTATCTATCCGCCATGCAATCCTACGAGAAGAGCCCCAATGCCCTTGCGGCGGCGAACAGCGCGAGCGAAAGGGGAGCAAGGGCCGTGAAGTAAAGGACCGCCTTCCTCCCGTCCCCGTCCTGCTGCGCAATGAGGACGGAGGAGAGCAGCGCGAATGCCACGAGGTAAGCCTGGCCCGCCCCGATTCCGGCGGAAAGCAGCGCAACCCGCTCCTCGTTGCTAACCTTCGAAATCTCCTCGAGTGCGGAAAGGTCAAGGCCCGAAACGACATTCACGATGAGCCCCAGGATTACCGGAACGAGCAATGCGCCGAAAAGCAGCGTGTATTTCTGCATCGCGAGCGCGGACCTCCTCTCCAGCAGCGCCGAGAACACCTCAAAAATATCCTCCGCGGTCTCCCTCATCGCGCCGCTCATCTCCGCGCCGGTATGGTACGCCTGCACCAGAAGCGAAACGGCCCGCTCAAGGAGCACGGAGTCGGCGCGCTGCGCAACCGCCTTCATCGCGGGGACAACTCCAACGCCTGCGCGCACCTGCCTCTGGACGATTGCAAATTCCTCGCTGAGCGGCCCGTACCCGGAGCGCGCGACCGAAGCGATGAGCCTCTCGAAGCCCGTGCCCCTCTGCAGGGACGCCGCCTGGAAGAGCGCATCTGGGAGGAACCTCTCAATCTTCGCGCTCCTCTGCCGCACGAGGTGCGAAAGGTAGAAATAGGCGAGCAGCGGGGAGGCGAATAGGAAAAATGTGGTTGCATAAGCGGGGGCGCCGGTGATGCCATAATAATCGAGCGTGAAATATGCGGTTGCAGAAACCGCGGACGAAACAAGGAACGCGGGCACTGCGGCAGCCTTCACCTCAAAATTCATCCCCTTCGCCCTGAGCAGCGCATTTATGTGCCTCAGCTCCCTTTCCGAGAACATTCCCGCGCCATTCCCCGTCTTCAGGTGGGCGGGCAGAAGCGCAACCATGACCGCGATGAGGGCCGCATCAACCAGCGGAAAAACCGCGAGGAACGCAAGCCAGACCTGGAAGGGCGAGAAGAGCGGGCCCATGAACGCGGAGCCCACCACTACGAGCGCAAGGAAAAGCGACGGAAGGATGCAGGAGACCGCGATGAAGACCAGCCCGAGCATCTGCATGCGCGCGGCGAACTCCCTCGCCTTCGCCTTCTGCACCTGCATCATCTCGCCCGCAAGCCTCTTCAGCCCGTCCCCCTTCTCCCCATGCTCATAGCAGGCCACGAGCTGCGCGCACGCCCTCTTCACCATAATCGAATCCACTCTTCCCGCAAGCGACTTCAGCGCATCCTGTATGCTGCTGCCGGCCTCCACCTCCCGCACGAGCGCCTCAAACTCGGAGGAAAGCGGCCCGCCGCCCGCCTTCGCCGCGTGCCTCAGCGCATGCTCGAAAGGCGTATTCATGTTCAGCTCGACCCCGATGCTGCGCAGCATTGTAGGCAGCTCGGCCTCTATCTCGCCGGCTCTCTTTCCCTTCATGAATTTCGGGTAGTAGGAAAGGGCGGCGTAGGCCGCAACGGCAGCCGCAACGGCAATCGCCACAAACTCCCACATTTTCTCATCTTCTTTTGCCGGAATACCCGCTCAGCGCATTCACGCTCTCAAAGAACCCGGTCTTCCTCTCGGAAATTTTCGAGATGAATGCGCTCCTCTCCGCGAGCTCCTTTTCCAGCTCCTCCTGCGAGAAGCCGAAGCTTCTCCTTATCTTTTCAGACAGCCGCTTCCCGGTTCCCTTTCCAACAAGCGCATCCTTCCCGTAATCATAGGAGAAAATCGGCACAAGCTCCGGCATGCCGTCTCGCTCGGAAAGGACCTGCGATGAGCGAACCGGCATGGGCACCCCGCCGCCAACTGCCTCCAGCTCGCAAATCTCCATGCACCTGCGCACCTCCCTCCCGGTCCCGCCGTGGAAGCGCGCCATCCTCCTCTGCACGATTATCAGGTCGAGGGACTGCAAATCGACCGGCAATATCCCGTGCGAGCACAGCCGCGCGAGCGCCTCCCTCGCGCTCTGCGCGTGGAATGTGGCGAAGCTCCCCCTTGCCTGCCCGCTCAGGATTGTCTCGAACAAAGCGTGCACCTCCTCCTGCGTTCTCACTTCTCCGACGATTACGCGGTCCGGCCTCATCCTCAGCGAATCCGCGACCAGCTCGCTCATCCTTATCCCAAGCTCCTGGTTCGCGAGCAGCTTGCAGACGTGCTCGTGCGGTATGTTGATTTCCGGGGTCTCCTCGGTCACGAGCACGCGCTCGCCGAGCGGCACGAAGGAGAACAGCGCGTTCATCGTAGAGGTCTTCCCGCTCGCCGTATTCCCGGCAACGAGGACCGAGACGTCGCACTGCACGGCCAGCCACAAAAACGCGAGCGATTCCGCGGAGTAGGTGCGGTTGTTCACCAAATCCGAAACCGCTATCGGGCTTTCCCTGAACTTCCTTATCGTCATCTCAACGCCCGAGATTGGGGGAATGGATGCGTGCAGCCTGCTGCCATCGGGCAGCACCGCGTTCAGCCTCGGCTGCTGCAGCGTCACCCTCCTCCCGAGCGGTCTCGCCATCTTGTTTATCACATCGATTACCGTCTCCTCCCTGGTGAAAAGGCAGTTGGTTCTCAGCCATCCCTTCCCCCTGCGGTACGCATAGATGGGCTTCCCCACGCCGATGACCGCAATCTCCTCGAACTCCTTCTCCCCGATGAGGAGGTCGAGGACGCCGAACCCCCTTATGCTCATGCAGGCCGCGTCGGCGAGGTAGCGCGCCTGCTCGGCATCCAGCCTTATCCCGTCCCTTGCGCACTTCCCGGCAATCAGCTCCCCTATCTTTGCCTTCGCCTCCTCCAACTCCTCCCCGACATCCTCGCTCTTCGAGGCCTCCTTGTAATCCTCGCACACCTCCACGACGAGGCCCTCCTCCTCGTCGCTCAGCTCGGGCAGCCTGTCAACGGCATACTCGTCCTCGACGCATTTCGCGCACTTCAGGACCCGCCAGCCGAGCATGTTCTCCCGGTCTGCCGAAAGGTGCAGCGCGCCATCCGGGCAGGCGGAGACGCACATCGGGTGCCCGAGGCAGAGGTCGCACTTCTCGGCCCGTTTCCCTTCCATGAGGATTGCGCCGTGCGGGCAGGCCTTCGCGCACGCCCCGCAGCCGTCGCACTTCTCATTAATCGAGAGCAGCCCCTTCGCGACCTCATGTATCGCGCCCTTCGGGCACGCCCTCCTGCACTTCGCGGTGGCGGGCGGGCAGTGCCTACAGCGCATGAGCTCGCGCGAGCTAGGCGCCTTCGGGCAATTGCCGATGCACAAGTCGCACGCAGAGCAGACTGACCTGTCAAGATGCAGGCGCAACTAAACCACCCCAGAGAACTCGAAGAACCAGTGCTTTTACTTTACTACACAAGGGTATTTAAAAGTACAACCTATCGCCAGCCCTTATCCGCCTCTTTTTCGCCCAGCCGGCTGGCGCCTCGACCAGGTATTTCGCCCTCTTCTTCGGGACGATAAGCGGTGTGAAGGGCCTTATCGCATGGTAGACATCCACCACCCTCTTTTTGCCGTCAAGGTAAACGGCATCGAACGGGAAGAACACGAAGAAGGCATGTATCGCGCACTCGGCCTGCGACTCCCTCTGGAAGGTGAAGAGCAGGGGCCTCTTGACGCTCCTGCGGAACATGAGCCCCCTCGCCCTCGCGAAGACCGAATCCGCAGCCTCAAAATCCCCAAGCTTCCCGAACCGCGGAGGGGCTCCGCCCCTCCCCAGTTTCAGGCTCCTCCTGACCCTCCCCACGTCAATCACTTCCCGAACCTTCTCTTCCTGCTCGCGAACTCGTCAAGCGCGGCCTTGAAATCCTCCTTCGTGAAGTCGGGCCAGAGCTTCGGGCAGAAGTAGAGCTCGCTGTACCCGCTGTGCCACGGGAGGATTCCGGAAAGCCTCTGCTCGCCCGAGGTGCGGATTATAAGGTCAGGGTTGGGCACCTCAGCCATGTACATATAGCGCGAAAGCGCCTCCTCGTCCAGCTTCCCCACCTTCCCATTCTTCGCATCGGCAATCGCGGCATTCGCGGCATCGACGAGCTCCTGCCGCCCCCCATAAGCGAGCAGTATGTTCACATTATAATCCGTGTAGCCTTCGGTCTCCTTCTCAATCCCGCGCAGCTGCTTCTGCAGCTTTGGCGGAAGAAGGTCAATCCTGCCGAAGAACCGCACCCTGATTTTGTTCTTGTGCACCTCGCTCTTGTCCTTGAACTCCTCGAACTTCTGCTCGAAGAGCCGCATCAGGGGGTTGACCTCCTTCTCCCCGCGCCTGAAGTTCTCAAGCGAGAACCCCCAGAAGGTTATCGTCTTCACCCCGAACTCTCGGCACCAGTCGGCAACGCTCCTGAGAAGGTCTATCCCTACCCGATGGCCCTCGAGCTCGGGCACACGGTGCGCCTTCGCCCACCTGCGATTTCCGTCGGGGATTATCACTATGTGCTTCGGAACGGCCTCTGCCATATCAACGCCCACTATTGCCCTTTGCCGCCATTATATTAGTATCACCAATCAGCGACATGCCCAACGCCTTCAGCGGCCCGAAGCCCCCGCTCATCGCGCCAAGCATCTTCTTCGGGCTGTCCATGTCCCCGTGCCTGTTGAGGAACTCCTCAATCCTCATGAGCTTCGCGGCCGAGAACGCGCCCGACATCTGCCAGTCCGGCATCATGTTGAGCGCCGCCCTCAGCCTCGTGTGCATCTCGAGGTCCGCCCCCAGCTCCGCCCTCCACATCCGCTCATATTCGGCTGCCTTTCCGCCTGCAATGCATCCCGCCGCGACTTTCGCAGCCGCGGTCCCGAAGACCACACCTCCGCCGGTCGTGGCCTTGACCTGGCCTGCCGCGTCTCCGACCAGCAGCACATTTCCCTTGGCTGCCTTCTCCCTCGCCCTTATGGGTATGCAGCCCGCGAGCTGCGACCTCTTCTTAGCCCCACCCAGGATTCCTGCAATCCTCCTGCTGCGGAGGAACCTGGAGAACAGCGCACTCACCGGAGCCCTCCTTTCGCCCCTTCTCCAATAAACGCCAAGCCCCACGCGCGCCGAATCCTTCCCGAGCGGTATGCACCAGCCGAAGAACCCAGGAAATCTTTCGTTCGAGAAATATGCCTCGATGCAATCGGGCTCCTCAAGCGCCGCGCCGTCAAAATCAGCCTGCATCCCAATCACGTACTCGCCAATTGCAGGGAAGCCGAACCAATCCGCAACGCACGAGCCCGCCCCATCTGCGCCCACAATGAACCTGCCATTCAGCTCCTTCCTGCCAACTCTCCTCCCCAGCTCAACCTTCACGCCTTCCTCCTCCGCGCTTTCCGCAAGCAGCGAATCAAGCCGCGCCCTGTCCACAACCTGCGCCCTGATTCCCCCGTTGCCTACGCGCATCTCCTCCATCGCGGGCGAGAAGAGCCTCGCCCCGCGCACGCCCCACATTACCGCCTTCGAATAGTCAACTCCCAGCGAATCGAGCCCGTTCTTAGAAATCAGGCCCGAGCACTGCACGGGCTCCCCGATTCTCCTGTGCTCTTCAGAAAGCAGCACCTTCAGCCCCTTTTTTGCGCACTCCCTCGCGCACACCGAGCCTGCGGGCCCTGCGCCAACAACATGGACATCGAACATAATCCGCTCGAACCTCTCAACATATATAAATCCATACCGATAAATAGTTTCCTTCGGCTTCGGTGCAAAAATGGCAGGCGAACTAACTTTCATCCTTGCAGGAATACCAATACTGCTCTCCATGCTCGTCCCGGGCACGCTGCTCGCGCTGCCCCTGCTCAAGCGCTCGAAGCTGGGGCTCTTCGAGAAAATCCTCTTCGGCCTTGTGATAGGCACCGTCATTCCGCCCTTCCTGATGTTCCTCGTTTCGTTCGCCGGAATAGGCTATTCCTTCGCGCTCGCCCTCGCGGTCATCGCCCTCGTCTCCCTTGGGGGGCTCGCATGGTCCATAAAGGAGAACGTCTTCTCCGAGTTCGGGAACATCCGCATAGACCTTGAGGGCCACGAAGGGCAGATTCGCTTCGCAATCCTGCTTCTCGTCTCGCTCATGATACTCTGGGCATTCTGGGCGCGGATGCAGAGCCTCTCGCCAGTCTTCTATGAGTTCGACCCCTACTACTACATCTACAGCACGCAGTACCTGCTCCAGCAGGGCAACATCCCCCTGCATGACACGACCGCATGGTATCCGGAGGGCAGCACGCACCGCCTCGCGCCCATCACCAACTACCTTGAGGCCTTCTGGTATTCCATCTACACGCAGGGCGGCGCATACGACTCCTCCCTCCTCTCGGTTGTCGCGAACGTCTACCCGCCGCTCGTGGGCGCGCTCCTCGCCTTCCTCGCCTACATCCTCATGAAGGAGGAATACGGGACCGCGATGGGCCTGATGGCGGCGCTGTTCTGCGCAATCCTCCCCAACTTCATCCAGAAGTTCGCGGCGGGAGAGGCTGAGATTCAGCCCTGGGGGCTGTACGCCATCTTCTTCTTCGCAGCCGCCTACGCTCTCGTGGTGCACAGGCGCGACAGGATGCTTGCGGTCCTCGCGGGCATAGCCGCAATCTCCATAATCTCCGGCTCGCAGTACTTCATCATCCTCTCCCTGGTTTACGGCGGCTACCTCGGCTTGCAGTCCCTCCTCGATTTCCTGCGCGGCAGGGAGTTGCGCGAGTTCATCGAACTCAACGGCATAATAGTTGTATTCATCATATTCACTGCGCTGGCGATGCTGTTTTACGCGCCCAATTACCCCATTCTCGAGCGCCTGCTCGTGGTCGTGGGCCCGTACCTCTTCGCACTAGCCCTCTGGCAAATAGAATTGATTGTGAAGGTTTCCGCAGCAGTCCTCCGGTACATAAACGTGAACGTGGACGTTGATAGCGCGGAAAACAAGTGGTATGCGCTCCTCGGCATTATCGTGGTGGGCTTCATGCTGCTGCTCGTCACGCCCCTCGGCCCGAAGGTGGTCGGCTACATAAACTCCGCGGCCGGCTTCGCGGGCCATCCCGAGGCGCTCTACATGACCGTGGCGGAGGAAGCGCCTACCGAGGGCCAGCTATCGAGCGCGTTCGACGTTCTCGGCATGTCCCTCTTCGGAGTCAGCCTCATACAGCTTGCGCTCTTCCTCGCAGCCATCTGCCTTGCCTACGGGGTCTACCGCGACTCCAGGCTCGCAATCTTCCTCATCCTCCTGATATTCCCCGTCTCCTACGTGGGGATGAGCATAAGCAAGTACCTGCTGCAGCTCGGCTTCATGCTCGTGCTCGCGGTGGCGATAGTCTTTGGCGAGGCCATGAAGTTCATCCCGAAGCTGTTCAAAAGCGAGGAGGAAAAGAGGAACGCGCACCGGGCCATAATGGCCCTGGCATTCTTCTTCTCCCTTCTCGTATTCATCGCCCCGACCCTCTCCAGCAGCGGCATCTCGCTCGACGGCGCAGTCATCGAGCTGGCAACCGTGAACCTGAACCAGCAGTACTGGTCGGGGGGCGCGGCCAACTGCACGAAGATGGGTAATGACGGCCACTACACCGCCTACTACCTCTACTGCGACAAGATACCTGACTACTGGCTCGACACCATGACGTGGATAAGGACCCAGACGGAGCCCGACACCCGCATCCTTTCCTGGTGGGACTACGGCCATTGGACGAACTTCTTCGGGGAGAGGGACACGCTCACGCGCAACGAGCACGCAAACTCGACGAAGGACCTCATGGTGGCCGACAAGTACGTCTTCGGCCCCCGCGACTCGCCCGATTCCGGAGAGGCGGACCTCGCGAACTTCATGCGCGAATACAAGACGCACTACGTAATGATGGACGTCGACCTCGTGAGCAAGTGGGGCGCGCTGGACTTCCTCGCCTGCGTCTACAACAACCAGACCAACCAGACCTATGCGGAGAAGAACGGCATGGGCACCTCCGCCTGCGAGCGCGAGCACCAGTTCGAGCACGTCTTCATCCCGCTCCAGCCAGCGCTCTCCGACTACTGCCAGACCTCCGACCCGTCGGTCAGGCTCCTCCGCGCGCAGTCGACGTTCGGCTACACCTACTGCGTGCGCAACGACGGCGTGATGTTCTACGAGGAGAACCTGACCAGGCAGAACAAGGGAGTCCTCACCAGCCCGCAGCAAACCACTTACAACGGGAAGGACTACGCGCTCTACTCCGTCCTGTACTTCAAGGACCCCGCCATCTGGCAGGACAACGTGAGCGGCTGGGATGACCGCAAGGGGAAGATATACGACTCCAACTTCTACAAGGGCTTCGTCCTCGGCGAGCTCGACGGCTTCGACAAGGCCTACGAGTGGAATGCCACGAACGGCGCGCGCTACATGGTAATCTACAAGCTAAGAGATTATCCATAATCAGATGCTAATTACCGAGTGTTCCCCAAGTATCAATTTGTGGCATTTCGGCACGGAATTATCCGCGCTCGCAACATGCACGTGCCTTCCGATCAACGAGTCCCTTATCCTCTTGCTGCACTCAATCACCGAATCGCCTATGAGCACCGAGTTCTCAATCTCCACGTTCACGAGCTTCGAGTTGTCGCCGACGGATGTGAACGGCCCCACATAGGCGTTGGGCCCTATCTCGCAGTTCTTTCCGATAATAGCAGGCCCGTGTATCGAGGAGCCGCGCCTCACAACCGTTCCCGCGCCAATCGCCACCCTGCCCACAATCTCCACGCCTTCCTCAACAGTCCCCTCCATCTTGGGCGCGATGCCCTCGAGTATGAGCCGGTTAGCCTCCAGAATATCTTCCGGCTTCCCGGTATCCTTCCACCAGCCCTTCACGATTTGCGTAGTCACCTTGTGCTTGTGGCTCACGAGGTAAGCAATGGCCTCGGTAATCTCCAGCTCATTCCTCCAGGACGGCTTGATTCTCTTCACGGCCTCGAAAATGGGCTTCCTGAAGAGGTAAATTCCGACAAGCGCCAAATCGCTTTTCGGCTGCTTGGGCTTCTCCTCGAGCGAGATTATCCTCCCCTTCGAGTCTATCTCCGCAACCCCGAACCTCTGCGGGTCCTTCACCTTCGTGAGCATCACCGAGGCGGACGCATCGGACTTCTCGAACTCCTCCACGAATTCATTGATTCCGCCCTTGAGCACGTTGTCGCCGAGATAGAGCACGAACGGCTCGCTTCCCAGGAACTTCTCCGAGATAAGGACGGCATGCGCAATCCCGCGCGGCGCATCCTGCTCGATGTAGGTGACCTTCACGCCCCATTTCGAGCCGTCGCCCACCGCCTCCATAACCTCCTTCTTCGTATGCCCGACAACGATGCCTATCTCCTTCACTCCCGCGTTCACAACATCCTCTATCGCGTAGAAGAGGTTCGGCTTGTTCGCTATCGGAATAAGCTGCTTTGCGCTAGTGTGCGTGAGCGGCCTGAGCCGCGTGCCAGAGCCTCCGGATAATATGAGCCCTTTCATAATCTCAAACCTCCGCCCAATGCGCCCCCAGCCGCGCAAATCCCTTCACAGACTCCACCCTTCCGCATTTCCCATATCGAGCTGCCCTTTCATGAACCTGAGCCCCTCCTCGGTTGTCATCATCTTCGCCCCAATCTCCTCCTCTATCTTCCTCACGGAGAGGCACGCCCTTGCGGGCCTTTTCGCGAGCCACTTCATCCCATCGCTCGTGCTTTCGGATATGAGCTTCCCATCCAATCCAAATGTTTCCGCAATCTGCATCCCGAACGCATGCCTGCTCACGCAGCTCCTTCCGCACGCGTTGTAGACTCCGTCGGCCCTCGCCTCGGCCATCCTCACGAGCGCGTCCGCGCAGTTCTCAAGCAGCGTCGGCGATGTGAACTGGTCCGTGAGCAGGCTAATCTTCTCCCCTTTCATTAATTTACCTATCGCCCAGGTCACGAAGTTCGCGTGCTGCGAAGGGGAGTTCCACCCGTAAAGCACGCTCACCCGCGCTACTGCCCAGTTCTTGCACACGCGCACCCCAACCTCGCCCCTGAGCTTCGACCTCCCGTATGCGCTCAGCGGGTTCACTGCCTCATACTCCGCGTAAGCTCCCTCTTTCCTCTCCCCATCGAAAACATAATCTGTCGAAACATAGATTATCCCCGCGCCCATCTCCCTCGCGGCCATCGCGAGGTTCTCGGTCCCCATCCCATTCACGAGCATCGCCTTATCCTGCTCCCTCTCGCACGCATCAACGTCCGTCATCGCCGCAGTGTGGAGTATGTAATCGGGCTCGGCCTTCCTCACCACCTCGAAGACATCCTCCCTGTCGGTGATATCCATCCGCACCTCTTCCACTCCATCCATCCCGGGCGCCTTCCCGAGGTAGGTGCCTGTCACCTTGTGCCTGTCCCTCGCGGCCCTGGCGGCCCTGCTGCCCAGCATCCCCGCCTCTCCCGTAACGAGCATTCTCATCCAGCCAGCCCCTCCCTCAGCACCCGCAACCGTGCCTCTCCCGCGACAAGCGTTCCCATTTCGACCGATTATCTCTCGCCGAATAGGTATTTAAACGTAGTTCGGCCAAACACCTTCGGTCAGAATGGCTTATTCGCTCCCACGCCTTGATGGAAAACGCTGCCTCATCACGGGCGGCCTCGGCTTCATAGGCTCCAACCTCGCGCACAGCCTAGTTGCCATTGGCGCAGAAGTTTCCATAGCCGATGCCTGCATCGACCCCTACGGCTGGAACTTCGCGAACATCCGCGAAATAAAAGACCGCGTCTCCTTCACCAAGGCGGACATCCGCGACGAGAAGGCGATGGCAGCCGCAGTCAAGGGCCAGGATTTCATCTTCAATTGCGCGGCGCAGGTCTCGCACATCGATTCAATGACAGACCCGTTCCTCGACGTCGACATAAACTGCCGCGGCAATCTCGTCCTGCTAGAAGCCTGCCGCAGGCACGCGGACAAGGCGAAAATCGTCTACGCGGGAACCCGGGGGCAGATGGGCTCGCTCCATTACTCCCCGGCTGATGAGGAGCATCCCGACAACCCAACTGACATTTACGGCGCAAACAAATGGGCGGCGGAGAAATACCACCTGGTCTACAATTCCGCCTACGGAATCCGCGCCACTTCCCTGCGCATAAACAACACATATGGGGAGAGGAACCAGATGAGGCACGCCAAGTACGGGATTATGAACTGGTTCATCAGGCTCGCGCTCGAGGGGAAGGAGATACAGGTCTTCGGGGACGGCTCCCAGACGCGCGACTACAACTATATCACTGACGTGGTCGACGCCATGATTCTCGCGGCGCAGTCGGAAAAGTCGAACGGCAAGTACTACCTCCTCGGCTCGGGGAACGAGATTAAGTTCATGGACATGGTGAAGTCCGTGATTAAGGCGGCAGGCAGCGGCTCCTACAAGCTGGTCCCCTGGCCCGCGGACCGCAAGGCCATAGAAATAGGCAACTTCTTCGTCACATACGAGAAAATAAGAGATGAGCTGGGCTGGGAGCCCAAAACCTCCCTCGACGAGGGCCTCCGCAAGACTATTGCCTTCTACCGCGAGAGGAAAAAGGAATACTGGTGAAAAAATGGAAGAAAAACTCAGGCAGCAATTTGCCAAGACGAAACTGCTCGTCTCGAGGGAGGAATTCGCGGTGGTCGGCCTCCCCGCGGTCGCGGACGTGCAGCTCGGTGGCGAAGGCTTCTCCGCGGTCATCAAGGAGCGCGGCATCACCACGCTCGTCCTCCCCCTAGAAAAATGGAAGGAGATGGCGCCGGCCGTAAGGGGCGCAATCCCCGAGTTCCCGTTCCACGTGATAACCTTCAGCGTGCCTTCCGACTGGTCCGTCCCTGGCTACATCGCGGAGGTTTCCCGCATCCTGGCATCGGAGCGCATAAACCTCCGCACGATTTCCGCGCACTCCTACGAGCACATCCTAATCAGGAAAGAGGACAAGGAGCGCGCGGTGAAGGCGCTCGAGAAGCTGGTCGAGGAATGCAAAAAGGGTGAGCAGAAATGAACCTGTTAGTCACCGGCGGCTCCGGTTTTATCGGCTGCAACTTCATCCGCATGATGCTGGAAAAGCACCCGGACTTCCACATAACCAACCTCGACAAGCTCACCTACGCCGGCAGGCTGGAAAACACCAAGGACTTCGCCAAGAACAAAAACTACAGGTTTGTGAAGGGCGACATCTGCAACAGGCCGCTTGTGGAGAAGCTGTTGGAGGATAGCGACGCGGTCGTGCATTTCGCAGCAGAGTCCCACGTTGACCGCTCAATCACTGACCCCACGCCATTCCTTGATTCGAACGTCAAAGGCACCTGCGTGCTCCTGCAGGCAGCCACTGATGCAGAGGTTGAAAAGTTCATCCACATCTCCACGGACGAAGTTTACGGGAGCATCCGCAGCGGCTCCTTCAAAGAAACGGACCGCATGGAGCCAAACTCCCCCTACTCCGCAAGCAAGGCTGCTGCGGAGATGTTCGCGCGCGCCTTCAACAAGACCTACGGCCTCCCAGTCGTAATCACGCGCTCCTCGAACAACTACGGCCCGCACCAGTTTCCGGAGAAGCTCATTCCGCTCTTCGTCACCAACCTTTACAGGGGGCTCAAAGTTCCAGTTTACGGCACAGGCCTCAACGTGCGCGACTGGCTCTACGTCGGGGACAACTGCGAGGGCATAGAGGCCGTCCTGCTGAAAGGGAAGCAGGGCGAAATCTACAACATCGGGGGCGGGGAGGAGCGGACGAACCTCGAGCTCACGGAGATGCTCCTCAAGCACATGAAGAAGGGCGAGGACAGCATACAGTTCGTCGAGGACAGGAAGGGCCACGATTTCAGGTATTCACTGGATTGCGCGAAAATAAGGAAGCAGCTCGGCTGGAAGCCGAAAGTCAATTTGGAGAAGGGGCTGAAGCTCACCGTCGACTGGTACCTCAAGAATGTTTGGTGGTGGAAGCCGCTCTTAAGCAACGGATAAGGTGAAAAAGTGAAACGCCTGAACCTCGGATGCGGAAACGACTACCGCGAAGGCTGGGTTAACCATGACTACCTGCCGCACGTGAAGGCGGACGTCTATTTCGACCTCAACAAATACCCCTACCCGCTCAAGGCAGGCCAGTTTGACGGGGTGTACGCTTCGCACGTAATAGAGCACCTCGACCGGCCGATCAGGGCGCTGGAGGAGATTCACCGCGTGCTCAAGCCCGGAGGCATCCTGGTGATGAAGTCCCCGCATTTTTCAAGGGGGTTCACCGATCCAACGCATAAATCCGGCTTCAGCGTGCACTTTTTTGAGTACTTCAACCCAAACTCAAAGTGGATGCCGGTCCCCTACTCAACCAAGCGGTGGAGGGTGGTGTCGGCAAAGGTCAGGATGCGGGGCGAAAACCCGCACGGCACGCTCTCCCTGTTTTGGAGGCTGCTGGATGCAGCAGCAAACGCAAGCCCGCACTTTTTTGACGCCTTTTGGTGCTACTGGTTCGGGGGCGCAGCCGAGCTTGTTTTTGAGGCGGAGAAGGCGGAAGGCGACTAATGGCCGGGTTTTCCCCATGCCCGCATCGGCCATAATAATTGACTGGAACGGCAAGCATCTGCTTAAATGCTGCCTTGACCTGCCCCCTATGGCCGACGCCTTCACTACGCCCCAGTTTCTGACTCAGTGATTTATTATACCTCCGCAGAAATTCAAGGCAGAAGTGGTTGAATGTCTGACGTATTGCTGTTCTCGCCAAGCCAGGTTTTCTCGAGCGAAGGCATGGCTTCCGGCGTGGGGCTCCGCGTGTGGGAGATGGCGCGCGCCTTGAAGCGGAAAGGGCACGCGGTCACAATTGCCGAGGACGGGCATGGGCGGGACTACGAGAAGGACGGCGTGCGTGTCCTGGGCTGCGACTGGTCCAACTATGCCAGCCTCGCGAAGGGAAAGGACGCGGTAATCGCACCGCAGTGCAGGATGATGGTGAAGTATTTCAAGGCAGTGAAAAACGTCCCGATCCTCATCGACCTTTACGACCCGATTCTCATGGAATCCATAAAGTCCATGGAGCCCGACCTGCCCGGGCTTTACGAGTTCTCCTCGGCAATGAAAAGGACCGCCGCATTCCTTCTGGGGGGCGACTACTTCGTCTGCGGGAACGGGCGGCAGCTTGACTACTACACCGGGATGCTGAGCATCCTCGGCAGGATAAACCCGTTGAACAAGGGCGAGGGCCTGATGGGGCTGGTTCCGAATGCGGCTCCGAGCGAGAAGCCGAAGAAGCCCGCAGGAACCGTGCTCAAAGGCAAGGCCGTGCCCGCAGGGAGGCGCATCATCCTCTGGCCGGGAGGCATCTACCCCTGGTTCGACGCCGGGATGGTGATAGAAGCGATGGCAAGGGTCAGGCGCGAGTCCCGCGACGCAGCGCTCGTCTTCGTGGGCGCGGACAACCCGGGCGCCCCATCGTTTTCGCAGGAAGGGTTCAGGAACGCAAAAAGGCTCGCGGAAAAGCACGGGCTTCTCGGGACCAGCGTGTTCTTCACGGGCTGGCTTCCATACGCGAAAAGGGCCGGCATGTACTTCGAATCGGATTTCGCGGTAGCCACCTACAGGAACCATCTCGAAACCAAGTTCTCCGCGCGGACGCGGCTCATGGACTGTCTGTGGGGCGGGCTTCCGGTGGTCTGCAGCGGCGGGGACGAGCTCAGCGAGGACATCGCTGCCGCGGGCGCAGGCGTGCTTGTCGGGGAGGACCCGAAGGAGCTTGCCGAAAAGATGTGCCAGCTTCTCGGCGACAGGAAAAGGCTCGCCGGCATGAGAAGGAACGCCAGAAGGCTTGCCAGCGAGAAATACAACTGGGATGCGGTCATAGGCCCGGTCGACGAGTTCTGCAGGAACCCGAAGCTCGCCGAAGACAAGGAGAGCGCGCTTGCGAGAAAGACGCTGTTCTCGGTCTACCGCTTCAGCAGGATGCATGCGCTCAAATCCTATTTCTGGAAATCCGTTTCCGTCTTCAGGCGCGGAGGGATAAGAAAAGTCGTGGAAGGCGCGAAGAAGGTGGCAAAATAAATGGGAAACGGGCGCCCGCGCATTTCCATAATAATCGTAAACTGGAACGGGAGGCGCTTCCTGAAGGAATGCCTCGACGCCCTAAACGCCCAGTCATTCAAGGACTTTGAAATCATCTTCGTGGACAACGGCTCAACGGACGGCAGCGTCGAGTTCATCGAAAAGAACTACCCCGACGCAAGGCTCATCGTGAACAAGGGAAACCTCGGCTTCGCGGAGGGCAACAACGCCGGGATACGGGCTGCTAAAGGCGAATACATCGTCATGCTCAACAACGACACCAAGGCGGACAAAAACTTCCTGCACGAGCTCGCCGGTTGCATCGAATCCGCAAAGGGCAAAGTGGGCTGCGTCGCATCAAAGATGGTTTACTACTCCAACCCGAAGAAGGTGAACGCTGCCGGCATGTACGCGCTGAAGGACGGCTCGGGCAGGGACAGGGGCGTCAACGAGCCGGACTCCGGGGAATGGGGGCGCACGGAAGAGGTCTTCGGGGCGTGCGCGGGCGCAGCCCTTTACAGCCGCAAGGCCCTGGAGGACGTCGCGCTCGGAGGCGAATACATGGACTCGTCTTTCTTCGCCTATTTCGAGGACGTGGACCTCGCGTACAGGCTGAGGCTCCGCGGCTGGAAGACGCTCTACTGCCCGAAGGCGCTGGCCCTCCACCACGGCAGGGGAACGAGCAGGAAAATTCCGTACTTCAACACTTATTACGGGCACGCGAACAGGCTGAAGGTCATAATCAAGGACATGCCCGCCGGGCTCCTGCTCCGCTTTCTCCCATGGATTCTGCTGCGGCAGTTCCTCGAGTTCACCTACTGCACTTTCATCCAGCTCTCCCTTGCGCCCGCAAAGGCGAGGCTAAAGGTCATCTCCGAGCTGCCTTCGCTTCTCAGGAAGCGCGGGCTGGTCCAGTCGCGGAAGACGGTCTCCGACGGGGAATTCGGGGCATTCTTCCATCCCACTCCCATCGGAAAAATCATCTCGGACCGCTTCATCAGCAAAGCGGATTAAAATCGTGCGCCAAATAATGGCACGTGCGTGAGGTTATGCGAGCGTCGATAATAATCGTGAACTGGAACGGGAAGCATCTTCTCGGGGAGTGCCTGGACTCGGTATTCGCCCAGTCCTTCGAAGACTTCGAGGTCATCCTTGTCGATAATGCCAGCACGGACGGCAGCGCAGAACTCGTGAAGGAGAACTACCCCCGCGTGCGCATAATCCAGAACAGCGAAAATGCGGGCTTCGCGCGTGCGAACAACCTGGGGGCGAAGGCAGCCGGGGGCGATTATCTCGTCCTGCTGAACTATGACACGGCAGTCGAGAAGGGCTGGCTGGGCGCGCTCCTCGCTCCGATGGAGCAGGACCCGACAATAGGCTGCACCAGCTCGAAGGTTATCTTTTACGGCAAGCGGGACCTCATCAACAGCGCGGGCACGTTCTTCTCTTTCATCGGCGTGAGCGGCTCGCTCGGAGACGCCGTCCCAAGGACCTCGTTCATGCACCCGTTCGAGCTATTCGCGCCGACCGGCGCCTCATTCGCGGTCCGCAGGAAGCTCTACGCCGAAATAGGGGGATTCGACGAATCCTATTTCATGTACGACGAAGACGTCGACCTGGGATGGCGCATCTGGAACGCCGGCTTCCGCGTCGTCTTCATCCCGGACTCGATAGCCTACCACAAATACTCGCCAATCCAGAAGCCCTACAAATATTACTACATCCTCCGCAACAAGTTCTGGACCATCTGGAAGAACGCGAGGGCGCGCGACCTGCTATGGCTGCTCCCCCTCTCCTTCATCTCCTCCCTCTCAATCGCCCTGCTCTTCATCCCGTTCCTCAAATTCCAGAACTCGCTCAGCGCGTTCAGGGGCATAATCGACGCCTTCAAGCATCTCCCGGCGCGCAGCCCCCCGAGGGGCAGCGAGGCGATGAAAAGGGTGCTATGGCTCAGCGGGACTATCCGCGTTTTCGGCAGGAAATTCAAGAAGCATTTCCTGGCTTAGTGACTTCAAGCCATGGCCGCCTTCACGATTCCAACCAGCTCCTTCGTGTCCACCGCCTTGAGCACTACGGCGAGCGCGGAATAAATGAAGACGACACCCACACCATAAGCCAACGCACCCGGCAGCGAGTAGCTATACTGCATCAATGGCTGCAGCACGATTATGGGGGCGAGCGCGCACAACGCGGGCCTGTAAACATAACTGGGCGGGATTTTGAGCGATATGAACCTCAGCGCAAGCACCGCCTGCACAATCGCGCCTGCCAGCCTTACGAGCGCAACCGCAGCGGCAACCCCCACAAGCCCGTACGCGGGTGCGAGCGTGAAAACCAGCGCGACCTGCAAAGCCGAAGTCGCAATCATCACCAGCGTGGGCGTCCTTAGGTCACCCTTCCCGGTGAACAGGCTGTTGGTGAGCGCATTCAGCGCGATTTCGATTGTGAGCACCGAGAGAATGGCCATCACTGGATACGCATCCGCAAAGCCAGCCCCGTAAGTGAAACGGATGAATTGCCCCGCGGTCAGGATTATCCCGGCAATCATGAGGAAGGCGAACACAAAACCGTATTTAAGCGTGCGATTGAAGAGATTCCTGCTTCTTTCTTCATCCTCGTAGGCATGCACGGACATGAATATGCGGTTTGAAAACGGAAACAAAAATGCGGTTGCGGTCACCCACAGCCACGCCACGCGGTAAATCGAAATTTCCGAAACCGGGCGAAACAAGCCCAGTATCAGGAGGTCGGACCACTGTATCGCCACGAGCACTATCCCCCCGGCATATCCCCAGAACATATACCTCTTGAGCGGCGCGAAGTCCAATGCAGCATTCATCCCTTTCCTCAACTGCGGGTCGCGCGCCGCGATGGCCAGCGCGAGGGCGGTAGCGGCACAGCATGAAACCGCCGTGCCGGCAAGCGCGCCGGTATACCCCAATCCGTACACCACGACCAATGCCAGCGGCACGGCTATGCGGCCCGCGTGATACACGATGTTCAGGATGAACGAATTGCGCGCTTTCTTTATGGCTACGAACGTATTGTCCATGAAAGGGAACATGGAATAGAAGAAAAGCAGGGCTGCGCCCGCCCTCACCCCGTCAGCGAGCATCGGGGCGCGGTAATACGCCGCGAGCAGGTCCGCCCCGAGGAAGAGCAGTATTGACGCCGCAAGCGATGTCGCCGCCTTCCACTCGATAAGCACCTTGAAATACTTCCAGACGACGCCCCTCTTCGAGCCTTCCGGCAGGAAGCGGAGCGCGGAGATGGAGAGCCCGAAGTCGGTGAGCGCTATCATGATGGTTACGATGCCCATCACAATCGAAAAGTATCCGAACCCCTCTTTGCCCAGCAGGTTGGGGAAGACGACTGTCAGTACCACCCCTGCGATGAACGTGAGCGCCTGTATCCCGAGCCCGTAAATGTTCTCCCTGAAGATATAGGTGTACCACTTTTTCGCCATAACACCAGTCTTTTTAATTGGTGCGAATTAAAAGAGTTGGGTCTAATCGCCTAGCGATGATGATATGAAAATTCTAGTCACGGGAGGGGCAGGCTTCATAGGCTCGCACGTCGCGGAATTCTACGCGAAGAGGGGTGACGAGGTCACGGTAATAGACAACCTCTCGCGCCCGGCCCTCCTGAAGAGGGAGATAAAGAATTTCGACTACAACTGGCGCTACCTGGGGAAATACAAGAACGTGCGGCTGGTCAAGGCGGACATCAACGAGCAGGCGAAGATGCAGGAGCTTGCGCGGGATGCGGACGCGATGGTGCATACCGCAGCCCAGACCGCGGTCACGACCTCGGTCACGGATCCGCAGCCTGACTTCCAGTCGAACGCGGCCGGCACGTTCAGCGTGCTCGAGGCGGCAAGGAAGTCGCCAACCTGCAAAGCCATCGTCTACTGCTCCACCAACAAGGTCTATGGCGACAACCCGAACTCCATCCCAGTGAGGGCGGAGGGAAAGCGGTACGTCTTCAGCGACCCGAAATACGCGGCCGGAATTCCCGAGTCCTTCTCGATAGACCACTGCGAGCACACGCCCTACGGCTGCTCGAAGCTCACCGCGGACCTCTATATGCAGGATTACGCCCGCCTTTACGGCCTCAAGACCGGCGTCTTCCGCATGTCCTGCATCTATGGCACGAGGCAGCTGGGCGTGGAGGACCAGGGCTGGGTGGCGCACTTCGTCATCTCGACCATCCTCGGGAAGCCCCTCACAATCTACGGCGACGGCAAGCAGGTGCGCGACGTTCTTTTCGTCACCGACCTCGTGGAAGCTTATGATTCGTTCCTCAGCAACAAGGGGATTCGCCACGGCGTCTTCAACACAGGAGGCGGGATAAAGAACACGATGAGCCTCCTAGAGCTGCAGGATATGCTCGAGGAATTCACGGGCAAGAGGAGCAAGACGTCCTTCTCGGGCTGGAGGCCGAGCGACCAGAAGGTCTACATCTCGGACATACGCAAGGCGGAGGAGAAGCTCGGCTGGAAGCCAAGGACTTCGCCGAGGGAAGGCGTGAAGCAGCTGTGCGCATGGGTGAACGAGAACAAGGGCATATTCGCCTGAGGCGGGAAAATGAGCTACAAAGCGTTGGTGACTGGCGGGGCAGGGTTCATAGGCTCCCACATCGTAGATGAGCTAGTAAAAGGGGGCCACGACGTCCGCGTCTTCGACTCGCTCGACCCCCAGGTCCACGGGAAAGGGGCGAAGAAGCCGGGCTACCTGAACCCCAAGGCCGAATTCGTCAAAGGTGACGTGACCGACAAGGGTGCGCTCGCAAAGGCTTTGGAGGACATAGAGGTCGTCTTCCACGAGGCAGCTGCCGTTGGCGTGGGGCAGAGCATGTACCAAATCTCATACTACGTTTCGAACAACAACGTCGGCACCTCAAACCTTCTCGAGCTCCTTGCGGACGGCAAGCACGGCGTGAAGAAGATGCTTGTCGCGGCCTCCATGAGCAGCTACGGAGAGGGCGCCTACTCCTGCCAGGGCTGCGGAACGGTCTATCCACCCCTGCGCACCGCGGAGCAGATGGAGAAACGGGACTGGGAGCTGCACTGCCCGAACTGCGGAAAGGCGGCGAAGCCCATTCCAACCCCGGAGACGAAGCCACAGCACTGCAACTCGATTTATGCGCTCACAAAAAAGGACCAGGAGGAAATGCTCCTGATGATAGGCAAGACCTACGGGATTCCCGCGGTCGCGCTCCGCTATTTCAACGTCTACGGCCCGAGGCAGAGCCTGAGCAACCCGTACACCGGCGTCGCGGCAATCTTCATGAGCCGCATAAAGAACGGCAACCGGCCAATCGTTTACGAGGATGGGCTGCAGACAAGGGATTTCATAAGCGTGCACGACATCGCGCGCGCGAACGTTCTCGCAATGGAGAAGAGCGCCGCTGATTACGAAGTCTTCAATGTGGGGAGCGGAATACCCCACCCGATAAAATCCATCGCGGAGATGATTGCGCGCACCTTCGGCTCCAAGATAGCGCCAGAGATAACCAACACCTTCCGCAAGGGCGACGTTCGCCACTGCTATGCGGACACCTCGAAGATAAAAAAGAAGCTCGGCTTCACCCCATCGGTCTCTTTCGAAGCGGGCATGTGCGAGCTTATCGAATGGTCGCGCAAGGCCGAGGCAGTTGACAAGTTCGAGAGCGCGCAGAAGGAGCTTTCCGCCAGGGGGCTCGTCTGATGGCAGGGCCGGACATAAGCATAGTGGTGCCAGCCCGCAATGAGGAAAAGAACATCCCCGAGCTGGTGAAGGAAATAACCGGAGTATTCTCAAAAACTAGATTCTCATATGAGCTTATACTCGTTGATGACAACAGCACGGACTCCACCCCGGAGATTTGCGACTCCGCCACAAGGAGCTCAAAACCCGTCCGCTGCGTCCACCGCATCCCGCCCCCGGGCTTTGGCCGCGCGATAAAGGACGGGCTCAGGGCATCTCGCGGCAAGGTGGTGGTAATCGCGATGGGCGACCGCTCGGACCAGCCTGAGGACATCCTCACGGTCGCGAAGAAGGCGCTCAGCGGCACCGGCGTGGCTTACGGCTCCCGCTTCATAAGGCCGGGCCTCATAATCGGCTACCCGCAGGAAAAGATGCTCTTCAACCGCATATTCAACAGCGTCGCCCGCCTCCTCCTGCGCATGCCCGAGAAGGATATCACCAACGCATTCAAGGCTTACAGGCGCGAGGTGCTCGATGCGATAGGCATCAGCTCCCTGAAGTCCACGGGCTTCGACCTTACGATAGAGCTTCCAGTCCGCGCGCACCTCCTCGGCTTCAGCAGCGCGGAAGTTCCGGTCCGCTGGTTCGGCAGGCGCGCAGGCATCGCGAAGATGAACGCATTCAAGGTAGGCATACCATACGGTCTCAGGCTGCTTGACCTGCTCGCCCTCGAATACACCGGCAGGTCCTGGTGGTAAGCGTGAAGCTCCGGAATGACTCGGACCTTAAATTCGCGGCAGCCCTCCTGCTGATAGGCGTCGTCTTCCAGTCCATCTTCATAAGCTACAACTCGAGCACGATGGGCGACGAGGGCCTAAACATAAACAGTGCCCTAAGAATTATCTCAGGTGAAATCCCCTACCGCGACTTCTTCTCGATGTACGCACCAGGCAACCTCTACTACCTCGCACTTGTCCAGCTTCCCTTCAACAGCAGTGCCTATGCCTCGCGCTCAGCCGCCGTACTGCAGCTCGGGCTCGCATGCTTCGTCTCCTATTACCTCTCGCGGCGCATCACCGGCAGCAGGCTCATCGCAGCCGTTCCCTCCCTGATGCTCGCATTCGCAGGCAGCGAAGGCACGCGCGTGCTTTTCGCGCTCCTCGCCCTTTACGTTTCCACCCTTTATTTCGAGAAAAAGGACCTGCGCCTTCTCGCGGCAGCCGGCTTCCTCGCAGGGCTCGCAATCGTCTTCTCGCAGGAGGTTGGCGCATATGCAATCGGCGCCATGCTCATCGCAATCGCAGCCCAGGCAGTCCTCTCCCGGGACGCGAGGAAGGCGGTCCGCGAATTCCTCTTCATCGGCATCCCCGCAATCCTGCCAATCCTCCTGGTTGCGGCCCTCTTCCTCCTGAGTTCCGCGCTCCCCGGCCTCATTTACGACCTGTTCACCTTCCCGGTGGTACAATTCCAGAGCAAGATGTCCCTTCCCTACCCCAATCCGCTCGCCCTGATTCCGGGTGCGGATTCCCTATCGGCCGCAGCAGGCCTTGTTCCCGGGCTTCTCTCCGGCTCTCCCGCAGCGAAGGAGGCGCTGCGCCCGTTCTACAACTTCGCGGTTTCGTTCGCATTCTACTACCCTCTGCTCGTCTTCGCAGTCCTGCTCGCAGCCATCCTCCGCAGCGCGTTCCTGAAGAGGAAGTGGACTCCGCGCGAGGCATCAATCGCGCTGTTCGTGGCCTTCGGCATCCTCTCCCTCAAGTCCGTCGCAACGCGCGCCGATTTCAGCCACCTCGCAGCCACCATTCCGGCCTTCGCAATCCCGGGCGCAGCCGCAATCGAGCTGTCCGCCGGATGGGCGGGGAAGCAGAGGGGCGCGGCACGCGCCGCATCCGCCATCCTCCTCGCCCTCCTGCTCGCATTTCCCGCGTTCTTCATCGCCCACTCAATCGCATACAAGGGCTACTCCCTCATCAGCAGCAGGGGCGCGCTGGAAATAAGCGGGGAAACCGTGCGCGTGCCGGAGCCTCTCGCCCGGGACACGAACGGGCTCACGGCATACCTGCGCTCCTCGATGGGGCCGCAGGACGAGCTCGTTGCGCTTCCGTTCGACAGCATGCTCTACGTGATGCTCGGCAAAAAGAATCCCACGCGCTACGACTACGTCCTGCGCGACGTGACCGGCGAGCAGCAGCGTGAGATAATCGGCGGCCTGCAGACGCGGCAGGTTCGCTTCGTCGCCTATGACAGCGTGGAGATAGACGGCTTCACGATGCAGGAATACGCCCCCGAGCTCTACAGGTATATTTCGGCGAATTACAGGAACGAGTCGCAGTTCGGCACATACACCGTTTTCGAGCGGCAAAGGGATTAATAAGCCGCCGCCGAAACTTCTTCATGGCCTCCTACTTCGGCACTTATGGCATAAGAGGGAAGCTGGACCTCCTCACACCCGAGTTCATTTCCGAGATGTCGGCCGCGTTCGGCACGCACCTCGGCGGGGGCACGGTCCTCGTAGGCACGGACACCCGCACCTCGCGCAAGATGGTGAAGAATGCGGCAATCGCGGGCCTCCTTTCCTCGGGCTGCGAGGTCATTGATTTGGGCGTAGTCCCCTCCCCGACGCTCGAGTTCGAGGTGAAACGGATGGGCGCCGCAGGCGGCATCATAGTCACCGCCTCCCACAACCCCCCTGACTGGAACGCGCTAAAGTTCGTCGGAAGGGACGGGATTGGAATCTCCAAGGAGAAAGGGGAGACGATAGAAAAGCTGTTCGCGGCAAAGCGCCACAGGCCCCTCGCCTGGAACGAGATAAGGGATTCCGCCAGGTGCAACTCCGCGATAAGCGAGCACCTTGCCGAGATAAAGAAGCACATAAAGTCCTCCGCAATCTCCGGGCGCAAGCCCTTCCTAATCCTCGACTGCGGCAACGGGACCGCGGGCCTCTTCGCGCCGCGCCTCTTCAGGGAGCTCGGCTGCAGGGTAATCACATTGAACGCGCAGCCGGACGGCTTCTTCCCAGGCAGAAATTCGGAACCAACGGAAGCGAACATCGCCGACCTCATCGCCTGCGTGAAAGCCCTGCATGCGGACATGGGAATCGCGTGGGACGGCGACGCCGACCGCGTAATATTCGTTGATGAAAGGGGCGGCTACATCTGGGGCGACAAGTCCTTCGCGCTCTGCATACGGATGAAGCTGCGTGAAAAGAAAGGCCTGGTCGTGACCACAGTGGCGACGAGCGACGTCACAAAGGAAACCGCGGAAAAGGGCGGCGGGAAGATGGAATACGTGAAGGTCGGCGCGCCGTACATCTCGGAGAAGATGCTGGCGCTGAACGCGGTACTCGGCGGCGAGGAAGTCGGGGGAGTCGTCTGGCCCGAAATCTCCTGGGGGAAGGACGGCCTCATGACCGCAGCGAAAATAGTCGAGGAGATGTGCGCCTCGCACAAGCCGCTCTCCTCCCTCATCTCATCGCTCCCATCCTACTTCAACGCCAAGTCGAAAGCCGAGTGCGGAAACAAGGACAAGGGCAGGATACTCGAAGGGATACGGAAGGAATTTGCGAAGGAAAAAGGTGCAAAAGCGATAACAATCGACGGCGTGCGCCTCAACTTCAAGGACGGCTGGGTGATTGCGAGGGCGAGCGGAACCGAGAATTACTTCCGCGTCTTCGCAGAGGCGAAATCGCAGAAAAGGGCGGACGAACTCCTAGCCAAATTTAAAAAGAAAGTGGAGCAAATAATTGCGAGGGTGTGACTATGACGAAAGCAGTAATCCTATGCGGGGGAATGGGGACGAGGCTCAGGCCATACACCTATTCGCTCCCAAAGCCAATGCTCCCGCTGGGAAAGAGGCCCATACTCGAGTTCGTCATCAACAACCTGAAGCACCACGGCTTCAAGGACCTCCTGTTCACCGTCGGCTACAGGAAGGAGGAGATAATGAGATACTTCGGGGACGGCTCGGAGTTCGGCGTGAAGATAAAATACCTAATCGAGGACGTGAACAAGCCGCTGAACACCGCAGGCTCAATCCTTCCCGCGAAAAAGGAGCTGCAGGAGGGCACGTTCATAGTCGTCATGGGCGACCACCTCACCACCCTGGACATGCGCAAGTTCTACGAATACCACAAGAAGACACCCGGCATAGCCACAATCGCCCTGAAGCGCACCGGCGTCCCGCTGGAGTACGGCATCGCGCACCTGGACAAAAGCAACCGGATAATAAGATTCGACGAGAAGCCCATCGTGGAGAACCTTATCAACGCGGGTATCTACGCATTCGAGCCGAAGATTTTCAACTACATCAGGGAATACGACGACTTCGCGAAGAACGTTTTCCCGCGCCTGCTCGAGAAGAAGGAGATAATCGACGGCTACGTCTTCGATGACTACTGGCTGGACATCGGGCGCACCTCGGACTACGAGGCGCTGAACCAGACCATCAGCACGATGGACCTCGTTCTAAGAAAATAAGGCTCAGCCCAGGACGATGCTCGCCAACGCCAGCAGGCCGAAGAACGACTGCACGAGGAGCAGCATGCCCACGAGCTGCTTCTCGGTGGGCCTGAACATCTTCATGAAGAGATGCGTGAGCGAATAGGTCTTCCCGCTGTAATACAGCTTTCCGCCGACCCCGGGCCTCCCGAAGTTCTCGGCCCTGAACCCGGAGCGCGCCTTCAGGAAGAACTCGATTATCTGCGGCATCAGCAAGATGACGCCCGCCTTCTCCATATTGCCTATCACGACCGCGCTCACTATCGCGGCGCCTATCAGGTAAGTGGTGACGTTCCCGGGGAACATCTTCGCAGGGAACCAGTTGAAAAGCAAAAAGCCCATGCACGCCCCGAAGAGCGCGAACATTAGGAAGCTCGCCTCCACGCTCCCGGGCCACCCCTGCGCATAGAGGAGCAGCGCGCAGAGCGCGAGGAATATCGAGGTGACCGCCCCAATCCCCGCCTCCAGGCCGTTGAAGCCCGCGAGCAGGTTGATGAGGTTCGAGCACGCGACCACCGCGAGGGGGATAAGCAGCAGCCCGTAGAGGTTCAAAGTCACCGGCCCGAGAACCGGCAGCGTGTAGATTCCAAGGTTGAAGTCGATTGTGAAAAGGTAGAAGTTCATCACGCTAGTCCCCGCCTTCACGACGATGAGCGGCAGCGCGGCGAACACCGGAAGCAGCACGCGGTACCTGTCCGGTATGTCGAGCACATCATCCAGCAGCCCGAGGAACGCGATGAGGACCGTGGATGCTATCGCGGCGAGCATGAACTCGAGGTTGAGCGACGCGGAGCGCAGCTGCAGGGAAATGAGGACCGCGAGGGCGAACCCGAGCACAACCGCTATCCCGCCGAACTTCGGCACCTTCGGCCTGCTCGGCTTGTTGGCGTCCTCCGAAACGAACCCCTTGAACGCAAGCCGCCTGATAAGGCTGGGCGCAGTGAGCACGACCGTCAGAAAGGAGATGAGCACGACAAGCCCGCACGCGAAGAAGAAACCGATGTTCATCATCCCACCCTGAACACGCGCGCCTCCCCATTCCCCTGCGGGTAGGCCTTGGAAAGCCCTTCCACGCTCCCGAAATACGCGTTGAAAAGGTTCACATCGTAATTCTCAAACGGGTAGATGGCGCGTACAACCTTCCCATCCGAATCCCGGAGCAGCACGAACCTTGCGACCGGCACCTTCATCAGGTTCCCCGCCGCGTCAAACATCAGGGCATCCGCATCGGGCAGGAAGCTCCCGGTTGTTTCATCCGCGGGGATATAAGCTGTCTTCCCGTTGCTCGAGTAGAACGCCGCATAGACCGTGCCCTGCTCGTCCTTCAGGAACTTGGCGAACAGGTAGGACTCAATCCGCACATCCGCATTCCCGGACAGGTTCTTCAGCCCCTCGATTCCGTCGAACGCACCAGCATCGAGCACCAGGTAGCCGATTCCCCTGGCCCTGAGCTGCGAAGTGCTCTCATTGCTCAACAGCCACCCCGCAACGAATGCACTGTCGTTCTCGGCCTCCCTCTGCGCGATGAAGGCGAACACATCCGCATTCCCTGGCGCGGCGAGCTTCGCGCCCTGCGTGGTATTCTCGCTCATCCATGCAAGTGCCGCACCCATCTCGGGGCTCATCGTGTCAGTCTCATAGTGCGCCATAATGGCGGCGGACGAGAGCGAAACCAGAATGAGCATCACGGCGACCGAGAGCTGCGCATACTCCGCAAGCCTTTTCCCCGCGTACATAGAAGCGAGGAAGCCGCCCGCAGCGCCGACAAACATCGCGAAGAGAAGGGCAGGCAGCTGGCTCATGAGCCCCAGCAGCAGTATGAGTGCAGCGAACGCCGAAGCAGCCCCGAATACGATAATCCCTACCCTGCCATTCGAGATCCCTGGCAGCTCCCGCAGGGCAACGCATGCCGCGAGTACGAACCCGGGCAGCGCCGCAATCGGCGAATAGCCCGTGATAATAAGGGAGCCGGCGAGCGCCCCGAAAGCCAGCGCGTCCCATTCCCCGACCTCGAGCCGTCCCCATGCCTTCACGGCCGCAAGCAGTAATGCGAGCAGCAGCAGCGGAATCAGCAGGAAATGCCCGCCGAGCGCCTCCGCAGCGCCGAAATTCCCCGGCAGCCCCGAGAGGCTTGCAAGCGGGAGGAACAGCAAAGGCAGGGCGATTGAAATCGCCGCGGCGACGAGCACTGGGTTGTCGCGCGTCCGCTTAACTTCCATGTACGCAACCTGCGCAGCAAACCCGATTGCAAGCGCAGCATATGCGAGCACCGCCCCATTCCACGCAAGGAACGCGGCGCCCATCAGCACGGCGCCCGGGGCGTATCTCCAGTCCTTCCTCCCGAGCGCCTGCAGGCTGAACGCCGCTCCGCAGAGGAAGAGCGCAAGCCCCAGTGTCTCGGGCGCAACGACATTCGACATGAACCTGGAAACAAAAGCTACCGAGGTGACTGACAGCAAGGCGCCCGCAGCGCTCACTTCCTTGCTGAAAATTCCCCTGAGCATGAAATAGGCCGAAAGCCCCGCAACGAGGCCGAGCAGCCCAGGAAGAACCTTGAGCACGGCCACAAGCGTCTCAACGTTGAACCCCTCTCCCCCGGAGAAGGCCGCAGCCCTCGAATAAGCGAACGCCGCAACAGTGTGGAAAAGCGTTGCATCGGCAACCGTCTCCCCTCTCGCAATCTTCTCAACCTTCAGCGCTTGGGAATAGGAATCGCCGGTTATGAAATGCGCCAATCCCGAGCTCAGGAGCGGGACGGAAAGGGCAATCAGCCCAACCAATGCGACTGCAAAAACTTCTGCCTTGTCCATAATCTACCTTCCAAGCCTCGCATGCGCGCCCGCAAGCGTACCTTCCGCAAGCGCGCCTATGAGCGAAATCTCCCCGGCAAGAACTGCGGCGGCAATTACTTCAGCAAGCTCCTTCGAGCTTTTCACTTTCATCGCATCCAGCAGCTCCCTCTGCGTCTCCACCCGCGTCCCGCCGCCCAATGTCCCAACGCAAAGCGCGGGAATCGTCACAGAAACGTAAACATCGCCGTTCCCCTCAAGCTCCGCGGTCGTGACGGCCATGCTGCCATCAACAACATGCGCGGGGTCCTGCCCGAGCGCAATGAACGTTGCTGCAATGACGTTCGCGGCATGCGCGTTGAATCCCCTTGAGACGCCCATCACGGACCCGAGGAGGTTCTTCCTGTAATTGACATCAACGAATTCCTCCGCGCTGCACTTCAGCACCCCTTTCAGCGCCTTCCTCGTGAGCACGGCCTCGGCGATTACACTCTTTCCCCTTCCGAGCACGAAGTTGAGGCCGCTCACCTTCTTGTCAACGCAAACATTTCCGCTCAAAGCCACGAGCTTCGCGCCCTTCTGGTTCGCGGCAATCCAGTCGCATGCCCTCTGCGTCGCAATCGTCACCATGTTCAGGCCGGCCGCATCCCCGGTCTCATACGCGAACCTCAGCCAGACATTCCTTCCAATATAAAATGGCGTAATAGACTTCAGCTTTGTGAACTTCGACTCCCCTTCCGCCTCCGCCCTAATCTTCGCGAAATTCCCGCCCACCCAATCCACAAACTTCACTGCCTCGGACACATTCTTCGCCTTGAAAACCGGCGCCCTCGTCATCTCGTCCTTCAAAACTTTCGCATCCGCGCCGCCTGCCGCATTAATCGCGGTGCATCCCCTGTTCACGCTCGCCACGAGCGCGCCCTCGGTCGTCGCAAGGAAGACGGGGTACTCGCCATTCGCGTGCTCCCCTTTCACCTTCAGCGGCCCGGCGACTCCTACGGGCACCTGCACGGCACCGATGGGCGAATCGATATTCCTCCCAGTCACAGCCGGCAAATCAATCGAATAGCTGGAAACATGCTTCAGCTTCGCCCCCTGCCTCTCCTCAATCGCCCTCCTTCTGATGGCAATCGCCTTCGGCACGGGGCAGTGCTCCTGAATCTCGTGGAGCTTCACCTCTCCCTTCAGCACTCGCTCTAGAAGGTCCGTCATAGGCACCACTTTCACCGAAAGCCAATAAAAACAGTGCAGTTCGACAATTAGCCGATGTATTACATAGTGAGATGCCCGAAGTGCGGTGCCATACAGGCGACCACCTCCTCCTCGGAGCTGAAGTGCAAGGGCTGCGGCGCCTCCTCGGCCATGCGAAGGGAAGGGCAGTGGTCGGTGGAAATCCTCGCCGAAGTCCCGGACGCGAGGACCGCCGGCTTCATGGTGAGGAAACTGAAGATGATGGAGGCAGCGAAGAAATAGAAAGGCCTTCGGCTAATCGTTATAAAAATGCTCAGCAACAGCAGGGCTTCCCGCCGGAATGGCAGTACAGCCCAAGCCGTGGGCGAGCTTAACTTCCGTGTTCGATACGGGAACGGGTGTTGCCTCGCCCCTGTGGCCGCTGAGCAGAGAGATATGCGGATTCGGGTTTAAAACACTTATGCCGTGTTCTTCACAATACCGGCAACGGCAGCCGTTATCTCATAGTCATGCTTCTTCTCAAGCTCCGGCGCAGCAACCTCTATCTCCATCAGCACCTTACCATAGAGTTCCACCCTGTCGCCGAACTTCTCCGCCATCGCCACAAGCTGCGCCAGGACCACGCCCCTCACCTTGACCCCGATGTGCGGCGAATTAAGCGCATGCGTGAGCATTCCGCCGAGGGATTCAAGCGCATCCGGCTTCAGCTTGGAAAGCGCCTCTGCCTGCGCGAAGAAGTCGCCCCCGGGCCGAACATCCTTGGCATGATTCTCGAATTCGGGCTGTCCTGCGCCGTAAAGCCCCTTTAGGACCACGGAAGCCATATCCCCGCTCGCCGCCTTCGAGACGAAGCCCTCAAAATGCCTGTCGTTCCTCACCGCAAGCCCGAAGGCCTCCAGCCGCTGCCCGTCACTCAGCGTGTCGAACCACTTCGCGGCGTCGGCTATCCTTCTGAGCGTGTTCTTGTAGGCATTGATATCATCCCCAAAAGTTGCAGCCATCATCGGTATTCCCTCGAGGATGGAATCCTTCACCCTCTCATAGTTCGCGAGCTCCCGGCTGCTCTCCGCGAAAATCTCCCTCAGGGCGATGAGCGTCTCATGCTTCGGAGTTATCATCTCTTCCGGTAGGTGGAGCTGCGGCTCCCTCCCGTAAGCAAGGTAAAGCTCACGCATCAGCTCGGCCTTCGAGCGATTGTCCTGCAGGCTTTTCTCGACCACCAAGCCGCCCATAACGCACCTGGCCTAATTTAGGCAGCTGAAGTATAAAAGAACAAAAGAGGGGCTCTAGGTCCTAAGCTTCCTCGCGTGCGCCGAGAGCAGCTTGACCGCCCTGTTGATGGAGAACTCGACCTCTTCCGCGCTCTTGCAGCCCGTGCAGATTATCTTGCCGTTCTTGAAGAGCAGCAGCGACGCCCTCGGGTCCTTGAGCTTCAATATTGCGCCGGGGAACTGCTCGGGTTCGTACTCCACATCCCTTACCTGCTGCGCAATCGCGTAGAGGTCCAGCTCCACCCCGAGGGCGGCTGACGCGACTATGTTCTCTATCTTGAACACCGGCTTCACGCCCTCAAGCGGGCTGACCTCCTTCTTCGGCCTAGGTTTTGCCCTGAGTTTCGCCTTTAGCTTCGGTTTAGCTTTCTTCACTTTTTTCGCCATTAGTATCTCCTCCAGACCCACCAAAAGGTTTTTAAGGAAGGATTAGCTTATGCGAGGATAAGTTTATAAACCCTTTTTAAATACCCCGAAAACCGACGTGACATCCACGAAGGAACGTTTTAAATATCTGCGGTGGCAAAACTCATCCTTCAGACGGTTTGGGTTAGCGCTCACGCTGAGAGAGTGGTCGAATGAAACGGTCTTTAGGCAAGATGTCAAAGAGGAGCCGGCTCCTCAGGAAAAGGATAGGGGCCAGGCGGCTCGGGATTACGAAGCTCGTGAAGTCCTTCGCGATAGGGGACCGCGTGCACATAGACCATAAGAGCGCGTACTTCGGCGGCATGCCCCATCCCCGATACAGGGGAAGGATAGGCACGGTGGTCGGGAAGCGGGGCGAGGCGTTCATCGTTGAGATACAGGACTACCGCATGACAAAGAAGCTGATTATACCGGTGGTCCACCTAGAGAGGGCGTGATTCTTATGATAGGAAAAAATGTCATCGGCAGCAGGCCCGCGACTCTCGCGGAGGTCTCCGGAGTCCTCGAGAAAAGGCTTGAGGAGGCCGAGGCCGAGTTCAAGAAGATGAAGAAGGAGAAGAAGGTTGTGATCGTTGAGAAGCCGCCCGAGCCGCCGCCAGAAGAGGCGGAGGCAGGCACAGAAGGAGCGCCGGCGCCCGCGCCTGCTCCCCCCGAAGAGAAGTCTCCACTGGGCCTCGAGCAGAGGTATGCCCTCGAATACTCCAAGAAGTTCGCGAAGGTCGGCAAGAGGAAGGCGGAGGAGATATTCGAGAAGCTCATGAAGGTCGATAAGATGAAGCCAGAGGCAGCCGTGAAGCTGATAGACATCATGCCGAAGAACAAGGAGCAGGCGAAGCTCATACTCACGAAGGAAAGGATGGCCGCTGGGGACAAGGAAGCGGAGGAAGTGCTTAAAATTGTTGATGAGTTCAGAAAATAGGTTCGAGAAGGGTATGCCATATGTTGCAACGGCCGAGCATGGAAGAGCACGGGATAGTGCTGGACTCCATGCCATACGGGAAATCCGCAGACGCGAGGAAGGAGCCGCTAGCCCAGCTCATAGGCATCGACAATTTCACGCTTCTTGAAGTCGTCCCGAAGCCAGGCGCCCAGCTCTCTGTCGGCGAGAAGGTCTTCATCGGCAAGGGCGACCGCGACAAGATTGACCACATACGCGGCCGCGTAAGCTATTTCGAGCTGACCTCAGCCGCCAAAGCTGAGCTGGAGCGTGCTCTCCGCACAATAATCGATTCGCGCGAAGCCGAATTCATCGCGTTCTTCAACAAGTGCGGGCCGGTCACAATCCGCCTGCACCAGCTCGAGCTGCTTCCTGGAGTCGGGAAGAAGCACATGCTCGACATACTCGCGCAGAGGGAGAAGAAGCCCTTCGAGAGCTTCAAGGACCTCTCCACGCGCGTCACCCTGCTTCCAGACCCGCACAAGCTCATAGTGGAGCGGATTCTCGAGGAGCTCAAGGGCGAAAGCAAATACTACATAATGACACGGCCGCCCTACCAGCCGAGGCCCTACTGATTATGTCCTTGCTTGGCGAATTGCGCCGCATCTCCTCCGAATACGCATTCAGGCAAACAAAAAAGCTCAGCCAGAATTTTCTGATTGATGAAAGAGTCCTGAAGCGGGAAGCCGGATACGCAAATGCAACGAACAAATCCCTGCTCGAAATCGGCCCGGGCTTCGGCTTCCTCACGAAAGAGCTCGCCAACTGCGGCCCGAAATCCATCACGCTGATTGAAAAAGACCCGCAGCTCATCCCGATTCTCGAAAAAGAGCTCGCAAGCCGCAAAATCACCCTAATCAATTCCGACTTCCTCAAATGGCAGTCAGGCTCCTTCTTCGACGTTGTAATCTCCAACGTCCCCTACTCCATCTCCTCCCCGCTCCTCTTCCATCTCACAAATTTCCGCTTCTCCCGCGCAATCCTCTGCCTGCAGAAGGAATTCGTTGCCCGCCTACTGGCAAAACCGGGAACAAAGGACTACTCGAGGCTTTCGGTGACTTCGCAGGCGGCCTTCTCCATCCGCCTTCTTGAAAAAGTCCCCCACTCCGCCTTCCACCCAATCCCACAGGTTGATTCCGCAATAATAGAGCTAATTCCCACCGGGAAAAAGCTCGACGCCCGCACCGCACTCCTAATCCAGCTCCTGTTCCAGCATAGGAAAAAAACCCTGAGGGCAGCCCTTTCGGATTCAGCAGAGCAGCTCGGCATTACGAAGGAAAATGCAAGAAAAACAGCAGAAAAGAGCGGCCTTTCCGACCGCCGCGTCTTCACCCTAACGAAAGAAGAATTCGCTACTCTTGCTTACGTTTTTTGAGCTCCTCCTTCGGGTCCGGCAAATCGCATTGCAAGCCCCCGTCGGGCGCGATTGTTGCATCGGATATCCTCGCCTTCCCCTCATCCGCCTTGCTTGCAAGTGCAGCCAGTTCCCCTTTCTCCAGCATGCTGTAAAGGACGTGCATGGCTTTCTCCGCCCCCTTGTAATACAAGTCCCAAACCTTGATGACCCCTACCCTGACTAGGCTGTCCAATGAAGCGGCAAAAGCCACGTCCAAGGCATCCCTCTCCTTCCACCACATCAACCGCCTCTCACTGCCTGTCTTCTTGAGCTCATCAATCACAAGTTTCATGCCGTGAATCTCGTCACCGCGCGCCCCACCGGCCGTCATCCTGCGCAGTACCTCCTCCTTCAGCCCTTTCACAGCCTCGTCCGATATGCTGGCCGACCCCTTCGATTCAGTCTTCACCAAATTCTTCATAAAAATTGTCCTCCGCAAATCTTAATTTCACATATTCCGTTATATAACCACTGCAGAATCAGCTCCTGAGCTTCTCCGGCTGCCGCGTCTTCACCATGGCGAAGGAAGAATCTGCTAATCTCGCTTCCTTTTTCTGAACTCCTCGCCGCCTTCGGCAAACCTTGCAATCGGCCGCAGCAGCTCATCTGAAAATAATCTCAGCGCCGCTGAGAACTCCTGTAATTTCTGCGGGGGAATCCTTTCCGCAAGCGCCCTGCCCTGGGCAGTTTCCTCATCCGTGAATTTCAAAATTTCTGCGAGCATCTTAAGCGCGCCACGCCTCTCTTCCAGCGAGAGCGCAAGCAGCTCCTTCTCACAGTGCCTCAGCAGCCCAAGGCGCTGCAGGTAAAGCTCAGCCTCCAGTTCCGCTTCTGTGCCCTTTAGCCTGTCCTTGGCCTCCAGGGCGCTAAGGCCGAAATTACCCGCCGCCTCCAGCACCCCCAGCCTGTCCTCAGCAGCCACGCCCTCAAGCCAGGGCGATGAGCAACCCCGCGCAATAAGCTCGGCATCCAGTAGCCCCCATATCTCTTTCGTGAATTTCAGCGCGCCGTGCAGCTCCTCCTGGCTCTTCATCGGCTGCCACTTCTGCGGGTTTGTCATATGCACCCAGGGCGCCCTCTGGGCCGGCTTTCCCTCATCGTTCATCCATCTCGCGATGGGAAGCAGGATGCTCTGCTTCAGCGTCTCTGATTGCGGCGACTTCTGCATCCCGCAGATCAGGTCCCTGAAGAGTTTCTTAGCGCCAAGGAGCTCCTCGCCGCTCAGCTTCCTAAAAACATAATTCTCATCGAGGCACCTGGTTATGGCGGCCCCCGGTGAATCTTTCGTTGCTTGCATCAATACCACTCTGCTAATTCGCTACTCTTTCTAAAGTTTGTAGGACTAGTCAGACATGCCCGGCGTAGAGTACATCTTCCTTTCGCCACCTCTCTTCTTCTCCCTTTTGGCCTCCATCATCTTATCCACGGCATACTTGGCAATTTCCGGGTCCTTCGTGGCATCGGCAAATCTCTCCACGGCTTTCAAGTCCTCATCCGTCCGTGCACCGGCCGCCATATTGTCTATCACATCTTTCCTCTGCTTATTGTCCATCGTAGGTGCTATCTTAATCAGTGCGTCTGCCGCCATTGCACGTATCACTCCAGGCTCTTCGGACAGGGGAGAGGAGGGATGAGCCTGCTCTTGAAGCGCTTTTATCAGGGGCCCTATCGCCCGCGGGTCCCCAATCTTCCCCAATGCTTCTGCCGCCATCATGCGGGCATTCGCGTTCGGGTCTCCCAGTTTTTTGATGAGGGCACTCACTTCTGCCGTTTCACCGTGTTTTTTCATCTTTTCCGCCATCACAATCACCCCGGCCGCTCTTCCTTCTCTTCATCCTTCTTAGCTTCCGCGTTCCTCTTCTTCTTGTCATCCGCAATCCATTGAGGTCCACCATGCGGCACCTCAACGGGCCCGGAAGAGCGTGGCGCTGTATTTTTCTTGGCCGCCTCTGCGCTCGCAGTATAAGACGGCTGCCCGCCAGGCGGAGGCGTAATAGTCGTATTCTTCACATCCTGCGCCAGATTCTTGAGCTGCTCCTTCTCCTTCAGTTTTGCCCATCTCTTCTCAAGCACCCTGCGGAGGATTTTCACTCCCTCTTCCGCGCCAACGAGGTATATGTTATCTTCACCAATAAGCACACTGCCGTCGCGCGTTATCTCAACAGGCCCGACATCCCCGCTCTCTCGCAGGCTTTCCCACAACCTGAAGACCGCCTTGTCGAAGGCCACCCCATTCCTCCACCATCTTATCTCGTGTTTGTCCGCAACCTCCTTCATCGTCTCAAGCGCAATCTCCGCGCCCTGCTGCATCATCCTGTCCACGGCCGCATCATCATTGAACTGCGTTTCCCTAATGGAAAGCTTCGCTTTATTCAGAACCCTGAGACATGCAGGGCTGCTGTCGCTCAGCGCCGGCTTTTCAGCCTGCTGTTCGACAGGCTTTGCAATCTTCCCTTTATCCACAACAAGCACGACCACTGCCCATCACCAACCACTAATTTTGCCTCTTCCGCTATATAACACTTATAGTGGAGAAAATCAGTCCTTCATCATCGTCCTGAACAGCCGTTCCCCTTTCTCCTTCCCTTCCACTACGGCAGTCAGCTCGCTGGTCCCGGCCATCTTCTTTAGGAGGGCCGCCGCATTCTCCGCCC
This sequence comes from uncultured Microcaldota archaeon, assembly GCA_903884505.1. Taxonomy (GTDB): domain Archaea; phylum Micrarchaeota; class Micrarchaeia; order Burarchaeales; family Fermentimicrarchaeaceae; genus CAISET01. Next base: position 20,134 of record CAISET010000029.1, on the reverse strand, counting down.
CCCTGTAATACGGGCCTTCCCTCTCTATTCCCGATTCCTTCAGGCCTTGCATCGCGAACCCCTTGGCCCGTTCGAACGCATCCCCGCTCTCCCACCACTTCAGCGCCATCTTATTTGTGATGGTCTTGAGCTCGTCGACAAACAGCCGCACCCCGTGGAGTTCCAGGCCGTTCACCCCATTCGACTTCATCACCAACTGCACGACTTCCTTCAGCTGCATCACCGCCTCAGCCGAAATTATTTGGATTTTGCTTGCCTGCTGCGCAGTTCCCGGACTAGACATTCTCAAATCACCAGCCCCCAATTCTGCAGCTTCCGCTTTTTAATCCTTCCAGAATCAGTCCTTTACCTTCTTCTCTTCGCGGAAGGCCTCCCGCATGTCGTCGCGGAGCTCCTTCTCCATTATGACTAGGGTATTCAGCACGCCTTCCGCCACCTTTTCCGACTTCTCATAGCCGGTGTAATACTTCTCCAGCATCTCGCCCATGTCCAGGCGCAGGTCCCTGGGGCAGCCCTTGCCCGTAAGGAAATCCTTCACGAACGCCTTGGCCTTGGCCTCCACCATGGAGTCTATCTCGGAATTCGAGTCCTTCCCGACGCAGAAGCCGAGCCACACCATGGCGCGCGCCGCGTTCCTGTCGCCCTTCCTAACCGCCTCTCGCAGGTCGTCGAAAGCCATGTCCGGAGTAGTAGGCGCCTTCCCGAGCCACTTGGCAGCGGACATGAGCGCGTTCTGCGCAGTCAGGGTGAACTTCCACGTCCCGAACACGGGCATCATCCGGGAGGCTGCTTCTTTCCAGCCTTCTCATCGGGCTTGCCGTGGCTCCTCCTTCCGACAAGGAAGGCGAAGCCGCCAACCGCTACCAGCAAAACAATAGCAATGGCACCAAGCGCCAGCATGCCTGTGCTCCCCGCGCACAAATCCCCGCCGCCCGTGCCCGGGGTGGGGGTTGTGCCAGCTCCCCTCGGCCGCGGCGAGCAGGTATGGTTGTCGAAGCAGTAGCTGGATGTGCAGGAGGAGTCCATGCAGCACGCGTAATTCACCCACGTGTGGTTCGAGGCATATCCGCAGTTCCCAGTTAGCGCGATGCACTTGTGGGTCGGGGCGTCGCACGCCTGCTCAAGCGCGCAGTCCGTGTCGGCTTCGCACTCGTGCGTTGCGATGCATGCGTGGTCGACGCACTGCTTCCCGGTTCCGCATGCTGCATCACCGCAGCAGTCATATGCGTACCAAGTGTGGTTCACGGCCCTTCCGCATAAGCCGGTCAGCGTGATGCACATGTGCCCCATGCAGCTTGCATTGCCCGCGCACGCATCGTTCGAGCAGCATTCGAATGGGACCCACCTGTGATTGTGCGCATACCCGCACGTGCCGGTGACATTCAGGCATTTGCTGTCCAAGCAGTACTGCGTCGCATTGCAGTCATAGTCAAACCTGCACTCTGGGCAGTTCTGCAGCAGCATGGTTGTCTGGTACGGGACATAGCCCGGCCTGTCAATTACAATGGTGTAGTTCTCCGCCCTGTCCATCGTGAACGTCAGGGTGCCGGTCGAGGAGTCGGTCCAGTTGAAGTATCTCTCCTCCCAGACTCCCCGCACGCTCACCTGCAGCGTGACCTGCGCCCTCAGCGGCTGCGCGGTGTAAAGGTCCTTCACGCTCACCACTATGGGCTTCCCGGTGCAGTTGCCCTTCACCGTCGCGTCGAAGCGCAGCGGCATGGCGGCCCCTGCGAACACGGAAACGGCGATAAGCAAAAGCAGCAATGCGGTAGTTCTCAAGTTAACACCGCGAATTGATTACCTCCACCGCTTTAAAAGCTTATTCCGCCCCCCCACCGGATAGGTATTAATATATGGGGAAGCATAACGGCTCGGGTGAAAAAATGGCCGAACCTATAATCTTGAAGCCGAAATTCACGGTCCTATACGCGACAATAATAGTCATCGCAATCGTCGCGCTCGCCTTCCTCTCCTACATGGAATTCACCGGCGATGTCACCGGCGACTACTTCCTGCTCTTCTCAATCGGGATAATCGCGCTCGCCGTCCTCGGCCTCCTGGCTTATTTCTTCAAGTACCTCGCCATCTCCTACCGCATAACCGACTCGGAGGTCATCATGAGTGAGGGGATAATCACAAAGACGACCCGCGTGGTGCCCACGCACAAGATAGACAACATCTCCATAAAGCGCGACATCAGCGACCTTATTATGATGACAGGCAGCGTGCTCATAGACACGCCAGCAGGCGCCGGAGCCACCGAAATCACCATGAAGCGCATAGATTCCGGCAAGCTGGGCAAAATCGAATCCAGGCTCAGGCAGATAATTCACAAGGAGCTCCCGGCCGAAGAGCACCCCGCCCGCGCCGAGCACGAGGAAAAGGCCTACGAAGAGCCTGCAGAGGAACGCAAGCCCGCCAGGAAGCCGAAGAGGAAAGGGAGAAAATAGCTAGAGGCCTTCCGACAGCTTTTTCATATACCTCTTAGCCTCGGCAAGGGCCTTCCTCCCCTTCGCAGTCAATCGGTAGTATTTCCTCCTCTCCTCGTATTCGGAAGTTATGAGCCCCTCGCTCTCCAATTTGTAAAGCACCACATAGCTCGTAATGAGCCCGTGCCTCCAGCCAAACTCCTTCTCGAGCTGGTCGCCCAGGCCGTAAGCATAGACTTTCCCCTTCCTCCTCAGCACGGAGAATATGTAGAGCCAGAGGTTCTCCTTCGTTAAAGTGTGCTTCAGCCTCCTCAACGGCGACGGCTCCATGCAAAGGACTCCGCAAGCCTTATATATAAAACCTACTGAAATATTTTAACAACCCTAAAATAGCCAGCGTCTGAATGGTGGTCATATGGCGAAGAAAATAAAAGTCGCGATAAGCGGGCTCGGGAACTGCGCCTCCTCCCTGATTCAGGGCCTGGAGTATTACAAGCACGTCGACGGCAACTCCCCGCTCGTGCCTGGGCTCATGCACAACGTGATTGGCGGCTACAAGCTTTCCGACGTCCAGGTGGTCGCGGCATTCGACATAGACAGGAGGAAGGTCGGGAAAGACGTCGGCGAGGCAATCTTCTCGCCCCCGAACTGCACCATCAAATTCTCCAGCGTCCCGAAGCTCGGCACAACCGTGCTCAAGGGTCCGGTTCTTGACGGCGTCGCCGAAACCACCAAGGAAATGTTCCTAGTTGACCCGAACCAGAAGCCCGTGGACGTAAAGAAGGCGCTCCAGGAATCCGGCGCAGAAATCCTCATCAACTACCTCCCGGTCGGCTCGGAGCAGGCGGTCCGCTTCTACGCGCAGGAGGCGCTTGACGCAGGCGTGGCGCTCATCAACTGCATGCCGGTCTTCATCGCATCCGACACCGCATGGGCGAAGAAGTTCGAGGATGCGGGCATCCCCTGCCTCGGCGACGACGTGAAGTCGCAGGTCGGCGCTACAATCCTCCACCGGACTCTCATGAAGCTATTCAACGACCGCGGCGTGAAGGTGGAGCAGACCTACCAGCTCAACTGCGGAGGCAACACCGACTTCCTCAACATGCTCGAAAGGCAGCGCCTCAAGTCAAAGAAAATATCTAAGACCGAGGCGGTGCAGTCCATCCTTCCATCGCGCATGGTTGACGAGAGCATCCACATCGGGCCCTCGGATTACGTGCCGTGGCTGAAGGACAAGAAGCTCTGCTTCCTGCGAATACAGGGCAGGAAGTTCGGCGACATCCCAATTAATTTGGAGTGCCGGCTTGACGTGGAAGATTCGCCCAATTCTGCAGGCGTAATCGTGGATGCCATCAGGTGCATGAAGCTCGCATTGGACCGCGGGATTGCCGGGCCGCTCGTCTCGCCCTCAAGCTACTTCATGAAGCACCCGATTCAGCAGTTCCCTGATGAGACCTGCCGCGAGATGGTCGAGGAGTTCATCGCGGGAAAGCGAGAGAGATAAATACCTCTTCTTCGCAATTCGCACATGGCAGTAACAACTAAACCAGTAGCCGAATCCTTACCAACTGAGTTGAAGAAAGGGCATGAACTTTTTAAGGCAGGCAAATACGACGATGCGCTCGCAGAATTCGCAAAGATTGCAGAGAACAGTCCGCTCAATGCTCCCGCCCTCTATTGGAAAGGGCAGGCACTTTTCAATCTTGGAAGGAACACGGAAGCAATTGATGCTTACGAGCATGCGCTAAAAATAAGGCCCGATTACGTTGACGCATTGAGCAGTGAGGCCGTGGTACTGATAACCAACAATAACGCCTTCGACGCTCTCTCCCTACTCAACAAGGCGCTGAAAATTGAACCGGAAGATGCAAACCTCTGGAACACCAAAGGCGGCGTGCTTGCAGCAATGCGAAATTACGGTGAAGCGTTCTCCTGCTTCGACAAGGCACTCGAACTGGACCCGGAGTGTGCCACAGCGTATTACAACAAAGGCATCACCTACATCACTGAAGGCAAGCTTGCCGAATCCATCGCCTTCTTTGGCAAAGCGTTTGAGGTGAAGTCCGATTACATTGACGCACTCGAAATGAAGCTGCGCGTGCTCAACGAACTGCACAGATATAATGAATCCCTTGCCTGCTACGAGCAAATGCTCAACCTTAAACCGAATGCCGTTGATACTCTTCTTGGCAAGGGAGGCCTGCTTGTCAATTTGGGCAGATACAACGAAGCCACCCAATGTCTAGACAAGGCAATCGAACTTGATCCGAACAACGCAACAGCGTGGTACAACAAGGGAAACCTGTGCAGGGAGATGGGCAAAAGGGACGAAGCCCTCGCCTGCTTCAACAAAGCAACAGAACTCAAGCAAGATTTCGCTTGGGCATGGTTTAACAAAGGGGCTATGCTCGCCGGAATGAACAAGCTCGAAGAAGCCCTCGCTTCCTTCAACATGGCAATCGGCTCAGACATCGACGACGGGATGGCCTGGGTCGAAAAAGCGAATGTGCTCGCGCGGATGGGAAAGGGTGATGAGGCAAAAAAGTGCATCGAAGAGGCAAAGTCACTGGGAGTGACCGCCCATTGCCAGGGCTGCCAGGGATGCCATTGCGGCAAGAAAACCCCTACCTCCTGAAAACACAATACTTAGGCAGACTTTTTATTCCGCCCTTTCCCAACCAAATCCGTGCGGGGGTTCCGGAGCCTGGAACAGAGAACGCTAACTACTTCTTTTCAATTTCCTTCGCAACAGCATCAAGCGTTTCAGCGATGAGTTGCAGCTCCTCTGGCTCGAATTCCAAAAATAATCTCATCTTCAATTCGTGCGAGGCCGGCACTATCTGCGAAGTTGGCATCGTGTCATAGGATATCTCTCCATTCCCAAGGCGCAAGGTCGGAAGAGGTGAAAGTGACATGAGGGGCTCTATCTTGCGCCTAATTGGCGGCGAGAGGATGCGCCTCGCCCTCTTTTCATCTTTCGCCCTCACGACATATATCCGGTCGAACTCAGGAACGCCAAGTTTTATCTCCGGCGCCGCCTTCCTTTTTATCAGTCCATGATAACTTATCTCCATTGCGATATCAGACCTGACACTCATGCGGCAATAGAACGCTTTGGCAAAACTCTTCCAGCTCGGTATTTCTTTAGTCGACCACTGATAGCCCATCTCCAACTTGCGCCCTCGGTAATTGCCCGAAATGGAAGGCATGCCAACGAACGGCAATCCCAGATAAGGCCAGAGCGGCGATCCTGGAGAAAAGTGGAGTTCATTCTCGTGGGCGAACTTCTCCAGCGGAGTCTCAACCAGTCCCTGATTCCACCGCCCCACGGTCACTACTAACCAAATCATACCGGCGCAAACGACCCAAGAAATGACAGTTAGCGCAGCAAATGCTGCTATTCCGAAACAGGGCAGCAGATCCATGAAGGGTATTATTGCACGCTCGAATTATTTAAATGTAGAGACGCACATAGTCTGCATGTGCGGGGGTTCCGGAGCCTGGAAAACGGGCGGGACTTAAGTGGCCCTTTTCCGATGCTGCGTCGCTACGCTCCTTGCAGAGCGTAAAAGTGCCAGCGGAAAAGAAAGGGCCCTGAGAAATCCCGTGTCTTAGGACTACGCAGGTTCAAACGCGAATCCGCTGGCGCAAATCGCTTCCGGCTCCGCCGAAAATCCTGCCCCCCGCATACCCCGGAGGTGTCCGCATGGCCAAGAACAAGGGAAATTGCAAAATCGTAATCGAAAAGAACGGCCCCTATCTCGTTTCCGGCAGCTTGCCGCTGGCAGCGGAGATTATAGTATGCGACAGCGAGAGCATCCCAGTCAAATGGGACAAGGGGAAGCGCTACCCGCTTAGGGAAAACTATTCCCTCTGCCGCTGCGGCAAATCGGGAAACGCGCCTTATTGCGACGGAACTCACGCGAAGACAGGCTTTGACGGCACGGAGACCGCCAGCAGGAAGAAATACTGGCAGCAGGCGAAGAAGATAGCCGGCCCCACCCTTGTTTTGACCGACGTACCCAACCTGTGCGCCCTCGCCCGCTTTTGCGAGAAGGCAAGCGGCGTTTGGCAGCTTACCGTGGATTCCGGCGACCCGAAGGCGAGGAAGCTGGCCATCGAAGAGGCGTGCAACTGCCCTTCAGGACGGCTGGTGGAGTGGGACAGGAAGACGGAAAAGCCGATTGAGAAAAAGCTCAAGCCTTCAATAAGCCTGGTTGAGGACCCCGAAGAGAAAGCCAGCGGGCCCATCTGGGTGAAGGGCGGAGTCCCAATCGTCTCTTCGGACGGCAAAACCTACGAGATTCGGAACCGCGTCACCCTCTGCCGCTGCGGAAGGTCCAGAAACAAGCCGTTCTGCAACGGCACGCATCTAGATATCGAATTCACGGACGGAGACGAGTCGCTCAAACCCGGGAAGAAAAGCAGGCGATGAGCGCTATTTTTCCCCAACTCACTTCTTCGCAAACACCAGGTACGCGGTGTGCATCAGGCCCATGTTATCCGGCCTGAACCCCGCCTCCCGGGCAAGCATCTCACGGACAATGCACTCGATGCAGAACACGTCGCGGAACTTCTCCTCGTTCAGCGCCTTGACAAACCTCTGCACCTGCTCAGCGTGCGGAAGGTAGCCAACGACATAACCGCCCTCCTTAAGCGCCTTGCGGGCGTGCGGAACAACCTTCTCCGAATCCGCCATGTCGAGCGTGACCAAATCAACTTCCTCCTCCTCAATCCCCTCGAAAATATCTTTCCTCTTAATCTTCACGTAGCGCGCAAGCCCTGCCCTCTTCACGTTCTCTTCAGCGAGGAGGGCAAAATCCTCCCTCCTTTCGTAGCTCACGACTTTCTTCGCCACGTTCCCCAGCGCGACGGCAAGCCACCCGCTTCCGGCCCCGGCGTCAATGCAGGTGCTCTTCTTCCCCACACCCGTGAAGGCCAGCACCATCCCGATGTCCTTGGGCAGCATCACCTGCGGCCCGCGCTTCAGTTTCCTCAAGTTCTCCGGAAAATATATCATAGGTAGGATTTGGTGCAACCATTCTAAAACTATTTGCGCACTTTCTTCCAATAGATGCGGAGAAGCGGCTCAAAGCCGAGCTTTTCGTGGAACGCGATGGACTTCCAGTTGACAGTGAACACGTCGCCCATCAGCCTGCTTGCGCCCCGCTTCCTCGCGATTGCCGCAAGGTCCGCATAAAGCGCCTTCCCGACCCCTTTTCCTCTCCAGCCTTTTTCCACAAAGACGTAATCGACCCAGAGGTACTTCAGGCCGAAGTCTCCGTAGTCCAGCCCAAATGGCGTTTCCTTGCCCTCAACGAACCAGATGAATCCGACTGCCTTCCCATTCCCAACCGCAACGCGCACCCGCTTCCCGGCAATCGCGCCTCTCACCCTTTTCTTCTCCTTGGCAATGCTTGGAATCCTGAACCCTTCCTCACGTGCAATCTCCGTCCTCCCGAAGAGGATGAAATCAAAATCCCCCTTCCCCGCATTCCGCATTTCCATAAAGCCACCGGAACAGCTATAATACTCGTTATGATTATAACATAACCATTACAATATTATTGCACGTGGTCTTATGGTCGTAGCAGCAGTCGTCGGAGCGCAGTGGGGCGACGAGGGCAAGGGGAAGATAGTCGATTTGCTTGCGGAGAAGGCGGACGTCACCGTGAGGTTCAACGGCGGAGATAACGCGGGCCACACGGTGAAGTTCCAGGACAAGACCTACAAGCTGCACCAGATGCCGAGCGGCGCATTCTACCCCGGGAAAAAAGTGATAATAGGCTGCGGCTGCGTCGTAAACCCGAAAACCCTGCTCGAAGAAATAGGCATCATTTCGAATGACGGCTATGCGCCAAACCTCATAATCGATTCGCGTGCGCACGTAGTCCTTCCATACCACATCGCACTCGATGGCATGGAGGAGTCGAAAAAGGGCAGCCGCGCAGCAGGAACCACGAAGAAAGGCATCGGCCCCTGCTACTCCGACAAGGCTGCAAGGTTCGGCATAAGGTTTGCCGATATGCTCGACAAGAAGATTCTGGAAGAAAAAATCCACACCATGCATGAAATAAAAACAAAGACAATCGAGCAGGTTTACGGCCAGAAGTTCGCACAGGGCGAAGATGACGTTTTCGAGGCCTACTCCGGCTACGCGGACGAGCTTGCCAAATACGTCGCTGACGGATGCGCGGCGGTGAATGATGCAGTGAATGCGAAGAAGAACGTCCTGCTCGAGGGCGCGCAGGGGGCGCTTCTCGGAATCGACCAGGGCCTCTACCCATACGGCACATCCTCAAACCCGACTTCGGGCGGCGCATCAACCGGCTCCGGCCTCGCGCCGAACAAGCTCAACGAGGTAATAGGCATAGTCAAGGCCTACGTCTCGCGCGTTGGCAGCGGCCCGCTCCCGACGGAACTCATGGATGGGACGGCGCAGAAAATCCGCGACAAGGGCGGCGAATACGGGACTACGACCGGAAGGCCGAGGCGGATTGGTTGGCTCGATGTTGTCGCGCTGAAATACGCGCACGAGACGAACGGATTCACGGGCCTGGCGTTCACGCGCATAGACACATTCGCAGGAGTCTCTCCGGTAAAATTCTGCGTGGCCTACGAGCTCGACGGCAAAAAGACGACGCGCATGCCCGTTTCCGCGGAAGAGCTTGCGCGCTGCAAGCCAATCTACGAGGAGATGCCGGGCTGGAAGGACCTCAAGCCAGCGGAGTGGCGCAGAATCTGCGTAAGGGGCTACTTCGCCGTCCCCGACGAGCCGAAGAACTACATGAAGAGGGTGAGCGAATACCTCGGGGTCCCGATTTACATCGTCAGCGTCGGCCCCGGAAGGGAAGACACCATAGTAATAAAAGACGTTTTCGCGAAATAACGCCGGTTTATGCCTCTGTAGCTCAGTGGTTTGAACCCTTTCCGATGGCAACAAATTCGCCTCCGGCGAAATGTTGGCAACCGCAGTTGCCAACGCTCGCTCGCATCCAGTCGGGCTCGCTCGCTGCCATATCGTAAAGCGTTCACGGAAAGCCATGGGCAAGGCAAGAAAAGAAAAAGCTGCGTTCGGAAATATCCATCCGACGCCTCTGTAGCTCAGTGGTAGAGCGCGTGCATGGTAAGCACGAGGCCGAGGGTTCAATCCCCTCCAGAGGCTTAACCCTTTTCGGTTGCGCCGTCGCTCGCGAGGTTCACCCGCTCGCTCTCGCTCCGCTCGCCGGCGCATATCCTAAAAGCGTTAACGGAAAAGGTGTCAGAATGGGTTTCATCTCAATCCTCAAGGGCGCGTTCACCGAGCTCTTCCGCAACCCTGTCCTCTTCATCCCGAAGATGATTTCCGTCACAATCTGGATTCTCCCCTACCTCTACCTCCTGCAGCAGGCGAGGTTCGACCTTGCGGCAGCAAGGGTTTCCTGGGGGACCCTGTCCGCTACGGCGCTGATATTCCTCATCTCGCCGGTCTGGCTCCTGATAGACAGCATGTACCCGGTCCTCGTCGAGCAGCAGAGAAAAAAGAAGCGCCTTGACTTCCGCGCAGCCCTCGACCACGTGCTCGGCAAGTTCCTGAAGCTCTTCGGCCTGTTCCTCATCCTGCTGATTGCGATGACTGCCGTTTCCACCCCATTCACCATGCTCATCGCCTTCGGATACGTCTATGCGTTCCTGCCGGCGCTGCTCCTGGGGATTCTCGGAATCGCCGCGATAATATTCATCGGCGGAATCGCGCTCTACTTCGTCCCGACCGCGCTGATACTCGAGAAAATCGGAATCGCCGAGTCCCTCAAGGCAGGCTTCAGGATGTCGAAGCAGAACTTCAGCCTGGTCTTCTGGCTCACTATGGCATCCTTCATCTTCCTCGCGCTCTCCTTCTTCCTCGAGGGCACCATGGAGGCGCTCGGAGTCGCGGGCTTCATCTTCGGGAGATATTTGGGCGGGATAGTCACGGTCTACATGTATGTTGTGAACCCGACCGCATATTTCGAAGCCAGGAAAAAGTAAGCAATTATTAACTTGAACCTCGGCAAACTTGCCATGTCACAGAAACATAAGACTGAACCCGCTAGGAAGGTTGCTGATTTTTCAAAGCTCGACGAGCGGTCGCGCAATGAGCTCAAGGCCCTCATCATCGGGAAGACCTTGGACGACAGGATTGGCGGCCTTGAAGCAGCGCGCAAAAACCTGGACTGCGAATTCGAGGCCCTGACGAAGCAGCTGCAGGATACGGATAAGTACCTCACGAGCTCATGGCGGATGAGCGGCCCTCGCGACAAGCAGCCGAAGTCCGCCGAAGCGCGCATAGAGTATTTCCTGCGCGAGATAACCGAGAATTACATCGCGTTTCTGGAAAGCTTCAGGAAGCTGCATGAGGACAAGGGGCGGGTGGACAAGGGCGAGCCCATCAAGCTGGCATTCACGTACAAGACTCTCCCGGCTTCCGCTGAAAGCAAGGGGGAGGCGGCCTTCATCGAAGTACTGTCGCTCACTTCAAAAGCAGGCCACTCCGAATATGAGTCGCCGCTGAACATGGGCTACGTCGACAAGCGCACGCTGGCCGATGCGGAATTGCAACACACCTACACGGACCTCTGCTGGCTGATCGAGCACTGCAAAGGCGTGCGGAAATTTGCGGTGCAGGGGATGCAATGCGTCTCAGCCCTCGTTCGGTGCAGCTTTAAGCTTGTCTTCGTCGACCAGTACCTGAGGATGTGCAACGAGCTTTCCGCCAATTACTCCAGGGCGGAAGCTTCGAAGAAGATGTTGGGCGATTATCCGGCGAGGCGCGCAGAGTCCGAACAAAAAATCGAGGCACTTAATGCAGAGGTCAAGAAGCAGGACGCCCTGACCGCGCTGTTGCGCGAACTGGGGGTTAAGATGGGCGAACTCCATCAGCTCGAGGAGAACAAGGAGAAGCACGAGAAGCACCTGGAGGCGAAAAACCACGCGCTGTCAGTAGGCAGGCAGTACAACCACGGCTTCCAGCCCACACCGGTGACGCAGGAAGACCTGGACAATGCCGAAAAGCCGGTGCAGGCGCTGAGGGAGCAGAGAGATGCGCTGCAGAAGGAAGGGATAGAGGCGAACGCGATGGGCAAGCTGCTCGACGCGATGTCGAAGTTTGACGAGCTCGAGCGCAGCGCGGAGAAGGCAAGGGCGGCCATTGCGATGTCGCAGAACGCGGCGGCAAGGCTCGGCGGGATGATAACAGAGATGGAAGCCTTCCTCACCAACGGTGCCAATAATTCCGAACGGGGCAATCCCAGCGATGGCGGCCATGGCATTGGTGCAGAAGGAACTCCTGCCTGATTTCAGCATGCCACAGCAGAACTTCGGCCTCCCGATTCTCCCGTCGTCTTTATATTCTTCCATATCGCTAAATTAGCGGTGGAAAGGTTGGAAGGCGCGGCCAGTGAATGCGGAAGGGATGTGGTCCTCAGGAGACTCACCATCGGCCGCAGGATAAGCGAATACATCTCCAAGTCCCATAACGCCCGCGTCCGCTACAACGCCTATGACTGCTTCATAAAGCTAATTGAGAGGAACTCCCACGACTTTCCGGAGGTCTGGGCGCACAGGATGAGGACTCCGCGGAAGAAGCGCGAAGTGGAAGAATTCGTCGGCATGCTCCGCGTCCCTTCCGTGCCGAAGAGGGAAACGGACGAGCTTGCGCTCCGCCTCCTGTGGCTACTTGACCAGATGGAAAGGCAGAAGCGCGCCGGCGCCGCCGAGAAGCCGGTGGCCCGCCAGATGGCTGTCCCGAACAGGGCGAGGGCATGAGCAGCGAGGCATTGCGGAAGGCGCCGGAGAAGAAGGCCGGACAGCCCGAGAAAATAAGAGTTTTCGACCCGGCAACCGCAGAGGCCAAAAAAGAATACGCCCTGAGCATCTTGGGCATAATAAATACCAGCCCGTCTATCCAAGATGATGTCAAGAAAGACGTAACGAAACGCTGCACGCAGCTCATCGGAGTGATAAACAAGCTCTCAAAGGAACAGGAACCTGCCGATGCCGAGACACTGATGGCGGTCTTCTCGCACGTGATGGGCAAGCTGAGAAAAGTGGTCGATCCAGTCATCGAGGAACGGAAGATATCGCAGAAGGCGAAGCTGCAGCCTCCGCGCCAGGTGTCACTGGCAAGGCCTGCAACGCAGCCTGCGAAGCCGGTCGAACTGCCCAAGCCCCTGCTGAAAATCGAGGAGGATGAGTGGAAGGAGCCGGAGAAGCCAGCCGAACCGCCGAAGCTTTCGCGTGAGCGGCATCCCATTGTCGAGCCTCCAAAGCCGGTTCAGCCAATTGTACTTGAAAAGCCGAAGCCAGCACCACTGCCGCCCAAGCCGGTCCAGCCGATCGCAGCCGAAAAGCCGAAGCCGGCCCATGAGCCGCAGAAGCCAGAGCCCAAATTGCTCCCCCCAGCATGGAAAATCAAGCAGCCCCAGAACGAAGTTATGTGGGAGCGGGGCGGCCTAAAATTCACGACCCGCGACTTCAAGAATATCCATGTCTTGAACACAAGCGAAAGTTGGGCTGCGGATTTCAATGAGGTCGGGAGTCTGGAAGTCAGAATCCAAAGGCCGGGCGGCCTGGTCATCAAGGTGGCTCTTAAGGGGAGCCACGTCGAGGTCCAGGAGCAATGGCCGGACGGAGCACTCCGCAGCGCAGTGCTGAAGGGGAACAAGTTTGAGGGCAATCTTGATGAAAACACAGCTCGTTTTAATGAAGGCATGGCGCGCACAATCAAAACCCATGTCCTGATGCAGGCCCAAATTGATGCTTCTTTGATTCTTGCAGATCTGAAGGAAAAAGCTAAAGAGGAACAAGGGGCCTGGAAGAGCGCCGAAGACGAATGGCGCTGAAGCGCGAAAGGGATTTAAAGCACGGAAACCAACCTAATTCCGGGGTGGTCCGATGGAGGAGAAGCTTGTCGGGAAGGTCGCGCACTACTTCAGCAAGATAAGCGTTGCCGTCATAGAGTTGAGCGCCGAGCTTAAGGTCGGCGACATCATCGCCATCGTGGGGAAGGAAGGCACCAGGGTGGAGCAGGCGGTCACCTCGATGCAGATGGAGAAGGCGCAGGTGCCGTCGGCCAAGAAAGGGCAGTCCATAGGCCTTAAGGTCTCCGGTCGGGTGCATGAGGGCGACTCGGTCCTGAAGCTCGGATAAAATGCGCCGTCGCAGCCCCGAACGCGCGTGCGCGCTCGCCCGCGCGCTATAGTGCTATAATCTTTTAGGGGAAAACCGCAACCTTTATAAACCGCTTCGAATATAACTCCTGTCTCCGGTTTTGCCACCAAAATCGGGCTGTAAATACCGGCGGTAGGGAGCGCGTATTTTACGTGCAATGAGTCCACCCATCCATTACAGTCCATAATGCATGTGGGAAATCGGGGAAAATGATGATGACCTGGGGTTTCCGGGTCAGATTGAGGCTTCAAGAACGGAACAAGGAGCTAGCATCATCCACGCGCGCCGTCGAGTTTTCTATGAAGCGGCGCTGGGGAAATAAAATGTGTGATGCACTCCGCTAAGATTAGTTTTAGCGGTCGAAAGAAGATTGTGTGCGACAGTGGACGAGAGAGTGAAGCTGTCACAACTCCAGTTGATCCTGCTGGAGGGTACCGCTATCGGAGTTCGAATAAGCCATGCAAGTCCGCTGATACGGCTTCGTATCGGCGGCGTACGGCTGAGTAGCACGTAGTCAATCTGCCCTAAGGAGGGGGATAACCTCGGGAAACTGAGGCTAATACCCCGTAGCCTTCGGAGGCTGGAATGCACCGAAGGTCATATGGTGCGGAAATTGCACCGATTACCGCCTTAGGATGAGACTGCGCCCGATCAGGTAGTTGGTGGTGTAACGGACCACCAAGCCGATAATCGGTGGGGGCAATGGGAGTTGGCGCCCCCAGATGGGCACTGAGACAAGGGCCCAAGTCCTACGGGATGCAGCAGGGACGAATCCTTCGCAATGCGCGCAAGCGTGACGAGGGGACTCCGAGTGATGGACCACGCGTTCATCTTTTCGCCAGACCAAACACCTGGCGGAATAAGGTCTGGGCAAGATCGGTGCCAGCCGCCGCGGTAACACCGACAGATCAAGTGGTATCCACGAATATTGGGCCTTAAGAGTCCGTAGCTGGCCAGTTAAGTTCTCTGTGAAATATTCCGGCCTAACCGGAATGCGTGCAGGGGGTACTGACAGGCTTGGGAGTGGGGGAGGTTGAGAGTACTTGTGGGGTAGAGGTAAAATTCTGTAATCCCGCAAGGACTACCAGTGGCGAAGGCGCTCAACCAAAACACGTCCGACAGTGAGGGACGAAGGCTAGGAGAACGAATCGGATTAGATACCCGAGTAGCCCTAGCAGTAAATTATGCTGACTGAGGTGTTGCAGCGGCTTCGAGCCGCTGCAGTGCCGTAGCGTAGGTGTTAAGTCAGCCGCCTGGGGAGTACGGCCGCAAGGTTGAAACTTAAAGGAATTGGCGGGGGAGCACCACAAGGGGTGGATGCTGCGGTTCAATTGGATTCAACGCCGGGAATATTACCGGGAGCGACGGCAGCATGAAGGCCAGACCGAAGATCTTGCCTGACAAGCCGAGAGGTGGTGCATGGCCATCGTCAGCTCGTGGTGCGAACTGTCCGGTTAAGTCCGGCAAGCCGCATCGGCGTGCTGTTATTATATCTTTCCGGAAACAAAACGTTGATTTACGAGGGGTGCAAAGAAATGAAAATCAAGTTCAGTCCTGACATCGCATATTTTACCGGACTCTGGAAAACCAGAAAAATATGCGAAGGGGTTGGAATCTCCGGTGATACGGAGGCACAGCAAATATTCGTTTCCGAAGCGATAAAAACCCTCGGGATTTCCCCTGAAAAAATCCAGGTGAAGGAAGACAAGGTTTATTTCTACCATTCCGCGTACCGCAAATACCTGCAGAACGTTGTGGAAGACGAACTCGAGACTTTCAAATGGAGTAACGCGTTCTCACGCAAATTCGTCTGCGGGCTTTTCGACGGCTGCGGAGGAGTGGACATGGAAAAGGGAACGGTCTACTTCGCCAGGGTTACGGACGCTGACCAGCTCGTAATGGAGCGTCTGGGCTTGACAACGAGGAGGGTGGGCAGCAGGCTTTACATAACTGCGCGGCTCGTCCCGACTTTTGGCAAGCTAATGCTGAGCTGCATGAAAAGGGGAGAATTGAGATCACGTTTGGAGGCACTCCTGAAGAGGAGTGCTTGACGTTTCTGACACACGGAAATTCCGTGTGGACGCTTATGCGGTCCGGAAACGAGCGAGACCCTCGGTGACAGTTGCCATCATCTATTCCGATAGGTGAGCACTCTGTCGCGACTGCCAATGTTAAATTGGAGGAAGGAGGGGGCGACGGTAGGTCAGTATATGTCCAGCGCGAGACGATCGCTCTGGGCAGCTCAAGCCCTGAATCTCCCGGGCTACACGTGGCATACAAAGCGCAGGACAATGGGTTGCCACCCCGAAAGGGGGAGCCAATCCCCAAACCTGCGCTAGGTTCGGATTGAGGGCTGAAACTCGCCCTCATGAAGCTGGAATCCCTAGTAATCGCGTGTCAACATCGCGCGGTGAATACGTCCCCGCTCCTTGCACACACCGCCCGTCAAATCACCCAAGCGAGGTTTTAGTGAGGCTGCGTCTCATTGGCGCATTCGAACTAGAGCTCCGTGAGGGGGGTTAAGTCGTAACAAGGTATCCGTAGGGGAACCTGCGGATAGATCACCTCCTATAAATTTCGTCTCACGACGGAATTTGTTTTCGATCTAAGTGCAAGAGCACACTATGCGGCTGCGCAACACCTTCGGTGTTGCGGGAGTCGCTCGATGCTAGTTCCTTTCAAAGTTCTTGAAGCCTCGTAACCCTTTTCCCAGTCGATATCCGGCCGAATTCGCCTGACGGCGAAATGTTGGCAACTCGCGTTGCCAATCCAGCCGGGTTCGACATGGTAAAAGCGTTAACGGAAAACGACCTTTTCCGTTCACGAAATACAATGGGCTCGTGGCGCAGTGGTAGCGCGTTCGGTTTGCAACCGAAAGGTCGCGGGTTCGAATCGCTAGGGTTTGCCCGGCGGTGAACCCACGGCGCGACATTCCCGCCGAGTCCATTGAACCCTTTCGGTGTCGCCGGCTTCCGCCGGACAAATTCGCCTTCGGGCGAAATGTCCGCGTCGAAGACGCGGGCGCTCCGGCCGCTTCGCGGCCGTCGCTCGACATCCTAAAGCGTTCACGGAAAGCGTCGCCGATACGACGCATTTACGTTCATCAAGCGATGAAGCTGGTCGCGGGGTTTCCGCGATTGGTGGCGACACCAAATTACAGTAACGCCGCATGGGTTTGAAGAAACGAGTGCATATTCCGTGTAGAGAAACGGATACGGTGAGTTTAACGCCACTCAGTGGATGGCTAGGCTCAGGATGCGATGAAGGGCGCGGCCAGCTGCGATAAGCTCGGGGTAGGCGCATGCAGCCATTGAACCCGAGATTCCCGAATTCATCGCCCGCAAGGGCGATGGCGCATGCGGGGAATTGAAATATCTTAGTACCCGCAGGAAAAGAAACCAATTGGGATTCCGTTAGTAGGGCGACCGAAAGCGGAGAAGTTGCGAATTGAACTCCCGCAGGTAACTGCGGGCGGATGTGATTCGTGCTATTCAGCTTCCCAGGACCCGAAGTCTGTTGGAAAACAGCGTCATAGGGAGTGAAAGCCTCGTAGGGTAAATGGGAGGGTGAGGGCATGAGACGAGTAGCGCCGGTCGGTGATCCGGCGCGAAGATGGGGGGACTAACCCCCAACTCTAAATACAACCTGAGACCGATAGCGAACTAGTACCGCGAGGGAAAGCTGAAAAGAACCCCGGAAGGGGAATGAAAAGAGACTGAAACTGAGTGGTGACAGGTTGGCACGGCGTGAAAGTTTTGATCCTCTTGGAAGTGACTTAGAGAAATCTCAGGAACGACAGGAGGGGAACAGCGTCGTACCGATCTTCTAGATTCAAGAGCCAGGGAGTTCCTGGAAGTGGTGAGCAGAAATGCTGAGCGAAAGCGAAAGCCCGCAACCGCGCAAGCGGCGAGGGGCGTCGTCGGAAACGGCGACCAATCACTTTCTAGAGACCCGAAGCCAATGTGAACTATACGTGGGCAGGGCGAAGCCGACCTTCCGGTTGGTGGAGGCCCGCAACCAATGCTAGTATATCTGCTTGGGTGACCTACGTTTAGGGGTGATAGTCCTATCGAACTTGGCGATAGCGGGTCCCCTCCGAAATATCCCTCAGGATAGCCTCGCTGGAGAGTGAATGTAAGGTAGAGCACTGATTTGGGGGAATGGTTCCGAGAGGGATCACCCTCTTGTCAAACTCCGAATTTACATTCCTTGTAGAAGGCGGGAGTCGGGTGTACCGGGTAAGCTGGTATGCCGGGACGGGAACAACCGAGACTTGGGTTAAGGGCCCTAAGCACTGGCTAAGTGCGAAGACACAAGGAGTCTCCATTCTAAAACAGCCGGAAGGTAGGCTTAGAAGCAGCCATCCTTTAAACAACGCGTAATAGCGGACCGGTCGAGAGTGCGGATTCCGAAGATGATTGGGGCTAAGCCAGTCCCCGAGACCCAAGAGCGCCAGCTGAGCTGGCGATCTGGTAGGAGGGCGTGCTGCGGGGGTCGAAGTTCGGCCGAAAGGTCGCATGGACCCCGCAAGCAATGCATATCCTGGTGTCAGTAACAGCAAATCCCGATGAGAATTCGGGACGCCGAATAGCACACGGGTTTCCTGGCAACGTTCGTCAGCCAAGAGTAAGCCGATCCTAAGGCGCAGGCCAATCACCATGCGCCGAAAGGGAAACCGGTTAAGATTCCGGTGCCCGACTGGTAGACGTGGCAACACAACTTCCATCGCTGACGCTTCCGGGTAGGTGGAGCAGGGGAGACCCTGTTTAACTGTCGTAAGGCTGCAGAGACTCATTATGAGGAGAAGCAGCTTAAAGGCAGGAACGGCCCCCGCAAGGGGGTTCCGCTGAGCCCACGAGCCCATGAAAAGGCAGTGGATGCGATCCAGTCGGATCGTACCTAGAACTCGCACAGGTGCTGCTGGCAGAAAAAGCCAAGGCGTGTCCGGAGTACTCTGGTAAGGGAACTCGGCAAGTTAGCCCCGTAACTTAGGAAGAAGGGGTGCCTGCAATTGTGCCGCAAGGTGCATGCGCAGGTCTCAGTAACAAGGGGATAGCGACTGTTTATCAAAAACACAGCTCATAGCCACACCGAAAGGTTTTGTATTATGGGCGATGCCTGCTCACTACCGGTACGTCAAACTTCCGTTCAAGGGAGCAAAGCGCCGGCAAAGAGCGGGGGTAACTCTGACCCTCTTAAGGTAGCGTAATACCTCGCCGCTTAATTGGCGGCTTGCATGAAGGGCATAACGACTCTCCTACTGTCCCTGCCAGGGACCGGGTGAACTCACTACTCCGTGAATATGCGGAGGACTTCTAGGGGGAAACGAAGACCCCGTGGAGCTTTACTATAGCCTGTTGTTGATGCACGGTGGTTGCTGCACAGTGTAAGTAGGAGCGTCGAACCAATCCTTGCGGGGGTTGGGAATGCGAAAGTGAAACACTACTCTTCAATTGCTGTACGTCTTACCGAAAGGAACAGCTGCAGGTGGATAGTTTGGCTGGGGCGGTACACCTTCGATAAGGAAACAAAGGTGCCCAATGCTCTGCTTAGACGGGTCAGAAATCCGTCGCCAAGGGTTAAAGACAAATGCAGGGCTGACTGAATCCTTAAACGCGTGGGATTCAGAGACGAAAGTCGGGCTTAACGAACCTTGGTACTCCATTAGTTGGAGTCCAAGCTGTCAGACAAGCTACCCCGGGGGTAACAGGCTCGTCGCGGGCGAGAGATCCTTCTCGCTCTTTGAGGAGCCATGGTACTTCATTAAATTCCCTAGAGAGATTTAGCGAAGCCCATGGCTTCGTGTATAGTACGCAGTACTAACACTAGAGTGGTTGATATGCTGAGCGCTTCCTGTCGATATAGGCAGCGCGATGATCTAGCATTGTATTCCATGAGTTAGAAGGACTCGAATACCCTTTTAGCGCGTCCGTTCGCGGATTCGCTGAGGTATATATCGACCCCGCGGTTTGGTACATCGCTGTCGGCTTAAGTCATCCTGGCGGTGCATGAGCCGCCAATGGTTGGGTTGTTCATCCATTAAAGACTTACACGAGCTGGGTTCAGTACGTCGCGAGACAGTACGGTAGTATCTCCTAGGAGTGCATGATCGCCTGAGAGAAAGAACCCTTGAGTACGAGAGGAACGAGGGTTCGGCGCCTCTAGTCTACCGGTTGTGAAAAGCATCGCCGGGCAGCCACGCGCCAAGGGATAAGACCTGAAAGCATCTAAGGACGAAGCCCACCTCGAAACTAGGCGGTCCGAGAGCGCGGATAGAACATCCGTTTGATAGGGCAGGGGTGTAAGCTGGAAGCCAACGCGACCAGCGAGCCCGCCTGCTACTAAAGCTCCTCTCACCGTGTCTGCTCAAATAGGAATATGCACTCGCTTTCAAAACCCATGCGGCAATTCTTTTCACGCTATTGACAGTGTTGGCCGTGCGTCCGCGCACCGCTTGCTACTTAAACCTGCGGTTGGCGCGGTCCCACCCACCCGCACGGCCAACCTCCTGTCAATTC
>CAISET010000028.1 GCA_903884505.1 uncultured Microcaldota archaeon | reverse complement strand
TCCAGGCAATGA
Organism: uncultured Microcaldota archaeon; assembly: GCA_903884505.1. GTDB lineage: Archaea > Micrarchaeota > Micrarchaeia > Burarchaeales > Fermentimicrarchaeaceae > CAISET01. The sequence goes on along the minus strand of CAISET010000028.1, from coordinate 24,279 downwards.
TATCCATCTCGGAGCACGCGAACAGGATTCTCAATGTAGTGAAGGCGAGATACGGGCTGAAGGACAAGTCGCGCGCGATAGAGATGATGGCGACGGAGTATGAAGAGGAGATTCTCGAGCCGGCGCTGAGGCCGGAGTTCGTGAAGTCCATCCTGAAGGCGGAAAAAGGGAAATTCAGGAGGATAAGGAACCTGGACGAGCTTTTCAAGTGATCCGATGCCCTACTCCCTGGATACCAGCAAGAGCTGCGCAGAGGATATACGGAAGAAAACCGCAAGAAATCCCGTCCTTGAAGAAGCCCTGCGCAGGAAGTTGGCGCAGATTCTGGAAGAGCCGCACCGCTTTAAGCCCCTCCGCTTTCCCCTCAACGACACGCGCAGGGTCCATGTCCTTGGTTCTTTTGTGCTCGTTTACAAGATAGACGAAAGTGCAAAAGCAGTGCGCCTGCTCAGGTTCGCACACCATGATGAGGCCTACGAGCACAAGGGCTTGGCATAACAAATATAAAGGTGAGGCAGCCAAATAGCGAGCGGAGTTTTCAACCCCTATTGAAAAATAGTTTGAAGTGATTATGATGGCTGAAGCCGAAATTGCCGCTGCGGACATAGTCTCGAAGGACGACGAGGAGCTGCTGAAGTTCATAGAGCAGAGCAAGCCCAAAATATACGTCGTGGGAGCCGGCGGCTCGGGCTGCAACACGCTAAACCGCCTGCACGAGATTGGAATTGTTGGCGCGAAGATAATCGCGATGAACACGGACGCGCAGCACCTGGTGAAGATGAAGGCGGACAAGAAAATCCTGCTCGGCAAGCAATTGACCAAGGGCATGGGCGCAGGCTCAAACCCGGAAGTTGGCGAAAACGCCGCGAAGGAGAGCAAGGCTGACATCCAGAAGGCGCTCGCAGAGGCGCAGCTGGTTTTCATTACCTGCGGATTGGGGGGCGGAACCGGAACCGGAAGCGCGCACCTCATAGCGGAGGAGTCGAAGAACGCCGGTGCGCTCACGATTGCAATCGTCACCCTGCCTTTCTCTTCCGAGGGAAGGATGAGGTGGAAGAACGCGCTCGAAGGGCTTGCGAAGCTCAAGAGGCAGTCGGATACCGTGATAGTCATACCGAACGACAAATTGCTTGCGATAGTCCCGGATTTGCCGCTCAACACTGCTTTCAAGGTTGCGGATGAAGTCCTTGCAAATTCAGCGAAAGGGATTACAGAACTGGTCACCAAGAGCGGTTTGGTGAACCTGGACTTCGCGGATTTGAAGACAGTGCTGAAGGACGCGGGATGCGCGGTAATCGGGATGGGCGAGGCGAGCCTTGCGGCAAAGCCCGATGAGAGGGCAATCACCGCGATTGAGAACGCATTGAGCTCCCCGCTGCTGGAGACGGACATCCAGGACGCGAACAAGGCCCTCATAAACGTGACCGGCGGCGAGGACATGACCTTGAGGGAGGCGGAGCTCATGGTCGAGGAGGTCTCGAAGAGGATTTCGCCCGACTCGCACATAATCTGGGGCGCAAGAATCGAGCCCGGCATGCAAAGGAGCTCGCTGAAGGTCCTCGTTGTGATTGCCGGCGCGAAACTGCCGCAGTACGAAAAGATGGATGTCGCGGTGGCGCAGCCGGTCGAAATTGAGCTTGACTCGATGCTTTGAGGAGTGATTGGAATGGGTTTGGAACAGATACAGGATTTTGCGCGGCGCGCATTGCGCGTCCTCCGCGTCTCCTACCATCCGACTAACGAAGAATTTAACACGACTGCGAAAATAACGGGCCTCGGAATGGTGCTCGTGGGGATGATAGGCTACATAATGACCGTCGTCTTCACGTTCATAGACAAGTTAGGGTGAAAAAGGCAGGTGTTTTGATGATATTTGTTTACAGGGTGACCGCCGGGCAGGAGAAGGTAGTCGCGGATGTCCTCAACAACAAGGTGAAGAAGGAGAAGATTCCGCTCTATTCAATAGCTTTCATGGACACGCTCAAGGGCTACCTCATAATCGAGGCGGCAGACGAAGTCGCGGCAAGGCAGGCTGCCATGAGGATTCCGCACATCAAAGGAGTGCTGAAGAAGAGCATGTCCATGGCGGAAATGGGAACGCTCGTCGCGACTAAGGCAGCGGGAATAAAGCTGAACAAGGGCGACATCGTTGAGCTCGTGAGCGGGCCGTTCAAAGGGGAGAAGGCGCGCGTCATCAAGATTGACGAGACGAAGGAGGAATGCACTGTGGAGCTGATGGAGGTCGCAGTCCCAATCCCGGTCACAATCAAGCTGAACACGATACGCGTCTACCAGAAGGCTGAGGATGTTGGCGCTTAGGAGGAGATGCAAATGAAGATGACGATACAGGCAATGGTCGAGGGCGGAAAGGCTTCCGCAGGCCCGCCGCTCGGGCCCGCGCTGGGTCCGCTCGGAATAAACATCGGGCAAGTAATAGCCGCGATAAACGAGCAGACCAAGGGCTACGTGGGAATGTCCGTGCCGGTCAAGGTAATCGTGGACAAGGACACGAAGAAGTTCGAAGTGGAGGTCGGCTCCCCGCCAGTGAGCGCGCTCCTGAAGAAAGAGCTCAAGGTGGAGAAGGGCGCGAAGGTGAAGGGCGAGATAGTCGGCAACCTCTCCCTGGAGCAGGTGATAAAGGTCGCGAAGATGAAGGCAGGCAACAGCCTCGCAAGGACGCTGAAGGCGAACGTGAACGAGGTCCTCGGGACCTGCGTCAGCGTCGGCATCACGGTCGAGGGCAAGGACGCACGCGAGACCATAAAGGAAGTGAATGCGGGAAAGCACGACGGCGTCCTCGCATAACCTTTTTAAACAGCCGGAGACCATCATTTGCAAGAGGTGGCAATGTGAAACGCCTTGCGATATTTTTACTGCTCGCCCTACCGCTCATAATCTCGGCGCAGGAGGCTAACCTTAGCCAGCAGCGGATGGAGAAATGGGAGTTCAGGACGAACGACTTCATCGACTCATCCCCCGCGATAGGTGACGGCGTGGTCTTCTTCGGCTCGGCCGACAAGAACATCTACGCGCTCAGCGCCTCGAACGGCAGGGAGAAATGGAGGTTCGCAACGGACGGGTTCGTGGAGTCCACTCCGGCATATTCGCACGGAGTGGTATACGCGGGCTCGGATGACAACTCCGTCTACGCGCTAAACGCGACCACTGGCCAGCTCATCTGGCGCTACAACACCTCCGGCAAGGTCTACTCATCGCCCGCAATAGTCGGCAACGCGGTCCTGGTAGGCTCGGCCGACGGCACGCTCTACTCGCTCAACGCAAGGACCGGGGCATACGTCTGGGGATACAACACCAGCGGGCAGATATTCTCCTCGCCCTCGGCCTCCGCGGACATGGCATATTTCGGCTCCACGGGCGGCGAGATGTTCGCAATAAACGAGACGACAGGCGCCGAGATATGGGCGTTCGACACGGGCAGCTCCATATACTCCTCGCCGGAAATCTCGAACAACCTTGTCTATTTCGGCGCCTACAACAACAAAGTATACGCGCTCAGCGCGTTCAACGGCTCGAAGGCTTGGGAATACACGACCAGCGACAAGATAATCTCCTCCCCGACGGTCGGAAGGGGAATGGTCTGGATAGGCTCAACGGACGGCAGGCTCTACGCGCTCAACGCGTTCAACGGCCAGCTGCTCTGGACCTACGAGACCAATGACTCAATCGAATCCAGCCCGTTCTACAATGCGCGCAGCAATGTCGTCTACTTCGGCTCGAACGACGACTACATCTACGCGCTCAACGCATCCTCAGGCACGCTCCTCTGGAAGTACAGGACTGGGAACTGGGTGACCTCCTCGCCGCTGTTTGACGGCGGCATGGTCTACTTCGGCTCCTATGACAAGAAGTTCTATGCCATCTCAACAATCACCTCCTACATAAACTACCCGGTGAGCGGGCAGGATATCAACGGCTCAACGCTCACAATCCGCGGCTCCTCGCTGGCAGATGCGGGAATAAGGGTGGTTGAAGTAAGGGTCGGCGCGGACCCGGACTGGCACGTTGCGCTCGGCACCGGCAACTGGACCTACACCTGGCCGCTTACGGGCCTGCAGCCTGGCACGTACTCCGTAAGGGCCAGGGCGACGGATAACAGCGGCGATGCGGAGATAGAGCCCTACAGGCAGGTGAGCGTCAACGTCCGCCTCCCCATACCCGTGGGCGAGAACCCGATGATAGTCACATACGCGGACCGCCTCAGGCCGGGAGACTTTGTGCGCATAGAAGTAAAGGACCAGCACGGCGCGCCGGTCTCGTTCCCCAAGGCCGTGATTAACGAGGTGACCTATTACGGGGACGCGAACGGCGTAATCGACAAGGACCAGTCGGGCAACCCCATCGTCGTCTCACCGCAGTCCGGCGAAATCCTCTTCACGGTCGAGAAAAGCGGCTACTATGTTTACCCGCAGGACGCGCGGCTCGCGATAACAATCTACCACGAGGACTACACACCGTACATCGCGGTGATCGCGCTGCTCATCCTGATGGCAGTCGGCATCTACACCTGGAAGAAGAGGAAGGAACCCGGCTACGTCTGATTACGCCTTGCTTCCGACGGCAGGCAACCCATATATACCTGAACCGCGCGGGATAAGCGGTGAGGCAATGGCTATCAATACTTTTAAGAAGCGCATGGGCACAGATGAAAAAGCGAATCTTGTCTCGACAATATCAAGACAGCTCCCCCAGGACCCCGCGTTCATCAGGCCCGGCTCGCTGGGCAAAGACGGTACGCAGCTCGCGAAAGAACTTGCTAAAGACGGCGACATACAGATGCGCACGCCTCCGGGCTTCAACAAGCTTACCACTTATGTGAGCATATGCGAGGCCGACGAGCAGCTTCGTGGCCTTATTTGGAAGAACAAGGGCAAGGCGAAATGGCCCAAGGCGGATGTCTTCGCGGCTTTCCAGGCGATAGAAACATGGACGCCCTGCTTTTTCTCCCAGCCACAAGGAATGATCAAAGACGCCGTGTGCAAGAGTTTTAAGGACACCTACTACGCAGTCAACAAGACCATCGTCGACATGGGTGGCTGGCAGGCTGCGGTGAAGAAGTACAAAGCCGAGCGGGGCTGCGCCTAGCAAGCTTTATATTCCTTTCCGGCCATAATGGAAGAGGCTTATTTTCCCGTCGCACTGCTTCGGAGCAGGAGGGGAAGATAACGGACAAGATGTTGAAATGGACAGGGCTCAGATAAAATCAGCAGTGGCGAAAGCGCTAGAGGAGAAAGGGACGCGCAAATTCACCCAGTCAGTCGACGTTGGCATCAACTTCAAGGGAATCGACTTCAACAAGCAGGAGAACCGCCTGAACCTCGAGGTCATGCTCCCGAAGGGAAAGGGAAGGGTGCAGAGGATAGCCGTCTTCGCTGACGGCCAGCTCGCGCTCGATGCGAGGAACGCAGGCGCAGACCTCGTGATTGCAGGCAGCGAGATCCCCACGATTGCTGCCGACTCTGCAAAGATGAAGGAATTGCTCGATTATGAGATGCTCGCTGCGCCCAACCTGATGGCAGTCGTTGGAAAGCACCTGGGGCAGGTGCTGGGCACGAAGGGGAAGCTCCCAAGGCCAATCATGGGCGGCTCGGTGAAAGACCTTGCCGAGAAGGCGAAGAAGACCATTAAGATAAAGAGCAAGGGCAAGTTCCTCCCGGTCATCCACGTTCCAGTGGGGACCGAGAACATGCCCGCTGACGACCTTGCGGAGAACATCGAAGCAGTGCTCGAGAAGGTCACTGCGAAGGTCGGCGCGCCGAGCATAAAGTCCGCCTATGTCAAGCTCACGATGGGCAAGCCCATCTACATCGGGGCGAAGCCCGAAGCAGAGGCCGCCGCAGCGGCGCAGGCCGGTTGATGCTCATGCAGATGTCCATGTTCACGCAGAAGAAGACCGATGCGAAGGCCATCAAGGCGGCGAAAGTTGCAGAGCTTGCGAAGCTTGCGAAGGGCGCGAAAGTCATCGCTATAGCGGACCTCCGCAACCTTCCTGACAAGCACCTGCAGAAGCTCAGGAAGAGGCTGCGCGGCCGCGCAATAATCGCAGTCGCGAAGAACACCCTGATAGAGCGCGCGCTCCAGCAGGCAGGGAAGGCTTCGGACTCGATGAAGTCCATAACCGGCCCGACCGCAATCATATTCACCGACCTTGACCCGTTCAAGCTTTTCAAAATCGTGAAGGAGAGCAGGGGCAAGGCAGCTGCAAAGCCGGGGCAGATAGCGCCCTTCGACATAATCGTCCAGGCAGGCGAGACCGCGCTTCCTCCGGGCCCTGTGCTCACGGAGCTGAAGCAGGCGGGAATACAGGCCGCAATAGTCGGGGGCAAGGTCACAATCTCAAAGCCTTCAACAGTTGCGAAATCCGGAGAAAAAATCTCGGACATGGCCGCGAAGGCTTTGCAGAAGCTCGGGGTTGAGCCCTTCGAGGTCGGCATGGAGCTCGTCTCCGCATGGGAGGCAGGCCTGACCTACTCGCGCAGCGTGCTCGACATTGATGAGAAGGCATTCATGGCCAATCTGCAGAACGCCGGAATGAGCGCGCTCGGCCTCTGCGTCTCAGTCGCTTACCCGACGAGGCAGAGCATGCCGCTGCTCATCGGCAAGGCTGCGAAGAACGCGAAGGCACTCGCGCTCGGCGCGAGCATCTACGAGAAGGACGTCATTGACTTGATACTCGCAAAGGCAAACGCTCAGGCGAGCGCCCTGAAATCCAGGGCGAAGGTTTGAGGTAATATTCGGAGGTTTTGGTATGGAGTACGTATACGCTGCGCTTCTCCTCCATTCTGCGAAGAAGGAGATAAATGAGGCGAACGTGGAAGCTGTGCTGAAGGGCGCAGGCGTCGAGCCCGACAAGTCGAGGGCTAAGGCGCTCGTGTCCGCGCTCAGCGGAGTGAACATCGAGGACGCGATAAAGTCCGCCGCCCTCGCACCCGTTGCAGCCGCGCCAGCCGCAGCCGCGCCCGCCGCAGAAAAGAAGGAGGAGAAGAAAGAGGAGAAGAAGACTGAGGAAGAGGCAGCCGCGGGTCTCGCGAGCCTCTTCGGCTGAGTTTTCTTCTTCCTTTCCTTTAGTTTTTCTTTTCTCTTGCCTACTTACCTGATTTCAGAGTCCGCAAATTCGAACGGGTAGTCGACAATAGTGCCGTTCTGCCCGACAACCATTACAGTCAGGAGATAAGTCGTATTCTGGCTCAGCGCCGGCTCGGCGGCATACGTGACCCTGAGCTGCTGCTGGCCCGTGCAGACACTCTGCTGCTCGCTCCCCCCATACACTATTCTGAATTCAGTTCCTGCATCATCGGAGAGAGCAAGCTCGGTGCTATCAACGCAGTGGTCGATTGTAGCGGCCACTCTTATCGAATTCTCCCCAATGTGCGTCACCGACTCAAGCCTTACCGTAACATCGCCCACCTTTGCCATGAATCGTTCGCTCCCCGGAATTTTGTAATAGGCCGCGGTCTTCGTGAGCTGCGAGCCGACTCCGACAGCTTTGTAAATGTAGGGAAGCGCCACGCTGTCCCGGTTGTTCCCAAGGTTCGCATCGCCAGTGCACGCCACGACTCTGCTGTCCGCTTCTCCGACCGTCACGTTCGCATAAATTTCCATCTCACTCCCCGAGTAATTGCCTCTCGTGCAATACAGGAACGGCACCACGGCCGACTCTCCGGCTCCGAGAAATCCGTAATAGTACGTATTGCCGGCCTGCTGGCCAGCCATAATCTCATGGATGCATGACTCCTGGCTGGCATTCGACCAGAGCGCAAGCGTCAGGTTTGCCTTCTCCTGCCCCCCATTTTCTATGCGGATGGGGATTGCCACGAGCCTACTCTCAGTGATGCCGGAAATCGCAGAAGTAGACGCATTCGCCGGGTTGAGCTTGATTGAAACGTCGCAATAAACCGGCACAGGGGCAGGAGTCGCGGATGGTGTCGGCCTCAAGGGCGGGATGCCCATAGCCTCGCCCCCGGTGAACTCGAACGGGTATATGATCGGGGCCGAACCAGGCTGCGGCACGGACACATTGAAATAGAATATCTTCTCCGGACTATAACCAGCAACAACTGGGTAAATCGCATGGAGACTAAATGGGGCGCTGCGGCACGGCTGCGCATTGAAACGCTCCACCGTTTCGTTGCTCATCTCAATGTATGTGCGTCCGCTATCGTCTGAAAACGCCACATCGACTCCGCGCACGCACCTGTCGAGCGAGAACGTGATGCTTAGCGAATCGTTGCCAAGCTGTGCAAGTGCTTCCAGCTTAACCGTAAGGTCCCTGTAAGCCTGGGGTCCCTCGCTTGCTCCCCCTGCGGGAAGCAGCACCACCGCGCGCTTCTTCACCTGCGAACCAACACCAACTCCCCGCCAGACATATGGCACTGAGAGGTCCGCCCGGTTGTCCGCCATATTCTCGTCATCAACACATACGCCTACAACTGTTGCGGGCTGCAGCGCCGCTGATGCGACCAGGGTTATCAACTCTCCAGAATAGTCCGATGGCGGCAGGTACTCGACAAGTACAGAATCCGAACGCCCCGGGTCCAGTATGCCATACGCGTAAAGGTTAGCGGTTCTTGTCACATTGTCATAAACCGAGATAGTGACGTTCGCGCGCTTGCTCCCGGCGTTCGATATGTAAACCGGGACCTGGATACCCTGACCGGAAACAACCTCTTCAATTCGCTTGTCAGTCAGCCTTGTCGGCTCGAGGCTTATCTGTACGTCGCATTCCGCCCGGCCTGCTCCGCCAGGGGTCACCGTTGCCGCGGGCGTCGCTGTGGCAGCGGGCGTCGCTGTCGGCTCCGGTGCCTGCGTCTGCTGCGGAGTGGGCGTGATTGCAGGGCTGGGCTGCTGCGCCGGAGTGGCCTGCTGCCCAGGGGTGCCAGTTGGTGTTGGGGTAGGGTATTGCTGCTCTGCTTGCAGGCAGCCGAAAAGGGCCGCAAGCATCACCAAAAGAACCACTGTTGCCGCGCGGTTTACACCAGCCATAATACTCACCCCGCAATATGCCTACTTCTCGCCGTATTCTAGCATGCCCGAACCGCGGGAGGGCCTGTCGCCCTCCCCCAGTTTGAGGTTCAGCATCGCCTTGCAGGCGATGTCTGATGCATTTCTCCCCAGAGAAATGCACATCCTCCTGACCCTCCCCTACTTTTCGCCGTATTCTAGCATGCACTTGCGAATAAAGTATCCCTGTTCATGCTTGCAGTTCGGGCACTCCTTCGGCGCCTCATTCCCGGTGTGGATGTAGCCGCAGTTCGTGCAGAACCACTTCTCGGGCTTGTCGCTCTCGTAGAGCTTCCCAGTTTTCAGAAGATTAAGGAGATTCGCATACCTCTTCGCATGATGCTGCTCGGCGACAATCACGTAGCCGAAATATTCCGCCGCATCCTTCTTCCCCTCCTTCTTGGCGACATCCCTCATCCCGGGGTACATCTCCTTCCATTCGTGGTTCTCGCCGTCGAGCGCCTTCTGCAGGCAGTCCGCGGTATCCTTCCCGATGAAGTCGCCCATGAGCTTCATTATCATGGCTGCGTGCTCGTACTCGTTCTCCGAAGTCTCCTCGAATATCTTCGCAATCGCAAAATGCCCGCCCTTCCTCGCCACGGCCGCGAACTTGCGGTACTTGTTGCGCGCCAGGGACTCGCCAATAAGCGCATTCTTTAATTCGTCGTAAGTGGCCAAAAAATCACCTCTGTCAAGTGATTTGCTGCCAAGACTTAAAAACGCGAACCTCAAAACTTATCCGATGGACGTCCAGAAGATACGCGCCGATTTCCCGATACTGCAGAAGAAGGTAAAGGGCAAGCCTTTCATCTACTTCGACAACTCCTGCGTGACGCTGAAGCCGAAGCAGGTGATCGACGCGGAGATGGCTTATTACACGGATTACACGGCATGCCACGGCCGCTCTGTCCATTACTTCGCCCAGAGGACCACCGAGGAGTTCAAGAAGGCGCATTCTTCCGTCGCGAAGCTCGTTGGCGCGAATGAGAACGAGATAGTAATCACGAAGAACACGACCGAGGCGATAAACACGGTCTCGAACGGCCTCGACTGGAAGCCGGGCGACCGCGTGCTCACTACGAAGATGGAGCACAACTCGAACCTCATCCCCTGGATGAAGCTTGCGCGCGACCGGGGGGTCGAGCACGATTACGTGGAGGTCGATGCCGAGGGACAGCTCGACTTGGAGGACCTGAAGAGGCAGCTCGGGAGGAAGACGAAGCTCGTTTCCATCGTCTACACTTCAAACGTGACTGGCGCGACAATTGATGCGCGGGAAGTTGCGAAAATCGCCCATGACTACGGCGCCCTGATTCTCCTCGATGCCGCGCAGACAGTCCCGCACAGGAAGGTGGATGTGAAGCGCGATAACATAGATTTCCTTGCGTTCTCGGGGCATAAGATGCTCGGTCCCAGCGGAACCGGGGCACTCTACGGAAAATATGACCTGCTCCAGGGGATGAGCCAATTCATAGTCGGCGGGGAAACGGTGAAGAGCACATCCCTGCATTCCTGGGAGCCGGAGGATCCGCCCATGAAGTTCGAGGCAGGCCTCCAGAACTATGCGGGCGCCTCGGGCTTCGGCACTGCGGCGGAATACCTGATGAAGATAGGCATGGGGGAGATTGAAAAATACGAGAAGAGGCTCGCAAGGCTCCTTTACGAAGGCCTCGTCGGGATAAGGCAGATAAACCGCATCTACGGCCCCAGGGACCCGGCGAAGCGCGCGGCCCTTGCGGCTTTCAGCGTCACGGGGATGAACCCGCACGACGTCGCGCTCCTGCTGAACGAATCCGCGAATATCTTCGTCCGCTCGGGGATGCACTGCACGCACCTCTACCACAACGAAGTCATAGGGGAGAAGCAGGGTACCGTGCGCCCGTCGCTCTACATCTACAACACGGAGGAGGAGCTCGCAGCCTTCTTCGACGCGCTGAAGAAAGTTGTCGCGCTCGCGTAACTCCGCTTTATTAATCTGACGTCGCAAAATCTAGCTTCACGGGCCAATAGATCAACTGGTAGATCGCTGCCTTCGCACGAAGGGGGTAACTCTTTCCGAGAAAGGCAGAGGCTGGGGGTTCAAATCGAAGGAGAAGGGGGGCGCGGATCCCTTTCTCTTACTTGAAAATCCCCCTTGGTCCATCTTCTTTTTTACGGCACATACTCGGCCGTCATGTCGCCGACCGACTGGCGCCGCACGCTCGTCGCTGTTTCGTTGTACTTGACCCAGATTTTCCATTTAGCGGTCTCGTTCAGCCGCCCTCCGCTTCCGCAGTTGACGGTCGCATGGGCGTTATGCCCCGAAACTGCGCGCTCATCCCCGTTCGGAATGACTACGCCGCCAACGAGCGTGTAGGCGCTAGCGGCCGGCTCCGGAGCGCTCTGCGGGACGCATGCTATCTCCTCAACCCTTATCGGGCCGCCTCTGGACTGCCCGAGAGTGAGGTCAAGCGAGCCGTTGATGTGCAGCGCGAAGGAGTCGCAGCTGAGTCCCGGAGGGAAAACGCAGACCGCAGGCTCCGCTGCCGGCTGGCCCACCGTTCCCATCGCCAATGTCGCAAGGACCGGCGCATCGAAATTAAGCCTGTCGTAATACATGTAGTGGGTGCTCGCGTCCTCATACGCGACATATATCTTCCCGCTGAACAAGTTTCCCACAGCCAGCTGCGCTGCACTGCCGTTCTCTTCATAGCAGGGCATGGTCCCGTTCGAGATTTGGTATATCTCCCCTACCGCAAGCGCCTTGTCGAACGGTGCGTAAGTCGATGGGTCGGGCGTCGCCTCTTTCGTGCACCTCACGCCCCTCAGGGTTATGCTGTGGTTCACTCCAATGCCCGTGTTCTTCAGGTACAGGAACAGGCCGCTCGGCATGAGCCTGAACGAGTGGCAATAGACCGTGTAGTCGACCGGCCCGGCCAGCCACTGCGTATACCTGCACGAGCTCGGCGACGGGCAGTCGCTCTGGCAGCCGTATTCGTACTCCCCGAGCCCCGGCTCGCAGAGGCCGTTGCCGTTGCAGTTGTACCCCGAGACATTGCCCGCCGTAACGGGCGTAACGCTCGAAGTGTCGGCCTGGCGGAAGTCATCCACCTCTATCCAGCTGCGCACCGAGTTGTCTATGACCTGTATCGTCGCCTGCTTGCCCTTGTACGCGCTAACATCCCAGGAAACACGCTTGAATATCGAGTAGGGGCTCACCGTGGAAAGTGTCGGCTGGAACAGCCTTATAACGTTCGGGCTTGCCCTGAGCGCGTTGCAGTCCAGGTAAGTCGTCTCATCCTCGATTTTCAGCGCTACGCATAGCTGCGCGTCGTCCTGCCCTATCGCAAGGAACTCGAGGTATTTCTTGTCCAGCGTGAAAGGCGCGGACTGGAGCGAGCCTACCGCCCCCCTTCCCCCCGTCTGGTAGCTCGAGGCAAAATAGGTCCCCTGCCACCCCGAGTAAGGCACGGAATAGTACAGGTGCTGCGAATTAGCCAGGCTCCCGCTCGTCGGCGCGCTGCCCCATCCGCTCCCCGTTACGTTCCATCCCGCATAAGTCCCGGTCTCAAAGTCCGGGTTGACCATGCTGACATTCGCAATGACCGTCTTGCATGTGGTCGTACCTGTTATGCACCCGTAAAGGCAGCTCGGCGGGCAGACCGGCTGCTTGCACACGGTGGTGTTCACCTCGCACCCGTAAAGGCAGCTCGGCGGGCACCCCGGCTCAGCGCACGTCGTTGTCCCCGGCACGCACCCATACCTGCATGTCGTCGGGCATCCTGCCGGCGTCTGGTTTGCATGCGGAGTAACGCTAGGATGCGGGGTGGGTGTGTGTGCTGTTGGCGAAACCGCAGGCGTATGCGTGGCATTTGGCGATGGGGTCTGGATGGGCGTGGGCGACGTCTCGTTCCCGCCCGGAAGTATGCAGCCTGCCATCAAGAGGAGCGCGAACGCCCCAAACACCAGAATCCAGTTTCGCATTTCCATGCACCCCGATTTGCATCATCCTATTTATTTACCTTACGGCAAGCCCCACCTTCCTGGCTGGCGCGTCCGTCTTCACGCTGTTGAACCTGAAATGCACCGGCACTGCCTTGAAGCCCGCCTTCCTCAGCTTTTCGATGACGGTTTCCGGCTTCGCGGCCCTGCACCCGGCCTTCTTGCAAAGGGCGTGCAAATCGTAATAGAACGGCGGCATCCCGGCTTCCCCGAGCTGAAGGCGCAGAATTTTCGCAAGCTTCTCCTCCTTCGCCCCTTTCAGCATCCCGGCCAGCACTTTCCCGTCGTGAATCTCCCCAAGCCAGAGCGGGCCCCCGTATTCGTAGGAAGCGCCGCATTCCGGGCATTTCGCAGGCAGGCTGTTCGCAATCCCCTTTCTCCATTCCCTGTTCAGGCACTTGTTGCAGTGCGCGGCAAAGCCGAGCGTTTTCAGCGACTCAACCGCCTTCTCAGCCCCCTCTTCAAGCAATACGAAGACTTTCACATAATGGAGATACGAAAGGGAGGCAACGGGTTTCACTCCGAAATTAAATTCGCTCACAGTCCTCGCAATCTTCCCCAGCAAAATTCTCACAGCAGCCTCATGGCAATACTCGTTGTTCAGCGGCTTCGCCTGGTAATTCTTGATGCACGCCGCAGAATGCGCTCCGCAGAGGACCGCCATATCCGTCGCAGTAACTGAAAGAAGCGTTCCGCCCCGCGACGCCCTCGCCGCATCGTAAAGGAGCGGCACCGGCGAGCCGAAAGGGTCAAGCTCGATGAGGCCAAATCCCTCCATCGCATCCCCGGATTCGCAGAACTTCGCAAAGCTCGCCTTCACAACCTTGGCTTTCTTCAATTTGTTTAGCTTGACATTCGCAGCCGCAGCCTTAGCTGCGGAGGAGTTGATATCGACCAAGAATACGCTGCCAATGATATTTCCGCATTCCTTCGCATACCTGATTGCGCGCACTCCCGTCGCAGCAGTCGCGTCCACGGTGCGCACTCCTTTCCTTCCTTTCAGCGCCGCATTAATCGCCAAAACAGAATAATCCCTGCAGAGCCTCATCTCGGGGTTGAAGAAAACGCCAGGGGGAACGCGGATTCTCGCCTTCCCCTCAACAATCTCACTCAAGCGCTCCATAATACTCAATCTCTACTATTTCATTCCAGTGCGCCATAACATTCAAGCCCTATAACCCTTTTCCGATGGGCGCACCGCTCATCAGCTTTAGCGATTCGCTCTCGTTTGCACTCGTGCGCCCATATCGTAAAAGCGTTAACGGAAAACGTCATTCCAATGCCCCATAACATTCAAGCCCTATCTCCTTCCTAACGGCATCAAGGATTCCGTGCGCATAATTAATTGCCCCCCACGCCGTGAAGAGGTCTCCTTTCTTGAGGAAATATTCCGCGTCATTCCTGTAGTTCTTCGCCCTCTGCACATTGTCGAGAAGCTCCGGAGTAAGCTTTCTTTTCCTTCTCCCAACTTCCCTCACGCTCTCGTCGAACTGCGTTATGTCGCTGAGTATGCGTTTCCTGCTATCTTCGGTCACGAAGCTTTTAACCACTGCTGATTTAATTAAATCGTGTTCTCCAGGGTAGCCGTCGCAGGAACTTTCGATGTGATGCACGCAGGCCACGAGGCGCTTCTCAAAAAAGCGCTCTCCTCGGGGAGGCGCATCCTCATAGGCCTCTGCACGGATAAGTTCGCAAATTCGCTGAAGGGCTCGAAGGTCCACCCCTACGAAGAGCGGAAGCGCGCGCTCCTGAATTTCCTCGGAAAGCAGGCGCACCGCGCTGAAATCTTCCCGATAAGCGACCCCTTCGGCCCCGCGCTCACCGGGAAATCCCTCGAAGCCATAGTCGTTAGCACGGAAACCGAGGGAAGGGCCGAGGAGCTGAACGGGAAAAGGAAGAGGCTTGGGCTGAAGCCTCTGAAGATAATCTCCATCCCGCTCATCTACGCGCAGGATTTGAGGAAAATCTCCTCCCGCAGGGTGAAGGCCGGGAAGATAAGCGCGAAAGGCGCGCTCCTTAAGCCGGTCAGGATTGCGGTCGGCAGCACGAACCCAACGAAGCTGGCCGGCGTGAAGGCGATTGCGAAAAAGGTCTTCCCGAAGGCAGAAATATTCGGCGTGGATGCGGACTCCGGAGTATCCAGGCAGCCCTTCGCCAACGAGACGCTCGGCGGAGCAATCAACCGCGCGATGGAGGCAAGGAAGAAGGCGGGAGCCGACTTCGGCGTGGGGCTTGAAAGCGGAATCTTCAGCTTCTACGGACGGCATTTCGACGTGCAGTGGTGCGCCATCTACGACGGCGAGAACATCACCCTGGGGCACAGCATGGGCTTCGAAGTGCCCCCGAAAGTGGTTGAGCGCCTCAGGAAGGGGAAGGAGGACATGGCGCAGGTCTTCGAGGAAATCACGGGTATAAGGGGCATAGGCAAGCGGAAGGGCGCGATAGGCTATTTGAGCGGCGGAATCACCGAGAGGAAGTTCATGAGCGAGCAGGCCTTCCTCTGCGCCATAATCCCCCGGCTGAATTCGCCCGCTTACAAGAAAAGAGTTATAAATCAGTAACCTCACTTACGTTATAAATCGGTGGTGATGCTGATGGTCGATCCAGTCGAAGAGCAAGTAGACTTCATGATTGATGAGATAGACAATTACATAGCGGGCAAATACGCCTTCAAGTTCCGCGACATCCTCGAACACCCGCTCGACTACAAGGACAGGCCGACGATAATGCTCGAGCTAGACAAGATGAAGGACGACATAAGCTCCTACTTCGATGCGAGGAAGCTCGAGGCCGCAGAGGCGACGAAGATATACCAGCGGGATGCCGCGGCTGCGACGAAACTCGCGAAGCAGGTCGGCGACGTCATAGAAGATAGGGCGAAGGCCAAGAAGAAAGCGGTGGTGCGCCCGCTGGTCTTCACGCGCAGGGAGGACGAGGACGAGATATTCTTCATCGACAAATACGAGGAGTCATACGCGAAGCTCGTCGATGCCCTGCTGGAGACTGCAATGATGGTGGTGGATATCTCCCTCGATGTAGAAGGCTTCACGGTCGGAAGATGGGTCTTCCCGGACGCCACAAAAAACCGTGCCATCTACGTGACCTTCCCGATAAACCCGGCAGGCGCGCTCGAGATTGCCAAGGACCAGATGCTCGTTGCAGTCGATGCTGTTAAGGCCGAGGTACAGGCGCAGCTTGCGATTGGCGCTGCAACAAGATAGCCGAGCAATCTGATTCAGTTTTTCTTTCTTCCCTACTTCCGTCCCTCTAGAATCAGCTTCCTTAGCGCCCGCCCTGCCCTTCCAGAATTTCCTTAGCCTTGGGGATAAGTTTTTTCCTCTTCTCCTGGTGCGCCTTCACATAGTCCCTTGCCCTTTTCGCGCACTCGCCCTTGCATTCCCCGCAGAGGAGCTTCCCGGTCGTGCAGGCCTTGTACCTCTCCTTAAGCTTCTTGTCATCATCTTCGAAATGGAAGGTGTAAAGCTCGAAGATTACGCACTTCTCAATCTCCCCCCCGAGCCTCCTCTGCTCCTCGGTCGTGGACCTTCCGCCCGTGAAGGCTGCCGTCACCTTCTTGTATGCGAGCTCAGGGTCGTCCCCGAGGCTCAGCATGTTCATCGGGTCGCGCTTGCTCATCTTGCTCTCCCCGTTCAGCGAGCGCATGAACTTGTGGTACGTCGCCCCGGGCAGCTTGAACTTGTATTCCTGCGGGAACTTCACAGCCAAATCCCTGCACAGCCTTATGTGCGGGTCCTGGTCTATCCCCACCGGCACAACTACCTCCTTCGGCCCTCCGAACTCCTTCAGCTGCGGAAGAAGAATATCACCGGACTGCGTCAGCGTGGCGAAGTAAAGGCCTATGTTTCTGTCTCCGTAGAGCGCCTGGAGCGTGGCCATCGTCGTCCTCCTTGCGAAGAGGTAGGCGAGGTTCATCACCTCCTTCTGCTCACTCTGCTCGTAAATATAGGCGTTTTTGGGGTCCAGCCCCAGGGCGAGCAGGTCAGCCACGTTATTGATGGCATTCTTCCTGCTCTCCTCCAGCGACAGGCCATTGTCCGCATAAGCCTCAAGGTTCGCAACCGCGTAAAAGACCTTCGCGCCGAACTCCTTCTGCAGGAAGACAAGCTCCTCCGCAGTCATCTTGCTCCCGAAGTGGAATTCGCTGCTCGGCTTTATTCCGCTCATCGCTGCGACCGGCTCCTTCTTCCCAACCGCATTCAGGAACTTGTCAAAATCCCTGTGCGCGAAGACTATCCCGCGCCTGAAGAGCCTGTTCTTGTTCTTGATTCTTTCCAGTATCGGATCGTCAATGTACTTCATACCGAACTCGGTAAAGAGCTTCTCGTAGTCAGCGAGCAGCTCGTTCCCCCAAGGGTCTATCTTCTCTTCCATGCAATCCTTAGCCCGCTCCCACAATAAATTACTCCACCTTCAGCTCCGTTCCAGCCGGCTTGCTCTTGGCCTTCTTCCTCATAACAACCTCGAGCACTCCGTTCTTGTAGTGCGCCTTCGAGCCCTCGCTCCTCACCGCAGCCGGCAGCTTCACCTTCTTGAAATACCTCTGCTCCCCGCTTTCGGCAGAAATCGTCAGCGTCTCCTCCCCGACATTCAGCTTGATGTTGTGCTTCTCAACTCCCGGAAGCTCGGCGATTACCGTCACGTCCTCCTCCCTCTCAATCACGTCCACGAGCGGCTCCCTCTTGTCGCTCACCTCGGTTCCCTTCGTCCCAGACCTGACATTCCCGAACTCCCTCATAACAGGCTTCCCGTCCTGGCCGGTTGTCACGTTGAACCCGTAGACGATGGGCTCCCCTTCCTTCAAATCCCCGGGCTCGATCCCCCTCATGAGCCTCCTCATCCTATCCTCCATCATTGCGAACTCCTCGAAAATGTCATCCCCGAAAATATCGCTGCCGAAAATGTCGTCGTCGAATATCCCCCTTCTCTTTTTCCCAGCCATAGCCATACCCCCTAAGCCTGCTTCTTCTCTTCCTCCTTCTTCTCCAGCATTTTCTTCCCCATCTCCGCCCTTGCCGCCAGCTTTTTTTGGAACTTCTCCTTCTCTTCCTCATTCATCAAATTCTTCTGGAGGATGAAATTCGTGAACTCCTGCCCCACCTGCGAGATGTTCAGCAGCAGGCCCTGCGCCTCCCCGATTGACATCTTTATCTCGTTCGGCCTCAGGACTTCCACTCCTATCGGCCCATACCTTATCGCCACGGCCGCGGCATAGCTGAAATTCCTCGTAAGCATCGTGACTTCCGCGGAGCTCGTCCAAAGCTTCTCCTCCAGCTCGAGCGGCTCATCAATCTCGCCGACGCAAGAGACGAGTCCCGGCTCCTTGCTGATTTTCCCCACGAGCTCGGTCAGCAGGTTCTGGACCGCCTCCTTCTCATTGGTCGAAATGTCGAAATAGAGCACCGTGACTATCCCGCCCTTCGCAACCGCCTCGTCAAGAATCTGCTGTGACTTATTCTCGGCCATCATCTCACTTCTTTTTCCCGTTCGTTTCCTTCAGCATCCCACCCTCAATCACGAACCTGTGGCTCGCATCATAGCCGCACACGAGCCCCCCGTTCGCGTCGCCATTCAGCTTGCAGGAGTAGCCCCTCTCCCTGTAGCAGCGCGGGCAGTTGTGAAGGATGTCATCCCCTATCTTCGTCATAATAATCGACCCCTTGAAAGCCATCCCATTTTCTTCCCGCACCTATTTAAGTCTTCTCAGAACCCCGGTTGCTTGGTCGCTCGCCAGCAGGGGCTCGCTCCCGCGCATATCCAGTAGCCTTCGGCTACTGTCTGTTGCCTCGTCTGCCTCGGCAACATCCTCGGTTCCCGAACCTCCGTCACTCAACCTTTCACTTTCTTCACTGCGTCAGAAATAGCAACCGTCTCCTCCTTCCCGCTCGCGAAATCCCTAAGCGTGGCAGTCCCCGCCTTCATTTCCTTCTCCCCAACAACTGCAACGAAGCCGGCGCCCGTTGAATTGGCGTATTCCAATTGCTTCCTCAAATTCCTCTCCATCAAATCCGGCTCAGCAGGAATTCCCGCCTTCCTGAACTCCTGCACGACCTTCAAGGCATAATCGCGAAATTCCGGCTTCACGGCAATCACGGCCACGAGCCTCCTCTTCTCATCCTTCTTCGCGCCTTTCATGACTTCCAGAATCCTCTCGATTCCAAGCGAAATTCCGGTTGCAGGCGTTGGAGGCGCGCCATAGAGCTGAATCAGCTCATCGTACCTTCCGCCTCCCGCAACGCTCCCCACGCCCCCCTCCGAAACTTTTACTTCGAAAATGGGCCCGGTGTAATAATCCAGCCCGCGGACAAGCGCGAAATCAACAACCAGCTTGCATTTCTTCGCAACATCATACTTTCCAAACAGCTCAATAATCCCCTTCAGCTCAGCGATTCCCTCCTCGCCTCTTGCGTTTCCCTTCACGGCCTTCCCAATCTCCTCAAGCTTCCCCCCATTCTCCCCGGAAATCTTCGTGAACCCCATAATCGCCGCAATCTCCTTCTCCCCTAATCCTGCCTTCCCCTTCAGCTCCTCCTTCACGGCCTCCTCGCCAATCTTCTCAATCTTATCCAGCGCGCGGAAGGCCGCTCCCGTCTTCCCCTTCGCAACCCCCGCCTTCTCCACCATCGCATCGAGGAGCTTCCTGTTGTTCAGCCTCACCTCGAAACCCTTGAACCCAAGCTCGGAGAGCACGTCGCAGGCGGCAGCAATCACTTCCGCGTCGCACAGCATCCCCGCGCTCCCGACAACATCCACATCAGCCTGCCAGAACTCCCTGAACCTCCCTTTCTGCGGCTCATCCCTCCTCCAGACCCTCCCGATTGCATACCGCTTGAACGGCTTCGGGAGCGAGGCATCCGACGCCACCACCCTCGCCATTGGGACAGTCAAATCGAACCTAAGCCCATAGCTCGACTCCCCGATTTTGTAAATCTGCTTCTCCACATCCTCCCCGCATTTCGCGGTGAGAATCTCCATCTCCTCGAAGGCTGGCGTCTCGAGCGGCCTGAACCCGTACCTCTCGTAAACCTTCCTCACTGTAGCGAAAACCTTCTCCCGCATCTCCATCTCCTGCGGCATGAAATCGCGCGTCCCGCGCGGCGTCTGCAGATTCATAAAACCACTAATATCGGGACTTCCCCCTTCTTAATCTTCTCTCCTCCTCGGCACCAGCAGCGCATAGAAGTATACGGACGCCCCGTAAATAATCGCCGCGCCAATAATCACGAAAAGCCAGTTCTCGGCGGCCAATGAAAGCCACGACTTCCCAAGAATCAAATCCTCGCTCACGGGGAAGACGCCTGCCGGAGTAACGTTCATGAGCTGGTCCGCGACCGCCTTCTCCCTGCTCAGCGTGAGCGCCTCCTTCAAGGTTAAGTTGGCCGCGAAAAGCACCGCCCTCGTCCCGCTGCGGTACATCACGAACCGGCTCCCGTTCTGCGCAGCGGACGTGAAGTTCTGGTCGTTGGAGAGCGACTGCAGCTCCCCATCAGTAGTGGAATTCCAGAGGATTATCCGCTTGTCCCCGTACTCCCTCACCATCAGCCCATGCGGGTTCGCCAGCTTCTCGGCATCCGCGCTCCCATTGAGGAGAACGCTTTTCGAGGCATCGGCAGCCCATCTCGAAGGCAGGCCGGAGGAATATGCGGCAACGATCGCTACCCCTATCAAGATAGCGGCAGCAAGGCATGCGAGCAGGATGAGTGCCCAGTCATTTCCCATTCAATCAGCCACATTCCCGCAGCTTGCGCCGGGCTCCAGGCATGCCTCCCCGTCATCAGCCATATTCGCGCCAGCTCGAGTCGAACTTCCTGAACTTCAGCTCCTTCACCCTGTAATGCGAGTGGGGCTTTCCCCCCTCGTCAGCAGCTGCGAACTCCACCACGCCGTCGAACATGCTCTCAATCGTGGAGAGCGCCTGCTGGGCAAGCATCTCCTCCTCCATCACGAAAATCGCGGTCGCGCCCGCATTCTTCACCTTCTTAGTCGTGGACCCGAGGAACCCGCTCACGGTCGCCACATTGTAGTTCGGCACAAGATAGTAGAGGACATTGAAGAACACGAACTTGGGCTTCTCCTCAAGCGCGCGCGAGATGGAAATTGCCATGTCATTCACATTCTGCTCCACCCTCACCTGCGAAAGGAGCTCGCTCTCCCCCGTATATCCCGCCTCCATCTTCGGGTCGAACGACACAATCATGCACTTCTCCTTCGCATCAAGGCACTTCTTCAGCGCATCGAGGCAGAACTCCTCCTTCCTGCTGCCGATCGGCCCCTCGACCAATACCACCATGCCTTCCGGAATCTCGAAGGGCTTCTCCTCCTTCTTCCCAGTCAGCTTTTCTTCGGCAGCCGCGGGCTTCGCTGCCGTCACCTCAAGCCTTGCCCCGAGCAGCAGGCCCCTTGCCTCCATCAGGATTCTCCCGACATTCGCCTTAAGCGGCGAATCCCTCCTCTTCGAAAGCGCGTAATACTTCGTCTCCAGCTCGGCCAAAGCCTTCGCGGCGCTTTCCTGGTCATAGCTCGAGAATTCCTCGAAGAATTTCTGCGCCTTCGCAAGCAGGTCCTTGTACGGGTCCGCCTCGACCTTCAGTTCCTCCCCGGGCCTCGAGAAGAACACCGTCTCCCCATGCGGCTCCCTCCGCAAATTCAGCATGTAAAGCCCCAGCTCATAAACGCACAGGATAATCGCGACAGCAAAGAAGCTCGAGACGAGCGATGCCCACCAGGTGTTCAGGACTACCGGTGCAACCATCGAGAGAACATCACCCGGCTTGGAGAAGTTCAGCACCCCGATGTCAAATACCCTCAGCGCATAGACCAATCCATAAACGAGCCCTGCTGCAATGGCCGCCTTCAGCGCATTGTAAACCGCCCACCCCACTCCCTTCGCCCAGGATGCGAAGAGCGCGAACATCGCCGAGGCGACCGCAAACGCCAGCGCTGTTATGAAAAGCCTGTCCATTCCCCCGGTATCGAGCGGCCCCCTTCGTAAGGAGGAGCGCAAAAACCGAGGCGAACGCGAAGATAACTCCGCTAACGCTCCCGTCATTGTAGGCGGCCAGCGCCACTCCCGCATTCGCCATCCCCAGCACGATGAACGGGATGAACGAGAAGAGCTGCGCTTCCTGCCCGATCGGGACGAAGAGCGCATTCCCAGCCCCCCAGAAGCTCACAAACCCAAGGGCGAGATAGCAGAACGACTTAACAATTCTGTTCGGGATGAACCTCGCGAGCAGAACTCCCACTAAGACTATTATCATCCCGACATGCGGCAGGCCCGGCAGCGCAAGAACCGCAAAGCCCGCTGCCAGCACAAGCAGGAAGCAGAGGGCAGCCATCACGTACATATTCCCCAGAATGTCCATTTCTCCACCGTCGCCAGCCAACCGATTATTCCAGCGAACCTATATTAACCTACTCCACCCCCTAAATCACTTCATGAAACTTGCTGACTTCTATTCTTCAACATACGCAAAAATCTCCCAAAACGCGCTCGCATGCGGCCGCGCGCTTTCCGATTCCCGCCCCTCCCAGTTCGAAGTCCGCATCCCCCTTTCAACGCTCAACAGGCATGGCCTGATTGCCGGTTCCACTGGCACGGGCAAATCGCGCTCAGCCCAATTGCTCGCAGAGCAGCTTTCCCTCGCCGGCGTCCCTGTCCTCTTCACCGATGTCAAGGGCGACGTCTCCGACTTCTCAACCCCTGCTGACGCAAAAAAAATCTCCCAGCGCTGCAAGGACCTCTCCCATCCCGTGATTCCCACCGCCTTTCCCGCCCACTACTGGTCCCTCTCCACCCGCCTGACTCCCCTCCGCCTCTCGCTTGACGAAATCAACCCCGCACTTCTCTCCAGGTTCATGGGCCTGAACCCCACGCAGGAAAGCCACCTCTCAGTCGCGCTCCTTTACGCGAAGCAGAAGAAATTCCGCGTAATAGATTTGGAGGACCTATCTTCGCTCCTCAAATTCCTCCGCGAAAACCCGAATGAGATGGCAGGCCTCTCCACCTCAACTCTCGAAGTCCTTCTCCGCAAGTCTACTGAACTGCATGCCTCCGGCCTCAACTCGCTTTTCTCCGCTTCTTCCATAGACCCCCAAGATATTCTCTCGCAGGATGAGGAGGGCCGCGGCATCATCAACGTCCTGAACCTTTCCGATTTCCGCGACAAGCCCGACGTCTTCTCCGCAGCAACCGCATTCATCCTCTACAAGCTCTTCATCTCCCTTCCCGACATTGGGGACCAGCCCAAGCCGGTTCTCGCGGTCTTCATAGATGAGGCGCACTACCTCTTCATCAACGCGAACCGCAGCCTCGTGGATTTGATGACCACAATCCTCCGCCAGATACGCTCAAAGGGCGTTGCGGTCTTCTTCATCACGCAGGAGCCGCAGGACATCGCGGAAGGCGTCCTCGGCCAGCTCTCCAACAAGGTTCTCTTCGCGCTCCGCGCTTTCACCCAGAACGATATTAATGAGATACGCGCCCTCTCCCGCGGCCTTCCTCCCTCGCAGCTCTACAAGATCGAAGATGAGCTCAAAGCGCTGCCAATCGGCACCTCGCTTTGCTCCTTCCTCAGCGAAACCGGCGAGCTCCTTCCCCCGATAAAGACCGCCTGGTATTCCCCCTCCTCCTCAATGGGTATGGCCTCCGAGCAGCTAATGCTTTCCATCTCCAGGCAATCGCCCCTCCACTCGCGCTACACCCAGAAAGCCCGCAAGGAGAAGCTTTCCATCAGCACAGGCGCGCCAGCCCCTTCCGCAGCTCCAGCCTCCCGCAGGCGTGCAGCCCCCCAGCCTCAGGAGGAGCCCCGCGCCCCGGGCTTCGTTTCCTTCCTCGGCCTGCTCGCAAAGAGATTCATCGGTTTCATCGGCTGGACTCTGGACCAGATAATAAAGGGAATCCTGAATTTCATCGGCTGGATTCTGCACAAGCTAATCTTCGCGCCTCTCACTTCAATCTTCCACACCTTGACTTTCGGAATATTCAGAAGAAAAAGGAGAAGATAAGGAAAATCAGGCTATACTAGAAAATCAGACTACCTGCTCCAGCCTGACTTTTTTCCCATGCGCCGTCGCTCGCCAGCTTCAGCGGCTCGCTCTTCGCTGCGGCTCGCCGGCGCATATGGTAAAAACCTCAACTAAAAATGACTTTTTTCCCATGCGCCGTCGCTCATCAGCTCCCTATTCGCGCCGAAGCGCGAAGGGGCATCATCGCGCAGCGGCGCGATGCTTGTCAGCGATTCGCTCTCGCTACGCTCGCCG
>CAISET010000027.1 GCA_903884505.1 uncultured Microcaldota archaeon | reverse complement strand
GTCGGTCCCCTTGCCCTCTCCGACGGCGATGAAGCCGACTCCTCCGCCATTGCCCATTATTGAGCGGACATCGGCGAAGTCGATGTTTATCAGGGACGGCTGCGTAATCGTCCATACGAGGCCGCTTATGGCCTTTGCGAGAATCTCGTCAGCGACTGAGAACGCCTCGTTCATCGGGAGGTTCGGGACCAATTTCACCAGCCTGTTGTTGTCCAGGATGATGACTGAGTCCGTTACCTTCCTGAGCTTGGCAATTCCCTCGTCCGCCTTAATCCTGCGCGCCCTTTCTAGGTTGAACGGGTACGTCACCATCGCAACGACAATCGCGCCCTGCTCCTTCGCAACCTGCGCAATCACCGGCGCGGCGCCGGTTCCCGTCCCGCCTCCCATGCCTGCGCACAGGAAAACGAGGTGGGCTCCTGAGAGCTCCTTCTCAATCAGCCCGCGGTCAATCTCAGCGGCCTTGGTCCCGATGTCCGGGTACCCGCCTGCGCCCAGCCCCTTCGTGATAGACTTCCCGATTAGGATCTTCTTTGCGCGGTCGTCTATCATGTTCAGGTGCTGGCGGTCCGTGTTGACCGCAACGAGCTCGCAGCCCTTCACTCCCGCCCTTATCAACCTGTTGATGGTATTGTTTCCGGCTCCACCAGCGCCGACGGTAACGATCTTTATCTGATCGCTCCCGAAGTCTGTTGTAGATGGCTCACGCTCACCAACGACACTTTTTATCAGGCTCTCCATACTGATCGCCGCGCCTATCTATATAACAGCTTATTTATAAACCTTTCGGTGTGCGCATTTTTACCCAGAATCGGGTAATCAGCCTGCGGGCAATTCCTGCGCTGGCGACGTTGAATTAGCAGCTGCGCGGCTTTTTTGTGGCCCCGGCAGCCTGCCCGCTTGCGGCCGGCCAGATGTGCCTAGTGCCTACTGCTTTTCAGATAATCTTATATATAATTAGGCACTAGAACTAGCACATGGCATTCATCAGGCGGAAGATAGTCGGAAACAACGCCTACTACGAGGTCGTCGAGAGCACCTACGAGCGGGGGAGGACTCTGCAGAAGGTTCTCAAATACCTCGGCAGCCTGGAGGCTGCGAACGCGTACGGCCGCAGGCACGGTTTCGGGCAGATCCGGGAGAAGGGGCTTCTCGACCCGGGCATCGCCTGGCTGCTTGAGAAAAAACTAAAAGCGCTCAACTCGCAGCGGCCGCTTTCCCGCGCAACTCTCCACAGCCTGCGCGAGAAGCTCTCGCTCGAGCTGACATACAATTCGAACGCAATAGAGGGCAACACGCTCACGCTCAAGGAAACGAAGCTCGTTGTTATGGACGGGATAACCGTCGGCGGGCACCCGCTCCGGGAGATATTCGAGGCGAAAAACCACATGGATGCGATAGGCCTTGTCTACCGGATGGCAGAGGCGGGAAAGGCGATTCGCGAGAAGGACGTTCTCGACCTCCACGCGGCCATAACAAAAGGCACGCTACCCGAAAACGAGTGTGGCTTTTACAGGGCGGGCAACGTTCTCATAACCGGCTCGAGGCACCGCCCGCCGGACTGGCGCGAGGCGCACAAGATGATGCAGGAAAAGGTCTACCCCGAGCTCAACTCAAAGGCCATGGGGATTGCAGCTGTGGAGTCCGCGGCAGAGGTGCATTACTGGACCACGGGCATACACCCATTCTCGGACGGGAACGGGCGCCTCGCGCGCCTGCTTATGAACATCCGCCTCATGCGGGCAGGGTTCCCTCCGGCGGTGGTTCTCATGAGGGACCGTGCCGGCTACTACGAGTCCTTGCGGCGCGCGGATGAGGGCAACCTCAAGCCCCTCGCCGGCTTCGTGGCAAAAGCCGTGCTGAAGTCGCTGGACATGTGGCTCGGCGTTGCAAAGTAGTGCCTAATAGAAGTAGTATAGTTCTAGATATTATTAGGCACTAGAAACTAGCCAGCATCCTTCATCCAGCGTGTGTTTCTTCCCAGCCGTTACCTATAAACCTTATCGTGATGGCCAAGCTTGTGAAACTTTATTGCATCCTGGGTCTTGTCATAGCTGAAGATTAGGACGAAGCTTTTCATAACGTGCACCCTTTTAAAACTCTGCAGTGGGGCCTTCAGGTTCTTGTAGTGTCCGACATCAGGGGATGAAACGATCTCCTCAATCTTGGACAGCAGTGCCTCGTAAAGCCGCCGGTCCGTTTTCAACAAGCCCTTTAGCTGTGCCTCCAATTCCGCACTGAGACGTGACCTATGCATGCTCTATCCGTGCCCTCAGCTCTTTAATGGTCTTGAACTCACGGAACTTGCCGCCCTTCTCTATCCCGAGTATCTCCTTGACGAATTCAGGCCGCAGCTCCCCCTCAAGGATTCCCTCACCCTCCTTCTCCAGGATGAACTGGATGGCTTTGTCCTTCGAAGAAAAGCCGTAGACGCTCTTGACTATCCCGACGATTTTCTCCAGCTCCGTGTTCAGGTGCACCATTACCATGCTCATATGCAATACCTCATTACTGTTTGTAATTAAATATAACAAAATATATAAACGTTACTCCTCCAGCTTGTGCTTTTTTGCATGCCGAGCATTCCGCTTAGTCTCCACATGCCGCGAACCCAGTATTCTTCTCGCGCATATCAAAAGCCAGATGAGGGTTACGGGAACGGTCAATGGTGCAATTACTACTGCGAAGTTGGGATTGGGAGTGCAGTCCATGCACTCGCAACCATTGGTCACAATGTTTCCACTGAAGGCAAGTGTTAAAGCAACGCCAGCCGCGCATATCCCGACAACGATTATCGCCGACGTTATCCGGCCATGAAGCCTCCAAATTCTCCGCACTCCGTAGAAAATGGCGGCACAGGCAGTTCCGAAGATGAAAAGCAGCGAAGCCGTTTCGAATAGCAGCCATCCAACTGGAGATCCACCGGGAGCGCAGTCCGCCGTAATCGGCACGAGCACTGCCACGGCCAGTGCAAGAGCCACCGTGGCTATATCAACGGCATCCGCAATCTCAAGCGCAAGAACAACGCCTATCAGCAGAACCAGAGCGCCAATGGGCATGTACGTGAAAAGGATTTCCCATCCCGCATGCCCGCTGAAGAGAAGCGCGAGAAATGTCACTACGCCCAGCACCATTATGAGAATGCCTATGCCAGCCCTATCCATATTCCTCATCTCACTCCTCCAGTGTGTGCTTCTTCTGCATGCCGAACATCTCGATTATTTCTGCGACCGAAGTCGCATCCTCGGGTTTCTTATCCGAGCGGATTTCTGCGGTAAGCCTCGGGAAGCGGAGGGCATAGCCGGGCTCGTCCTTCGCCTTTCCGCAGGTGTGGGTCGGCGACCTGGTGATTTCATCAGCAGTCAGGGTCACAACATATTTCGGTTCCACCCAAACGTCCGGAGAAATGAGCGCGTCAACCCTTTTCGGCTTCTCCTTCACCTTAATCTTGTCCAGCATCTTCTTCATATCAACCATCTGTTGTTCCGTGAAGCCGCTGCCGACCTTCGTGATTGTCTTGAATCTCTCCTCATCCGCATCATAGACCGCGCCGAGGAACCCGCCGAACCCGAACTCGGCACGGGCCCCGCGCCCGGCGTAGTAGCCGATTATCACGACGTCAATCGTATCAGCCAGTTCTCCCTTGTAGCTGCGCTTCAGCTTAATCCAGGCGAATTTTCTCGCGCCCGCGACATATTCCGCGTTCAGGTCCTTCGCAATAATCCCTTCCAATCCCTTCTCAACGCACTCATCAAAATATCTCTGCAGCTCCTTCGCATCATCGGTGATGATGGAGCCGCTCGGAAGAATAGTGTCGCCTTTCGAAATTGCTTTTTCGAGCTGCTTCCTTCTTTCACCGTAAGGAATTTTCGTGTAATCCTTTCCGTCCTCAAAAAGCAAATCGAATGCGAATAATTTGAGCGGGAACTCCTCCGCCTTCTCCCCGATGCCGTATTTCCTCTTACGCTGGATTGTCACCTGGAACGGGTAGAACTCGCCGGTCAGCTCGTTGATTGCGAGCGCCTCCCCCTCAAAAATCGCTTCCTTCGCCTTCACCTGCTTCTTCACTCCCGCAACTATTTCGGGGAACATGGCGGTCGTCTTCTCAAGCCTGCGGGAGTAGAGCTCGACCGCGTCGCCTTTCTTGTGGCACTGGACGCGGAAGCCGTCGAATTTCTGGTCTACTGCGCACTTCCCCAATTTCTCAATAATCTCTTCCGCAGAGGGAAGGCGCTCGGCGAGAGCGGGCCTTATCGGATGGAACAGCATTATGTGGAATTTCTTTATTCCCTCAAGCCCCTTCTCGTAATAGGTCTTCGCAACGAGCCCAAGGTCCGAGCACATGTTGTACGCGTGCTCCAAATCGTCCTTCGCAGTCCTGTCGCCCTGTTTCGCGATTGAGAGCGCCTCAAGAACGGTTGCGTCCCCTGCGCCGAGCCTCAATTTGCCGATGGGGAAGCGGATTATGTACTTCGCCTCGAGCGGCGTGGCGCTGTTCAGCAGCTCAACCAGCGCGTCTATTTTTTTCTCCTGCGTTCCCGCGCCTGAGATGACAGCTATCTTCTTGAAGGAATCAAATACCTTTGAAACCGAAAGCTCCTCGCGGTGGAGCGACTGCTGCCTCTTCTCCTTGATAAGCTCCTGCGCAGTATCGCCGAGGTCGCCGCTCTTCTTGTAAAGCTTCCCAACGGTTTTTTCGTCATAGCCCGTGGCGGTCGCAATTGCGTGGATGACGAACTTCTCGCCCATTCCCACCTCAAGCCCCTCGAATGGCGCGGCGACGACCCCCTGCGAGAGGTAGATTATCTTGTCTATCTCCGAGGGTAAGGCCTTCTTGAATGCCTCGGCGAGCAAGGCCATCATGTCGAGGCGGCCGGAAGTGGCTTCAATCTTCTCGTAAGCCTCTGCAAGTTCGCGGAACCTCATCTTCTGCCCCCTCTTCACTATGCCTCGATTACGAGATTTTCCCCCGCATTGTGCCGGCGTCGGTGTGGTTGGTGCCGCCGCCCACCACATCATAAACTATCTCGAATTTCACCCCGTAGAACGTATCGCCAACGGTCCCGTTGAGCAGGCCGGACCTGCAGGTGATTGTCCTGTTCTGCCCGGGATTCATGCTGAGGGGCAGCGTCGGGGAGACGTTGGTGAGGGAAGCCCCCTTCACCCTGATGCCCGTTATGTTCACCTGGACGCTGGCGCTGTTCACAAGATAAAGCGTGAGGTTGCCGCTGCCTTTGATTGTGAAATCGGTTACCGTGAAAGTCGAGAGGCCGGTCACCTCGTTGGAGGTGCCGAACCAGGTGGAAGGGTTGAGCACGCCCAGGTAATAGAGCGCTGCGATTATCGCGACAAGCGCGATGAGCATCCAGCTGTAGGTTACGAGGTATTCGACCGCGCCTTGAGCTTTTTTATCCATATTCATCAACTACCAAACAGGAATCCGAACGTGCTCTTGAGCGCGCCGTTCGTGACGAGGAATATGATCAGCGCCGTTATCATGAAGATTGGGACGTATTGGAGGCCTCGCGTCAGCTTGCCGTACCGTATCTCGGAAAGCGTGAGCGCGCCGAAGAAAGTCGTGAGCATTATGCACGCGATTGCGAACTGGAAGACCTCGTCCGGGGTGATGGCCTCGCCCTTCTTCCCATTGGCTATCATGCCCGTCAGCCCTCCGCCAATCGAGACTCCGCCGGTGCCGGCAACGCCCCCGGTGGTCATGTCCGTCTCCATGCCCTGCTGGTTCGATATGAAATAGGACATCTGCGCGTAGTAGACTGACGCCGCGAACATTACCGGGGACGCGATGACCGCGGTGAAGACTATGAATATCATGTACATCGTGGTCGCGCTGGCAATCTCCTTGGCGAGCATGTGGTTCATCTTCAGGTCGCGCGCCACCTCGTCGAGCAGGGGCGCGAGCTCCCCCCCGAGCTGCATCCCCTCGTTCAGGAGCTTCACCGCCCTCTCGAGCATGGTTGAGCGGACGCGGACGGACATGTCAAGCAGCGCGTCCGCGATGGGCTTGCCTCCGAACGCCTTCCCGCTGACCATCCTTATCTCCTCCTCAAGGGGCCCGAACTCGGGTTTCGCGGCCATCCAGATGGCGTTCTCGATAGTCATGCCTGCGCGGATGTTCGCGCTCATCATCTGAAGCGCGTCCGGGAGGACCTCCTCGATTCTCCTCGCCCTGTTGTCAGCCGTTATCATTATCAGCAGGTAGAAGAGCGCCATCAGCAGGACGAAGGTGAACGCGCCTATGCCTATCGCATACGCCTGTTCGAAGAAGAACGTGGAGACCTCGAATCCGACAATCGCGACCATAATGGAGAAGACGAGCGCGTAGCCGGCATATCCGCGCGCCGAGACGGAGAAGCCGCCCTGGACCATCAGGCGCTCGAACGAGCCTATCAGGTTCTCCGGAAGGAGCATCGATGCCCTTACGTAAATCCTCTCGAGCACCATGGATTATTCCCCCGCATTCCGCGCGAACGCCTTCGCGCAAGTTCCCCTGAGCAACATGCTATCCCTCCACGGCGGGCCTCCTGCTTTTCACGAATGATATGAAGAATATCTGGAACCCCGCGAGGAAGAACCAGATGACTGGGAACACTATCTTCGGGACCGGGATGTTGAGGAACGAGAGGACGACTATAAGCATGGTTATGCCGAGGGACGGGATGACGACCGCGGCTATCATGTAAATCATCACCCAGGGGTTGAGTTCCTGGCCGTACCTGCGGATATCGTCAACCCTCTCGCGCGTCAGCTCATCCACCATCGCGTCGAGCGCGGCCGCGACGTCCGAGCCGACCCTGAGCGCGTTGTTTATCTGCCAGAGCACGCGCCTGAACCGGAAGGAGGCCACGCGCCTGCTCGCCTCGTTGAGGACATCTGGCTGGCTCATCCCCGCGTTCATCTCCTTCACCATCTTCCTGAACTCAGCGGAGACCTCGCCATAGCCCGTGCTGACGCTTGCCATTGCCTGGAAGAGCGGGACGCCGGAGCGCAAGTCTATGAGCAGCTGGCGCAGCGCGGGTATCAGCTGGTCCTCGAGGCTGCGCGTCTTCTTGGTCGCAATCACGCGCGGGTATGAGATGACCGTGATGAAGGAGGCCGCCCCGACCACGAGAGCGCCGGCTATCCCGAGGGCCAGGAGGTCCTTGTCCACCGCGATGCCTATCCCGTAGAGAAGCGCGAATATTGCGATGGCATTGCTTATGCCTACAATCAAGGCCATCCCGGCGTATTCGCGCGGGGTGACTTCCATGCCGGCCTGTATGAGCTCAAGCCTCATGCCGGGAAAGAGCGTGGCGATGAAGTTGCCGAGCCCCTTAAGCGGCTTGGCAAGCCGGATAACCAGCGGAGGGGGCAGGATTGAGAACGGTATGTTGAGCGCCATTCATTCCCCCTTCAGCTCAAGTATCTTCCTAATATCAGCCTT
This sequence comes from uncultured Microcaldota archaeon, assembly GCA_903884505.1. GTDB lineage: Archaea > Micrarchaeota > Micrarchaeia > Burarchaeales > Fermentimicrarchaeaceae > CAISET01. The sequence goes on along the minus strand of CAISET010000027.1, from coordinate 60,628 downwards.
CTTCTCCACCATCTTCATGAGGTCGCCCTTCCTCCTGTAGTAGAACGCGACCACCCTGCCCACGTCATCTACGTCATAGACCTTCTTCTCGAGCAGGTAGTTCAGCACCTTCTTCTTCTCCTCGAGGTCTTCCTTTATCTCCTCGGGCGTCATCCCGGTGTAAAGCTGGAACTGGTCGAGCAGCCTCACGTAGTCCCCGACCTTCTTCATCTCGTCCTCGCGCGGAATCCACTTGAATATCTTGTTTATCCCCACCCCTTCCATTGTAGGCACGACCTCCGCGACCTCGAACACGCGCCGTATTCCCGTGCGCCTCTGCCTGTACTGCACGACTATGAGATGCAGCACCTCGAGCATGGACTCCGGGAGCGAGATGGGCGGCGAGATGAGCCTCTTCTTCGTCTGCATCGCATCATCGGCATGAACGGTAGCATAGACCGCGTGCCCGGTGTGCATCGCCTCGAACAGCACCTCGGCTTCGCTCTGCCTCCTCATCTCTCCGAGGATTATGCGGTCGGGCCTCATGCGCAGTGAGTTGACCATCAGGTCCAGCATCGAGACCTCGCCCTTGCCCTCGGGGTTCGGCTGCCTTGTGACCAGCGGCGTCCAGTTCAGGTAGTCGGGAAGGTAGAGCTCGCGCGTGTCCTCGATTGAGATGACGCGCTGGTTGGGCGGGGTGAAAACGAGTATCGCATTCAGGAACGAGGTCTTCCCGGAGCCCGTGCCTCCGGAGACGAGTATGTTCATTTCGTACTGCACGCCGAGCCATATCAGCGCAGCGATGTCCGCGTTCACGGTGTTTATCGCCGGGTCCATCATGCGGACGATGGTCCAGGGGGATTTTGCGAACTTGCGGATTGTTATGCAGTTGCCGCGCGAGGCGATGGGGAACAGCACGGCATTGACTCGGTCGCCGCTGGTCAGGTGCGCATCCATCAGGGGGTTCAGGTTGGTAATCTGCCTCCCGACCTTCCTGCCGATTATCGCGGCGTAGTTCTGGACCTGCTCCTCGCTCTTTATCACGAGGTCTGTCTTGAGCCAGCCCCACTTCTTGTGGTAGACCCAGACCGGTTCGCGCGCGGAGTTTATCACAATCTCCTCGAGCTGGTTGTCCGCAAGGAGCATCTCGACGTCCCCGAGCCCGAGGAGGTCGTGCGCCAGCTTCCCGACCAGCAGCTTCTTCTCCTCCGCGCTCAGCCCGCCCATCTCCGCGCTCACCAGCTCCTCCGCCCTGGCGATGAACTTCTTCCTCACTGACTCTATCTCGCGCGGGTCCAGTATCTCGGAAATCTTGATATTGACGCTGCCTATTATCTTCTCCTTCAGGTAGCTCAGCATTGCCTCGGTCGCCTTGAATAGCTTGACCTGCTTCATCTCATAGGTGTTGACATATTCGTCCGAGCGCTCGGCAATCGTTATCTCGGCGGGCACATCCTCGCTCATAAGGGTGTACTTGTCGAGTATCTTGGCGCCCCCTATCTTTTGCTCAGCGGCCATGCCTTCACCTCTTCCTCCCGAGCCTGCCGAAAAGCCCGCCGAGCAGGCCCGGCTTCTTCTCTTTCTTCCCCTTCGACGTCTCCGCCTCGAATTCGCGGAGCTTCTCGGTAAGCTTCACAACCTCATCCTTGATATCCTTTATGTCGCTGCCGAATGCCTTCACGACCTCGTCAAGCTTTTTCGCCTCCTTCAGGAGGTAGGCCCGCTCCTCATCCGTCGCCTCCCTCTCCTCCTCTTCTATGCAGGCGAGAAGCTCCTCCGCCTTCCTCATCCTCATCAGGACATCGTCCTCCACGCGCCTGTATGCGCGCTCGGACGCGGACACGTCCAGCCCGATGTCATCCATCACTTTCGCGGCGCTCGCCCGCTTCTTCGCCTCGCTGATTCCCTTCTCCGCCTCCTCCTTGGTGACCTTCATCGGCTCGAAGAACGTGCCCGTGAACCCGTATTTCACCTTCAGTATCTTCTGCTCCGCAAGCACGTTCGCTATCTCCTCGAGCACGGGCTCGCTCACGCCGAGGTCCTTTGAGGCGTCGCGCAGGGAGACCTTTCCCTTCTGCTGCACAAGCTCGAGAAGCCTGTCGCACGCCGTCTCAACCGTTTCCCTCTGCTCTGCCATGCCAACCAATCCCTCTTATTCTCCCCGTCCACTATTATTATTAGTATCTTTGCTAGCCGAACCTGCCGCTCATCGTCCCCGAGTCCGTATGGTTGCCCGCGCCTTCTATCGAGTAATAAATCCTGAGCTTTACCGTGAAGAACGACCCGCCCTGCTGGCCGCGCAGCCCGGAGCCTCCGGAGACGTTGATGGACTGGCCCGGCGCGAGCTCTATCGGGAGGGACGGCTCGAGGCCGGTGAGGTTGGAGCTGCCGAGCGCAATCCCGGTCACGTTCAGCCTGATGGGCGACTCGCTCCTCATGTAGAGCGTCACATTGCCGTCCGGCATCACCAGGAAATCGGTGAAGCTGAAAAGCGTCGTGCCGGTTATCGAGTTTTCCGCGCCCAGTATGGTGGCCGGGTCGAAGATTCCGAGCACGTAAAGCAGAAGGATGGTGATGATCATGGCTATGACTACCCAGCCATACGTCATCATGTATTCGACAGCGGATTGGGCAGTGTTGCGCCTCAGGTCCATGGAATCACTAGGTCCGCACCATGACGACCGCGGTGGAATTGTCCGAGAATGTCAGGTTGAGCGTGATGTTCTTGTTCCTCATGCCCTGCTGGAACCGCAGGTAGGTGAGCGGGATTGTCTTGACCGGGCCTATGGTCCAGTCGAGCATGTCGAGTTTGGTCCCGGAGGGCTGCCTGCCTTGCGGGCTGCCTATGCTGCCGTCATAGTTCCAGACGTTCGTGTTGTTTATCCTCACTATCTCTATCTTCTCGCTGCTGTTCGGGACCCAGGAGGGCTTTATGTTCGTTATGTGTATGTTCTTTTCGGTGCAGATGTTCGCGAACAGTACCCCGTAGACATACTTGTAGCCGGACCCGCCGGCGTAAGCGTTGGTGGTGTCGCTGTTGAAGCACTCCGAGTCGAGGTAGGCGGCTCTTGACGGCAAGGTTTCGGTCAGCTCGCGCGCGCTGATGTTCTCGCCAGGGAGCTGGTATACCCTGCTCGCGTTGTAATTGACGTCGCCCACGCTGACCCGCCCAGGGAGCTCCAGGTAGTAGGACTGCGAGGGGAACGTCGGCGAGATGGTCGAGTTCAGGGTCGCGTTGCAGCTGGCATTGGGGTCGCTGGGCTGGCGGAGCTTGAGCTGGATTATGCCGCTGTTCCCGAGCGTGAGGTCGAGCCAGCACGGCGACATCTGGACGGTGAGCAGGCTCGCCTGGTCCGAGCGGAAAGTGCTGTAGTTGCAGGTTGCGCTCGGGCAGGAGAACACGTAGCCGCGCGAGTCGGTTATCGCGAGCGTGAAGTTGATGCATGCCGGCTGGCCGGAGCAGTTGAGGGCGCTCGGTGACCACGCATAGTGGCTCTTGTTGCCGGAGCTCGGAATGTAGGTGAAGTTGGAATTCGGCATCGTGAAGGCGAACGAAACCGAGCGGATATCCGTATTGTTGCAATAGCCGTTGGGCGCGCAGTAGATGCTGAGCTGGTGCTGGCCGTAGTCCGGGTAGTGGTAGGTGAGGTTGTAGGGACGGACCACGAGGTCGGTCGGCATCGCGTCGAGGGCTATCGCGCTTCCGGTCATGTTGTAGAACTGTAGCGCGAGCTCCGGCGTCAGGTATTTCTGCTGGAGGAAATCTCTGTATCCCCTCAGGTTCCTGTCGATGCTGTAATTCGCCGGCAGCGTGTCGGTGAAGGTGAGTGCGATGCCGCTCCTGGCGGTCCTTACGCTGTATGCGAACCTAACGTCCTCGCCCACGTCATCCGTAACATAAAGGAGCTTCCTTGCGACGAGCATGTCCTGCGACCAGCTGCTGACCCTCGCCCTATCGGTCCTCATCTGCATCACCATGTTGACGAGCGTTACGAAGAGGATGAACGCCACCAGCGTGAGCACGAATCCCCGCCTCAAGTGTACCACACCCTTACCACTGCTATGCCATACTGGTTGTGCAGAGGGTCCGCAAAGACCCTCCTGGCACTGCTCGAATAGCCCGAAGGCGGGTTCCTTGCCGAAGTGTAAAAGTTGCGGCTGCAGTTGAAGCCCGGGTCGTTGTACCGGCATATGGTTATGTTGAGCTCGCCCCCCATCTGCACCGGGAGATAGGACGAGAAGTTGCCGTCGATGCTCGCCTGCACCTGCTGGTCCGTCATGTTGAACATGCTGGGTAGGAAGCCCTGCTTGTCCATCAGGGTAAGCGTGTCCTGGGCCGCCCTCGCCAGCGGCATGTTCCCGTACGCCTGGCTCTTGCTGGTCATGGTCATCCCCGCGACCGCGGCGACCGCTGTCGCCGCCAGGATGACCGCGAAGAGCGCATCGAGCGAGAAGACGAACCCCCTCACCACGATTTTTCCCTTTACTGCCATATCACCACGTTTACCACGACCTGGGCCTCGCTGGACGAATAGGCCTGCTCCAGCGCCTGCTGCAGCTCCACGGAGGTGTTTGCCGAATAATATGTGCCCCGGCCTATGGATGCCATCTGCTTGAGCTGCGTCGCGCCGGTGCTGTTGTCGGCGAGGACGAAGCCTATCGTGTCTATCTTGCCGACGCCCCGCGTCATGGCGTATGTCGCTGCGGCGCTCGGGTTCCCGTTGCACGTCTCTTCGCCGTCCGAGAATACTATGAGGACGCGGTTCGAATTGCGCGCAGAGCCGTTGATGAAATTCGCCGCATAGGTTGTGCCTCCGGCGAGCGGGGTCAAGCCATTGGCGCTCATCCCGTTCACCGCAAGGCGCACCAGGTTGAGGTCGCTCGTGAAGTTCTGCGCAGTGTAAGGGCCGGGGCCGCTGCAGTCCCTGAAGGTCGTCAGCCCTATCTCGTCGTCGGGCAGTATTGCGAACAGGAAGTTGTTGAACGCGAGCTTCGCTGCGTCGAGCTTCGACCTCCCCTCGGCGGGGAGATTGTCGCCCATGCTTCCGGACTGGTCGAAGAGGATGGCGATGGAGTTGTTCGCGCGGAGTATCGCGGACACCTTCGCGGTGCTGCCCGTGTGCGCGGCCTGCAGGGCCACGATGTTCGGGGGCATTCCCCCGCTCGCGGGCATCGTGTCCAGGTAGATTAGGTTGTTCTGCGGATCCGTCACGTTCATGTATATCTCTTCCCCGCTGAGCCCGAGGAGCTCCTTCGCCTTCGAATAGTTGGTGTTGAGCAGCTTTATGAAATTGATAAGCTTGTTCCTGTCAACGACGTTCCTCTCGGTCACGAGCCCTATCACGCTCACGTTCTCGGGGCTCCAGTCCGCGGGATAGCCTCCGGACTCGAAAAGGCTGTTCGCGACGTGGTACGCCCTGAGGGAAAGCTCCTCCTCGCTGGCCTGGGTGGTTGCGGTAGCGGAGTTCCACGTAAACTGGTAAAGCGAGAGCAGCACCAGGAATATGACTATGGCCATGATGAGGTCTATCGAGTGCACCTGGGCCCTATGAAACCTTCGCAATCGTCACCACCCCTCCGGTGTTGTTCATCCTGTACGTGCCCCCGGCAAGCGCGAACGGCGGGGCAGTGCCGTTATAATTCACCTGCAGCGCGTTGAATCTCCTCACGCAGCTCTTGTCGGAATAATCGACGGTGACATACTCGTTTGTGACCATGAGCGTGTAATTCGTCCCGGCAACATCGCCCGGGATGTAGAACTGGGAGGAAAGCCCCTCCGAGTAGCCCGCGAGGTTCAGCTCGCTTGCCACTCCGTTGCAGATGTCCAGGGCGCTCATGTATTGCCGCAGCTCCTGCATCCTGACCATCCTGTCGAAGACGAAGAACTGCGCCACGGCGGCGATGAGCACCAGTACCACGATGCAGCCCATCGCCTCTACGCTCGCCTGGCCTTTCTCACCCATAGGAAGGCTCCATTATCTGGACGACGCCTGACGCCAGCATCTCGATGCGCAGCCTGTGCCTGCCCTCGCTCGTCGGGAGCGAACCGGTCAGGTTTCCCCTGGTTATCGCGAAAAAATCATGCTCCGCGCCGCTGGTGAGGAAGACGTTGATTCTTATCTCCTTTCCGGAAACGTTCGTCTTCGCGGGATTCACGGACCTCGGCAGGTAGACGTCCACTAGCGTAGATGCGCCTGGCCCCTGCGCGAACACCAGGTCGGCCGCGTCCGACATGGAGACCACGGCCACGGACGCCTGCGAAATCCTGTAGCTGTCCTCAATCGTCGAAAGCCCGATGTAGACTATAGGTATCAGGGCTATCAGAAGGAGAACAAGGATGGATGCGTATTCAACTGCTGACTGGCCGCGTGCTGTCCTCATGGCGTAGAAATCGGCGCGGCTGGTTTTAAAAGTATCTGTTCGCGAAAAGCGGCGCCGCGAGAATGGCCAGGAAAATGAATCCGGCGCAAAAGGGCTTCTCCTCCGGAGTTTCTGCCGCGGTAGGAGTTGGGGTCGGCTCGCCCCTTGCGGGCACGTATAACGTCTGGTTCATCGAATAGTAGTTCCCCGCGACATCCAGCCACTCGATTCCCATCGTCTTGTTGCCCGGCGGGCTGCTCACGCTGACCTCCCCGGGCTGCGCAGGAACACTGGTCCCATCCACCGAGATGTTCATCGCCCTCGGCTCCCCGGTCGCATTCAGCCAGAGTATCACAGTTGTTTCGCTTCCGACAAAGGCAAAGCTCACATTTGAAATGGAGACAGCCGGCCTGGGCTGAATCTCGATGAGCGAATGCGCCTCCTCCCTAATCCCCGAGCTCTCCAGCACCGCGCTCACATTCTGCATGCCGGTCCCGTTCGCCAGTAATGAGAAGTTGAACGTCTGCTCCCCGGCAAACGTGGCTTGCGTGCTGGCTGACTGGGAACCGATGCTCGCGGTAATCCCGACGCTCCTTGCAGCCGTCCCATTGCTTCTTACGCGCACCTGGATGGGCACATCATATCCCTCGACCGCGAACGCCGGCGCAGTGAGGTTTGCTATCCCAACCGCGGACTCCTCGCTGACATTGAACGACAGCTCCTGCACGACCCCTCCCCAGTGCACATAAACCGTGTTCTGCCCCAAATGTGATGGGATGTAGCTGAAGTTCCACGTGCCTGCGGTTGCGGCTGCCGAGCGCCGCGCGTCCTCGGCCGAAAGCTCAATGGTCCCCGCATCCGGGCTGGAGACGGTATAATAGACTTCCTGCTCCTCCCCGAGCCCGAGCGAGCTCTTCCCGAGCCACGCGGTGAACTCCGGCCTCCAGGTTTTTTCCGGAGTGACCTTCAGCTCGAACATCTTTTCCTCGAAATAGCCTGAATTGACCACCATGGGGCAGGTGTAGATATATCCGGATGAAAGCAGGTCGTTCGCCTTGACCCTCCAGAGGACGAACTGCTCCTCGCCCGGCCTCAGTATCACGGTCTTGTGCGCCTCGCCAATGACGCTCACGGGGTTGCCGCCGCCCGTGCACTGCGCGAGGCTGAGCTCGGCAATCCGGTAATCCGTTCCCGTAATCTTCACCGCCACAATCGTCTCGTCCCCGAACCCGAGCTCCGTCTCCCCGGAGCTAAGCTCATAGCCTGCAATCCGCTCGCTGGACTGGAGGTTGCTTGCGCGCACGGCCTCGGTCTGCCCGCCAAATGCCTCGCTCCGGTTCCATTCGAGTTGCGCGCCATGGCCAATGAAAGCGACAGCGTTCCCCTCGGCCCCGTTGTCCGCGCTCTTGAACGTTTCAACGTGCGTGGCGTCGAGATGGCCCGCCTCGAGCCAGGTCGGGTCCACCGGCACCCACTCGCCCAGATACACTTCTGCCCAGGAGTGCCCGAGCCATGTCCCGTATCTGCTGAAGGCGTAGCCCGAAACGAACCTGGAGGGAATGCCGAGCGAGCGCGAGAGCGCGATGAACAGCGTAGAATATTCCACGCACACGCCCCTCCTGTTCTGCAGCACCCATTTCGCGTCCTTCTCCTGCCCGGTGTAGCTCTCATCATATTGCACATAATTATTGACAAAAACCGCCAGCTTCGCAACCCGCTCCCAGTCGTCCGTCGAATTCGCGGTCACCTCCTGCGCCACACTCCTTATCTCCGGGTCGTCGCTCTGCACCTTCGGGCCCGGGAGCGTGTATCTCGCGTATTCCGGGGGAACGATATAGCTTCGCGGCAGCTCGCCAGTAACCCTCTCCCTCACGGTGCCCGTGCTCCTTATCTCGTAATTGTAGGGGTTGGGCGGCGCGGCCTCGCTGATGCTCGCGAGGATATTGCCATCTGCATCCACGGCAGTCCTCCCGCTGTAGTTTATCGTCTGGTATGCGGATGCCTGCGGAATCGTCGTATTCATGCTCAGGTTAGTCATTTCCCCGCTCGTCGCGGAAATATTCCCGCTCTCGGTGACCTCGATATCCATGCTCTTCACAAGTTGCGGGTCCGAGAGGGTTATCGCCTGCGCGAGGTGGAGAAGCGCGAAAAGAAGAAGTGCTGATGCGAGGAACCTCATGGCAAATCATTTGGCGCGCCATTTTTAAATAGTGGCGCGAAAGCTAATCCGAGGTGGTCGGATGTCCGGGAATTTCGCAATTCTCGCTGCTGCAGGCGCCGTTCTTATGCTGTTCTCCGTTTGCGGAATCTCCATTCCAATCGGCGAGACAACCCCGACCCCCACGCCCACATATACTCCACCTGCAACTCCGACGCCATTCCACGCCGCGACTCCCGCGCCGACTCCGATAGCAACGCATACGCCCTCTACCACCCAGACTCCCGCGCCGACCCCGACTCCGGCTGTCCAGCCAGCAAAGGTTCCACTGCAGAACGGAAACTTCGAGACGGGCGACTACTCGCACTGGACCGTGACCGATACTGGCTTCGGAAGCGAGCCGTCCGACATCATCACCGCGAACGTGAACCACATGTACCTGGACCAGCCTTACTATAACTACGAGGGAAGGTATGCCGCCTCCTCATATCTCCCAATCCGGGACGCCGGCGCAAGGGGCACGCTTACCTCCGATGCGTTTACAATCTCCAAGCCTTACCTGGAATTCCTCGCAACCGGAATGCAGAATGGGCAGATTTACGTTGAGCTCTGGGTTGACGGGCAGCCCGTGAAGCACCTTGAGCCGGACAACCCAACGACAAGCTTCAGGCGCTATTCCTGGGACGTGAGCCAATGGCTTAACAAGAGGGGCTACCTGAAGATTGTGGACGCATCCGCCACAAGGCAGCACGGCTACATCGAGGTCGATGACTTCTACCTGATAGACACGCCGACCGTGACTCCGTCATAAGGTGACTCGATAGAGGAGTTTACGGACAAGAAGGCGGCCTGCATAGACTACTCGGAGAAGCTGCGGAAGGCAACAATCGATTAATAAATCCTCTCTTTCAATAAAACCTTCATGAGGCTTTACGCAATCCTCTTCGCGCTGCTTGCATTCGCGCTCATAATCAATGCGCGCCCGGCACTGCCGGACGGCCCGTTCTCCACCATATTACAGTATGATGCCAGGTACCAGGCGTACCCAAACAACCCGATTGAATTCTCGACCTTCACGGAAATAGTGGAAACCAGAGTAGGCGGTTCACCAACGGTCACCAAATCGCCTGGCGCAACGACCTACAGCGCCCTCTTCATAACGGCGCCGGTTTCAGGGTTCTACAATGACAGCAGCCTGAAAGCGTGGTATACTGAGGACCCGGGCACCCCGGGCCATATGAAGGATATGGTACTGAAAATCCGCACGGGCTCAGGAGTGGTGCAGACCCAGTATTTCTTCTACCGCACAACGCCCGCCTCGCGGACGACGGGGCTCATACATGGGATAACATATGCGACTTACATCTACAATTATACGACGTTTGAGAGGGATTTGGGCGTCATCGGGTGAAGGGAATGAAACACTTCAATCTTATCATCATTGCGGCTGCGGCGGTCATACTGCTCGCGGGCTGCATAACGCTCCCGTGGCAGGGCGGCACCCCTACTCCTACCCCTACGCCAGTGCACACGGCGACTCCAGCGCCAACCGGCACACCTGTGCCGACCGCGACGCCCGAGCAAACCGGCACTCCCGCGCCCACTGAAACGCCCACCGTGACACCGACCCCGCAGCCTTCACCTTATTGCGGCAATGGAATTCTGGACCTGGGTGAAATGTGCGAGCGCGGAATACCGTGCCCATCAGGGCTGTTCTGCACAATCAACTGCACCTGCGTCGAAATCGCGCCGACGCCCACTCCGACTCCTGAGGCAACACCTACTCCCACCCCAACTCCTGTTTCAACTCCAACCCCGACGCCCGAGGCAACACCTACTCCAACCCCGACGCCAACACCTACCCCTGCAGGCGTTGGAGGGGGCGAGGGTGATGCGCCCACGGGCGTTGTCTGGCTCGACTACCTGGGCGCAGGCTATGGTGGGTTCAGGGTTGAGATTGACGGCATAGTGACCTCAAGCAGCTATGACCGCGTAGGGGTAACGGTTGCGCCCGGCGAGAGGCTCGACCCCAAGAACCCAGATGCGCTCTTCCTTTCCAACGGCCCGACAGGCACGCCGCGCAACATAGTCCTGCGCATCCCGTACATGCAGCAGAGTGAGCTCTATAGCTGGCGCTACCAGACAATAAGCGGCTCGGTCAGCAGGCGCAACATGGCTATAGTCCTCATGAACTCCAGGATGGAGGATATAGCGAGATACGACATAACCCGTGCGTGGCCCTACGGCTACGTCGTGGATGTTAACGACGGCAGCATAACTGAAACTCTTTACATAGCAGTAGAGACGGTCCAGAAGTCGACCTAATCCTAGATTGAAGACAAGCAAGCATAACCCTAGATTGAGACTCCGCTCGGGCAGACGCCATGAAAACTGTTCCCGTCCGTGTCCTCAAGCCAGCAGCCCTTCCCATCCCTGATCGCAGAAGGGTACTCGAAAGTAGAATTCACCGCGAACCTTTTCATCGCAGCCGTCTTCCTCTCATTCGGGCCCGGGAGCGGGGTGCGGATGTGCGGCTTCATGCAGGGATTCTTCTGGGGGACGGCACAAAAAAGATGAAGAAAAAAGGGAAAGAAAAAGGAAAAGAAGGAACCTTAAAGGAGGTTCTCGAGCATTTTCCTCTTCTTCTTCGCGACTTCGCTGACCGTGTCCTTCAGGCCCCAGCCGAGCGCAATGCCCAGGCCCAAGCCAACGGCGATTGCCACCGAGCTTACCACCAGGGTGAATGCGGTCTTGAGGATTGAGGTGTCAGCCTGGGGCAGGATGGACGGCATCGCGATAACCAGCGCGGTGTATCCAACGAAGACCTTTATGAGCATGCCGAGGGTCCTCGCGAACTGCACGCCCTTGATCCTTCCCGCGACATAGTCAGCCGCAAACAGGGCCGCGACGATTATGATAAGGCCCTGCATGAGGTTCGGGACGTAGTTCGCAAGGTCAATCAGCTTCTCGGTCACAATCCCGAGCTCCACGCGCGCGGCAGCAGCGCCGAGGAACACCACTATAATATAGAATTTAAGCAGCCCGTAAACCAGGTCGGTCAGCTTGATCCCAAGCAGTGCGTTCTGGATGCCAAGCTCCTTTATCTTCTGCTCGAGCTTTATGCTCGCGAATGCGCTCTTGAGAAGCCCAATCAGGACGAATGCGATGCACCAGCCGAGAATGTAGTAAGCGACGATGATGAACGCCGCCCAGACCGCCTGCATCAGGCCGACTGCCATCGCGGCAGTAGCCTCAGACATGCGCTGCATTACTATGCTCCAATCAAATTCCACCATTCAATCCACCTCTTTTGACAGTCCGACTGCCTATTTCAGGAAATAAAAAAAATGAAAATCGAAGGCCGCCTATCTCTTGCCCATCATCTTGGCGATGAACACCCCTATCACTGCCAAGATTACCACAATCACGCAAGCGAGTATAAGGCCAATAACACCCGTGATTAGCAGCCCTACCAGCATGGTTGCAAGGCCTGCGACTCCGCCGGCTATCACCGATGAGATGATTCCGAGGACGACCGACACGACGGTGGCGATTACCGCGGCAATTATCGCGGCCACGGCAGCCTCAATGTACGAGCCCTTTATCATCTTCACCGTATTCCAGCCAATCCAGAGGCCTGCTATCGCATAGACCAGCAGCCCTACGAGGCCCATGACCATAATTATCACAGCCGCCCCTGTGGCATCTGCGCCCTCGGCCACGGCAGCGGTAAACTGCGAGGCGAACACGATGCCAACCACGAAGCTAGCTAGGTCCCACAGTATCCACACCGCCAGAGGCAGCGTTATCACTTTGATATAGTCATTCCAGCTCTTCCCCATTATCCCGCCCACAACACCACCTCTAGGTTTTACTGAACGCCACTAATGAGCAATTGACTTTAGTTTGTTTAAAAACCTTTCCGTCTGCCTTAACCCTTTTCGGTTGCGCCGTCGCTCGTCAGCAGGGCGACTCGCTCTCGCTTCGCTCGAAGGCGCATATCCTAAAAGCGTTAACGGAAAAGAGCCTAGACGTTCTTCGCCATTTCGGTCAGAAGCGCCTTCGGGTCCTTCGCCTTAACCCTTTTCGGTTGGCGACGCTCGCTCGCAGCGTGTCTGCGGCTCGCTCGCTGCCATATCCTAAAAGCGTTAACGGAAAATGCTAGACGTTCCTGGCCATTTCAGTAAGGAGCGCCTTCGGGTCCTTCGCCCTGACATAAGCGCTCGCGAGGAGCACGCCCGCTGCCCCGAGCTCCATCGCCTTCTTGATATCGCCGCCATTTGAGATTCCGGCGCCGCAGAGGACGGGGATGTCCGCCACGGCATGGACTGCCTTCACCGAATTCTTCACAATATCAGGATTCGCAGTAGAAACCGAGATTCCGCTCCCTATCAGCTCTGGCGGCTCAATTGCTATGAACTCCGGCCCGAACCTCGCTATCTCCTCGGCCTCGGCAACCGTTGCCGCGCACGCCATCGCGAGGAGGCCCGCCTCCTTGCACCTGGCAATTATTGCGCCCACCTGCTCGAGCTTCAGCTTCCTCTCGGAGTGGTTGATAAGAGTGCCGTCCGCGCCCGCATCCTTCGCAGCCTCAGCAGTTATGCTCCCGGTAAAAGCCCCCTGCTTCTTCTCATCAACGTGCTGCGCGAAAACGGGGATTTTCACGGCCTTGGCAACCCTTGAAAGGTCTGTCGCCTGCGCGCAGACTATCACCCTGACCTCCATCTCGCGCGAGACCTCATCAGCTATCTTCGCGAGCCTGACCGCCCCCTTTCCTGTCGACTCTGCATATGCCTTCAAATTCAGGACGATATACCCGGTAGCGCGTGCCATGCGGCAACATTTAAATAGCGCGGTTTAAATTCCTTCCATGAGGCTTCAGGCCAAACCCTCGCCGGCGAACGACTTCCTCCTGAATAACGGCGACAATCTCTTCCTCCTTCTTCCGCACCAGCAAATCCGCAACCAGCGGCACAAGGAAAAGGAGATTGAAAACCCTTCCAAATATCAGGGGCTCTTCTGGGGAACGCGGAAGCTGATGGAAGGCTGGTTCGCAATCGCGGACAGCCACGCGCTCGCCCCCGAGAACCAGGCCTCGTTCCAGGCCGATTTCGTGATTGCCGAGAAGGCCTACAACGCAAACGGAAAGAAGATTACGGAGGAAATCTTCCTCCCTGACGGCTTCCCCGCCATCGCGATAAGTTACTACGGCGAATTCTCCTCCATCACATTCCAGCCCGAGTTCGACATCAGGGACAGGTATTCCCATAACTGGACGGACTACTCCTCAAGCATCGAGTCCGGCCGCGCAACTATCGGCTCGCAGGGCGTCTTCGCAACTCTGGGCGACAGCGGAGGCGACATCTCCCCGCTGCACCAATACCGCTACAAGTTCTACCCACAGGACTACGACCGCAACGACATCGCCGAGCGCTGGTGCTTCTCCCCGTGCACAATAAAGGGGAAGCGCTTCTTCATCGGCTTCGGAAACACGCCTGAGGAGGCGCGCACCAATTACGAGAGGCTGCGGAACAACTACGAGGAGCTGAAGATGGCGAAAAGCGAGCGCATCCGCACCTTCTCCAGCCGTTTCAGGCTCAAGACTAACAATGATGAGCTGAACCGCGCATTCCAGCTCGCGGTCCTGCAGTTCCTTTCCTTGCAGTTCAACGGCTGCCTTCCCGCTTCCGGCGACCGCTGGTTCGCAGGCGACAAGGGATGGCTCCGCGACTCCATGATTTCGCTTGAGGCCTATTTCGAATTGGGGCTCTACGACAAGGCGCGCCAAATCCTCGGCCTCTGGCTGAGGAAGGAGAACATGAACGGCGAAGGCGTTTTCGCAGACCGCCTGGACCCACCGGGCTGGCGCGGCTTTGACGGGACTCTATGGCTTTTCAGGCGCGCGGGCGAATACGCGCTGCTTACTGGGGATAAGAAGTTCTTCGAGGAAAAGGCGGACCTCATCCGCGCATCGCTCGAGCAGATAATCGACAAGAGGCAGAATGCGAAAGGCCTCGTCAGGTGCAAGCCCTACGAGACCTGGATGGACACGGAGTTCACGCCGCGCGAGGGCTTCCCGATAGAGGTTCAGGCGCTCTTCATCTACGACTGCCTGCTGCTAGCAAAGCTATTTGATGAGAGGTTCGCTGACAAGCTTCTCCGCTCATCCGCAATAGCCATCAACGCGCTCCAGTCATTCAAGTGCAGCGCAAAGCTCGGCGGTGTCGCGCGCAAATACTTCGCAGACCTGCTCACAGGCGAAATGGCGAAGTATTCGGCACTCACGCCAAACCAGCTCATCGCGCTCGACTGCGGCGTGGTTGATGAGGAGCTGGAGGCTGACATCCTTATTCTCACCAAGGAGAAGCTCGCAGGCAAGGGAATACGCACCCTTGCCCCGGACGAGGTGGGCTACTTCGAAAAGCACGTTGGCGACGGCAGCTACCACCGCGGGAACCAGTGGCCCGTATTCAATTCAATGGCAGCGAAGAGGGAGATTAAGGCAGGGCACACGGAGCGCGCCTACAATATCTATATCTACCCGCTGATAAGCGACATTCTTGCAAAGAACTTCGGAGGAATTCCGGAGCTCTACAACGGCGACGGAACTGACGCCCCGGTCCCCCATTACCAGGCCTGGTCCCTCGCCTCGTTCATAGTTTCATGCAAGGAATACGAAAGAGCGGTGACGAGGCAGACGATACTATAATAACCCTTTTCCGTTGAGCGCACCGCTCACGAGGTTCACCCGCTCGCTCTCGCTCTGCTCGTGCGCTCATATCGTAAAAGCGTTAACGGAAAAGAGCTGCCTTTAAAACTTCTCGCCGCAAATCTTACTTTCACTTTGCCGGGGTGGCGGAGCCAGGTAACGCGCCAGACTCGAGTATCCCGTCCTCGCAGAATGCGGTGCTGTCGGAAGCATCGAAACCGAGGATATGCGCGGCGAGCGAGGTCGTTTGGCAACGACGAGCGAGCCAGCGCAACCGGGGTTGCGATATCTGGTTGCCCGCAAGGGCAGTATGGGTTCAAACGCGCTCGCCTGAAGGCAAGGCGCTTTCAGGTGCGCTGAAAATCCCATCCCCGGCGCTCCTTTTCACTCTGCCCCCATCCGCGCCTTTTTCTTGAGCTGCTCCCACCAGGCTTCGGTGCCCAGCCTTTCCTTCGCCGCCGCATATCTTGGGTCGTTCTCCACGGTATATACCAGCTCTACCTGCTCCAACCTCGAAAGCTGGAAGTCCACCCAGACCTTGCTGAAGATGACGGAAACATTCACTTCGCGCTTTCCTATCCTTATCGTGTCAGCGCTCCCCTCGCCCCGTTCCATCGTCTTCTTGGCCTTTTCAACAGCACTCTTGACCTCCTTCTCATCCTTCAGCTCATCATAAAGCGCATCTATCCTCGCTGCCTGCTGCTGCAGTTTCGTGTTCGGAAGGCCTCTCCTGCCGGACCTGTTGTTGAGTATGTAACGCTCGCGTATGGTCTCTCCGCCCATCCCGGTGAGGGCAGCCGCCTCATCGCACATAACCCCGATGTATTCGAGCGGAAGGTGCCCGTCCCTTATTTTTGTGAGCCGGCCCTCAACGTGGTTTAGCGCCATCTCCTTCTTTTTCCTGTCCAGCTCCAGGTAGCGCGCATAAAGCACAATGGCTCTGGGCTGCAGGCTTCCCGGGATGAATTCCTGGCTCTCCTCGGACTTCAGATACTCGGAAATTGTCCTCCACTTGATTCCCGAAACCTTCTTCGCGCCTTTGCAGAGGTTAGTGAACGACGGCAGCGGCATGCTGATATTCTTTTCAAGCCGGCTAATCCTCCCTTCAAGATAATCTACGGCCTTCCTGAACTGCTCCTCGCTGTATTTCTGCGAGTCGGGCATCGCGCACCTCTTCTCAATCGCCTCATACGCCTTGTGCGCGGCAGCTGCCCTTTTCCGGAATTCCTTCGGAATGCGTGCCTTCAGGCGCTTGACCGTGATATACCTGCAGAGCGTCATCCCGTTCATGTTGGCTTCCGGCAGCGCGCCGGCCTCCTTGCAGATATCTAGGAAAGAGGGCTTGTTGTCGCCTTCCCCCTTCTCCAGCCCCTCGACGCGCTTCTCCAGGTATGAAATAGTGTTCTCGAACCGCGCATCGGTAAACTTGAAGCTACCATCAATGCGCCTGCCTATCCTCCGGTAGTTGTTGAGTATCCTTGCCGCCCACTTCTTGAATTTGTCTGGAAGATGCGTTCCCTTCTTGTTCCAGACATACTTGACAAGCGTACCTGCGCAGACTCCGGAATCCCCGACCGCCTCGATGCAGAGCTTGTTGCGGGTCGGCTTGCCATCGCCTTCCGCGATTTTGGCATTATCCACAAGCCTCTCCAGGTTGCCTAACACCGTCTTCAGCTGCTCTCCGGAGTATTTGGAGTTCCCGGCATTCGGAATCTTCCTCACCTCGGCCTGAACCTCCTGCTGAGCCTGCTGAAGAGTTTCCCGAGAGGATTTTTTCGCAACTGTCTTCTCCTGCTTCGCCTCCTGAGGAGAAGATTTCGCAACTGTCTTCTCCTGCTTTGCCTCATGAAGAGTCGCCTGGGCAGGGGTTTGGACAACCGTCTTCGCTTTCACGCCTAATTTCTGCAGCTTCTGGTTAAAAAGCGTGGGCGATTACGGCGTGGGCGCATATTTATATACCCAAAATGCGAAATAAATGCGCCATGACAGAGACGCAACGCTGGTATCTGTTCGGGAAGTCCCCGCTTAACAGGTAGGGGAACCTGGACAGGGCCGATGTTGCGATCGTTCTTTATGGTCTGTTTCTGACTGGTCCTTCACTGGCCCTAGAACAGGTGCCAGCCGCCTCGGTGGCGGAGTGGAAAAATGGGAATAGGACCGATGCCGATGGGGCCCGAGGGCCCGGAACCGGAAATGGAAATGCCGGAGCCAGGGGATGAGTGAGATGTGCCATATAGGAACCTGCGGGTGCATCGAGTACTGCAAGACCCTTCTGGACTTTGGATTTTGCGAGAAGGTAACCTACGAGGAAGAGGCGTGTGAGCCCTGCTCCGAGATGGAAGATACGGGGTGACGCCTTTCTTTTTTCTACTGGCGATAATTTCTTTGCTTTGGCGGGCGTAATGCTTATTAACCTATTATCCAAAAATGGATAACATTATCCAGAGATGGATAGGTTTTATAATGGAAACGATTGAGCTTCTGGCACGCCGCGGCTCGCGCGAGCTTTTCTCGGCGCTGCAGAGGTTCCCGAAGCGCGACTTCAGCATAAGCGAGCTTGCGAGGACGGCAGGCGTCCCGTTCGCCTCGGCATGGCGCATCGTCCGGCTCTGGGAGTGCGCAGGCGTCGTGGAAACAGGGAAGCTCGGCCGCAGCGTCGTCGTCAGGTACCATGACTCGCCATACGCGCGCTCGCTTGCCGGAATCCTTGGCGCCAGCTCGTCGCCGCAGGCATTCACGGCGGCGAGGCTGAAAGGGATGCTGGGGCGCATGAATGGGGTGAGGGAAGCCTACCTCTTCGGGAGCGTCGCGCGCGGCGAGGAGAAGCTGTCGAGCGACATCGACCTCGCAGTCCTTGCCGGCAAAGGGTTCGACGCCGAGGGGCTCGTCTTCAGGGTTTACGAGGCATACGGCACGAAGCTGGTGCCCCTGAAATTCGGCAGCGAAAGGGAGCTCAAGGACTTCCTGAAGGGGAAAGGGGCGGTGAGATTGAAATGAATGACGAGCCACTCCGCGCACTGAAAGAAGCCGAGGGATGGCTGGCTTCGGCGAAGCACAGCCTTGCGGAAGCGCAGTCGGAGGAGTCGCGGGCGGCCGTATGCTGCGCGCAGGCCATCCATGCCCTGATACGGGCGAACGACGCCCTCACGATGAGGCTTCTCGGCCGCAAGTCCACGCGGCATGAAGATGCGCCAGCGCTTTTTGCAGACCTTCTGCGCGAGAACAAAATTCAGGCCAAGGAAGCCGCATTTAAGCGCCTGCTCGCAAGGGCCATGACGGACAAGAGCGGCGCGGATTATGGGCGGAAGAGGTTCAGCTACCGCGAGGCCGAGGCCTACGTCTTCGAAACCGAGCGGTTCGTCGCCATGGCTCGCGCATACTTATGAGCCGGCGATAATCTCTTCGCCTTGGCGGGCGGCAAATACTTTTAAATTATACCTTCCTACAACATAGAGGTCTGTTTCTGTTAATCCGCTGAGGTGGTCGAGAATGGCTAAGGTGAAGGTTGCAGTCAACGGCTACGGTGTGATTGGGAAAAGGGTGGCTGACGCGGTCTCCAAGCAGGACGACATGGAGCTGCTCGGCGTTGTGAAGCAGCACCCGGACTATTCCGCGAAGGTCGCGGTGATGAAGGGGTACAAAGTCTACGTGCCTGACCAGGCGTCATTGGACAATTTCAAGAAGTTCAGCGTGCCGGCTGCAGGCCTCGCAGAGGACCTGTTCAAGAGCTGCGACGTGATTCTCGACTGCACGCCGGGGAAGGTTGGCGTGACCTACAAGCCGCTCTACCAGAAACTGGGCAAGAAGGCAATATTCCAGGGAGGCGAGAAGAAAGACGTCGCCGAGGTATCCTTCACCGCACAGTGCAACTACGACAAGGCGAAGGGGAAGCAGTTCGTCCGCGTAGTTTCGTGCAACACGACCGGCCTTTCGAGGACTCTCTGGGCAATCCACCAGGCGTTCGGGATTGCGGAGTCATTCGTGGTGCTCGCGAGGAGGGCCGCTGACCCGAACGACATAAAGACCGGGCCGATAAATTCGCTCGTCCCGGAACTGACTATTCCTTCCCACCAGGGGCCCGATGTGCAGACCGTAATCCCCGAAGTGCCGATAACAACCGTTGCAATCAAGTGCTCAACCACGCTGATGCACATGCACATAATCAGGGCGAAGCTCAAGAAGCCAGCGACAAAGGATGCGGTGATAAAGGTCTTCCAGAACACGCCGAGGGTGAAGCTCATCTCGGGCGTTGACGGGTTCCTGAGCACCTCGCACATCATGGATTATGGCAGGGACACGGCATCCCTCCGCGGCGGAAGGGACGACCTGATGAAGATACTAGTGTGGGCGGACTCCATCTCCGTGAAGGGCGATGAGCTCATCTATATCATGGCAATCCACAACGAGTCGGATGTGGTCCCGGAGACGGTTGACGCAATACGCGCGGTCATGAACGTCTGCGATGTGAAGACCTCCATGGCGAAGACAGACAAGGCGCTGATGATTGGCGCGGGCGAGGTTCCCGCTGCAATCCTCGTTGGCGAGAAGGGGAAGGAAACCCCCTTCCTTTGCTAGGTGATTTGATGGCGAACGATGTTGGCGGCTTCAAGACAATGAGGGACTTCGACTTCACGGGAAAGAAAGTCCTAATCCGATGCGACTTCAACTCCCCGCTCGGCGAGAAGGGGGAGCCGCTGGAGTTCATGAGAATACGGGTCTACAAGCCCACGTTCTCCGCGCTCAAAGGCGCTGCGAAAATCGTGGCAATCTCCCACCAGGGGAGGAAGGGGCAGGACGACTGCGTCACGCTGAGGAAGCATGCGGAAATCTTGGGGCAGGCGCTCGAGCCGCAGAAGGTAATCTTCTGCGATGACCTGACGGGAGCGAAGGCAATGGCAGCCATAGACGCCCTGAGGCCCGGCGAGGTCCTGGTGCTCGAGAACACGAGGTTCCTGGACGAGGACAATGAGAACATGGAGCCCGAGAAGGGCGCGGAGACATCGCTCGTGAAGGCTCTCGCGCCGAAGTTCGACATCTTCATAAACGACGCCTTCTCCGTCTCGCACCGCTCCCAGCCGTCAGTCACCGGCTTCTCGGTAGTGCTTCCGGCATGCGCAGGCATGGTGATTGAGAAGGAGATGGATGCCATGTACCGCGCGGTGGAGAAAGGGAGGAGGCCGTCGGTCTATGTGATCGGCGGCTCCAAGCTGAAGGAGGTCGTGAAAGTAGTTGAGACCACGCTGCAGAAGAACACGGTTGACAAGATTCTCGTGGGGGGCGCGGTCGCGCAGGCTTTCCTGCACGTGCGCGGCCTCGTGCCCAGGGAGGCGTGCGCTGCAATCTCGGAGAAAGGCGAGGAGCTCGACAAGCTGCTCGATAAGATAAAGAAGATAGAGGCGGTGTTCAAGGACCGCATCGAGCTTCCGATAGACATTGCAATCTCATACGGGGGACGCGAGGAGGTATTGGTGAGCGACAAGAAGCTCGCGAAATACCCGCCGGTTGACATAGGCTCGAAGACCATCGCAGTCTACACCGAGGAGATAATGAGGTCGCGCGCGGTCCTCTCAAAGGGGCCGATGGGCATGTATGAGAATCCCACCTTCCTGAAGGGAACGGTGAAAATACTGTTCGCCATGGAGCGCTCCAAGGCCTACACCCTCATCGGCGGAGGGCACATGGGAAATGTCGCCTTTGACCTGGGAATTGCGGTGGACCACATCTCAACCGCGGGCGGTGCCGTGCTTGCGTTCATGAGCGGCGAAAAATTGCCAGGTATTGAAATCCTGAAGGTAAACGCGAAGAAGTTCGCGAAGTAAGCAATCCGCTTCCCTACGGCTGCCTGGGCTTCGTCCTACGGGTATAACCGGCCAGCATTGCGCAAGTCGCCAGGCCCGCCAATATCAGGGCTGGGCCAGTGCTGCAGGTCGGGTTGCCGGCCGATTCCTTGCAGCATCCCATGACGCTTTCACAGGACATTGTCGCATTCCATCGGATGCTCGAGTTTACAGTGCACGTTCTTTCGGCGAAAGAGTATTGCCCACCGTTATTCCCGCAGCATTGTGCGGCGCACGGTGGATCCTCAACTAACCCCGGGCTGCAGCCGAATGTCCCGACAGTGGGCTGCTCCTCCTGTGCGAAAACCAATGCAGCAATCAAGACAAGAACGAATACATACAATGGAAGTTTCATTCAAATCAACCTCATGCGAATTTGAACTGCTCGGTATTAAAATACGCGCCAGCCATATCTGCATCTGTTCGCCATAGGCTGAGGTGTTAAAATGATGGTAAGAGCAAGCCACATACTCGTTTCTTCCCTGGAAGAGGCGAACCACGTGGTGAATGAACTGAAGGCAGGGAAGGATTTCGCCGAGCTCGCAAGGAAATATTCATCGTGCCCGAGCAAGAAGGACGGGGGCGATTTGGGCTTCTTCTCGAAGGGGCAGATGGTGAAGGAATTCGAGGATGCGGCGTTCTCGCTCAAGCCAGGCGAAGTTTCCGCGCCGGTGAAGACGCAGTTCGGCTATCACCTGATAAAAGTGACTGGAAAGAAGTGAGCCTGTGGAGAGGATAGGAACGCGCGACATCCCGGGCATGCTCGCGGGGATAGTCGCCTGCGAGATTGCAGGAGTCATAGGCTCAATTTTCACGATACCTTCAATCCCGACTTGGTACGCTGCCCTGAACAAGCCGTTCTTCACCCCTCCCGGCTGGGTCTTCGGCCCCGCGTGGGTGGCGCTCTATGCGCTCATGGGCATCTCCGCCTACCTGGTCTGGACTAAAGGAGTGAAGAAGCACGAAGTAAGGTGGGCGCTCAGCCTCTTCGCGGCACAGCTCTTCCTAAACGTCCTCTGGTCCATCGCGTTCTTCGGCATGCACTCCCCACTTTACGGCTTTGCGGTAATTGCGCTCCTCTGGGTTACGCTCCTGGCAACAATAATTCTATTCTACCGCATCTCAAAGACCGCGGCCTACCTCCTCGTGCCGTATTTCCTCTGGGGGAGCTTTGCGGCAGCCCTCAACCTCGCCGTCCTTATCATGAACCCCTAGCACAGCACTCAGTTTCAAAAAGCGGCTTACTCACCCGTACGGCAGCTCCCCGACATTCGCGGAGTTGCTGTAGCCATTTGACTCCCAGTAGCCCGGCTTATCCTCCGCGGAAACTTCTATCCTGTCAACCCACTTCGCCCACTTATAGCCGTACTTGCTCTCGGCCACGACCTGGAACGGGAATCCCCTCTCCGGGGGAAGCGTCACGTCGTTGATTCCGTAAGCGAGAAGGATGTTGTTGGCCTTCACGTAATCGATTGGCAGGCTCGTCGAATAGTTATCGACCGCGTAAAAGATTATGTACCGCGCCTCCGGCTTCGCGCCCGCCCTGTCGAGCAAGTCGCCCAGCCTCAAGCCCGTCCATTTCGCCATGAACCCCCATCCTTCCACGCATGGCATGTATGCGGCTTCCGAGTAGGCGGGAAACTGAAGAAGGTCGTCGTAGGTGAAGTTCATCGGCCTCTCCACGAGGCCCGTGACCTGGAGCCGGTAACTGCTCCTGTTTATGTGTTGCGTTCCCGCGATTTCGGTATTGCCTTGCGCACTCAGCGGCGTGAGCGCAATCCCCTGGAATTCAGTTGCTTCCATTTCTGGAAGCGTGCCGGAGGCAGGCACCTGCGCGCTCAAATTCACGGGCCCGGTTTCTCCCGGCGCGAGCCCGAGGAGGAGCAGCAGGCCCATCAGTAGGGTGACTGCCGCGAGAGCCGCGGCAAGGTAGCCGGGCCAGCAATGGAACTGCGCCTCCCCATCCTTCCTTCTCACGAGCATCGCGTATGCGAAGACTGCGAGGGAAACCAGGAGTGTGGCAATCCCGAGCATGGCATGAAGAGTGTGGAAATCGAGCGGCGTTAAATTGTAATCGCCCGCCTGCAGGTAGCCAGCCAGGCCGATGATGGCGAAGACCGCCATCAGGCTTCCGAGCGCGAGGTTGCGTTCCCTTCCCCTGGCAAAAGCAAGCGCTATCACCAGGACTGCCGCAATGGCTGAAGGGAGCCAGTGAAGGATGGAGAACACCATCGTTTAGGTTTGGCCCCGCTACGCTTTAAATAATCTATCGGCACAACCTACCTTCGCAATCGCCCCTATAGCTCAGTGGTAGAGCGATCGCCTCGTAACCCTTTTCGGTGTCGCCGCTTGCGCGGACGCTCCTCGCGTTCCGCTCGTCGCTCGACATCCTAAAAGCGTTAACGGAAAATTGACGCGAAAGGGCTCGTAAGCGATAGGTCGAGGGTTCAAATCCCTCTGGGGGCTCTCTTCATAATGCGCTTCTTTATCTTTCGCGCGGCATCCACCGGATTGGTGAGCGCGTCGTACAATCTCCTGGCCGGCCGGTAACGCTTTTCGCGCTCCTTGTACTCCTCAATCTCGCGGCGCAGGCGTTCGATTTCCTGCAACTCAAGGTGCCGGCGCATCTGCTTGAGCGGCCGCCTCTTCGAGAAGTGATGCCTTGTGATGACCATGTCCAAGAAACCAACGCGGACTCCGGCGCGGATCATCCTGGAGAAAAGCGCCCAGTCCGAGGGCGTCCTGGTCCTCCAGCATTCCTCATCATATTTGAAGCAGCGCAGCTCCGAACGGTACATCACCGCAGAGTCCGTTATCTGGCCTTGCTTGGGGGGATATTCTCCGATGCGCTTCCAGGATTCCGGCTCCCCTTCCGCATCAGCCGCGCCATAGGCGAGCTCCAGGTCATTCTTCTGCGCAAAGCGCAGGAGCGCTTCAATATGGTTGGGTAGGAACTCGTCGTCATCGCCCATTGGCGCTATCCAGCGGCCCAGGCTCATGTCGATCGCGGCATTCAACGGGGGAACTCCGGCAACGCACCAGCGCTCCAGCGGGTCGGCAGGGTAGCTGCTCCGCTTTTTGAAGTTGTGGAACCGGATGCGGGAATCGCCGAGCGCGCGCAGCCTTTTCGCGGTATCGTCCGTGCAGCCGTCACCGACTATGACTATCTCGAAGTTCCTATAAGTCTGCCGCAGGACCGACGGGATTGTGCGCTCGGCAAGAAGCTTACCCCTGTTGAAGGTTGGTATGCAGACCGAGACGAGCGGGTTCTTCTCATAGGCATATCCCTTGCGCGCTTCTGCGAGAAGCCGTGAATCGTCCATCACGGGCACCCATTCACCGCTTGCGCAACTCGTTCTATCTGGCTTTGCGAAAGCTCGGGATAGATTGGAAGCGAAAGCACCTCATTGCAGGCCTTTTCCGTTTCCGGCAGCCTTTTCTTCGGCAAAAATTTCCAGGAGTCCTGAAGATGCAGGGGAACCGGGTAGTGGATTTCAGCGCCTATCCCTTTTTTCGCAAGGAATGCCTGCAGCCGGTCCCTCTTCTTTGAGCGGATTACGTAAAGATGGTAGTTGTGCTTCGCCCATTTCATCTCTTTCGGAGTTGCAACGCCCTGGAGCAACTCGCCGTAGAGATTCGCGTGTTGCCTCCGCATCCCATTCCATTCATCCAGGTGCCTGAGCTTCACCCTCAGGAAGGCTGCCTGGAGCTCGTCGAGCCTGCTGTTCAGCCCGTGGAACCCCTGGCGGTGCCTGTCCCTGCGCCCGTAGTCGCGCAGCATGCGGAGCTTCCCGGCCAGCTTCTCATCCCCAGTCAATATTGCGCCTGCATCCCCGTATGCGCCGAGGTTCTTCGTGGGATAGAATCTGTAGCTCCCTATCCCGCCCCTCCACGGGAGCTTTTTGCCGCGGAATTCCGAGCCATGGGCCTGCGCGCAATCTTCAACGACCGGCAGGCTGTGCCGTTCAGCAATCTCGTAAATCTGGGAAAGGTCGCACGGGTGCCCGTATAAATGGACCGGCAGGATGGCTTTCGTTTTTGGCGTTATTGCGCGCTCCAGCTTCTTCGCGTCCATCGTAAAGGTAAGAGGGTCGATGTCAACGAAAACGGGGGTTGCGCCTGCGCCATAAATCGCGGTGCCGGTCGCCACTGCGGTGTGCGAGACAGTCGCCACTTCGCTTCCGGAGGCCACTCCGCAGGAGGCGAGCGAGAGATAGAGCGCATCGGTTCCGTTTCCAACGCCCACGCAGTGTTTCCCGCCGCAGTAGGCGGCGAACTCCTTCTCGAACAGCCCGACATTCTCCCCGAGTATGAACCTGCCGTTCGAAAAGACGCGCGAAACCTCCCGCTCAATTTCAGGTTTCAATCCCAGGAATTGGGCCTTCAGGTCAAGGAACGGTATCATTTTGACTCCTGTCCCCTTTGCCTTGCGCCGCATTTAAAACCTGCTTCCGCCAGCCAAGCATCATTATAAACCGATGCGCTCCACAAAAGTTGCATTATGCGGTGGGCTCTTCTGGTTGTCATTGTTGTTGGTTTCGCCTTGCTCTCCTCGGCAGGCGAGTGCCCGGTCGGTTACATGAACTGTTTCCTTTGCGGTGATATCCCATGCTCGCATAGTAATAGGTGCACCGCCCCTTCCGCGTGTGCATGCCCGGAGAGTGGCTGCGTCTGCTATTGCCCCTATTCGGAGTATATGGAGCCGCTCGGCGGATGCATCCCCGGCTGCGCAGAAAACCAAATCTGCTATTGCGAGGGCGATTCCTGCTCCTGCATGCTCCCAAGCGAGGTTCCCACGCCGACGCCTGTTGTGACTCCGGCGCCAACCCCCACTCCTACCCCTACACCTACTCCGACGCCGACTCCGGACCCGTGTTCCAACGGAGTTAAGGATCCCGGGGAACTCGGCATTGACTGCGGCGGGCCTTGCGTGCTGCAGCCGCCCAACAACGTGGAGTCCATCTGCGGCGACGGTATTGACAACGACAAGGACTGCTATGTTGACTGCGCTGACCTGGACTGCTTCAACCAATTCGATCCGAACAGCACGAGCCCAGAGTGCGGGTGCCGGCTCTACCAGAACGGCAGCAAGGCGGGAAACAAGCTGGACATCGCGATAATAGGCGAATATTGGGACGTGCCGGCTGCCGGCAGGGAAACTGCCTTCTATAACGATGTGAACACGCTGATAACTCAGGGCTTCGCGCGGGCAGAGCCCTTCGCCTCGAATATGAGCAAGATAAACTTCTGGGTGACGCTGATAAACGAGTCGCAAAGCGAAAGCGTTGGAAGACAAAGGTGCTCGCAGGCTGACAAGTACATCTTCTATAGCCTCAGGAGGCACGAGCCGTACGCCGAGATAGGCGGAAAAAATGCATACGTTTTGCGCAACGACACCCTTTTCACCCCCGTGCACACCTACGCCATACACGAGACAGGGCACATGTTCGGCCTGTGGGACGAATACGTTTACTCCGAGCTTCCCGGCATACAGCAGCTCGGCGAATGGTGGCATTCCGGCTATTACGAGACTGCCAACTGCTATGTCCCTGACTTGTTCTCCTACATCGACCTGCAGTATGACTGCAGGACGTGGTTTGGCGGATGGGTCGGCCACCCGTGGCACACCGACTGCATCGCCGGCTGCACGTCCCCGGGCTGGTACCGCTCCACGAACCAGAGCATAATGGACGGCGAGGACGGGAAGGCCGGGATGTTCAACGAAGTGTGCATCAAGATAGTGGACAACCACCTAGTAGATTATGTGAAGTGATCGGATGAAGCGCCTGCTCATCATTGCACTGCTGCTTTCCGCCCTAGCCTCAATAGCGGCCGCGAAGAGCTACTTCGCGGTTCTGGAATTCAACGCAAGCACGGGGAACGTAACCGTGAAGGAAATAAGCGTAATCGGTACGGGCGCCCCGGACAGGGACACGAACGGAAGCGTCTGGGTGTCCATCATCGGCCCGGACGGGGCGATTTACAACACTACTGCCAACATCCCGCTCTTCTCTTCCATCAGCCGCCCCGCGAATTCGACGAGCGGAGGCGGGCTTGTGGTGAATGAGCTGGCTGAGTTCACAGTGGTCTTGCCGTTCAACGAAAACGCGCAACAGATTGCAGTCACGAGCCGCAACGGGACCGTGCTTGGCACAGCGGACATCACGCTGGCCTCAGCGGGTGAGCCGATTTACACTGCATGCCTGCAGTCGTGCTGCTCCGCTTGCGGCGGGCAGGTGAGAACGGATTATTCCACGCTCGATGACGCATGCATCGGGCCAGGGCAGGCGTGCGCGAACTGCAGCGACGGGTGCGCGCAAAAGAAGTCGCGCTTCTTAGAAGGTGTGTGCTTTGACTCGTGCCCGCAAGGGCTTTACCAGATGCCTGCACCTGACTGCAGGTGCCTTTCAGCCCCGCCCACGCCAACCCCCACCCCAGTTTCAACTCCTGTACCTACATCCACGCCAGCACCCACGGAGACGCCTGCGCCGACCGCAACCCCAGTGTTCACTCCAACGCCTGAAATGACGGCAACCGAAACCCCGGCGCCGTCCCACACCCCGATACCTTCCCCTAAATGCGCACGTTCAAGCGACTGCCCAGGAACGCAAATCTGCCAGAACGGAAAGTGCGTGGAATCGAGCTGCTGCACAGGTTTCATCCTGCTCTTAAGCGCAGCCGGGCTTCTTTTCGCCTTCAGGCACTAGCGGCATTGCGCCGCAGCTTCGCCTGCTCAGCGCCTTTTCGCCTTCTTCTCCGCAGCCTGGGCAGTCTTCCCGCCGCTGCTCCAGATTACAAAGAGCGCGGATATCACGGATGCGTAGCCCAGAATCCTGAGCGCGAGGACGGGCAGGTCAAGGCCCGTAACCCCGAAGAACGATATCATGTGCGTTACCCAGAAAAAGAAGAATGCCACTGAGATGAAGAGCGCCGGCTTCGACCTTAGCTTGAGGTAATCCACAAGGCCAATCGCGCATATAGCTGCTGCGAAGACCAGGTTTATTGCGCTCACAGAATCATACGCCATCTCTAACCATCTCTTGTCCAATATGATAGGGTTTGATTTTTAAATGCGCCGCCCGAAATAGGTTTCGGTGGTATGATGGGCGGAAAGACCGTTTTCACTGCAGGCATCCTGGCATGGATAGCTATGCTGGCAATTTCGATTGCCATCGGCGCCCTTACTTCGAGCCTTTACCTTGATTCGCCCGCCATGTGGAAGCCAATGGGAATGCTCTGGTTCGTGGGAATAGTCCTGCTGAACCTCATGGTCGGGCTCATCTATGCGGTCGTATACACCGTGGTTGGCAGGCCGCTCGTAGGCTCGCCGCTCGCGAAGGGCCTGCTTTATGGTTCCCTTATATGGTTCATCGGTCCGCTGCCAGGCTTGATGATGACGCATCTCACAATGGCAGTTTCGCCCGAGCTGGTGATTACGTGGCTCTTCACCAACCTGATAAACGCGCTCGTGGCAGGCGTAATTGTAGCGTATGTTTTCGACTTTCTTGGCGGCAGGAAGGAAGCCGTTGAAGTGAAAAAAGGAGGTAGGAAGCGTGGAAAGTAGAGTTTACGAAGTGGAAGGGAAGGAGCAGGGGAAACTCAAGCAGATTCTGGAGAGGGACCCGTACCAGAAGCCGGGCTTTGCCACCCAAGGCTACAAGCTAAAGGAAGGGCGGGGCGTCGGCGGGGAAGGGGGGAAGTACTACCTCTGCATCAAAGGTGAGGCCGACTTCTTCAAGTGGGCCGAGGCAAGGCTGAAGGAGCCGATTCCAGCGCCCGGCGCGCAGCCAGGACAGGCGCCGCAGCCGCCGCTCGCAAGCCTGAAAAGGGTTGAGAAGGGACTGGAAGCGAAGGTAATTGCAACTATTGAGGCAGAGGAGAACGCAGCGGAAATGGGAATGGGCGCAATCTTCGGCTAAAATCAACACTTCACGGTCGTGCCAAGGACTTTCTTCCCGAGCAGCGCGTCCCGCAATCTTCCGGGTACGCTGCCGTTGATTATCACTACTTCGGCGCCGGTCTGGTTCGCCAAATCGAGCATCCTCTCCACCTTGTGGAGCATGCCGCCGGTCACATCAACTGAGGAAGAGCCCTGCAAGTGCCTCTTCATCAGAAGGAAGTTCCGCGGATTTATCTCAGGAATAAGCTTCTCCCTCTGCGGAAAATCCTCCCAAACGCCCTCCTCGTTTGCCGCGATTACGATGCGTGACGCGCCAACTTTCCTTGCGATGAAGCTCAGTATCCTCTCAGTGGAAATTATGCTGCAGCCCTGCTTCAAATCGAATGCGACGTCACCGTAAGGGACGGGCACCATGTCGAAATCAAGCGCCCGCTCTATTGGCTTGAGGTAGCCTCCCGTAATTAGGCCGCCCTCGGTCACCATGCACGCGGACGGCTGTATTGAGATGGCGTTCTCGCCCGCATCGAGCAGCGCCTTCACAACCAGGCGGTTCAGCCGCGCGGCTGCGTCCTGCACGAGCGCGATTCCCTTATAGCTCTCCTTGCCTGCAATTCCTTTCTGCGTCTGGTACTTGTGCGCGGCCTGGTGCGGGAACGAGCCTCCGCCATGGCCCACAATGAGCATGAAGCCGTCGGCATTCCTCGCCTCGTGAATCTCCTTAACAAGCCGTGAGATTGCGGCATGGTTCGGCGTCTCGGCCTTTCCCTTATCCGTAATCAGGCTTCCGCCAAGCTTCAGCAAAACTGGTGAGGGCATCATCTCATCCTCGCAACAGCTTCGCCAAGGGCGCGCGCATCAGCCATCTTCTTCGCATCGTTTTTAATCTCGCCCGGCTTGTAGGCCTTTGCGCCCATCGATGCCGCGAAATGCATCTTCTGCGCCTCGGTGAAGCGCCTTACCGCGCCAATCGCGTGATCGGCATGCTCCTTCCCTCCCCCGCTAACCGCTACTATCCCGGCTTTCTTCCCATTGAGCGGCCTGTCGATGCAAAAAGCGTTCATCCGGTCGAAGAAGTTTTTCAGGAGCCCGCTCATGTTGTCCCAGTAGCACGGGGTTCCGAAGATGATCGCATCTGTGGAAAGAAGCTTTGCGAAGACCTTCGCCATGTCATCCTTGATGTGGCATTTCTTCGCAGTGTCGCAATAGCAGCAGCCGTCGCACATCTTTATGCTCTTGTCGCACAGCGTGATGAGCTCCGTCTTGGCGCCTGCTTTCCTCGCGCCATCAAGCGCCGCCCCAAGCAAAGCTTCCGTGTTCCCATTTTTCCTCGCGCTTCCACAGACAGCAATGACCTTCATCAGAACACCTCCACATACCCCTTATCCGCGTTCACGAATGCCCTCTGGCCGCTCTTGAAGAGTGCGTTAATGTCACCCTCAATCCTGTCCAGCATCGGGATTTCTGCGATGATTGCGCCCGCGGCAACGATTATTTCTGCCGAGGTGCAGATTATGGCAGCAGGCGCCTTCCCATTTTTCTTCAACTGATAAAGCACATAGCTCCCCACTGTCGAGCCCTTCCCCCGCGGGAAAACGAGGACCTTGCCGGCTATGCTCTTGTCCTCAAGCGGGTGGCCCTTCTCGACCACTATCCCCGTCTTCGCATCGACTCCGCCGAGGAACGAGATGGGCTCTTTGCTCATTAGCACCTCGCCTTCTGCAATGCCCTTCGAGATTATCCGGCCAACGACTTTCATAGCAACTCCTCGACATCCTTGAACGAAACCTTCTGCCTGCAGAGGCTCTGGAGGTAGATTGCAGCCTTCCCGGAGTTCGCGCCCGTTGATTTGAATCCCATCTGCTCGATGGGCGCAACCACCATGCAGGTATCGGCGACGACAAGCCCGCCCGCCTCGCGTATTGCCGCCGAGTAGCCCTCCTTGTCCGCCTGCTCCTTCACCTTGCCCGAGGTGCAGACCCAGAGCTTCATCTTCAGCTTCTTCCCTTTGAGGCGCCAGGCGATTTCCTTAATCTCCTGCAGCGAGCAGTGCGGGCAGCCTATCGTGACCAAATCGACCGAGTCCGCGCTCTGCATTTTCGCCTTCATCTCATCGAGCTGCTTCTGCTCAATCGGCACCCTCTCAATGCCTGCAGGGACCACCCATTCCGGGGTTATGCCTTTCGCATAGTAAAGGGCAACGGAGCCGGAGGCAGCCATTGCCGCGCCGAGCGACTTCATCCTGTCCTCGTTTGCGAATGACCTGTTCATGCCTTCAAACGCAGGAATCCTCTCCTTCGCCAGCCTTCCCGCGAAAATCCCGAGCGCGCCGAAATCGGTGAGCTTGCTCATGCCCGCCTTTATTTCGAATACGACGCTTGCGACGCGGTTGTTGTTCAGGTGCAGCCCGAAATTGGGCGTCTTGCCTATTACTGCCGAGGCAAGTGCCGTCACCGCGCTCTCCCTGTTGGTCCGCGCGCCGAGCATCGAGTTTGCGAACGAGATTGCTGACGATTCGCTCCAGGCAATATGCTCCCCGCGCTTCGGCCTTATCCCGATGAGGTAGGGCGTGCAGGTGCAGGTCGCGGAGATTCCCATTGAAGCGTAAGCCTTCATCACCTTAAGCTGCATCTCCGCGAACTTCCTGGGGATCCCCATCTCCTCCCAGTTCTTGAGGTCCATGCCAGCGGGGTTCAGGAATGCGGGAATGCTCGCCCGTGCGCCCTTGGCTGCGAAGTCCTCCAAAAATTCAAGGCCTGCATCGCCTATGGTCTTGTAGCTAACCCCCGCGACCTGCGCAGATGTGACTGGGATGAGCCTGTCCGCATCGTAGATTTCGCCTATGGTCTTGAGTATCTGCATGGCCTTTTGTTTCCCTTCTCCCAGCTCACCATCCAGTATCTTCCCCTCATCCTTCGTCAGAAGCATTTCAGTATCATCCTTCCGAGCTCGTGCGTATTTCTCACAAGCAATTCTATATCTTTCTTGCTCGCCTTCTCGACATGGATTCCGCAGACGCAGACGACTTTCGAGCCGGTCCTCCTGCAAACTTCCTCGGCGATGGGCCGCGCGACCTGCTCCTCGCGGTGCGTCGCGAAGGTGTGCACCGAAGTCGTCACTTCGCCGCTCGCCTTGTCCGGCTCGCAGATGACCACGCATCCGGCGTGCGGCTTCTGCCCCCCGCCAATCAGGATGATTATGTCGCTGCCCAGCGAGTCTATGCATGCAGAGATTTCGAACTTCCCTTTCCCGAATGAAAGGCAGTTGCAGCGGGAATCCTCGCAGCTCATACATATTCCCCCAAGCGCATGGGCTTGAATCCCGTCTTCACGAACTTCTGCCTCGGCCTCTCCTTGTCGCCCAGCGGAATCGTGGCATCAAGGCCCATCTTTGCGCAGGTTGCTTTTTCCCCCGGCGGCTTGTCAGCCATGGGGTCCAGGGATGAGGATGGCTGGTTCTCCCTGATGTAAAGCCTCTTGTCGGCCCTGAATCTCGTGGCAATCGCCCACTCGACCTGCGCAGGGTCGGTCGGGTCTATGTCATCATCAACAATCACACAGTGCTTTAGGGACGAATGGCCTTTGAACGCCGCATCAATCGCCTTCTTCCCATCGGCTTCGCTCTTCTTCCTTATCTGGACAACTGCGTGCAGCCATGAGCAGCCGCCGGGCGTCAGGACGACATTCTTGCATTCGCAGGCCTTGCTCACCTCGTTGTAGATTGTCGGCTCGCGCGGCATTCCCATCAGAAGCTTGTGCTCCAGCCCTCCGGGAAGGAGCGCCTGGAATATCGCTTCGCGCCTGTGCGTTATGCAGTCCACCTCGAAAACGGGCTGCTGCCGCACGATATCCATGGTTTCGGTCAAATCCACGAAGGGCCCCTCTTTCACCTGCTCCGTGAGCAGCCTGCCCTCAAGCACGAACTCGCTGTCCGCAGGAACCTCCAAATCAATAGTCCTGCATTTCACAAGCCTTGTTTCGCCGAGCGCGTTCGCAATCCCGAGCTCATCAATCCCCGGGGAGGGCGAGATGGCGCCTCCAAGCATGAGGGCCGTGGAATTGCCTATGCAGAATGCGATGGGCATCTCCCTCCCTTCCTTCAGGAACTTCTGGTAGGTGGTGTGCGTCTGCCTTCCCTCGACAAGCCGGACCGCGAAGCGATTCTTCCCAATCTTCATCAGCCTGTGGAACGAGATGTTCCTGCCGGTCTTCGGGTCCTTGAGAACCCCGACCGCGGACGCGATGTAGGGGCCGCCGTCCTTCTCGAAATGCCTGAAGATCGGAAGGCGGTCCAAATCCACCGAGGTTTCCACGACCTCCTGGCACGGCGCGCGCTCAACCATCTGCGGCGGCTTCGGCTTTGAGGCAGCCTCCGCGAGCGCGAAGAGGAGCCTTTCCTTTGGAATTCCGACTGCCTTCGCAACAAGCTCCCTGCTCGAACACAGGCCTGCTGCAACCTGGAACTGCGAGCCTTTGATATTGTGGAAGAGGACGGGCTTCTCCTGCAGTTGCGCGATGAGCCCCGCGGCATCGAGGTCCGGCGAAACCTCCTTCCTCACCTGCGCCAGCTGCCCCTCAATCGTCAGCTTCTCGATGAAGTCGCGGAAGTTCATTCCTGCCACCTCGCATAGAGCGAATTTTTCACTCCAATCACATCCATTATCTTCCCGACGACAAAATCAACCGCATCATCAATTTTCTTCGGTTTCGAGTAGAAAGCGGGCTGCGGCGGCATTATCACAACCCCGAGCCGCGCGAGCTTGAGCATGTTCTCAAGCTGGATTGCGGTGAAAGGCATCTCCCGTGGAACCAATACGAGCTTTTTCCCCTCCTTCAGCGCGACCTCCGCGCCCCTTCTCACAAGGTTCTTCGAATACCCGTTCGCAATATCTGAGAGCGTCTTCATGGAGCAAGGGCAGACAATGAAGGCATCCGGGGCGCTCGAGCCGGACGCGCAGTCCGCGCTCATGTCGTTTTCATCATAAACCTTCCCGAACTTCCTCAGCCGCACGATTGCCTTTTTCGCGCCGCCCTCCAGCTCGTAGTCCATGACCTTCTTCGCGCCATCGCTGACAACTATCTCCAGCTTGTTGCCTGCCTTCGCAAGCTCCTCGGCAAGGCGCATGCCATAAGCTGTGCCAGAGGCGCCGGTTATGGCGACTGCGATGTCCATGATGATGATTCGGAGGGGGTGGTTTTAAAGCTATATTCGGCGGGGCGCGATGGTTCGGCAGGCGCCGTAACTCAGCCGCCGATGTAGTATTTCATCACGAGCATCAGGGCGACGCCCACAAGGAACACGGCAAAGGCATTTGCCGCCTTGCTCATCTCTTCCTCCTTGTGCAATTCAGGGATGAGGTCGGACGCTGCGATGTAGATGAAGCCCCCTGCTGCGAACGCGAGCAGCGGCGCCATCGCACCGCCCGCCGCCTGCAGCCCGAAGTAGCCCGCAAGGCCGCCGAGCACGCAGGTGAGCTGCGCAGCAAGGTTATAGAGAAGCGCGGTCCTCTTTTCTATGCCGCCGTAGACAAGAACGCCGAAATCGCCCAGCTCCTGCGGTATCTCATGGCTGAGGATTAGCATGGTGCTGACTATGCCGAACGGCACGCTCACAAGGAAGCTGGCAGCTATGACCAGGCCATCGATGAAGTTGTGCACGCCGTCGCCGAACAGTATCAAATAGGTGAAGGGATGGACATCGCACTTGCCCTCGTGGCAGTGCCTCCACAGAAGCACCTTCTCGAGCACGAAAAAGAGCGCGAAGCCAAGGATGAGGTATACCAGCGCAGCGTTGAGCGCGATCTGGTCCACGGATTCGACGAGGAGGTGGAAGAACGCGCCGCCGAGCAGAGCGCCCGCGGAGAATGCAACGAGCAGGAAGACGAGCATGTCGAAAAGCTTCTTCCTCATCCCGAGCGTGAAGACGCCTACGAGGGCCACCAGGCCATCGACCAGCGTTGCGAGAATAATCCACGAAAGCGTATCCATAACAATCCACCTGTAATCAAATTCGGGCCGCGACTATAAGTATTTTATTGATGTTCATTATCAATAAGCCTATGATGAAACGCCACACACGACAGGAACGCGTGCTTATGGATTCTCTGAACGCTGCCGATTCCTTCTTCACGGCCGAAGAACTGGCCTCAAAGGCGCAGAAGAAGTCACGCATCGGCATCGCGACCGTCTACCGTTTCCTGAAGAGCAGGGAGCGTTCAGGGGAGGTTCACTCATATTTATGCGGCAGGCGCAGGCTGTATTCGGTGAAGGAGGACAGCCACTGCCATTTTACCTGCTCAAAATGTGGACATGTGGAGCATTTGAAACTCTCGAAAATAGATTTCATCAAAGATGCGGCCAATGGCAAAGTCTGCCACTTCCAGCTTGACATAACTGGAGTTTGCGAGAATTGCCTGCGCAAAAAAAGACTGGGCTGAGCCATCTTTTTCTTAATCCCGGCCCCGGGTTGGCTCTTCCAGGAACTTCGGGCCGATTGAGAGTTTTTCGCGCACGCTGTTGAGGAAGCTGATGCACGCCCCTCCGATGCAGAACGGGCAGGGGCAGGAGATGCTGGAGATTGAGAAAAGCGCGAATGCAGCCAGGCTCCCGTTGCCCTTTTTCAGAAGCTTCTCTTTCGAAATTTCCATAACCATCACCTGTGCGGGAAAACCGCGCTGCAATAGGCGACTACCTGCCCGAAGTCGCCGGTAATATCTCCCGAGCTCGCATATCTGAGGATTTCGGCACGCCTGCAGCCCTTCAGCCTTGCGTAATGCATCGCCGCGAGAATCGGGCCATAGCCGCATATCGTCGCGTTCTTTGCCGCGCGCACCTTGTCGAAGCCTTCCAAATCCAGCTTTTCCAATTTTGCAATCGCCGCAGTATCCCTCGATTTTGCGCTATCCGCGCTCTCGAAATGCGTGAAGTCCGAGCTTGCGATGAAGAAAACGTCACGCTTCAGCTCCGCCGCAGCCTTGAAGACAGCATCCCCGAGGTCGCGCCCGGTTTCAGGGCCCTGCGACATGATGCAGATTGGCACAAAGCGGATTTCTTCCCCGTGGTAGATGTATTGGAGGAAGGGAAGCTGCACCTCTATAGAATGCTCATACTCATGCGCTGCCTCGTCGAACTCAATTATCTTCGAATTCTTCTTGATGGCTTTCCCAAGATCCAGATCATTCTTCGCCACGCCCAGCGGAGTCTGCCAGTCCTCCTTCGAAAGGCTCATTCTGGTCCCGTAGCCTGTGTGGTTCGGCCCCGCAATCACGAAGACAGGGGGCTTCGAATAAGCTGCGGCAATCCTCCTGTACGCGAACGCCGCAACCCATCCCGAGTAGAAATAGCCCGCGTGGGGAACAACGGCGGCCGCGATGTCGCGCCTGTCGGAAAGCTTCGGCGCTCCCGCCTCCTTCACGAATGCCTCTTCAATCTGCCTCTCGAGCTCCTCCTTCTTTCCAGGGTAGAACGTTCCGGCAACAGCGGGATACCTCATGGCAAAGGCTTTTAACAGGCGAGTTAAAAACCGTTTTCATGCGCCTTGTCATCACCGGCGTCCCCGGGACGGGGAAGACCGTGCTTGCTCAGAAGATTGCGAGGAAGATGAAGCTGCGGCTCGTGAAAATCAACGACGTGGTCGTGAAAAAGAGGCTTTGGAAGGGGAAGGACAGGTTCGGCGCGAAGATAGTCCTTATGGGCCCGCTGCAGAGAGAGCTGAAGCGGCTGATGGATGCGGGGAATGACCTGGTTATGGAAGGCCACCTTGCCTGCGAGTTCCCGCTTCCTGCCGATCTCGTTGTCGTCTGCAGGACGAGCCCGAAGCTGCTCGAGAAGCGGCTCTCGCAGAGGAAATACCCGAAGAAGAAGGCAGAGGAGAACCTGATGGCCGAGATGCTCGACTACTGCACAATCTGCAGCCTCGCCAACTACCCGAAGAAGAAGGTCTTTGAGATAGACACCGGGAAGAAGCTGGGCGAGAACGCGAGAGAAATAGAGGCAATAGCCAGGGGCAGGGGCAAAAAGTTCCTTGCCGGCAGGATTGACTGGAGTAAGGAGCTGGAAAAGCAGCTCGGCTAGATGCGGCGTAAGCTCTGAAACTAGGCTGCCGGGCCGATTAGGTCGCGCCCATCGCGACGATGAAGGAGACCGCGAAAGGCGCCAGGACGATTATCAGGATTCCGATTGCCGCGCCTATTATTATGGATGTGCTCCAGGTCTTGGCTTTCTCGCGCGTAGCCTTGTCGAAAGCCTGCCCGCCGGAATAGACGACCCCTGCGAACACGATGAGCCCGAGCGCAATGGGTGCGGCTATCGAATAGAGCAGAGTCACCAGGAGTTGCAGCCTCTCATTCGCGTGCTCAGCCAAGGTGTCGCCTGCTGCGGCATAAGCTATGCCTGAAAGCAAAAGAACTGCCAGCAGGTATGATAAGGCATTCGTCATGCCTAATTTATGCCTCTCCCCGTATATAAACGCCTACTTCCTGCCGGCAGATGTTTTGTCATCGATGGACTTAAGGTAGCCATGGATGTTGAACATCAGGAGCACAACCTCGAAATACATCCTGATTAACAGGTTGTAGATGATGAGCATGATGACCAGAATCACTGCCATTATCAGCATCACGACAAGCGCGAATACTCCGTTTGTCGCATTCCCTCCGTTCAATGCGGTCACGAATGCCAGCACGCCAAGTACCAGATAGACTCCTATTAGGAGCAGCCCGCCCACGTTCAGGACGATGAAGAATATCAGGTAGAGTATCTTGAGGAACACGGGCGTCACAAACTCCTTGAACAGGGCGAAATCGACTATTCCTTTTACTATATTCACCACCAACACCACCTCATCTGAAGGCAAGAATAAACTTCCCGCCCTTTTTGTCGTCCAGCTTGCAAAACCCATACCTTTCGAACTGCACGACCGCACCCTGTTGAATCTCTCCGACAGCCGGCTCGGCGAGCCCCTTCTCCCATTTCATGCTTCCAGGGTTAAAGTTCCCTTCGATGAAGAGGTCGCCCAAGACAGCAACTGAAACTTCGATGTGAGGTTCGCTCACCCATTGGACTTTTTTCGCTTCCACGGATTCGTTTCCGGCGAATTCTGCTTCCAAGCCCCCTTTCGCCTTCTTCGTAATCTTGATGTTGCAAAGGTCCTTGAGGCGGATTATCTCTCCGACCGTGACGGCATCTGCATCGGTTTTTGGAATGTAGAATGTCGAGGTGGTCTTAATCTCGCGTACAGGGCTGTTCGGCGTGTGCAGCTTCTTCAGCCTTGCCGTTTCGCCTGTCGCGTTCTTCACCGAAACCTTCACGGGTTCGGGAACGAAGTAATAATGCTCGGCCGAGGGTTCCACGAGCCTCTTCGCTTCGACCAGCAGCGCATCCCAGCCGGGCTCGCTCTCGACCTTGCTCAGGCCGAACTGCAGCACGAACGATTTGATGGCTTCGGGCGGAATCCCGCGCCTCTTCAGGCCGATGAGCGTGGGCAGCCGCGGGTCGTCCCAGCCCATGACCTTCCCTTCATCTATTAGCGGCTTGAGGAACCTCTTGCTCAGCATCGTTCCCTTCAGATTCAGGCGAGAGAAATCGTAGATTTGTGGAGGCTTGAACCCGCACCTTTTCGGAATCTCGTAGTAAAGCTCGTCGCGCAATTCATACTCCTTCGAGCGCATCGCATGCGTCACCCCGTCGAGCGAATCCGCGATTGAGACCTCGAAATCGTAAGTGGGCCAGACTGCATATTTCGTCCCCTTCCTGTAATGGGGCGTGACGTTGATGCGGAAAAGCGTCGGGTCGCGCATCACCGTATTGAGCGACTTCATGTCGCCCCTTAGGCGCAGTATGTACTGCTCCTCCTCGAATTCTCCCTTGAGCATCCCCTTCCAGAGCCTTAGGCTTTCCTCGCCAGGCCTGCCCCTGCACGTGCACTCCTTCCCGGCCATCCTGTTGCGCGACATCTCCTCGCGCTTGCATCCACAGACGTATGCGTCGCCCTGCTTGATGAGCTTCTCAGCGTATTTGTAGAACTCAGGAATCATGTCCGAGGAGTAGGTCTCGCCTGGGAATGAAAGGCCGAGCCATTCGACGTCCCGGCGTATGGCATCGACATACTCCTGCTTCTCCTTTTCGGGGTTGGTGTCGTCGAAGCGGAGATGGCATTTCCCCTTCCACTGCCTTGCGAACTCATAGCTGAGCCACGCCGCCTTAGCGTGCCCTATATGCGGGTAGCCGTTCGGCTCCGGGAGGAAGCGCGTGACTACTTTGCCTTCCTCTGCGCCCGGAAGCTCCCATCTCCTCGGCCCTTCCTCTTTTTTTACAAATTCAAATTTGGAAAGTTCCGCCTCAACCTGCGCCCTGCCCATTTTGTTTACTTCGGCGATTATCCTCACGACGAGCTGCATCGTCTTCTTCATGTCCTTCTTCGCATCCGGGAATTCGGCGACTACCTTCCCGACAACGCCCCCGGGCTCCGCCTTCCCGTAATCAAATGCGTTCTTCAGTGCATGCTTGCGGATAGTCTCTTCGAGCGCCATTCACATCACGTGGTCGAATTTCCCGTGCTTCACTCCCTCAACCCCGAGCTCCGAGATGAACGAGGGATAGCCCATCTTCCCGAGAATCGGGACCAGTTTCGCCGGCTCCTTGGCAAGCGCAATCACGCACCCCCCGCCGCCGGCCCCGCTTATCTTAGCGCCATAGGCCCCGTGCTTCCTCGCGGCCTTCACAATCTCGTCCGTCTCCTTCGTGCTCAGGCCGAGCCTCTCGAAGCATCCCTGCGCCCTGTCGAACTCGGCGCCGAGCTTCACCAAATCGCCTGCCTTCAGCGCATCAACGCCTGCGAAAGCGGCCTCCTGCATGTCATCGAAAATACCATCGGTTCCGCTGCGGTCCTTCGCGAACCTCTCGGCAACCCTTGCGACCATCTCCCCGGTGTCCTTCTTCAGGTTCGTGTTTGCCACAACCACATGCACGAACCCCTTCACATCCGCCCTCTTCATCCCCTCCCCTTTCCTGAAGCGGAGGAAGCCGCCGTGCGCGCACGTGTTGACGTCAATCCCGCTCGGCGAGCCGTGCACGACCTTGTCGCCGATGTTTGCGAGGTCCGCGATGTCCTGCAGCGTGAATCTGAGCTTGAAATGCGCGCTCAGCTCGCTCGCGAATGCGGTGAAGATGGAGGAGCTTGAGCCGAGCCCTGAAAAGCGGGGGACCTGCGACCTCACTTCCACCTTCATGGGGGCGAAGCCCGTCCTCAGGAAAATGTTGCCGAGGATGTAGGCGAAAGGGAGCGCGAAATTGTCTTTTCTCAGGTCGCGCAGCCTTCCCATCTCATTCTTCAGGAACAGGAAATCGAGCGTGCGCCTCTCATTCTCTATCTCCTCCTCGCTGAGCGTGCGGCTGAACTTGAAATCAGGAAGAAGAATCTCTACGCGGTCATGCTCTTCCGGGAGGATGGTCACCGAGGCGCGCCTGTCCAGCGAAGCGGATAGGCCTACCCGGTCGTATATTACCGCGTGCTCGCCGAACAGCTTCACGCTGCCTGGCGCAATGCTCGTCATGCTATCTCTGCTCCCTCGAGACGAAGTTGGACGGGAAGCACCCGAAGGCGCAGAGCGTTTCCGAAGTCTTCCCAGTAATAATGAGCCTTACGCTGCCGAGTTCGTGGACCTGCCTGCATCCGGTGAGCGCCATCGCCATCTTCAGCTCGTTCACCCATTCCCCTGCGAGCGTTGAGACGGCTTTTTTCCCTCCATTGCCCCAGGCCCTCAGGAAAGGCAAAGCCGC
Source organism: uncultured Microcaldota archaeon (assembly GCA_903884505.1). GTDB lineage: Archaea > Micrarchaeota > Micrarchaeia > Burarchaeales > Fermentimicrarchaeaceae > CAISET01. Next base: position 19,911 of record CAISET010000027.1, on the reverse strand, counting down.
GCCGCCCAGCGATGCGCCCAGCGCTATCCCTTTCGCAACATCGACCCCTGAACGCACCCCTCCGGAAGCTATTACTGGAATTTTCACTGCCCTTGAAACCAGCGTAGTTGAAACTGCTGTTGGGATTCCCCAGTCCCAGAACGCGCCATCGCTCGATTCATTGCCCCTAAGCATCTCGACAGCGCTCCAGGAAGTGCCGCCTGCGCCTGCGACATCTATCGCAGCAACGCCTGCCTCCGCAAGCTTGATTGCAACCTCGGGGCTTATGCCCGCGCCAGTCTCCTTCACTATAATCGAAACCGGAACCTCGTCGCAAACCTTCTTGATGAGCTTAAGGCATCCCTCGAAATTCCTGTCCCCCTCGGGCTGCACTAGCTCCTGGAGCGGGTTCAGATGTATGGCAAGCGCGTCCGCATCAACCGACTTTACTGCCCACGCAATCTTCTGCACGCCGTATTTCCTCAGCTGCGTCATTCCTATGTTTCCGATTAAAGGCACGTCCGGCGCAACGTTGCGGACCTTGTAGGTCGAGGAAAGCGCCACATCTTCAAGCATGGCGCGCTGCGAACCAAGGCCGAAAGCCAGGCCGTGTTCCTGCGCAGCCTCCGCGAGCGCGAGGTTTATCTCCCCTCCCTTTTCGTAGCCGCCCGTCATCGCCTCGATAACTATTGGCGCCTTCAGCCTCTTCCCGAGGAACGGGGTGCGCGTGTCAAGCTTGGCGAAATCCAGCTCGGGCAGGGCGTTGTGGAAGAAATCCACGTCGTCGAAGCCCGCTGTCTTCACCTTCGCCTCGACGCCCTTCTTCAGGCAGATGTCTATGTGCGAGCCCTTCCTGCTCCTCGTGGCGTTCATAGAAGAAGATTACTCCCCGCGGTTTAAAAATGCTCGTTCGTCGTTTATCTAACGCCGCGCAGGACTTCCAGCGTCCCTTCCGCGTAAAGCCCCGGCGCCTTCTTTACTGGGAATGAGGGGCGCGGAATCTGGCCTTCGCCAACATAGTAGAAATCAAACTCTATGCCTTTTCTTCGCAGCTCCTCGCCCATCTCCAGGTCAATCTCGCTGTCACCGATGACCAGCGCCTGCGAAACGCTGCCCATCAGCTCCAGCGCCCTTCTCGTAGCAGCGGCTTTCCCTACTCCTTTTCCCATCACGTCAACCGCATAAAGCGTGCGGATGGCAACAAGCTGCGGGAATTTTGCGGCAAAAGCTCCACGCGCTTCATCAATCTGCCGCTGCGCCTCCCTTTCAGCCTGCGGCGAAACCAGCCGCTCGTGCCTTACCTCAATGGAGATGAAAGACTCCTTTGTCTCATCGAAGGAGAGGTAGGGGAAGCGGTGCATTTCATTCCTCACCGCAGTTCTCACCTTCTCCGGGACCGCGAGCGAATCATCGCTCCCATGCGCGAGGGTTCCGCCCGAGAAGGAGAGCCACCTGTTCCCATATTCACCGATGAAGAAAAAGCGCCTCTTCTCCTCGGGAGTGGGATTGAATCGCTCAATTGCAGGTATGAGGTTTTTGGAGAACCAGTCGAGCGACCTACCTGTCACGAAGGCGATTTTTCTCCCGGAATGCGCGTGGCGGTAGGCCTCAAATATTACCTGGGAATCCACCTGCGCCCTCTTGTTCGTAATGACGCCATCACAGTCAAAGAAGAATGCGTCGTACATGTCAAAGCCTCCTGTGGTCGCCGTGCGCAATCACGCTGTCACAGTCAAGGAATATTGCGTCGTACATCATATCACAGCTTGTCCGGGTCCTCCCCAATCGTCCGTATGCTGCACACCATCAGCGGCTGCAGCCCGAGCCTCTTCGCCTTGGCGATAAGCGCGTCGCTTTCGGCCCCGGGATTTACATAAACCTTCTTTATTCCCTTCGTAGCGATTTCGTTGAGCACGATAATCCCGACCGCTGGCGCAACATAAAGCGATGCGAAGTCTGGGGTTTCGGGCAAATCGAGAAGCGTGGGAAAGCATTCCAGGCCCTCAATCTCCCCGTATTTCGGATTCACCGGGTAGACCTTCCACCCTTTCGCAATGTAGGCCCTCACGGCCTTGTTGCCGAACTTCGCCCTGTCCGGAGATGCTCCGATTATGGCAATGGATGGCAGGCCCTCACCCGCGGAAGATGGGCCTCTTGCTGAGCAGCCTCGGAAGCGTGAGCTTCTCGTGCGGGAAGTTGTCCGTCTTCTTCCTTATGAGGACGGTCAGCTCCTCGATTGCCATCTGCGGCGATTCCTTGGTGCCGCGGACGCGCACGCTCAGCTTCTTCGACTCGGCTTCCTTGTCGCCCACCACAACTATGAACGGGACCCATTCCTGCTCCGCTGCGCGGATTTTCTTCTGCAATGTTTCCGTGCGGTCATCAACGTCCGCGCGAATCGCGTTCAGCTCGAGCTGCTCCGCAACCTCCTCCGCGAACTTGTTGTGCCTGTCAGCAACGGGAACGACGCGCACCTGGGTCGGCGAAAGCCACAGCGGGAAGATTGGCGGCTTTCCCTCCCTGATTCTCATCGCCTGCTGCTCAAGCAGCGCATAGACGATGCGCTCGATTGAGCCCGAGATTGATGCGTGGGTGATGATTGGCCTCTTCTTCGAGCCGTCCGCGGCCGTGTACCATATATCATAGGTATCCGCGTTCTCGACATCTATCTGCACGGTCGAGAGCGCGCTCGCCTTGTCCAGGGCGTCAACGAAGTTGAATTCGAATTTGGTGATGAAATAGGCGTACCTGACGTCGAACATCTCAACCAGTATGGGCCTGCCGAACTTCTTCACCATGCCCATGTACCAGTCCCTGTTCTGGTCGAAGAACTCCTTCTGAATCCTGAAGCCGACTTCATACTCCAGCCCGAGCATGGAAATCCACTCGAGTGCCTTCTGGTACTGCGCCTCGAACTCCGTCTTCGCCTGGGGCAGGTCCGCGCAGAAGGCGTGCATATCCGGCATCGTGAGCGCGCGCACCCTCTTCAGGCCCGCAAGCTCGCCGCTCTGCTCCCTCCTGAAGGAATACCGGGTCAGTTCGAACATCCTGAAGGGCAAATCCTTGTAGGAGATGACCATGTCATGCGCCATGAGGAACTGGCCGAAGCAGGCCGAGAAGCGGAGGAAGAACTCCTTCTCGTCGCTCTTCACAACGTATTGCCTTGCCGGGAACCTGCTGAGGTATTTCTTGAGCGCCGGGTGCTCGAAATCATACATGATCGGCGTCTCGACTTCCACGGAGCCGTAGTCCGTGCAGTACTCGGTTATCTGCCTCTCAAGCAGCTTCTTCATCAGCCTTCCCTTCGGATACCAGCGGAAGTTGCCGGAATCGCTGCCAGGCTCGTAGTCCGCAATCTTCTGCTCCTTCATCAGCTTTATGTGCGGCGGCTCCATCTCGTATGCGCGCTTCTTGTGAATCTCATAATCGGCGAATTTCTTCAGGTTCTTCCCATCCGGCGAATACTTGTATTTCTCGGCCTCAACCAGCTCTCCCTTCGGTGTGAGGATGTAGAACTTTGACTTCATCTCCGCCTCCTTCTTGAGCGAATCGGAAACGGGCCCCCCGGAGACGGTCATCTTCTCCCCGCTCTCCTTCTTCGATTCTACCGGCTTTATCTCCCTTGACAATTCGCTCAGCGGGTGGCCCTTGACCTTTATGTCGAACGACTTGTACCAGCCGAAAGGCGCCCTGTCGACCACGAAGCCCTTCGCCTTCAGCTCGGATTCAGTGAGCTTGAGCACATTGAGCGCGGAAGACGGGGAAGACGGCGTGGAGCTGAGGTGCACGAACGGGTAGAGGACTATGCTGTTGGACTTGACCTGCGCCGCGACGTCCATTATCTCCTTCGCTGCATTCTGCGCCACCTGCAATTCATCCGCCTCATCGGCCTTCTCCACGGTCGCGAACGCGACAAGGCATTCCGCAATCCTTTTCTTGGCCTTATCGCACTCCTCGGCACTCCCGATGGCCTTGGTGAGCGGCTCGAACTCTATGAAATCCGAATGCAGCGTCAAAATCCTCATTTCAAATCCCTCTTCGCTATCTTCTCTACCGCCGCATTATTAAGTCTAATCACATCCGCGCTGCGGAGCTCCAGCAGGTGCTCCCTGTCGCCGCCTCCACATATCAGCGTTTCCAGCTTCGCCACTTCTTCATCAACAACAACTATCATCGGGCTCGCATGGAACACGGACGGCGTCGCCCCGGGAAGGTATCCGCTTATCCTGACCGCATCGCTGAACGGGACCTTCAGCAGCTTCTTCACGCCAGCCGCCTTTGCTGCCGCCTCCAAATCAACGCTCATGTCCCCGCGCACGATTAGCAGGACCGGCCCGCGCTCGCTGTTCCAGACGAGGTTTTTCGTAAAGGCCTCGATGGGAAGGCCGCTGGCTTTCGCTGCATCCGCAGTATGCACTGTCTCCGGCTTTTCGATGAACCTGTGCCACACTCCTGCATCCCAGAGCCTTCTCTCAAGCCGCTCCATGTCGCGGCTTATTGGCGCGCCCAATGGCATCAGGCCGAAAACTACCTCAGTCATTCAAACACCTCCAAACGCACATCCTTGAAACGTTGAACCCGTCGGCCAGCTGCCTTATCGGAATTCCTTCGGCGCGAAGTGCGCGCAGCTCGGCTACGTCATTTGAATTCAGCTTTCGCGGCCTTCCGCTTTGAGAAAGAGATTCATGGCCTGGACTGACGGAACGTTTGGAAACACCCGGTTCGTAAACACCCGTTGTTCACCATCCCTATCGCAATTGTTGGCGCTTCCGCCGTTTAAATATGTTTGTCACGAAATCATCGCCCCAGTTCCGCCATTTATCGCTGCCCTGAGGTTCCCAGCATTCCTCTCGGCTCACCGCCCAAGCTCGCTTCTTATCGCGGTCCTGAGGCTGTCCGCATCATAGCTCCTCAGCTTCCTACCGTTCACGAAGAATGTCGGAGTTCCTGTGACGCCCGCCGCCCGTCCCTTGTCAAAATCAGCATCAATGACTGCCCCCTTCTCCCCGCTCCCAAGGCAGGAGTTGAACTGCGTCATGTTCAGGCCCAGCCCGCTCGCATAGCTCTTTAGGTGCTCCTGGTCAAGCGCCCCCTGGTTGCTGAACATTATGTCATGCATCTCCCAGAACTTCCCCTGGTCGCCCGCGCATTCCGCAGCCTCGGCGGCCTTCTCCGAGTTCTGATGGAATGGGAAGTGCAGGTAGTACAGCCTCACATCGCCATCGAATTCGGCAGCAACCTCATCCGCGATTCCCGCTGCCCTGCTGCAATAAGGGCACTGGAAGTCCGAGAATTCCACGATTATGACCGATGCGTTCTCCCCGCCTTTCCAGTGCCTGCCATCGAGATTTATCTGCACGGGCGGGCCTGGGGGAACGGCGATAAAAAAATAATAGATGGCGAATGCGATACCAACGAGCACAGCGCCTATGGCTAAGTTCTTCACGCGGTCGTCCATCGAATCCTTTCCCTAGGCACCTGTCCGAAGCGCGTTCCGCCCGCTTCGCCGGCGCCAATAAACTCCTTGCCCTAGCCGCCGGTATTGTTCATCGTCAGCGTGACCGTGCTGTTCGATGTTACGTTGAAGAAGGTCACGTTGCCCATGGCCGCCATGTTCCTGAACACATACCAGCCGTCGCTCTCCTTCGAGCCGACCAGGCCATCTACCCACAGCGACTCCATTCCCGGGTAAAGGCCCATTTCAGGCGAGATAAGGACTGTCGGGACGGCAGTTATGTTATACTTCCCCATGAGCGCAATGCCCTCCGGAGACGTGTATGTGACGTTCTGCTCGTTGGCCACAACGATGCTGAACCTCTGGAGGATTATGGCCTTGTGGATTGCGGGGTCGTAGCATTGCGTGCAGTTCGGGGCCGTGATGAAAGTGACGTTCACCAGCCCCTTGAGCTGCCCGGTCTGCAGGTCTATGTACGGAGGATAGACCTCGCGCAGCACGAGCGTGCCATCGCTTTCAATGGTCCCCGACTCGTTCCATACTTCCATCAGCGCCGTTTCCTGCGCCTCCTTTGAGATGAGGATTGTGGGCACCTTCGTTATGTTGTAAGCAGTGAGCATTGCACTGCCCTCGGTCGAGTTAATGTCGACCCTCCTTATCCAGGTAACATTCATCCCGAGTTGCGCGCCCGAGCGCAGCAGGGATGCGGTGACTATGCTGACGTTGAAGCAGTTAGTGCAGTTCGCATCACGAATCTCGGTAATCGTTACATTCACGAGCGGCGTCGGGGTAGGAGTCGGGGGAGCCGGCGTGCTTGTTGGGATAGTGGTGGGCGTTGGCGAGCCGGTTGCCGTTGCATTTCCCAGGTCCGCGAGCGCCTTGTTTATCACTCCTGTTGCGAAGAAGGCCGACACGGCGATTATTATCACCGCGGCCGCGATTGCAAACCAGAAGTACTGCTCGTTCGACTTTCGCGCGCCGTGCGAGGGCGCACCGTGGGGGTGTCCCTCCGGATGAGATGCGTGCGCCTCGTGCTCGCCATGGTGAAGTGCGTGCGCCTCATGCTCTTCATGGGTGTGCTCACCGTGGTGAGATGCATGCGCCTCGTGCTCCTCGTGGGTGTGCGCTTCCGCGTGGTGCTCATTATGCCCGGCGCTAGGAGTATGCTCTTCGTGATGCTCATCCATAAGATTCACCTTCCTACCGTTATGGTGCGGAAAGGTTAAATACTCTCCAGCTTTCGTTCGCCCCATTTCCCCAACGCAGCGGCAAGCTCCTTATGGGTTTTCGCGTATTCCTCCAGGCTTGCCCCTTTCTTCCATGCATCATACGATTGCCTCAGCGCCTTCGCGCCAGCCCTCGTGCCCTGCGGGTGGCCGTGGATTCCTCCGCCCGCGTTGATTACGAGCTCGGTTCCGGCAATTTCAAGCAGCCTCGGAATCCGCAGCGGGTCTATTCCCCCCGATGCGACCGGGAATACGGGCTTCAGGCCGAACCATTCCCCCCTCAGCCAATCGTTAATCTCCAGAACATCCTTTTTCGCGCCCTCCATCTTCCCGACAATCGCGCCGGTGTGTAGCTGGTCCACGCCTGCGAGCCTCGCAAGCTTCGCAAGGGGCGCAAAAGCGATGCCGTGCTTCGGGTTTCTAGCAAATGCGGCGTACATCGCCCTGTGCGCATGGATGGGCATGCCGAAGTTTGCGTTGCGGATTGTCTGCAGGGAGGCAAAGCCTGCCGTGATAATATCTACCATTATGCAGTTGCCGCCGTGCGCCTTTACGAATTCCGCACGCCTGAGCATCTCATTAGTTTCTGCAGTGATATTTGGCGCGTAAATCTTTTTTTCTCCGGTTTCAGATTCCACCTTATCCTTTGCCTCAAGAGTAAGCGCGACCCGTTTTTCGAATGGGCAGAATTTCTGGTTGGAAAGATTCTCGTCATCCTTTACGAAATCCACGCCGCCAACCCATGCCTCGTATGCGACCTTCGCGTTCTCGGAAGGGCTCAGCCCGACTTTCGGCTTGACTATCGTTCCCCAGTGCGGCCGCCTGCTCTTCTGCGTGCCAATCATCTTCCTGACGCCCTCAAGCCCGAAGGCAGGGCCCTTGAAGGACTTGACATACGCCTTGGGCAGTTCAAAGTCGAGCAATCTCAGGTTCTCCAATTCCCTCATCCCGAAAATATTTCCCGCGATGTCGGAGAGGAGCTGCGGGATGTTCGATGGCTCGAAGAGGTCGATGGGGTAAGCAATCTTCACAAGCCCTTTCTTCTTATCGAGTGAATAGACTTTTGCGGCAAGGGAATTGCGGATTTGCGGTTTCATCGTCTTCAGTTCAGTCCAGGTCCCCACGGAGGATTCCGCCGCAATCGCCTGCGCGGCATTGTCCGCGTCCTCTGCCTCGAAGTAGAAGGATGCGAGGACGTGGCTGTCCGGGTCAGGCGCTTTTCCGAGGGCCAGGTAGCCCTTGTAAACATCGCGGCTCATTCAATCACCAAAGCGATTTTGCCCAAACTTTATTAAAACAACGGCGCCCAGTGCTAACCGTGGCTTCCTACGAGGCAATGCCCGCGGAGAAAGTGCTTGCCGAGCTCGGCTCATCCGAATCGAAGGGCCTGGGCAGCCACGAGGCGCAGGCGAGGCTCAAGAAATCCGGCAGGAACGAAGTGGAGACAAAGAAAAGAAGGACGGCCCTCGGCATTCTCGTGAGGCAGTTCTCCAGCCCGCTCGTGCTCATCCTTGTCCTGGCATCGGTAATCGCGGGAAGCATCGGCGAATTCACCGAGGCCGCGGTCATAGTCGGCATAGTTGTGATAAACTCGCTGCTCAGCTTCGTGCAGGAGTACAGGAGCGAGAAGGCGCTCGAGAAGCTGGCGCGCTATATAGTGCTCAAGGCCACGGTGCTGCGCGACGGCGAGCGGGACGAAGTGGATGCGCGCGAGCTCGTTCCGGGCGACATCATCTTCTTCGAGACCGGCAACCTGGTGCCTGCGGACGTGCGCCTCATCAGCGTGCATGAGCTCTTCATCAACCAGTCGCTCCTGACCGGCGAATCGGCCCCTGCGGAGAAGAACCTGGAGCCCGTGAAGAAAGCGTCGCCGTCCCCGCAGGAGATGGCGTGCGTGGCGTTCATGGGCACGAGCGTTGCATCCGGAGCGGGCACGGGCGTTGTCATCGCGACCGGGAAGGCGACCGAGCTTGGCAGGACTGCCGCATATCTCAAGGAGAAGCCGCCGCAGACGGATTTCGAGCGCAACGTGAAGCTGTTCAGCGAAATGCTGCTGGGCGTCGTTGTCGTGATGACCGTCTTCATCTTCGCGGCCAATGCCCTGCTGGGGAAGGACATCCTGCTCTCGCTACTCTTCGCCCTCGCAATCGCGGTCGGCATAACCCCCGAGCTTCTGCCGGCCATAATCACGATATCGCTCTCAAATGGCGCGCTGATGCTCGCCAGCAAGAAGGTCATCGTGAAGCGGCTTGACGCCATAGAGGACCTCGGGAACGTGGATGTCCTCTGCACGGACAAGACCGGGACGCTGACCGAGAATGCCATCACGCTCAAGGGGCACGAGAACTCCGACGGCAAAGAGGACGACAGCGTCCTGTTCCACGCGATGCTCGCCAGCCCGATTGCGATAGGGAAGAAGCATAAGTATGCTGGCATGGCCATGGACGCGGCCATATGGGAGCACACGAAGAAACGTGCCGAGCTCGCGAGAAAGGTCGCGGCCTATTCCATCGTGGATGAGGTCGCATTCGACTACGAGCGCAGGGTGATGAGCGTCGTCTCCAGGAAGCGGGGCGGGGAGCTCATCTTCGTCACGAAGGGGTCTCCCGAATCGGTCATACCGCGCTGCACCAAAATCATGAGCGAGGGCAGGGAGGAGAAAGTTGACAAGCACGTCACCTGGCTGATGAGACGATATGAAGTGATGTCCGAGCAGGGGCTTCGCGTGCTCGCGGTGGCAGTTAAGAAGCCGAAGCCGAAAGCGGAGTACTCGAAAGCCGATGAAACAGGCCTGACATTCCTCGGCTTCCTCATGTTCTCGGACCCGCCGAGGAAAACCGCGGCCGCCGCGTTCCACACCCTAAAGCTGCTCGGCGTGGAGATGAAGATACTGTCCGGCGACGAGCCGCGTGTGACTGCCGCAATCTGCACGGCCGTGGGGATGGAGCTGAAGGGCGGAAGGGTTGTGACGGGCTCGGAGCTCGCAGGGCTCGACAGGGCGGGCCTGCGGAAGATTGTCGAGCAGGCAAACGTTTTCGCACGCATGACTCCCGGGCAAAAACTCGACATAATCTCGGCGCTCAAGGAGAACGGGCACGTGGTGGGATTCATAGGCGACGGGGTGAATGACGCCCCATCGCTCCACTCCGCGGACGCCGGCATCTCGGTGGATAGTGGGGCGGACATAGCGAAGGAGAGCGCGGACATCATCCTGCTCAGGCACGGGCTCCATGTGATTGCGGATGGCATTGTCGAAGGGAGGAAGACATTCACCAACACCGTGAAATACATGCGCAACACGGTGAGCGCCAATTTCGGCAACATGCTCACGCTCGCCTTCGTCTCGCCTTTCATGGCGTTCATACCCCTCCTTCCCTCTCAGATTTTGCTGAACAACTTCGTTTCCGACTTTCCCCTGACTACAATCTCAACGGACCGGGTCGACCTCGAGGACCTTAGGAAGCCGGGGAAGTGGAGCATCTCCGGCATAACGAAATTCATGGTATTCTTCGGCCTTGTCAGCACGGTCTTCGACTTCATCACCATGATGTTCCTCGCCTATGTCGTGAAGGCTGGCCCGGAGCTGTTCAGGACGGGCTGGTTCATAGAGTCGGTGCTCTCCGAGATACTCGTGACGTTCGCGATAAGAAGCAGGAAGCCCTTCTTCATGAGCCGGCCGAGCAACCTGCTTCTCGGCTCTTCGCTGCTTACCATCGCGGCGGTTGTCTTGCTGGTTTATAGCCCGTTCGCATACATCTTCCAGTTCGTGCAGCCCGACCTGGGGTTCCTTGGGATGATTGGCGCAATCCTCCTGGGCTACTTCGCGGTCGCGGAGCTCTGCAAGCTCGCCTACTTCCACTTCATAAAGGTATAACCCTCTGAAACAATCGTTCTAATTTTACGGAAAAACCAGACAAACGTTTCCGCCTTTTACCCAAAATGCGAAATCCTTATATAGGGGAATCGAGCGATATTGCCGGTGGTCTAGTGGCGAAAACCATTGATGGATACAAGCGCGCGCCAAGTGGCGTAGTAGTTCCCGAGAAGGAGACAATTCTTGCAAACCGGATAGCCCCTAACCCGGGGAAGTACCATCCGCACAGCATCAACGGGGAGAGCGAGCTGAAGCTCGCGGAGTTCTGCTGGGGGAACCAGAAGGCAATGCTCATGCGCGGCCCTCCGGGCTGCGGGAAGACCACCTTTGCCATGTGGTTCGCGAAGGAGAAGGGCGCAGGCTTCTATAGGGTGGTCTGCAACGAGGATACCACCACTGCCTCCTTCTTCGGAAAGCTAGTGCCTGCGGGCGACGAGTTCAGGGTTGACTGGGGACCAGTCTGCGAGGCCGCTGCCGCAGGAAAGGCGGTCGTGCTTATCGACGACGTGAACCTTGCCGACAAGAGGGTGACTGCATCCCTGTATTCCGCGCTGGACTACCGCGTGCTGAAGGATGAGGTTTCCGGGATGACATTCGAGATTCCGAAGGACGTAATGCTGATGTTCGCCATGAACACGGGCAGCCTTTATACCACTGTCGAGACCTCGCCCGCGCTCACAAGGCGCATGGGCGTTGAGATGGAGTTCGACCACTTGCCAAAGGAGCGCTGCGTGGAGATGATTCTCGAGAGGCTGGAGAAGGCGAAGGAGCCGAAGGTGGAGCTTCAGAAGAGGAAGATAGCCGAAGGCCTCTGGGACGGGACAGACGAGCTGAGGAAGGCCTACAACATGGGCGGCATGGTGAAGGAGAAGGACGCGGACACCGGGGCCGCCCGCAACGTCAACCTGCCCTTCAAGGAGGTGCCCGGCGACGGCCTCATACTCAACGTCATGCAGCAGATAGTCGCAGGCATAGACGCCAAGGTCGCTGTCATGACGGGGATGGTCTACCAGGTCATGAGCGACTTCGCAAAGGATGCCATCCAGAAGGCAAGGGCAGCCGCAGAAGTGGTCTACAACAAGATTCCGATGCCTTAGGCTTCCGGCGGTGAGCCCATGGCCAAGCACCTGACCCCGAGCCCTGTTGTCACCAAGCCTACCTGGGGCCAGGAGCTGCTTGAGAAGGCGAAGAAGATTGATGCGGCCAGCGAGAAGATTGACGGCTACTCGGGCTGGGCCTGCGCGCCCCTTGTTGAGAAAAAGCTCGGGGAGCTCACCACGAAGTACGGGGAGGAGAAGGCGCGCGCCTTCCTCAAGGATGCGCTCGACCTCGACTCCATAAACTGGATTCTTAGGAACAGGGCGATTGAGAAGGCGGACGCCTGGATTGACGCCGGGTATACCCGTGACAAGCTAATTGACATGACCAAGGCGGTGAACAACGCCGTGCACCTCATAAACGACACGGCCAACCGCTGCCTGGTGCATGACAGCTATTACGGCCCTGAGCTGCTCAAGCTCGCGAGGTACGAAGCCTGGAAGCTCGGGGATTACGCCACCCTGTGCCAGGGGGACAGCATGACCTTCTTCATGTTCATGGACATGGTCTATTTCAAGCTCGGGAACAACCCCGTGGACTTCACCGAGCTCCTCCTTCTCGCCCGGACCGTCCCGGAAAGCGCAAAGCTCATCTTCGAGGGCAAGACGCCCGAGGCAAAGGAGTGGTTCGCAAGGGCGAAGAAGAGCCAGGTGCAGACCGCAGCCGAAATCACAGGCTTCCTCGACGCCCTGGTCATGATCCTCTCGCATGACGGCTCGGTCGGCATAAAGGCCGGCAGCAAGTTCGCCACGGACGGGAGGAGCGTCGAAGTTCCGACAATAGTCAACAGGTTCCCGTCCAAGGAGGAGAACAGGCGCGACTACACCCTGGGCTCCTACCACGAGGCTGCGCACATCATCGAGGGAAGCTTCGAAATCAGCGTTTTCCAGGCCGAGCTTGAGAAGCTCGGGTACAGGCTGAGGAACCCTGCGATGGTGAAGCAGACCGACGCCTATGTGGAGATTGAGACGCTCAAGGGGGAGCCGCTCACAGATGAGGAGGGCGAGGCAAAGGCATTCAGGACAGGGAGGCCCAGGAGGTTCGAGACCGCGGACGACCTCTTCGGCCTTTTCGGCGAGGACAAAGAGCTTGCGCACAAAATCCACAACATCATAGAGGACCGCAGGATTGACGACATCACGATTGGGAAGAACCCGGGAGTGCGGGTGGAATACTCGGAAAACAAGGAGAAGCACCTCCAGTTCAGGGAGGTGCCTCGCGTCCCTGGAGACGCCGGTGACATCCTGGAGGCATTCCTCCAGCTCGCAATCGTCCCGCTTGACCCGGAGAGGCTGAAGGAAAGGCTCGCCGACGCCCAGAAGAGGCTTTCCCCGCTCCGCGGCCAGAAGGAGGCCGGGCAGCCCTACGACACAGGTGCGCTTGCAAAGCTCGAGCGCCAGGAGCGTGAGTTGCAGAAACTGCTCGAGAGGCACGCCACGCTCATCCAGATTCCGGAGGCGCTCGAGCTCGTGAAGATTGCGGAACGGGGGAACACCGGGGCTGACGGCACCAACGCCTTCAACGCGACCATCGACGTTGTCCTGAAGTTCAAGCAGAAGTACCCGGACTACAAGCGCTACGTGAAGACCTTCCCGACCCCCCTCATAGAGGAGGATATCTCGGCCCTGTTCAAGAAGAAGCTGAAGAAGGCGAGGCCCGGCGAGCCGGCCATAGAAGTGAAGGCGAAGTTCGGGGAAGGGAAGGAAAAGAAGCCTGCCGGCGATGATGGCGACCCAGGGGGCTCGAAAGGGGAGAAGCCGCCTGAGGAGAAGATGAAATACTACTACCCTGAATGGGACTGCAAGAAGCAGGCGTTCATCTACGACCCTGAAAACGCCCCGACCTACGGATACACGACGGTCATAGAGGAAGGTGCGACGAAGGGCACGCCCCAGCCGTCCCACCCGGTAATGCACGAAGTAATCGCCATGTTCCAGAGGCTGAAGCCAGATGCGAAGACAAAGGTGCGCGGGGCGGACGAGGGGGAGGAGATAGACCCGCGGCTTTACGTCGATTACCTTGTGAAGAAGAAGGCAGGCCTGAACCCCGAGCCCCTGTTCTACGTGAAGCTGAAGCGCAACAAGCGCAGCGTCGCAACCGCAATGCTCGTTGACTGCTCAGGGAGCACCTCCGGCCAGGTGCTTAAGACCGAGCTGCAGTCAATGCGCGTGCTTTCTTCTGCAGTCGAGACCGTGGGGGACCCGTTCGCGGTCTGGGCGTTCAACAGCGACGGGAAGGACAACACGCACTTCTACGTCATAAAGGACTGGCAGGAGCCCATGGGCGACAGGACGGTTGAGAGCAACCACGCGAATCGCGACGGGGCTGCGATAAGGCACGCCACCGAGAAGCTCCTTGAGAGGAGCGAGAAGAAGAAAATCCTCATCCTCCTCGCGGACGGGCTCCCTTCCGATGACGGGACGCACTACGGCGGCACCTACGCCATGGAGGACACGAGGCACGCGGTTGAGGAGGCCATCGCGAAGGGCGTGGTTGTCTTCTGCATAGCAGTCAGGATGAGGGAGCACGAGGCCTACGAGCTCTCAAAGATTTACGGGGAGGGCAGGGTAGTTGCCATCTCCGATGTCTCCGAGCTCCCTGAGATACTTCCGAAGTTCTACAGGCAGGTCACGAGGCTGTGATTATGGACGAGGTCGAAAGGCTCATAAAAAAGCTTCGGACGGGCCGCCGGAAGGGCAACTTTGATGAGCGCGCGGCAGCGGCAGATGAGCTCGGGCACATGGGAGACGAAAGGGCGGTCAAGCCCCTGGTCAAAGCCCTGGGGGACAAGGATGCGCATCTCCGTTTTCATGCGGCAGACGCACTCGCAGAGATAGGCGGGCCGGCTATCGAGCCGCTGATCAAGGCCCTCGGAGGCAAGGATGAGAATGTTCGCCATTCTGCGACCCAGGCGCTCGGAGAGATGGGCGACGCAAGGGCAGTCGAGCCTCTTATCAAGCTTCTGGAAGACGAGGATAAGGATGTCCGTTCCAATGCCGCATGGGCGCTCAAAAAGATAGGCAAGCCTGCAGTCGAGCCGCTGGTTGAGGCCCTGAAAGACACGGAATCGCAGGCTTACGGTTACGTGGTATGTGCGCTCGTGGAGATGGGGGCGCGAATCCTGCCGCAGCTCCACGAGCTCGCATTCAAGCACCCCGAATGCCGTGAGGACCTGAAGAGGATAATCAGCGAGATTGCCTCGGATGCCAAGAGGCCGAGCGGGACGCGCCAGGTCTCTGAGAGGCCTGAAGACATTTCAGGGATGATTAGGTCAAGGGCGCTGGATGCCAAACCGCAGAAAGAGAGGGTTACGGGGTTTTGATCATGGGCATTCACAAGTGGTGGTGGATAAGGAAGCTGCAGAACGGCAGCCCTGAAGAGCGGGAGCAGGCGGCCAGAAAGCTTGGGGAGATGCACCCGGTCCTCATAATTGTGCCTAAATTTGATGAAGAAACGCTAGTCCGCGCAAAGATGGCATATGCATTGGGGGAAATCGGGGGTAAGGGCGCGGTTGAGCAGCTGGCTAAGATGGTAGGGGATGAAGACGCGGGCGTCCGCATGTATGTAACAGAGGCATTGGGGGACACCAGGTATGCGAGGGCGGTTGAGCCGCTGATGAAGCTGCTCGGGGATAAAGACGAGACTGTCCGCTCACGTGCAGAGGAGGCATTGGGGAAGATTGGCGAGCCCGCGGTTGAGCCGCTCATCAAGGCACTTAATGATGAGAACGAAAATGTCCGCAAAGGCGCAGCGAAAGCATTGGGGAAGACTGGCAAGCCTGCGGTCAAGCCGCTCATCAAGGCGCTGGAGGACGAGAGCAACCCCATGCGCTATGAGATGGCCGGGATTCTGGCGCCGCTCGTGAAATACGACGAGCAGGCTCTGGTGCCGATGATGATTAGGCTTCTGAAGCACGACCGCGACGGGGCAATCCGCACCTGGGCTGCCGATGCGCTGGGGAACGCGGACAGGCTGGCGGATTCCGCCATACCTGCCCTGATTGAGGCGCTCAAGGGCCCGAGCAGGAACACCTGGATTCATGCGGCCGATTCGCTTGCCAAGCTTGCGGAAAAGGCGGTCCCTTCGCTGACCGATGCGCTGAGCCATGAGGATGCGCCGGTCCGCGCAGGCGCGGCAAATGCCTTTGCGTACATGGGCAGGATGGGGAAGGCGTGCGCTGGGAACGCCGTTTCCCTGCTCATAAGGAACCTTGACGACCCTGATGAGGAAGCCCGCAAGGAAGCAGCAGGGGCGCTTGGCGACATAAAAAACGTTCCCGCGGAAGTCCTGCCTGCGCTCCACAAGAAGGCGTTCGAGCGCCCGGAGCTCAGGAAAGAGCTGCAGGATGCGATTGCGAACATATCGAAGAACGCGAAGAGGCCGAGCGGAGTCCGTGAGGTCTCAGAGAGGCCGAAGGAAGTGGGAATCGAGAGGATGTTCAGGGGAATGGCGTCAGATGTGAGGCAGCCGAAGATTGCGAGGTTTTGATTATGAACGACCCAGGCATTGCGTACTGGATTGCGCAGCTGCATACTGGCAGTCGCGACGAGCGGGTGCAGGCTGCCAGGAGGCTCGTGGACCTGAAGGACCCCTCTACTATCGGGTCGCTCATCAGGGCGCTCGGGGATCATGACGCGGCTGTCCGCGGAAATGCCATTTTGGCTTTGGTGAAGATTGGGGCAAAGGCGGTCGGGCCGCTTGTCAAGGCGCTTGGCGATGAGAATTTCGCCATCTCCTACCATGCAGGGCAGGCGCTGGAGGAGATTGGCAGGCCCGCGGCTGGAAAGCTGGCTGAGGCTCTCGGAAATAAAAACCCGGATGTCCGCATGAAGGCACTAGATGTGCTGGTAAATATCGGGAAAGGCACTGGCGCGCCTGCGATTGAACCAGCGATTAGGCTCCTCGGGGATGAGAACGCGAATGTCCGCGCAAAGGCGGCGCTGGTATTGGGGGAGATTGGCGATGAGAGGGCGGTGCGGCCGCTGATTGAGGCGCTCGGGCATGCGGACGCGAATACACGCTTCAAGATTGTCTATCTGCTGGGCCAGATGAAGGGAAAGGCTGTTGATGCTTTGCCGGCCCTCCACGAAGCCGCATTCAAGAATCCTGAGCTGAGGGCGGATGTGAAAGACGCGGTCAGGGAGATTGCGTCTGATGTGAAGAGGCCGAGCGGGGTGCGCAAGGTGTCAAAGAAGCCTGAGGATCTCGGGATGGAGAGGATGTTCAGGCGGATGGCGTCAGATGTGAGGCAGCAGAGGGCGGCTGTGAGGTTTTGATTATGTTCGACTCAATCCGCGTCAGGTGGAAGATATGGAGAGTGAGCGAAACCCTTGGCCCTCAAAGGAAAGAGGCAATGGAGTCGCTCGGGGAGCTGGGCGACGAAAGGTCATTTGGGGTGCTGATTAAGCTCCTGGGACACAGGAATAATGGTCTTCGCCAGTGGGCGGCAATTGCACTCGAAAAGATAGGTGATGAAAGGGCAGTTGAGCCGCTGATTAATGCCCTGGGAGACAAGGATCTGTATGTCCGTCAACAGGCGGCAGAGGCGCTCGGAGAGATAGGCGATGCAAGAGCGGTCGGGCCGCTGATTAAGGCCCTGGGAGACGAGAATGATTATGTCGCTTCCGGTGCGGCATCTGCGCTCGGAAAGATAGGTGATACGAGGGCGGTCGAGCCGCTGATTAAAGCCATGAAAGACGGGCTAATTAGAGCTAAGAAACGCAGGGATTCGAGGCTTTTTTTCAGTGCGGTAGAAGCGCTCGCAAAGATGGGCAAGCCGGCTATCGCGCCGCTTATCAAGGCATTGGGAGATGAGGACAAGGATATTCGTTACTGGGCGTCAAGTGCGTTCGAAAGGATGGGAGCGCAAATCCTGCCCCATCTCCATGAATATGCGCTCAAGCATCCCGGAGACCAGGAGGAAGTGAGGAAAGTAATCGAGAAGATCGCTGACAAAACGTACAGGCCCTCCGGCGTGCGCGAGGTTTCAGAGAGGCCGAAAGACGTCACGATTGAGAGGATGCTCAGGGGAATGGCCTCGGATGTGAGGCAGCCGAAGATGGTGAGGGCATGAGGAACAAAAAGCCTGAAAATGAGGAGGACCTGCTAGACCTAATCGTTACGGCAGCCGCTGTGGTTGACCGCGTTGAGCGGGTGAAAAGCAAGTTCAGGCCAACGCCCTGGAAGAAGGGCATCAGGAAATTGGAGAAGAATGTGAATCAGTACAAGTATCGTGTGGAGCACGACATAGAGGGCAAGTCGACATTCCGCATAATGCTGAATAGGATAGCATTGCATTTCGAGTGGAAGAAGGACATAAAGGAGCTCAGCGAGAGGCAGGACAGGTTGAAGCGGATAATAGAGAGCAGGCGCGATGACAAGCCTTACGTGCCGACCGTCAAGGAGAGGGTGAAAAGGGGCGCAGACAGCATCCGTTCCTGGGTGACAAACCCCGCCATGAACGCCTGGAACATGTCCCGCAAATGGCATTTCAGCACCCACCTGATGCGCTACAGGCTCGCACGGCCCCTCGGGCTCGAGTACAAGACTGTGAGGGAACTGCTCGGGCACATCGTCCACGGCGATGAGGCGGTGTCCTGCGATGCGCGCAGGGCGATGGAGAAGATAATTGAAAGCAAGAATGGCGCAAAGGCCATCCCTTCGCTTGTGAGGGCGCTTGCCGATACTGATAATGGAATACGCTACCGCGCTATTGAGACAATCGGGCGCTTGGGGGAGAAGGCGCTCCCTGCGCTTCCTGCGCTGATTAGAGTGCTGGACAACGACCCGGCGCCGGACGTCCGTGTCGAGGCGGCCCATGCAATCGGGGTGATAGGCCCGAAGGCAAAGGATGCCTGGCCAGCCCTTGAGAAGATGCTGCTGACCAGGGGCGCGGAGAGAAGTGAGGCAGAGCTCCGCTACATCTCGGCTGTCGCGCTTGTGTGGACTGGCTGGCATGAAGGCCGCAGCCATGACGATGCGATGCTCCAAAGGCTGGCGGAAACGCTCAATGCGGCGCTGGCCGACAAGGTAATGTACAGCAAGGGCAGCTTCTGCGAGGCAATCGGCATGCTCGGCAAGAGCGGCGCCATCGCCATCCCCGGGCTCGTCAAGATGGTTGAGGCCCAGAACTATGACTCGCCTGCCGCTTTCGAAGCCCTTCTCAAGATGGGCCCGCCTGCGGTCAAGGACCTGCTTTACCTCGGGTTGAGATACCACGACCTGAACGAGAAGGCCAAGGAGGCAATCGTGAAGATGGGTGTGGATGCTGTTCCCGCGGTGATTGGTGCGATGAGCAACAGCGACATGCGCCCGACCTGCACAACAATTCTGACCAGGGTTGGCGAGCCGGCGGTTCCCATCCTGATAAAGGTGCTCAAGGGCGGCGATGTCAATGCCCGTTGCAATGCTGTGATGGCTCTTGGCGAGTTTGGCGAAAAGGCAGAGGCGGCAATCCCCCCGCTCGTAGGGGCCCTCACAGACATCAGCGGCGACGTGCGCGGGACTGCCCAGCAAGCCCTTGCCCGAATCGGGGAGCCGGCCATCCCGGCGCTCATCGAGGCGGCGAACTCCGGAAACCCTGAACTGCGCAGAAAGGTATTCCACACATTCATCACGATGGCGGAGAAAGGGGCCTCAGCCACCCCGTTCCTAATCGAGGCGCTCAGAGATGAGGATGCGGATGTCCGCCTCTCGGCCGCAGTGGCGGTCAGCTACATGGGGGGCAAGGCGGTTGATGCCCTGCCGGCGCTCCACGCGCTCGCAGCCAAGGATCCTGAGGTAAGGGAGACAATGAGAAAAGTAATCGACAGAATCAGCTCAAAGGTGGAGAGGCCCAGCGGGGTGCGTGAGGTCTCGGAAAGGCCGAAGGATATCACGATTGAGAGGATGTTCAGGGGAATGGCGTCAGATTTAAGGCCAAGGGTAAGGGTTCCGAGCTGATGGCTATGGATAATGTCGAGATGTTGATAGAAATGCTTCGAAAGGGCAGTGATGAGGACCGCAAGGAGGCGGCAAAGGCGCTCGGAAAGATGGGCAAGCCCGCAGTCTGGCCGCTGATTAGGGCGCTGGGAGACAAGAATGAGGCGGTTTGTCATTCTGCGGTATTTGCGCTCGGGGAGATAGGCAAGCCGGCTGTCGAGCCGCTGATTGACGCCCTTGGCGACAAGAATAAAGGTGTCCGTTCCTGGGCGGCATATGTGCTCGGGGAGATAGGAGACGCAAGGGCACTTGAGCCGCTGCTTGAGGCCCTGGAGGACAAGAATGCGGATGTCCGTTCC
>CAISET010000026.1 GCA_903884505.1 uncultured Microcaldota archaeon | reverse complement strand
GGCGTTGGCGCACTGGCTTGCGTTGTCGCAGGCATGGCAGTTCCAGATGTACGTGCCGTCTGCCAGGCTCGCCCGGGTGAAGGTCGTCGAATTCGACACGCCCGTGACCGTGGTCGTCCCGTTCGACAGCCAGGAGCCGGTATAGTTCCAGTAGAAGGTAATGTTTGCCAAGTTATTGTCATCCGTCGCACTGCAGGCGAAATCAATCGAAGTAGCGTTGGTCACGGTCGCATCCGCGGGCGACGTCAAGCTTACGCTAGGGGGGTTGTCCACGGCTGCACTGTAGTTCATCTTTATCGTCCTGTTTGCGCTGGCGTAAGCGCATTGGGGTGAGGTTGCATTGTCGCACGTATAGCAGTTCCAGGTATAATTGCCGACGCCGAGGGACACTACCCATTGCGAGCTGTTTGAAGTGCCCGAGACGCCCGTGGTCTGGTTCAATGCGAACGACTGGTTGGTGGAATTGGTCAGGTAGAGCGAAATATTCACGAGTTGGAAGTCATCGGTTGCGGAGCAATTGAAAGTCACGCTTATCGGAGTAGCGGAATCGTTTACGTAGCTGTCGGCGGGCGTGTTGAGTGTTGTGGTGGGCGGGTTGTCGGAAGGTATGGTATAAGTGATGGTGAGGTTGGGTCTTCTGTATGGGTTTGTGCTGTAATTTCTTGAATAGTAAGATGGAGTACCCGCACCACTTGTTTCTTGTGCATCTTGTATGAGCCATCCATAATTGGTGTAGGTTCCGTTCACGAATCCCTGAACGTCACTTGTAACGGTCCAGTTCAAAACTATGGGCGTTGATGAGCCAGTTGAAAGGGTGGTCGTTGCAGTGCCGGAGTTTGTTGGCTGGTTAATCCAGGTTATACAGGTTGTATTCAGGCCGCTTCCTGTTTCGTTCCAGTCTGCAGTGACTCTAATCGCACTGTGATTTCGCGGCAGAGAAGTCCCGGTATACATATACATGCTCAAAACTGCGGACGTGATTACTGCGTTGCTGGGAATGTCGCTGACGTTAAACTTAACATATGAGCGGTACGCTTTTGAAGACGTGGATGATTGAACATTAAGATTCGTCGCCGTGCCATAGTTATAATTGCTAAATGCAGTTTCTTGACGGACATACGCGTCCCCAGTCGCATTATAAATCGTAGTAGTTGCGGCTACGAAATGTATGCATGGCGAAACGTAGAGAAACAGCATTAAAGCCAAAATGAATTCCCTGCGACCCATATATTCCGGCTCCCGATTCTTGCGCCGCACCGGCCATGCGAGCACGCTGCGGTTTTCGGTGCTCATTGATGCCTTTGTTTCCTTAAATAGCTTATCGTAGGCCTGGTGGAAGGTCTGTGGTCGCAACTCCCTGCCCCTGGCGTAATTTGGGTATTTTTTGGGAGCAATTTCGGGAAAGCCAGTTATATCCGCAAGCGGGCAATCTCCCAGGTGATGGGATGGATTCGGAAGTATTCACAGATTTTCAAGCTGAGGAATGAGCTCATGGGGGAGCTGGGCCTTAACGGAACGCCCGCGGCCACCCACCGCGGATGTGCAACAGGAGACCTGCCCGGCTTTGCGCGCGGCAACCACCGCCGCCCCTGGGAAGGCGCCAACGGAACCGGCGCCTCACCGACGCCATCAGACTGAGGGAGGAGCCGCGCAACCCTCCCAATTCATGCTTCAGGGGCCCGGCGAAGAGAGGAATTGGCGGATGGGAAACAACGCTGGCGCAACACTTTATTTAACTTCCGAAAAGCATATGGTTGTTGCTTATGGACCCGATGAAGCGCCTGCTCTTCTGGCTTCTGGAAGGCACGAAAGGCGGGCCGACGCGCATTCGCCTGCTCTCGCTGCTCGAGAGGAAGCCGATGAACCTGAGGCAGCTCTCGCTTGCGGCAGGGCTGGATTACAAGACGGTCGCGCACCATGTGCAGCTCCTGCAGGACAACTCGGTGCTCGAGTGCCAGGGGAGCGGGTATGGGAAGGTATATTTCATCTCCGAGGCTGCGCTCGCGCAGGAGGAGTTCAGTGAATTGATGCGAGGTGGTAGGAATGGCGGCAAAAAGAAAAAATGAAAACGGGCAGAACCGCGCAGGACCCGCCGCGCTTTACACCGTGGCGCTCATAGCTGTAGCGCTGGGAGTGCTGGCGCTTTCCTCGCTTTTGCTGCCCCACTTCGAGCGGGAGCTGAGGGCTCCGCCAGGCTCGCCGTCGTTTCCTCCGGACATCGGGGATTACCCGCTGGTCCGCTTCGCGCTTTCGGCAGTAAACATCCTCCTGGTGGTCTATCTCCTCTTCATCCATGTCAGGGACTACCTGAGGCTGAAGTCGAGCTTCACGCTCGGGCTGGTAATCTTCCTCTTCTCGTTCCTGCTCTACGCGCTGTCCTCGTTCCCGGTGCTGCACATGCTCCTCGGCGAAGGCGGCAGGGCGGAGTTCCTGTCCTTCGTGCCCATGATTTTCACAACGATAGGGCTGCTGGTATTCGCAAAGCTCAGCAGTGACTGATGATTTGGGCGGAATTTGGGCATAAAGTCGGGAACTTAATATATACGCAAAGGCGAGATGACTTCCCATGAGCTCCGTGCCAGTGCTGAAGCTGGAGAACGTTTCCAAACTCTATGACGGGGCCACGCCATTCCTCGCGCTGGACAACATCAATTTCGAGATAGCGAAAGGCGAGTTCGTCGCAATAACGGGCCCATCCGGCAGCGGCAAGAGCACGATGCTGCACCTGCTCGGCTGCCTCGACAGGCCAAGCAAGGGCGAGATATACATCGCAGGCCGCCCGATTTCCCGGATGAGCGACAACCAGGTGGCGGATATCAGGAGGGACGAACTCGGGTTCGTGTTCCAGGCATTCAACCTCGCGCCCACGCTCACGGTCTTCCAGAACGTGGAGCTGCCGATGATGATAAAGAACGTACCGAAGGCCGAGCGCGAGAAGGAGGCCAGGCGCAACCTCGCCGCAGTCGGGCTGGCCAGCAAGCTGAACAACATGCCCTCCCAGCTTTCAGGCGGCGAGAAGCAGAGGGTCGCAATAGCGAGGGCGCTCGCGAACAGGCCGAAAATCATACTTGCCGACGAGCCTACCGGGAACCTCGACTCCAAATCGAGCCGGCTTGTTATGGACCAAATCGAGGCGCTCTGCAGGGACAGGGGAATCACGATAATCCTCATAACGCACGAGCACAACCTCGCGGTGGATGCGGACAGGATAATCCACCTGAAGGACGGCAGGATAGAGAGCGATATGAGGAAAAAAAGCCAGTTTAGGAGGTTGATGAAATGAAGACGGGAATTTTCGCACTGCCAGCCATCATGCTGCTGGTGCTCGCCGCGGTTTCTTTCGCGCAAACAACCGACACGGCCACAACGACAACCACCACGGTTTCGCAGCCGCAGCTGCAGGTCAGCAACTACACCATAGTCCCCTCGAACGTTTACCCGGGCACCGTGGGCTATCTCCTGGTGACGGTCTCGAACAGCGGCGATGCGGCTGCGCAGTCCGTGACCGCATATTATGACTATGCCGGCCAGAGCAAGTCCGTTTCCGCCGGCGACATAAGCGCCGGGGGCAGCGCCCAATTCCCGGTCCCGTTCAAGGTGGGCGCGCAGTCCGCAGGCAGCATCCAGCTCGTCACCGTCAACATATACTACACGTATACGGTAGAGCACGGGACCTCCTCGAAGCAGGCCTCGCTCTCCGTCCCGCTGGTCGTCGGGCAGTACAACCCGCTTGAGGTAAACACGGCCTCCTTGGACAGGAACGCGATAGCGCCAGGCGAGCGGCTCGCGCTCGGACTGGAGCTGCGGAACACGGGTGGGATTGTGAACGACGTCGTGATAACCACGCCTTCGAATTCCTCGTTCTCGCTCGAGGGCACCACGCAGAAGAGCGTGGGGAACATCGCATCGAACGCGACCCTCAACGTTTCGCTCACCCTGGTCTCCTCATCCGACACGAAGACCGGCACATACACCGTGCCGCTGACCTTCACCTACCTGGATGCGCTCAACAGGCCGACCGAGCAGGTGCTATACGTCGGACCGGTCAGCGTGCTGGCTTCCTCCACCCAGTACCGCATCAGCATCGAGCCGCTGACCCCCGCGGAGATAGGCTCCCAAACGGTCTTCGAGCTCACCCTGCAGAACACCGGCTCATCCCCAATGTCCGGAACGCTCGACATAAACTCAACGGAAGTCTTCACCCCGATAGGGATGCAGAGGCTCTATTTCGACTCCGTGCCTGCTGGCGAATCGGTCACAAGGAATATCACACTCGGCATCTCGGCCTCAAAGAGCGCGGGCTACTACAACCTCCCGATACTGCTGACGCCCAGTGCGGGCCAGCCCACCAACTTCAGCCTCGGTGTGGCCGTGCTGGCAACCCCCGAGATAACGGTCGGGGTCAACTCGCAGAGCGGGACCACCCAGGTGCAGATTGCCAACACCGGCAACAGCCAGATAAGGAGCGTCTATGTGACCGCAAGATGGTCGGGCTCGAGCACGACATCCGAGAGCTTCATGGGCACCCTGAACGTGGATGATTTCGCATCGATAGCGATGGACACCGCAACATCGTCCTCGGACACCATAGACGTGCAGATAACATTCAAGGACAGCAACAACATGCTGCACGTCCTGAACAAGACGCTCTCAGTGGGCGGCACGGCGGGCGCGAGCGTAGGCACGAGGACAAACGGCTCCACCGTAAGGAGGAATTCCACAAACGGCGGGCCCTTCAACCTGTTCTCGGGCGGGGGCAGCGCCGACTTCGTCACGCCTGCAATAATCCTGGTGGTCGTTGTGGTTGGCGGATACCTGGCATACCGCAAGTTCTTCGCTAAGGGTAAGCAAAAATGAACGACCTTGAACTGGTGCAGCTGGCCGTGAATTCGCTACGGCACCGCAGCCTTAGGAGCTGGCTCGCCATACTCGGCATCGTGATAGGCGTCGCCTCGGTAATCTCGCTCATCTCCATAAGCGTGGGGCTGAACGCGAGCATCCAGAAGAACCTGGGCGGGCTCGGCGCAAATATAATCACCATAAGCTCCGGCGAGTCGCGCGCCGGGAGGACATTCGCGGGCGAGGGATTCGGGGGCCCCCAGGGCGGCGGGCCGGAGGGTGGGCAGGGCGGAACAACCACACAGCAAATCACCTTCTACGAGGCCGATGCGCTCTACAGGATACCGGGCGTCGCAAAAGTGGATGCGAGGTTGTCGAAGAACGTCCGCGTCGCCTACCGCGACAGGAACACTTCAATGACAGTAATCGGCACTGACCCGTCCGCGTTCCCGGACAGCACCGGAACCGTAATCATCGAAGGGAGGACGCTCGGAACCGGGGACCTCTCATCAGCGGTCCTCGGCTATTCCGTGCAGGCGCAGACGTTCAATGAGAGCATGATAAACAAGCAAATCTGGATAAACGGGACGCCCTTCCGCGTGGTCGGCGTGCTCAACCAGTCCGGCTCCACCTTTTCCGGGCCGGACCGCTCAATCTTCATCTCCCAGCGCGCCGCGAAAAAGCTGTTCAGCCAGAATGAGAATGTAAGTTCCGTGATAGTGCTTACAGCCAACGGCTACAATCCGGACACGGTTGCCGCGAACATGACGACCTTGCTGCAGAACCTCCACCACGTAACGGCCGACACCCAGGACTTTACAGTGACCACGGCCTCCTCCATCCAGTCCACGCTCAGCAGCGTCAGCAACACGCTCGCGCTCTTCCTCGGCGCAATCGCCAGCATCTCGCTCGTTGTAGGCGGAATAGGGGTTGCGAATGCCATGTTCACCAGCGTGCTCGAGCAGACGAGGTACATAGGGCTGCTGAAGTCGCTCGGCGCGCGGAACCGCATGGTGATGAAGCTGTTCATCTACGAGTCGGGCGTCATGGGCCTGGTGGGCGGAGTGCTCGGCGTCTCCCTTTCATTCATGGGCTCCGCCATCCTGGAGAACTTCGGCCTTCCTTCGCAGATAACCCTGGAGCTCGTGCTCCTCGGGCTCGGCTTCTCACTCATTCTCGGGATAGTCTCCGGAGTCATCCCCGCGCGCAACGCCGCATCCGTTGAGCCGGTAGAAGCGCTGAGATACGAGTAAATGAGGTGAAAATATGGATATGGTTTCATGGTTCAAGCCAACAAAGGCCAATTTAGTAGGCACAGTGCTGCTTCTCGCGGCGAACTGGGCCGGCGGCCTCATCTCGAGGCCTATCGTGCAGCTGATAACGGGCGGAGGTACGGCGGACATGGCGGGCAGGGCGGCAGGCGGATTCGCAGGCAGGGCGGCAGGCGCATACGCGGGCCAGGGAGGCGCGTTCAGCGGCACAGCCAGCACACAGTTCGCGGCCTACGGGCTGGCGTCCAGCGCAGTGAGCTTCGTAGTCCTGGCCCTGCTGTTCTACGTCGTCCTGTCGGTTGTCTTCGGGATGCTCCCCAAAGCGCCGGAAGAAAGGCGCATGAGAAGAAAAAGCGTTAGTAGGATTTCAGCAATTCCCTAATCCCATCCTCGAGCGAGAGCCTCGCCTTGAACCCGAGCTCCCTCTCGGCCTTGGCAGTGTCCGCGAGCGTGTGCGCCACGTAGTTGCCGATGGGGTTGGGGACGTAGGCCGGCTTTATCTTCGTGCCGAGCGCCTTGTTCAGCAAGGAGACCACATCGTTGAAGGATGCGGACCTGCCCGTCCCGACATTGAAGGCGCCGTTGGCTTTCTTCTCCATTGCGAGAAGGCAGCAGCGGACCACATCATCTATGTAGATGTAGTCGCGGGTCTGGGAGCCGTTCCCGTAGAGGACCGGTGATTCGCCTTTTTTCATCTTCCAGAGGAACTGCGAGATTATGTTCGCATACCTTCCCTTGAATTTCTCCCGGGGGCCGTAGACAGAGAAGAACCGCATCGCCGCTATGTCCATCCCGTACATCCTGGAATAGACCTGCGCGTAGAACTCCTTCGACATCTTCGCGGCGGTGTAGAACGAGATGGGCGCTATCGCCTGCGCCTCGCTGTGCGGGGTGGGGTTGTTGCCGTAGACCGAGGAGCTCGATGCGAATACGATGCCCTTCACTTTTGATTTCCGCGCGGCCTCGAGCACGTTGAGGAAGCCGTTGAGCGTCACCTGCGTCGCCCTGCGGGGGTCGGGCTCGTACATCGGAGCGGAGGATGCCGAGGCGAAGTGGTAGACCTGCCCGACGTCCTGCATTGCAGCCTCGATGTCCGCGGGCCTGGATATGTCGCCGACGCGGACCTCGACGCCCGCCCCGGAGAGGTTTTCGGGCTTGCCGAGCGACATGTCATCGAGGACGACAACCTCCTCCCCCTTCTTCGCGAGCTCGAAGGCCAGGCTGCTGCCTATGAAACCAGCGCCGCCGGTAACCAGTATTCTTGCCATCGCAAGCATTTTGGGGATTATATTTATTAAGAGCCAAGGCAACGCCGCATTTGGGGATTAGGTTTATTAAGCGTCGGGGGTTTCATTTATGCGGTGATGCCGCATGGCTAAGGACGAGCAGACCATAACGCACAGGTTTGACCCGAGTTTCTGCATCGAGAAGATGATGCAGGTGAAGGAGCGCTACAGGACGCTCATTTTCTTCGCAATGGTCTACTGGGGGATATTCTTCATTGCCGTAGGGCTTCTCTTTTACGAGAAGTACATAGGCAACATAGGCGAGGGCGCTTTCTGGGCCTACCTGTTCATCATCGCGGGCCTGCTTGCGTTCCTGAAGGCCGCGGCGTTCATGCTCCACAAACGGGAGTAGGCTTTATAAGCGCCGCCGACGAAATATGCCGGTTTCCTTATGATTCCTATTGCGATACCCAATATTTACGCGGGCCCAAATTACAAGCGCATAATAATAATCCCGTTCATCTTCATCCTGCTCTCGCTCTACTTCGTGCCAAAAATACCCGCAGGCATAGACCTGCGCGGCGGAATACTCATAACCCTGCAGACCAACTCCACGGTCAATGCAACGAGTCTCGAGGCCGCGCTATCCCAGGAGCTCGGGGTCCATGATGTCAGCATCTCTACCGCGCCAGGCCCTCTCGGCGGCACTGGCGTCGAGGTTGAGATAGAGCAGAACGAGAACCTCTCAACCGCGGAGCGGACGCTGCGCACCTTCTACGAGGACTACACCTCATTTTCGAGTGCCGATTTCGATGCCCTCTCCTTCCGCAGCCAGCTTGAGCATGGGAACCTTACGGATGAGGCAAAGATGACTGCGCAAACGCAGCTCGCGGATGCCGAAAGCCGGAGGAACGCCTCGCTCGCGGCAGTTAATGCGGAGGCGGACACCATCTTCACAAGTATAGAGCCCTTCACGGGCCAGATAGACCGGTCGAATGCCACCTCCCCGACAGCGCTGCGGGACCTGCTCACAAGATCCTACTCGCAGGCGCAGGCGGCATACCGCGACAGGGTCCTCGGCGTGCTGCGCTCGCAGCTCTCATTCACTGACTTCACCTACAAGGAGGTGAGCCCTTCCCTGAGCGAGTTCTTCCTGCAGAAGACCATACAGGTCGTCATCTTCTCCTTCCTATTCACCACCATCGTCGTAGTTGTGATATTCCGCTCGCTGGTGCCTTCCGTGGCGGTCATATTCGGCGCGATGAACGACATAATAATCGCCCTGGGCGCGATGGGGCTTTTCGGGATACCGATGACCCTGGCCTCGCTCGGCGCACTGCTGATGCTGATTGGCTTCTCGCTCGACACGGACATGCTTGTCTCCATCAGGGTGCTGAAGAGGGAGGAGGGGAACCCGCGCGACAGGGCCTATAGCGCAATGAAGACGGGCCTCACGATGAGCGCGACAGGGATGATAGCCTTCGGCGTCCTGCTCGTAGTCTCAATCCTGCTGCAGCTGCCGACCTATTTCCAGATTTCCGCGGTCGTGCTCGCAGGCCTTGTTGGCGATGTGATTGCAACCTGGTGCACCAATGCCGTGCTGGTGCTCTGGTACGTGGAAGGGAGGAGGAAATAGATGGTGACCGAACTCCTGGGTGACAGGACGGTGCGGCTTATCTTTCTAGCCGTCATCCTAGCCTTGCTGTCATCCGCCCTGGCACTGACCTATGTTGTGAAGCTCGCCTACTCCGTGCCGCCCGCAAACACGACACGGATTCACATGCAGCTTGAGCACGACGTGGACAACGCGACAATGCACGAGGTAACCGGGGCGATATCCATGCGCCTCTTTGGCTTCGGGCTGGATGAATCCAAGGTCCAGCAGGTAAGCGGCTCGGAGCTTTACGCCGATGTTCAAATGACGGACCAGATGTCAATCTCCGAGATAACCAGCTTGTTGAACGGCAGCGGAAGGTACGAAGGGATTGTGGACGGGAAGGTTGCAGTGAGCAACGATGACATACTGCCGGGAAGCATACGCGCGGCCTCCCCGTACACGGGGCAAAGCGGCGGGGTGGCCTGGGAGGTCGGTTTCGCGCTCACTGAATCAGGGGCAATGCGCTTCAGCAACGTAGTGCGCGGGAAAGCCAACTATCCGGTTTACATGTTCGTAAACAGGCCCGAGAACTCGGTAATACTCATGACGCGCGCAGAGGTACTCGGCAACAACACACTGATGAACACCTCGGAGGGTCTTGCCGTGCTGAGGGATGCCATGCGCGAGGACAATTCCTCAATGCCCGTGCTTCTCATAGACGACTGGAACGGGACGCGAGCGCAGCTGGAAGCGCTCAACCGCTCCGCTTACAATAAGGCCATAGTCTCCGAAGGCGTGAGCCCCTCCGTTGCCTCGGACCTGCAGGCCATGGGCTTCGAGCTCGTGAGGGTGCCCGAAGAGGATTTGACGCCTTCCTACTACTTCGGAGACAATAATATGAGCTTAGCCGAATGGAAGGCAGTCGGGCTGCTGACTGCGCCGCTGCTGAATCCGCAGATAACGCAGGGCCAGGCAAGCCGGTTCTTCTCAATCAGCGGCACCGCACCCCGTGTTGGCACCCAGCAGGACCAGTACGGATACGCCGAGAGGGAATCAAGGATGATTAAGGCGATACTCTACAGTTCACCGCTCCCGGTAAAGGTAAGCATAACGGGCACGGAATCCATTGCAGGAACCCCGCCTGAAGGCAGGGAGATAATTGATTATGCGCTTATATGCGAGGGGGCAGGAACCCTGCTCCTGCTGGCCATAATCGCAGTTTTATTGGTACGGAGGAAATAGGATGCACATTGACGAATTGCTCCACGACAAAAGGATGCTGCTCCTCTTCGCACTCCTGGCGCTCGCCATCATCCTCGTTGCCGTGCGGGGCGTGCATTTCGGCATAGAGTTCGAGGGCGGGACGAGGATTCCCGTGACGCTCGAGCGCCCGGTCGACCAACTGACCCTGACGGAAATCACGACCAACATAAAGAACCGCGTCTCCACCTTCGGCCTGCAGCAGGTCCTTGTCAAGGCCATCGGCGATTCCGAGATATATGTCGAGCTGCCGAGGAGCGACCCGGGTCTTGTTAACAGCACGATGGTCCTCCTCGCGAAGCAGGGGAAGTTCGAGGGGATAGTCGACGGCAGGCTCGCGGTGAGCAATGACGTTATAATGCCGGGAAGCATACGCGCGGCCTCCCCGTACGTGGGCCCGGGCGGAGGGGTGCAGTGGGAGGTCGGCTTCGCGCTCACTGAGGGCGGGGCCGTGAGGTTCGCGAATGTTGCGCTGGGGAAGGCAAACTACCCGGTCTACATGTTCCTTGACAGGCCCGAGGACGCGGTGCTACTCATGACGCGAGCGCAAGTCGTCGGGAATTCAACGCTCTCCGAGCCCGAGGCGTTCGCGGTGCTGAACAACACCCTTTCCAGGGACAACTCTTCCATCCCGCTCATTGTGATTGATGACTGGAACGCGACAATAGCGCAGCTGCAGCTGCTGAACCGCTCCGTCACCACCAAGGCGATAATCTCCGACGCAGCGGGCGCGGATAAGGTGAGCGAGCTTACGGGCCTCGGCTTCGACGTCGTCCAGAAGCCCGTGGATGACCTTACCCCGAAATTTAGCGTTTCCGAGGAGCGCGTAAGCGTAAGTGAATGGCGCGCGGTGGGCCTGCTTTCGGCCCCCATCCTGAACCCGTCCATAACAACCGGAGAGCCGGGAAGGCTCTACTCCATAAGCGGCGCTGCCCCGTCCAACATCCCCACCAGCATGCAGCAGACATATGCAGAGAGTGAGGTCAAGACCCTGAAGAGCATACTGAGCGGGGGCGCGCTGCCCGTCCATGTGATTATCGGCACGCCGACCACCATCCCTGCGCCGCTCGGCGCGGAATTCCTGAAATACAGCCTGATAGGCGCGGTCTTCTCGGTCTTCCTCGTGGTCCTTTTCGTCGCCATCCGCTACCGTGCCCCCATTATCTCAATCCCCATCTTCCTCACCAGCGCAGCCGAGCTTATCCTGCTGATAGGCATACTCGGCTCTCTCGGAACCGTAGATACGGGCACGATGGCCGGAATAATAGGCGCAATAGGCACGGGCGTGAACGCGCAGATTCTGATTACGGACGAGATGCTCGCGCAGACTCGCGGCGTGACAACCAAGAGGAGGCTCGGGCATGCCTTCTACATAATCATGACCAACGCCACGATCGCGGTGATCGCAATGGTCCCGCTGCTATTCTTCTCGGGCCTCGTGGAGATAACTGGCTTCGCGCTCTCGGTCATATTCGGCCAGTTCATCGGCGCGCTGATAACAAGGCCCGCCTACGGCGCGATGATAGAGTTCCTGATGGCGGAAAAGCGGCAGCTCTAACCCCGAATCTTTTTCATATGCTCTATTCTCTTCTGGATTAGCGCCTTCGTCCCGATGTCTTTCCTGTGGAAGACCTCGCCGCTGACGAAGCGGCAGGCGTATTCCGCAATCTTCTCGGCCTCCTCCAGCGTGTCGGAAACGCCGACGATTCCCGCAGTCCTTGAAGAAGTTGTATAAATCGCGCCGTCATCGCTCTCATTCACTGCCGCATAATAGAGATGCGCACCCGCCCCTTCAATCTCAAGCTCATCCATTATCACGGGCTCATCCTTCGCAGGGGAATCGGGGTAGCCTTTCGGGACCAGGTATTTGCAGACCGTCGCACTTTTCTCAAAAATCGCATCGCCCTGCGATAGCGTGCCATCAACCGTCTTCATCACTATCTCCGCGAAGTCGCTCTCAAGAAGGGTGAGGACATTCATGGCCTCAGGGTCGCCGAAGCGCGCGTTGAACTCAATAACCATGGGCCCTTCCTTCGTGAGCATGAACTGGCCGTAGAGCACGCCTTTGAAGAGCAGGCCCGTCTCCTTGTTGAAGGCATCTATGGTCTGCCTCATTACCGCCAGCCCGGAATCGTAATCAGCCTGGGTCATGAAAGGAAGAAGGCCGTTCGCATCGGAATACGAGCCCATTCCCCCGGTATTCGGGCCCAAATCTCCCTCGAAAGCGCGCTTGTGGTCCTGCACAGCCGGCATTCCCGCAAGCGACTTTCCATCACTGAATGCCTGAAGCGTAAACTCCTCTCCCTCAAGCCTTTCCTCAACCACGACAGCGGAAAGTCCGCCGTGCGCAGCCTTGATGAGCTCCCCGCAATACTTCTTCGCCTCGTTATTGTCTTTCAGCTGCGCGCCAACCACTTTCACTCCCTTCCCTCCGGTTAGGCCTGCGGGCTTGATTGCGACCGGCTTTCCGAGCTCGTCTATGAACCTGGCAGCCCCTGCGGCATCCTCAAAGACCGCGAACTCCGGGATTCCGCGCACGGAATATTTCCTCATCAGGTTACGCGCAAAAGTCTTGTCCCATTCCAGCCTTGCAGCTTCCTTCAAGGGAGACGCGCATTTAACACCTGCGGTCTCGAGCGCATCCACCACTCCCGCGGCAAGCACCGCATCCGGCCCTATTACGGCGTATTCTATGCCCTTCGACTTAGCCCAATTTGCAACAGCAGATGGGTTGTGGATGTCCCCAACTGCCAGCTCACCGCCGTTCTCCCTAGCCAGCCTCGCTATCCCCGGGTTCCTCGCACCTGCGAATGCGTAGAACTGGACTTTCTGCGGGCTTTTGCAAAGCGCGACAGCCATGGCGTGCTCGCGCCCCCCGTTCCCGACGAGAAGGACTTTCATCCCATCCACCCCACAAGACTACCCCAAACTACTGCAGGGGCTTGAATGGCCCCCTGTCCTCAAGCTTTGTCCTCAGCCTGTCAATCGCATGCTTGAGCCTCTTGCTCTGGTCAATCATATCCTCATCCTCGAGCAGCATCCCTTCCTCTTCGAGCTTCCTTTCAAGCAGCTCAAGGAAGTTGAGCCAGTCCGTCACGTCGTGCTCATACTCCTCAAGAAGCTCCTCGGCACGGTCCAGGAGCTCTATGATATCCAGGAAAAACTTCGAGTCTATGTCCTGCTTCAGCTTCGCGTGCATCTGCTGCAGGATGGCGAGCCTCATCATCCCGAGCTTCTTCTCCAGCCTGACATCGGTTGAGCGCCTCTTCTCAATCAGCTTGTTGCCGCTCTGCTCAATCTTCCTCCGCATGTCAACTACGAGCTTCTTCCACGGAATCTCCTTCAGCTTCGTCCCCGGAGGGAGAACCTTATGGTCCGTTTCGCGTTTCTCCATAATTCCCACTTCAGCAGCATTTTATTTTCAAATTTCAGCAGCATCTTATCTGCGCATCCTTCGCCGGCTTGTGCTTCAAGGGGTAGTCACCAGTGAGGCATGCCATGCAGAGCTTCCCATCAAGCCCTATCGCCTCCTCAAGCGCCTTCAAATCCGTGTAGCCCAGCGTGTCAGCGCCAATCATCTTGCGAATCTCCTCAACGGAGTAGTTCGCGGCAGCAAGCTCCTTGTAGGTCGGGAAGTCCATCCCCATGTAGCAGGGTGCGATGACGGGCGGACAGCCGACCCTCACATGGACCTCCTTCGCGCCCGCATTCCGTAGAAGCTGGACTATCGCAGTCAGCGTCGTGCCCCTGACTATGCTGTCTTCCACAAGAACAATCTTCTTGCCATCAATAATCTGCCTCACCGGATTGAGCTTCGCCCGGACAGCCTTCTCGCGCATCTCCTGCTCGGGCATTATGAACGTCCTGTAAATGTACCTGTTCTTCATCAGCCCCTCCTCATACGGGATTCCGGAGGCGCGCGAATAGCCCAATGCGAAATTCCTTCCGGAATCGGGCACAGGGACAACATAGTCGGCCTTAACGGGGTGCATCCTCGCAAGGGCTTCCCCGAGCCTCTTCCTCACGTCGTTGTTCAGCCTTCCCTCAATCACCGAGTCTGCCCTTGCGAAATAAAGGAATTCGAACATGCAGTGCGTGATTCTCTTCGGCTCGACCGCCTGCTTCCCGTGCAGCCCCTTTTCTCTCGAGACCTTCAGGACTTCCCCAGGCTTCAGGTCCCTGAACTCCTTCACTCCGAGCGCCTCGAGCGCGCATGATTCGGAGGAGAAGAACACGTTGCCCTTCGAATCTTTCCCCACGCAGAACGGCTTGAACCCCTGCGGGTCCCTTGACGCGTAGAGGTTGCCATCCGCGTCCATGAAGAGGAGGGAATAGGAGCCGTCGAGCTGCTCCATGACCTCCTTCGAGGCGTCATAGATGTTGTCCTTCTTGTTCAGCGCAATTGAGTAGAGCATACCCATCAACTCCATCTCGCTGTCGGACATGAAGGTGAGGCCCTTGGCCATGAGCCCCTTCCTGAGCGCAGGATAGTTCGCGATGTTCCCGTTGAACGCAAAGGCAAAGTCATTCCTCGTGCAGGACATCAGGACTGGTTGGGCGTTCTTTATCTCCCCTGAGCCGGTCGTGGGATACCTTACGTGGCCTATCGCAACGGTTCCGGGCATGCTGTCCAGCCTCTCCTTTCCGAAGACGTCGGAAACCAGCCCGAGCCCGGTCTCCACCTGCAGCTTCTTGTCCTTCTGCACGCAGATTCCGCAGCAGTCCTGTCCCCTGTGCTGCAGGCTAACCAATCCATTATAGACTGCATATGCCGCCTTGTAGTCCTTGTGCGGTGACCAGACTCCGAAGACGCCGCATGACTCCCTGATTGCCATCCTATCTACCCGTTTTCTCCCTCAGGAGGTGGAAGTACTGATCGGAGATGGCGACCTTGAGGTCGAACTTCTCCCCGAGCATGGTCATGAGCACGAGCCGCATCTCCATCTTGCCGAGGGGTAGCTCCTTTCCCCCTTCCACCCTCATCACTCCGGTGTAGAGCGCGTAAACCTTCCCGTTCACGTTCGGGCAGTCGTACATCAGCCCCTTCTCGTAGAACAAAATCCTTCCTTCGTGCTGGCCGGCGTATATGGGCGCCTCGCCGACCTCCTTTCCAAGAAGCTCTTCCATAAGATTTCTTCGTGCGCGTTAATTTAAATAGGTGCCGCCCTTTACCTTCCGTGGCAGGAAAACGCACGGTCATAATCGCCCTTGGCGGCAATGCGCTCATTCGGGAAGGCGAAAAAGGGACTTATTCCGGGCAGCTGAAGCACGTTGAGGAGATTGCCCAGCAGGTTGCGCGGATTGCGAAGGCGGGTTACGAAGTAGTCCTCACCCACGGCAACGGTCCGCAGGTCGGCAACCTTCTCATCCAGCAGAAGGCAGGCGCAAAAGAAGTCCCGGCCCAGCCCATGGACGTCTGCGGCGCCATGTCCCAGGGGCAGATTGGCTACATGCTCCAGCAAAAGCTGGGTGAGACTGCCAAAAAGCCGGTCGTCACACTTATAACCCAGGTTCTGGTTGACCCAAAAGACCCCGCCTTCAAACATCCCACTAAGCCGGTTGGGCCATTCCATACGAAAAAGCTGCCTGGGATGGTTTGGGATTCGGGAAGGGGCTTCAGGAAAGTCGTGCCTTCCCCCGACCCCAAGAAAATAGTCGAATCCAAGGCGATTAAGGCGATGGTAGACTCCGGAGTAATAGTAATAGCTTCCGGCGGTGGCGGAATCCCCGTAGTTAAGAAACAAGGGCGACTTTACGGCGTGGAAGCCGTAATAGACAAGGATTTGGCAGCTGAAAGGCTTGCGACTTCGTTAAATGCCGAAGTTTTGCTCATTTTGACCGCTGTTCCCCATATTTTCCTCGATTTCGGCACGAAACAACAGCGGGCTATCCGAAAGCTTAATCTACCCCAAGCAAAAAACTACCTTCGCCAAGGGCAGTTTGCCGAAGGCAGCATGGGGCCTAAAGTGCTGGCGGCTATCCGGTTCCTCGAAAAGGGCGGAAAGCGCGCCATAGTAACGTCCCCTCGGCTGGCTTATGAGGCGCTTGCCGGAAAGGCTGGCACGGTGATATCATGGTGAGGCATTTCCTCTGCGATGATGATTTGGAGAAGGAGGATGTCGAGCGGCTGCTGAAGCTCGCCGGCGACCTGAAAGCCAGGCCAATCCAGCCTCTTCTCCCTAACAAGACGCTGGCAATGATATTTGCTAAGCCTTCCACCCGTACGCGCGTCTCCTTCGAGGTCGGAATCTCCCAGCTCGGGGGCCAGGGCCTCTACCTCGGGATGAACGATATACAGCTTAAGCGGGGGGAGACGATTGCAGACACAGCGAAGACGCTGTCGAGGTATGTTGACGGAATAATGGCAAGGCTTTTCGCCCATTCCGACATCGTTGAGCTGGCAAAGTATTCCTCGGTCCCGGTAATAAACGGCCTTACCGACACCTGGCATCCATGCCAGGCGCTTGCCGACTACCTCACAATCAAGGAGAAGAAGGGTAAGCTGGAGGGCCTGAAGCTCGCGTTCGTTGGCGATGGCAAGAACAACGTCGCAAACTCGCTCATCAGGCTCGGCGCCAAGCTCGGAGTCCAGGTTTCAATAGGCGCGCCCAAGGAGTACTGGCCTTCCAAGGAAATCACGAAAGGAACCAAGACGAAGGTCACCGCGAATCCGAAGGAGGCAGTGAAGGGTGCGGACGTAGTATATACTGATGTTTGGGTATCCATGGGCGACGAGGCAGAGATGGCAAAAAGGAAGGCGATTCTCAAGCCCTTCCAGGTGAATGGCACGCTCATGAGGGCTGCGAAGAAAGACGCAATCTTCATGCACTGCCTGCCAGCGCACCGCGGGGAGGAAGTAACCAGCGAAGTGATTGACGGGAAGCAGTCAGTCGTCTTCGACCAGGCCGAGAATCGGCTCCATGCCCAGAAGGCGCTCATGGTAATGCTGATGCGGTAACCCTTTTCGGTTGAGCGCACCGCTCGCCAGCAGGGCGGTTCGCTCTCACTCCGTTCGTGCGCTCATATCCTAAAAGCGTTAACGGAAAAACTGCGGCGCCCGAACACTATAAATACTCGAACCGTGCGGGTATAGCCAGGTGATTGACGATGGGCCTATTCAAGAAGAAGGAGCAGCCTGGGAAGACCGGCGCACAGGAACAGCCGCCTAAGGCGCAGTTCAAGAAAACGTTTCCGGCTGAAATCGAATTCATGGGGGCGAAGCTCGCACTCCAGCCCATACGCGAAGACCGCGTGTCCGAGGACTATCAATTGGTCCAGTATTTGAACAATGAAACCGGTGCCGCGATCAATTTCCACTGGCAGAACGAGCACTTCGACCCCAAGAGCGACCGTCCAATCGGCCAAATCAGCGTCCATGGCGGGAAGGGAAAGGACTTGAACGTTGTTTTCGACGTAACTATCTGGAACTCCACTCCTTTTGATTATAGCCGTAAGAGCGGATTCTATGTCGTAACCGTCCCAAGCTCCTTCACCACCGCGGGCATAAAAGTGGAAAACTCATACGATACGCGCTGCAAAGCGTTTGCGTCGAGTGCTGAACTTCACTTCGATTCCCCGGAAGCCCTGAAAAATGGTTTCAAGCGTTATGAAGAAAATGCGCAAAAGATTGTTGACGCCTACAATCTGGTCGAATTCGACAAAGGGGAAATGAATGCGAATGTAAGGAGCATTTTCGAGTCGCTGTTCAAGAATGAGCTTGAAAAACTGCGCAAGGAACGGGAAAAGGCAGGGCACGGTACTTCCCAAGGGTAAGGCTTGAAAACGTCCGGCGCAAACACGGTTAAGGCGCCCGCCGCCCGGGCGGCGCTCACGGCAATGCCGATATGCTGAACTTCTCGCGCTTTTTTACGGAAAGCACATTCAAGAAGTCCCCTTGCTCGTTGGTTTCCGCAACCCTGACCATGATTTCAAATCGCTCGTTTCCGCTTTTTCCGACAACCATGGCTTCAGGGCCTACGGCGTGTGCCACCTTCCCGAAAAGGAGCGCATCCCTTATCTGCCCGACCGAGGCAGCCCGGCTGGGCCCTTCCACCTCATCCATCCTTATGTTCCCAAGGGAAGCCGCATCGTGAATCTGCGCACGGAGGCTCTTCGCCTTATGCCTGACTGCCATGGAAATCTTTTCCCTCTCTGGAATATAAGACGCTGCCCAGTTATTTATATATCCGGACAGCGCAAATTAGCATATGTCCGGCACTAAGACCCTTACGGCACCCGACGCGCAGCAAGTCAAAGCCAAGGAAATCGCAGACATAAAACTTTTTGCCCAGGCAGGCCTGTGGGCGCGCGTAAAAGACACAATCATAGCCAGCCCCTATAAGGAAGTCTGGGTGGAAGGGATGCACGCCTTAAAACAGGGCTTTAACTACGAATGGCGGACGCTGGCCGCGATAGCCGGGCAAAGAGATAACGCCGGGGCAGCGAAATGCGCCGTGGAAGCGCTGATTGAGAAGCACGACTGGAACGTGGTCAACGGCATATGCGCGACCGGCCTGCCCGAAGTCGGGAAGCACGCTGTTGATACCGTATTCAAGGAGGGCAACCGTGTCGCCATGGAGGGCATAGCCAAATATGGCTCGCCCGAAGTCAGCGAATACGCAAGGCAGAAGCTCAAGGAAATGAAAGAAGAGAAATAGAAAAGAAAAAAGGAGAGCCCTCTGAAGTTCTTCGGCGATCTCAGAGGTAGCTTATTGACTCTATCCCCAGGGCAACCTTCTCGGGCGCCTTCTGCTGCTGGTTTTTCCCGAGGATGTAGGGTGAGGTGATTCCCGTCATTATTGCGGTGACGGTTATCTTCTCCCCGTACTCGGGCGAGAGCCTTGCGCCCCAGATTACGTTGGCGTTGTCATCGAAGGCATCCGTGAGGCCTTCGCCAATCTGGGTTGCTTCCCCAAGGGTGAGGCTGGGACCGCCGGCGATGTGTATGAGAGCGCCCTTAGCGCCCTTGTAGTCTACATCGAGGAGCGGGTGCTCAAGGGTAGAGTGGACCACCTGGTTGACCCTGTCGGTCCCCTTGCCCTCACCAACGGAAATCATTGCGACTCCTGCATTGCTCATGATGGCGCGGATGTCCGCGAAGTCAATGTTCACCAGCGAGGGGAACATTATCGTGTCGCTAATTCCCTTCACTGCCTTTGCGGTTATCTCATCAGCGACATTGAACGCCTGGTTCATCGGAAGGTTCGGCACATACGAGACGAGCCTGTTGTTGTCAATCACCACAACCGTATCCGTGGTCTTCTTCAGCTGCTCCAGGCCCCAGTCCGCCTTCGCGGTCCTTGCCCTCTCGAGCGAGAACGGGTAGGTGACGACTCCGACAACGATGGCGCCCTGCTCTTTCGCAATCTCAGCGATTACTGGAGCTGCGCCCGTCCCGGTTCCGCCTCCCATGCCTGCGCACAGGAAGAGCAGCTCGGTGTTCGCAAGCACCTCGCGGAGCTTGTCCCTGCTCGCCTCAGCGCACCTCTGCGCGACCTCCGGGAACCCTCCGGCCCCCAGGCCGCGGGTGATGTTCCCGCCGATGAGCAGCCTCCTGGTTGCATCGATGGTCTTCAAGTGCACCTGGTCGGTGTTTATTGCGATGGTCTCGGCGCTCTTTATGCCCATCTTGGTCAGCCTGTGTATCGTGTTGCAGCCACCGCCGCCCACGCCCACAACGGCTATCCTTATCTTGTCGTTCGACATCTCAGCCGGAACCACAGCACCGGCCTGCCTTACGGCATTTTCAATCAAACTCTCCATAGCACCCATCTCCCCGATATTTTTCCCTCACAAATTTTCCTCACAAAACCTCAACAATAATCACGCGCAACCGCGCAAAAACATCAAATGTCCTCAATCTCCTCCTCTTCGTCCTCGATGTCCTCATGCATCCGTGCAATCATGAATCTCAGCGCCGCCCTTTTCCTATCCCGCAATGACATGCTCCCCCTCCGGTGGCATCCTCCCGTGGAGCCGCCGCGAGTTCCTTTTCCGGTCGCCTGGACTGTTTAAAGGAAAAACAAAAATGAAAGGGAGGGTATCGGAACTTTTGGTCCCGGTTACCCAATCACTTCGATGTCCGCGTAGAGGGGCTCTGTCTTCTCCTCCTCCACTGGCCTGCCCATGATGGACGCGCCCTTCACTCCGGTCACGATGGCAACTATCTCAATCTTGCCGTCATAGCCAGGTATGAGCCTTGCGCCCCACTTCACGTTGGCCTTCGGGTCCATCTTCTCGGTGATGATCTCTCCTGCCTTTATCGCGTCACCAAGTGTGAGGTCGCTGCCTCCGCTGATGTGTATCAGCGCCCCGCCTGCCCCATCGAAGTCAACATCGAGCAGCCTGTTCTTCAGCACGCCTTCGGCGGCACCTGCGACCTTGTCGGTCCCCTTGCCCTCTCCGACGGCGATGAAGCCGACTCCTCCGCCATTGCCCATTATTGAGCGGACATCGGCGAAGTCGATGTTTATCAGGGACGGCTGCGTAATCGTCCATACGAGGCCGCTTATGGCCTTTGCGAG
>CAISET010000025.1 GCA_903884505.1 uncultured Microcaldota archaeon | reverse complement strand
TGTTGCGCCTTCGCAGGTGATGCCGGTGTTGATTGAGTTCCCCCCGGTTATCCATCTGTGCTCCCCGGATGGAACTGTGACGCGCTCATTAAGTGGAGACGTGTGAAGCGCGGCAGTTGAGTTCTGGGAGCAGGAGATTCCTGTGACCTGGATTGATTTTCCGGTTGCCTGGCCGAAATCCAATTCTAATGAGCCGGTTTCATTCCCGACTTTGAATGTGTAGCAGGAGAAGCCGGGTTGGAAGAGGCAGGTGTTCGGGGTAGTGTTCTGTGGGCTGAGGACTCCGATGTAGAAGAGGACTGCAAGAAGGATGAGGACGACTAAGATTGCCCAGCCGTTTGTGATGAGGAATTCAATGGCTGCCTGTGCCTTGCGGCTTGGAGGTTCAGGAACCTTGGATGTTGCCGAGCAAAACGAGGCAACAGGCAGTCGCCGGAGGCGACTGGATGTGCCAAGGAACGAGCCCCGGTGCAACTGCGCAACACCCGAGGGTGTTGCGGGGGACGCACATTGGGTGCGAGCGACGATGGCATCCAAAGGTTCTGACTGTGCCTTGCGATTAATGCGATGCACGCCTTCCACTTTCGCATACGCTTTTTAATAACTGTGCGCCTACCCAACTTATGCTTTCAAGGAAGGTGGAGAAAACCTGCGGAGAGATAAAATCCCTGAAAATCCAGGGGGCGCGGAAGGTGGCGCAGGCAGCGGTCGAGGCCATGGCGCTGCAGGCGAAGGAGAGCGACGCGAAGAGCCTTGAGGCCTTCAGGAGCGATTTGCTGGTTGCGGCCGATGCGCTCGCGAACGCGAGGCCGACCGAGCCCATGCTGCAGAATTCCCTGCGCTTTCTTTTTGCCGAGATGCAGAAGAGGAAGCCGAAGGGGGTCGGGGAGGCGAGGAAGGCGATTGCTGACGAGGAGAAGATTTTGCTGAAGAAGTTTGAGGAGAATGCGGGGAAAATTGCGGAGTTCGGGGCGAAGGAGCTTCCGATTGATGCCAGAATCCTGATTCATTGCCATTCACATACGCTCATGGGAATTTTGAAGAGGGCGCAGGAGATGGGAAAGGCGCCGAAAGTCACCTGCACGGAAACGAGGCCCCTGTATCAGGGGAGGATTTCGGCTAAGGAATTGGCTGGTGCGGGCGTGGATGTCACGCTTGTCGTGGATTCCGCTGCGAAGAGCATGATGGGGAAAACGGATTTGGTGCTCGTGGGCGCGGACTCAATTACAAGCACCGGGGATTTGGTAAACAAGATCGGCACTGCGGGGATTGCGACTATTGCGAAGGAGAGCGACGTGAGGTTCTTCTCCTGCGCTGAGCTCTACAAGTTCGACCCATTGACGATTTGGGGAAGGATGACGGAGATGGAGGAAAGGGATGCGCAAGAGATTGCGGACCCTAAGGAGATGAAAGGCGTGAAAATCCTCAATTACGCTTTCGACAGGACGGATGCGAAATATATTACCGGCTACATAACCGAGAAGGGAGTAGTCACCCCGCAGGGGTTTGTTGCAATGGCGATGAAAGAATTCGGGTTGGAGTGAGAGGATGGCTGTCCACAAATTAAAAACGAAATTTGAGGCGCGCGTGTTCGATGTCAGGACAGGAACGAACATCGTCCTCCTGAACGAGGATGAGGCGCACGAGAATGGCATATATACTGCGGACCGCGTGATTGTCGAGAGGGACTTAAAGCAGGCAGTGGCGATTGTTGACGTGAGCAGCACGATGGTGAAAAGGGGTGAGGTCGGGCTTTTTGCGGATATTGCGGAGAAGCTGGGGGTGAAGAGGGGGGACCAGCTAACGCTCTCGCCGACGGGGCAACCGGCGTCAATCGAGATAATAAAAAAGAAGATGGACGGGAGGATGCTGGAACCGAAGGAGATAGAGACGGTAATCACGGAGCTGATGGACAACAAGCTGAGCGATGTGGAGCTTGCTTCTTTCATAACCTCCCTGTATATCAGGGGGCTGGGAACGGACGAGACGGTAGCGCTTACGAAGGCAATAGTGAATTCGGGCAAGACGCTGGAGCTGGGAGTGCATCCGGTTGTGGACAAGCACTGCACGGGCGGGGTGGCGGGGAACAGGACCACGATGCTCATCGTGCCGATTGTTGCGGCATCTGGCCTTTACATGCCGAAGACGAGCTCGCGCTCGATAACGAGTGCGGCGGGGACAGCGGACACGATGGAAGTGCTGGCCAAGGTCGAGCTGTCGCTTGAGGAGATGAAGAGGATAGTGCTGAAGACGCGCGGATGCATCGCATGGGGAGGGGAGATGAACCTCGCGGCCGCGGATGACAAGCTGATACGGATAAGGCACCCGCTCAGGCTGGACCCGAAGGGGGTGATGGTCGCTTCGGTGCTCGCGAAGAAGAAGAGCGTGGGCGCGGACTATGTGGTGATAGACATACCGGTTGGCAGGGGCGCGAAGATAGAGAGCATGGAGATGGCGAACGATTTGGCGCGCGAGTTCATAGTCATAGGCGCGAAACTCGGGATGAAATGCGAGGTCTTCATCACTTACGGAAGGGACCCGGTGGGCGAGGGGATAGGGCCCGCGCTCGAATGCCGTGACGTCCTGAAGGCCCTGCAGGGGAGCGGGCCTTCGGATTTGACGCAGAAGTCCTGCAAGCTCGCTGGCGCTGTGCTCGAGCTGAGCGGCAAGGTTGAGCCTGGAAGGGGCTATGCCGTTTCGCTTGATTTGCTGCAGAGCGGGAAGGCCTATGAGAAGATGAAGGAGATTATCGAGGCGCAGGGGGGCAACCCGAAGGTGAAGCCCGATGATTTGCCAATAGGCCAGTACAGGCACCAGATCTTCGCCGAGGCGGATGGCAGGATACACCTGGTGGATAACCAGGCGGTAAACAGGATTGCGCGGGCTGCGGGCGCGCCGAAGTCGAAGGGCGCGGGCATGATTCTGCATGTGGAGAGCGGGGACAAGGTGAAGAAGGGGCAGCTGCTTTACGAGATTGTCTCCGAGAGCGAAACGAAGCTCAGCGAGGCCATTGATATGGTTGAGGAAGTGAATGCGATTGAGCTTGAGG
Source organism: uncultured Microcaldota archaeon (assembly GCA_903884505.1). GTDB lineage: Archaea > Micrarchaeota > Micrarchaeia > Burarchaeales > Fermentimicrarchaeaceae > CAISET01. Next base: position 55,872 of record CAISET010000025.1, on the reverse strand, counting down.
AAATCATCCTGGGAAGGATGGGCGAAAACCGCGTCTTCGAGTGGAAGCCTGAGAAGGCTGAGAAATAATCAGTAGAGGCAGACCATCTCTTTCTGGACACGCGACGTTATGGTGGGGCCCGCGATAGGCTGCAGGTAAAAGTTAAACTCCGTCCTAGCGCCGTAGAGGAAGTTTTCCGTTCCATTTTCAATCTCCGTCACGTAAATTCCGGGCTCGATGGTGTAGCACGAGTATGGCACGAGCGGGAAGGTAAGTTTCTTCGATATCATCACGCCTTCGCCCTGGGCACTCCCGGTCCCGAGGTTGTGGCCAGTCGAATGGGGGTAGTCGGGGTAGCCGTTCTTGAGTATGTGGTTGCGCGCTACGGCGTCGACCTCGCATGGGATGATGGGCTTCCCCTCTTTGAACGCCTTCTTGATGTGGTCCATTGCCATATGGCTTGCCTCAACCTGAACCTTGAATGCATCCGCGTATTTCTTGGGGATGTCCTTCTCCTTGCCAACGAAGCACATCCAGGTTATATCCGCATACGCGGCATCCTCCTTGTCGTTCTTCGCCCAGATGTCGATGAGCACGACATCGCCCTTCCGGATTTCCGCGCTTCCCTTCTCCGGCGCCTCGTAGTGGATGTTGGCGATGTGCTCGTTCACGGCGACCACGTGCTGGATGTGGGATGAGACCATCCCAAACTCCTTGTACTTCTTAGATATGAATTCCCGCAATCCGTATTCCGTCACCGGCTTCCCGTTTTCAACGCCATCACGAATCAGTTTCATGCAGCCTTCCATTATCCTGTCGAGCTTGGCTACGGCATCCTCGTGTTCCCTGAATGCAGGCGGGCTCAGCGGCACGACGGCGTGCTGGATGACGCCCATTGACGGCACTATCTCTGCATTCGTCGCCTTCTGCACGGACTCCTTCACCCTTGCGGGGACGAGCGCGGACGCGGAGAGCATGTTCTCGCCGTACTCCATCGCAATCTTTTTGCAGCCCGTCACCTTCTCCGCGAAAAGCTTCATGAACTCGTCGGCATCGGTGCACGGGATGACTGTCCCGTATTCCTTGAAGTGCTCGAACTTCGGTGCCTCAATCCTCGCAACGAAAAGGAGCGGCTCCCGCCCGTCTGCAAAAAAGACCGAGGTGGTGGCGTTCGTAAGGCCTTTCGGGACGTGGAACGTCTTGCTCATCGCGTCGTTCTTTAGCTTGTCCGAATACTGGAAGGAGATCCAGGCGTCAATCTTTTCCGCCTTCATGTATTTCGTCACTTGCTCGGAAACGAGCGGAGGCTTCGTTATCGGCAGGGCGCCTACGGCAGTCTGGACGTCATTCTTCCCGTCAGCATGGATAGTCCTAGCCATTCTCTCACTGCATATTTCGCGAGGTTCAGTTATAAAAAGCCGGAAGGCAGAATCCATCCGGTGCAAAAATGGTGCTTGGAAAGGAAGTAAAGGATATGAAATTGCGGAAGGGCATTCCTGCCTCGGAGATAGTTGCGCAGATGAAGGAGGCCGGCGGGTTCGGGGCGAAGCATCTCGCGACCGGCTCCGAGATTGTGAAGGACATGCTCGCGGACAAGGAATGCACCAATTTCCTCTCCTTTCCCGCGTGCCTTGTCTCAACCGGCTTGCGCGGCATTTTGGCGGAAATGGTCCCGAAATTCGATGCGGTGATTACAACCTGCGGGACCATGGACCATGATTTGGCGAGGGCATGGGGCGGCAAATACTACGCCGGGCAGTTCGAGATGGACGATGCGAAGCTGCACCACGAGCATATTTACAGGCTGGGAAATGTCCTGATTCCGGACAAGAACTACGGCCAGACACTGGAGAACGGAATGCAGCCCACCCTCAAGGAGCTTTATTCCCAGAAGCCGGAGTGGGGAGGAAGGGAGCTCATCCACGAGTTCGGGAAAAGGGTGAAGGATGAGGGGTCTATTCTCCACCAGGCTGCGAAGCACAACATTCCGATTTATGCCCCCGGGTTTTTCGATGGGGCGTTCGGGGCGAACGTGTTTACGTTCGCGAACGGCACGAAATACCGCGTCAACCTTCTTCAGGACGAAACCGAACTGAGCAACCTCATATTCGAGGCGAAGAAAACCGGCGCGCTAATGATTGGCGGCGGAATCTCCAAGCACCATGTAATCTGGTGGAACCAGTACAAGGGCGGGCTGGATTATGCGGTGTATATTACGACTGCCTCCCAATATGACGGAAGCCTGAGCGGGGCGCGGATGACCGAGGCCGTCTCCTGGGGAAAGGTAAAAGAAAAAGCCCGTTACGTCACAGTCGATGGAGATGCGACAATCTTGCTTCCGCTCATGCTTGCAGGAGCTTTATACTGAGTCATCTGAAGATTTTTAGTTGAGGTTTTTACCACCCGATTTGCCCGAAGGGCAAAGGGGCGCATTTGCGCCACAGCGCAAATCGCGTATCGCCGGGCTGTGAACCCGGGCGATTGGGAAAAAAGTCAAAGGAGAAGGCGAGGTATGTGACGGTTGACGGGGATGCGACTATCTTGCTGCCCCTGATGATGGCTGGCGCGCTCGGCTAATTTTTCCCTTGAGGCTTTTAGGATATGGCAGCGCGCGAGCCCTGCTGGTGCGAGCGAGCGTGGCCATCCGAAAAGGCTCACGCGCGCGACCTGGGAAGAAATACCATTATAATACTAGCATGGCATAGATAGCCCCGCAAGGGTTGAGGTGTTACTGATGGCGAAGATAAACGAATTGAAGGCCGGGACAGGCAACGTGACAGTGGAAGCTGAAGTGACTGCGGTAAGCGAGCCGCGCGAAGTCGTCACGAGGTTCGGCAAGAGGACGAGGGTCGCGGACGCAACCTTGAAGGACGACAGCGGCGAGATCACGCTTTCCCTCTGGGGCGACGACGTTGAGAAGGTCGCAATCGGGGACAAGGTGAAGATCGAGAACGGCTGGGTGTCCGAATTCAAGGGCAACGTCCAGATCTCGTGCGGAAAATACGGGAAAATGACGGTAGTGAAGTAGCTAGCCCCATTTTAGTTTATTTTTCAGCCCTAGTGAAACGTCCACGAGGCCGATGGGCGGCGGCATAACCGAAAAGGGTCAGTGGCGTTTTCCGTTGACGCTTTTACCTGGCGCCCGCGGAGCTGGCTGCGCCTGGGAAAAGGGTCAGTGGCAGGTGAGCCAGCCGCAGTCATCCTTGTTGCTGCAGATGTTGCCCCCGAGGTCGTTGCTGGAGCCGCCGCTTTCGCAGCGGAAGTCGTTGTCCGAATTGCCGGTTGCCGAGTTGTTGGCGACACTGCCGCCGCTCGTAGAATAGAACTCGAATCCATACCTGTTGCCGCTAACGCTATTGTTGCTGACAGTGTTGAGGGAGTTTTCCAGCTCTATCCCTATGTTGCTGGAGGTGGCGGTGTTGTGCGTGATGAGATTGTTTCCGCCGAACGCACGGATTCCGTATCCGCCGCAGTTGCTGAGCGTGTTGTCCCACACCACGTCTTCGTGTGCTGCGAGGATGCCGGTCCAGAAGTTGCTGATGCTGCAGTTCTGCACCGTCCCACCGCCGCTGAAGGCGATGCCGATCGTGCCGCTGCGCTGCTTGCCCGGCCCGGTTATGCTGTGGCCATGGCAGTCGATAGTGGGGCCGCCTCCGCTGCCACTGATTTCTATGCATGTGGAGCGGAAAGTCGTTATGTCGTTCTGCACCGTGTAGGTGCCGGTTGAGGTTATCCTGCAGCAGTCGGTTATTGAGCTGCCGCAGGTCGGGTATGCCTGTGGGCAGCTTGAGAGCCAGTCGCTGCAGCCGTTCTGTGTGTAGCAGGTGTTGCTGCTATCGGTGTTCGAGGAGGAGCTGCTGCAGAAGAAGTCGTTGTTGTTGCCGGTCGGAGAGTCGCCTGCGAAAGTGTTTCCGTTCGAGTCCTGCAGGTAGATGCCATACCCGAAGCCATGCACCGCGCAGTCCGTAATCGTGACGTTGCTTGCGCCATTGAGGTTGATGCCGATGCCGTTGCCATCCGAGCGGCTGATACTGTACCCGTGGCAGTCGAGCGTGGAGTTGCTGCCGGCTGTAGGTATTGTTATGCAGGTGTAGGGGTAATTGCCGCCTGAATAGGTAATGTCGCTGTCCATCGTGTAGTCGCCTGGGACGAACAGGGTGCATGGACAGGAGTGAACGACCCAGCCGGAAGCGCAGGCTGGCGGCTCAGGCGCCGGGCAGCTGGAGTCGCAGGAGATCCCGCATGCGTCGGGCGTCTGGCAGGCGTTGCCGGTGCCGTCGGTCTGCGTTGAATCGCAGCTCATGTCGCCATCCAGGTTGTTGCAGATGGTGTTGCCGGAGAAAGTATTGCTGCTTAATGACTGCGAATAGATGCCGTTTTCCAGGTTCGAGTTGGCAGTGTTGCCGGTTATGGTGTTGCCGGCAGCGGAGTACAGCTCGATGCCGTATTGGTTCGAGCCGAAGTTGTTGCCCGAGACAGTGTTGCCCGTCGAGCTGCCAAGGAGCATGCCGCCGCCACTGTTCGATTCTGCAGTATTCCCAGTGATGGTGTTGCCATCCGAGTTCCGGTCCAGGTAGATGCCCACCTGGTTTGAGCTGGCGTTGTTGCCCGAGATGGTGTTGCCGTCCGAACGTTCAGTGTAGATGCCATAGGTGTCTGAATTTACGGTGTTGCCCGAGATGGCGTTGTTGTTGCTCGAGGACAGCAGGTATATCCCGCGGCCGTATTGTACCGAGCTGGCGTTGTTGCCCGTTACCGTGTTGCCAGTCGAGCCGGATAGGAGGATTCCGTTGCCGCCGGACTGGAAGACGCCGGCGCTGTTGCCGGTTATAGTGGTGCCGCTCAAAGTGTCAAGGACTATGCCATCCCAGTTCGAAGTGAGTGTGTTGCCTTCGACCATGCTGCCGTTGCTTGCATATAGGTGGATGCCTTCCATGAACCCGCTTATGCTGCAGCCCTGCACTGTGACGCCTCCCGCGCCCTGCACGAGGACTCCGACGCCATCGTAGTTGCCCGACCTAGTTATGCTGTAGCCGCCACAGTCGAGCGTTGAGCCGCCTGCTGTACCTGCTAGTGTTATGCACGTCCCAGAAGTAGTCAGGTCATTGCCCAGGGAATAGCTGCCGGGGGATGTGATTGCGCAGCAGTCGGTGAGCGTCGTGCCGCTGCAGCTCGTTTGGGATGGACAGCTCGTGAGCCAGCCGCAGCCGGTCTGGCTGTTGCAGGTGTTGCCCCCGTCGATGTTCGCACCGCCATACCCGCAGCTGAAGTCGTTATGGCCGCTCGCCGTGGCCGTGTTGCCGGTGAAGGTGTTGCCTGACGATATCTCCACGTCAAAGCCTGCATAGGAGTTCGAGCCCGCATAATTGTCTGTTATAGTATTGCCGCTTGCATTGTTGAACCCGATGCCATAGCTGTTCAAGGTGGCGTTGTTGTGCATTATTGTGTTTCCATATGCGTTCTCCAGCTCAATGCCGCCCCCGAGGTTGGTGAAATTGCAGTTTTCCACCGTAATTCCGGTCGCGCCCATAAGGTGGACGCCGTAGCCGCTCTGCGAAATGCCGCTGATGGTGTGGCCATGGCAGTCAAGGGTTGAACCGCTCGCAGCGGAGCCGAAGGTTACGCAACTGTAATAGCTGTTGTAAACCAGGTCGCCGCCAAGGGTGTAGTCACCCGGCGAATTGATTATGCAGTTGCAGGAGGTTATCACCCCGCCTGATGCGCATGCTGGTGGGCTTGGCGTGCAGCCGGAGCCGCAGTCGACGCTGGAGGAGCATGCTGCATCAGGGCCTTCTGGCAGGCAGATATTGCCGCTGCCGTCACTCTGGGGCTGGTCGCAGATGATATTGCCGTATATATTGTAGCAGGCGATGTTGCCAGTGAGGGTGATTCCAGTTGCGCCATACTGGATGTACATCCCCTGGCCGGCGTTGGAATTGAACTCGTTGCCCGTGAGGAGAGTGTTGCTGGAGCTTGAGTCCAGGTAGATGCCGTAGTCGCCGTTCGAGTTTGCGGAATTGCCGGTTAGATTGTTGCCAGAAGAGGACTGCACAATGAGCCCGCCGCCAGTATTTGACTCTGCGGTGTTGCGGGTTATGCTGCCGCCGCTCAAGCCATACACGTAGATACCCGTGCCGAAGCTGTTCACGTTGCAGTTTTTGACAGCCACCCCGCTTATGCTGCCGGTATTCCAATTGGCTACCATGATGCCGGTGGATCCGCCGCTCGTCGCAGTGATGCTGTGGTGCTGGCAGTCGAGCTTCACATCATCTGCCGTAATGTCTATGCAGTCGTTGGAGCCCGAATAGTTCAGGTCGCTTTGTATCGTGTAGTTGCCGGCAGCATTCAGCACGCATTCGCAGGAGCTTACCACAAAGCCGGGTGCACATGTCGGCGGAGGAAGCGGCGGGCAGCCGGAGTTACAGGTGATGCTGCCGGAACAGACGGTGTCCCCGTATGGCTTGCATATGTTGCCGTTGCCCTCGCTCTGGGGCGCGCCGCATTGGACGTCAGACACACTGTTCTGGCATGCGGTGTTGCCCGTGAGGAGATTGCTGCTGGTGTCCGCATAGATACCGAAGTTGCCGTTCGCAAGGACGATGTTGCCCGTGAGGTTGTTGTCAGTTGAATAGGCTAGGAAGATGCCGTTGCTGTTTAGGTTGGCGGTGTTGCTAATGAGGATGTTGTTGTTTGAAGAGCCTAGGGTGATACCCTCGTTGCCGCTCGAGTTAGCAGTGTTGCCAGAGATGGTGTTGTCGCTTGAAGAGCTTAGGAATATGCCATACTGATTCGAATTGGCAGTGTTGTCCATTAAGTTATTGCCATTGGAGGACTCCAGGAGGATACCGTACCCGAAATTGGTTACTGTGCAGTGCCGTACGGTTACGTTTGTGGCGCTTTGCAGATGGATACCCATGCCGCTCCACCGGTTGGTGCTGTCGATGGTGTGGCCGTAGCAGTCGAGGATTGAATTGCTGGCGCCCGTGGTCAGGGTTATGCAGGTGCCGCCGTCGGTGTCATTCATGTCGGTGTCAGTATAGTAGTAGCCTGGCTGGTCGTAAACCTGACCGCATTCCGTAAGGCTTATCGCTCCCGGCGGCGGAGTAGGATATGGCGTTGCTGTTGGGCTTCCGCCTGGCTGGACTGCGCTTGCTGGCTCCAGCCTTGCGTTTATGTCTCCGCAGACCAGCCTTTGGGTGTTGGTGCCGGATTCGATGTAGCTGACGCAGGCCGTTCCTTTGTATCTCGCACCTGCTTCGGCTGTCGCACCTTCGCAGGTTGCGTTGTTGGGGGAAGTTCCCCCGACTATCCACCTATGCTCACCGCTTGGGACTGTGATGTCTTCCGTAAGGGGAGACGTATGGAGTGCGGCAGTCGAGTTCTGGGAGCAGGAGATTCCTGTGATTTGAATAGACCTGCCCGTTGCCTGGCCGAAGTCCAGCTCCAGGGAACCGGTTACATTCCCGACTTTGAAAGTGTAGCAGGAGAAGCCCGGTTGGAACATGCATGTGTTCGGAGTGGTGTTTTGTGGGCTGAGGACTCCGATGTAGAAGAGGACAGCAAGAAGAATGACGACTACGAGGATGGCCCAGCCATTTGTAATAAGAAACTCTATGGCAGCCTGGCCTTTGCCGTGCGGAGGTTCAGGAACCGACGATATGCGCGGCGAGCGAGTTCGTTTGGAACGAAGAGCGAGCCAGCGCATCGGGGGTTCTGAAGCCCAACCGTTGGTGATGAGGAATTCTATTGCGGCTTGAGCGCGATTATTACTGCTTCTGATGCCCACGGGAGATGGATTTGCAGCGGCTGCTTATTAAAATATCTGCGATGAGTGCGGAGAAGCAATGAAAGGGTTACCAGGGCACTTTCTTCAGCCCCAGCCTATTCGCTATGAAATTAGTGGACACGTGGAGGATGTAGGTGAGAACAATCAGGAGAAGGATTCCTTCCCAGGAGGGGAGATAAAGCGGGGAGGCGAAGGCGAGCGCGAAGAAGAGGAAGGGGAGCTGGTCTATTGCGAAGCCGGGATGGCCGCGGCCGAGCCCAAGCCTTCTCTTGAGGAATGAGCCGAAAAGGTCTCCGAGCATTGTCCCGAGCGAGAGCAGGAAGCCGAGGAGGAGGTAATTGAAGGTGGGGGGAAGGGAGAAGGACTCGATTATTCCGACGAGGCTCCCGCAGGCCAGGCCTGCGAGAAGGCCGCGCCAGGTCTTGCCGTCTCCGAAGATGCGCCTCCTGTCCCATGCATTCCTTCCGAAATCAACCGGAGTCCCGCCCCCGAAAATCACGGGTGAGGAGTTGGCGAAGTAGGCCGGAAGGATGAAGAGCAGGAGCAGGATGATGTCTTCCACGGGATTTTTTTGCAGGAGAAGATATTTAAGGTGCGGGCTGTGAAACTACGCAAGGCAAGCGGTGATTTTAATGGCGATACACAAGACGAATTCGAAGAGAAGGATAGGCAAGCACCAGAGAAGGAAGACGCTGGCGAGGATGAAGAGGTACAAGAAGAGATATGCTCATTAGGAAGGCGCTGGCGAGGATAAAGCGAACTGCTTACTGAGAAGGCGCTGGCGAGGATGGGGAGATACAAGACGAGGTATGCCTGATTTTCCGGCTATTCGTACCGCAGCGCCTCGACAGGCTCAAGCTGGGAAGCCCTCCGTGCGGGGAAGAGGCCGGAGACCATGCCAACTGCAAAGGAGAAGAGCATGGCGTATGATACGAGCGACAGGTCTACCTTGCTCGGGACTCCAAACTGGTTCATCACGAAGGAAACGCCGAGCCCGATGAGGCAGCCCAACAGCCCGCCAACGATGCCGAGAAGGCCGGACTCGATGATGAAGAGTTCCATTATCGCGCGGTCCGTCGCGCCAATCGCCTTGAGCGTGCCTATTTCCCGCGTGCGCTCCATCACGGACATGAACATCGTGTTCGCGATGCCGATGCCGCCCACCACGAGCGAGATTGCGGCAAGCCCGCCCAGCACCAGGTTCAGCGTGCCGAGGATGGAGTTCGCGGTGTTCGTTATGAAGGCGGGCGTGATGACCGTGAAGTCCTGCGTGTCGTTGGTCTCGTGGCGCATGTTGCGCAGCCTCTCCTCAATCGCCGTGCCCACGGCATCCGCGTCCGAGCCGGGCTGCAGCTTCGCACTTATCTGGTCGTATTCAAGCGCCACGCGCGACGTGCCCAGCGCGCGCGACATGTCCCCCACGTCCAGCAGCGCAACGCTGTTCGCGGAGGCGTAAAGGCCGCTCTGCTCCTCCAGGATGCCGACAACTCGGAATGTCACGTTGTTCAGCTTGATTGCGTCGCCCGTGCGTACCTTCTTCTTGAAGACGTTGTTTGCGAGGTCGGAGCCGAGAACCACTTCGTTGCTTCCCGCAGTGTAAAACCTGCCGCTGGCAAGCGTGTAGAACGGGAATGCCTCAAAGATGCCGGGAGTGTCGCCGACCGCAAGCACCCTCCCCTGCTGCCCGGAGAACTCTATGGACATGGTGTCGTCTATTTCGCCGTAGACCTTCGCCACGCCGCCGATTGATTCTATCGCCTTCCGCTCGTTCTCGCTCAGCGGCTTTACTGCGCCCATGACGGAGCTGGAACTGGTCAGGGACTGCAGGCTGCCCGGCTGCACGATCAGGTAGTCCGTGCCTAATGCGTTCATCTGCTGGTTCAGGTATTCCTGGAGGCCCTGGCCTATGGAGACCAGCGAGACTATGGCACCTATGCCTATGACTATGCCCAGCACGGTGAGCCAGGTGCGCAGCTGCTTCCTGCGCATGCTTGAAAACGCCAGATTCACGAGGTCGAGGTGGCCCATTGCATCACTCCGCGCTCAGGGCCGTGACGGGCTCGAGCCTTGCCGCGAGCTGCGCAGGGAAAAGCCCGGACAGCATGCCGGAAACTATGGAGAAGACGAGCGCGAACAGGAGCAGCTGGGGCGTCAGGAGTGCAGGCACACCCAGGCTGTTGAGCGCGATTGAAAGGCCGCTCCCGATGATTATGCCTACGACGCCACCTATGAGCCCGAGCAGGCCGGACTCGATGAGGAAGACTTCCATGATGTCGCGCTCCTTGGCGCCGACTGCCTTCATCACGCCTATCTCGCGCGTGCGCTCAGTCACGGACATGAACATCGTGTTCGCGATTCCGATGCCGCCCACTATGATTGCAATCGCCGCGATGCCGCCCAGGAAGAGGCTCACGACCGCAGTTATGGTGTTTATCCTGCTCATGAAGGAGGAGGCGGTGGAGACGCGGAAATCCTGGTTGTCCTCGTTAACATGCCTGACGTTCCTCAGCCTCAATGTCAGTTCGTTCGCGACGTCGTCCGGATTCGCGCCCGGCTGCGTTTTGACGAGTATCATGTCCACCGCGTTCGGAGGCCTGGAATTGCCCATGAAGGCCCGGGCATCGGCCGCGGTCATAACCACCATCGAACCCGTGCTGAAGACCGAGCCGGAGGACGTGTCGAATATGCCGACAACGCGGTAGGTCGTGTTCCCGAGCTCGATGGGCCTGCCGACCGTTATCTTGGTCTTGAAGGAATCGTCCGCAATCTGGTTCCCTATGACCACTGTGTGCGAATCAGATGTCGATAGGACCCTGCCTTCGCGCACCTTGAACATCGCGCCGAAGTCGTCGAAAATTCCCGGATCCGCGCCAACCACCGAAGTGGTGATGTTATCACCCCGGTAGCTGAGATCCCCCCGTAGGGCGACGACCGTGTGCACTGCCTTGACCCCACCCACCCCCCGTATCGCGTCTGCGTCATTGGTGGTCAGCGCGGTGGAGGTTGCGGCCATGAAGGAGCCCATACCCATGCCGCCAGCGCTCTTCGGGCTTCCGGCCGAGATAGTTATAAAGTCCGAGCCTAAGCTCGAAAGCTGGCCGTTTATGTAGCTCTGGACGCCCTGACCCACGGAGATGAGCGCCACAATTGCGGCTATGCCCACCACTATGCCCAGGACAGTAAGCCAGCTGCGCAGCTCCCTGTGCCTCATCGCGCTGAGCGCATAATGCGCGAGATCCAGGTGTGACATCTCACGGACGCCTCTTCCGTATGAAGCGCGTGTAAATCAGGTATAGGGCGGCGAGCACGACGATTCCGACGACAACTAGGAACCAGCCATCCGTTCCGCCAACGGCGCCCTGCGCCTTCGCCGCGGTGTCGGCCGAGACCACATCTATGTAGGCCGTCTTCGAAACCGAGCGCTCCACATTGTTCTGGTCCCTGAAGGTCACATCAACAGTGAAGACGTGCCTGCCCGGCGCGACACCGTCCCTTACGTAGACGGGATAGGTTATCGTGCTGTAGTCGTCGACGTTCAGCGTTCCTACGTAGGAGTCTGGCGATGTCAGCATGTCGAAGAAGTCTCCGGATGTGGTTGCCCTAACCGACTTCAGCTGCGTGGTTCCGATGTTCGAGACCTGCACGGAGAGCGTGTATTTCTTCCCCGCTGTCACAGGCGCCGGGCTCGCTGTCGCGTATGCCGTGAGGTCCGACACGCCCGCGACTTCTATGCCCGTGACCTGCCTGACCTGCGGCTGCTCCTCGCCCCTCGGGTCCGAATAGGTTATTGTCACCAGCAGCGGGTAGAACCCTGGCGCGGCTGCGGTGTTGACGCCCATCTCGAAGCTAACGCCTTCGCTCTCGCCCGTGCCGATTCCATCGATGAACTTGTCGCTCGAGTCGAGCGGTACGAAGTAGGTCGAGTTGGAAGTGATGCTGACCCTCACCGATTTCGCCTGCTCGGTGCCGACATTGGTGAGGTTCACATTGACCGTCACCCTCTGCCCCGGAAGCACCTGCGCAACAGCCGCCTTGGCCACCACGTTGAAGAAGACCGTGGACTTGTATATCGCCACCGGGCCTATCGAGAGCGAGGCCGTCTGCGTCGCGCCGAGGCTGTCCTCGTAGGTGACGGTGAGCGGGATGGGGTAGAGCCCTGGCTCAAGGTTGCTGTCCGCGGACAGGGGTATGCTAATCCGCGTGCTCATATTCGTCGGGAGGTCGCCCATGGTTATCTGGGAGGAGCCCGCGAGCGTGAAGCTCGTGGATGCGCTCGAAAGCCTTGCGTTCCTTGCCGCGCCGCCTCCGTTCGTTATCTCAATGTCGGCCGTGAATGAGTCGCCCGGGTGTATCTGCGTGGTGTTGTAGCTGACGGAAGATATCTGAAACGTGATCGCGCTCGCGACGGTCACCGGGACCGAGAAGGTCTTGTATGCGCTCCCGCTAACCGGGTCGACCCAGTAGGCGCTCAGCTGCACGTTGTAGACGCCCGCTGCCGCGGCGCTGTCGACCTTGAATGGGACCGTCACGACCGTTGAGGCGCCAGGGCCTATCGAGCCCACATTAATCGTGTCCGAGACGAACTGCATCCTATAGCCGCTCGGGTATAGGTTTACGCCGCTCACGGAGTAGGTGCCCGTGTTCGTGAGCGTGAAGGACAGCGAGCCCGAAACCCCTGGCTTCAGCGTACTAGGCGAAACCGTGAATTGTGACGGCACCATGTCCGCAAAGGCGATTCCCGCAACAAGCAGGAACGCAAAAACTACTGCAAGATTTCTCATCGTCTCACCTCTTCTTTTTCGCCCCCTCGGGCTTCTTCCCATTCTTCCCATCTTTCTCCAGCACTTTGAGCAGCTTTTCCTCTTCGCCTGCCCCCAGGCCGGTTGCCTGTTCGAAGCTTATCTCCTTCTTCAGCATCTCGACCATCCGCTCGTGCTCGGTTCCCTTGGTTATCTTTTCTATCAGCCCGTCCTTTATGAAGATGACGCGGTCCGCATAATGGGCTATCTGCGGGTCGTGGGTGACTGTCACGAGCGTGATTCCCTCTTCGTGGTGCAGCTTGTGGAACAGCTTGATTATCTCCGCCCCAACCGCCGAGTCCAGGTTGCCCGTAGGCTCGTCCGCGAGCAGGACCGTGGGGTTTTGGGAGAGCGCCCTCGCTATTGCGACGCGCTGCCTCTCGCCCCCGGAGAGCTCGTTGGGCTTGTGGTACATCCTGCTTTTCAGGCCTACCTTGTCGAGCAGGGCCTCGGCCTTCTTCCATCTCTCCTCCTCCCCGATGCTGTCGAACATCATTGGCAGTATCACGTTCTCAATCGCGTTCAGGCTGGGGATGAGGTGGAAGAACTGGAACACGAAGCCTATCTTCTTCCCCCTCGTCCTCGCAAGGTCGTCGCTGCCGAGCGTTGCGACGTCAAGGCCGTCAAGGTAGTACTTGCCGCTGGTCGGCACGTCAAGGCAGCCCATTATGTGGAGAAGCGTGGACTTGCCGCTGCCCGAGGGCCCCATTATTGAGATGGAGTCCCCGCGCTCAACCGAAAGGTTAATCCCGCGCAGCGCCTCCACGGTGGTGACGCCGAGCTTGTAGGTCTTGGTGACGTCCCGGAAGTCTATCACGTAGTCCACCTGGGCGGTGGGGTGCTTGTGCCCGTGGGCCTCTTCCTTTTTCTCCTTTGCCACCATTTGGACACCCTATCCTACCTGGCTCAAAAGCTTCTTCGCCAGTTCCTTTAACGCAGCGGTCTTTATCAGGGCAATTCCGTCCCCGTGCATCCTTATTACGATTAGCTTGTCTCCGGCGACAACCCCCATGCTGTCCCTGGCGTCCTTGGGGATTACGACCTGGCCGCGATCGCCAACCGTGACCGTGCCGCAAACCTTGGGTTCAGCCGCAGAAGGCATATTCCTTTTTGCCATAATCATACTTTTCATACTATTCATATTTATATGTTCCTTCTTTTTCGGCTTCAAAGCCATGCCAAACGATTGACCGCCATTATTTAAAGGGGTTGCGGCGCAAAGAATCAGAAGCTGAATGGTGGATTGATGAGGGCGATGAAGGCTGCAGAGTTGCGCAAGCTTTACCTTGATTTCTTCAGGTCCAGGGGCCATGCGGTGATTCCATCCGCTTCGCTCATACCCGAGAACGACCCCACCGTCCTCTTCACGGCAGCGGGGATGCATCCCCTCGTTCCCTATCTTTTGGGGCAGCCGCACCCGCTTGGGAAGAAGTTGGCGGACACGCAGAAATGCCTGCGCACGGATGACATAGAAGAGGTCGGGGACCCGAGCCACCTGACCTTCTTCGAGATGCTCGGGAACTGGTCGCTCGGAGACTATTTCAAGGAAGAGGCAATTTCGATGAGCTTCGAGTTCCTGACCGGCTCAAAATATCTTGCAATACCGCTTGAGAAAATCTCCGTCACCTGCTTCGCGGGCGATTCGGACGCGCCGCGCGACAACGAGTCCGCGAAGGCGTGGGAGAAATTGGGGATTCCGAAAGAGCGCATCTACTTCAACCCGAAGAAGGACAACTGGTGGGGGCCTGCTGGCCTCACCGGCCCGTGCGGCCCGGATACGGAGATGTTCGTTGATACGGGGAAGGAGAAATGCTCTGCAAACTGCCGCCCTGGCTGCCCCTGCGGAAAATATTTCGAGATTTGGAATGACGTGTTCATGGAGTATGAGAAAACTGTTGACGGGAAATTCCCGAAGCTCGCGCAGCAGAACGTGGATACGGGGATGGGGCTTGAGAGGACCGCCGCGATTCTGCAGGGGAAATCAACGGTTTTCGAAACTGAATTGTTCTCGCCAATAATGGAGAAGCTGCAGGAATTGGCGAATAATTACGACGCCCGTTCTGCCAGGATAATCGCGGACCACCTGAGGGCGGCAACCTTCGTTTTGGGCGACGACAAGGCGGTTGCGCCGAGCAATGTGGAGCAGGGCTACATTTTGCGCAGGCTAATTAGGCGTGCGATAAGGCATGGAAGAATGATGGGCATTGAGGGGAATTTCTGCGGGGAAATTGCGAAGCAAGTCGTCTCGATAAATTCCGGGCAATGGCCCGAGCTCTCGCGCAACTCCAAATTCATCTATTCGCAGATGGAGGCGGAAGAGGAGAGGTTCGGGAGGACGCTGGAAAGAGGGCTGCATGAATTCGGCAAAATCTTCTCCCTCAGCCCCTCGGTCTCTGGGAAGGATGCGTTCCTGCTCTTCCAGTCCTACGGCTTCCCGCTCGAGATGACGCAGGAGCTTGCGAAGGAAAAGGGCGGAAAGGTGGATGCCGCTGCCTTCAACTCCGAATTCCAGAAGCACCAGGAAACCTCCCGCGTGGGCGCTGAGAAGAAGTTCAAGTCCGGGCTTGCGGACCAGTCGGAGACGACTGTGAAATTGCACACTGCCACGCACCTGCTCCACGCGGCTCTTCGGATGGTGCTCGGGCCGCATGTTATGCAGAAGGGAAGCAACATAACGCCCGAAAGATTGCGCTTCGACTTCACGCACCCGGAGAAGATGACGCCAGAGCAGGTGAAGAAGGTGGAAGACCTGGTGAACATGCAGATTGGCAGGTTCCTCCCGGTGAAGAGGGAGGAGATGACGCTTGAGCAGGCGCAGAAGTCAGGTGCGCTCGCATTCTTCTCGGAGAAATACGAGAAGGGAAAGGTTTCTGTCTATTCAGCCGGCGACTTCAGCAAGGAGGTCTGCGCAGGCCCGCATGTGGACAATACGGGCAAGCTCGGGAAGTTCCGCATTTTGAAGGAGGAAGCGGTGAGCGCAGGAGTCAGGAGAATTAAGGCGGTCCTGACGGAAGTAGCGTAGAAACCGACGATATGCGCGGCGAGCGAGTTCGTTTGGCAACGAAGAGCGATGCGCAACAGAAGTTGCGCAGCTGTCGCCGAAGGCGACTCAAGCCTGCGCATCGGGGGTTTCTCGAAGGATTAAGGCAGTGCTTGAGCAGGCTTAGGTTTCTCTTCCTTGGGCTGCGCTTCCGTTCTCGCGCGCCGCTCGCATATCTCTGCCAGCCTGTCCACGAACTTCACGCAGTCGTCGTTGAATTTTTGCACGTTCTTTTCCGTGCTGTGGCTGGGAGATTTCAGAGGTTCAGGGGCGTTTCTCCCATATATGCTGCTTAGGCTGTTCCCGTTGTCAATCTCGTTGAGGAAATCTACCTTCTCTTCCTTGCTCATGCCCCTGAAGACTTCCGCAAGCTCGGAATACGCCTGCTTCTCCAGGTACGCGGAGTTTTTCAGGACCGCCTCGCCTTCCCCGTGCGCCTCAAACTTGGCTGACGATTTCTTCCAGGCCACTCCGAACTTCTCAATCGCCCTCTCGTAATAGTTCAGTATCTTATCGAACCAGGATGACGCCTTCCGCGCTTTCAGCATTAGGTCTATTCCTTCGTTAAGCTCCTTCCCCCCGTTGGAGATGTCCCAGAACTTTGTTTCCACCTTCATCTTCAGGAGGTCATCTTTCTGCTTTCTCACGGCGGTTGGTGCCATGCTGAAGATTTCGAGCCTGAAGTTAATAAACGTTAAAGAAAGAGAGTGGGCTAACCCTTTTCCGATGGCAACGCTCGTTCGCACCCAATGCGCGTCTCCCGCAACACCTGCGGGTGTTGCGCAGCTGCACCTGGGCTCACTCGCTGCCATATCGTAAAAGCGTTAACGGAAAATGGGCCCGGCCGGGATCGAACCGGCGCTCTTCAGTGTGTGAGACTGACGTCTTACCATTGTCGAGCACTTTTCCGCTGGCGCTTTTACGCGCGAGCCGACGTGGAACATCGGCGAGCTCGGAAAAGGGCCATTCGACTACGGGCCCGTGGGCTATTCTTTACAAAACAAGCTTATTATAGATTAGCCGGGGGCCGCGGCTTAAAACCTTTGCGCCACAAAAGAAGGAGAAAATAAGTGGTGGTCGAGACTATGGATGAACACGAGAGGCAGGGCTGGACGGTTGTCGCAGGCGGCGTGCTGATATTCCTGATGCTCGGGCTTACGTATACCTGGAGCATATTCAAGGACCCGCTCGTTGAGATGTTCAATTGGTCGCAGACCGAGGTGCAGCTCGCATTCTCCATAATGCTCGCGGTCTTCGCCCTCACGATGATACCCGCGGGGATGCTGCAGGACAAACGGGGCCCGAAGATTGTCGCGCTCGCAGGCGGACTGCTTCTCTGCCTGGGCATGGTGGCTACCTCGCTCTTCGCGAACTCGCCGCTCATGCTTTACATCACCTACGGCGTGCTTGTCGGTGCGGGCGTCGGGCTCGCATACAACACGCCCATCGCGTGCAGCGTGAAATGGTTCCCGCAGAGGCGCGGGCTCGTGACGGGAATAGTCGCGTTCGGATTCGGGTTCGGCTCACTCATCATAGCGCCGGTTGCCCAGTGGCTCATCTCGCGGTACGGGATAATGCAGTCCTTTATGTACCTCGGGGTTGGGCTGGGCGCGATTATAGTCCTTGGCGCGCTGCTGCTCAAGAACCCGCCTGAATCGCATCCGGCGGCAAAAAAAGCAGCTGTGGCTTCGGAATACGGGCCGATTGGGATGCTCAAGACACCGCAGTGCTGGATGCTCTGGGTGATGTTCGCATTCTCTGCTGCCGCGGGCCTGATGGTCATCGGCAACCTGGCAAGCTTCGCAAAGCTCTCGTTCACTGCAGGTGGAATGAGCGCAGATGCGGCGAAAGGCCTTGCGACGCTCGCGGTGGGCGTGCTCGCGGTGTTCAACGGAGGCGGCAGGATTTTGGCGGGCTGGGTGTCCGATAGGATTGGAAGGGAGAAGACGATGTTCGTGATGTTCGGCGCGCAGGCGCTGCTCGTGGCGAGCGTGGTGTTCGTTAGCGGATTCTCGCCCTGGGCACTCATCGGGGTGATGGCGCTCATCGGCCTGTGCTTCGGCTCGAACTTCTCGCTGTTCCCGTCCTCGACTGCGGACTACTTCGGGACGAAGAGCGTGGGCGTGAACTACGGGTTCATCTTCACCTCCTACGGCTTCGGAGGCATAGTCGGGCCGATGGTGATGGCTTACATGCTGGACGCGGCGAAGGCTGCGACTGGCACGCTGGCGGTTGGCAGCTACACGCTGCCGTTCCTGCTGGTCGGCGGGCTCGTGGGCATAGCCGCGGTGATTTCGCTCTTCACGAAATGCCCGGGGATGAAAGAGGAGCCTGCGGCGACAGCTGCGGCCAAGCCGAAAGCGAAGAAGAAAAAGTAAACGAAAACCTCTTGGGGGAAAGGCGGCTGTTATAACTACCCCCACCGGCAAGAAGAACTCATGCTGGCAAGGGGAAGGATTGCGAGCCACGAGCGTGCCAAGCGCCTCTACTTCAACACGGTCCAGTTCGGGGAAAAGGAGGCGCGCCGCCTACTGGCGCCGGGCGCCCATGCGTTCGCCGTGAAGGCGCTTCCCCCCTATTCCGTTGAGGCGATGAACGACGACAGGCAGCGAGTTTTGAAGGTTTTTGCGGATGCGCCGCTCCTCTGCGCGCTGGTTCAGGTGAAACCTGCGGATTACCGCGGGCTTGAAGAGATGCCGGTGCCGCATGCGACCTCCAATTCGAGATACACCTCGTTCGGGAAATACGTCGCCAAAGTTGAGGTGCCTGGCCTGTATGAGGCGCTGAATGAGGACAGCGAGCTGAAGATGGCTTATCACGTGCTGCACCTCGTTTTCGACTTGCTGAGAGGCTGCCGCCCCGCGAGGACGTGGGGCAAGGACATGTTTTCTACCACGAAGTCCGTGCTCGCCCGGAGAAGCAATTCGTGCGCGTCCTGGTCGAACCTCTGCGTCTCCCTGCTGCGCTCGCTGCGCATACCCGCCCGCCTCGCGTACGGCGGGACAAGGAGGATGGAAGGCTGGGACTCGCACGCCTGGGTCGAGGTGGATTTCGGCGGGAGGTGGGTGCCGTTCGACCCCGTGAATGTGCGCGGAGGCTACGCGGTCGGCGCCGACTATATCAAGCTCTTCACGTGCGCGGACTGGGGTGACGTTGACTTTGCCGCGTACAAGCGGTTCATCCAGCAGACGAACTGGTGGCCGCCTTTCGAGATAACAAAAATGGAATAAGAGAAAAAGTGCTCCGCTTTTTAGTGCAGGTTTTTACGATATGCGACGAGCGGAGCGAGGAGCATCGGAAAAAAGTGCTTTTAGTGCAGGTTTTTCGGATATGGCAGCGACGAGCGCAGCGAGGAGCGTAGCCAACCGAAAAAAGTGCTCCGACCGGGATATTCAGGAAAATTCCGGAGAATTTCCCATTTGAACCCGGGTTTCGGCCTTGAGAGGGCCGCATCCTTGACCGAGCTAGATGATCGGAGCGAGCCGATGCGAGCTCCGAGATTTCGCCCCGGAGGGCGAAACTGATCGGAGCGTCTATAACGCAGGCTTACTTTTCTCCACCTAATTTATTAATGGCTTTCCCCGTTTCGCATCACCATTATTAACTTCAAGGGAGCGGGATAGGCGGTATTGCCATGCTGTCGGAAAAGGGGGAGAAGCCGTGTTTCGGCGACTATTTACACCGCAGGGACATAGTTGCCGCATACGATGCGAGAAAGCTTATCGGGAAGGCCGACAGCTGCGCGACGGGGAGCCTTGGGCGCGTGGAGACTTATGAGAAGATAATCGTGAAGCTGGATTACGCCGTCGCGAGCGCTGGGGAGAGGCTGCTGCGGGATTCGCAGCCTGGCGCCGCCCTCATCCTGCAGGAGGCTAGGATATTGAGGTCCGAGGCCTATCTGGAGCTGGCCAAGGCGCTGCGCGGGATGGGCGAAGGCGAGCGCGAGAAGTATGCCGGCGGCTGGGATGTTTTCAGGGTTCGCGAGAAGGTCTATGGGAAGGTGCCTGGAATGCCGAGGGCGCCGCACAGCCCGTCCAGGCTGCCAGCGCTGTCTCGTGGAATGTACAGTAGTGAGGACCCGATAGCATACTATTATGCGCCTACAAGGGAGGAAATGGCGAGGCATGACAGGGAGCTCGAACAGTACGGGAAGAAACGCGACGAATTCTTCGAAAAGCTGGCGGAAATCTGCGAGAAGAAGGCTAGGGCGGATTGAAAATTAAAGAAAATGGGGCTTGGCTTAGCCCCTGCACCGGTGGTTTATCAGGTCGCACTCGCTTCCAGGGCAGTCCGTGTTCGAGCTGCACGGGATTCCGCGCGGTATGCACCTGTAGAGCGTCGGGCTTCCCGGCGACAGGTCGCATATCTCAGCGGGCTCGTTGCAGTCCTCGTTCCTGCCGCAGTAGCCGACCATCTGCCTGCACTGGTGCGTCTCGAGGTCGCAGGACTGGTAGCCGCTGCATTCGCTGCCGTCCCTGCAGTAGCCCTGCTTTGTTATGCACGTGTGCGTGACATCGTAGCAGTCCTGCCAGTTCGTGCAGTCGCGGGCGTCGTTGCAGTAGCTGCTCTTCGCCCTGCACATGTGCGAGCCGGTCTCGCAGAACTGGTATCCTGCGCACTGGGTGTCATCGAAGCAGTACTCGCTCTTTGGGTCGCACTCGTGGGTTACGTAGTTGCACTTGTGGAACGTGTCGCAGTGGAGGTCGTTGTTGCAGAACCCTTCCTTCACCACGCAAAGGTGGCTCTGGACGTTGCAGGTCTCCCACCGCTGGCAGGCCAGGTCAGAGTCGCAGAAGCCGGATGACGGGACGCAGCGATGGGTGGTTGTGTTGCAGTTCTGCCAAGCCGCGCAGTCATATTCGTCAACGCAAAGCCCTGCCCTTGCGATGCAGGTGTGCGTGACCGGGCTGCACGCCTTCCATGCCTCGCAGCCGGAGTCGTCGCCGCAGTAGCCGCTTCCCGTTATGCAGCGGCCCGTCGGAACATCGCATTTCTGCCAGCCCGCGCATTCGTAGTCGGTTGAGCAGAAGCCCGCCTTGAAAGCGCAGGCATGCGTCTGCGGGCTGCATATCTGGTTCGTGCCGTTGCATTCCCTGTCGGCGCTGCAGAAGCCCTCCTTTGCGACGCACTGCCCGTTCTGCAGGTTGCAGGACTGCCAGCCCTGGCAGTCGGCATCCAACTTGCATGCCTTTGCGCCGACCTGCAGGCAGCCGAAAAGCATTATTCCGAACACGATGCTGAGCGACAGAAGCATAAGGTTCCTATTCATTCACACCAACCTCGCATTATTAGTACAGTTGTGGAAGGTTTCCTCGCTCCGAATATATAAACCTTATCGCACGACGGATTAGAGGAAGGCGATGAGCAGGCCCATCCCTGCGGAGACGGCGTTGGCCGCCAGTGCCGCAAGGATTGCCCGTTCCCACGGCATTTTTCTGAAGGCGAGCTTCACCATCGCTGCTTCTGCAAGCCAGGCGAAAAGCTCAGCCACGGCGAAGTAGAGCAGGTAATTGGAGAAGAGCAGCGGCGGCAGCACGAACCAGACGACCGGAAGGGTCAGGGCGTTTATTAACAGGGAGAAGGCGATTGCCTTCTCCGTCTTTGTGTATCCTAGTAGGAAGAACCAGTAGACGGGCGTCTCTAATAGGACCGTAACTGCAAATGCGAGCGGAAATGTGAAAATCATCGTTTCACTGCAAGCAGCAGCGGAACGGCCGCGAGACCAAGCAGGATGAAGGAAATTCCGCAAATATTTTGCTGCGGGCTCCCATGGCCGGCTATGTCCGCAGTCCCGCTCGCCGTGGAGATGCTCACGTTGAAGAGATAGTTATTGCCGTGTATTATCTCGACAGGCGGGCTAGTCGTGTAGTTTCTATTCCACATTTCGTTGGTGAACTCGAAAGTTGCGTTTGCTTGGTCAGCGCACAGTGCGAGCTTGTACATGCCCCCGGTGCAGTCACCGCTCTCGCATTCCCACGTTCCGGTTGGTCCTAGGAACTCCGTGCCGTTCGCGAAGAAGCAGTGCAGCTTCGCGTATGTAGCGTCAGGGACCGGCGCCCCGTCAATCGTTGCGTGGATAGTTATAGACGGTATGTCCGTCGGGCCGGGCCCGATGTCTGCAAATGCGAACGGTGCGAGCGCCGCCAGCGCAACGGCGAATACGAGGAGTTTGTTCATGTTCGGGCTATTGCGTTGCAGGGTTTTTAACCGTGCCTATTTTAAGCCAGAAATTCATATTTCACTGCGCCTGTGAAGACATGAACAACCGCTTAGCCCGCAAGGGCGATGATGACGTTGACAACGTCGGAGGCGCATCATACTACTTCTTCACGTGATGATTTTCCTCGCGAGCAGCCGTGTCTTGATGAACTGGGTGAGGAACAGATAGGTCACTATGAACACCGCGAGTATCGGGAAGAAGACCAGCGGCAGCGGCGCAAAGCCGAAGTAGTCGCGCAGGGGCGTGAGCACCACGAGAAGCGCAACGAGCAGGATTGCGGCGGAAAGTGCCATCAGCTTCCGGGAAGGCCAGCTCTGGATGAACGGTATCTTGTTCGTCCTTATCACGTAGATGACGAGCGTCTGCGTCATTATGGACTCTATGAACCAGCCCGCCTGGAAGGACGCCTCCGGCAGTGCCAGGACGAAGTACAGGGTGAAGAAGGTCAGGTAGTCGTAGAGGCTGCTTATGGGCCCGATGTATATCATGAAGTTCTTTATGTTGTCCATGTTCCATTGCGCCGGCCCGTGCAGCGCCTCCTCGTCCACGGAGTCCGAGGGGATGCCGGTCTGGGACATGTCATAGAGGAAGTTGTTGAAGATTATCTGGATGGGCTTCATGGGCAGGAACGGGAGGAACAGGCTGGCACCGAGCACGGAGAACATGTTGCCGAAGTTGGAGCTGGAGCCCATGCGCAGGTATTTCATCGTGTTCGCGAACGTGCGCCTGCCTTCATCCACGCCAAGGTATAGCACATGCAGGCTCTTGCGCAGCAGGATGATGTCTGCCGACTCCTTCGCCACGTCGACACCCGAGTCCACGGACACCCCAACGTCGCTCTTCTTGAGTGCGAGCGAGTCGTTTATGCCGTCGCCCAGATAGCCGACGACATGCCCATTGCGCTGGAGCGCGGCGATGATGCGCTCCTTCTGCGCCGGGAGCACGCGGACGAACACGTTGTTCTTTTCCACAAGTACGCCGAGCGCCTCGTCCGAGACTTCATCCAGATTATCACCGCTGAACACGCCCTTGATTTTCAGGCCGACGTCTTTCGCAATCTTCACGTTCACGCGCTCGTTGTCACCGGACAGGATTTTTACGTCAACACCGCGCTCAATCAGCTCGGCAAGCGCTTCGCGCGCGTCGGGCTTGGGCGGGTCCAGGAACGCGAGGAAGCCCTCGAAAATCAGCTCCTTTTCATCGCCAGCGGAGTAATCCTTCCTGTGGTCGGGCATCTTCCTTGAAGCAAGCGCGAGCACGCGGTAGCCCTCGGAGCTCAGGTCCTCGTAGAGCTTAAGCGCCCCCTTGATGTCCCTCTTGTCGAACGGGTGCTCGATGCCGTGCGTCTTGTGCCTTATGCATAGGGGCAGTATCCCCTCGGGTGCGCCCTTGGTCAGTAGCAGGGCAGTGCTTTTGCCCTTTGCGCCCTTCTCCTGCACGACCACGCTCATGCGCCTGCGGACGAAGTCGAAGGGCACCTCGTCCAATTTCCTGTAATCGTCTATCTTGATGACCGCCTTCTTCGCGTCGTGCTCCATTATCGCTTGGTCCAGCGGGTTGCGCAGGCCGGTCTGGTGCAGGCTGTTCAGGTAGGCGAGCTGGAGCGTGCCCTCGTCCTCCTCCCCGTCCGCGTTGATGTGCCTAACCAGGGCGATGCGGTCCTCGGTGAGCGTCCCGGTCTTGTCCGTGCAGAGCACGTCCATCGCCCCGAGGTTCTGTATGGAGGAGAGCTTCTTGACTATGACCTCCTTCTTCGCCATCATGTGCGCGCCCTGGGACAGGTTCGCGGTGACTATGACCGGCAGCATCTCCGGCGTCAGGCCGACTGCGACCGCGAGGGAGAAAAGGAAGGCGTTTATGAACCGCGCCTGCATCGAGTCCGCGGTCTTGAAGAGCATGTTTATCGCGAGCAGGACAACGACGAGGACGAAAATGAACTTCAGCATCAGCATGCTGTAGTCACGGATGCCCCGGTCGAACGCAGTTTCGGTCCCCGCGGATGACAGGCGCCGGGAGAGCTCGCCGAACTCGGTGCGCAGGCCGGTGCGGATTACAAGCGCCTCGGCCGAGCCGCTCACGACACTGCTGCCGAAGAAGACGGCATTGCCCAGCTGGGTTATGCCGCTCCCGGGCTTCGAAGGTGCGGAGCTTTTCTCTGTGGGCAGCGACTCGCCGGTGAGCGAGGCCTGGTTCACGAAGAAGTCCTTGCAGGAAAGGAGCACGCAGTCAGCGGGCACAAGGTCTCCGGCCGCAAGCCGGAGTATGTCGCCGGGAACGAGCACCTTCAAGGGCACCTCTTCCACGCTCCCGCCCCGCACGACCCTCGCGGTGCTGCGAATCATCCTGCGGAGCTTCTCGGCGGCATCCTGGGCGTTGTACTCCTGGTAAAATGTGAGGCTGACGCTGACGATGACCATTGCAAAAATCAGCAGCCCGCTTATGACACTGCTGAGGAAATAGGAAAGGACGCCGATTATTATCAGGAAGATGATGAGTGGGTTGAAGAAGTAGGAGAAGAACTGAAGGACTACGTTGCGCTTCTTCCTTTTTGCAAGCTCGTTCGGGCCGTACTCCAGGAGCCGCTTTTCCACCTCAGCCCTGCCAAGGCCAGTGCGCCTGCTCCCCATCTCAGCCAGAAGCTTGTCAGCCGGCTTGCACCAGGCATCAAATCCTGAAACACTGCGGTCAGGCATGCGCGTCCTCTCCACATCCCTTGGCTGCCAGCATCGCTGGGCCGGAATGCTTTGAAGCACCGCGCCCGGTGCCGCCCGAACCGCGAAAAAAAGGTTCTGCCTTCCTACAGTTCAGATTGGCACAAACATGCTTTAAAAGATTTCGGGAGCCGTGTGGGTTTCAGGCACGCCCGCTCCCAACAAAAACTAGACTACCCTGCTCCCAAGAAGCACGCCTTTCAGGAACTCGCCGATGACTAGCGCGACGAGCGAACTGAGGATGCCGATCAGCATGTATTTGAAGCCGCTCCTGAGGGCGTTTTCGTTGTTCAGCTGGCCGATCTTGTAGCCGAGCATGTAGAGCATCGCGATTGAGATGACGAAGCTCATTGCCATTGACTCGAAGATGGGAATGGTGAAGAAAAACGGGATGATGGGGAATACGAGCGCAGCCGCGCCGGCAAGGAAACTGAATCCGGTTTCCAGGTAAATTTCCGTTTTCGAGTGGATGTAACGGCTTGTCTCCTTTATTTTCACGTTGCGCTTCTTCTTGTAAAACTCAATCTGCTGCCCGCGCTCCGCCTGCTCCGATGTGTAGAAGCCGACGGAAGTGCCGAAGCTGTTCGCAATTCCGCCAACGAGCCCCGAGATGATGACGAGCTGCGCGTCTCCGGTTGCGGCGCCCACGCCCATCAGTATTCCTAGGAGCGTGATGAGCCCGTCCATCATGCCCATGGCTACGCCCTGGAAAGAATCCTCTACAAGTCTGTGCAGGCTTACGATGCAATCACTCTATCTTGGAGGGCCTGAGCTCCTTGAGCGCCTCTTCGACCGACTTGTTGCCGAGCGTTATTGCGGATATGGCGTTGCACATCCCCACGGCTTCCTCGAGGGGCTTTTGGTGGATGTTCCGCCCGGTCGCGTTCCCAGAAGCGCCGCTGATGTGAATCTGCTCGTGCAGCTGCTTTAGGAATTTCGCCGAATCGGTCGAGGAGCCGCCGGCGCACACTACGCGCACCCTGCCCGCGGCAACGACCGCTTCCTTGAATATCTGCGCTGAGTCCGCTCCCTCTTTCTTCGGGTAGTTGACTTTCACGAAATCCGAGCCCAGCGTCGCCGCGACTCCGGTCGCGCCAGCAATCAGGTGGGGGTCCTTCTCGTCCTTGACCGCCTTGCCGCGCGGGTAAATCCAGAGGACAACGAGCAGGCCGTTCGCGTGGGCGTCGCGGATTATGTCCATCGCCTGCCTGAGCATCTTGTGCTCATATTCGCTTCCCAGATAGATGGTGTATCCCACAACTAAAACTTTTAGCCCCGAGTTCTTCTTGAATTCCACGACCTGAGCCACGCTTGTCATCTGCGAGCTGTACGGGTCCTGCTGCTCGGTCTTCACGAGGTGCGTCTTGGAGTTGAGCTTGACCAGGTATTGGATGTTCGGGTAGTCCGCCCCGTAACGCGAGACGAGACCGAGCTGCACTGCGAATACTCCGATGGTGCCCTTGCTCGCGATGCGGAACATGTGTTCCGGGTCGTTGTCGTCGGCTGCTATTCCCGCGCCGCTGAAATCGTCGTTGAGGTGCTCCACCTTCTGGTCCCCGGCGAACAGCATGAGCCTTCCCGTGCCGCGGGTCGCGGCAATGAAGTTTTTCGCGTACTCCGCCCTCATGTTCGGCGGGACGTCAAGCGGCACTTTCACATCTTTCATTTCCATGCAACACACCCCTCATGCTTTCAAATACGATTCCACTTTCTTCACGAGCTCCGTGTTTCCGAGGTAAATCGGCGTCCGCTGGTCCGAGTGGGTCGGCTTGATTTCGAGCAGGCTCTTCTTGCCGTCGCTGCCGTAACCCCCGGCCTGCGAGATGATGAATGCCATCGGGTTCGCCTCGCAGAGCACGCGCAGCTTCCCGTCCGGCTTGTCCGCCTGCGCAGGATACGTGAAGATGCCGCCGTACTTGAGCAGCGTGTTCACGTCGCTAACCATGCAGCCGTTGTTGCGCGACTTCATGTCCGTCTTCTCGATTTCCGCGATGAATTTCGCGAAGCCGGGAAGCCATTTGTCCTTGCGGCCGCCCGGAATGTAGACCCCCGGCTTCTCGGGAAGCTTGATTCCCTCCGCGCGCACCAGGAACTGCTTGCCGTCGAAAATGAATTCGTTGACCCCCTTTCCCCAGGTCACCACCATGGTGGTCACGGGCCCGAAGAGCAGGTAGAGCGCCGCCTTCTGCGTTTTTCCCTGGGCAAGCGCATCGCTTCCGCCGAAAATTGCGACGATGGTCCCCATCGCTAGGTTCGTCTTGATGTTGGATGAGCCGTCCATCGGATCTATGCACACCGCGTAGTTCGCCCCGCCCGCAACCTTGACGATTTCCGGCTGCTCTTCGGTGAATATCGCACAGACGCGCTTGGACGCCACCAGCTTCTCAAGAATGGTCTTGTCCGCCCACACGTCGAGCTTCATCTGCTCCTCGCCGTAGACGTTGGATGTGCCCGCGATTTCGGGTATTTGCGTGAGGAACCCGCCCCTAAGGGTCGGTGCCATGTCCGCAAAAAATGTGATGATGTCCGCGACGCCTTTCTCAACCTTGTCCGCTGCAAGCTTCTGCGCCAGGTTCAAGTAGATCCCCTCCTCGCGACCACTGCCAATAGGATTTAGTCCGAATATTTATAAGATGCGCGGCGTTCGGAGGGGGAATTGCGCAGCGGCTGGGCGCGTTTCGCCTAATACTTCGCGACAGCCCTTCCGATGTTGTCCGCAAGAAGCATGAGCGCTGAACCGGCAAACAGCAGCCCCAGCATTACTATGTTGAGCGGATCCAAGGCAGTGATTGCTGCGCCCGGGATGGTTATTGCCTCGTAGATCATCATGCCCATTCCGGCGAGGACAATTACGCCGCCTGTTGCTGCCACCTGGTTCTCGGCCCCGGCAGCGCCATGGGCGAATGCGCCTTTGAAGCGGGCCCACAGGCCGAGCTTCTCCTCGCTCTTTTCATCCTCGATTCTCAGCTCCTTGAACGAATCGCGCGCAGGCTTTTCCGTGGCTTGCGGCGTAGGCTTCTGCACCTCTGGCTTCTGCTCCTGCAAAGTGGTTCTGGGCGCGCCTGAATTAGCAGTCTTTATCTCCGCCATCAGCGCTATTGCTCGGTTCAGGTATAAAAATGAGATGCCATTTTCCGCTAGCACTTTTTAGTTGAGGTTTTTACCATATGCGCCGGCGAGCCGCAGCGAAGAGCGAGCCGCTGAAGCTGGCGAGCGACGGCGCATGGGAAAAAAGTCATTTTTAGTTGAGGTTTTTACCATATGCGCCGGCGAGCAGAGCGAGAGCGAATCGCCCTGCTGATGAGCGACGGCGCATGGGAAAAAAGTCAATGGGCCCCCGGAGATTTGAACTCCGGACCTCCCGATTATCAGTCGGGTGCTCCAACCAGACTAAGCTAGGGGCCCGCAGGCTTGGATTTTAGGAATCAGCAATTAAAAGGGTTGCTGCCTTGGGGGCATCTTACCACCCCGGAATCCTCAGCTGCAAAGCGTCCGCGATAGGGCGAGCGTTCCAGCCCCTTGAGCGCAACTCGCGGGAAAGCCGCTCCTCGTTCCCGTGGCAGCAGAAGATTTCCTTGGGCTTTGCCGTCTCGATGTATCCGAGAAGCTGCGGGAAATCCGCGTGGTCCGAGAGCGGGAAGGCCTTGTCGACCGGGAACCTCATCGTGCCCGCCCAGCCCGTCGCGACCGCGGAGAAGACGCTCCTCCTGTGCGCGCGGCTGAGCTTTGTCGCAAGCTCGAAATTCACCTGGTGGAATGGCATAATTGCGACGAAGTTGGAATGCATGAGCCCGTCGGCTTCGGGGCTTCCGATGGCTGCGCGGTCGAGGCGGACGCCGAACTTCTCATAGACCTTGCAAGCCCTTTCAATCGAATCGTTCACGATTGGCTTCAGGCCGCAGAATTTGTTCACGATTGCGACGAGCTCCTCCGCCTTCCCGAGCGAATAGCCTCCGAGCAGGACGATGTGGCCGGCGTTGTAGTTCTTCGAGACGAACTTTGAGATTGAATCGTAGACCTCGCTCCTTTCCGGGAATTTTGTGTTCGGGTTGCCGAAAGTGCCTTCAATGAGGAGCTTTTCCGTTTCCTTTACTTCCGCTGTTTTCGCCGTGAGCGATTCCCCCAGCTTGAAGTCTCCAGTGTAGGTGAAGGACTGCGAATCCCATTCCACGCGGAGCTGGGAGGAGCCGAGCATGTGGCCGGAGGGAAGCAGTGAGGTGCGGATTCCTTCCAGCGGCTGGGCGCGTTTGTTCTCCGCGCCTGCGAGCGCGAGCGTCTCATCGCTTGCGATTATCGTCGCGTGCGGGTTCTTGAGCGCTGCGATGTGGTCGGAATGAGCGTGGCTTACGAAGCAGGCCTGCCCCGGGCTTCCGCTCGTGTCAAGAGCTATCCTGTGCCCGCTCACTTCGAGGTTCAGCTGGCCGTCGATTCTCATCAAACCTAACCAATTTTAAATCCGCAGTTTAAATCCCTTTTCATGGAGATTTACGATTTGATAATAGTCGGCGGAGGGCCCGCGGGCCTCACCGCGTCAATCTACGCGAGCAGGCACAAGCTGAAACACCTGGTCTTTGAGGGAGGGGTCATAGGCGGGCAGATAGCGCTGGCGACCAGTGTGGAGAACTGGCCAGGAGACAAGGCGGTCCGCGGCATGGAGCTCGCGAACCGGATGGCCGAGCACGCAAAGAGCCTTGGAATGCAGATGGTCCAGAAGACCGTGACTGAGATTAAGAAGGATGGGGCGAAAGGCTGCTTCTGCCTGGCGACGGATGGCGAATACTTCTATGCGAAGGCGCTCATCCTTGCGACGGGCGCGATGCACAGGAAACTGGGAATGGCCGGCGAGGAGCAGTTTCTCGGCAGGGGCGTCTCCTACTGCGCTACATGCGACGGGCCGTTCTTCAGGGGGAAGAAGGTCGCGGTTATCGGCGGAGGGAACTCCGCGCTCACGGAAGCGGTCTATCTTGCGGATATCGCCTCCGAAGTCACGATAATCCAGAGGCGCGACGAGTTCAAGGCAGAAGCGGCGAATGTGGAGAAAGCGAAGGCGAACCCGAAGATTAAGTTCCTCATGAATTCCACGGTTGCCGAAGTGAAGGGCGACAGGTTCGTCAAAGCGATGGTAGTCGAGGACGTGAATACGCATGAGAAGAATGAGCTGGCAATTGACGGCCTATTCGTCTATGTCGGCAACGTCCCTGCGTCCGCGCTCGGGAAGATGGTCGGCGTTGCGACGGATGAGAGGACCTACATCAAAGTCGATGGTGTGATGCGCACCAATATTCCTGGAGTCTTCGCATGCGGGGATATTACCGGCTCCGCGCCGCAGGCAATCGTTGCCGCCGGGCAGGGGGCCATGGCGGCGATGGAGGCCTACCGCTTCATAAAGGGCTTCAAGGAAGGGATTGCGGTCGTGAACCGCTGAGGGAATGCCGTGAAATCTTCCCGCGCACAGGCAGCCATCGAATTCCTCATCACCAACGGCTGGGCAATCCTCGTAGTCGTCATTCTTCTTGCAGTCCTTTTCTACATCGGCGTCCTCAGCCCCCAGAACACCACCCCGAACACCTGCCTCTTCCAACCCGGCTTCTCCTGCTACACATTCAAAGTGGGGAACGGCACCGGCTCATTAGAATTGGACTTCGGCCAGGCAACCGGCAGGTCTATTCAAATTATAGGAATCTCCTGCTCCCAGAACTCAACTGCTGCACTCCACACGGCTCCCCTTACGGAAGACATCACCGTCCCAAGCGGTGAGCACAGGTGGATAACGGGAGGAACCTCCCCCAATACTGGAATCGCATGCGAAGGCGCAACGGGCGAAGCAGGCACGAGATACAAAGGAACAGCCTGCGTCACTTATACGGAATCCGGCACCAACACCCAAAGGCTGGTCTGCGGAGACATAAACGCAAGGCTTGAACCAGCGTCCACCCTTCAGCCAACCGGAAGCCCGACAACAACGCCATTCCCGACCCCGCCGCCGGACGCAACCCCTATCATCGATTGCTCCTCAGCTCCTTATACAATCAGCTCTCCGGGCTATTACTACCTGAACAGCGACCTAAACGCCAGCGGCAATGACTGCATAGACATAACTTCAAACAACGTGACGCTCGACTGCTACGGCCACACAATCAACACCACCGGCCAATGGAACGGCAATGGCATCTATCTGCAGAGCGTCACAAACGTAACCGTGAGGCATTGCGATGTGGCCAACTTTGGGCAGGGAATTTTCGTTGAGTCCTCCAACAGCAACAACATAACGGACAATCATTTCGACTCGAACTTTATCGGCCTTCTGCTGATATCCTCGACCGGCAGCATCTTCACGGGCAACACCGCAAACGATCCGGTGGGTGAGGGTTTCCAGCTTATCTCCTCAACCGGCAACACATTCACCCGCAACACCGCACAGGGCTCGTTCGATAATGACTTTTACTGCGATACATCAGACGACAACACCGACGGCGGAGGCAACAGCTGCGCCAGCAAGTACTCCTGCCCCTGGCTCACAAGCTGCCCCGCGCAATGCTCGGGGACCACGATAAACTCCTGTTGTGAAATAACCACGCCGGGCGCGTATACGCTCGGGCACGACATAAGCCCGCCGGGCGCGTGCATATCCTTTTCCCCAAGTGCGAACGGCTCGACGCTCAACTGCAACCACCACAACATCACGGGCCACACTTTTGCAAGCTCGGCGGTCTATGGGAACGGGGTGAGCGACATCACGGTTGAGAACTGCAACACTGTCAATTTCAACTTCGCCATCTATTTCATGAATTCGCCCGGCATAACAGTCAGCGGGAACACGATGAGCGGCGCATCCAATGACGGCATCTACCTCACCTGGGACCCGAACAGCCAGGTCACGGGCAACCACGTCTTGTCTGGCGGAGGAATATATGTTGACAATTCGGACAACAGCAACGTCGATGGCAACACCCTGACCGGCAGTGGCACCGGCGGCGGCCTGGCAGTCTCCCAATCGAATGGATGCAACGTCACTAATAACGACGTCACCGATGCCTATTATGGGATAGTTGTAAACGGCAATAACGAGATTATAAGCGGAAACAACGCCAGCTCCAACCAAGACTCGGGATTGGTCATAGCTGGGAGCGGCAACAACCTCTCCAACAACATCGCCTGCTGGAATGCGCGTTATAACATCCAGTGCAGTTCCGGGCAGACGGATGACAGCGGGAACGTCTGCGTGCCGTACCCTGGGACGCAATGCAGCGGGAGCATCGCCTGCAACGACGGCTGCCCGCCCCCAACGCCTCCCGCGTGTGCGCCGGGCTGGGTGGTGAGCTCCATCCCGTGCTGCATAGGCGTTGAGGGCGAGTACACCCTCAACAATGATCTTAACAACTATTCTGATGGGGGCATAAGATTCTATTCAGAAGCCAGCGGCTCCACGCTCGACTGCAACCACCACAACATCACGGGCCATATGAATGGCATCGGCATTTGGCTGATAGACGCGAGCGGAATCACAGTGGAGAATTGCAATGTGAACGCGTTTGGCCAGGGCTTTATTGTTGGCGGCAGCAGCAATGCATTCACAGGCAATAACGTCACCTCGAACAGGTGGTACGGCATCCAAATAGGCCCCGGCAGCGCAGGGAACAACTTCACGGACAACACGGCAACGGGCAACCCGACAGACTTCCGGTGCGAGTCCGGAAGCTCGAACAATGACCTTGGGAACACCTGCAATTCCAAGAACTGCTGGTGGCTCACGACCTGCCCGACACCGTAGCCCTACCCGTTTTTAAGTATTCACCCCCAAACCTGGTTCATGTTCAAGAAGGCATCGAAGCTGGACCTGCTTTTCTTCCTGATGAGGAATGGGGCACATAAGGAGAACTTCATAATCTCTACGACCGAGCTCGCGAACGAGCTGGGCATCTCGCAGCAGAGCGCGTCTAGGTGGCTCATCGAGCTCGAGAAGGACAACTACCTTGAGAGGACGCGCTCCGGAATCAGGCTCACGCCCAATTTCATGGCAAGGTGCGGGACGCTGTATGGCATATTGCAGAACGTGTTCGAGGCGAAGGAGAGGCTCGCGCTTTCGGGAAAGGTGATGAGCGGGACAGGGGATGGCAGGTATTACATCTCCATGCCGGGATACAGGAGCCAGGTGAGGGAGCGATTGGGGTTCATGCCATTCCCGGGAACGCTGAATATCGCGCTCAGTGACAGGTCGAAGAAGGCGGCGCTCCTTAATTCGAAGGGGATTGAGCTCAAGGGGTTCTTCAAGCAGGGGAGGATGCTCGGGGCGGCGAAATGCCTCCCGTGCGTGGTGAACGGGAGGGCAAAGGGGGCGGTGATATTGCCCATGCGCTCGCATTATGGGCCTGAGGTGCTTGAGATTGTTTCTGCGAAGAACCTGAGGAAGGAGCTGGGGCTGAAGGACGGGAGCCACGTGAGCATCGAGGTTTCGCAGGGGTGAATGCATGGCGAGAGACGGGGTTGAGGATGGAAGGCACGGCGGGCTTCCTGCAAGGATGATTGCGGGAGGAAGGGTGAGCTTTCCTGCAAGGGTGATTCGATGGTGAAAACGGTTCTGATTGTTTGCGATGGAATGGGCGATTTGCCGGATGCGAAGGGAAGGACGCCGCTCAGCGCTGCGAAGAAGCCGAACATGGACAGATTGGCGGCTGAGGGAATTTCCGGGCTGATGCACACGATTGGCAGGGGAATAATACCGGGAAGCGACACTGCGCACCTTGCGCTCTTCGGGTATGACCCGAGGTGCTATTATTCGGGAAGGGGGGTCTTCGAGGCATTGGGCGCGAACCTCAAGCTGGAGCATGGGGATGTGGCTTTCAGGTGCAATTTCGCGACTGTGGGAAAGGGCATGGGAATAATTGACAGGAGGGCAGGGAGGATAGACAGCGCTGAGGCGAAGGTGCTGGGAAAGGCGCTGGATGGGATGAAGATTGACGGGGTGAAAGTCGTATTCAAGCCGACTGTTGAGCACAGGGCAGCGCTCGTGCTCAGGGGAAAGGGCCTCTCATGCAGGATAACTGATGCGGACCCGCATGAGGGGGAGAAAGTGAAGGTCTTGGCCGTGAAGCCGCTCGACAAGAGCAAGGAGGCTGCGAGGACGGCGAAGGTCTTGAATGAGTTTGTGAAGAGGTCTTATGAGATTCTGGAGAGGCATCCGCTGAATCTGAAGAGGAAGAAGGCGGGCCTGCTGACTGCGAACATTGCGCTGCCGAGGGGAGCGGGAATCTATGAGAAGCCGCCGCTGCTGAAGGAGAGGTTCGGAGTTAAGGCGGGATGCGTTGCAGGCGGGGCGCTCTACAAGGGTGTTGCAAAGTTTGTGGGAATGGATGTTGTTGATGTGAAGGGAGCGACTGGCGCGCTGGATACGGATGTGATGGCAAAGGGGAAGGCTGCGCTCGCGCTCCTGAGGAAGGGGTATGATCTCGTCTTCGTGCATGTGAAGGGCACGGACAACTGCGGGCATGACGGCGATTTTGATGGGAAGAAAAAGATGATTGAGAGGATAGATGCGATGGTGGGGCTGCTTGTGAAAGGCTGCGGGAAGGACGTGTGCATCGCAATAACCGCGGACCACACCACAAGCTGCATGAAGAAGAGGCATTCAAGCGAGCCTACGCCATTTGCCCTCTGGGGGCCCGGAATCCGCAGGGATGAGGTGAGGAAGTTTGACGAGCTCTCCTGTGAGAAAGGGGGGCTCGGGCAATTCATCGGGCTTGATGTGATGCCCATGCTGCTCGATTTGATGAACAAGGAGCACGTCTATGGTGCGTAGGTGCGGGTTTTTCATGCATGCGAGACTTGATGGGAGGGGAGATGTTTATGGCGGGTAGCTACAAATTCCTGGAGCATACTGCGGATGTGCTGTTCGAGGCCAGCGGGGACTCGTTCGAGGAGGCGCTGGAAGCGGCGGCTGACGCCTTGTTCGGCACGATTTGCGATGCAGGCAAGGTCGGGGAAAGGAAAGTGGTTGAGGTGAGCGATAAGGCGGATAATCTGGAGGACCTGGTCGCATTCACGCTCTCCGATTTGCTGAGCGAGATGGACGCGGAGGAGCTGTTTTTGAAGAGGTTCAAGGTGGATAATTTCGGGAAGAGGGAAGGCGGGTTTTTCATTGAAGGGAAGGCTCACGGCTCTGAGATGAACCCGGCAATTGGAAGGACGGTCGTCAAGGGGGTAACCCACGGAATGCTGAAAGTTGAGGAGAAGAAGGGGAAGTGGAAGATTAGGGTGCTGCTGGATATCTGAAGGCGGCAGGTGTGAAGGAAAGCTCTGGAGGAATTGGGTGCTGGACGTTTAGCATGCGCGAAGGAAGGATCTGGAAAAATCAGGTGCTTCTTGACATTTAGGCGGGAGGAGTGTTCAGTTCTGTTTCTGCTGCCTTCAATTCGTCAACGGATGTCTGCAGCGAGATGAGCACGTATTCGCCTTCCGAAGAGATGTGGATTTTTGCGATTAGGCCCGCAAGGCTGCCGACAGGCTGCGCGAATACGGTGGTTGCGAGCGTGGCGAATGTGGTGAGCGAGCCCTGCAGCTTTCCTGCCTCAACTGAGTTGTCCGTGAGAAGCACTGCGTTCACATCAATCGTTTCCAGCCTCTTGCTTATGTCCAGGCCGGATGCGCGCACCCCGCTGAAGAAGGATGCGTTCAGGGGCGAGGAGGTCAGCTCCGAGGGAAGGGCGCCAGTGGATTCGGAGGCATAGACGAGTTCTGCGCTTGTGTTCAGCTTGTTGAGGATGCCCATCAGCTCCGCGTTGCTGCGTATGTTCTGCGCGGTGCCTTTCTTCACGTCAATTGCGGACTGCACGGCGGATGGCGCGCCTACCAGCAGGCTGCCATCGATGAATGCGATTGCATTGTTTTCACCTGATTTGCGGAAGACGGAATAGCCAGCGTAATCGGTTGCGCTCCAGGAGGGGTCGGACCTGAGCCTCTGCTCGGTGGCGGATGCGTCGAATCCGCCCTGCAGGAATGCGGCGCTCTTGCGGTCTGCACCCGTGCCGGTGCTGAAGAGGACTGCGAGGGTTACGTTGCGCATCTGCACGCCGGTTGCCGCCGTGATTGCGGCGAACTCATCGTTGATGCTTCTGTTGGAATTCGCCTTTGCGTAGAAGTATGCGAAATCGGGGTCGTTGAGGACCGAGGAGGGGGAAAGGGTTGCGACTGACGTGGCTGATGCGGGAACGAGGTCGAACGGGCCGGCTGAACCCCCGGGCATGCAGCAGCCGAAGAGGAAGATTGCTGCGAATGCGAGAGGTGTGAGTTTCTTCATTCCAAATCTCCTGCCCTTATTCTATTTGCATGCTGCTATTATGCCTATCGCTGAGATGAACGCGACTGCCGCGGCGAACTCGAAGGTGGCTGCGGGGCCGAGCGCGGCCCAGAGCGCGCCAGCGACTATGCTTGCGGGGAGATAGACCGCGCCCACGAGCGAATTGTAGGCGCCGAGCGAGATTCCCCGCTTCTCGGGCGGGACGAGGTCAGCGATGTAGGCCTTGTTCACGGACTCATCAAGGGCGACGAAAATCCCGTAGAGGGCGAAGAGGAGCGCGGCGTGCCACCAGGAGGAGGCGAACGCGAATCCGAGGCAGACGCAGGCGTAGATGAGGAATGCGCCCGCTATCACCGGCTTCCTCCCAATCTTGTCCGAAAGCATTCCGCCCGGGACTGACGAGAGCGCGTAGACCACGTTGTAAAGGATGTACATGAGCAGGACGTCCTGGGCGGAAACGCCGAGGTCGGCCGCCCTGACGATGAGGAACGCGAATGAGAAGTAGGAGAGCGAGAAAAGCGCGGAAACGGAGAGGAATGCCCTGTAGTCGCGCGTTGTCTGGCGCAGGGATTCCCAGAAGGACGGGCGCTTGGCGGCTTTTGCTGCTGCCTTCTTCGGCTCGCGGATGAGGAGGAGTATCGCGAGGACTGCGAGGAACGCCGGGATGAGCGCCGCGTAAAAGACGGCCCGGTAGCCGGGCTCGGTAGAGCCGAGGATGGAAAGGATGGCGAGGGCGATGAGCGGGCCCAGTATCGCGCCCAGCGTGTCCATCGCGCGGTGGAGCCCGAATGACTTCCCGCGCAGCTCCTGCGGGGTCGCATCGGCTATCAGGGCGTCGCGCGGAGAGGTCCGGATGCTTTTCCCTATGCGCTCGGTTCCCCTCATTATCAGTATGTGCCACCAGGAAGTGGAGAGCGCTATGCCCACTTTTGTGACGGCCGAGAGGCCGTAGCCCAGGATTACGAACTTCTTCCGCTCGCCCGCCTTGTCCGAGAAGTAGCCGACGAAGATGTCTATGATGCTTGCGGCGCTGTCCGCGACCCCCTCGATGAGGCCGAGGACCTCCGCCCCTGCGCCCAGTATTGTTGTGATGAAAAGAGGGAGAAGGGGGAATATCATCTCGCTGGAGACATCTGTGAGGAAGCTTACGATACCGAGAAGATAGACTGTGCGCGGGACGCCGGCCTTTTTTCGCTCCACGCTATAGGTTTGGAGGAATTGTTTTAAATGGCAATCCTCGAAACTATAGCCTCACTAGCCCCGTCATCTAGTGGCCAAGGATGGCAGGCTCTGAACCTGCACACATCGGTTCGAATCCGGTCGGGGCTATCATGGCGTTGGTGCGGAAGATGGAAGATACGGACTTGCTCGAGGTAAGCATCTGGAAGCAGGGGAAGAGTTACCTCGTGAAACCGCGCGGGTTTGGCGCGGATGCAGTGGCTTCGGCGACCTGGAAGAGGACGCTCGCGAAGATGGCGCAGGACCGCGTTATTTTCGACCAGGCGGCAGGAAAGGAGCTTATCGAGAAAAAGGGCGACCCGATTGTTTATGAGGTGATAAACCTCTGGAAGTTCGCCCCGAAGATTGCGGAGCTTGGGAGGAAGTCGGGGATTGCGTGCGACCTCACGATAATCAACTACGGCGTTATTTCCACTTCCGGAAATGGGGAGCTGTTTTGCACTTATGGGCATGGCCATGAGAAGAGGCTCGGGGAGATTTACTCGGTGCTCGCCGGTAAGGCGTCGCTCATTATGTATCTCCCTGGAAGCAACCTCACTAGGGTCGTGAGGATGGGGAAGGGCGACGAATGCTACATTCCGCCGGATTGGGTGCACAGGACCTGCTGCGGGGATGAGGGAGTAGTGCTCGCGGGGTTCGTGCCACATGCTGCGGGGCATGATTATGAGGCGGTCAGGGCGCTGGGGTTCCCGTACCACGTTTTCTATGACGAGAAGGGCGGAAAGGTCAGCTACAAGAGGAACCCGAGGTTTGAGAACGCCTCGCTCGAGACCGTGGATGCGGAGGGCTCGCTGGGAGCGGTGAAAAAGTTTTTCACTGAGCCGCTGGAACTGAAAAGAATGCTGGAGAAGGAAGCCTAGGTGGCCCTTGCTTCTATTTTTCTGGGCAGCTGGCGCTCGATCTGGTCGTATAGCTCATTTATATCTGCGCGCAGCTTCGTCTCGGTCTCCAAAAGGCGCTTCTCGAACTGCCCGCGCGCCCGCTTCACCTTCGGCTTGAATGTGGTGAAATCGGTCCAGGCCTTGCCGGCCTCGGGGCCGTGGTAATGCAGGATGCCGAACCCATTCGCCACGCAGAGCACGCTCTTGCCCTTTGCATCCAGGTATATCGCTTCCATATTCGGATGCCATAGCGAAATGATGCGCTCCTCTCCGGTGAGCACGTCCTTGGCAGTGTCGAGCTCATACTCCTTGCTCCGGGCCCGCTCGATACCGAACTTCTTCAGCCTTCTCTTGCTCCATGAAAGCCTTTCCTTTTTCATCGGGATGCCGTTCTTGAGCGCAAATATCATCTTTCCCGTCTGCCAGTAGCCCGGCTTCTCGATGCCCATCGCCTTCATGATGCCTATTGCGGTCTCCTTCAGGACCGGCTTGTAGATTCCCTTCTCGGTTTCAGCATAGTCCTCAATCAGCGTGTGGAGCTCGAGCAGCTCCTTCTCGCTCTCGATGATGTCCGAGCGGAGGCGCCTGGTTACGACATCTGAAAGGGCATCCGTCTTCCCCGCGCTCACTTCCAGTTCGTTCTTCGCCTTCTCGATGTGCGGCTCAAGCCAGTCAATCTTCGCGGAGATGGCGCGCAGCCGCCCCTTTACCTCCTTCTGCCTCCCAATCCAGGGGAACCTATCCTCCCTGAGTGCCCTTTTAAGGAATTTATCATCAATTTCGCGCTGCTTATCCGCGAGCTTGACGGCTGCCAGACATATCACCGACTTAATTCCGCGCTTTCCGAATATATATAGCTATCTGGCTCTTGAAAAGAACCTGTTCCGGACGGTCTTCGCGAACTCGCTGACGCCGAAAGCCGTCAGGGAAACGGCCATTACAATTATCCAGTCATTGAGGGAGAGAGGCACTGTGTGGAAGATGGGCTGCAGGGGCGGCAGGTAGGTTATTGCAAGCTGCAGCAGGAGGCTGAAGATGAAGCTGAAGGCCATCCACCTGTTTGAGAGGAAGCCTATCTTGCTCAGGGTGAGGTTTTCAGAGCGGCAGCTGAGCACGAACCAGTGCTGGAACATCACGATTGTTGTGAATGCCATGGTCCGTGCGTAGTCCAGGTCGCCGGTTGCCAGCTCGAGCACGAAAAGCGCAAGGGTGCCGAGCGCGATTATGAGCGAGATGCTCGTGATGGATGAGACGTTGCGCCTGGTGATGACGCCCTCCTTCGGGTCCCTCGGCTGCCTGGACATTATGTCCGGAGAGGCGGGCTCCACGGCGAGCGACAGGGCTGGAAGGCCGTCCGTAACGAGGTTCATCCATAGTATCTGGAGCGGAAGGAGCGGAAGCGGCAGGTTGGCGACGGTCGCGCCGAGCATCACCATCAGCTCGCCTATGTTGCAGGAGAGCAGGTAGAGCACCGCCTTCTTTATGTTGTCGTAGATGACGCGCCCCTCCTCAACGGCTGCGACGATGCTGGCGAAGTTGTCATCCAGGAGCACCATGTCGCTCGCGCCCTTCGCCACATCCGTGCCCGTGATTCCCATCGCGACCCCTATATCCGCCATCTTGAGCGCAGGAGCGTCATTCACGCCATCGCCGGTCATCGCGATGACGAGCTTCTCGGCGCGCAGCGCCTTCACGATGCGCTGCTTGTGCTCCGGGGAAACGCGCGCATAGACCGCGATGTTCTCCGCGGCCTTCGCGAGGTGCGCGTCGCTCATCCTGTCGAGCTCCTCGCCCGTGACTACGAGCGCGCCTTTCCCCAGCAGGCCAAGCTCCTTTGCAACCGCGACTGCGGTGTCCCTGTGGTCACCGGTTATCATCACTACGCGGATGCCGGCACGCGCGCAGACCTTGACCGCGGCCTTGGCCTCCTCGCGCGGCGGGTCTATCATGCCCATGAGGCCGATGAAAACGAGGTTGGACTCGAGCGTCTCCTCCTTGTGCGACTTCCCGGGTGGCAGGCGCTTGTAGGCGAGGGCGAGAACGCGCAGCGCATCCGTGGCCATCCGCTTCGTCTCCGCGTGGATGCGCTTGCGGTCGTCCTCAGTGAGCTTCTGCTCCCGCCCGTCCTTCAGGAGGTGGGTGCACTTTGCAAGGATTGACTCTGTCGCGCCCTTTGAATAGGCCTCAGCTCCCGACTTCGAGCGGTCCAGGGTCGTCATCATCTTCCTTTCCGAATCGAAAGGCAGCTCCTCAACCCGGTGGTATTCCTTCGCGAGCGCTTCCTCGGTCATTCCCGCCTTCGCCGCAGCGACAATTAGTGCGCCCTCTGTCGGGTCGCCGAGGATGTGCCAGCCCCGCCCGTTCTCGAGCTTCGCGTTGTTGCAGAGGGCGCCGCACCTCAAGGCAAGCGAGAGGACAGGCTCGCGCCTCAAATCAACGGGCTTTCCCTCAAGCTTGAAATCGCCGGCCGGGGCGTAGCCCTCGCCGCCCACTTCATATGTTCTACTGTCGCACCAGATGCGCCGGACCGTCATCTCGTTCTTCGTGAGCGTCCCTGTCTTGTCCGAGCAGATGATTGCGGTCGAGCCGAGCGTCTCAACCGCGGGAAGCTTCCTGACGACCGCATTCTTCTTCGCCATCCTCTCGAGCCCGAGCGCGAGCGTGATTGTGACTATTGCGGGCAGGCCTTCGGGGATTGCCGCGACCGCAAGGCTCACTGCCGTGAGGAACATGAGCATTACGGGGATTGCGCGCATTATCCCGGCAATGAAGACTATGAGTGTTATCAGGAGGAATGCGATTCCGAGCTGCTTCCCGAGCTGGTCGAGCCTCTTCTGCAGCGGCGTCTCTTCCTCGGGCGTTTCCTGGAGCAGCTCAGCAATCCTTCCGATTTCCGTGCCCATGCCCGTTTCGCAGACGAGCGCGCTGCCCCTGCCATAGGTGATGACCGTGCCCATGTGGAGCATGTTCCTCCGGTCGGCCAGGTGCAGCCCGGGCTTCAGCTTATCGTGGCTTTTCTCAACCGGGGTCGATTCGCCGGTGAGCATGCTCTCATCCAGGCTGAGGTTTATCGCCTCAAGGACGCGGCAGTCCGCCGGGATGCGGTCGCCTGCCTCGAGCAGGATGATGTCGCCGGGAACGAGAAGGCTCGCCTCGATTAATTTCTCGCCTCCATCGCGCCGCACCCTTGCCTTCGGGGCCGCGAGCTTCTTCAGCGCCTGCATCGCCTTCTCGGCCTTGAATTCCTGCACGAACCCGAAGGCCGCGTTCAGGATTACGATTATTGCGATTGCGCTCGCGTCAAGCCATTCGCCCAATGCGGCTGAAACGATGACTGCGGCAATGAGGATGAGGATGAGGAATTGCTTGAACTGGCCCAAGAACATTGCTATTGGGGACTTGCCGGGCTTCTCCTTCAGCTCGTTGGGCCCGTACTCCGCGAGCCTCTTCTCCGCCTCGCTGGCCGAGAGCCCCTTTTGCGAGCTTCCCAGCTTGCGCAGCGCCTCCTCAATTGACAACGCCCACCACTCGGCTTTCATCTTATCGCTAGATATGCGTGAAAACATTTAAATATGCGCGAAGGGATATCGGATGGGAGTCTTCTTTCAGGAAGAGGAAGGTGGGTGAAATGGCGGAGTACGAGGGCAAGCCTGTTGAGGAAGGGAAGGAATACGACGTTACCATAGACGCCCAGGGCGCTAAGGGCGACGGGATTGCGCACATAGACGGCTTCGTGGTCTTCGTTGCCGGCGCGAAGACCGGGGAAACCGTGAAGGTAAGGATAACCGCCCTGAAAAGCAGGTTCGCGATTGGAGAAAAAGTTTAGGCCTACAGCAGAGTGGTAACCGCATAAGTGATTAGCAGAGCGAAGGCGAAGAAGAACATAAGCGCGATGAGCAGCGCTGAGAAGCGCAGCGAGTTGAAAGCGCTGTCTATTTTTTCCCTTGCAGAGAGGAGCGCGGCCCTGGAGTTCGCGATGTTCGCCCTCACGCCCGCCAGGTCCGACTGCACACCGCGCACGTCCGAAGAGAGCCGGCCCATTGATTCGGCCGATGCGCGGAATGATGCGGATGCGTTTGCCATCTCGCTCGCGCTGCTGCGGATTGATGCCGTGTCCACGGGAAGGAGGGGGTTGCCGCCAAGCGTATCCGCGAGCGCACTCAGCGAAACCGAAATGCTCCCGGTCGCTGCGGCGGTAGAGTTAAGTGCTGTGCTCAGGTTCTCCGTGAGCGGCGGGACTTCGGACATGCTGGTCTCGACGCCGGCAACCATGTCGTCCGCGTTTCCGATGGCCTGGTTGACTGCCGAAAGCTGCGTGTTGACCGCTTCCTGCATGCTGCCGACCGCCGAGGCGACGGTGAAATAGAAGAAGATGGACGCGACCATCCCCAAGACTCCGATTGCGATGCCGATGAATGCGAAAAGCACCTTGAGCATGCGCCTTAGCTGCTGCCCCTGCACGTCACCCTCAGGAGCTGCGCTCTCGAGCTGCGCCTCATTCTCGCCTGCCGGTTTTTTTGCCAATCAAGACGCCTCCATCTCAGGCCTTCGCTTACGCCCCTTCCTCGGCGCAGCTTCCTGTTTCTCGCCGGCTTTTCCGCTCCTGCCAAGCAGGGCGGCCTCCAGCTTCGCCTCCTCCTCCCTTGCCTTCTTCCGCAGATGCCTGATTAGCGTATAAACGCCTGCCATTGCACCGGTGAATACCAGGAACGCGGCGACAAGCAGGAGCAGCACGCCAACTGCCACACCGAGAACCATGGGCCTCTGGGAGTTCAGCCTTGCCTCCTCGGCCCTCGC
Organism: uncultured Microcaldota archaeon; assembly: GCA_903884505.1. Taxonomy (GTDB): domain Archaea; phylum Micrarchaeota; class Micrarchaeia; order Burarchaeales; family Fermentimicrarchaeaceae; genus CAISET01. The sequence goes on along the minus strand of CAISET010000025.1, from coordinate 13,127 downwards.
GGTCGAGCTTGCGTTCAGCGCGAGCCTTGAGGCGGATTCTGGGTCGGAGTAGAGCACCGCTTCTGCCGCTGAGATGTCGCTGTGCGCGGATGCGGTGTTCGCGCCGAAGAAGGGGATGCCCGCGGCCTCAGCCCTTGCGACATCCGCCTTCGCCTGCCCGATTGCTGCGGCCGCGTTGCCTATGAGCGCTATGCGCCCCTGCAGCGATTCGTTGAGCCCATCCAGCTCGAGGTTCGCCTGCCCGAGCGAGGCATTCGTTGCGGAGAGGTCGCCGAGCGAGAGGTTGGCCTCCGCGGACCTGACAAGCCCGTTCGCGCGTGCGAAGTCAGGATGCTGCGAGTAGTTCTGCGCGAGAGCAGCCAGGCCGGACAGCCGCCCCCTGGTGGAATTGAGCGCGGCGCCGAGGTAAAGCCTGCGGGCCTCCACTTCGGAAGTGTATGAGTCTACGCGCTCCTGGATTATCGTGAGGTTGGCCCGCACCGAGGCCATCCTCGACAGCGCGTCCTCGTATTTCGAGTCGAGTATCAAGGTGTTCGCGAGCGAGAGGTCTATCTCCACCGGTGTCGTGTCTATGGGCAGGTCGTAGAGCGTCACGTTCCCCTTCACGAGCGCGAACTCGTCCCTCAGCTGCGCGTAGGCGGGTATTATCGCGAGGTTTATCTGCTGCCTCATGTTGCCGATTGCGGCGGTCGCATTGCCCTGCGCATCCTCCGCGTCCTTCTCCGCGGAAGCATAGTTGGCCTCGCCGCACCTGGCCTCCGCGATGTTGTAGCTGAAATGCGCGGTGTCTAGCGCGCTCAGGTTCCTCAGGGTTATGTTCAGCCTCGCTGCCGTGGCGTTCAGGCCGTCGGCCTCCGAGAATAGCCCGAGCGCCGCGTTCATCCCTGTTACCGCGCTTCCCGCTGCGGCATTGAATTCGTCCGCGTACCTTGCGGAGTCGTTCGCGGACTGCGCCGACTCGTTTGCGAAAGAGACCGCGGAATCCGCGTGCGCCTGCGCTTCGGAGTAATTGGAGCGAGCGAGCATGAAGTCCGCGCTTGCGAGCGAGTTGTTGGCTATCGCGAGCCTGTCGCTTGCGACGTGCAGGTAGGCGCGCGCGTTCCCGCCGTCCGTGCAGCCGCTGGCGACTATGGCATCGACCTTGGACTGCGCTGCCGAGACCTGGAGCGCTGCGTCGTTGACTGCCGCCCTCGCCGCCTCGACCTTGTTGCGCGCGTACTGCGCCTCCAGCTCCGTATCGACAACAAGGAAGACGAGCACCCTCTTGTTCAGCCCGTCACTGACGAACAGCCTGCCCCTTGAATCGACCGCGATACCCTGCGGGCTGCCGAAGCTAGCATTGCTGTCGGTTGCATTCCCCGGCAGGCTCGCGGCGAAAGTGAGATTGCTTGAGAACACCTGCACGCGGTCGTTTCCCGTGTCCGCGATGTAAATCTTCCCGGCCGCGTCCGTGACGGCCGCCCTCGGAAGGGAGAGCTGCTCGTTCCCCTGCCCCCAGCCAATCCTGCCCACGAACGTGTAGTTCAGGTCGAAAATCTGCACCCTGTCGTTCTCCGAGTCGGCCACGAGTATGCGCCTTTGCGCCTCGTCCAGGAAGATGCCCGTCGGCTTCCTGAACACGTAGTCGCCGAACGGGTCCGTGCTGTATATCGTGCGGATGAACAGCCCCGTCTTGGCATAGAGCATTATGCGGTTGTTGTAGGTGTCGGCGACGTGCATTGTGCCGTTGCTGTCCACGGCCAGCGAGGAGGGCCTGTGCAGGGTGTAGCTGTCGCCGGTTCCGGTCGGGATGGTCTTCAGGTAGGCGCCGGAGTAGCCCGTCCAAATCTGTATGCGGTGGTTGAAGGTGTCCGCGATGTAGAGCTTGCCCTCCGAATCCACGCACATGCCCTCGGGCGAGTCGAATTCTTCGTTGCCCGTGCCGTGCGTCCCGCCCTTGAACGTCAGGTAGGAGAAGTTTGCGTCGTATACAACTATCCGGCTGCTGCCCGCATCGGCCACGTAGAGCCTTCCGCCCGAATCGACGAACAGGCCCTTGGGGTCGGAGAAGCGGTCCTGCGCCACCCCCGACTCGTTCCCGAGCAGCGTGGCGATGTGGATGAAGGAGAGCGCGTGGGCCTGCAGCGCGAAAAGCAGGAGCGCGGCGATTGCGAGCGTTTTTTTCATCGTACCCACCTTACTTCACGGTCACGGACTTCGCGAGATTCCTGGGCTTGTCTATTGGCAGGCCCCTCTCCCTCGCGATGTAATATGCGAGCAGCTGCCCGATTATCACTGAGAGGATTGCGAATATTCCCCTGTTGGTCGTGGGAATCTGGAACTGCGAGCCGGGCATCGAGGAAACGAGTATGACATCGGCTCCCCTCGCCTCCACCTCCTTCGTGTTCGAGGCCATGTCCGCGTCTCCGTTCGGAATCAATGAGAAGACCGGCGTCCCGTCCTCAATCAATGCGAGGGTCCCGTGCTTAAGCTCGCCCGCCATCATCCCCTCCGCATGGACATAGGCTATCTCCTTCAGCTTGTGCGCGAACTCCCTTGCGCTCGGGTAGGAGAGCCCCCTCCCGAGGATGTAGATGTCATTCCTGTCCTTCAGCTTCTTCGCCAGCTCCTTCACCTTTCCCTCATTGCTCGCGATGGTCTTCTCGATCTGGAGAGGAAGCCCCTCGAAGTCCGCGTGGAATCCGAATTTCGAGGCGAGGAACAGCAGTGCGACGACCTGGTTCGTGAATGTCTTCGTCGCTGCAACGCAGACCTCCTGGCCCGCGCAGATTTCCAGCGAGACCTCGCTCATCCTCTGAATCGTGGAGTGGGGGACGTTAACGAGCGAGGCGATTCTCGCGCCCTTCCCCTTCGCGAACTTGAGCGCTGTCACGGCATCCATAGTCTCCCCGCTCTGGGAGACTGCAATCACCAAGGTTGTCTTGTCGGCGTACATGAAGTTCTCGAACTCGCTCGCAATCAGGGTCTGCGCCTTCAGACCCGCCTTGTTCAGGAAGTAGACGCCGAGAAGGCTTGCGAAATAGCTCGTGCCAGCGGCGACGAAGAGCACGCGGTCGGCTTCTTTCATCATATTCACTAACTTCTCCACCTTCTGCGCCTGGTCCGCCTCCAGGGAGCGGATGAGCCTCTCGGCAGCAACCGGCTGCTCGTGAATCTCCTTTATCATGTAATGCGGGTGCTCGTGCTTCGACTCCTCCTGCCGCGCCCATGTGAATTCCTTGATTTCTTTCTTCACTTTCTTTCCCTTCGAGTCGAAGAATTCGTAGCCCTTCGCATCAATTATCGCATACTCCTCATCATCGAAGAAAATCGCCTTGTTGGTTTTGTCGCTGAATGCGTAGATGTCGGAGCCGAGAATCATCTCGCCGTTAGCCAGGCCCAGTGCGAGCGGCGAGTCCCTCTTCATCGCATAGATTTTTTCATCGCCCTTCCTGATTGCAAGGACTGCGAAGGTCCCTTTCGCATCCTTCATGAATTCCTGCATCGCCTTCTCCATCCCCTTCCCCATCTTCTCCTCGAGGAAATGGGCGATGGCCTCCGAATCGGTCTGCGTCCTGAATTTGTGGCCCTTCCTCTCCAAGTCCTTCTTCATCTCCTCGTAATTCTCGATGATGCCGTTATGCACGATGAAGAGATTTCCTTTGCAGTCCGAATGCGGGTGCGCGTTCGCCTCAGTCACCCCGCCGTGAGTCGCCCATCTTGTGTGCGCGATTGCCGTCCTTGCCTTCCCGTCCTTCACGCGCTCGATGAACTTCACGAGCTCGCCAACTCCCTTCTCGCATATCCCGTCGCTGGTTGCGTAGCCTACGGAATCATATCCCCTGTATTCCAGCTTCTTCAGCCTCGCGAGCAGCTCCCCTTTTATGGGGAATTCCTTAGAAGACGCGATTCCAACAATTCCGCACATATGGCAATCACTACTTACAGCAGAGTCTCGTACAGGGCGATTGTGTCCGCCGCAACCTTGTCCCAGGTGAAATATTCCTCGACGCGCTTCCTCCCGTTCTTCCCGTACTTCTTAGCCAAATCCGGGTTCGTGAGGATTTTCAGCGCCTGCTCCGCGATGTTCTGCGGGCTGTTCGGGTCGCAGTAGAGCCCGTGCTGGCCTTCTATCACCGCCTCCCTAAGCCCCCCGTATCCGACGAGGACCGGCTTCTCCATGGCCATGCCTTCAAGCGAAACGATTCCGAACGGCTCATACCTTGAGGGCGCGCAGATGAGGTCGGCCGCGGCATAGAGGCCGAGCCTCTCCTCTTCGCTCACCCACTTGTTGATGAAGATTACATTCTTCGTGATGTTGAGGGTTCCGGTGAGCGCCTTCATCTCCTCATACATCTCCCCTCTTCCGAGGACCACGAGCTTGGCCTTAGGCTCCTTCGCGATGATTGCAGGCATCGCGCGTACTAGCGAATCTATCCCCTTCACCCACGTGAGCCTTCCGGTGAAAAGCATTATCTTGTCATCGGGCTTCAGCCCGAGCTTCTCCTTCTCCTCCTGCACGCGCTGGGGCTTGAAGTTCTTCATGTTGCATTTCTTCTCATCCACCCCGTTCCACGCCACCCTTGTCTTCTCCGGCGGGAACTTGAGGGTGTTCAGCTCCTCCCTCATCGCGTAGCTCACGGTGATAATCATGTCCGCCTGCTGCGCAGCGGCATATTCGAGATTTCTTACGGTTGAGGAGCCGCCTCCCCCGCTCCGCCCGTACTCGGTTGAGTGGAAGTGCTGGATGAAGGGCGCCTTCATGTTCTGCTTGGAAATCATCCCCGCCATGGCGCCAAGCCAGTCGTGCGAGACTATGACATCGCCCTTCCACTTCCTCGCGACGTCGTTCACGTACTTGTTCGCCGCGAGCACGTTGTAGCTCAGTATGTCTGCGAAGAACTTGAACCCCTGCCCCCACCGCCTCAGCTCCTCGTCCACGAAGACCGGGAACACGTTGCTCGCGTCCGCGACTATGGGGCGGTGGACCTCGATGCTCCTGCCCATCAGCTCGTTCGTAGGCAGGCCGTGGTCGTCATTCATCGTGAAGACGTGGACATCGTGGCCCATCTCATCGAACTTCTTCGTGATTTCCGCGCCGTAGGTCCCGAGCCCGCCAACGAGCCTCGGCGGGTATTCCCAGACGAAATATGCCAGTTTCATAGTTTATCGCTCCCCATTATCTCCTTCAACCGCTTTTCCGCCTTCACGGCAGCGGCAATCCGCGCGGCAGCCGGAGGAAGCAGCCTTTTCCAGGCGCCTTTGCCCTCCAGCATCAGCTTCCTTATGTGGCTCCCGTCGTACTCGTTTCTCTGCACCATCTTTAGGGGCTTCACCTTTACCCTTTCCTCCTCGAAAAGCCTCTTCACGAGCGGGCTGTTGGAATAGACGAAATCGAAGCCCGGGGAGAGGATTTTCAGGTGCTTGGCCCAGAGCGCGTTGTAATTAATGTCCGGAATCCCGACCACGAGGCACTTCCCGGCCAGCCCCGCTTCTTTGAGGGATTCGTAAATCATCTCAATCCTTTCGCCCACGGTGAATAGGTTGTCCGGCTCGTGGCTCTTCTGCGAGCTTCCGACCGCTATCACGGCCTCATCGCATTCCCTGAGAATGCTTTTCACTGCCTCAAGATGCCCATTATGGAAAGGCTGGAACCTGCCTACGAAAAGCCCTCTCGCCATATCGGGAGAGTTTTGCTCAAGGGTTTATAAAAAGGAGGGCGCGAAAATGCCTTCATGTCCACCGTTGTAGTCCAGAAGCCGAAGGAGAAGGAGCTCCGGCATGGCTGGAGGGTTAAGGTAAGGCACAAAGTCATTGTGAAGGAGAAGGGAAGCCGCGAGCGGCGTATTGCACTCGAGAAGGCGAAGAACAGCCAGGCTGCGCACAATGTGATGCTGATTCGGGTGCGGGGAGTCAAGGCGCCGGGCGAAGGCGGGCTGCTCGCGAGAATCAGGGGCTGGCTCGGGAAGCTCTTCGGAACGAGGAGAAAACAGGCTTAAATACCGGAACTGGATAAAATAGCGCATGTCGAAGGCGGCCGGCAGCGTCGAGAAGCGCAGCGGATTCTCAGAGTTTGCTCTCGATGTGAGAAGCGGCTGGTATTCAAGGATTTCCCCGTACAAGGATGAGTACAAGGCAGTTATGGGGGCTGCGCCAGCCGGGAGGAAGGCGGAGTTCCACGGGCTTGCGGTCGAGCGAATTAAGGCAAGGAAGAAGGCCGAAAGCGCCAACTACGCCGGCCGCGTCTTTGCGGGCTTCACCATGGGGCAGGGGCTTGCCTACGGCCTGCAGATTGGCGGGGACCAGCTCGGGACAGGGATGAAAAACTACTGGAGGACAGGGAGTGGCTGGAATGCGGCGCAATCCATGGCTGATGCCATCCCCAATTCGAGGGGCGTGGGCGCGGCGCTTAAAGCTATTGAGATTGGCCTTGACGGCTCAAGGGCATATTTCGAGATGAAGATTCTTAGGAAGGCGGGCTATGTTGCGGACGGGGTGCCAACCCTTATTGGCATGAGGTACGGGCAGCCGCTCTGGTCGTCCCTTGAGGCGACCCAGAAGCTTATTGACGCGGTGATGAACCTTGACATGATTGGGACGCCGCAGCAGATAGTTTATTCGCTCGGCAACATCGTCAACAGCTCGGTGCGCTATGTGATTGATGGCTTCATCTGGTGGAAGGGCGCTGTCGTGCAGAGGGCGTATGAGCACAAGGTCTTCGGCAGGCTCCTCAGGAAGAGGGTCGAGAAGGGGAAGAAGATGCTCGACAGGAACAATTCCAGGCTCGAAAAGGCCCTCGGCGGGGAGAAGGCAAAGGAAGTGGTGGCGAAGGCCGATGCTGCTGCGGCGAAGTGGGACACCAACGTCCCCTACGAGGAGAGGAAAGGATAAGGTCTATTTCTCCATCAGGCGGCAGTTTTTTATACACATAGAAACCAGCCTAAGCCGGTGGTGCCATGGACAAGAACGGATACCTGAAAGTGATAGTGCTGTTCTCGGTGTTCGGGATGCTCTTCTCGGGCTACCTGAGCTTCGGCGAACTTTTTCCCGGGGCTTCCTCAGGAGCGGCGTGCGCGGTTGCCAGCGCGAAAATTCTCGGGCTGCCGACCTGCGTCTATGGGTTCCTCATGTACGTGATTATCGGCGTGCTGGCATTCCTGGCGCTGCAGAGCAAAAAGTAGCGAAAAGAGAAAAACGGAAAATTAAAAAAGAAAGCCCGGGGCGCAATCTTCGGGCCCGGCTCCGTCTTCGATTCATTCGAATTTCGCAGTCCATACGGAATGCGAAATCTATATATACTGCAATTGGGCGAAATAGCCTATGTCAACTACTACTAAAGACGGCTACCGCCGAACGGAAACGGGCTATCTTGAGCCCACTCAGGACCTTATAAGAAAAAATCGCCAGAAGCCCTCGAAGGAGGACTACTTCTTCCGCAACATAAGCGGCGAGAACGAGAAGAGCATCGCGGAATATTGCCTAAAGGACGGGAAGGCGCTCCTTATGAAGGGCCCGCCGGGATGCGGGAAGACGGCTTTTGCGATGTGGTTCGCAAAGGAGAAAGGCCTTGGTTTCTACCGCGTACCGTGCAATGAAGACACGACTACCAGGGATTTCTTCGGCTCACTGGCTCCGGATTCAACCGGAGAGTTCATAGTAAGCCCAGGCCCCGTGCTTAAGGGGATAATGGATGGACAGGCAGTCATACTTATCGACGACTTTAACCTCGCTGACAAGAATATAGTGGCGGCCCTCCATCCCGTGCTCGACTCCCGCCAGTTCACGAACCCGCTCACGTTCGAGAATTATGACCTTTCCCCGAGCGTCATAATAATGTTCGCGATGAATCCGGGCGGGATGTACGCGCTTGAGAGCTCGCCTGCCCTGAAACGCAGGCCACTGGCCATCAGGTTCGACTACCTCCCAAAGGAGACTGCAATAGAGATGGCACTATCCAAGCTGGAGTCGGCATATGCGAAGGATAGCACAGTCAGGAGGGTCGCCGATGGGATATGGGATGGGGTTTATGATCTCCGAAAGGTCCACGCGAATAACAACATGACACCCGATGGAACAGGAGCCATCCCCATGGTGGAAAAGCCTGGGGACGGAACCATCATCGACGCGCTGAAGATGTGGTGCAGTGGGTTTAGCATAGAGGTCGCGGCGAAGGTCGCGATTGCTGAGCGCATAATATCGGACACTGCAACGGATGCCGAACAACGGATAATGGCCATCGTAGACATCGTGAAAAGCCGCGTGCCGAATCAATTGCAGAAGAAGAGCCCATAGGCTCTTCCGCGGACGGGTGACTCCTTGGGACTATTCGCTAACCGAAACAAGCCCGTAAGACAAGCGTATGCCCCGCAGCTTGAGCAAATCATCCAAGGAGCGCATGAAATAGACAGATGGAACAACAGCAGATGGGGTGCACAATACCGGCCCTGCGTACCGCTAATTGAGAAACATGCGCCGGCACTCGTCGCGGAATTCGGGCTCGAGAAGACGGTTTCCTTCCTCAAAGATGCCTTGGACATAGACCGATTCAACTGGGGGTTGCGCAACGAGGCTATACAGAATGCGAGGGGCTGGATGAAATCCTCACACTATTTGCGCGAGAAATTTATCATGGCTGCAAGGTGGGTGAATTATGCCATCTATGAGACGGAAAAGATAGGTGGGGACCCGCGCATCCGGGATTTGCTTTATTCGAAATTCTCAAACGAAAATGACGAGACCGGGCTATTGGCGATAAGCGAGTACAACCTCGCAAAGCTCGCCGATTATGCGAAGCGGTGCGCTATGAAGGGTGGTGAGGAAGGAGACAGGCTTTTCATCGCTTTCATGTCCAGAATCTACCTGAAGATGGGAAACCAGGCAGTGGATTTCATGGAGCTTATCGACCTCGCAGCGAAGGTAAAGGACGACCTCGGGCAGGTGCTTTTCATTTTCGAGTTCCAGACGCCGGAATCCATGGACTGGTATACGAGGGCGCGGGAATGCGACGTGCTGGTCCAAGCCGCCTCCGAGATAGAGACGTACATGCGGACGTGGGTAGCGGGCTTGACCGGGAGAACGGACCTCGGATTGAAGATAGATGGAGACACATTCTGCACGGACAACGAGAGCATAACTGTGCCGAGTCTAGTCAAAAAGTGGCCGACCAAAGAAGAGAACGCAGAGGACTACAAGCTTACCATAATCCACGAGTGCGGCCATGTAGCGCGCAAAAGTTTCGAGATAAGCGTATTTGAAGCGGAGTTGCACAAGCTAGGCTACAGGATACGGAATCCGCATCTTCTCAACGAGAAAAGCGAATATGTGGAAGTGGAGACGCTTGATGGGAAACCCGTCCTCGATACCGGTGGGGAGGAGAGAAGGCTCAAACTCGTGAAGGGAGGGAAGGACGTCCCCAGGAAGTTTAAAACTGCGAAGGACCTATGGGAACTCTTTAAGGAGCCGGAGCTTGCATTCAAAATCAACAATATGATTGACGACCGCCGCATTGACGACCTGCAGAAAGCCGAATACGTGGGGTTCAAAGAGAAGTATACAACGAACAACCAGCGCCATCTCATAACGAGACCAGTCCCCACGGATGATAACAATCCATCGCATGTTCTCGAGGCATTCCTGCAGCTCGTCATAGTCCCGATAGACCTTGGCGAAGTGGACGGGCGGAGGGAAAACGCGAGGGCGGAACTTAAAAGGCTCATACCGGAGAGGGACGGGCTACTCGCCCCCCTGAAACCCATAGATGAAGAGATAAAAAAGGCGAATAGCGAGAGGGATATTGGGAGGGCAAGGGAGCTGACGAAGAGGCGCAACGAACTCTACAAAAGACGGCCTTTGAAGGAGAGGACTGCATTCTCAAATGCGAATGCGAGGATTGCCGGCCTCGAGCGTGAGATTCTTGAGATGGGCAAGCTGATAGAGCGCCAGATAGCGGTCAGAAAGATGCATAAGGCCTTGGAACTCGCGGAGCTCGCGAAACGCGGGATGGTAGGCGGGGACGGAACGAATTCATTCAACGCCACGGTGGATGTGGCATTGCGGTTCAAAGAAATGTTCAAAGACCAGGATTACAGCAAAGACGTGCAGCAATTTGACAACCACCTGTTCAAGGAGAATCTCGATGGGCTCGGAAATAGCAAACTCAAGGTGCGGCCTAAAAAGAAGGAAAAGGAAGGAGGCGACGGTGGGGGAAATGGGGGGAAGAAGAGCAGCAAAGGCGGCCAAGGGGGTGGAGGGAGTGGCGCGCAGCCCAAAGACGACGCAGACGAGACCGGGGGGCATCTGAGCGGGGGGAGCAAGATGCAGCATAAGTACCGCGAGTGGGACCAGAACGCGGACGGCGGAAAAGGGACTTACAGGAAAGATTGGGCCACCGTGATGGAAGTCGAGGCGGAGGAAGGTGAAATCCTGCCCCCGCATCCGGTCACGAGCCAGGTGGTTGAGATTTTCAGGCGCCTTGTTCCGAAGAAAAGAAGGAAGAAGCGCGGGCTGGAGGACGGCCGGGACGTAGATCCGATGCTCTACGTGGATTATCTGGTGAAACGGAGGGCCGGCCTGAATCCCCAGCCGAAATTTTGGAGCGAGAATTTGCGCATAAAGCGTTCCGTCGCAGCACTTATGCTGGTGGACGCATCCGGCAGCACGATTTGCACGAAACCCGCAGACCTTAGCGTCTTTGAAATCGAGCTGCAGGCGATGCACACGTTAGGTGCTGCCCTCGGCGAGATTGGGGATATTTTCGCAGTCTGGGCGTTTGATAGCATCGGAAAAGACATGGTGAACATGTACAAAATAAAGGGCTGGAACGAGCAGATTGGCAACAAGACCAAGTGCGGGGGAAACTGCACACGGATGGGCACTGCGATAAGACATGCCACCGAACTGCTATTGAAACGTGAAGAGCGGACGAAGCTGTTATTTGTCCTATCCGATGGTTTCCCGGATGACGGAGACAACTACCAAGGCAAATACGCGATGGAGGATACGCGCAAGGCGGTTGACGAGGCGGTTGCCAGAGGGGTTGTCGCCTTCTGCATCGCGGTCCGCATGGAACCAAATGAGATTTATTTGTTGGGTAAAGTCTTCGGCGAGGGGCGGGTCCTCTTGATATCGGATGTCGGCCAGCTGCCCTTGATGTTCCCCCTGTTTTACAAGCAGGTGACTAGATTGGGTGTTTGATGTGCCTGATGAATCCGTGTTGGCGCGATTGATGGAGCTTGGTTACCGATTTGCTAAACCGTTGGCGGGAATTGGAAACCCGGCGCTGTGGCTGGTAATTGCGGCGCGGGCTTTGAGACAGGTGAGTATCACGAGGTCGTGGTTATGTTAGACTCAGCCCGCATCCGAAGGAACATAAAGAAACTGGAGAACGGCAGTAATGAGGAAAAGGAAGAGGCAATACGGGCACTGATGGAGGCAGCATGGAGGGTCGGAGGGGGGCTGCGCGCGGTAAACGAGATAGTCGATCCTCTGATCAAGGCCCTTGGAAATAAGGATTCGAACGTTCGTTCATGCGCGGCATCTGCACTCGGAAGTATGGGCTACGCGCAGGCAGTTGAGCCGCTTATCAAGGCACTTGGAGACGAGGATTCGAACGTTCGTTACGATGCGGCACGTGCGCTCGGAAAGATACGCACGGGGACAGTTGAGCCGCTGATTGCGGCGCTGAGAGACAAAGATGCGAATGTGCGTGATGGCGCTGCGGGGGTGCTGGTGAGGATGGGTGAGCCCGCAATAAAGCCGCTTATTGCGGCACTGGGAGATACGGATACAGGTTTGCGTGACGGGGCTGCTGGGGTGCTGGCGAAGATGGGGGAGCCCGCAGTGGAATCGCTTATTGCGGCACTGGGAGACAAAGATGCGAATGGGCGTGTTGGTGCGGCTTGGGCGCTTGGGAAAATAGGGGATGAGATAGCAGTAGCGCCGCTGATTAAGGTGCTTCGGGATGATGAGTCCGGTGTGCGGAAAAGTGCAGTTGAAGCGCTGGTGAGGATAGGGAAACCGGCCGTGGAGCCGCTGGTGAAGGCCCTTGGAGACAAGGATTCGAACGTTCGTTCCTGTGCGGCATCTGCACTCGGAAGCATAGGTGCGGGGGCAGTTGAGCCGCTGATTGTGGCGCTGGGAAATACGAAGGTAAGTGTGCGTGACGGTGCTGCGGGAGTGCTGGCGAAGATGGGGGAGCCGGCAGTGGAGCCGCTGATTGCTGCGCTGGGAGATAAAGATGCGAATGTACGCGAAGGGGCAGCAAAGGCGCTTGGGGGAATAGGGACAAAGCGGGCATTAGACCCGTTGATTAAGGCACTTGAGGACACTGATGCGAGCGTACATAGACATGCAGCCTTAGCACTTGGAAAAATTAAGGATGAGACGGCAGTGGGGCCGCTGGTCAGGGAACTGCGAAGTAAGGACACCGGCGTACATCTAGGCGCAGCGATTGCATTGATGCAGATCGGGAAACCGGCCGTGGGGCCACTGGTCATGGCGCTTGGAGATAAGAATACTAACGTACGCTTTTTGGCGGTATTTGCGCTGAGTGGGATTAGGGATGAAAGGGTAGTAGAACCGCTGATTGCGGCGATTCGGGATAAGGACGTAACTGTGCGACAAGAGGCGGTAGAGGCGCTTGGGAAAATAGGGGATGACAGAGCGATAGCGCCGTTAATTAAGGCGCTTGGGTATGAGGAGTCGAGGGTGCTGAAAAGTGCAGTTGAAGCGCTGGTGAGGATAGGGAAACCGGCCGTGGAGCCGCTGATTAAGGAACTGGGAGATACTGATGCAAGTGCTCATGAGGCTGCTGCAAGGGTGCTGGCGAAGATGGGGGAACCCGCAGTTAGACCGCTGATTGTAGCGCTTGGATATACGGATGCGGGTGTGCGTGATGGCGCTGCGGGAGTGTTGGTGGGGATGGGGGAACCCGCAGTGGAGCCGCTGATTGCGGCGCTGGGAGATAAGGAGGCAGGCATACGCACGATGGCGGCAGAGATAGTGACGGGGATGGGGAAACCAGTAGTGAGGCCGCTGATTGTAGCGCTTGGATATACGGATGCGGGTGTGCGTGATGGCGCTGCGGGAGTGTTGGTGGGGATGGGGGAACCCGCAGTGGAGCCGCTGATTGCGGCGCTGGGAGATAAGGA
>CAISET010000024.1 GCA_903884505.1 uncultured Microcaldota archaeon | reverse complement strand
TCCGTTTCGAGCATTTTGAAGAGCTGCTCAAGCTATCCGCAGGGCTCGCCGTATTCGGCATGTTGGTGGCTTTCATCGCACTTGCAGGCCCCCTGCTCATCCATTCCATCGCGCCCATGGGAACGGGCCTCAGCATCCTTGCCCTCTTCTGCTTCATGTTCGCAGGCCTTCTTTACGGCGCCATGGAGATCTTCGCGCTCGCCGAGATGCTTCTCTCAATGAACGAGACCAGTTGGAAGGCACTCCAGTGCGTCCTGATGCTGCTCTTCGGGATGGTATGGCTCTTCACCTATCTCGTTTATTTCAGGAAAGAACTGGTTACTGAGGAGTTTGAGGGCGGGCTCAAGCCCAAGGCAGAGACCCTCGATATCATGTCACTTGCCATCTGCGTGCTCGGCCCCATCGCCCTCGGCTTCGTCCTCGGAATAATCCTGCTCGTCCTGTTCGTCTTCAAGAAGTAGTAGGGCCTCGGCCGAGAATCGGACTCGGGCTTGGAGGGTTCTGCGCGCAATTTTCTGCGCCGGAGATTTCTCTTTTCCGTGAACGCTTTTAGGATATGCGCCGCCGAGCGAAGCGAGAGCTTGACGCTCTGCTGTCAAGCGGCGGCGCATCCGAAAAGGGTTCAGCCACAGCCTCCTGTGCTACCATTACACAACCGAGGCCATCGATTGCTGGTTAGGTTGGCGAAGAACACTATTATAATATTAGCCTGTCGCCTAACTCCTTCGCATGCAGATAATCTTCCTCGGAACGGGCGGCGGGCGCAACGTGCTAATCAACCAGCTCCGTGGGACCGGAGGATTCAGGCTCGTCGGCAGCAGGATTATTCACTGCGACCCGGGGCCAGGGGCGCTCCTCCGCTGCAAGCAGTTCGGGCAGAACCCCGAGAAGGTTGATATTATTGCAGTCTCGCACAACCACCTTGACCATGCCAACGACGCAAACTTACTTGTCGAGGCGATGACTGAATGCGGAAAGAGGAGGAGGGGGGCGGTCGTTGCGAGCGTGAGCGTGCTCGAGGGGAACGAAAGGTTCGACAGGGCGCTAACAAGGTATCACGAGGTTATGGCGGAGAAGATTTTTGCATTGAGGGCTTATGAGAAGGCGGAGTTCGGCTCCGTCACCATCACGGCAACCACCACTGCGCATGGGGATGAGGAGGGCGTTGGATTCATTTTCGAAATGGACGGGGTGAGGGTGGGTTATTCGGGCGATACCGAATATTTCGAGGAGATGGGGAAGGAGTTCGAGGGCTGCGATGCCTTGATAATGAACACGCTCCAGCCCAGCGGCGGCAAGATTCCGACCCATTTCGGCACGGATGGCGCAGTCAGGCTGCTGAAGGCGCTCGAAAGGAAGCCGAAAGTCGCGATAATACAGCACTTCGGGATGGGAATGCTGAAGGCAGGCCCCGAGACTGAGGCAGCCGCAATCCAGGAGGCAACCGGAGTTCGGACGGTCGCCGCCAAGGACGGGATGGCGGTTCCTGCAGGCGAAACCGAGAAAAAGGCTGGTGAGAAGAAACTTACCGAATTCGAGGGATAGGATGGTTTCCGAAAAAGAGAGGGAGAAGTGGGAGCGCGCAGTTTATCACGTCTTCAGCGAGAGGAGGATGACCGCGCTTGCGCTGATGATACTGCCCCTGCTGTTCGTGGAGCTCACGGTCGAGCTGACGCCCGAGCAGGTGTTCGCCGTAGAAGTGGCGGACTGGGTGATATGGTCGCTTTTTGTTGCCGAGTTCTTGGGCAAGCTTTATGTTGCGAAGAACAGGGCCGCCCACCTCATTAACCATCCCATTGACACGGTTGTGGATGTAGTCATAGTGTTCTCCCCCATCGCGCTGCTTATACCGGCGCTTGTCGAATTCGCCCCGACTGCGCCTCTTTTCAGGCTCTTACGGGACCTCCGCCTAGAGCGCGTCCTGAAAGCGGGCGCATACACGACCCGCGGCGCGTTTGGGCTGAAACGGATTTCCGCCGCATTCTACGAGCACAAATTTTACCATTACGCGCTCTTCACCGCCATAGCCACTGTCGTCTGCTCTGCCCTGATTTTCAGGGTGGAGCACGGCCTTAACCCCTATTTCGCGGATTACTGGAGCGCGCTGTGGTGGTCGCTTGTCACGGTGCTCACGGTCGGCGGCCTTGCTGCGACCCCAGTCACCTTGTCGGGAAGGGCCGTAGCGGGCGTTCTGATGCTGTTCGGAATAGGCTTTGTGGCCGTGCTGACGGCGAATATAGCCGCGTTCTTTCTGGAGCAGCATTCGCACGTTGAGAAGGACATCCCGCTGCATGCGCGCGTATCCATGCTGCTCAAGCGCAACAAGGAAATCGGCGAGGAGCTTGAGGACCTTGTTGGTGACCTGAAGAAGGTGGAAGAGCATGAGGGAAGGAAGTGAGGTTGTCTGATGCTGGGTGACTGGAAGCCGAAAGAGATTGAGCCGAAGTGGCAGAAGAAGTGGGTTGAGCTTGGCGCGCACAAGTTCGACCCGCGCGATGCCAAGAGGCCGGTATATTCCATGGACACGCCGCCGCCCTTCACGAGCGGCGACCTGCACATGGGGCACGTGCTCTCCTACGCCTATTTCGACTTCGCGGCCCGCTACAAGAGGCTGCGCGGCTTCAACGTCTATTACCCCCAGGGATGGGACTGCCAGGGATTCCCTACCGAAGTGAAAGTGGAGGCGAAATTCGGGAAGAAGCTGAAGCCCGAAGAGTTCCGCGCGAAATGCGTTGAATGGACGGACCAGTTCATCTCCCGCATGAGGCAGCAGATGATTTCCATGGGCTTCTCGCCCGACTGGGATTATGAGTACAAGACCATGTCGCCCGAATATCACCGCAAGGTGCAGCTCTCGCTTCTCAAAATGTACGCCAATGGATTGGTCTACCGCGGGGAGCATCCGGTCTTCTGGTGCCCGCACTGCGTTTCCGCAATCGCCAAGGCCGAGACCGAGGAGGAGCAGCGCGCGACTGAATTGAACTTCGTGAAGTTCGTTTCGCACGAGACGAAGGATGGCTACATAACGATTGCCACCACCCGGCCCGAGCTTTTGCACGCCTGCGTCGCAATCTTCGTGCATCCGGACGACAACAGGTACAGGAAGCTCGTCGGCACGCACGCCCACACCCCTCTTTACGACCGTGAAGTGAAGGTGCTCACCGACCCAGATGTGGACCCGACTTTCGGCACAGGAATCGTGATGATGTGCACGTTCGGGGACAAGCAGGACGTTGTCTGGACCTACAGGCACAACCTGCCTGCCATCGAGTCAATCGACAGGTACGGGAAGCTGCTGAACGCCGGCGAGTTCACCGGGCTGAAAGTTGCTGATGCCAAGATGAAGATTATTGAGAGGCTGAAGGCCGATGGTTTGCTAATTAAGCAGGAGAAAATCCAGCAGACGGTGAAAACGCATGACAGGTGCAAGAAGCCGATTGAGCTCCTAACCTCCAAGCAATGGTTCTGCAAGATTAAGGGGTTCGAGGAGCCGGTGAAGTCCGCTGCGCGCGCGATGAGATGGGTTCCCGAATTCACCTTGCAGTATCTGATTGACTGGGCGAACTACATCGAGTGGGACTGGGTGATTTCCCGCGACAGGATTTTTGGCACGCCCATCCCGTTCTGGCACTGCAAGAAATGCGGCGAGATTGTTACGCCGCCTGAGGACAAGCTTCCAGTTTATCCCATTAGCGATGCTCCACCTCTCCCCAAATGCCCGAAATGCGGCGGAGAGCTGGAGGGGGAGAAGGCGACGTGCGACTGCTGGGTCGATTCCTCAATCTCTCCGCTAATAATCTCAAAGTGGATGGAGGACGAGGATTTCTACAACCTCACCTTCCCCGCAACCCTTCGCCCGCAGGGCACGGAGATAATACGCACCTGGTGCTTCTACACGATTTACCGCTCGCTCATGCTGACCGGCAAGCCGCCTTTCAAGGAACTGCTGATTAACGGCATGGTTTTGGCGCCTGACGGGAAGAAGATGAGCAAGTCCCTCGGCAACGTTATTCCGCCGGACAAATTGATTGAGGACTACTCCGCTGACGCCGTACGCCAGTGGACCGCGCTTTCCGGCGCATTCGCCCGCGACAAGCCGTTCTCCTACAAGGATATCCAGTACGCGAAGTCGTTCGTCCTGAAATTGTGGAACGCCTCCAAATTCGTTGAGAAGTCGCTGGAGGGCTTTGACAGGAGAAAAACGAAAGGCACGACGCTGAAATTCCGCACGGTTGACAGGTGGATGCTGTCGAGAATCAACCGGCTAATCAAATCCAACACCGCAAACTACGACAATTACGACTATTTCGCAATAATTACTTCTGTGCAGGACTTCTTCTGGCACGAGTTCTGCGACTTCTACCTGGAGGAGGTGAAGCACCGATTATACCAGAGTGAGAAGTTTGGCGAAGACTCGAAGAAGGCTACCCAATTCACACTCTATGTCGTGCTTCTCGATGTCCTGAAGATGCTCGCCCCGATAATGCCGCACACGACTGAGGAGATTTACGATTCCATCTACAAGGTCCACGAAGGCGACAAATCTTTGGCACAGTCAAAATGGCCCGCGCTTTACGAGAAAGACATTGATGAGAAGGCGGAGAAGAAGGCAATTCTGCTGAACCAGGTCCTCACTGAAATCCGCAAATTCAAGGCTGAGAAGAAGATGGCACTGAATGCGGACATCGCGGCAGTCAAGATACGAACGCTGGAGCCGGAGCTTCTTGATGATGTGAAAGAGGAGATAACTGAAGCCGGGAAGGCGAAGAAGATAGAAACCTCGCAGGGCGACTTCAAAGTGGAAGTGGCGGTATAATTATGGAATTCCGCCGCCAGCTCCCATGAATGTTTTGAACATCGCAGGCGCTACGATTCCAATTAGCAATGCCGCAATACCGCTTAAGGCAACTAGTATACCTATGATTGCAGCGATTATTCCGATAATCTTGTAATTTCCTTTGCCCACCTGATTTGACTGCTTGAACGCCCAAACCCCTGCTGCGATTAGCGCGACACCTATGACGAGCAGGACTATCCCGACTATTGGCAAGATCGAGAGCATGGACTGCGTTTGGTTGATGCTCGTCCCTATTGCTGAAGCTACATCGGTTGCGTTCGCCGCGAATACCAGGCACGAGACGAACAGCAGGCAGATGAGCAGATAGTCCATTTTCACATTACCACCGAACAGGCTTTATAGCCTCTCTCACTTAAACATATCGTGGTGAATTAGCCCAATGGTCTACGAGGTTAAGTCCAAATCCAGGAAGCTGTACGAGTGCGAAAGCTGCGGGCTCTTCTACGGGACCGGGAAGTGGGCCCAGAAGTGCGAGGACTACTGCTACCAG
>CAISET010000023.1 GCA_903884505.1 uncultured Microcaldota archaeon | reverse complement strand
GGGAAATGCCCATGAAATCCACTATGTTGCAGTACGAGGGAAGCGTTGAGGAGGCAGTCAACAGGCTGCTGCAGCTTGGCGTTTTCAAGTCCAAGGCAGACATCTTCAGGGTGGGCGCCATGGAGCTTGCGGCACGGTACGGGCTTGTCAAGTCAAAGGAAGAGGTCATCGAAGAGATGATGTACCGGGACGCGGAGCCTGCACTGCGCAGGCTCAAATCAGGCAAGGCGAGGTTGCACATGATTAAGAGGATATGAGCATGCCCGTGGAGGAATACTCCGTACTTCTTACTGATGAGGCCCTTTCCACGCTGAACGGGCTGGACAAGCCGGTCCGCGAAAGGGTGAAGAAAAGGCTTGAAGCCCTTGCCACCCTGCGGCCCGCAAGGACGCTCAGGAAGCACCCGGACATATGGGTCCTTGAGATTGGCGACTACCGGGCGCTTTACCTGATTGACAAGGCTGCAAAAACCAGGACGGTCTTCTTCATCGGCGACCATAAGGAATATGAGAAGAAATATAACCTCATGTTCAAGTAAGGAGTAGCTCATATATACCTCCCGCCATCGCGGCCAGTAAGGCGTCCACTGTAGCGGTTTAAATAAAAGGGGCGCACATAACGTGCCAGGTGGTGGCATGGACAAGGTCGCCTACGAGGGAACTCCGGAGCAACTTGTACAGCGGTTTAAAGAGAAATACAGCCGGGACTATCTGATCGACCTGAACAAGGGCAAGATTAAGCTATCCCGTCCTTATTTCTGGAGCCATATGGACGCCACCATATCCTTTGAGGGCAAATCCGCGGTTATAGAATATGCGAGCAAGATAAACTGGGTCACATTCCTTATTTTCAATTTTGTTGCGTGTGTTCTTGGCATAACCTGGACGAATACCAAGAAGAAGGCAAACGAATTAGAGATGAGGGAAAATATCCTGGCTGTTTTGGGCGTTGCGCAACCGTTGGAAGCGGGGAAATCTTGAGGAGCGACTTCTATGACCTCCCTCACCTTCTACGGCAGCCCGCAATAATCAGCGCTTCTTGTAGCCGAAGAGCCTATCGTACCTCTTGTGGTCAATCAGCTCGATTATGAAGCAGATTAGCTCTACTTTGTCGCCGCGCAGGGTATACAGCATCCGCCAGTAGTTCGTCAGCTCAACGCGCCATACGTTTGTCAGCTTGTGCTTTGCAATAAGCTCTTTTGGCCAGAGCCTTCTCGGCACCTGGTCGCCGTATACCGGATTAAGCTTGAGGATTTCAATCTTCTTTTTTATTGAAGCGAGCAGCTGCATCTCCTCAGAGCTCGTTATTCCTCTGGCAGCCTGCTCCCCGATAATCCCGTTGAGGCCCTCGAACTCCTCCTTTGCCTCATCAATTAAGTAGACCGTCACTTTCCTCATAGCTGCACCCCCCTCCTCTTCATCGCCTCAATCTCCGGCCTGGGCGCAAATATCCAGACAATGCCCTTGGTGGTGATCAGGATTTTCCCGCTCTCCTGAAGGTAATCCAGGACTTTCATTAAGGTTGGGCGCATCACCTGCTTTGGCAGCCTCTTCCTCAGCTCTGCAACCGTAACCGGCTCGCCTGCCTTTGAAAGCAATTCCTCAACCATCAGCACTGTATTCAATGTTGGCGAATGCCCCACGCGCGTGAGCATCCCGGTGGCCTTTCCCATGTATAAGTTTATACCTTCTGGATATAAATACATACTAGACTCCGTCGCACCGCTTATCGCCACCTTTTCCTCCGTTGCCATGGATATGCCTGCCTTTCCCTCGCCTTTAAACCATCGCAGGCGCCTCCTTTCCAGTAGCAGCTTATTTAACCGCCTGCAAAAATTGCTTGGTTGGGCATATGGTTTCCCTCACCTTCTACGGCGGCGTCAACGAAATAGGCGGCAACAAGATCCTCCTAGAAGACAAGGACGCCCGCATCTTCCTCGACTTCGGCCAGTCCTTCGACTTCGGCGAGGACTATTTCTACGAATACCTCTCACCGCGGACAGCAAACGGGCTTGAGGTCTACTTCGAGTTCGGGCTGGTCCCCCGTGTTCCAAAGCTTTACAGCAGGAAGATGCTCCAGTTCACGGACCTTAAGTACGAGAAGCCGGACATTGACGCCATCTTCATCAGCCACTCCCACTCCGACCACATAAACCATTTGCAGTTCGTTGACGAGGGCATACCAGTTTACATGGGGCACGGGACGCACCATCTCTACGAGGCATACCACAAGATGTATGCCAGCTTTTACGATATAGGCGAGCACAGCGACATCCGCCTATTCAAGTCAGGGGACTCCATCAAGGTCAAGCACCTGCTCATCGAGCCGGTTCACGTGGAGCACTCGGTTCCCGGCGCCTACGGCTTCATCATCCACACCTCCTCCGGGGCAATCGTTTATACTGGAGATTTTCGTTTGCACGGCCCTCAGAGCTGGATGACGCAGGAATTCATCAAGAAAGCCGCTGCCACCTCACCTCGCGCCCTGATTTGCGAAGGCACGCGCATCGGCTCGGAGGTTGAGCACAATTACACCGAGCAGGAGGTCCAGGACAAGGCTTCCCAGCTCATTAAAGGCGCCGGCGGCCTGGTATTCGCCGACTTCTCCATGTCCAACGTGGACCGCTTCCTCTCCTTCTACAACGCAACCGTTGCTGCCGGGCGCAAGCTCGTGATTGACACCCGCTTCGCATACATCCTCCGCTGCCTTCGGGAGAAGGTGCCTGCGCTTCCCGACGTTCTCTCTGACAAGAACCTTTTGGTCTACTTCCGCATCTGCAAGTCCTGCACCTTCTCGGAGAAGGATTATTACCCCTGGGAGCGGGACTTTCTCCCCAAGATGGTCACCTACAGGGAGCTCTCCAAGTCCGGCTCGAAATATGTGATGCATATGGGCTTCAACCGCCTTATGGAGCTCGTTTATCTGCAGCCCAAGGGGGCTGACTTCATCTGGTCCATGAGCGAGCACTTCCTCGAGGGAGAGGACAACGAGGACACGAAGCGCGTGCTTGAGAACTGGCTCCGCCATTTTGGGATTAATCTCCACCGCGTCCATTCTTCCGGCCACGCCAGCCCCGCCGATATCGCAGGTGCGATTAAGGCGATTAACCCCGAGCTCCTCCTCCCCATTCACACCAACAGCCCTTCCGCCTTCAAAGAGCTGCACGGGAAAGTAGTTCTCCCGGAGAAGGAGAAGACGATTGGGATATGATGCAAGCGGAGAAGTTCAAGGGGGCGGAAAAATAGGGGAGTGGGGGCACCGCATCCGCTAAGCCCTGTCAAGATAAAAAAAGAAGTTGGGCGGCTTCTCACCGCCCTGTTAATTGCTGGTTTTAGTACCTTGCAGGCCTGTGCTTCGCAAAGCACTCCCTGCAGTATACTGGCTTGCCCTCGGTGGGCCTGAAAGGCACCTGGCACGGCTGTTTGCATTCAGAGCAGACTGCATCGTGCATCTCGCGTGGGCCGCCGAAGCCTCCCCCGCCGCCTCCGCCGCGCCTTCCCCTGTCCCCTCCTTCTCTATCTCCATATCCCATTTATACACCTGTTTTTTTTCACGTGGCGCCGTGCTCTTCTTACCGCCTAAAACCAGCGATCGAACGAAACTACCCGTCGCCTACTGAAGACAATAAAGGAGGGCGAATGTTATAAAGCTAATCCTGGGGGGTCATTTCCGGACCTCCTGATGGCCATGCGCTACCCCCGGGACCTGGACCGCTTCCGCACCTTCTACTCCATCGCCTCCGAGACCGGCCGCACCCTCGTCATCTCCCCCAAGACCGCGCACCTCCTTTCCACGCTCCACTGCGACACCTCGCTCTCCCTTCCCGACCCCCTCCATGACCCGCTCATCAAAATCTACAACCGGCAGCTCCTGCGCGAGGATTCGTGGATGCAGCCATTCCTTTCCTCTTCCGTCACCTCCGACTACGTCCGCTCCCACCAGAAGTCGCTTCTCCTTGAGCTGGACTTCTACTACCTCTCCGAGCTGATAGACATCCGGCCCTCTTCCGGCGCGTGCATCCACTCCATGAGCGAGCCCTTCGAGGAGGACCCGCTTTCGACGGTTTCCGACGTTGTTCTCGACAACTGGATGACTCGGTTCTCTATGAGTCGGCACCAATTGCATGCTTCCGGCCATGCTCCCCGCAGCGAGATATTCCGCATGATTTCCGAGATTAACGCGAAACGGGTGTTCCCGGTCCATACCTTGCATCCGGAGATGTTCAAGGGGGCGGAACGAGTGGAGAAAGGGAAGAGGATCGAGCTATAGCGCTCCCACGGTCTTTGTCGTGTTCGGGAGTTACTTGTGTGGAGGGCGAAGTGGGAAGGTAGGCGGGTGGGCGCCGCTTCTGAAGATACGAGTAGATCTATAGTCCGTGGAATAGATGATAGATTTTAAGCATATGCAACAAAAAGTAGCATATGGTGGTCGCATGGTTGCTCCTGAATATGTAGGAATAGACGAGGATACTATTGAACTCGAAGATATAGCTAGTGAAGCTGAAGACAAAGAAAGTGCACCATCCGTAGTGTTTGAGATAAGCACCTACCCTGCAGACTTTACTCTGGAAGTACTCCACAACAAGATAGAGCGTCGCGATATAGAAATACCTCCATTCCAGCGAAGAAAAGTCTGGAAAATGAGTCAGGCTGCAAGGCTAATCGACTCATTCTTGCTTGGTCTTCCAGTACCGCAGATATTCATCTATACCGATTCTAAAAAGAAGTTGCTAGTCATTGATGGGCAACAGCGGCTTAATGCGATCAATTCTTTTTTCAAGGGTTATTTTGGAGAAGCAGATAAACTGGGAAAGCGCAGGGAATTCAGACTCATAAGCAGCGATGAAAAGAGTAGATGGTTCAAAAAGACATATGGCGAGCTTGACGAATCTGATCAAAGAAAGCTGCAAGATTCTGTTTTGAGGGCTATTGTTGTGCAGCAGCTAGAACCAAAAGATAACACAAGCGTACATTATATTTTTGAACGCCTTAATACTGGTGGTACCCCGCTTAAAGACCAGGAAGTCAGAAATTGCGTTTACAGCGGAAAGCTGAATGATCTTTTAATTGAACTGAATAGATATGAAAACTGGAGAACAATTGTTGGAAAGGCCAAAGAAGATGAAAGACAAAGAGATGTTGAACTAATCCTAAGATTCGTTGCATTAGCTCATAATGCAAAAAATTATGAGAAGCCCATGAAAGAATTTTTATCAAATTTCATGGCCACACATCGCAATCCAAATACTGAAGGACTAAATACGGAAGCTAGAACATTCAAAGAAACATGCGATTTAGTCATTAATAAACTTGGTCCCAAGCCATTCCATCTAAGAAATGGTTTGAATGCCGGAGTTTTTGATTCAGTATTTTTGGCCTTTTCACGACATCGCGATTCGTGCCCGGAAGACATTGGCGCTAAATTTGAAGCGCTGAAGATTAATCCCGAGTTCGAAGATGCAACGCAGAGGGCAACTACTGACACCAAGGTTGTAAAGGCTAGGCTGGCCAAAGCCGAGCAGGTACTGTTCGGATGATTACGTGCCATTTGAAAAGATAGAACGCGAGATAGAACTTTGCGAGAAACATTTAGAAGAAACAGCTAGCAAAGGTACGGAGATTGATAGCATCTTAGCTAAATATTTACTAGTTTACATCTGCGCCTGCTATGAATCTGAATTTAAGAACATAATGATTAAACGCACCGCGAGCCTAAATGATGAAAATAGCAAATCTTTTGTTCATTCTTTGATGCGCCGTTTGAGAGTTTTAAAACTCCGTGATATAAAACAAAATCTTAAGAAATTTAATCGGAATTATCCGAAAGAGTTCGATAAGCGAGTTCAGGATCCACGGATAATTACCGCGTATGGTAATATTATCACAAACAGGCATTCATTCGCCCACGGAAGTCCGATACAGATGCCATTTGATGAAGTAGTCGATTCATATAAGAAGAGCAAAATAGTCCTGACTGCTTTTTCTGACGTCTTAGGGTCCCATCAGCCCAATAGCGTGGTTTGAGTTTTGGCGAGTTTCCAGATCCATGTTAACAGTATAGCACCTTTAGTCACCTTTCCACCTCCGCCTGGCCGCCCCTCCTTGCAACCGCCACCGCTTCTTGGATTTCTCTCACAGGCACGCTGGTGCCTTCTACCACGAGCCAAACCCCCTCCCCTATCCGCTCAATTCCGTAGCCCGGGAACCCATATTCAGCTGACAGGGCGAAGCACAGTTCGCCTAGCAGGCCAACCGGCACCCCGGTCACTTCTATCCTGAGCCTTCCGTCCTCTCCCAGGCGCAGGCTCACATCTCCACCTCACCTATGCCTCTGCGCACTTCTACTCTCATGGCGCCTTTCGAGGCCCGGGTCAGTTTCCTGAAGATCTCGACGAACGCCCGGCGGCACTCCCGCATGCTCTTGCCACTCACCTTGACGTACCCTGCCGGGCATCCGACTTCCAGCTCGACCTCATTTGACTTGGCGGGCTCGGTTTCCACCGGCATGAATTCCTCTTCCCTGTTGCGTTTTACAATCATCCTTCCCCTCCGCGCCCTTCACGCGGAATAAGACGCAGCATGGCAAGTATTATATTTTGCTATATCTAATATTCCTAGGAGGAATACTATGTACCTGCCGACAATGACG
>CAISET010000022.1 GCA_903884505.1 uncultured Microcaldota archaeon | reverse complement strand
TGACGCAGCCCTACGCGTCATCGGCAACAACAACAGCGTAATCGGCAACAACATCAGTGGCGCAATAGGCCTTTACCTGGCCTCGGCCTACAACAACATCACGGGCAACAACTTCAGCTCGGGCTCCATTGCACTTGAGCTAAACAGCGCAAATTACAACAACATCTCGGGAAACAACATGGGCCCGGGCAACAATTATGGAATTTACCTATCTACATCCACTGGCAACAACTTCACCAGCAACACGGCAACCGACAACAACATCGCGGACTTCTTCTGCTACGACACGTCATCGAACATAGACGGCGGAAGCAACATCTGCCTCGACTCGGACGGCTGCAACGAATCATCCGGGGGCTGGCTCACCTGCTCGGCACCCATTCACTACATCACAACCTGCAACCCCAGCGTTTCGTGGCCTACTGGCTCGCTGATTGATGCGCCGGGAAACTACGGCCTTTCGGGCAACCTCACCGAGCTGTCGGGCGGCGACTGCATAGCCATAACCTCGAATGACGTGCGCCTGGACTGCGCCGGGCACAGCGTAATCGGGGGCCACCCGAGCAACAACGGAATCTTCCTCTCTTCGGTGAGCAACGTTACGGTAACAGGCTGCACCATCACCGAGTTCTTTGCCGGCATCTATCTGGACAATTCAAACGACAACAACCTGACTGATAACAACGCCAGCCAGAACTATGATGGCATCCTGCTGATTGCATCCGAAAACAACAGTGTCACCGCGAACACCGCAGGCAACAACAGCTATGCAGGCATAAACCTGGGCGACGGGAGCGACGGCAACAACCTCACTGGCAACACTGCGGCAAGGAACACGGGCGACGGCATGCGCATCGACTCCTCCACCAACAACACGCTCACAGGCAACAACGCCAGTGAAAACGACGACCGTGGCGTCATCACGAACCTGGCAGCGGACAACAACTTCACGGGCAACACAATCTGCTCGAACGCCTATTGGGATGCGGTCTGCAACAGCCTGCAGGTGGACGGCGACGGCAACGCCTGCGGCACCGGCATGGACTGCGGCATAGCCTGCTCGCCATGCCCCACGCCCCAGCCAAGGGCCTGCGCACCCGGCTACGAGGTGAATTCCTGCCCCTGCACCCTCTACCCGGCACACAACTACACTCTGGCAGGCAACCTTACCTCGGCCGACACCTGCATCACCATCGGGCCGGCTTCCAACGGCACTTCGCTCGACTGCGGGGGGAAGAGCATCACCGGGAGAGGCGGAGACGGCATTTTCGTTGACCAGGCAAGCGGCGTTTCCGTGAACAACTGCACAGCCACCAACTTTTCCAGCGGCATCTACCTTCGTGCTTCAATCGAAAGCAGCATAACCCACAACAATGCAAGCCTGAACGGGGAGAAAGGCATCTACGTGGATGACTATTCAGACCGCAACAACCTCACCGGCAACACCGCCAACGGCAACTTTGATTCCGGCATCTACGTCCTCTATTCCAGCAACGACAGCCTTACGGGCAACACCGCCAGCAACAATCACGATTCCGGCATTATCCTAGTCGTTTCAAACGACAACAACGTCACGGGCAGCACAGCCAGCAACAACACCCACTACGGCCTCTACATCGCCCCCTCGAGCAACCGCAACAACCTCACCGGCAACAATGCAAGCCTGAACGGGGAAGCGGGCATGTACCTGGATGGCAGCGGCTTGGACGAGGCAGTTGACAACATCATCGCAGGCAACAACTTCACCAACAACACCAAGTATGGAATCTTTTCGCGATATTCAAACCACAGCAGCTTCACGGGAAACAACGCCAGCAACAACACCCAGTATGGCATCTATGTGTACAACTCATATGACAACAACTTCACCGGCAATACCGCAGTTGACAACGCCCGCGACGGCGTCTACCTGGTCTCGTCGGCGGACAATAACTTCACGGGCAACACGGCCACCGGCAACACGGACTTCGATTTCAACTGCAGCGGCACATCAGCTGCCCCCGATGGGAGCATAGACGGAGGAAGCAACATCTGCATCAACTCCGACAGCTGCAACCAATCGTCAGGCGGCTGGCTCACCTGCATCGTGCCCACTATCATCACCGACTGCTCAAGCGCCCCATACGCGATTGGCACGCCCGGGTACTATATATTGGGTGGCGACCTCAGCGACCCAGATGGCAATGGCTGCATAACCATAACCGCGCCTGATGTGACCCTCAACTGCCGCGGCCAGAGCATCACCGGGGACGGCTACGACGGCAACGGGATTTACCTCGACGGCGCAAGCGGCGCCAGCGGCGTAAGCGTCGAGAACTGCCACGTCACCGGCTTTTACGACGGCATCTACCTGGACTCTTCAGGCGACAACAACCTCACGGACAACAACGCAAGCCAGAACAGCGACGCAGGCATATACCTGGAAGCCTCAAGCGGCAACATCCTCACAGGCAACACCGCAAACGGAAACCAGGCGAACTCTGGCGATGCGGGCATCACGCTGGATTCTTTAAGCAACAACAACGACCTCACGGACAACAACGCCAGCCAGAACGAGAATAACGATGGCATCGACATATCGTCTTCGAACTACAACAACCTCACGGGCAACACTGCCAGCAACAACGGCCAGTACGGCATCTACCTGGGCATTTCAATGATTAACGAGCTAGACCCTTCAACCGGCAATATCCTCACGGGCAACACCGCCGATTCAAACAGCGTGAATGGCATCTATCTATCCTCTTCAGACAGCAACAACTTCACGGGCAACACTGCAAACAACAACACCAATGCCGGTATCTACCTAGACATCTCAGAGAGCAACAACCTCACGGGCAACACCGCCACCATCAACTACCATGGCATCTACTTGGAATCTTCAGGCAGCAACAACCTCACCGGCAACACCGCAAGCAACAACACCGACTCCGGCATATTCCTGGGCAGCTCCG
Source organism: uncultured Microcaldota archaeon (assembly GCA_903884505.1). Classification (GTDB taxonomy): domain Archaea; phylum Micrarchaeota; class Micrarchaeia; order Burarchaeales; family Fermentimicrarchaeaceae; genus CAISET01. The sequence continues at coordinate 55,591 of CAISET010000022.1, read as the reverse complement.
ATGGCAACACAATCTCCGGCAACACCGCAAACGAAAACCACGCGGACGATGGTGATGGCGCCATCACACTGGTCATGTCGGGCTCCAACATAATCACCGGCAACAACGCGAGCAACAACACGCTCAACGGCATCCTCCTGCACTCATCGGACGGCAACACCCTCACGGGCAATACGCTCTGCGCGAACGTTTATGGCGATGCCGTCTGCGGCAGCACGCAGGCCGATGGAACCGGCAATGTGTGCGATTTCCAGGCCGGATGCGGGATAACCTGCAATACCGGCTGCCCCGCGCCCCCGCCTCCGCCCGACTGCGCATCGGGCTACAACGTGAGTTCCTGCCCCTGCCTCCTCTACCCGGCACACAACTACACTCTGGCAGGCAACCTGACCTCGTGCGATGAGGGCCTGGTAATTCCGCCGACACTTAGCGGCTACACCCTGGACTGCGGCGGGTACAGCATCAACGGGTCGGGAAGCGGCGACGGGATTCGCCTTGACGGCCTAAGCGGATTTTCCGTAACCAACTGCACCGTCACCAACTTCGACAGCGGCATTGTCCCGAACGGCATCGAATACAGCAGCTTCACAGGCAACACCGTCAGCTTGAACGGGCAATACGGCATCTGGCTGCTATATTCAAACAGCAACAACTTCACGGGCAACAACGCAAGCCAGAATTCGGCCATCGGCATTTACCTGTCCGGGTCGGACGACAACAACTTCACGGGCAACACCGCCACCATTAACGCCTTCGATGGCATCGGGCTGGATGGTTCAACCGGCAACAATTTCACGGCCAACAACGCCACCGGCAACTCGCGGGACGGCTTTTACCTGTCCTTCTCGGACGGCAACACCTTCATGGGCGACAATGCCAGCGGCAACGACCAGGACGGCTTTTACTCCGGGTATTCAAACAGCAACAACTATACCGGCAACGACGCCATCGGCAACACCCGCTATGGCATCCATCTGTTCTATTCAAACAGCAGCATCTTCACCGGCAACAACGCCACCTCGAACTGGGATGGCGCCCTTATTAACATATCGTCCGCGGGCAACAACTTCACGGGCAACAACGTCATCGGCAACACACAATACGACTTCGAATGCGTCGGCCTCGGCGCCAACATAGACGGCGGAAACATCTGCGCCACCAACGACTCCTGCGACTGGCTCGCCTGCTCGCCACCTCCCGAATGCGTGTTCAACTCGGACTGCGCTTCCGGCTACTGCCCCTCAGGCACATGCGAGTCTTGCGACTCCAACGACGAGTGCGATTCAGGTTACTGCGACTCGGGCACTTGCGGGGCATGCACGGATAGCCTACAATGCGATTCCGGCTACTACTGCGGCTCGGGCACATGCCAGCCGACCCTGGGGGACGGGGAGTCATGTGGCGCCAGCGACGAATGCACCTCCGAGTACTGCGGGTCCAGTGACTACGGGTCCCACTATTGCTGCGCCTCGGACATCTGCTGCAGCAGTGGCGGTGATTGCGCTTCCGGAGACTGCGAGTCGAACATCTGCCAGCCATCTGGCCCGATCTGCCCCGGCGACCCTAGCTGCCCCCCAGTCTGCCCCGGCGACCCTAGCTGCCCGCCCACGTGCTCCCCCGACTGCGGCATAGGCGATCCCTGCACGGACGGCACGGACTGCACTTCCGGCTACTGCCCCTCAGGCACCTGCGACTCTTGCACGGACGACGACCAATGCGATTCCGGCAACTGCGCCTCGGACTACACCTGCCAGCCGACTTGCCCGATAGGCGATGAGTGTAGTCCCGGCTACTACTGCAATTTGGGCGAATGCGACTATAATCAATAATGCGAGGGGAAAGGTGGCAAATCAATCTTGCGGGCAACACTGCAATTGGCAACGTCCACGTCGGAATCTACCTAGTCTCTTCAGCGGACAATAACTTCACGAGCAACACGGACAGCGGCAACACCTGCGGCGCACAGAATGGATGCGAAGACTGGCTCTGCAGCTGCCCCGCCAACACCTGCGGCTGACCCGGGCTCGCTTCATGCCCCCGCAAACCCTCCCGAATCCATCTTATTAAATCCCCGCAGTGAAATTTCCGCATGGACATCCTGCGGACCCTCGGCTTCGGAAGAAGGGAACAAATAGAGACTAGCCTCGAGGGCGCAAGGAAGCTTGTTGAGGAGGAGAGGGAGAAAAGCCTCAGGGAAATCTACCCGGAGTGCGGCCGCATCTGCGAGGAGTTGAGGGAGGCTTTCGGGGAAATAAGGAAGGACTGCGAACTATTCGAGCAGAGCAAGGCAGAAGTGGACCCAGAGCTGCGCTCCGCAGTGAAAGGGATAACGAGGAAGATGAAGGAGAACTTCATCGCGAGGACGAGGGCAGCGGTGGAGCTCGGGGCGCTTCCAGCGGCGGATTACGCGCAGCTCACAAGCTTCTCTAAGGGGCTGCAGGAGACGATGGCGAAAATTTCGAAGATTAATTCGGACAACAGGTACATTTTCACAATCTATAAGGAGGATGCGGAAAGGTTCAAGGGCCCTTTCGAGCGCGCAGCCGGCCTTTCTGAGAAGCTGAAGGCGAGGCTGGAGGAAAGGAAGGAGGAGGCCGAAACGTTCGGGAAAATATCCGAACTAATCCGGGAGCTTGGGGACGAGAAGAAGCGGATTGCCGAGCTCGACTCCGAAAATGCGCACCTCGGCGGCAGGCTCGTGGAAAAAAGGTCCGGGCTGGCGAGTTCCAGTGAAAGCGCGGAGCTGAAGAGAAAGCAGGAGGAGCTCTCTAAGGCTTCTGAGGAGTTCGCGAACGTGAGCGGCCGAATCTCCTCATCCATAACGCTTCTCGAGCGGGCGCTTAGGAAATACGGGAGAATCTGCGACCCGAAGGATAAGCCGGAGAGGTACGCGGAGGCCCCCATCGCCGAGCTGCTGAGGGACGGGGACGAATACCCTCAATTGAAGGAGACGCTTGCGAGGATGGAGAAGCTCATAGTAAAAGGGGAGCTGGAGCTGAAGAACCCGGAGAAAATCAGGGAACAAATAGGCTGGCTGCTTGCCGGTAACCTCACCCCGCTGTTGAAGAACTACAAAGAGCTGAAGGAGAAGAAGGGCCGGTCGGAGAATGAGCTGGAGCCCCTCCACAGGAAGGAAAGGGAGCGGCAGGCCATGGAGAACTCCGCGGAGCAGCTCGCAATGAAATTGGAGAAGCAGAAGAAATCACTGGAGGATGCGAGGGCTGGTTTTGGGAGGAAAAAGGGCGAGCTCGTGGAGAAATTCCGCGAAGCAGTCGGAAAGGAGCTCGCAATAAGGGATTGAAAGGCCGGAAAAGAGGAAATGCAGCCCACTAACACCTTCAGGATAAAACCAGGACGCCGGTGCATCGCAGGGAGCTAATTGTGGAACAGGGACTTGATCGAGGCGCTTACCAGCTGGCTCACAACAAGCACCAGCACAGCAACTGCCAGATGCTCCGCCACAGAGCGGCCCGGATTGAGGCTGCGGTCTTTTGCTATGAAATAGCTCAACACCGCCAGTACGGCCATGCCGACAATTACTGATGCGGCGATTGCGTAGGAAATGGGAAGGAATATCACGAACACGATTATGGCCAGCGTTATGGCCAGCCGAGTCAGGTAATTGGTGGCCGTGCTGAGTTTCGTATGCGTCTTTGATTTCGATTCAGAATATACATGCATCCCAAGCGAGTCCGCAATATTATCGGCAAGCCCAAGGACAAGCAGCGCGCCAATCACGCCAATCCGGGAAACCTCGAGCTGGTTCAGCCCGATCAGAAGCGCCAAGCTGCTGGTGATCGCTGATGTCGCCCCAAAGCTGAACCTGCTAAAGTCAAACATAATTCTGTTGTTGCGGTGTAAGGTATTAGATACTTTGCGCATGTTCGCATTCTAGGGCTGTTTCCCCGGAAGGTGCGTGAAGGAGATTTCGGCGTCCTTCAGCCTGCCGTAGATTTCCTTCTTCTCAATCAGCAGCTTTGGCATGTCAAAGAGCCGCTCAAGCCCGGTGAAGACGCCAAACCAGCCGGCAGGCGCGACAAGCGTGCCAAGAAGAGTGAGCCAGAACTCGCCCTTCCCGAAAACGAGCAATGCCGACTCCAAAACGAGGATGGCGGTGCCCACGGTAATCCTGAAGCCCGCGGTGCGGACGTTCTTGCTTATGTCCGTGCTTGCGGAGCGACACCTGTCGAAAAAGACCTGGCGCAGCCTTTTCCTCACCATCGCCTCGACCTCGGGCCGCCTCAGCCTCTCCGGCATCTCGAAGACGAGGGAAATCTTCCCGCTCTTCCTGTGCAGCCTGCCCACCAGCTCGTCGAGAAGATCCTCGGAGAGCCGCCTTGTCTCGAACGGCCCGTAGTCAAAGTCGGAAAATATGTCGTCGTAGCAGTCAAGCGCAATCGTCTCGGAGATGGTCGTTATCTCACGCCTCTTCCCTTCCTCGGCCATGGGTGAATTAGCGGCAACCTTCTTAAATTGCCTTCCGCCAAAAGGTAGTGAGAGGTGTGGGGATGATTCCGAGAAGTGAAATGCAGAAGCTTGCCGATTCATACGGGAAGAAGGTCTCGATTGCCTGCATAGGCTCGCATTCAGCTCTGGACATTTCGAGCGGGGCGAAGCAGGAGGGATTCAAGTCGATAGTCATCTGCGAGAAGGGAAGGGAGGAGACCTACGCGAAGTATTACAAGGCGAAGGGGGGGCGGGGCTGCATAGATGAAATCATCACGCTCGGGAAGTTCAAGGAGATTCTGGAGCCGGGAATCGTGAAGGCTTTGCAGGAGAAAAACGCCATCTTCATCCCGCACCGCTCATTCGAGGTCTATGTGGGCTATGACGGGATTGAGAACGAATTCAAAGTCCCGCTCTTCGGGAGCAGGAGCCTGTTAAGGGCGGAAGAGAGGACGAGCAGGCCCAACCAATATGACCTCCTCAAAACAGCCGGAATAAGGACTCCGAAAATCTACAGGAAGCCCGAGGAAATAGACGGGCTCGCACTGGTGAAGGCCCCGGAGGCTAAGAGAAGCTACGAGAGGGCATTCTTCATCGTGAACAATTATGAGGAATTCAAAAAGAAGGCTGCGGAGAAGGTGAAGGCGGGTGAGGCGACTAAAGAAGGAATCGAAAATGCGGTGATTGAGGAATACATCCTCGGCGCGCACTACAACTTCAACTACTTCTACTCGCCGATAAACGGGGAGCTGGAACTTCTCGGGACCGATACTCGCCGCCAAACCAACCTGGATGGGATTTTGAGGCTGCCGGCGAAACAGCAGGCCATGCTTCCGCCAGGAATCATGAAGCAGATAGAAGTGGGGCACATCGCCTGCACGCTCCGCGAGTCGCTTCTCGAGAAGGTCTTCAAAATCGGCGAGGCGTTCGTGAAAGCCGCGAAGAAGGACTATCCGCCCGGAATCATCGGGCCATTTGCATTGCAGGGCGCAATCACGCCCGAAGAGAAGGGCGAGGAGCCGGTCATTTTCGATGTTAGCCTGAGGGTTCCAGGCTCCCCCGGAACGAGATTTACGCCTTACACCGAATACCTGTTCGGAAAATCGGTCAGCGTCGGAAGGAGAATCGCAATGGAAGTGAAGGAGGCGGCTTGGAAGGGGAAGCTGGGAGAAATCGTCACCTAGAATCGCCAACATTATTAAACCCCAAAATACCTATATCAATGCTAATTCTGGGGTGAAAGAATTGATTCCAAAGGGGGAAATAGACAAAATTCTAGAGGGCTACGACAGGAAGAAGCTGGCAATTGCGGTAATCTGCTCCCACTCCGCCTTACAGATTTTCCACGGGGCGAGGCAGGAAGGGGTCAAGACCATCGGAATCTGCAAGAAAAGCAACAAGGAGAGGTACGAGGCGTTCCCGCTCGCGAAGCCGGACGAGTACATTTTCGTTGATAAATACGAGGAGATTAGCGACCACGTGGACGAGCTTGCGGCGAAAAACGCAATCCTCATCCCGCACGGCTCTGCAGTGGAATACATCGGGAAGAAGATAGAAACCATCAAGCTCCCAATCTTCGGCAACAGGCGGGTCCTGCTCTGGGAAGCGGACAGGCAGAAGATGGTAAAGTGGCTGGGCGTGGCGGGAATCAAGGCGCCGAAGACCTACAAGCCGGAGGACATTCCCGGGCCTGCTATCGTGAAATTCCCCGGGGCAAGGGGCGGAAAAGGCTATTTCGTCGTGAAGAGCACGAAGGAATTCAATGAGAAGATTGCAAGGGAGCTCAAGGCAGGGAGGATTACGCAGAATGACGTGGACGGGGTCGTCATCCAGGAGTTCCTTTCAGGAGTCCGCTTCTACCCCCATTACTTCTACACGCCATTCTTCAAGGACGGGTTCAAGTGCCAGGAAGGAAGGCTGGAGATGCTGGGGCTGGACAAGAGGATTGAGAGCAACATCGACGAGATTTACAGGCCGCTCGTGTTCGGCGTGAAGACGGAGCCGTCCTACACCGTGGTCGGAAACGCGCCGGTAATAATGAGGGAAAGCCTGCTGGACGAAATCCTGAGGATGGGCAGGGGAATAGTCGATGCCTCCTTCGAGCTCTTCGGGGGAATCTACGGCCCGTTCTGCATAGAAACCATAATCGACGAGAACTTCAACATCACCGCTTTCGAGGTTTCCGCGAGGATAGTCGCCGGAACAAACCTTTACCCGAGAGGCTCGCAATATTCCTGCTACATCTTCGATGAGCTGATGAGCACCGGGAGAAGAATCTCGAGGGAAATAAAAGTGGCGGCGCAAAAAGATGCGCTCGCCAAAGTGATTCACTAGTTCAGTCTCCGGATGGGACCGAACTTGCGGGCACGATGCCCCCCGGCGCGGTCACATTCATGGCCTCCCCATACACCGGATACGCCCAATAGGTCGGCTGGAAGACCAGCATCCTGCTTCCGAGCAGCCCGGAGGCCGAGGAGTAGAATCCATCCGTCGAGTAAAGGGTCAGCTTGTCATCCATCCCCTCAACCGAATAGCGGACAACCTCGCCGTTCTCGATCCACTGGCTATTCAGTTCGCGCAGCCGGTGGAATTCATCACCGATGAACAGGTATGTGCTCTCCCCGCTGCCATAGCTCAGGCGTACGAAGACAACCGGTTCCGTATCCAACGAATCCTGGTTCATCGCGAACCCCTGCATGGTCTGCACCGAGTAGGTGGGATTGTACGTGGGCGATGGGGGCGTGTATGAGGGATTGTATGTGGGGTCATACGGCGGCGGCGCAAGGTCCGCCTTTACAAGGGTTGCTGCGCCAGCGAGCACGAGCAATGCAAGCACGGCAACGCCAATTCCATAGATTGCTTTCATCAAAAACACCTCGTGCCAATATGGGAGGGAAAGCGGCTATTAAAAAGCGGAGTTTTCGTTCGGGGAGAGCCGAACAAAAGGCTCCACGTCAATTCGGAGACCACCGAGCCATCCATCAGGCCGGACACACAACATTCTTTATAAGTCATAACCAGAATAGCTCCTTATAGTTGGGGTGGAACGCATGAAGCTAACGAGTCTCATAACGCCGCTTTTAGTTTCATTAGTAATGTTCTCCCTTTCCGGCTGCTGTTGCCTTCAAACGAACGGCTATAATATAACACCGACGCCGACAACCACCCCGACGCCCGCGCAAAGCCCATCGCCGGCTCTCAGCAGCACGATCTCGTCCTGCGGCGTGGTCATAAGCTCGCCAGGCACTTACACGATCCCTGAAGCCGGCCTGACTTCGGGCGGAGCGGACTGCATAACCATAACCGCCAACGATGTTACGCTCAACTGCGGAGGACACAGCATCGCCGGAGCGGGAGTCAGCTACGGCATCACCCTTGATAGCTCAAATGACATGGTCCAGAACTGCGTTGTCAGCAATTTCACCTACGGCATCTACCTACGCTCTTCACATGGCAACAACACCATCGCAGGCAACACCGTTAATTCAAACGCCATAGCTGGCATCGAGTTAGACCAATCAAGCAACAACAACCTTCTCACGGGCAACAATGCCAGCTCGAACAGCCACAACGGCATCATGTTAGACTCTTCAAGCGACAACACTATCACGGGCAATACCGCCAACTCGAACGGCGGCACGGGCATCCGCCTAGACTTTTCAAACAACAACAACTTCACGGGCAACACGGCAACGGGCAATTCAAACGGCGACTTTGGCTGCTATTACTCGCCCACAAATACCGACGGTCTCGGCAACACCTGCAACACAAACTACGGCTGCACATGGCTCACGTGCCGGGGAGGGGCTGAAACGCCAACACCTACTCCTATACCCACTTCAACCCTTGGAGTAAGCCCGACTCCCACTCGGACACCGGTAATACTTGCCAGCGGCCTGAGCTATCCGTCTGGGGTCGCGGTTGACAACAGCAGCGTCTACTTTACCGAGTATACTAGCGGGAAGATAGACAAGGTGCCGATAGGAGGCGGGAACGTGACCGTCCTCGCCACTGGCCTGATCTCTCCGTGGGGCATTGCGGTGTATGGCAGCAACGTCTACTTTACCGACGCTGGTACTGGGAAGGTGGGCAGCGTACCAATAGGGGGCGGGAGCGTGACCGTCCTCGCCCGCGTGAACGGTCCGGGCGGCATCGCGGTTGACGGCAGCAACGTCTACTTTACCGAGTGGGGTAGTAACCTGCCAGACGGAAAGGTGGACAAGGTGCCGATAGGAGGCGGGAACGTGACCGTCCTCGCCACTGGTCTGATCTCTCCGTGGGGCATTGCGGTGTATGGCAGCAGCATCTACTTTAGCGAGGCTAATGGCGGGAAGATAGACAAGGTGCCGATAGGGGGCGGGAGCGTAACCACGCTTGCCAGCGGCTTGAACGGTCCGTTTGGCATTGCGGTCGACAGCAGCAGCATCTACTTTACCGAACGTGGTGGCGGAACGGTGGACAAGGTGCCGATAGGGGGCGGGAGCATAACCACCCTTGCCCGCGGCCTGCACACTCCGTCTGGGGTCGCGGTTGACGGCACTAACGTCTACTTTATCGAAGCTGTCGGCGGGAACGTGGACAAGGTGCCAAAATAAGGAACGCGAACAGAGCTTCACGTCAATTCGGGGCCCACCAAAAAGGTTAAATAGCTCCTGAGGGCAAAACCGCGCTTGCGACCAGTGGATTGCAGAGTGATATGCTAGCCGTTGGCAGGTGGTAAAATGGCGTTCGAGGCTTTGGTAAACTGGCTGATGGGCATCGCCAGCATCTTCCAGAAGAGGAAGATAGTGAGATTGGGGCTTTACGGGGCGCCTAACGCGGGAAAGACTAGTTTGGCGAACAAAATCTCAATGGACTGGCTGGGAGAGCCGGTAGGAAAGGTCTCCGAGGTCCCACATGAGACCAGAACGATACAGAAGAAAGAGCACGTTAAGGTGAGGGCTAACGGCCACGAGCTCAACATGAACCTGCTCGACATGCCTGGAATCTCCACGAAGGTCGACTACCGCGAGTTCATGAAGTATGGCCTCACGCTCGAGGAGGCGCACAAGCGCTCCAAGGAGGCCACAAAGGGCATCATTGAGGCAATAAAATGGCTCGAGAACGTGGATGCCGCATTAGTGGTGATGGACTCCTCGGAGGACCCATACACCCAGGTGAACATCACGGTAATCGGAAATCTCGAGGCGAGAAAAATACCCGTAATCCTCGTCGCGAACAAGATAGACCTTCCGGATGCGGAGCCGGAGAAGATAAGGGAGGCTTACCCGCAATACCCAGTGATTGAGATCTCGGCGCTCAAAGGGAGCAACATAGACGAGCTTTACGAGATAATCACGAAGAGCCTGAGGTGATGATGATGCAGATACAGATTGAATTCCTCTCATCAGCGCTTCTCGCAGGCAAGGACGGGAACGAGAAAATCAACCTCATAATAAGCAGCATTAAGGACGGGAAAATCCTCGTTCTCGAAAACCCGCTCACCAACATGGAAGAGACGAAGCTCATAGAAGCGACCATGAAGAAGGTCAGCTCCAAATTCCCGGGGATAGAAATAGGGACGCTGGGCTCGACCTCGCCGGACGGCATAAGGGGGCAGCTCATAAAGATGCTCGGGGGAAAGACGAGCGGGCTCACAGTAATCGGCCCCTCCCACCTCGTTCGCGCCATGAAGCGCGACCCGCAGTCCATGAGCATATTCGCATCCGCAGGGAGGAGGTGAGGCATTTGTTCCACCAATGCATTAAATGCAGCCGAACCTACACCGAGAAGGCGCCTGAGCTGATAAAGGGCTGCAAATGCGGGGCGAGAATCTTCCTAGTGGTGAAAAACCAACGCGGCTCAGAGAAGCTGGCCGGGAACGCGGCATGGCTTGAGAAGGAGCTCGCAGGCCTTCTCGAAAAGCACGGGAAGCCCATTTCCCTCGAAGTGGAGAACATAAGGATGCTGAAAAGGGGCGTCTTCGAGCTCAACCTCAAATCGCTCATGAGCAACGACCCGATAATCATCCGGGACCCGTACGGAATCTACTACGTTAAGCTGCCCGTAACTAAATCATCCGTCTCGCCGGACCTCTGAATAAACTTATATAGGCTGCCCCCGAACTCTCCCCATGCGATTCATGGCTGCCCTGCTGTTTCTCATCCCATTGGCAGCAGCGATAACGCCCGAAGCATTCGTACAGCCCTACCTCAAGCCGGGGGAATACGCCTACACTCACCAGGTGAACTATTCCTCAAATAGCTACTACATCGTCTGGGTGAACGCGACCGAGACATTCGTCCTCGAGCAGGTTGGCGAAACCTACTCGTTCCTGAACTACACCCCCACAATCCACGGGGTCCTACTCCAGGATTTCCTCAATCACCTCAGCATAGACTCCGAACTCTCCACCCTGAACTCGAACCTGGTGGCTTTCAACAATAGCAGGCAGCCGAGGCAGCACGACTGCGAGGTGCTTACGGGGACGGACCACGCTCCCTGCTACGACCAGGATTCATGCCTGCAGGCATGCTTCTCGGTTCCCGCTTGCAGGGCCTACAACCAGCCATCCGGCGGCGCTCTCTCGAATGAAGTCCTTGCCTGGCAGCTGGCCGAGGGGCAGATGGATGCGAATCTCACCGAATACTCCCAGCAGCTCGCACTCATCTCCCAGAGGAGCGACCAGATGAATGTTGCGGTCTCCACAGCAGGAACCGTTCTTGACCATGTCTTCCCGCCAGTCGCAGCAATCAGGGCGAACAAGCTCTTCAATGCCTGCCCAGACTGCTTCAACTACTGCTTCCCAATTCCCTTTAACACCGACATCCTCAACTCCTCGCACGCCCAGTTGGCGCAGATAAGCGATAAGCTTTCACCAATGAGCGGGTTCGCCGTCCTCTCACAGGACATCCAAAGGCGCACATTCGTCCGCGTGAACCAGGCGAGGTTCGATTCCATGCTCTATAACATGACCGCAACCGAACAGTCGCTCGATGCCCATGCGCAGGAGATAGAGAGGATGCACGACGCGGTCGTAGAAGCGAACATGACGCGGCTGAGAGGAATAATCGCACAGGTCCGCGATTACGGGACAGCGGAGGATTACGAGCCCGCATTTGCCCTCGAGCCGCAGTTTTACCTCCTCGCCTCGCAAATTGACTCCCGCATCACTTCCCTCAAGGCCATTCTTGACCGCTATGATGGGATGATGGCGAACATCACCGCCTCAAAGCTTAACATAACCCTTAATGCGAACAACGCGCTGGCACTCATAAACGACTCGGGCCTGCGCGTGTCGCTTGAAAGGATGGACAACATCACCTTGCAGATGGAGCTGCTCGCAAATGAAACAAATTTCACGGGCGCGTTCGAGCTAGAAGATGACTACTGGTGGGAGGCCGGGAAGGCGCAGTCCTCCATTGCCAACGTTTCGGAAACCTACGGCGAAATTTCGCGCCAGCAGAGGGAGGTCGACCCCCAAATCTCAGCCACGGGCGCAAGGATACGAGGCAACGAGACCGCCTTCCAGCAGGAGTTTGCCAACCTTTCAGCTTCCTACGATGCCACGCTGCTCTCCATGAGGCCGCCGATACGGGAGGCGGATGTCCCGGGCATCAAATCCAACTTCACGCGAATCTCACAGGGCCTCCTAAGCCTGAATCAGAGAATAGACGTGCAGAGGGAGAAGGAGCTGAGGGATGCCTACTCTTCGCAGTTCAGGCGCCTAATCGGCTTCCTCTTCTCCGACGCCTTCCCAAGAATCCGCTAAAACTTCTCCTTTAACCTTTCTTCGGTGTCGCCCCTTCGGGGGACGTTCGTCGAATCGCCTTCGGCGATAACTGCGCAACTTACGTTGCGCATCGCTTCGCTCCTCACTCGACATCCTAAGAAACGTTAACGAAAGAATCAGAACTCTTTCTTCGCAAACTCAACGGCGTTCCTGAAAATCCTCAGCCCTGCCCCTTCGGAATTGGCAAGCCCCTCCCGCGCCCACTGCGGATTGTTTACCCCGAAGATGTGCGCCTCGGGGTGCGGCATCATCCCGAACACCCTTCCGCTCTCATCGCAAATTCCGGCGATTGAATCAACCGAGCCGTTCGGGTTCAGCGGATAATCCATCGTTGGACTGCCATTCGCATCGCAATACTGGAATGCCACATGCCCGTTCTCATGCAGCCTCTTGCGAATCTCCTCGCTCATGGGTATGAACTTCCCTTCCCCATGCCTGACAGGAACCGAGAGCGTCTCAATGCCCTTCGTGAATATGCACTTGGAACTGGGATTCGCCTTCAGCCGCACCCACCTGTCCTCAAACCTCCCAGAATCATTGAATGTGAGTGTCACCGTCTGCTCGAAATATTTCTTCTCAAACGCTGGAAGAAGGCCCATCTTCACGAGCATCTGGAAGCCGTTGCAGATTCCAATCACCAATTTCCCGTCCTCCAGGAACTTCCGCATTTGCTCCGAGAGGTTGAACTTGAACTTGTTCGCGAAGACCTTCCCGGACCCCAGGTCGTCGCCGAATGAAAAGCCGCCAGGGAATGCGAGAATCTGGAAGTCCTCCAATTTTGACTTGCCGAGAATGATGTCATTTAGGTGGACGAGCCGCGAATCCGCGCCGGCCATCAGGAATGCGCGGTTGAGCTCAGTATCTGCATTCACCCCGAACCCAGTCAGTGCAAGCACTTTCGGCTTCTCCATCACTTCACCAGTTCAACGTCTTCTTCCAGGCGGCTTTCAGAATTGCAACATCGCTTTTCACGGCCTCGCTGCCATTCAGCCCGACAACCACAAACTGCTCATCATTCCGCACATCGCCGACCTTAGCAAACGAAACTCCTTTCATCGCCTTCTCGAAGTTCGCAGCATTCTGAGGTGAAACGGTCACAACGAAGCGGCTCTGCGACTCGGAGAATAGGACGAAGTCGTTCCTCTCCGCCCTTTCGCGTGGCACGCTCCGCAAATCCACATTCATTCCCAGCATTCCAGCAAAAGCGGTCTCCGCAAGCGCAACCCCGAGCCCCCCATCCGAGCAATCATGGCACGAGGCAACAAGCCCCTTCAGGATGGCTTTCGACAATTTTGAATAGAGCGCATACGCCCTCTTCGCATCAACCTTCGGAACTTCATTCCCCACAAAGCCTTTCAGCGCATAGAATTCAGAGCCCCCAAGCTCATCTTTCGTAACCCCAAGAACATAGACAAAATCCCCAGCTTTCTTCGCATCAATCGTCACGGCCTTCCGCGCATCCTCAATCTTCCCAATCGCGGTTATGAGAATCGTAGGCGGGATGGAGATTTTCACATTCCCGATGACATAATCATTCTTCATCGAATCCTTTCCTGAGATTGGCGGCATCTTGTAAGCAATTGCAAAATCATAGAGCGCCTGATTCGCACGCACAAGCTGCGCCAGCTTGTACTCCCCATCAGGCGCCTTCTCGGATTTCACCGGGTCGGGCCAGCAGAAGTTATCCAGGCACGCGACCTTCTCCAGGGAACCGCCCGTAGCCACATAATTCCTCAGCGCCTCATCCATCGCGCATGCAGTCATCCAGTAAGCGTCAATATCCCCATACCTGGGAATAATCCCGTTCGAAACAACCACTCCTTCGAATGAGCCAAGGCGCGGCATCATGACTGCGGCATCGCTCGGCCCGTCGTTCTCAGCGCCCATGAGCGGCTTCACAACCGAGCCTCCGCGCACCTCATGGTCATACTGCCGCACCACATACTCCTTGGAGCAGACGTTCAGCCTTCCAAGCAGGGAAAGCAGATTGGCAGTCTGGTCCGGCTCATCCGCAAACTGCGGCTCATCAAACTTCTTCTCCTCCCACTTCGCCTCAAGCTTCATCTGCGGAACCCCGTCATGCAAAAACTTCATCTCGAGCGATGCGACGGCCTTCTCACCGAACTTCACAAGGAACTTCCCCGAATCCGTGAATTTCCCGACAACAGCCGCCTCGACGCTCCTCCTATTCGCAAGCTCAAGGAAGGCATCGAGCTTCGCGGGCTCAACCCCGACAGTCATCCTCTCCTGCGATTCCGAAACCAGAATCTCCCAGGGGTCCAGCCCGGGATATTTTAGCGGCGCCTTGTCCAGGTAGATTTCGCACCCACCACTCATCTGCGCCAATTCGCCGATTGATGAGGAGAGGCCGCCCGCTCCATTATCCGTAATCGCCTTTATGAGCATCAAATCCCTTGCCTCCATCAGAAAATCCTGCATCTTCTTCTGCGTGATCGGGTCGCCTAATTGCACCGCGCTCACGGGTGAGCTTTCGTGCAATTCTTCAGAGGAGAATGTCGCCCCATGGATTCCGTCCCTCCCAATCCTTCCGCCCACCATCAAGACCAGGTCGCCCGCATCCACCTTCTTCACCGAGCAGTCCTCGGAATCAATCTTCGCAGGCATCATCCCGCCAGTCCCGCAATATACGAGCGGCTTCCCAAGGTAGCGGTCATCAAATACGATGGAGCCGTTGATTACAGGAATCCCAATCTTGTTGCCGCCGTGCTCAACCCCCCTTCTCACCCCTTCGAAAATCCTCTTCGGGTGGTGCAGCCTCGGCGGCAGCTCCTTGTCATAAAACGGCGACGCAAAACAGAAGACATCCGTGTTGAAGACCGGCAGCGAACCCCTCCCGGTCCCCATCGGGTCCCTGTTCACTCCGACAATCCCGGTTAGCGCACCGCCATACGGGTCGAGCGCGGAAGGCGTGTTGTGGGTCTCAACCTTCATCACCAGGTTCCACTCATCGTTGAACTTTATCACGCCCGCATTGTCTTTGAAAACGGAAACGAGCCAGTTCGCCTTCTTCGCAATCCTTTCCGTGGATTTTCTCACATAACTCTTGAATAGGGAATTGATTCTCTTCACCTTTCCCTTCCCGTCATCATACCTGATTTTTGCATTGAAAATCTTGTGCTTGCAGTGCTCGCTCCAGGTCTGCGCCAGGCATTCAAGCTCCACATCCGTGGGATTTGGCGGAAGCCCAAGCGCCGCCCTCTCAGCAGCCACCTCCTTCCGCCTGTAATACTTCTGGATGGCCTTCATCTCCTTCAGCTCAAGCGCCAGCAGCCTATCCTTGCTGAGTTTCATTAGCGTGCTATTCCGGACATTCAGCGGAATCTCAGCGACTTTCGGCTCATGCTCCAATTT
This sequence comes from uncultured Microcaldota archaeon, assembly GCA_903884505.1. Lineage (GTDB taxonomy): Archaea > Micrarchaeota > Micrarchaeia > Burarchaeales > Fermentimicrarchaeaceae > CAISET01. The sequence goes on along the minus strand of CAISET010000022.1, from coordinate 40,002 downwards.
CACGCGAGGCACATAGCCCATGAACCCGTGCTGCGGGTCCCAGGAGTTCGAATCCGCAATCTGCCATCTCTCAATCAGCTCATTCGCAAGGAGCTTCGCGGCAATCCTCTCAACCTCCTCGCGCGAAATCTTCCCCTTCAGAAGGTACTGCTTCGAGGTATAGACCTTCCCCCGAAGCTCCATCCTCAGGATATCCTCAACCGCCTCCTTCGCCGTGTCGCCCACATTGTCCTTCACGCCGGGCTTGAACCCTACTTCAACAATCCAGTCAAAGCCAGAGGCGAGCGGCTTCCTGAATTCGAACTCCTGTATCACCGGGTCCGCGAAAAGCTCCTTTCCGAGCCTCTCCATCACGGCATCATCAAAATCGGCATCAATCGCAAAGGCATCAATCGTCTTTACGGATTCCACCTCAATCTTCAAGTCCTCATTGATTCTCCTTTTCGTGGACTCTCCCAAGGCGTCCACTGTGCCGCTCTTGAATCCGACCTCAATCCTCCTGACCAACAAGCTCACCAAGAACTATGCAATCGCAAACTTGCTTCCGCCGCACTCAATCGTGATTCCCGACTCAACCACGTCGCCAATCCTCTCGGCATCCTCCCCAAGGGCCTGAAGCGCGGCATCGACGTTCTCGTTCCGCACAATAACCGCGAACCCCCAGCCCATATTGAAGGTCTTGAACATCTCGGGCAGCTCCACATTCCCCGCTTCCATAATCTTTCCGAAAATCGGGTGCGGCTTGAAGTTGTTGAAATGGAACCCGTATTTCGAAATCTTCCTGAACTTCAAATAGGCGTCGCCCGTAATGTGCACCGCCCCGAGCAGCTCTATCTTCTCCATGAGCCTGAAGAACTGCCTCACGTATATTTTCGTAGGCGTGAGCGCCTCAAGGAGAAGCTCCCGCTCCTTCCTCTCATCATGTCTCCCGCCCCATCTCCTGAAGAGGGCCTTCCTTGCAAGCGAAATCCCGTTGCTGTGCAGTCCGGAAGACCTGAGCCCAATGACCGCATCCCCGGGTTTTATCTTGCTCCCGTCTATAATCGCGTCCTTATCCACCTCTCCCACGCAGTCGCAATTGATATGGTACGCGGCGCTCATCAGCTCGGGCACGTCCGCTGTCTCCCCCCCGACGAACGGGCATTCCGACTCCTCCGCCCCCTTCGCCAGCCCCTCAGCGAGCGCAGAAAGCAGCTCGGGCGTAGATTTCTTGACATCAATCACATCGGTTAGCGCAATCGGCCTCGCCCCGCACCGGAGGGCGTCATTCACAACCATCGCAACCGCGTCAATCCCAATCGTATCGTGCTTGTTCGCGGCCTCTGCAAGGAGCACCTTCGTCCCAACGCCGTCGCAGGTCTTAACCTGGTACTTTCCCCCTCCGATGGAGTAGAGGTCATTATACGGAGTAATCAGAATCTGCCCCCGCCTGCTGAACCTCCGGGTCTCCAGGAGCGGGGTCAGCCTCTGCTTTGCCTTCGCCCTTCCCTCCCTGTCTACCCCAGAAGACGCATAAGTAAGACGGCCCATGAGTTGTTTTGGAAAGAACTAATATAAAGATTGATTCATCACTTCTTCGAAATCCGTTCCAGCGTCCTCTGATGCTCCACAAGCTCCCTCACGACTGCTGCAGCCTCCTCCTCGAGCTTCCACGCAACCCTCTCCCCCGCCAGCACCGGCTTCGCAATCCCCCTCTTCCTTATTCTCGCGAACGCGGCAACCGCGGTCGCAGTCGAGAATTCCCCCATCCCGCGGTATACTTCCATCGGCGTCCTCGGCTTTCCGTCAGAAAGCAGCTTCGCTATCGCAAAATCCGGCGCCCTTATCAGGTCCCGCACCAGATGCACCCCGTCCCTCGGTTTTAGCGTTGCCATATCCTCACCTTCTCACGCAGCAGTTTTAACCTTTTTCCGCTCCCCGGGCGCATCCCCGAGCATCAGTCTCCGGAATTCCTCGGGAATCTTCGGCGGCACCAGCTTCTCCGTGTTCCGAATCCCGAAATCATGCTCCATTTTCCGCGCCTTCTCATCAATCCTCTTCAAAATCCCGGAAATCTCCCGCCTCAGGTGCTTCTTCTTCGGGTCATTTGCCGCTTCGACAAGATGCTTCACGGCGGACTCGCCAATCCTTTCCAGCGCCCATGCCACATTAATCCGAACACTCACACTTCTGTCCCCCAGCATCCCAATCAACGGCCCCACGGCCCTCGCATCACCAGTATTCTCCAGCGCCCACGCCACATTAGTTCGGACTTCCGCATTCCCATCCCCAAGTCCCGTTATCAGCGGCTCAATCGCTCCAGCACGGCCTATCTCCACCAGCGCCCGCGCCGCATACACCCGGACTTCCAAATCCCCGTCCCCAAGCACACTTATCAGCGGCACCGCAGCCCTCTCATCCTTCAACTCTCCCAGCTTCTTCGCAGCCTGCCTCCGCTCTTCAGCCGGGTAGCACCTTTGGAGCTTATCTATGAGTCCTTCAACCTCGCCGCTCATGCCTTCACCCTCGTTTTCGGCACATCCGCCAGCACCAATCTCTTGAACTCCTTCGGAACCTTCTTCATAGGAAGAATCTCCGTCTCCCTGCAGCCAAAATCGTGCGGCTTATTCTTCGCTTTCTCGTTGATATCCACCAGGATTGCGGAGATTGCACGCCGCAGATGTCTTTTCTCCGGGTCGTTCGCCGCAGCTATGAGCTGCCCCACCGCAGGCTCGCCAATTATTCCCAGCGCGTCCATCGCATGCGTTCGAACTTCCCAGTCCGAATCTTCCAGTGCCTTTATGAGCGGCCCCACAGAAGGCTCGCCTATCCTCCCTAGCACCCTCACAGCATACTCCCGGACAAGCCCATCTCTATCCCCAAGCATATTAATCAGCGGTTCAACCGCCCTCTCATCCTTCAGCACCCCCAATGCCTGCGCCGCCCAGTGGCGCACGGTCGAGTTCGCATCCCCAAGTGCCTCAATCAGCGGCTCCACGGCCTTCGCATCACCCATCTTTCCCAGCGCCCATGCCGCATTCCAACGAACTTCCCAGTCCGTATCTCCCAGCGCCATAATCAACGGCTTCACCGCCCTCTCATCCTTAAGCTTCCCAAGCTTCTCCGCAGCCAGCTTCCGCTCTATGTTATCGCCCTTCCGCAGTTTCTCTATGAGCTCCTCAACCTCGTCCATATCCCTCAACCTGTAACCCTTGCTTTCGGCACATCCCTCAACACCAATCTCTCGAACTCCCTCGGAATCGGTGGCGCCTCCATAACCTTCCGTTCCCTGCACCCGAAATCATGCGGCTTCTTCCTCATCTCCCCGTCAATCTTCCTCAAAATCCCGGAAATCTCCCGCCTCAGGTGCTTCTTCTCCGGGTCCCTCGCCAACTCAACAAGCGGCTCCACAGCAGGCTTGCCTATCTCTCCCAACGCACGCGCCGCAAACTCCCGGACCAGCTTATCATCATCCTCGAGCGCAACAATCAACGGCTCAACTGCACTCACATCTTTTATCTCTCCCAGCGCCCATGCCGCAGTGGCGCGGTTGGATTTATCCGTTTTTCCCAGCACTTCGATTAGCGGCTCAACGGCCCTCGCATCCTTTATCTTTCCCAGCGCTCCCACCGCTCTCCCCTGAACGCCCATATCCTTATCCCCAAGCGCCCCAATCAGCGGCCCGACGGCATTCACATCTTTTATTTCACCCAGCGCACTCGCTGCATTCCATCTAACATCGGCATTCCTATCTCTAAGCAACCCAATCAGCGGCCCGACAGCCTTCGCATCCCCTATCTTTTCCAGCGTCCGCGCCGCAGCACTGCGAACGTCCGCATCCTCATTTCCAAGCGCCTTAATCAGCGGCTCCACTGCGGGCTTGCCAATCTCCACCAGCGCCTCCACTATATACTTCTGGCCAAATACAAGGTGTTCCAATACCTCCAAATTCCCAAGCTTCCCTATCAGCGGCTCCACGGCCCGTTCGTCCTTCATCCTTCCAAGCCTCCTAGCCGCCTCAGCACGTTCCTCAGCGCTGCCTTTCTGCAGCTTCTCTATGAGCTCCTCAACCTCGTCCATAACCATCACGCCTTCAACTTCACCTTCTGAGTCCCGTCTGCCATCAGTCTCTGGAATTCCCTCGGGATTTCCGGGGGCTTCAGAATCTCCGTTTCCCTGCAGCCGAAGTCATGCCTCTTCGTCTGCTCATTCTCGTCCATCCTCTTCAAAATTCTTGAAATCGCCCCCCTCAGAGGTTTTTTATCCGGGTCCCTCGCCGCTTCGACAAGATGCTTCACGGCAGGCTCGCCTATTTTTTCAAGCGCCCCAGCCGCAAACCCCCGAACTACTTCATCTTTATTCCCGAGCATACTTATCAGCGGTCCCACCGCCCTCTCATCCCTCATCGCCCCCAGCGCCCATGCCGCGAATCCCCGAACATCCGCATCTTCCAGCGCCTTAATGAGCGGCTCCAATGCCTTCACATCACCTATCTTCCCCAGCGCCATCGTTGCATGCTCCCGGACAAACCGATCCCCATCCCCAAGCATCCCAATCAGCGACTCCACTGCCTTCGCGTCATCAAATTCTTTCGATGAAAGCTCATCCATCACTGCCCCGACAACAGTGCCGCGGGCAGGGAACTCGCCCTTCCGGATTATTTTCCCGAGGTTGACGATATCTCCCAGTGCCCATGCCGCACTGGCACGAACACCCGCAGTCTCATCCTTCAGCGCTTCAATCAGCGGCTCCACTGCCCGTGCGTCTTTAAGTTCTCCCAGCTTCATCGCGGCCTTCCTCCGCTCCTCATCGCTGCCGTTCTGCAGCTTTCGCACATGCCACCATACCTTGATTCCGTCGAACATACCGAACATACCTATCAGCCCGTAACCCTCCCTTTTTGCGCATCCTTCAGCGCCAGTTTCTTGAATTCCTTCGGAACCTCCGGCTTAGCAATCACAGTCACATTCCGAATCCCGAAGTCATGCGGTTTCCTCTTCGCTTCCTCGTCAATCTTCCTCAAAATCCCGGAAATCTCCCACCTCAGGTGCCTCTTCTCCGGCTCGTTTGCCGCTTCGACGAGCTTCCCTGCGGCGGGTTCGCCCATCTTCACCAGCCCCTCTGCCGCCTTCTCCCGGACAAACCTATCCCCATCCCCAAGCGCCCCAATCAGCGGCCCGACAGCCTCCACATCACCTATCTCTCCCAGCGCCCAAGCCGCCCAGTAACGGACATCCCAATATTCACATCCCAGCGCCCCAATCAGCGGCTCAACGGCAGGCTTGCCCATATCCGCCAGAGCACCCGCCGCCTTCTCCCGGACCGCCGAATGCGCATCTCCCAGCGCCTTAACCAGCGGCCCCGCAGCCCTCGCATCTTTCAGCTCGCCGAGCTTTTCAACTGCCTCCGTCTTCTCCGAATAACTGCCTGTTCGCAGCTTTTCAGCAAACGCTTCAACTTCATCCATAACCATCACGCAATCTTCGCCTTCGGCACATCCCTCAGCACCAATCTCTGGAATTCAGGCGGAATCTCCGGAGGCTTCAGCCTCTCATTCTCAACGCAGCCCAAATCGCGCGGCTTCTCCCTCATCCCCTCGTCAATCTTCCTCAAAATCCCGGAAATCGTTCCTCTCAGCGCCTTCTTCTCCGGCTTCGCAGCCTCGGCAATCAGCGGCTTGACAGCAGGCTCGCCAATCTTTCCCAGCGCCTCCGCCGCGTACATATGGACCCAGGAATCCGCGCAACTCAGCGCTTCAATCAACGGCCCCACTGCCCGGGCATCTTTGAGATTTCCCAGCGCAATCGCCGCATGTCCCCGAACCGACCTGTTCAGTGGCGTTGAATCGTCCTTCAGCATCCCTATCAGCAGCCCCACCGCCTTCGCATCTTTTATCTCTCCCAGCGCCTCCGCCGCCTTCCCGCGAACATTCGGTTCATCATCCTTCAGCGCCACTATCAGCGGTTCCGCCGCACTCTCATCCCCCTGCTCCCTCAACGCACGCGCTGCCCAATAGCGCACGTCCGAGTCCGCATCCCCCAATGCATTAATGAGCGGCTCCACCGTACGTGCATCCTTCATCACCGTTCCCAGCCGTATTGCAGCCTCCTTCCGCTCCTCAACACTGCCGAATTGCAGCGTTCCTATGAGCTTCTCAACCTCGTCCATAACCGTCACTTCAACTTTACGGGCGGAGTCCCGTCTGCCATCAATCTCTCGAACTCCTTCGGGACCTTCTTCATAGGAAGAATCTCCGTCTCCCTGCAGCCAAAATCGTGCGGCTTATTCTTCGCTTTCTCGTTTATTTCCTCCAGAATTTTTGAAATAGTCCATCTCACGTATTTCTTCTCAGGATCGTTTGCCGTCTCAACCAGCTTCCCTACGGCGGGCTCACCTATCATCCCAAGCGCCTTTGCCGCATTTTTCCGAACACGAGCATCTGCATCTTCCAGCGCCTTAACCAGCAGCTCCACTGTCCTCGCATCTCCTATCTCCCCCAGCGCACACGCCGCCTCATTTCGAACGTTCGAATCCGCATCTCCAATTAGCTTAACCAGCGGCTCGACCGCCCTTGCATCTTTAATCTTCCCCAGCGCTAACGCCACATACCTCCTAACATCCGAGTCCGCATCTCCAAGCGCCTCAACCAGCGGCCCAACCGCCGGCTTGCCTATCTTCACCAGCGCCTGCCCCGCATACATCCGAACAGTCGAACTCGCATTCAGCACCTTAATGAGCGGCCCGACAGCAGGCTCTCCCATCCTCCCCAGCACCGCCGCCGCATTAGTCCGAACCTCAAAATCCACGGCCCAAAGTGCCGTTACCAGCGGCCCCACCGCAGGCTTCCCTATCTTCACCAGCGCCCCCGCCGCACAACGCCGAACATCCAAATTCGCATCCCCCAGCGCCTTAACCAACGGCTCAACTGCCCTCTTGTCCCTCAGCTCCTCAAGCCTCTCAGCCGCCTTCCTCCGCTCCTTATCGCTGCCGGCCTGCAGCTTCTTGATGAGCCCCTTAATCTCGTCCATAACCATCACTGCGTAAGGTAGGCGTAGAGCCGCGTCAGCCTCTCCGGAAGCTGGCGGATGTCGCTTATCGTGATGTACCTGCCGCGACCGTAGATGCGGTCGCAGACCTCCTCCCTGGCCGTCCCCATCATCTTCTCATAATCCCTCTCCTTCTCATCCGCGAGCACTATCCCCATCGTCACTATTCCCGCCTTCCTCGCCTCAAAAACCGCCTTCGCGGCATCCTCAATCGCGTATTTATCCTTGTAGACTTCATCGTCGTTGGGCTTGCAGTCGCTTATCACGAAGAGCACCTTCTTCTTCTCCGGCTCGCGCAGCATCTTCCTGGTGACGTGCCTTATCGCAGTCCCGTCCCTGTTCGCCGCTTTGGGCTCAATCTTGAAGTTGCTGAGCCTCCCGTTGAACGGCTTCAGGACGTATACCTCGGTCCTGCCAGGCCCGGATGAGGTGAAGCCGAAAACCCCGGCGCGGTCGCCCGTTATCTCCGCCCCCTTCTCAACGCAGGCGAAGGCCTGCTTCCCTATCTCTATCGCCATCACCCCGCCTATGCTCTCCTGGTGCGAGCCCGAGAAATCCGCCAGGACGCCCACGAGTACCGAGCGCTTTTCCCTCGTGGTTTTCGTGTAGAAGTTCTGCTCCGTAATCCGCCCCATCAGCCTCTCAACCACATACTCCGCGAGCCTCTCGTCGTCTATCCCGTCCCCTTCCTCCTGCCTCCTCCTGGTCCTGAAGTCGACGGGCCTCATCTGGTCGAACATCCTCGCAATCCTGCGCGAGACCTCCAGGGGAATCTCTATGGGCTCCCCGGCAGGCAGCACCACCTCATCGACGTGCGTAAAACTATTCCTGTAGCTCATGGCCTGGTAGTTCCATTCGTCGTAATTGTTCTTCCCATCCTTCGAATCGTAGTAGTCCGGCTCGATGTTCACATCCTTTTTCGGGTCAGGCCCGTCGAACTCGTGCGGAGCGCCCTCTTTTTGGTCGCGCTTCCCGCCCTCCCCTTTCTTCCCATCCTTCGCATTCTTGCTTTCGACAATCCGCACGTTCGCGGGGTTGTTCTTGTTCGGCCTGAATTCGCCTGGGAGGCCCTCGGGCGGAATCTCAATCATCTTCGGAGGAGGAATCTCCTTCTCCAGCGCCTTGTAAATCTCGATTGCCGCGTTGAAGGTCTCGGTCGCATTGGAGTCAATCCTCCTGACCTTCTTCGCAATTTCGTAGAGCGGCATCACCTTTTTCTCAAGCTCGGGGGAGAGCGGGTGCTTCGTAGTGTCGGTAATCACGAGCTGCAGCAGCGCCTCGAAAATCTCTTCCGCGCCGCTCCCCTTCACATCGGGCCTGAAACGCAGGAGGTCGCGGTTGTCTCCCCTTATGTCCTCGGCATAGCCATCGTAATAGCTGCAGTTCGAGAGGTCCACCCTCCCGTCATCGAGCACGTTGTGCAGCCACTGCCCTACTGCGGAGTTCGGGAAGAGCTTGTACAGGTCGAAGCAGTCCTTCACCTCTATCCTCTCCTCCCCCTTCTCCAGGATTATTTTCCCGGTCGCAGCGCGCTTCCAGCCGAACGCCCCGTAATTCAGCTTCCCGACATCCACCTCGAAGGAATCCCACCTGTGGTGGCCTGCCTCGTGCAGGTTGCTTACCACGTAGCAGCGCCTGTTCTTCTCCTTGGAATCGAAGAGGTGGACCATCTCCGGGTTGAACACGTTCGTCATGTTGGTGCTGAAGTGGTTGTCCTTCCCGATTACGAGCCCGAGGGACCTGTGCGAGACGCAGACGACGAACCCGTGCAGCTCGTCCAGCATGTCCGCGCCGCGGACCACGGCCACCTTCCTGCGGGCAATCTCCTTTGCGAGCCATTCCTTCGCCTCGTCCGACTCCTCGCAGATGAAGGGTATGGCGTTATCCTTGTCCCTCATCGCCATCTCCACGAACTTCTCCCAGTTCAGCCTCACTTCCGCATACTTCGCGGCGACATCCATGAAGTAGATTGCGGCGAGCGGCGCATCCCTGAATTCACGGAGCAGCTCCACAAGCTGCCCCCACTGCCAGTCCTCCATCTTCGCGAACTCGGGCTTGAATTCGGCGATGAGCGTTTCGCTCAAGATGGGCATCTCCTTCCCCCTCTGGATGAGGACCTGGTTGCCCCACTTCACCGCGACATAGATTGCCCTTTCGTCAATCTCCTTCTCCCCCATCTTCTTCAGGAAATCGTCGGCCTTCTCGAGCACCTTCCCCGCGAGCCTCACGTTTATTTTCGCGGCCTTCCCGGCCAGCTCGGCGAGCTCCTCAAACTTTTTCCCGTGCTTCTTCTGCATCTCCTCGAACTTCTCCTGCGGCATGCCCTTCGCCAGCTCCCCAAGCCGCTCGTAAGCCTCATTTTTCGGCAATTTCAGCTTGATTTCGCCGCTCATGCCTTCACCCTCGTCTGCTTCCGTTCCGCATCCTCTTTCACCGGTTTCCCATCGAGTATGATCTTCTTGAATTCATCTGGCGTCCTCGGCGTTTCCAGAATCTCCTTCTCCCTGCAGCCGAAATCATGCGGCTTCTCCTTCGCTTCCTCGTTTATCTTTTTCAGAATCTCGGAAATCGTCCCCCTCAGATGCCAGTTCTCGGTCGTTCTTGCAAACTCAACAAGACTCTTCACAGCAGGCTCGCCAATCCTCACCAGTGCCCCTATCGCCCACAAACAAATAATTGGATCCTTATCCTTCAGCGTTTCAATCAACAGCCCAACCGCCCGCTCACCGCCAATATCACTCAGCGCAAATGCCGCTAAGATCTGTACAAACGAATCATCATCCTTTAACGCCACAATCAGCGGCTCCACGGCCCTCTCGTCTTTAATCTCCCCCAGCGCATTCACCGCACACATCCGAACATCTGCATCTCCATCCTTCAGCGCTCCAATCAACGGCTCCACTGCCTTCGTGCCTTTCAGCTCCCCCAGCTTCTTCGCAGCCTGCTGCCGCTCATTAACACTGCCATCTTGCAACTTCTCTATGGGTCCTTCAACCTCATCCATAACCATCAACTTGGAACCTTCGCCTTCGGCACATCCTTCAGCGCCAATCTCTCAAACTCCTTCGGAATCTCCGGAGGCTTCAGCCTCTCCTTCTCAACGCACCCGAAATCATGCGAGTTACACTTCGCAATATTGTTTATCTTCTTCAGAATCTCGGAAATCGTCCCCCTCAGCGCCTTCTTCTCCGGGTCTTTCGCCGCTTCAACCAGCTTTCCAGCCGCAGGCTCGCCAATCCACTCCAGCGCCCACGTCGCATTCCTTCGAACAGTCGAATCCGCATCCCCAAGCAGCTCAACCAATGGCTCCACTGCCTTCGCATCGCCTATCATTCCCAGCGCCAACGCTGCATTCCCCCGGATTCGCGCCGCATACCATTGAACTTCCGAGTCCGCATACTCCAGCGCCTTAATCAGCGGCTCCACCGCAGGCTTGCCTATCTTTCCCAGCGCCTGCATTGCATTGTCCTGAACCAACGAATCCGCATCTCCCAGAGCCTTAATCAGCGGACCCACAGCCCTCGCATCCTTCAGCTCCCCCAGCTTTTTCGCAGCGTGCTCCCGCTCGCCGTCATGGCTCGTCCGCAGCTTCTCAATGAGATCATCAATCTCGTCGCTCATGCTTTCACCTTAACCTGCCCGTCTCTCAGCATCGCTCTCTTGAACTCATCAGGAATTTTCTTCGGCTCCAGCACCTTCGTTTCCCTGCAGCCGAAATCATGCGGCTTCTCCTTCGCTTCCTCGTTTATCTTCGTAATAATCGCAGAAATCTCGCGCCTCAGATGCCTCTTCTCCGGGTCTTTCGTTGCCTCAACCAGCTTGCCAACCCCATGCTCGCCTACCATCTTCACCAGCGTATATGCCGCATTAATCCGAACATTCACGTCTGCGTCCCCAAGCGCCTCAATCAGCGGTTCTATTGCCGGTTCGCCAATCCCCTCCAGCACCTGCGCCGCACACAATCGAACATTCGCCCTCTCATCCCCAAACGCCTTTATCAGCGGTCCAATGCCGGGCTCGCCAATCTTCAGCAGCGCCCGCGTCGCCTCATACCGAACATTCGTAGCTCCATCCCCAAGCGCCCTAATCAGCGGCCCAACCGCCTTTGCATCACCTACCTTTCCCAGCGCCCCAGCCGACGCCTCCCGAACCTGCCAATCTCCATCCCCAAGCGCCTTAATCAGCAGCTCCACCGCCCTCATATCTTTCAGCGCTCCCAGCCTATCTGCAGCCTCCTTCCGCTCCCAAGAATAGCCTTTTTGCAGCGTTCCTATGAGCCCCTCAACCTCGTCCATAATCATCACGCAATTTTCGCCTTCGGCACATTTCTCAGTGCCAATCTCTCAAACTCCTTCGGAACCTTGGGGACGGGAATAACATCCGTATCGCGAATCCCGAAATCATGCTTGTTGCATTTTGCATCAGACTCAATCCACCTTAAAATCTTCGAAATCTGCCGCCTCAGGTGCATGTTCTCAGGCTTCCTCGACTCCTCAACGAGTGCCTTCACGGCAGGCTCGCCGATTCCCACCAGCGCATCATTCGCCATATTGCGCACATTCGAATCCGCATCCCTCAGCGCCTTAATCAGCGGCCCAACAGCCCGCGCATCCCCTAACTTTCCCAGTGCACTTGCGACATAGATTCGGACCACCGGAGCTTCATCTCCCAGCAACTCAATCAGCGGCTCCACCGCCTCCGCATCGCCCACATTCCCCAACGCTTCCGCGGCATACCAGCGAACACCCGCATCAGCATCCTTCAGCCTCCTTATCAGCGGTTTCACCGACTTCTTCTCCTTCCTATTCCCCAGCGCTCTGGCTGCTTCCAGCCGCTCCTCTTCGCTGCCTTTCTGCAGCTTTTTTATGAGCCACTCAACCTCGTCCATAATCATCACGCAATCTTCATCTTCGGCACATCCTTCAGCACCAGTCTCTGGAACTCTCTCGGAATTCCCGGGGCCGGAATCACGGTCCTATCTTTAACTCCGAAATCGTGCTCCCTTATTCTCGCCTTCTCGTTGATCTTCTTCAAAATCCAGGAAATCGTCCTCACGATGTGCCTCTTCTCCGGGTCCTTAGCCGACTCAACCAGATTCTTCACGGCCGGCTCGCCAATATCCACCAGCACCCACGCCGCATCGTCTCTAACATCTCCATCCGCGTTCTCCAGCAGCTTAACCAGCGGCTCCACGGAAGGTTTGCCTATCTTCCCCAGCGCCTCCGCTGCATACTTCCTAACATCGGAGTCCGCACCCTCAAGCACCTTAATCAGCGGCCCCACAGCCCTCGCATCCTTCAGCTCTCCCAGGGCATGTGCTACACCAATCCGAACACTCGCCTCCGCCCCAAGCATCTCAATAAGCGGCTCAACCGCCTTCGCGTCTCCCATCTTTCCCAGCGCACTCGCCGCATTAATCCGATTGCTCCACTTCGCATCCTTAAGCGCCGCTATCAAAGGCTCAACCGCCCTCGGGTCGTTCGACTCTCCAAGCTGTTTCACGGCCTGCGACCGCTCACTGTCATCGCCGTTCCGCAGCTTCTCAATAAGCTTCTCAACCTCGTCCATAACCATCACGCAATCTTCGCCTTCGGCACATCCTTCAGCACCAATCTCTGGAATTCAGGCGGAATCTCCGGAGGCTTCAGCCTCTCATTCTCAACGCAGCCCAGATCGCGCGGCTTCTCCCTCATCCCCTCGTCAATCCTCTTCAAAATACCTGAAATCTCCCACCTCAGGTGCTTATTCTTCGGGTCTTTCGCCGCCTCGACAAGATGCTTCACGGCAGGCTCGCCAATATCCTCCAGCGCCAACGTCGCATGGCCCCGAGCCTCAGCATTCCCATCCCCAAGCGCCCCTATCAGCGGCCCAACGGCCGGTTCGCCCATCTTCACCAGCGCCACTGCCGCATTAATTCGGACATTTCTATCTGCATCCCCAAGTGCCTTAATCAGCAACCCAATCGCAGGCACGCCAATCTTACCCAGCGCCTCTGCCGCATTATCCCGAAAAATCTCATCCGCCTCGCCAAGCCTTTTTACCAGCGGCTCCACTGCCCGCGCATCCTTCAGCTCCCCCAGCGACCAAGCCGCATTCCTTTGGATCTCATCGTCCAAACTTTCAAGCGCCTCAATCAAAGGCCCGACTGCCCTGATGTCTCTCAGCTCTCCCAGCTTCTTCGCAGCCTCTATCTGCCCATGAACACATTCGTTCTCCAGTTCCGCTACGAGCCTCTCAACCTCGTCCAAAACCGTCAACCCGAACCTGTTCTCCAGAATCCTGGAAATCTCCAGCCTCAGGTGCTTCTTCTCCGGGTCCTTCATTGCCTCGACCAGCTTTCCAGCCGCAGGCTCGCCAATCTGCACCAGCGCTTCCTTCGCATAATGCCGAACCATCGAAGTCCTATCTCCCAGAACCCCAATCAGCGCTCCCGCGGCCCTTGCATCACCAATCTTCCCCAGCGCCTTCGCCACATCCTCACGAACATATGGATTTTCATCCCCCAGAACCCCAATCAGCGGCTCGATTGCCTTCACGTCACCCACATTCCCCAGCGCTTCCGCAGCATACAATCGGACACCCGCATTCACATCCTTCAGCGCCCCAATAAGCGGCTCCACTGCCTTCTTCTCCTTCATCTCCCCCAGCTTTCTGGCTGCCTTCCTCCGCTCCTCATCGCTGCCGTTCTGCAGTTTCTTTACGAGCTCCTCAACCTCGCCGCTCATGCCTTCACCCTCGCCTTCGGCACATCCTTCAGCATCAACCTCTCGAACTCCTCCGGAACCTTCTTCGGTTTCAGTACCTCCGTTTCCCTACAGCCCAGATCGCGCGGCTTCTTCCTCATCTCTTCATCCATCTTCTTCAGAATCTCGGAAATCATTCCTCTAAGATGCCTCTTCTCCGGCTCCTTCGCTGCCTCGACAAGATGCTTCACGGCAGGTTCACCAATCTCCACCAGCGCCCACACCGCATTAACCCGAACACCCGAATTCCTATCCCAAAGCACTCCTATCAGCGGCCCAACCGCCTTCTCATTCTTAATCCTTCCCAGTGCATCGGCCGCATACATTCGAACGCGCTTATCCTCGTCTCCCAGCGCACCAATCAGCGGCTCCACGGCCTTCACATTGCCTATCCTCCCAAGCGCCCCCGCTGCCCACCACCGAACCGTTCCGTCTTCATCCCCCAGCGCATTAATCAGCGGCCCAACCGCCCTTTTATCTTTCAGCTTTCCCAGCTTCCCCGCAGCCAGCTTCCGCTCCATGTTATCGCCCTTCTGCAGTTTCTTTATGAGCTTCTCAACCTCGTCGCTCATGCCTTCACCCTCGCTTTCGGCACATCCGTAAGCACCAATCTCTTGAACTCCTTTGGAATATTCGGCTTAGGGATCACATCCGTATCGCGAATCCCGAAATCGTGCTCCTTCTCCTTCGCTTTCTCGTTAATCTCCTTCAGAATCCCGGCAATCCCCCGCCTCAGATGCTTCTTGTTCGGGTCGTTTGCCGCCTCAATCAGGTGCTTCACGGCCGGTTCGCCTATCTTCACCAGCGCCCCCGCCACCTTCTCGCGAACATCCTTATTCGCATCCCCAAGCGCCCCTATCAGCGCATCCAGCGCCTTCACACTACCCATCTCACCCAGCGCCTTCGCCACTTGCCATCGAACATATCCATGCTCATCTCCCAGCGCACCAGCCTGCTCATCTCCCAGCATACCAATCAACGGTTCCACCGCCCTCTCATCACCAATCTTCCCCAGCGATCCCGCTGCATCAGCCCGAACACTCCAATCCGCATCCCCAAGCGCCTCAATCAGCGGCTCAACAGCCCTCGTGTATCCCGGCTCTCCCAGACTCACCGCAGCCTGCCTCCGCTCTTCGGCACCGTCCCCCTTCCGCAGTTTCTCTATGCGCTCATCGACCTCATCCATAATCATCACGCAACCTTCGCTTTCGGCACATCCTTCAGCGCCAATCTCTCAAACTCCTTCGGAACCTTCTTCACAGGAAGAATCTCCGTCTCCCTGCAGCCGAAGTCATGCGGCTTCCACTTCGCTTTCTCGTTAATCTCCTTCAGAATCCCGGAAATCGTCCTCACAAGGTGCTTCTTCTCCGGCTCCTTCGCCGCCTCGACTAGCTTTACAACAGCGGGCTCGCCTATCTCCTCCAGCGCCTTCGCTGCATTCCACCGAACACTCGCATCTCCATTATCAAGCGCCTTAATCAGCGGCCCAACCGCCTGCTCGCCTATCCCCCCCAGCGCCAACGTCGCATTCATTCGAACATCCGCGTCCTTATCTCCAAGCGTCCTAATCAGCGGCTCCACACCTCTTACGTCCTTTATCTGTCCCAGCGCCCCCACCACATGTATCCGAACCCAATACGTCCCATCCCCAAGCGACTTAATCAGCGGCTCCACCGCACGCACATTTTTCAGCTTTTCCAGTGCCAATGCCGCATATGTCCGAACATCTGCATCTTCGTCATCAAGCGCCCTTATCAGCGGCTCAACTGCCCTCACATATTTTATTTTTCCCAGCGCCAACGTCGCATTCCTCCGAACAGTCGAATCCGCATCTCCAAGCATCTCACTCAGCGGCCCAATGGCCCTCTCATCACCAATTGTCCCCAACGCCTCCACCGCACTAATCCGAAGATTTCTATCCGCATCCCCAAGCGTCTTAATCAGCGGCTCCGTTGCTCTTGCATCCCCCATCTTCCCCAGAGCCCTCGCCGCCCCATAGCGAACGCGCGAATCACCCTCTTCCAGAGCTTTAATCAGCGGCTCCACCGCAGGCTCTCCAATCTTCACCAGCGCCTCAGTCGAATAATACCGAATATACGGCTCGTCATTCCCCAACACCTTAATCAGCGGCTCCACCGCCCTTGCACCTCTCAGCTCTCCCAGCCTTTCCGCAGCATGCTCCCGCTCCTCGGCATCTCCGCTCCGCAGCTTTCGCACATGCCACCATACCTTAATTCCCTCGAACATAGCAATCAACCAGGAACCCTCGCTTTCGGCACATCCTTCAGCGCCAATCTCTCAAACTCCTTCGGAACCTTGGGGACGGGAATCACATCCGTATCGCGAACCCCGAAGTCATGCGGCTTCCACTTCGCTTTCTCATCAATGTCCTTCAGAATCCCGGCAATCATCCCCCTAAGATGCCTCTTCTCCGGCTCCATCGCCGCCTCAACCAGCTGTTTCACGGCAGGCTCCCCAATCCTTACCAGTGCATCAGCTGCACTATTTCGAACAAATCTATCCGCATCCTCAAGCGCCTCAATTAGCGTCTCCACCGCCTTCGCACCACCTATCTCCCCCAGCGCATCCGTCGCATCCCATCGAACATACGGCTGCGCATCTCCGTTCAGTGCACCAATCAGCGGCTCCACCGCCCTCTCATCACCAATCTTCCCCAGCGCTAACGCCACATACCTCCTAACATTCGAGTCCGCATCTCCAAGCGCCTCAATCAGCGGTTCCACTGCCCTTTTTTCCTTCAGCCCCCCCAGCCTCAACGCAGCCCGCGCCCGCTCCTCAGCATCGCCATCCTTCCGCAGCCTTCCTATGAGCTCATCGACCTCATCCATAATCATCACGCAATCTTCGCTTTCGGCACATCCTTCAGCACCAGTCTCTGGAACTCAGGCGGAACCTCCGGCTTAGGAATTACAGCCGTATCCCGAATCCCGAAGTCATGCGGCTTCCACTTCGCAATCCTGTTTATCTTCTCCAAAACATTCGAAATCTCCCGCCTCAGGTGCTTGTCTTCGGTCGTCCTCGCAAGCTCAACAAGCGGCGCGGCAGCAGGCATGCCAAATTCCGCGAGCGCATCAAGTATCCTGTAATCATGCGACTCACTGGTGTCTCCTTCCAGAAGCTTAACCAGCGGCTCGATGGCCCTTTCATCCCCGATGTTCCTCAGCGCCAATACCGAAGCAATCCGAACCCTGAGGCTGGAAGAAGACCGGGCCGCCTTGATGAGCGGCTCCACCGCACTTGCGTCCCCAATTGCGCTCAATGTGCAAGCCGCATCGTAACGCGCCCTTTCGCTGCGGCTCCTGTTCAGCCTCCGCACGTGCCACCAAATCCTGGCCCTTTCTATGAAGCTGGCCTCGTAGAGGAAGCCGGCCCTGGAGCGCTCAGTCGGCATGCGCCCACCTCTAAGGCTTCCCTTCAAGCAAAGTCGAGAACCCGTCCACGACCTTCAGCATGGCGTGGTAGGAGCCGTTCAGCGTGTCGACGAGAGGCTGTATGAGCCCGTGCATGACGGCGTAATACGGGGAAAGCCCCTGCTCCACGAGCTTAATCGCGTTGTCAACGAGCCTCGGGGAGGGCGACTCGATGATGTCGAAGTTCTTGTCCTTCCCCATGCGGATGTCCTTCGCGACCTTCGTGAGCGCATCTATGAGCGCCTTATCCGCCTTCCTCGGCGCGCGCTTCCCGAGCTCCGGGGCGCCAGGCCTGTCCCTGAGCCCGTACTTCATCTCGAAAATCGCCTGCTCCTTCTTCTGTTCGGGCATCTCGAGCGTGATGTGGACGAACCTCTGCAGGAACGCGGGCGAGAGGTTCTCCAGCCCCCCCTTATAGAGCGGGTTGTAGTCCGTAATCACGGCGCTTTTCGGCGAAAGCGGTATGTGCTCGCCCGTGACCAGTATATAGAGCATCCGGTCATAATCCGTAATGGTGTGGAATGCGGAGAGCATGCCGCCCTCAATCTTGTTCGCCTCGGTGATATAAAGGAGCGCGCCCTTCTCGGAGCGGGCGAAATTCGCCACGGGGCCGTCCTTGTACACCATCGTTACCCCCATACCCTCGACCTCCAGGGGAATGACGCTGCCGATGGAGTTCGACGTGGAGATATTCTGCTCGCCGGGCACCTTCTCCATGGGCAGCCCCATCATTACCGCAAAATTGGCGACCAGGGTGGATTTCGCGATGCCCGTCGGGCCCTTGAGTATTATCGGGAGGTTCGCGTAATAAGCCGCACGCATGACCTCCAGCTCCCCGCCGACGGGGAAATAGGGCTCATTCTTAATCCTCTCCTTCTGCAAATCAAAAAGCTTCCTGAGTTCCGCATCAACCGCATCAGGCCTCGAGACAAAGACGCCGTTAGGCCGGCGTTCGAGCGTCTTCAGCGCATCACCGTTCTTTTCGACCACGAAATCACCCCGTCGGAGACGGTTGGGCGGCATGACGGCCCGCCACGCCATAATTTGCCTATTGCCATATAAAATAGTTTCTATTTCAAATAGAACCCGATACAAACGATTATAAATGACCAAATCCACAAAACAAGCATATGCCCACGCTCAAGCCCAGGGACGGCGTGCACCTGGTGAGGGAGCTGGTCAGGGCCCCCGATTTTGCCATAGCAAGGCTCCTTTCCGACGGCAAGCCCCGGGCGCCCATGGAAATCTACCGGAAGATGGGTGATTTTTCTTTCGGCACCGCGGTCGCGGCCTTCGGAAGGCTGAAGAGGGCGGGGCTGGCGAAGCCTGTCCTCTCGGGCAAGAAGGTCGGCTGGGTGCTCCACGAGGATGCGGCTGCGGTAATAAGGGGGCTTGAGGGGCACCAGGCGAGGCTCAAGGGAATTTCAAAGGGCTGATTTACGGAAAGGCACCAGGCCAGGCTCAAAGGAATTGCGAAGGAATGATTATGCCCGACGGAAATGCGTGGCCTGGGGCGGGAAACGAAGTCACCGGGCTTCCCGGCGGATTTTCCAGAATAATCTTTTAATTAGTCGCACTCAAATCAGGCATATGCCCGCGCCTAAGCTGCTAATCACCGGCCTTCCGAGGACCGGCAAATCCGCCCTGGCCATGGAAGTCGCAAGGGAGCTGGGGCTCAAGCTTGCGGGAATCTCCACCCCTGAAATGAAGGAAGGAGGGGAAAGGATAGGCTTCGCCCTTCTTGACCTGAAAACCGGCAAAAAAGGCATTCTCTCCTCAAAATCCATGCGCAGCCCCGCTAACGTCGGGGGCTACGGGGTGAACCTCTCGGACCTTAACGAGATAGGCGTTGAGGCGCTCGAGGCAGCAGCTTTTGATACGTCCGTGGACCTGATAGTGATAGACGAAATCGGGAAGATGGAGCTTTTCTCAAAAAGGTTCGAGGAGGCGGTAATAGCCTGCCTCAAATCCAACAAGCCGGTGCTCGCTGTCCTCAACAAAGACTATCTTGACAAGTTCGGGAAATACGGCGAAGTCCTCCATCTCACTCTCGATAACAGGCCGGAGATAAAGAAAAGGCTCAAGGAAGCGCTCAAGGTGAGATGATTGGATTTCGCAGCCAGGATTTTGGGGCTCCCCCGCCGAAGGTGAGATGATTGGATTTCGCAGCCCTAATCTTATTGCAGAAGAAGCTTCCCCCGGACTGCCCGCTCAGGGTCATCCCCTTCCTAAACGACCCGCTCGCCTTCATCGGAGAGGAGGAGCTTGAGAAAAAAGCCGCCAAGCTGAAGGAATGCCTGGCAGCCGCGGGCGCGGGCGGGGAAATTCTGAAGGGCGTGGATTCCAGCCTATCCTTAATTCGGCAGGCGGAGAAGCAGCTCGCTAAGGCGAATGAGCTGCTGGGAAAGGCCTTCCCGGGCTACGAATGCGCTGCCAGGGGCTCCCTGTTCCAGGCCTCCCCGAGCGAGATGACGAACACCCTCTGGCTGGAGGCATTCAGGCAGCTGGGCGAATTCGAGCTGACATTCCAGGCCCACGTCTCGCTCCATTTGAAGCCCGAGTGGGCGCAGGTGATGGCCCTTTCAAAAGCCAGGAAAGCGGAGATGGCAGAGGCTTTGAAATCCTTCGATGGCAAGGGCTGGTCCTTCAAGGAGGTGCCGGTCGTCACCAATCACGTCTACATGATCGAAAAAACAATGCCCGTAACCCTGGAGGAGCTCCTCAACTCCGCAAGGGAGGTCACGAAAGAATTGGAGAAGAAGTTCAGTGCTGCGAGCTGAGTATTGCGCGGAGCTCGCCAGCAGTCTTGAAACCCTCAAGCTTATTTCCATTCACAATGAGCGTAGGCGTAACCACCACCCCATAGGACTCCTTCAGCGCATCGACAACCGGGTTCTGCACATTCACATCGAAGTGGTACGTATATACGTTGAATTCCCTGTCCACCTGCGCTATCTGTAGCCCCTCATCAGTCGCCGAAGAGTAGTTCTCATTCGAATAGAAGTAAAGAATCACATTATTGCTTTTCCCGCATTTCGAATCCATCTTCTGCTGAATCAAATAGTTGCGCATCTGCATGGAGGAATAGTCGGACTTGAGCGCCATGACCTCTGGGTCGAGCTTCCCCTTCTGCTTCTCAAGGTAGTCAAGCTTCCCGCCGAACTGCTCGGTCTGGTAAATCAGGTCTCCGAAGCTCCGGGAATAGACCGCGCAGGAGACGGCTGATGCGTTCGAGTCGCCCATGAGCGAAAGTATCTCCAGCGAGTAGGCCTCCGATTTCAGCCTGTCGAAATCCTGCTGCGTCTGGCTCACCGCGGAAATCCCGAAATACCAGCCAAGGACAATTCCCACAGTGAAGAGAAGCGCGGAAATCACGAACGCGAAGAAATACATCCTTGCCCTTATCCCTCTCTCCATGCCATTTCCCCCAGCGCGATTGCATGCGCGAAAGCCGTCCTTATCCGCCTCTCCATATCTCCTTTCCCCCGGACAGCATGTTGAACGCAGCAGTGGCTATTATCAAGAGCCAGAATAGCGTTAGGATTGGCGACATTATTAATGTTGTTGCGAAAAGCGCGAGCGAATTCTTCTCATGGAGCCTCTGCGCGGCAAGGTAGGTAATCAGCAGCCCGAGAATGAATGCGAAGAGCATTATCACCTGTGCCGCGCCCAAATCCGCATAAATGAAGTCAAGGCGGAATTCGGGCGGCGTGAGGATTCCGGAAATCGAGGCGAGCAGCGCGAAGATTCCAGCGACCAGCATTCCAAGCGTTACGGGCAGTACGAAAACCCCCAGGTCGCCGTACTTCGGGCTGAGCAGGTCGCGGTATCTCCAGATGTTCTGCAGGAAACCCGTATACCACCTCTTCCTCTGCAGGTAGAGGCCGCGCAAATCCGCAGGCGCATCAGTATAGACGATTGCGCCGACAGAGCTCGCAATCCTCATGTTCGCCCTCTGCATCCGCAGGGCGATTTCCTGGTCCTCGGTCAGCGTCTCCTCGTCAAAGCCCCCCAATTTTTTGAAGACCGAGGCGCGGTAGATGCTGAAAGGCCCCGGAGTCACCGTAATCGCATCAAGCTGCTCAAGCAGCTTCTTCGTGAACGAATTCAAAATATACTCCGCCTTCTGCAGTTTCTGCGCGGGCGTGCGGCTCTCCCACACCTTCATCATCGGCGTGACAGCGGCAATCTCGGGCTCCCCGAAATAGCCCACCATATGGAGCAGGGCGTCTTGCGCAACAATGGAGTCCGCATCAAGGACTGCAACCAGTTCACCTTTTGCGCGCTTGATTCCCACGTTCATCGCGCTCGCCTTCCCTCCGTTCGGCTTGTCTATAACTATTACTCCTTTCTTCGCGAATTTCCTCGCCTGCTCGCCCGTATCATCTTTCGAGCCGTCGTTGATGACTATTATCTCCCTTTTCCCGGGATATTCCAGCAGGAGGAGCGACTTCAGCGTCTCCGCAATATGCTCCCCCTCATTGTAAGCGGGAACAAGGATGCTTATGGACGGAAACTTCTCGGGCTTCGGGTCCTCCATCTCCTCCGACTCCTCAAGATAGATTAGGAGAAACAGCACTGCAACATAAATCGTCGCAAAGGCGATTGCATACTCCAGCAGCATCGGAATTGCTCCGGGTTTTCAGGACAGCCTCTTCACGGCGTTCTCGACAATCTCGATGGCCTTCCCGATGTAGGTCTTCTCATCGAAAATCTTCTCGAGCTCCACTTTTGAGAGATACTGTCTCACAGCTTTGTCCCCGGAGAGCTCGTCGCGCAGGTGCCTCCTTTCTTTGAACGCCTTTATGCTCGCCTCGCGGAGAAGCTCGTGCGCCTCCTGCCTTCCCATCCCCTTGCCCGTGAGCGCAATCATCAGCCTCTCGGCCATGACGAGGCCGCGGCTCATCTCCAGGTTCCTCTTGATGTTCTCGGGGAAGAACTCCAGCCCGGAGATTATGAACTCCATCTGCCCCAGCATGTAATCCAGCAGGATGAACGATTCCGGGAAAATCACCCTCTCGTTCGCCGAGTTCGTCAAATCCCTCTCGTGCTCAAGCGCAATGTTTTCGAGCGCGACCTGCGCATCCATCCTCAGATTCCTCGCGAGCGAGCATATCCGCTCGCTCTTGTGCGGGTTCCTCTTGTGCGGCATGGTGGAGCTCCCCACCTGCTTCTTCCCGAACGGCTCCGCGACCTCCATTATCTCGGTCCTCTGCAAATTCCTTATCTCCTTCGCCATCTTCTCCAGCGAAGCGGCGGTGAGCGCAAGCACGAACAGGACTTCGGCATGCCTGTCCCTCTGTATGACCTGCGTGGTCACGAGCGCGGGCTTCAGCCCCAGCCTATCCATGGCCGATTTCTGTATCTCGAAAGCCTTCGGCCCGAAAGTCGCCATCGTCCCCACGGCGCCGCTCATCTTCCCGACGAGGATTCTCTCCTTCGCCGCCTCGAGCCTCTCGAAATTCCTCTGGATTTCGCTCGCCCAGAGCGCGAACTTCATCCCATAAGTCATGGGCACGGCGTGCTGGCCGTGCGTCCTCCCCATGCAGACGGTCGCCTTATGCCTCAGCGCCTGCTTCAAAAGCGCGCCTTTCAGCGCCTTCATCCTTCCCTCAATCTGCGCGATGGCATCGCGGAAGATGAGCGCTGTCGCGGTGTCCTCCACATCATAGCTCGTGGCCCCGTAGTGCACAAACCTGCCTTCCTTCCCGCACTGCTCGGAGAGCGCCTTCACCATGGCCATAAGGTCATGGTCTATCTGCGCCTCAATCTGTTTCACTCGCGCTAGTTTCACAGCCTTCGTATTCGCCTTCCTTGCAATCTCGGAAGCAGCCTCCTTCGGGATTATCCCGAGCGCCCCCTGCGCGAGCGCGAGCGCAGCCTCGACCTCGAGCCATTTCGCCAGCTTGTTCTCCTCATCAAAAACCGCATTCATCGGCCCGGAATAGCGCACATCAATAGCTGCGACCGCCATAGGAACACCCCGAATCAATTCAGGTCGCGCGCCTTTTATACCTTCTACCCCTGCGCATCTTCCATGGTCTTCCCGCGCGACTCAAGCAGCCCAAGCGCCATTATGCAAAGGTAGATGGCAGTCACAACTATCACGAGCAGGGGGTTGAAGATGAATATGGGAACCTGCGTGACAAGCTCCACGACCGCATCCACTACCGCGAAGAAGTTGAATGTCGCATGCAGCGCAATCGCGATGAGCACGCCCGGGACGAATCCGAAGACGGCATACCTCTTCAGGCTCTTCCTTCCCTTCATGAACCCGATGACCGCGCCCGTGCTCGCGGTGAACCACCCGTGCCCTAGCGAATTGAAGAGCGAGCGGTAGGTCACGAGGAAAATCCAGCCGCCTATCCCGCCGGCAGATGCGGGGTTGTTCTGGACGGCGAAGTACAACCAGTTCTCAATCGCGGCGAACCCTACGCCCGCCGCGAACCCGTAAAGCAGCCCGTCGTAGGTATTCTTCATCTCATGGTGCCCGCTCGCAAGAAGCACCCCGGACCCCTTTAAAAGCTCCTCAACGACCGGCGCAACGAATATGGCGGTAAGGATCCCGACAAACCCTCCGAGGAACAGGCCCAGGGCAAGATCAATGGCGGTGTTCACCCAGAATGCGACGAAAGCGGCAAGAATCCCCCACATGAAGAGCGAGGCGATGAACCTGAGCGGCTCCCTATCCCAGACGTCCAGCGTCCAGGCAACGGTGAGGTATATGAAGGGCATGAGCCAGCAGACCAGCCCCCCGATGACGAATACGAGCAGCGCAATATCGGTCTGGATGGAAACCAGCGAAGAGACCAGTATTATCATCACGAGCACGAACCCGCACGCAGCCTCCACGAGCCAGAAGATGGGGTTTATCACCAGGTCCGCCAGCAGCTCGCCGAGCGGCCTCCCGCTTATGTGCGGGAAGAAAAGCGTCTTCAGGGTATACTCATCGCCCTCCTTCGGCTTCCTCCTCCTGCTCCGCGCAACGAGCACCGAGAAGGCAAGCAGCGCAAGGAGCACGAGGCTCGCAACAGGCACGGCGATGAGCGCAATCCCGCTGAGCCCTCCCTTCAAATACCCCTCGTAAATCTCCCACTGCTCAAGGACTGAGAAGGTCCTGCCGACCACCCTCCCGTCCATCTCACCTATGATTGCAATCTGCGTCTCCTCTTCGCTGATTCCCGTATACTGGAAGCTCGCATTGTAGCCGAGGGTCGCCCTTCCCCTTGCGGGCACGTCGCCAATCTTCTCAATGACCTTCCACTCCTCGTTGTCCTTGTCATAGACGGCGAACCAGACCTCGAGGTTTGAATCGGACGGGTTCTGGACTGTTACCGAGAGCGCGACCGCTGAGGGCGATTCCTCAAAAACCGTCGTCCTGTTAAGCGACATCTGCACCTGCAGCGAATCGTTCGCGAACGAGCCGTTCGCGAGCCCCTGCCCCTGCTCCAATGCGGCGGCAGCAACCCAGGCGAACGCAAGAAGCGCCAGAAGCGCCATCATTTTCCGCATGGCATAGATTTCTCCCCTGCTTTTTAAATCCTCCCTGCAAAAGCATAGCGGTGATTCAACGAGGAACATAACGCTAGAGCAAGTTCACGCGCCGCCGATGCACAAGCGGCAGGTCGAGGTGGTCGAGAGGAAGGGAATCGGCCACCCCGACACCATCTGCGATTTCATCATGAACGAAATTTCCGTGGAACTCTGCAGGGCCTACATGAAGGAGTTCGGTGCCATCCTCCACCACAACGCGGACAAGTCCCTTCTCGTCGCGGGCCGCGTTGAGCACAGGTTCGGGGGCGGCGAGATGCGCGAGCCGATGAAGCTGGTCTACGGGGACCGCGCCGCATACGGCATGGAAGGCAAGACCATTGACATAAAGGCGATAGCGGAAGGCGCTGCGCACAAGTGGTTCAAGGGGAACATGCGCTTCGTGGACCCCAACGTCCATGTCAGCTTCCAGAACGAGATGAAGCCCGGCTCGGCCGAGCTTTCCGACATATTCAACAGGAAGAGCGGCAAGTTCCTCCCCGCGAACGACACCTCGGCCGCGGTAGGCTATGCGCCGATGAGCGAGACGGAGAGGCTCGTCCTGGAGCTGGAGCGATTCTACAACTCGCACGACTTCAAGAGTAAATTCCCTGAGAGCGGTGAGGACATAAAGGTGATGGGCCTCAGGACCGGGGACAGCCTTAACTTCACGGTCGCGATGGGCCTCGTTGAGCGCTTCATAGACAGCGAGAGCGCATACTTCCGCCGCAAGGAGGAGATACAGGCAGCAGGCCTCGCCTTCCTCCGCTCAAAAACCCACAAGACGGTCTCGCTCGACATGAACACGCTCGACATCAGGGGCCGTGGAATCAACGGCACCTACCTCACCCTTCTCGGAACTTCCGCGGAGGACGGGGACTGCGGCCAGGTCGGAAGGGGCAACCGCGTGCACGGCATCATCCCGCTCAACCGGCCCGGCTCCAGCGAAGCCGCAGCAGGCAAGAACCCCGTCTCCCACATCGGGAAAATCTATAACCTCCTTTCCTACCGGCTCGCGGAGAAGATACACACTGAGCTCGGGAACGTGGATGAGGTCTATGTCTGGCTCGTCTCCCAGATAGGGAAGCCGGTTGACCACCCGCACATAGTCGCGGTGCAGCTCTCGCACGAGAACGGGCTTGATGTCCACGGGCTGAGGCACAAGGTCGATGCGGTGGTTGAGCACGAGTTCGACCACCTTGACAAGTTCATCGACGAGCTCGCCCACGGGAAGATACCCGTAGCCTAAATCCGCCGCGCAGCGCAGGCCAAGTGATAGCGCGTTACAACGAATTTCGGATACCTGGCAAAAGCATGCTTCAGCGCTGCAGTGATGATCTCGTATCTATCCTTGAACTTCACACCGGGGATGATTTTTTCGCTGCGCCACGGAATGACATAGTACTTCAGCATGCCTTCCAGGCCCGCTTTTCCGCTCGGCGCCTCGTTCCAGCGCAAACTTCTGAACCCGTGGGCGGAAAGAAGGCGCCTGAATTCCTTTCCCCGGCCGCAAACGTAGGCGAAATCAAATTTCGGGGGAAGGTTCCTCTCCTTCAGGCCCGTTCTCATTCCAGCGTAAAAAAACTCCCTGAATTTCCTGCTCCGTTCCGAATCCGCGCTCGTAATCCCATCGCGCTTGGTCGGGATTACAAACAGAAGAAGCCCTCCCCGCTTCACCGATTTCCGCAGCTCCGAAAATGCCTTGTCATTTCCGCAGAACTGGAGCGAAAGGCTCGCAAAAACAACGTCAAATTTTTTCCCGAGGGAGGACAGCTGCTCGGTTTTCCTCCTGTAAATCTTCACACCGAACCTGCCCGCCTCCTTCTTTGCAGCGGCAAACATCTCCTCGTTGGGCTCTGCAGCCCAGACCGCGCCCTTCTTTCCCACCAGCTCCCTAAGAAGTTGGAAGTAGTTGCCTGCCCCGCAGCCCACATCAACCACTGAATCGCCAGTTTTGATGTAGCGCTTCGCAAGTTTGGTGAAATAATCCGTATCCGTGCGCGTCCTGCCATAAGTTTCCGCAAGCCCGCTCATCCAACCTTCTCCCATTTCTTCAAATAGGCGACTTCAGAAAGAGTCTTCCCCCTGCGGATTTCTGCCCTCAGCCTGTTCTCCCTCTCCAGCACATCGAGGCCGCGGTTCGCCATCTCAACCGCCTCTTCCGCAGGAACAACAACTATCCCATTCTCATCCCCGACAACCCAG
The DNA here is from genome assembly GCA_903884505.1 of uncultured Microcaldota archaeon. GTDB lineage: Archaea > Micrarchaeota > Micrarchaeia > Burarchaeales > Fermentimicrarchaeaceae > CAISET01. Next base: position 13,068 of record CAISET010000022.1, on the reverse strand, counting down.
TCCCCGCTCCGCACCTTCACTCCTCCGCAAACAATCTCAGGCCCTATTTCTCCCCAGCCCTTCGGGTCTCCGGAAGCAGAAGAAACATTCCTGGCGCAGACCGGCAATTTCAATTTCCTAATCTCATCCACATCTCGGACAGCGCCATCTATGACCACTCCCGCAATCTTCCTTACAATTGCAGAATTCCCGGCCAACTCCCCCCAGACCGCCTTCTTTCCCCCCTGCGCATCAACAACAATAACCGTTCCCGGCTCTGCTTTCTCCAGCGCCTCAACAGGCTTTGCCCAATCGCCGTCATAGGTTCTTACGGTTAGCGCAGGGCCTGCAAACTTCAGACCAAAGAGATTCTTCACCCCGATAATCTCCCCGCGGTGCTGCATCGCATCGGATAGGTTTGGCGTGGAAATCTTGAGGAAAACTTTCGCCAAATCCTTTTCCCCATATCTCTTGTACAATTCGCTCTTCACGGCTTTTCCGCTCCTCATCGCCTTCTTCAAATCGCGGACAGCCTCATCGGCCTTCGCAGCCTTCGTAATCGCGCCGCCAATAATCACTACCTCGCAATATTTCGCAGCCTCAGCGATATTCTCCGTATTGATTCCTCCAGCAACCGCAATCTTCGCCTTCACCTTTCTTCCCAATTCCGCAGCCATCTCAGTAGAAGTCATCCCGACCATTTGCTGGTCTATCCCAGCGTGCGCGCAGATTAGGCCGACACCAAGCTTCTCAAGCTGCTTCGCCCTATCAATCGGCTTCTCCACTCCGAGCAAATCCACCATCACCCGCGCGCCATACCTTCTCGCAGCGGCAACCGCCTCCCTGATGGTCTTGTCATCTGCAACAGCAAGGACCGCAACGACATCCGCCCCGCTCTTGCATGCCATCTCAGTTTCAAGCGCGCCCGTGTCCATTGTCTTCATGTCAGCAACAATCACCTTGGAGGGAAATCTCTTCTTCAGTTCCCTCACCGCCTCCATCCCTTCGCTTTTGATGAGCGGCGTTCCCGCCTCCAGCCAGTCGGCTCCTCCTCTCACCGCCTCCTCAGCCGCTTTCAGTGCCCTCTCCAAATCAACGAAATCGAGCGCTACCTGCAAATAAGCCATCAGAATCGACCGCCATTCTATTCCTTCACATACAATAAAAGCTTGCGCTCATCATCCTTCGCAGCAGGCTTCCAGCCGGGGAATGTGAATCGGTGCGAAACAACTCGCGCCCCTTTCTTCAGCTCCCTCCTCAATTTCCCCTCCAATTTCTCATTCGTCCCCTGCCAGGTATAAACAAACACGACATCCGCATCCCTCAAATCAACATCGTAAAAACTCTGGAGAAGGAAGTTCGCCTTCCTTCCAGAGAGCACTGAACGGCATGCGCCCAAAAGCCAGAGAAACGGATTTATCTCAACTCCAACCGCCTTCGCCCCCAGCTTGCTAGCAGCAAGAACCACGCGGCCATCACCGCTTCCCAAATCATAGAACCATTCATCCTTCTTCAGCTTCGCCAGCTTCAGCGCAGCATCCACCGCCCGCCTGTCGCTCGTGACAAACGGCGCGCCATAAAGGAAGGAAAGGCAGGAGAATAGGAAGAAAAACGCGACTGCGCAGCCTGCCAGCATGAACAGGATTTGCAGCACCAGAATCAGGATATCAATGCTCAACCGGACCACCCACTCTAACCTGCTGCCAGCAATTGCCCTCAGGCTTTGCGCTCACCTGAACCATTCACTCAGCCCGATTTGCCGCGCGCCCCTGCTCCCGAATTCAGCGCTCACCTGAACCACTCGCCCAGCTTGGACTGCTGCGCCGTCTCCGTCATCGCCTCGATATAAGCCTTGGCAGAGCCCTCCACCCTTTCCTTCGAAAAGTCATGCTCAAGCACAAGGAAATCAATAAGCGGCTTCAGCTCAGGCACCTTCAGCTCAAGAGAATAGTCCCCAATTACTTTCGGGTGCAGGAAATAATCCTCAAGCTCGCGCGGCTCAACCTCGAAAAGCTCAGCCCCGCCCGCTTTCTGGACCGCTTCCTCAAGGGATTTGCACTCCTTCACTAGTTTGAGCGCCTTCTTCGGCCCGATTCCCTTAACCCCCTTGTTGAAGTCAGTTCCCGTCAAAATGCCAATCCAAATCAATTGTTCGCGCGAGAGCCCAAGCGAGGAAAGCGTCTTATCCAGCTCAATAATCTCAGGAACGACTTCCGCATAATCGTCCCTTCCCGGCAATTTCCTCCGCCCGCTCAGGGTAAGGTTCCGGATGAGCCTCGGCGCACCGAGAAGAAGCGAGTCAAAATCCTGCGACGCGCTCGCCCACACGTCCCCTTTGATGCACATCTCGGCTGCCTGCGCCTCGCCTTCCTGCGGTGCCTGCACCCAGGGAATCCCCATAATCTCAAGCAGCCTCTTTGAATCCCCAACCATCTCCCGGGTCAGCCTGCTGGACGCCATCGCAGCAGTCCGCGCCTCCGCCAAATTCCCCTCCTTCAGCGCAGCCTCCCATCTCTCCTTTGCCTCGCTGCGAATCGCTCTGCGTTCATCCAGCGTCCTTCTCTTCATCTTCGGAGGCTCGCCATCAAAGACATAGATTGGCTTGACTTTCGCCTCAACCAGCCTTGCCGTGCGATAGAATAGCCCGGACAGATGCGACGTCACTCTTCCTTTCGAGTCCAGCAGCGGGGTCCCATCCCTCTGCCTGATAATCGCGAGGAACTGGTAAAGCGCATTGTTCCCATCGATTGCGACCTTCTTCCCTGCGAGCTGCTCCAGGGAGACGGGCTCCTTCACTGCAAGGTCGCCAAGCTCCACTCCCATTACTGCTTCCCCTCCCCTTTCTTCTTCACGAAAACCAAATCGCCGAGCGTGAGCCCTCCGGATTTCTTCTTCTCACCACTGGAAGCGCCATAGCTCACCTGCTCGAACAGCACGATTCCCAGCGCCTTCTCCAGCCTCTTGGCAAGCGTTTCAGTGGGCAGCGCCTTCTCCGCCTCGACCCGCTCCAAAAAGGACTGCTTCTCCATCACAAGCTCGGCAAGAACGTGAATCCCGAGCTTCATCTTCTGCCGCGCAGCGCGAATCTTCTCCGCATAATCCGGAACAAGCTCAAGCTCGGTGGAAACAGGCGGCCTTCCCGCGGCAGAAGGCTTCGCGAATTTCTTCGGGGCAGGCGCGGGCCTCGCTATAATCTTTCCCCTTCTCGAGCAGTCGGCGCACACCCAGAGCTTCGCTCCCTCGATAAGCACGTAATAGCCGGCTTCCCTTTCCCCGCAAACTTCGCACTCTCCCATCAAATCACCCGAAAGCCAAAAACGCGACCTAACATTCTGCAACGCTTTATATTTATACCACTGCAAATCACTCCCCCATGAAGCACAGAACGGCCACACTGCTGCTCGCATTTCTCATCGCGCTGTTTACTGCAGCCGACTTCTATTATCTAGTGAACTACAACCTGCCCTCCTTCCTCTTCATCCCCGCCCTGTTCGTGAAGGTCTTCTCAATTCTCATCCTCCTGCTCGCCTGCGGCTCCTCCATCCAGCGGCTCCTCGGCCTGGAGGGCGAGTACGGCCTGATGCTCATCCGCACGAAGAAGGGCCTTGACATCCTCGATGAGCTCGCAAGGGCGAACCCTCAGCTCTGGCGCACGTTCGCCGATTTTGGCACGGTGCTGGGGTTCGGCCTCTGCTCCATATTCATCTTCAAGCAGCTTCCCAAGAAGACCTTCATCTTCTCGATGGTCGGCCTGCTAATCTTCTCCCAGCTCATCCTCCCCGCCGCAGCGCCGCTGATACTGGAGCTGATAAGCCTCCCGGCATCATCGCAGGGCATAGGCCTCTCGACTGCCGCGGCATCGGGCGCAAGCGACAGTACGCTTGCCCTTCTCTCGGCCGCGCTCTTTTACATGGTCTTCCTCTCCATGCTCGTGGGCGGGCTCGCGCTCGCCGGGATAGCGGGCCTGGCGCTAAAGACATTCACAATACTGTTCGCAGTCACAGCCTTCCTTTCGGCATTGGTCGGCGGCGTCCATAACACCGGAATCCTCGCAACCGAGGGGCCGGGCGCAGCCCCCGTGCTCCCGGGCATTAACCTCCCGTTCTTCGAGGGAATCCTCGCGCTCGCGGTCCTATTAGTAGTCCACGAGTCCGCGCACGGCATACTCGCGCGCGTAGAGAAGATTCCGCTAAAATCGGCGGGAATAGTCCTCTTCGGCATCATTCCGATAGGCGCTTTCATAGACCCGGACGAGAAAAAGCTGCAGAAGGCGGAGCAGGAGAAGCAGAACCGCGTGCTCGTCGCAGGCTCCACCGCGAACCTGGTGACCGCAGTCATCTTCCTCGTCTTTCTCCTTTTCTTCCAGTCCCTCATGCTCGCTGCCTACCCCACCGATAAGATGGGGACGACCTATGTGGAAGTCGTGGGAACCCTCAACGGCTCCTCGGCGCAGGGTTTCATCACCCCCGGGATGAAGATACTCGCGTGGAGGGGCTCCAGGGTTTCGAAGGTCTCCGATTTCGTTTCCGCGGCCAATGGCACGAAGGCGTGCGACCTTGTGCAGGTGGTGACGGACTCCGGAACGTTCATGCTGCGCGCCGGGACGGATGGCAAGGTCGGGGTGAGCGTGCTCGAGCACACCTACGGGTTCTCGGACTACGTCGGCGAGCTCTCCGCAAGGGGAAAGCATTGGCCGGGCTTCGTCTTCAACTTCCTCGCGCTGGCATTCATACTCAATATCCTCGTGGGAATAGTTAATCTCCTGCCCATCCCCGCATTCGACGGAAACAGGATCGTCTCGGGAATGGTAGGGGAAAAGAAAATATTCGGGGCGAAGGCGATGGACCTCATCGCGGCATTCATCGTGCTCGCATTCCTCGCGAACCTTCTGCCGTGGCTCTGGACCTAGACCTTCGCGCCCTTGTAGGACTCGATTAACCCGAGCGAGCTCTGGAAGCTCTGCGCCAGCGCCTCGGGGTCACCGCCCGACTTCTTCACGAGGTCGGGCACCTGGTGGCAGCTCCGCGAGACTGCATCTTCGGGGCTCATCTTCTCCTTTACAGCCGCAAGATAATCGAGCACCTGCTCATTAATCTGCCAGAAGCGGCCGTTCGCATTCTCCTTGCCCGCGCATGCGCGCGCAATCTCAGGCATTATCCTTGTCACGTAGAACTCGGGGCTGCCTATCTTCTCCTCGTGCGCCTTTATCGCAGCCTCAATCTCAGGCATGGAAACTTTCGCCTTCTCAAGGTCCGCGCAGCACTGCTGGAGTGAAAGAAGGTCAACCGCATACCTGCCGCTGTTGTACTCGCCCATCACCTCGAGCAGCGTCTTCCCGTCTGCCTCCTTCGCCGCCTCGACAACGTTCTCCGCATTAATCCGGTCCTCCGGCCTTCCCATTCCGCCGCGCGGCCCGGGCGCGGGCTTCCTCGCCTTGCCTGCATACGGGAAAAAGGTGGAGAGCGGCTCAGGCGTGCTCCCAGCGGCGCTCTTCGCATTAGTCTCATCGAATATGTCCGCCGAGCTATTTCCGCGGGGGACCTTTGGCCTCCTCACAAGGTCGCCCTTCTCAATGGCCGGGAACGAAGGCTTTTGCTCGACCGGCGGATTTCCCTTTGTGCTGTCCGCATTATCCTTATCGAATGCGTCCGCCGAAGTCTCTGCGTGCGGAGGCTTCTTTCGGGACGTGAAATCAGTAATCTGGTTTTTGGGGTCTATCTGCTTCTGGGGCATTGGCTCATTCTTCTGCGTGTCGCGGGCTACCCTGTCATCATTGCTGTCAGCCATCCTCAGTGGGATTTTGTCCGGGCCGCATCCGCCCTCCTTCTTAATCCTGTCCACATCCTCTCTCGTCTTAATAGCAATACTCTTATCGTGAACGACCATGCTTTCACCCCGCCTCTTTTTTAGTTTAGGTAGAATATAAAGCAAAACCCAAAAAAATCAAATAAAAATGGGGAAAAGAGGAGAAAAACTTATTCAATGCCGACTATCCGGGCTTATAACCGAACCTGCGCTCATACTCCTTGTGGCTCATCCACTCCAGCACAACCGCCAGGATGTGCACCTCCTTCCCCACAACAGTATAGACGAGCCGCCAGGCATCCGGCAAGTCATACTTCCACAAGTTGTCAAGCCCATCAAAGCGTTTCTTGTAGCCTTTTGGTATCAGCCTTTTCTGGATTTGAATCCCGCAAAACGGGTTCTTTTTCAGTTCATCAAGCGCGCAGTCGATGCAGCGTGCCAGCTCGCGGTCCTCGGTCCTCCCTTTCTTCAGCGCATCATATGCCCTCTTCGTGCGGGCATCCCAAAATCCGACTATGACCGGCTTCACCGCATCACAACCATCTGTTTCTGCAGCTTTGCGGCCAGCCCGGGGTTCCATATCCAGACCAGCTTCCCCTTCCTGTCCACGACTATCTTGCCCGAATGGAGAAGGTAGTCGACAATCACCTGGAAGGTCTGGTAGGACATCTTGCGGGGAAGATTCTTCCAAACCTGGTATTTCCCCATCTCCCCGCCATGCTCGCGAATCGCCCCCTCCACCATCAGGACGCTCTCCAGCGTGGGGTTGCGGGCGAGGCTTATCTGGGCTTGCCTTGCCATAAAGACCACTTATACATATATGTACAATAAGAAATAAAAATAGGTGGGTCGCACGCCCGGACTCCTGGAACTCCGCTATATCTCATCAAGCACGAATCCTTTCTTCTTGGGTGAGGTCTCGAAGCTCGTCTTCCCGACTATGTAAGGCGACTTTATTCCCGTGAATATGGCAATCGCCTCAATCCTCCCTTCATAGGCAGGATCCATCCTCGCGCCCCAGATGACGTTGGCGTTCGAGGCGACGTTCTGCGAAATCAGCTCGCCAATCTCGTTCGCCTCCCCGAGCGTCATGTCCGGCCCGCCCGTAAGGTGGATGAGCAGCCCGCTCGCCCCGGAGTAGTCCACATCGAGGAGCCTCTGGTTCAGCGTGTTCTTCGCCACATCGTGCACCCTGTTGCTCCCCTTCGCCTCCCCGACTGCAATCATGGAGACGCCTCCGCCCCTCATAATCGAGCGGACGTCGGCAAAGTCGAGGTTGATGAGCGATGAGGTAGTAATAGTCTCCGTAATCCCCCTGACCGCCCTCGCCGTAATCTCATCAGCGACTGAGAACGCCTGGTCTATTGGGAGGTTGGGGACAAGCGCCACCAGCCTGTTGTTGTCTATTACTACTACTGTATCCGAGCTCTTCCTCAGCTGCTCGAGCCCCTCGTCCGCAATCTTCATCCTGTTCCTCTCAAGCACGAACGGGTAGGATACCATGGAAACAACGATTGCCCCCTGCTTCTTCGCCACATCCGCAATCACGGGCGAAGCGCCGGTCCCTGTCCCGCCTCCCATCCCCGCAGCGATGAACAGCAAGTCCACTCCCTGCAGCATCTTCTCAATCTCACCCCTGCTTGCCTCAGCGGCCTTCATCGCCACTTCAGGGAATCCTCCCGCGCCCAATCCCCTCGTCAGCGTTCCGCCTATGAGCAGTCTCTTCGCGGACTCGGAAATGATGTTCAGATGCTTCTTGTCCGTGTTGAATGCAATAAGCTCCGCGCCCCTTATCCCGACGCGCGCAAGCCTGTTCACGGTGTTGCAGCCCGCGCCGCCAACACCCGCAACCACGATTCTCGGCGTCTCAAAAAGCTCCTGCTTCGTCTCATCAGCCTTGTGCACCAATGCGTCCTTCACTAGAGAGTCCATCAAAACCATCTCCATAAACTTGATGGGCAGAAATCTCACGCTTCCCATATAAACCTTTTCAACGAAACCGCAGGGATGTGCGTCTCCCGCAACACCTTCGGGTGTTGCGCAGTTGCGACGGCCCCCTTCAGTCAAATTCGCCTCCCGGCGAAATGTCGGCAACGTTCGTTGCCGATCCACGCTCCTCCTGATTCCCCCGCTGACCCCTCCTCGCCGAAAGCAATATTTATAATCCCCGTCCAAATCCCTCCGCAGTTTCGGGGTGTGTTCCGATGAAAAACGTACTATCAATCGTCTTCGCAGCCGTAATGTTCGCAGCGTTAGTGAGCGCAATTGACCCTCCGGCCTGCGCCCCGGGCTGGGAAGTGGGCGCCTGCGGCTGCACCCTGGACGTGCCCGGCACCTACACCATCAACGCCAGCGGCCTGACCTCGGGCGACGCCTCCACCTGCATAGCCATCACTGCGAATAACGTGGTGCTGGACTGCCAGGGCCATAGCATAACTGGCCCGGGAAGCTTGGGTATGGCTGTTCAAATGGCCTCCGCCGGGAGCACGGTGAGGAACTGCGATATGGGCAGCTATTATGACAGCATCGAACTGTGGGGCGCGACAGGCAACAATGTAACAGGTAACAACATCAGTTCGTCGAGCATCGGCATTTTGCTGCATGCCGCGACAGGCAACACGGTGGAAAACAACAACGCGACCTCGAACGATGACGGCATTATGCTGGAGTCTTCGAGCACCAACAACAACTTCACCGGCAACACAATAACTGGCAATAACATATACGATTTCCTCTGCTCCGACTCGTCATCTAACACGGACGGCGGAAACACCTGCGACGGCCGCGACAGCTGCAGGTGGGTCCAATCCTGCGGTTTCGATACGTTCGTCGTGAACAAGACAAGCCCTGCCTGCACAGCAGCAAATGGCGGCGGCTACTTCAATACCATTACGGGCGCAGTTAGTGCAGCAAACGGCTCGAACGGGGACCATATAATAGTCTGCAATGGCACCTATGACGAATCCATCGCGATAGACAAGGAAGTCAACATCATCGGCGAGTCCCGCGCCGGGGTGATTACCGGCACGTTCTACATCCACGACGCAAACTACACCAGCGTGTCTAACCTTACAATCTCCCTCTCCCCAGGCGATTATCGCATCCTAGACTTGGAACGCACAGACCACGTGGCTGTAAGCAACATATCCGTAGAGGGGGACCTGTCGCATGGCTCCTTTGTGCACGGGATATACGTCGACACCACAAACAATGCGGCCATATCCGACATTTTGATGAATAACATATACGCGAGCAGCGGCAACAACGCATACGGGATTTACCTCACCAACGCGTCCGACAACCACTTCAGCGGAATAAGCGGCGGAAACATAACCTCCGACGATTCACCGAGCGCATACGGCATATATCTCAACGGCCCTGCCAATAACAATACTTTCAATGACATAACCTTTGAGGACGTGGCCGGAATAAACACGGATGCAAAAGGCATCGTGCTGGACGGCGCGAACTACAACAACTTCACTGCAATCCAGTTCAACAACATCACGGGCACTTCAGCCACCGGCATGGAAATAGATTCCTCAGACTACAACACGATTCAGTCGCTTACCGCGGGCAATCTCGCAGCGAATGACGGCGAAGCCAAATTCATATACCTGTGGACTTCAGCCGAATACAACAACGTGACCGGGGCAACCTGCGGCGACATCAACGCAAGCCAGTATGCATTCGGGATAGAAATAAGCGACAAGTCGCACAACACCTTCAGCCAGATTACCACCGGCAACATAAACGGCACGGTCGGCGGCTACGGAATGGACATTGCGAATTCCATTGATGACAAGTTCTTCAACGTCAGCGTTGGCAACGTTTCCGGGGGAAGCTCGTCCGCATACGGCGCCTACCTTGTCAATACTGAGAGCGACGTGCTGAGCAACTTCACTGCGGACAGCGTGTATGCGGGCGGAGGAGTCGCATTCGGGATATACCAAGTGTCGTCCGATGGGGACAACACCGTCAGCGGAGGCAGCATCGGTACCATCACGGCAGCGGCGAGTTCACAGGCTGCTTACGGCATCGGATGGGACCACGGCGATACTGACAACATAACCGGCATGACCTTGGGCCACATCGTGGCCCCCGGAGGAAGCGGAAGCGCATACGGCCTTGCCTACTGGAATACGGGAAACAGCTACTTCACGGGCCTGACTTTTGATAATGTCACGGGCTCGCCACCCAACGGATACGCCTATGGCGTTTACAGCGGGTATGGCAATTCCGGCAACACGGTGAGTAGCATATCCTTCGGAAAGATATCCGGCACCGGCGTGCTGACGAGCTCGGCCGTGTACTTATACGAGGCAGAAAGCGAAATCATCTCCGACGTGAATGCCACTGAGCTCCAGTCAACAACAGGCAACGTATCTGGCGTACTCATCTCATACACTACGTACAGCAACATTTCAAACGTCCGCATAGGCTTCCAGGACGCGAACACGACTACTGCGGGCGTATTGTTTGACCATGCCACTTCCAACCTGGTCCGCAACCTGACAATCGGCGACATTACATCGCATAATGATGTGGCATTTGGCGTGCAGTTCGAATCCAGCGGCGGCAAAGGTGCAAACACCGTAGACGGAATCACGACCGGCAACATAACCTCCGAGGATGATAATGCATACGGCGCATACTTCGAGGACTCCATTAACAACACAGTTACTGGCGCAAGCTTCGAAAACATTGTTGCAGACGGGACGCCATACGGGGTCTACGCGACTGGCGGTTCGGCCAACATCTTTGCGAATTCGACGCTGCCAACGATTGTGGGCGGCGATGATGTTTACTTCGGAGGCAGCAGCGACCAGACAATGCTGAACGCTACATTCAACGAGAGCAACGTTGAGTATGGTGACACCTTCAGCGTGCTCGTCGTCGACTGGTATTACAACGTATACGTGGACCAGATGGAAGGCGGAGGCTTGATACGGGGCGCAGCCCTGCCTGAGGAATTCAGCGCCAACACCTTCTCCTGGGCTGGCGCCTCCGGCAACAGCCAGGCCTCAAGCCGCACCCAGGAGTGGAAACAGAATTTCGAGAGCAAGCTGCAGCATAATATTACTCGGCTTGGCCTGCAGCCCGAAGCAGGCAGCCAGGACGCCGCACAGGCAGGCGAATTGGACACGCAGAATAATTACTACGTCCAGCTGATTGAAAAGCGCATCGAGGCGCTCCTTAGCAAAAAATCCGGCATAATGGGCAGCGAGCCCGTGCCAGAAGCCCAGGTCACGGTGAACGAATCCACTCATTTCGGTATTGACAACCCCATATTCATCGGGCAAACCGGCTTGGATGGCTATATCGGATGGCAGGTGGGCGAAGAATACCAGATGAACTCATACTCCAGAAACACCTACACGCCGCATGCAGTCATGGCCAGCAAGGGCGATGCCACGAGCGACTGGGTCATATTCACCATGAACCACTCCACGCTCCTCAACTTTTCCTTCAGCCTCTCGTCCCTGAAGGTCGTGAACAACTCCGGCCCGGCCTGCGAAACCGGCGACTATTACACCACCATCGCTGCGGCGCTTGCTGCTGCGCCAGAAAACGGGCTGGTAGTGGTCTGCAACGGCACTTACAATGAGAACGTCCACATCAACAAGTCCGTCAACCTTATTGGCGAGTCACCGGATGGCGTGCTCATCGAAGCCGCCGAGTCGGACCCGCTTGTAACCGTTGACCCCGGCCTATCGGTCAACATGAGCGGCTTCACCATGCTTCCGGGTGCGGTTGCAGGCATAAACGCGTCAGGGACCCACGACTCCGAATTCACCGACATTGCAATCGGGGACATCGGGATTCCGTTCTACTCAGTCTACGGGATTGATGCCTCCAACGCGACCAGGGACCTGTTCGACAACATAACCCTTGGCAACATAACCACGAGTACGGGCAACGCCTACGGCATCATCACCGATGGCTCGAACGATTCCGTCTTCGCGGAAATAGCCATTGACGGTTCCGTCATCGGAGCTGATGAGGCAACGCTGCTTTCCGCAGACGACGTGAACGGCAACGGATACATGTTCATCGTCCAAGGAGACATGTCCGGAGGGTCCCGTTCGGTAAGCGCAGCAACCCTGCCGCGCACTCCCTACGATTACGGCAGCGTGGTCAGCACGGATGGCAACTCCTACCTCATCCACTCTGCCAACTCGTCAAGTTCCATCTTCCTGGTAGTCGGGACTTTCGGCGATGTCATTGCAGGCCAGGACGCGGTTGCATTCTACGACGCGGACAGCTTCAACAACAGCTATGTGGACCTGGGTGCGGTGGGCGGCGAGTATGCGTCTGGCGAATCCGCCTACGGCCTTTACGCATTGGGCTCGGACCAGCTGCACTTCATTAATAACGTGGCGTTTTACGGCCCGATATTGTCCGGCTCGGAATCAGTCGGCCTTTACCTAGACAACGTAACGAACAGCGACTTCAACAGAACAGGAATGGAGTTCATCGGTTCCGATGGCACCAGCATGGGCGTGTTGATGAGCGGCACGAACAACACCATAAACGGCTTCCTGCTGGCTGATGCGGTGAGTGCATCCGACTGGGCCATGGGCCTTATCGGGATTGCTGAAGACGAGTTAAGCTCAAACCGCATATCCAACTTCCACGTAGCCGGCATCGATGCCGGTATCGAGGCAGAAGGCATCGGCTTACTGGGCGGTTCCGGCAACCGCATCGAAAACTTCTCAGCCGAAGAAATCTACGGCGACAGCTTCATTAGCGCAGGGGCGGTTCTCCTCGCCTCCGTCGGCAACACCATCGTGAACTTCTCGGCAGGGAGCGTGGAAGCGTATGATACGTCCTATGGGATTGTTTTCGAAATCAGCCCCGGCAATACTGTCCAAGGGGCAAACTTCGGCAATATAGCCAGCGAAGGTCATGCATCCGGCGTTGCCATATTGGGCGGCGCAAACAACACAATCTCCGGATTTGCAGCCAATGGCATATCCGCTGAGAACGGAATGGCATACGGTGCCTACTTCAACGGAGGCATGTACGCAACCGGAATTAACGGGCTGGCCGCGGGAAGCAGGTTCGGCTCCAACGCGACCAGGCTGGCTTCCGCAGCAGGGCCCCCCGCATACCTGCTGATTGGATGCAACAATAACACACTTGCAAACTCCACAATACCTGAGGCGAACTACTCAGCCTTCCTGCTGTCATGCAACGCCACGATGCTGAACACGACCTTCGACGAGAGCAGTGCCGTGGAGCTTAACGGCACGCTCAACGTCAGCTGGTATTACAACGTCC
>CAISET010000021.1 GCA_903884505.1 uncultured Microcaldota archaeon | reverse complement strand
ATTTAAATAACGCAAGAGCAATAAGAATCACCCCCTGGTGGGGAGGTAACGAAGATGAATGACAACTGTTTGTATGGAACTTGGGAGCAGGCAAACACCTCCGCCGGGCTCCCAGTCTCCCCACCTATCGCTTCCTTGATTAGCAGGAAGAGGCAAGTCCCCCGCCCTCCGAAGATGCCGCACGGGTGATTGGGATGAAGTATGATGCAACCGGGAAGAAGGAAGAGGAGATAACCGCGGAAGTCCTGCGGCTTTACGGCCGCTATGAGGAGATAGAGATTCTGCGGGCGGATGGGAAGACCATGATTGTCTGCAGGAAGAGGCGCAAGGCAGGGCCTTGCGTTGCGGGGTGAAATGCATGTTCAGCAGGGAGACTATATCGAATTTCGGTCAAGTTATGGGAGGCATCGGAATACTAGGAATAGCATTCCAGATAGCCGTCCTGATGAGCCTCCCCACGATGCTTTTTGCGATGTCGCTTACGGCAGCGGGTTTCGTACTGCTTTGGCTGGGGCAGCCGCTCCAGGGGTGATGGGATGTTTTGGGCTAAGACGCTAGGGAACTATACCGTGGCTCTCGAGGTAAATGAGCGATGGGTCTTCTCCCTTACTGTCGGGGAGTGGCCGGAAAAGCTGCCAGGCCAGTGAGAAGGTCCCTATGGCTTCTGATTATCACTCACGCCTAAGATTCCATTTTGAGGCAAAGAAGAGCTCAAGGAGATGGATGCCGCTTCTGGTGAGGTGGCTGAAGGAATTCGGCTTTTCCGACCCGAAATTCAGGGACGGCGTCCTGGAAGTCACCGGCTTGTACGACGACTGCATGGCGACCGCGGTAAGGGTCGCGTCGATGGCAAGCTTCGCCTACGAGGGAGATGTCCGCTTCTGGAAATTGGGATGCGGCGGAGAGGATGGAAGATGCGTGTACAAGGTAGCTCTCTTCCCTTTCAAACGCTAGATTATCTGGTGTAGATGCCTCAGGAGGAGAAGCGAATCAGGGCGATTCAGCATTGCGCGGCCAAGTGCAACTGGCGATATAAGCGGGTTGTCAAAGAACGAGTCCAAATCCGTGTGCTTTGAGACATGATGGACGAATGAGAAGAGCCGATCGAGATCGTGGTTAGAGAGCCTGTCAAAAATCCTCCGCGCAGTTTCGCCCTGCCTTATCCCGGGCATCAGCTCGCGCGCAACAAGGTTGTTGTATTGGTCGGCAACTTCGAGCGGCGAGAATTTCCTGCACATCTCAGCAGCCCAGTAGCCTGAGAAGATAGCGTGGTTGACGCCATAGCCCAAGAACGGGTCGAGCAGGCCGGCAGCATCCCCGGTTACGAGAAGGTTCCTGTGGGCGTGCTTGTTCAATCTTACGCACCTGCTCCCGCCGTGAAAGCTCCCCAGCACCTTTGCGTTCTTCCCGAAAATCTTCCGCCCATGCGCAGCATGCTCCATAAAATTCCTGAAATAATAACCCGGCGTCTTGCCGCCCATCCGGTGCACAGGCAAGGCAGAGGCGATGAAACAGTTGCCGCCTGCATTCGCTGCATAAACATACCCGCCAGGGATGTGCTCCTCATCGAAATAGATGTGCGTAACCCCCTCTTCCAAATCCAGGTCTTTCGCGATAATGCCAACACCTGAGAAATGAGGCCCTTCCGTATGCGTGATATGTGGGAAAGCGAGCCTCCTGGCGCCCGAAGCCCACCCATCCGCAGCGATTATGAATCCCGGCTTGTAGGCCAATTCCTTGCCCTTTCTGTTCACCACGACCTCATCATAACCGTTTTCACCAAGCCTGACGGAAGAGATTTCTCCGCCGTGAATGATTTCACAGCCCTTGTCAGCAGCCGCCCTTTCCGCCTGCATGTCCAGTGCGTCCTCATCGCCGCGCACCCAGAACAAGTCGCTTATCTTAGATTCAAGGTCAAAGTGATGGTTCCTTGATAGCCAGCGCGACCTGTTGGACCTATGCGCAGGCTTAAGCCCCAATTCGCGGATAATCCCATCCACTTTATTGTCCTGCGTCACATCTATTTTTCTTCCCGTCTCAGGCCTTCCCTTCTCAATAAGAACCGTTTTCAGCCCGCTTTTGCTTGCCTTGAGTGCGGCTGTACAGCCTGCGGCGCCCCCGCCAATCACGAGTACATCGCACTTCTCCACGTCCAACACCCACGGATAGATTTTATGGATGTTGTAGCATAAATACACGTATGTCCGCGTTTTGTGGCATTATCCGCTAAAATTTCCACGTATTTTCTGAAATAATTATGGGGCAGCGGAGCCGGCATGGGTTACGCGCACCCATACCTCGTCGGCATCCTCTCCCTTCGTTATCTGCACGCCGGCCATTTTCACGCGCTCGGCATAGCCGCCAACCACATGATAGGAGACGTCGAACATGACAAGGGCGGCCCAGTAAAGCGCTGGCATTATGCCGGCGAGCACCAGCGCGCCCATCACGGTCTCCATCGTGAGGCGGAAGTGGAAGAAGAGCTCAGCAAGGCGGTTGCGTATCCTCTTCGCATCCACCATATTGTTCCCCAGCTCATCCGCCATCCCTCCAAATACAAGCGCAGCGAGCGGGAAGAAATAGAGCGGGAGGCTGTTGGTAACTAGAACGGGTATAGCAATCACAAGCACGGCTCCAGCGATAAATGCCGGGTTGTCAATCTTACTCGTAATCGCAACCCCAAGAACAATCGACAAAAGCACTGTCGCGGCATAGGTGTCTATCGCAATAAGCAGGCCCATCAAGATTCCGCAAACGCCAGCAAGCACGAGCGCGGCATTCCTGTTGAAGACATGCTCATCGAACACGCTGTCAATATATTTTATGCCGCCTCCCAGGAACGCGAATCCGGCGAGCAGCATAGGCACGTAAAAATCCATACAAACACTGCGAAGGGAAAGTTCAGCCCGCAAGGGGTTAATAAGCCTTTTCCGGCAAAGGAAACCCATGCTTGAGCTGCGCATGCACAAGCGCCCCCTTGCCTACGTTTCCATCGAGGGAAAGGGCATAGCGAACATTTCAGGCATCCTCAGCCGCTTTTCCCAGGCGCTTGCGAAGAAAAGCATAAACATCCACTCAGTCAACAATGGGGATAACGACGTCGGATTCTTCGTCAGCGAGGACGACGCAGAGTCAGCGCGCTCAGCGGTCGCGCAGGAAACGCTGAAGCTGAACTGCATCAGCGATATTTCGATTGTGCGTGGCATAGGCATGATAACGCTTCGCGGGGAAAAGATATACAACAGCCCGCAGGTCCTCGAGCGCCTATCGAAGGTGCTGGAGGACGCCGGAATTTCCACCTTCACGTTTGTCTCAGGGGTCGGCAGCATAAAATGCTTCCTTGACGTGAAGAAGCGCGACGCCGCCTTCGAGGTCCTTGAGAAGAACGTCCTCCTATTCTCGGACGCCGCGTGATAACATGGAATCCAGCCGCGAGCGCACACGGACTTTCACCTTCGGATTATTCACGAAGGAATATGACCCAACGACCGATTCTGAATTTCTCGCCTTCACGGCAAGAGCCAGGCATTCCGGAATCGAGTATACTGGAAAGGTGCTTGGCGGGGGCAGCCGCAAGTTCCACATCGCGCAGGTCGCTGCCACCACCTGGAAGGACAAGTTGATTCTTTTCAACACAGACGGGAAACCTGAGTTCCCCGAAAGCACGATTCCCCAGCTCCGCGAGGAGATGGAGGCGCTCGCAAAGGCGCTCTTCTCCCAGCCGAAGGTGCAGGGATATATCGGCACTGAAGCGGTGCAGCGCATTTTCAAGCCGCAGCGAACAGATTAATACCCGTGCATGCAAACTATTTTCATGGACGAACCGTTCCTCCCGGGCAGCTTCGAAAAGCTCAAGCAGCTCAAGAACCCGAATTTCCGCCCGGTTCCAGGATAAGCCAAGAGACGGCGGGAAGGGGAAAGAAGGTGCTAAGGAATGCGGGCGAACTATTCATCCTTCTTCCGCCAGCTCGTCATATCATAGCATTTGCCCAAATCGACATTCCTGCTTGGCCACGCACCGACGAGCACGTCCACCACTATCGCGCTCTGGTTGCGGATGAACTCGGGTCCGCCGTAGATGCTGTCCAGCTCGCCAAGCGTTTCATACGCGTCCTTAACGCTCTCAAAGGAGCCCAGGCGCAGCGTGTCCGAAGTTCCGCTCGTCTCTGCGACGATGGCCCATGTGTTAGTCGGCTGGAACTCGTTTTCCTTCATCAGTACCCTCCTCGCGCGTCTTGAGCGCTCTTCGTGGTCCGCCCGCATTGCGTATGAGACGAAGACTATAAGATTGACGTTCGTGGGCGGCTTCTCCAGGACAGCGCTGAACCGTTTTACGTAGCCTTCCTTCAGCACCTTCCTGAACTGGTACCGCGCGATTGCCAGCGTCAGGCCCGTATCTCTTGCGAGGGCGGTGAAGCTGATCCGCGCATTCCCGTTGAGCCCGAGCAGGAGTTTTTTCTGTTCGGCAGGCACGTCCGCCCCCACTATCGCCGAATCTTTCACCGGGAAGAACCCCAGGCGATTGAAGACCACGTGCACCGTTTCCCAGGTCGCTATCATTTCCGCAAATTCCGCGCGGAATTTGTTCTCCCAGCGTATGAACTCAATCGGATCCGAGGTCGTGACGAATATGAAGAGGTCGAAGTCTCCCTTCGTCACTGCGGCGAACTGCACGGGCGTAGATTCCTCCAGCGCCTTCCTCAGGCGTTTAATGTCCATTCCCGGTCTCAGCTTCACCTTGATAGTATACGAAAGAACGAACCCTAGCCGGGAAAGATCAAATTCCGGGACATAATGGAGAGCGAGAGCGGTTTCCAGTTTATGTATAATCACCTGTACAGTGCCGCGAGAAAGTTTCACCGCCTTTGCGATATCGCTGGTGGACTTGCGTGAATCCATACAGATCTCGCGCAGTACCGCGTGAGCTGGCTTCGTTATCTCAGGCATATCTAAGATATTCTTGCCATTTATTATTAAATCTAATGTATTATGGCATCAAAGATGAAAATAATAGCGCATATATCATACAAATTTATGAAAAGTGATTGGATATTAAAATGGGAATGGATGTAATACACACATATTCCCCCTCCGGCGGGGAGCGAAGAACTCCCCGCCGGCTAATTTCCACAAACGGAAGGTGGAGAACCTGATGCTTAATGCGGTCAGGATTGGTTCTGCGAGGAGGTGGCTAGGGTGAACACGCATTCAAGACTAAGATTTCGATTCGCCGCCAGACGGAATCCGAATAAGTGGATGCCCGGTTTGGTGCGGATGCTGAGGGAGAACGGATTTACTTGCAGGAAAGTCGAGAATGGGATGGAGCTTCTTCCGCCGTATGGAGACCCGATGAAGGCGGCGACGTGGGTTGCGGCGATGGCGAGCTGGGCATACGAGGGAGACGTGAGGTTTTGGAAGCTCGAGTGTGGAGAAGCATGCGACTACCGGATAAAGCTGAGACCGCTTGGCTGAGGCAATTATTCCTGCTCCCAGCTTGAAGTGTCGTAAGTCTTCTCAAGGTCCATGCTGCGCACGGGCCAGAGGCCGTAGATTACCTTCGTAACGACTGCGCTTTCTGTCCGCAGGTAGCCGTGGTAGAGGCGCTCGGCGGCGTGAAGCCCCGCGTAGGCGCCCTTGGTGTCATCGGAGCAGGTCCAGTCGAAGCCATCCGAGGCGCCGCTCGTCTCAACGACAAACTGGTATGTGTTTGGGACCTGGACCGGCTCCTCGGTCTTGATGAGGATGCGGTCCCGTTTGCTCTGCTCCTCGTGCTCCTTCTGGTAAGTGTAGTAGCGGAAATGGACCAAGTTGACTGGTTTGGCAGGCTTCTGCATGACTGCGGTGAAGCGTTTCACGCAGCCCGTCCGGAGCAAGAGTTTGAAGTGGTAGCGGACACGCGCAACAGTCGTTCCAATTCGCTTGGCGAGCTCCCTGAAGCTGAGCTTGGAGTCGCGGTTTAGTTCGATCAAAAGTTCTTTCTGCGGGGAGAGCAGGGAAGACTGCGCTAGGATCCGGTCATTCACGGGGAAGAATCCATGGCGTGCGAAGACCTGGTGGGACGCCTTCCAGGAGACGATTTCCTCGGAAAGGGCGCTCCGGAATACGAACGCCCAGCGCATATATTCGAGCTGGTTGCGGGCGGCGACGAAGAGGAGGAGATCAAACTCCCCTCTGCAGGATGCGGCGAACTGGGGGATGGGCGACTGGGAAAGAAGGCTGGCGACCTCCTTATCCGGGAGCGGGCGCCTTAGCCGTATGGCCACATAATACGTGAAATCCAGTCCAAGCTTTACCAAGTCCGGTTCAACAATGTAACGGAGACCCGCGCGCTTCTCCACGAAGCGGATGCGGGAAATGACGGTAGAGCGGGAGCGTCCTATCTTAGCGGCGAGACGACTGACGGGGATGCGGGCATCCATGCATAGCTCCCGTATGACCTGTCGTGAGATGAGGTCGAACTCCATAGCAAGGTTTCGGACGAGGCGGTATTTAAGGATTGCGCAAGTTTTAGACAGAAGTGATGTAAATTAAGCGAAAATTTATTACAAAAGCTATAAATAAAGGAAAGCCTAGAATTACTCCATGTTCCCCCAAGGGCTGCGGCCATACGGCTATTTGGCGCTAGCTGTGCTAGGCTACTCGTTAGAGCCGATAGCCCTGAAAGTCGTGGTGCAGACGATGGCGATAGGTGAGATAAACTTCTGGCTCTGCCTCTTCGCCACTCTCGGAATGGGTGTAATCGTCTTACTGGAAAGGCGGGCGTCTGTATTCCGAACATACTCGAAACTGGACATCTTCAGGATATTGGCGATAGGCGCGGTGGGAATGTTCCTGTTCAACGTGCTCATCACGTACGGATTCGGCGGCCTTCCCGCTTCGCAGGCAACCGCGCTGAAATACATCTGGCCCGTCATACTTGCGCTCATTGCGGTGCCTGTGATGCGCGAGCACTTCACAATGAACAAGCTCCTGGGCGCAATGCTCGGCTTCCTCGGCATCCTGGTGCTGGCAAACGGGGGGGTTTCTCTCGCCTTCTCAGTGGAAAGACCTGATGCGGTGGCCGCGGTGCTCGCCGCCGCTGTGTGCTGGGCGGTCTTCAACATAATGCAGAAGAAGCAGAACTACGAGGTTTTCACATCCGTGTTCCTGATGAGTGCCTTCGCGCTCGCCATGTTCACGCCGTTCATGCTTATGGCGGGACCGGTGCGCATCCCGACCGTCACGGAGTTTATCGCCCTCGCCTACCTCGGCATAGTGGCGTTCGGACTAGCGCTTGCGTTCTACTTCAAGGCGCTCCAGATTGGCGATACGGCCAAGATAGCCGCGCTTTCCTATGCTACGCCTTTCCTCACGCTTGTCTGGTCTGCGCTGCTGCTCGGAGAAACGATCTACTGGTATTACCCCGTGGCGCTCTGCTTCGTCGTTGCAGGCGCCCTCCTGCAGCTCACACGGAAGACATCCAGCATGGTCCGCCAGACGCGGCTTCCTGACAGCCGCCTTTATGACCTGACCGCCGCATTCTCAGGGACGCGCAGCCGCGCGGTTTATCATGCGATGAAGGGCGGCGGAAGCGTGCTTGCAACCAGGATACCGGTTTCGGCGCCGCCTCCCTTCAGCATCCCAGCAGCCGCAGGCGCTCCCCTTGTCTTCTCAGAGAACCACACCGGGCATGGGATTAGCAGAGAAGAGCTCGAAACGGTGCGCGAGGCGGTAGGCGCGCTCCCGGAAGAAACCGTCGTATTCGCGGTTGGGGAGCTAAGTGCGGCATCCCATGCGCTTGAATTGCTTCATGCTGCGCTTGAGAGGCAAAGGCACTAGTTTTAGACAAAAATAATCAAATAAATACGAAATTTGATTAAAAGCGTTTAGTATTTAAATAACGCAAGAGCAATAAGAATCACCCCCTGGTGGGGAGGTAACGAAGATGAATGACAACTGTTTGTATGGAACTTGGGAGCAGGCAAACACCTCCGCCGGGCTCCCAGTCTCCCCACCTATCGCTTCCTTGATT
>CAISET010000020.1 GCA_903884505.1 uncultured Microcaldota archaeon | reverse complement strand
TACTCAAGGCCCATCGTGGTCTTTCCAGTCCCCGGGCCGCCGCAAAGGAACACCTGGTGCCCGGCAGGAATGCCGCCGTTAAGCATTTCATCCAATCCGACTATTCCAGTTTTGACGCGCTCCATAGCTCCACCGATTCGGTTTGCCTGCGCGTATTTAAATCCCTTCCCCTAACAGAGTAGCGCTGGGTGCAATGGCCTACGTCGAAACCCTCGAGGCGTTCGAGAGGAAGGCTTTTTTCGAATACATCGAGAGGGAGGAATTCAGGAAGTGGGTCTGGGAGCAGGTGCTCAAGCAGCACGTGGAAAAGGCCGAGGCCGCGGGCCTCGAGCGGCAGCTCTGGCGCAAGCGCCGGGCGCTCATGGATGCCAGCAGGGGGAGGAGGCTGCGCACCGAGGACGAGCGCGTCTCTCTGATAAGCGTCGGCGGGAAGGTAGAGCACCTGCGCCTCTCAGGCACGATCGAAGAGGCACGCAAGGCAAGGAGGAAGGCGGTCGAGGAGGCCGTTAAGATTCCGCGCGTGCCTTCTAAGAAGAAGGAGCTGGAGGCGAGCAGGCTCGTTGCGCAGCTGGTCGGGAAGAAGAAGGCGGAGCTCGACAAGTACAGGAGCAGGGAATAGCCTCGTTCTGGCCGCGGGAATGCGGAGCCCGGCAAGTGCGGAGCAGGGAACAGCCCTACGCCGCAGCCTCGCCTATATATACTTAAAAACGCAGATTTTAGCCATGGAGAAGACAGCCGCTAGGCCCGAGGCCGTGAAGGGTGCGGAGAGGACGCGGCAGTCCGAACTAGGCTACCTTCTCTCGGAGAAGAAGCTCCTCACAGCCATAGGCGGGTTCGACCCAGAATACTCGAAAAAGGAGCTGCCCAAGGTCGAGCAGAGGCTCCGCGAGCTCGGGGTGAAGGTTGATGAGCCCGAGGCGCGGCGCGAGGGCGTAGCCGAGGCGCAGAAGGGCGCCAGCCTCGCTGCGGAAAAGCAGCAGGAGGCACCTATTGCGGAAAAGCCTGCCCTCCTGAAGCTAGAGAAAGCCGAGAAGGAAAAGGTGGAGCTCTCCTGGAAGGACAGCTTCAAATCAAAGTTCAGCGCTTCCATCCGCAGCTTCTTTGATGCCATTGACGTGGACAAGATACTCTGGGATTCCCGGGTGGAGATACAGAAGAAGTTCAAGGCGAAGCTGGAGAAGCGCTGGGGCGAGGAGGCTGTTGGCGGTATCATACATTCGCATTCGGCAAGAGGCGAGAACTATATCGGCTCTGACGGGGCAATTCCGGTTGAGATGATTCACCGCGTCCTGAAGGCGGCTGGCGGGAGCTTCGTAGTCCTCACGGACCATGACATATTCAAGCCCGAGGACCTTTCCAGGCTGGCCGAGGCGGCCGACAAGTCAAACAAGTCGCAGGCTGCGGTCTCCGTGTTCTGCGGGACCGAGATGACCTCAGGCATAGAGGAAGCGCCGGGGGAGCTGAACAAGGGGCACTTTGTGATATGGAGCATCGGGAAGCCGCTGGAAAACGACGACCCGTCCGACTTCCTGGAGCCTAACATAACTCCGTCCAAGATGGCCGAGTGGGCATTCAAGAATGGCCACGCGGTCCTCATACCGCACCCGAACTCGAGGCGCCGCGATTTGCGCCTCTTGGACATATCGCTCGAGCGCGAGGACACGATTCAAATCCTCAAGCTGGCGGAGAAATACGACAAGCAAGTCCTAATCGCCTGCAGGAACGGCACGACGGGCGACGATTACGCCGAGCGGATTCTCGGGAGCAGGAGGCACTTCTGGGAATTCTGGAGGACGCCCAAGCTCACGGACAGCGACAGGCGGCTCGTGGAGAAGCGCGGGCGCTTCATAGTCGAGGCGGATGCGCACATCGCGAGCGAGTTCCCCCAGTTCGTCTATTTCAGGAAGAAGGAAATCCTGGGCGAGGACGGAAGGATTTCACAGCAGAAAATCTACGATGCGCTGGCGGAAGGCCGCTATGAGAACAAGTGGGCGGACGAGGACTTCCGTGCCAAGCAGAGGCTCGCAATCGGCATCAACTTCTTCGGGGAGTACGCGCGCCTCATATATGTATGGCTCGGCAAGTTCAGCAGGGGCGAGGTCTATCAGTTCAACACCGCGCCGAGGAGGGACGTGGCCGCCGAGCAGAAGAAGATCGCTGCGATGCCGGAGTAGGGCTCATCGGCTCCTCGCGCTGCAGTATAAATATTGCTGGGCATAGCCCGCGAACTTGCCCCATCTCTTCTTCGCGAACTCGCGGATTGCCCTCTCGCCCTCAATTCCGTAGCCCCTCTTCATCTCCCTCGCAATCCAGACGTCGACTGGAAATGCCTC
This sequence comes from uncultured Microcaldota archaeon, assembly GCA_903884505.1. Classification (GTDB taxonomy): domain Archaea; phylum Micrarchaeota; class Micrarchaeia; order Burarchaeales; family Fermentimicrarchaeaceae; genus CAISET01. The sequence continues at coordinate 16,225 of CAISET010000020.1, read as the reverse complement.
CAAAAACCCATAGCCGAAGAGGAGGACGCAGTCCGCAACCTTGGGCCCCACGCCTTCGAACTCGATGAGCGCTTCCTTAGCATTCTCATATTCCATCCTACCTACGCGGCTCAGGTCATAACTCATCGCCGCCTCGGCAGTCGCCTTCAGGAATTTATCCCGGTAGCCGAGCTTCTTGCCGCCCAAGTCCGCGGCGAACATCACTTCGGGCGGCATCACCTCGCCGTCGACCATGAGCGACTGCACCATCTTCCTGATTCGCGGGATGTTGTTGTTTATTGAGCAGATGAAGCACACGATCGTTTCCCAAGGCGCGTTCTTCGTGATGCGGAGGCCGCGGTGCCTTGAAATCGCGCGCCGCATCACTGCATCGGTGCCGATTGCCTTGCAGATTCTTTCCAAATTATCCCCGCTTCTCAGCAGATGCTTCGCCTCTTCGCCAAAGCCCTCGCTCCACTTCAGCTTCCCGTCCTCCTGCCAGAGCTCGCGGCGCTCGCCTCCGACAATCCGCCAGAACCTGCCGTTCTCGCAGTTCCACAGGAAGTGCGGCGGCTGCCCGCTCTCCATCGTAATCTCCAGGTTCAGTTCCATCGGGAAATCTTCGGGAGAACGAATTATAAAACCAAAGCCCCCAAAGGCTGAGCGATTAAATGAAACGCGGACAGGCAGCAATCGAGTTTCTTATCACCAATGGTTGGGCAATCCTCGTAGTCGTCATTCTTCTTGCAGTCCTCTTCTACATCGGAGTCTTGAGCCCCCAGAACACCACTCCGAACACCTGCCTCTTCCAACCTGGCTTCTCCTGCTATACCTTCAAAGTCGGAAATGTGACCGGTTCCCTGGAGCTTGACTTCGGCCAGGCAACCGGCAAATCTATCCAAGTGACCGGCATCTCCTGTTCCCAGAACTCAACTGCCGCTCTCCATACATCTCCCCTTGCGGAAGACGTCACCGTCCCCTCAGGCGAGCATCGCTGGATTGTCGGGGGAACCTCCCCCAACAGCGGCATCACCTGCGAGGGCGCAACAGGAGTGGCAGGCACTAGATACAAAGGAACAGCATGCATCGCGTATCTAGAATCGGGCACCAATGCCCAAAGGCTGGTCTGCGGCGAAATAAACGCAAGGCTTGAGCCCGCAAGTGCAGTCCAGCCGGGCGGAAGCCCAACGCCATTCCCCACTCCGCCTCCTGGAGCGATAAACCTTACGGAATGCGGCCAGACTTACGACCAGCCCGGCTACTATTATCTTGACAGTGACCTGAACGACACAGATGGCGGGTACTGCATAACCCTGGCCCCGGATGCCAGCAATTCAACCTTGGACTGCTATGGCCACACCATCAACAGCATCTATCCGTATAGCGGCATCGGCATCTACCTGCAAAGCGCCACAAACATAACCGTGAGGCACTGCACGATAACTAATTTCTGGGCAGGCATATACGCGGAGTACTCCAGCTACGATACCATCACCGACAACACCGCTACCTCGAACTCCGAAGGCATATACTCGTACGGCTTCAGTGACAGCAGAATCATAAACAACGACTTCTCTTCGAACTCTGATTGTGGCATTAACATCTACTCCGCCACCAACAACAACTTCACAGGCAATACGGTGACGGGGAACAGCAACTACGGTTTCTACGCGGACTCTGGCTCCAGCAACAACCTCCTCACAAGAAATACCGCCTGCTGGAACCAGAACATGGATGTCCAATGCGACGCAGGGCAGGCTGATGGCAATAGCAACATATGCAGACCATACGGGGAAAGCGTGTGCTCCGGCAGCATCACATGCAACCCGACCTGCCCGCCTACCCAGCCTCCTGCCTGCGCCCCCGGCTGGGTCGTGAGTTCCTGCCCATGCACGCTGAGCGTTCCAGGCAACTACACGCTCGAAACCGACCTCAACGATTCAACCGGGAACGGCTGCATAACCATGACCTCCGGTGCCAGCGGCTCGAATCTCGACTGCAACGGCAATGCGTTCAACGGCTATTCTCAAAGCGGCATCGGCATCTACCTGCAAGGCGGTTCATCGGGCATAACTGGAGTAGCCATCCGAAATTGCACCGTCAGCAACTTTTCCATGGGCATTTACCTGGAGTACACCAACGACACCGAACTGGCCGGCAACAACATTGTGAACGATTATTTCGGCGCCTATCTCTCGAATTCCGTTGGCAACACGCTCACAAGCAACATCGTAGATTCAAACCAATACTCCGGCATCTACGCCACGGGCTCAAGCAGCTCCTCAATCGATGGCAACATCATTAGCAACAACGCCTACTACGGGCTCTACCTGGACTCGTCGCAGGGCAGCAACGTGACGAACAACAACATAAATACAACAACATACGGCAACTGCATGGAGATATACGGCTCCAGCAATGCCACCATCTCAGGCAATCAGCTCCAGTCATGCACAAATGGGGGCGGCCTCATAGTGGGCAATTGCGGCAGCAGCACCATAATCGGCAATACGGCGGATTCGAGCGCATCCGGCATCGTTATCTACTCTTCTCCTGATAGCATAGTTTCCGGCAACATCGCGAGCTTCAACACTGGGACCGGCATTTACATCTCAGACGCGAGCGGCACGAGCATCACCGGCAACATCGTGAACCAGAACGGCAACAATGGCTTCGAGACCTATTCAGACAGCCTTACATTCTCAGGCAACACTGCCTGCTGGAACGGATGGGAAAACATCTACTGCGACCGGTCCCAGAGCGACGGCAGCGGCAACACCTGCAAGCCGGAAGGGCCCAACGCCACCTGCTACAACAGCGTTTCCTGCAGCGCCGGCTGCCCGGTTTCCGAGCCCCCTGCCTGTGCACCGAACTGGGCGGTGAGCTCCTGTCCCTGCACACTCGGAGTCACTGGCAATTACACCTTGAGCAGCGACCTGAATTATACGAACGACTGCATAATCTTCTACCCTGGCGCAAGCGGCTCAACGCTCGACTGCCTGGGAAAGACAATAACCGGCCCAGGAGGCGCCGCAGGAATTCACGCATACTTTATGGAAAACGTGACCATCCGCAACTGCACCATCACCAACTTCGGGCATGGTATTGCCTTTGAACATTCGAACCATAGCACTATACTGGACAACAACCTCACTGCGAACACCTACACTGGAATCTATCTGTATGACTCCGCCAACAACACGGTATCCGGCAACACCATTTTTTCGGATGCCTGGGCAGGCGTCTACCTACAGGGGGGCTCGAACGGCAACAACTTCACGAGCAACAACGCAACTGGCACCCCCTACGACTTTTATTGCGACGGCAATTCGAACGTGAACAACGACCTCGGCAACACCTGCGACATGCAGAGCGGCTGCAGCCTTTCGGATGGCGGATGGCTATACACCTGCCCCGCAGGCGCATCGCAGCCCTGCGGCAGCTCGATTACCAGCTGCTGCACGATGCTCTCACAAGGGGATTATACTGTTACACAGGACATCAACGCTTCATATAACTGCATAATCATACCTTCAGGGGCGAGCGGCTCGACCCTTGACTGTGGTGGGAATAGCATAAACGGCACTTCGATGAGCGGCTACGGCATATACCTCAACGGCGCAAGCAGGGTGGCTGTGAGGAACTGCAGCTTGAGCAACTTCAACTTCGGCATCTTCCTGCAGAGGTCGTCCGGCAACACCTTGGTCAGCGATACCGCCTATTCGAACAACGTCGGCTTCGGTCTGGTCGATTCGAGCAGCAGCAATCTCGTGGAAGGCAACAACCTCAGCGGGAACAGCAACTCGGGCATCCAATTGCAGTACTCCTCGGACAACAACCTCACAGGCAACACCGCCAACTCGAACGGAGTAGGCATGATGCTATACTACTCAAGCGATAACAACTTCACTGGCAATTCGTTGCTGGACAACAACAATTACGGCTTCGAATCCTCGAGCTCCAGCAACGATACCTTCACCGACAACAGCGCCTGCAGGAGCCAGCAGGGCTTCATGTGCGACACGCCCCAGAACGACAGCGGGGGCAACGTCTGCACTCCTCTCGGAGCGGCATGCTCCAGCAGCATCACCTGCCACTCCGGCTGCCCGCTCCCGCCCCCACCTGCCTGCGCGCCGGACTGGGTAGTGGGCGCCTGCGGCTGCACCCTGAACGTCCCAGGCACCTACACAATCAACGCGAGCGGTCTGACTTCGAGCGGAAGCGGCAACTGCATCACCATGACCACGACCGGAGTTTCGCTGGACTGCCAGAACCGCGCCATCACAAGCACTTCCCAAAGCGGAACCGGCATCTACATAAATTGGGTAAATGGCGTGACCGTGGAGAACTGCGTCGTGAGCAACTTCTCCTACGACATCTGGCTTTACCACTCGAACGGCGACATCATCACGGGCAATACCGCCAATTCAAGCTCCACCAATGGCATCATGCTTTACTACTCGAGCAACAACAACCTCACCGGCAACAATGCCAGTTCGAACATCAATAGCGGCATTTACCTATACTCCTCAAGCAATAACATCATAACCGGCAATACCGTCAACTCGGACAACATGGGCATCACTATGTACTCTTCAGGCAGCAACACCCTAACGGGCAACACCGCCAACTCGAATAACATGGGAATCTACGCGGACTCGTCCTCCAGCAACAACCTCGCGGGCAACACGGCATGCAACAACATGAACGACCTGAGCTGTGGTACGCCTCAGACCGACGGCACCGGCAACGTCTGCCAGAGCGGCGATGCGTGCGGAGTTACCTGTGGTTCCGGCTGCCCGCTCCCGCCGTGCGCGTCCGGAGGCGTGATAAGCTCCTGCGGGTGTTTCATATCCGCCATGGGCGATTATTCCCTTGATGGCGACCTGCTAAGCTCAGGTGGAAACTGCATAGGATTCGGGCAGGGCGCAAGCGGTTCTACCCTAGATTGCCATGGGCACAGCATTACAAATCCTCTCGGATCGTTTAGCGGCATATACCTGTACGCCACAACCGGCATGACCGTGAGGAACTGCAATGTCCACGGTTTCTGTTCCGGCCTCATGATTCGCAGTTCCAATGGCAGCGATATATCGGACAACACCTTCAGTTCGAGCGGCTGCTACGGAATCCAGCTATTCTCTTCTTCAACCAACAACAACCTAACGGGCAACACAGTCGACGTGAACTCCAACCAAGGCATTTACACGGACTCGAGCTCCGGCAACAACAACCTCATGGATAATACCGTTTGCTGGAACCCGACCAACTATGCTTGTGACTCGAGGCAGAATGACCTGGGCAGCAACATCTGCACGCCATATGGAGGAAGCGTATGCTCGGGCAGCATCGCCTGCAACCCAACCTGCCCGTCCCCGTCGCCCCCTGCCTGCGCCCCCGGCTGGGTCGTGAGCTCATGCCCGTGCGTGCTTTCCGTGCCGGGCGATTATACGCTGAACCAGGACCTGGTTACCACGGGCGACTGCATAAGAATGACCTCTGACGCAAGCGGCTCCACGGTGGACTGCCAGCACCATACTATCACGTGCAACGCAGGCGATTGGTGCGGAAATAACGGCATCACTCTTATCGGCGTAAACGGCTCTACGGTGGAGAACTGCAACGTGAGAAACTTCTACACCGGCATTTACCTGTCCTCCTCCAACAGCAACAGCATCAGAAGCAACACTGCGAGCTCAAATAACCGCGTTTCTTACGGAATAATCGTGTCCTACTCCAACGGAAACATCCTCACGGGCAACAACGCAAGCTCAAACCGCAATTACGGCATCGACTTGGAGTCCTCCAGCAACAACAATGATTTCACAAGCAACACTGCAACGGGCAATACGCAATCCGACTTCTATTGCGGGACGCAGAACTCGAACAACGATAGCGGCAACACCTGCAGCTTCGAGAACTGCGACTGGCTCACCTGCCGCTGAAACGTTACGTATTGTTTATAAATTTGCTGCTTGCAAAAGAAGCCCCTTAGGAAACGATAACATGGCAGCAATGGTACCGAAGAAGGTCTTCTTCACGAAGGGCGTCGGAAGGCACAAGGAGCAGCTCGAGTCATTCGAGGCCGCTCTCCGCGACGCCGGGATACAGCACTGCAACCTGGTTACAGTCTCAAGCATCTTCCCGCCCGGCTGCGAGATACTCGCAAAGGAGAAGGGCGTAACCTACATGAAGCCCGGGATGATAACGTTCGTCGTGATGTCGCGCAATGCCGCAAACGAGCCGAACAGGCTTCTGGCGGCGTCGGTCGGCTTCGCGCAGCCCAAGGAGCCGATGATGTACGGCTACCTGAGCGAGCACCACTCGTTCGGCGAAACCGACGAGCGGGCGGGCGAGCGCGCGGAGGACATGGCTGCCTCGATGCTCGCATCAACGCTCGGCGTGGATTTCGATGTGAATCAGAGCTGGGATGAGAAGGAGCAGCTTTTCAAGCTGAGCGGCAAGTTCGTCAAGACCACAAACATCACGCAGTCGGCGGTCTGCGACAAGGACGGGAACTGGACGACAGTAATCGCCGCCGCGGTCTTCGTCCTTGATGACAACGGCCCGGAGGCGAAGCCGCAGGCGCAGCCCGGCGCCCCCGAAGCCGCGGTGCACCACCACCCCGAGAAGAAATAAAGCCGGGATTTGGCAAAGTTTCGTGAGTTTGATGGGATTCAAAGCAATCGAGGTTTACAAGAAAGCGTCCGGCGTATACATCGACAACCTCGTCCGCATCCTCGTGCCGCTTGCCGGATATGCCTTAATTTCGATCCTGTTCGTTGTCGCATTAATACTGCTTGTTATCCTGCCAGGCATGCTTTTCACAGCTTCCTCTCTGATGGCTTTGGCACTTCCACTGCTGTTGTTCCTGGTGTTCATACCCTTCAGCTTCATAATACGGTTCGCATACTTCGGCGTCTGCTATGACGTGATGCAGGGCGGCAAGGGCGGGGCAATGGCAATCGTGCCGTGGCTCAAGCGCAGATGGAAATCATTCCTGCTATTGGCTATAGCAGAGATCCTCATGATTGCGCTGGCCGTCATCATCGTGCTGCTATGGATGTCTGTCATCTCAGCTTCGGCTATTTTACTTATCCTCTTTCTCCTACTGATGGTGCTCATTCTTGCAGTGCTAATGCTTTCGGACCTGGCCGCTGCCAAACTGGCAGTTGGCTCGGGGGATGCGGCCGTCGCGCTCACTGAAGCATTCGGCTTTGCGTTCGCAAATCCAGTGGAGTTCGCAGTTCTGTTATTTATTTACTGCGTAGTGCTGCTCGTTAGTGCAATAATCCCATTCGGCCGTTTTTTCATCGAGACGCAAATAAATGGTATTGCGCTGCTAACACTTGCGAGCAGCAAAAAAGCAGCTAATTAGTATCACACTTTGTGCTGCCTTACTATTACTCCCGCCTCTTTCAGCAGCCCCATCGCGGTCTCTCCCATCGGATAATCCGCGTTGTAGACCACTTCGACTATTCCGGAGTTGATTATCATCTTCGCGCACGTGAGGCAGGGCGAGTAGGTTGTGTAGAGCGTCCCTCCCTTGATTGAAATCCCGTGGTAGGCCGACTGCACGATTGCGTTCTCCTCTCCGTGCGAGCAGAGGCATTCCTCCAATTTGGTTCCGCCTTCCGCAAAATTATTGCAGCGCGGGCACCCGCCCTCGTCGCAGTTTTTGCAGCCGCGGGGCGTGCCGTTGTATCCCGTCGCTATAATCCTCTTATCCCTGATGATTATCGCAGCCACCTTCCTCTTCATGCAGTTGCTCCTTCCGGCAACCACCTTCGCAATCCCCATGAAATAGTCGTCCCAGCTCGGCCTCGCCTTCCTGAATTGCGAGGAGACTTCCGAAAGCGCGGCATCGGCCTCATCGTAAAGGTACGCAAAATCGCTCTCATTCAGAATCTTCCTGTCAGCCAGCTTCGCGGTTTCCATGAGCTGCTGGCCCGTGCTCTCGGGCCCCTTGGCCTCCATCTCCTCAATCTTCATGAACGCATCGAAGGTTTTCGGGTCGCCCTCCCTGCCGCGCGACTTCACCCTCGCGAACCTTATCTCGGGGGAGGCAGTTATGTAGAACAGCACGAAGTCCTTCCTCTTCCTCAGCTCCGCGACCTCGCCCGGGTTCCTGATGGAGTCAACGACATAATTCTTGTCGTGGTCCATCATCGCCACGACCCTTTTCGCGAGGATTCCGGCACCGAACTTCCTCCTCATATCGTTGCCTTTCCTAATCATCGATTCTCTTGTAATATCTTCTTTCCCCGCCGCAAGCTCCTCCCTGATGACATCTGAAAGCGAGAGATAATAGAAGCTCTTCCTCTTCAGGTATTCGGCAGCAGTCCCCTTGCCCGCGCAGTTCTCCCCAGTAAGACCAATAATCACTCGACCACCTTAGAAGCGCTATGATTGGCAGCGATGGCTATAAAACCATTCTGGTGATGCGCTCTCTCATTCATGCCCTTGCAGGACGTAAGTAACGAGCCTGCTGCGCACCTTCTCCGGGTCTTCGTGCAAGGCAACGAAGGCGTCTATAGAATTCTTCCCTGCGGCCACGTTCACATCGCGCGGGTCCTCGCCCGGCTTGGAGCTCACCATGACCGTGCGGTCCGCCAGCTGCTTCACAATCGTTGTTATTATCGGCGCCTGCAGGTCCTTGTTCACATTCTGTTCAACCAGGTAAAGCATGAGCCTGCCCGGAACCCCGAAAATCTTCCTGTCCATAAGCTTTGCATGGCTCTCGACATAAACCGCGCCTATCCCGTTCGTGCTGGCGAGCTCCTTCAGGGCATCCACGTCGAGCTGGCGCAGCCCCCTTATGAAGTAGTTGAGCGACGGGTCCTTCAGGAAAGTCTCCCTGCTCTGCTTGTCCATTATCTTGTTCGCGACCGCCTTCCTTAGCCTCAGGCAGTACTCGAGCCTTTCAAGCTCCTTGTCCAGCGCCTCCGGATTGGCTAGCCTGTCAACAATCTGCTTGGCCAGCTTCTCGTTCCTCGCAACATCCTGTGTTCCCTCATGGTCGCCTCGCGGCCCGGTTGCCTGCGGCCCGGTTGCCTGTTCAAAGAGTTCGTAGAGCGCGACGACTATCACCTTGAACTTCTTCTCATCGGGTATGTTCTGGTTCTCGGCCACCCGCTCTATGATGTTGGCAGGGCCCCCGCCGCTCACGTGCTTCAGGAATGCGGCGTGAAGCCTCGCATAGTACTTCGCGAACTCCAGCTCGTCCGACTCGTTGTGCACCCTGAACCTCTTCAGCACGTCGATGCTGAGCCTCTCGAGCGCAGGCTGGAAGTTCAGCCATGCGTAGTGGTCCTTGAAATCGATTTTCTCAGGCCCATCCATCTTGCTTGTGATGTAATCCGTTATCTCATCGATGATCTTGCGCTTCTCCTCGATCGCTGCCGGCTCATCCAAGGATATGCGCTGGACAATCGAGTCCAGCTTAGCCACCTCCTCATTCCTGTTCGCCCTAAAGCCATTCTCAAAATCGCCAACTATCTCCTTAATCCTCTTCTTGGGGGACTCCACGCGCTCTTCTATCGCGTCTATCTCCTTGGCCAGCATAGCGAGGCCCGCGACCACGGCAAGGGGCTTGTGATACGCCGGGATGTCCTTTGCGGTGCACACCTCGACAAGCATGTCCTCTGAAACTTTGACTTCGCCGCACTGCCTGCCGACAACCAGGAACGGCTCCTTCAGCCCGTTATCCTGGTCGCATATGTTGCGCATAAGGCTAACGCCGCCCTTGATTCTCATCATATCTCCGAAATAGATGAGGGTGGGCGACTCGCGTGTCTGCTCCGCCCGCTCTACCGGATTTTTTTTGACCTTAAGCACCATCTCTTACCACTTCGCCGTTCTCAGTCCGTCGGGATTTGGAGCCTCCTGCAAAGCTCCTTGCTTATTGCCGCAGCGTCATTCTCATACGTCCTGCCCACTATCTGGTCTATGAATGCCTTCCCGGTCTCCTCACCTTTCTTTATCATCTTCTCGTTCTCGACTTCGCCGGGCGCCCTGCTGATGCCAAGCTTCGCCGCCTCCATCACTGCGCCGGTTATGGCAAGGGCCTGCAGTTCGGGGTCATCAATCTTCTTTGCCGCATATTCGATTATCTTCGCGGGCACGCCGAACCCTCCCTTCTTGAGTATGGTCGCGTGGCTTTGCACATACATCTTGTTTATTGCTCCGGACTCGCGCATTATTGCGTCGACGTCCAGCTCCTTGCCCGAAGGCGCCTTGAAGCCCCCTCCAGCGCCTTCCAGCCACCCGCGCGTCTCGCTCTTCAGCATCGCAAGCGCAGGCGCATAAGCCTTAATAGAAAAGACTTTCGTGAAATGCTGCATAACGTCGGGCTGGTCGCGCAGCTTCTCGGAAATCTGGTTCCGCAGCTTGATGCCGGATGAGATGGGGCTTTCCAGAAGCTCCTCAATCGGCCCTTTCATGAAACTATCCTCATAGGCTTTCTCCCAGGTCAGCGGCTTCCTGTTTCCCTTATCCTCGCTCGCCAGCTCCTCCTGCACGAACCCGCCGAGGGCCCCGATTATCATCCGCACCTGCTCCTCAGGCCCCCTATCCTTCGCGGTCTCGCTCACCTTTTTTATTATCTTCGCGGGCACGCCGAAGCCGCCGTGCTCAAGGCAGGAGGCGTGCAGCTCGGCATAGACCTTCCCCATGTCGCTCTCCAGAAGCAGCCTGAGCGTCTTTATGTCGAGCTCCTCCAGCGCAGGCGCGAATTTCTGGTATGCGTACTCTCCGATGAAGGTCACTTTCGTCTCGTCATTCATCCCGTTCGCGACCTGCTGCACCAGCCCGGCAATGAGCGTCTCCTTCTCCTGCTTGCAGTATTGTTCGGCCTCTTCGGTAATATCCCTCATGAGCTCCATTGTCTTATCCGGATTTTTCTTGAGCTGCGCTTCCAAAGTTTCCACAGAAACAGTACCCGGGAACTGCTTCGCAATCGAGCGGGCTATGTTCGAGGCGAGCCTGGCGTCACCGGTCAAGCCCTGCTTCTCCTCTTTCGTATCCGCCTCATCCCTGATTTTCAATCTAGTACCCGGTGGAGCTGCCATGGGTAAATTCCGCCAATAGAAGTATATAAATACGCTTTTCCAGAATATCATCGTGCTCGAATACTGGTATGCATTCCCGTTCGCGATTTTCGTAGCCACATTCGCAATGGTGACTGGCGGCGAGGGTGCCATCCTCTTTGTGCCATTCTTCATCGCAATAGGCATGGAGCCGAAGTTCGCAATCGGCACTGCATTCATCACCCAGCTCTTCGGGAAGTCATCGGGGACGATAGGCTACATCCGGGAAGGGGGCATACAGAAGAACGTGGCGCTCCTTCTCGTGGTTGCCGGCATCCCGTTCATAATCATGGGCTCCTACCTCACCGCGATGCTGAAGTCCTCGCTCCTGCAGTTCGCGTTCGGCATCGCAACCATGGTGCTGGCCGCAATAATGCTCTATTCGCTCGGGGAGAAGCACGAAGCCATGAGGAGCAGGAAGGAAAGCCTCACCAACCGCGAGCTCTACCCCTGGCTCTGGGTCCCCGCAATCGCCGGTTTCCTGACGGGCGTGTTCGCGATAGGCGCGGGAACGATAAACATGGTATTCCTTGAGAGGAAGATGGGGCTAAGGATGCACAAGGCGGTCGCCACCGTGGTGGCAGTCATGGCGTTCACGGCGCTCGCCGGGGCAGCTATTCACATTTCCGCTGGCGAGGTGAGGTGGGATGTCGCAGCCTTCACAATCTGCGGCGTGCTCATAGGGGGCCAGTTCGGGCCCTGGCTTGCGCAGAGGATGAAGGCCGACTCGATAAAGCTGCTTTTCGCAGCCCTTACCATCCTAGTGGGCATAGTAATGTGCTACAATGCGCTAGGGATGAGCTAAGCTATTTTTTGAAGTTGGCAGTCTTCTTGAAGCCCATTGGGATGCAGTGAGCTATTTCTTCAAATTCGCGGTCTTCTTGTAGTCTTCCTTGAACTTGGCAATCCCCTTGTCAGTTAGCGGGTGGTGCCACATCTTGTTGAAGACGTCCGCGGGAATCGTCGCGATGTGCGCCCCTGCCTTCGCAGCCTCAACCACGTGGTTGGGGTGGCGGATGCTCGCAACAATCACTTGCGTCTTGAACCCATAGTTCTTGTAAATCTCAAGTATGTCCCGCACGAGCTGCATCCCGTTCTCCGAGATGTCGTCCAGCCTCCCGACGAAAGGCGAGACGTAGCTTGCGCCCGCCTTCGCCGCAAGGAGCGCCTGCGAAGGGCTGAAAACCAGGGTGACGTTGGTGTGGATGCCTTTCTTCTCGAGGATGCGCACGGCCTTGAGCCCCTCGTGCGTCATCGGCACTTTGATTACGACATTGGGCGCCCATGACTTGAAGATTTCGGCCTCCTTCACGATTCCGTCGCATGTGTCCGAATCGCCCTCGACCGAAATGGGCCCTTTTATGATTTTCGCAATCTCGCTAATCAAATGGTCGTGGTGCTTCATCTCCTGCGCAATGAGCGTGGGGTTTGTTGTGACTCCGTCGCACATCCCAAGCTCGGCAGCCTTCCTTATCGCATCAAGGTTCGCGGTATCCAAGAAGAACTTCATTTTCTCGCCTCCTCAACTTGCGCAGCATCAAGCAGGAATTTCACTTTCTCGCCTCCCTAACGAACTCGGCAATCCCAGCAGCATCAAGCCCGTATTTCTTCAGCAGCTCGAAGGGCTCGCCTGACTCGCAGAACCTGTTTTTGATTCCGTGCCTCTTCAGGACGCAACCCGAGCCTTCGCCCGCGAGCACTTCTGCAATCGCGCCACCAAGCCCGCAGTCAATCTGGTGCTCCTCAACGCTGACGATGAGCTTCACTTTCTTCGCCCATTCCCTCACGGCCTCGGCATCAAGCGGCTTGATTGTGTGGAAATCAACCACGGCGCAGGAGATTCCTTCCTTCTCCAACTGCTCGGCAGCAATCAGGGATTCGTAGACCTGCGGTCCGCAGGCAAAGATGGCAGCGTCTTTCCCGTCCCTATATACATTCGCTTTCCCTATCTGGAAAGGAGTCAGGGCAGTTGTGAAGACGGGCATCTTCTCCCTGCAAGTGCGAATATAGACCGGCCCTTTCCAGGCGGCGGCTGCAATCGTCGCCTTCCTCGCCTCCTCAGCGTCGGCAGGCGCAATCACCGTCATGTTCGGAAGCACCCTCGTAATCGCCATGTCCTCGAGCGCCTGGTGCGATGCGCCGTCAGGCCCGACCGTGATTCCAGTGTGCGAGCCATGCAGTTTCACATTGGCCTCATTGTAGCAAAGCGAGACGCGCACCTGGTCCCAATTCCTTCCGGGATTGAAGACGCCATAAGCGGAGATGAATACGACCGAATCCTCGCAGGACGCGATTCCCGCAGCCATTCCTGCAAGGTTCTGCTCAGCAACTCCCATCTGCACGAACCTCTCCGGGAATTTTTCCGCGAACCAATGCGTCCTTGTGCTCTCGGAAACGTCCGCGGTCATGGCCCAGATATTGGGGTGCGCCTCGCCAAGCTCGACGAGCGCCTTGCCGAACCCGTCCCTGCTGGGCTTCTTCGCCTGCGGCGCATCAATCGGGCTTATGAGGTTCATTTCCTTTCTTATCATCTATGCCCCCTCGTAGCCCGCCTCGAGCTCCTTCAGCTCCGCGAGCGCCTGGTCCTTCTCCTTGTCGCCCGGCGACTTCCCGTGCCACTCAGTTATGAACTCCATGAACGAGATGGCTTTTCCAGGAACCGTGTGCGCGATAATCATGGTCGGCCTCTCAATCACGTGCTTCGCCTCATTGCACGCCTTTATTATCTGCGAAATGTTGTGGCCATCCACCTCAATCACATTCCACCCGAAGGCGCGGTATTTCTCCGCGAGCGGCTCGAGCGGCATGACATCTTCCGTATAGCCATCAATCTGTATGTTGTTCCTGTCCATGATTGCGGTCAAATTACCGAGCTTGAATTTCGCCGCAGCCATCACTGCCTCCCAAATCTGCCCCTCGTTGTGCTCCCCGTCCGAGCACACGCAATACACGCGCCAGGATTTCCTCTTCCTCTTCGCGAAAAGCGCCATTCCCGCGGCAATCGAGAGCCCCTGCCCGAGCGGGCCCGAGGAATTCTCAATCCCTGGCAGGCTCCCCTTGTGCGGGTGCCCCTGGAGCCTCGAGCCCAATTTCCTGAGGGTCAGCAGCTCCTCCTTCGGGAAATATCCTGCCTCGGCCATCGCCGCGTACATCACCGGGCAGACGTGGCCGTTTGAGAGCACCATGCGGTCCCTTCCGGGCCACTCGGGATTCTTGGGGTCGTGGTTGAGCATCCCGAAATAGAGCGCGGTGAAAATGTCCGCCAGCCCGATTGAGCCTGCGGAATGGCCCGATTTCGCCGCGTGCAGCATCTGCACTACGCTCTTCCTAATATCAGTGGCAATCCTGTCAAGCTTCTTTGAGTCGGTGATTTTGGGCATGCCTGGGGCAGGCGGCGCAACCTTTTCGAGCAGTGCCTGCTTTGAGCCGTCGTCAGCCATCAAATCACTTCTTTTTAGCAGAATTCTTTATGTCTTCTATTGCCTTCCCCGCATCAGGCTGCGCAAAAATTGCGCTCGCAGCAGCCAATTTGTCCGCACCAGCAGAATGCGCCCTCGCGGCAGTCGCAGGCCCTATCCCGCCGTCAACCTCAATCTCCAATTTGGGGTATTTTCTCCTCAGCTCCCTGATTCTTCCTTCTACCTGGATGATATACTTCTGCCCGTCGAACCCCGGGACAACGCTCATCACAAGAATCCTGGAAACGTCCTTAATCACCGGCTCAAGCCTGTCAATCGGCGTCGCAGGGGAGATTGCAATGCCGAGCTTTCCCCCGGCCTTTTTGCACGCCTCCTTAATCGCCTGCCAGTTTTCCACGGCCTCGATGTGGACGACATGCAGATGCCTGCCCTTCACTTTCTCAATCCACTTCTCGGGATTTTTCACCATCCAGTGGAACTCGTATTCAACGCCCCCGGGCAGCCCGGCGAAATCATCAGGCCCCACGGTCTTGTTGGGCACGAACTCGTTGTCCATCACGTCAATATGGACGGACGTCACCTTCCCCTTCACCCGGTTAATCCTCTCCAGCAAGTCCTCTCTCCGCTTGACAAGTATGGCTGGGATTATTTCTGCTTCCATAAGACCGACCGACTGGATATGATGGGTACGAAAGACTATTTAATACCATTTCGCTCGCGGTGCAGGCATCCGGGATAATCTCCGCGCCACCATGACTCCATCTCCGCACCCCCGCCGCCAAGCCGAAACGCATTTAAGAGGCGGGGTCAAACTTCTAAGCATATGGCCAACGGGTGCAGCCGCGCACAAGCTGCTACGGAATTCCTCGTCACCTACGGCTGGGCCATCCTCGTAGTAATCATCCTCATGGCAGTCCTCTTCTACGCTGGCCTCTTCAACCCGTCCCAGACGCAGCCGAACGTCTGCGTCTTCTCACCTGGCTTCTCCTGCTACTCATTCAAGGTCGGAAACGAAAACGGCTCCCTGGAGCTCGACCTCGGGCAGGTAACCGGCAAGCCCATTTCCATCACAGGGCTTTCCTGCTCGCAAAATGAGACGCGCTCACCCGCATTCCTCAACAACAGCATCACAATCCCCTCAGGGGAGCACCGCTGGATTACTGGCGGCGATTCCGGCAACAACATAACCTGCGAGGATGCGAGAGGGGAGACGGGCAGCAGGTACAAGGGAGAAATATGCGTCAGCTACACCGAGCCGGATACCGGGACTACTAGGACAATCTGCGGGAACCTGAATGCGAGGCTGGAGCCCGCCAGTGCGCCCCGGCCAGGAAGCAACCCAACGCCTCCGCCCGGAGCGATACCAATCTCCGCCTGCCCCTTCGTGATTGGCGCGCCAGCCTACTATTACCTGAACAACAGCCTCGGCCCGTATCACGGCACCTGCATAACCGTAACCGAAGACGGGAGCAACTCGACCCTGAATTGTAACTGGCGCAGCATAATTGGCTTGGGCACGAACCCGATCAGCGGGATATACCTGACCTATGCGAGCGGGGTGACGGTGGAGAACTGCAATGTGAGCAACTTTTACTATGGCATCAGCCTGTCCCATTCTGACCACAACACAATCCGTGCCAATAGGGCAGCCTTGGGCGAAATAGGCATCTACCTAAACCCCCAGGACAGCAATAACGCCATTGACCGCAACACCGTCACCTTGAACAACTGGGCCGGCGT
>CAISET010000019.1 GCA_903884505.1 uncultured Microcaldota archaeon | reverse complement strand
GCTCGCCGGCGCATATGGTAAAAACCTCAACTAAAAATGACTTTTTTCCCATGCGCCGTCGCTCGCCAGCTTCAGCGGCTCGCTCTTCGCTACGCTCGCCGGCGCATATGGTAAAAACCTCAACTAAAAAGCCTCAACGGAAATCACACGACTTGCTCCAACCACATCTTCATCAGTTCGCGCGGGTGCATGCCCCTGTCCCTGCTTATCTCCTTCCCTCCCTTGAATATGATAAACGTGGGTATGTTCTCCACTTCGTAATTCTCCGCAAGCTCCCTCTCCTCCTCAATATCCACCTTCACGATCTTGACCTTCCCCTTCATCTCCGCCTCGAGCTTCTCGAGGATTGGCGCCATCTCCCTGCACGGGGGGCACCACTCCGTATAGAAATCAACGAGCACGGGAATTTTGCTCCCCAAAACCTGCTTCTCAAACTCCTTTCCCCCAACATGGGCAACTGCCATCATCGCACCTCGCAGTGATTTTCGCATCAATTTATATTAACCGCCTCCCCCTCACCTCTCATGCTCCAGGTTTTCTTCGATTTCGGCTACATGCTTACCTATTTCCTCCTTGAACTCCTTCTCCCGCTCCTCGTCTTCATGGCATTCGTGCTTCCCCTCTGGTACCTCCAGTCCCTGATAATCCTCCACGCCTACTACCGCATCATCCTCCCGGAATTGAGGAAGAACCGCATACTCTACTGGCTTATCGGCTGGCCCGCAGTCGCGTCGCACGAGCTCCTGGGCCACGCGCTCGTCAGCGCGCTCACCGGCTCCTCACCCGAATTGCACGAGCGCATCTCCCCCGAGCGCTCCGCAGTGAGAATTTCCCACCGCCGCTCGGCCTGGGGCTATTTCTCCGCGGTCATCGCGACCATAGCCCCGTGCTTCGCGCCCCCGTTCCTCCTTCTCGCAGCCTTCTACTTCCTCTTCCCGGGCTCCCTCTCCCTCTCGGCCGCGGACCTTTCCTCCTCCCTTTCGCTCCTCTTCTCGAATTTCCTCTCCATCCTCTCAGTCGTCTTCAACTCCGACCTCTCCAGCCCATCAACTTTTATCTTCTTCTACCTCCTTTCCGCGCTTTCGCTCACGGCAGGCGCGAGCAAAACCGATTTCAAGATAATCCTCGAGCACACCAGGACCTTCTGGTATTTCGCGCTCTTCCTCCTCTTCACCTTCTCCTTCGGGCTCGAGCTGCTGCGCATGGGCCTCGGCCTTCCCAGCACGTCGCTCATCTTCTACCCGCTTGCCTCACTTCTCCTCCTCTCCTTTCTCCTCACTCTCCTCGGAATTTCTCTCTCCCTCGCCTTCATCCTCTTCCTCCGCCGCATGCATGAATTCACCTTCCTCCAGAAGCTCCTCTCTTTCCTCGCTTTCCCCGCGCTCTACATCCCGCTCACTTACACCACGCTCTCCTTCCCGCCCATTCCCGCCTATTTCTCCTACCTGCTTCTCTCGCTCCTCTTCGCCCTCCTCATCCAGTCCGCGCTGAAGCTTGCAATCGCCCACACCCGCCCTCTCCCGAGGGCCGAGGCGGCCTTCAAGAAGCTGAAGAAATAGGCAATGCCCCCCAGCCAATTCCAAAGCAAGAAGCTGAAGAAATAGCAAGCCTCCCCCGCGGCAGTTATTAAAAGGATGCGGAGGAAAAGCTGACCTATGGCAGACATTGAACAACCCCCTCACCGCGAAAGGCTCAAGCGCGAGCAGCTCGCGAAAATCCTCTCAAAGCTCAGGGACAAGTACGCGAAGGTCCGCGAGAATGCGGCGAAGGGCCTCGGCCGCGTCGAGAACGTGGAAGCCGTCCCCGCGCTCACAAAAGCGCTAAAGGACGATGCCAAGGAAGTCCGGACAGCGGCCATGCGCGCGCTCGCCGACATCGGCTCAGCGCAGGCAATAACCGCGCTCATCTCCTGCATCTCCTCCCCCAACCCGGAGATGCGCTCCGAAGCCGCGCATTTCCTCGGCGCAGTGCGCGCATCCCGCGCAGCGCCCAAGCTCCGCGAAGCCCTTCACCTGGAGCACGACCTCTCCGCAAAGGAGCACATGGTCGAGGCGCTCGGCCGCATGGGCGACGAGCCCTCCATTCCGCTCATCGCCTCATTCCTCCATGACAAGGAATCGTCCGTCCGCTGGAGCGCTGCCTGGGCCATAGGGACGATAGGCAGGGAAACAAAAAGCCCGCACATCGTTGAAATCCTCCAGAGCCTCGAGACGCACCACGACAAGCGCGTGCAGCACGAGGCCGCGACCGCCCTCAGGATGATTTCCCCAAGGCAGGTCTAGCCCCTTCATCACCCTGCCGGTGTAAGCAGATTTTTATTACACCTACGCTAAATTCTACCATATGTCCCTTCGTGGGCTCCTTTTTGCGGTTATATTCCTCTTTCCACTATTGGCCAATGCAGACAATCGCCCGAATCCAGACGTGACCGTATCGGTCGTTAATGTAACTGCGGACGGTCTGATATACATCAAATATGACGTTTCCATGGTGTTGGGCACAGACGAGAATTACACATACTGCGATTTTAACTACTGGGTATGGGATGGCCATGGCAGGAATGTGGGAAGTATATTCAAAGACTGCATATTCTGCTGGGATAACCGTTGTGAGACATGTGGCATAAGTGATGATCCCTGGTGCGGGGCGAACAGCACTTTTCTTCCCGAAGGCCAATTCCCCGATTATGATCCGAGCTGGGAGCAATTCCCCTGCTTCAAAGATCCATACGCTTGGAGCAATAACACTCCTTATCACACCCCCTGCTTCGAATACGGCTGGGGACTCTCTGGCGATGCCATCGATCTCAGCAGAGTGGAAATTAAGAGAACAAAACTATTTTTGCTGATGCTGATTCCGGGTATAGACACGCGTACGAGGCTGAATCCGAATGCGACCAACCCAGACGTTATCGACCCACCTTATTTCTTGGCACCTGTTTACGCTTGCGGGTCGGTTGATGATCCCCTACTGCATGACGAAGTCCGAAATCATTCAAAATATGATGAGATGGCCCACGACCCAGCAATGGCCCGTAGTATGGACGAGGACCAGTTTCAATGGCATATGCTACACATGGTCGTGCTGCCCAAAATCGAGCTCCCATTTTTTTGCAGGCTTAACGGGCTTCTTCCGAAACCAGTAATCTACACGACCAAGAATGCCACTGGCGAGGAGCAATACGAACGGGTCTTCACGCCCACGGACGAGCTGCAGCTTCATGCTGTTTTCATGAATTCTGCGAACAGGTCTTTTTGCGCGAATCTGAACATAACCCTAAGCGGCCCAACTACAAAATCGTTCAATAGCCCAATCGCCATAGGCAGAACAAACTACACCGACCTCAATCTCACAATCCCCCTTTCCGGCTTCCCGCCAGGAAGGTACACTGTCAAGATTGAGCAGAACTGCTCGGGCTTGCCAACAAACGAGTCCGCGGAATGCAACCGCAGGAACGCCAATGAAACCGCGGAATACGCCTTTTTCGTGGACGACTTCGGCGTCCCGGCTTGGACGAGGGACATGCGCATGCTGAACATCGCAAATCCCCTGATGCTTTCTAATGGCAGAGGCGACTATTCCGATTACGAAACCGCGCTTGATGACATCCGCAGCTATGGCTTCAACACGGCTTACATAGTAGTCGAATACTACCAGTACAACTGGCTAGGCGCCAACCAATTGACAACGATTAACTCCTGGATTCCATCCGGCAACACCAGCGATTACCACTACTCCAACCCGCCCGAGGCAGTTGTTAAGCAGTCTGGCGGCTTGGAGCCGGCAAGGGACCAGATCCGCAGCATTGTCAGCACGGCGCAGCAGAATTACGGCCTAAAAGTTGTTGGCTACGTGGAGCCGATGTTCATCTACTCCCCAGCAACTCTCGCCGCCGAATGCGACGGCCCGCTCGATACCTGCTGGGACCATCTCATTCCATACTCCTGCTGCCGGCATGAGCTCCAGGTCGCGCACCAGAATGCCTCATCGCCATCCTACGTCCGCTTCGAGAACGGCGCGCCCCGCCGCGTGCGCTTCGTGGAGCGGAATATCGGCTCCAGCCTTGCAGACATAGACGTAGAAACTTCCTTCTGCGGAGATTCTCCGGAAAGCGCAACCACAAATCTTGATGACAATTACAGCGGAGACCCGGATTACTCCGCCCACCTCGCCCATGAGGCAGGCTGGCTCGCAAAGAACTACAACTTCGATGGCATACTCTTCGACGACGTCGGGAGGGCCGACATGAGCTACGGGACTCCGGCGGATAACAACGACCTCACCTCCGGGATAAGGGCCACAAGCCCGGCCAGCACGGACTACGGTGCCACCGAGAACGGCGTTTGCGCCGGAGACCCTCAGAAGACGCTTGACACCATCTCCGGCACCCTGCTTGCAGCCAGGAAGCAGATGCGCGCTTCCGGAGACAAGGCCATGATAATCAGCGACTACGTCCCAGCGGCGGATGCTGGCTGGAACTCGCTCTACGCCGCCTCCGACGTCTACAATTCCGACCAATTCTTCCTGACCAAAGGTGCATTCGCCCGCTACGCTTACACGAACTGGAACGCGAGTTTCAAGCCGATGAAGACGGACATGCGGCGCTCCCTCCTAGGCTTCCCCTACACCCAGTCGCAGCGCCCCGCCTGGATGCGCGGCGTCCTCACTGCAATCGCCTGGTCCAACAGGGTTAATATGGAGGTCCACTACCAAAACGACCTCATGGTCCAGACCGACGGCTCCGACCAGGACACTCGTTTCCTTTTCCAGCACTACAACGCGATGCGCGACGCAGCGTCAACTCCGGACCTTCCCATCTTTTCCACACAAGTTTCCCAGGACCTCCTCTACCATTCCGCGCTTTCAGAGTTCATCAACACGCGCGAGCTTCAATACTGCGGCACGGACGGGCAATCCTGCGCCGCAGAAGCCCAGGACGAGCCCTACACGGTCCTCTACCGCCTCCCCGGCCCGCAGGGAGAGCAGGCCCGCATCCTCCACGTGATAAACACCCGCGTCATCTGCCCTGAGGAGCGCACAAAGCCCTACGGCACCTGCCTGGACCCCATCCTCTTCAACAACGACGTCCCGGCTGACTACTATTTCAAAGTCAGGATTCCCGAAGGATACAACGTCAGCAGGGTAGTGCTTGTGTCGCCGGATACAAAACTGGGTGAAACGAAACGATTAAAATACGACGATTATTTTTACGACGTTCCACTTGGCTCGCCGATACTTTCCCGCGAAAACGGCTATCTAAAAATTCAACTAACGGGCAACAACAAAGTCATTACTTACACAGTCGTTTATATCGAATTTAAGCCTGAATGGAGTTGATTTAGATGAAGAAACGCCACATTCTCGTCATCAGCCTCCCAATCCTCGCAGCTGCAGTTCTCCTCATAGCAATCATCATCGTCGCAGCCGTCCTGTTCTTCAAGACATTTGAAAAGCCACAGAATGTCGTATATGGCGGCGCCTTCGATCCTCGCACCTGCATAGGTGAAGGCTGCTACTATGCATCTTCAGACAAGTACGGTGGCGTCTACTGCGACGGCTACTCCTGTGACATCGGCAATATGACTGTCGTCTGCTACAATACCCTAGAGGAATACTGCAGAGGTTGCAAACCGCAGGAAGACCCAAGGGCATGCGCCTGCACCTACAACAACGTTTCAGCGAGGTACTGTAGCATGGATGAAAGATGCTATGCTAACCAGGCTGAATTCTTAGTCAATTGCACGTCTAATCCCGCCGCAGCGTGCGCTGAAATGGAGGCAAGGCTTAGGAATGCAAGTCCTGCGGATCTAGAGTACGGGTGTGACGAAGCCGTGGCATCGATTAGGGGATTAAAAGAGGAGGAGTGCAGGAACAAAACTTGGGCGGAGATATATGCGAGTGCCAATGAAACGATTAAGTCAAAGATTTTCCATAATGTTGGTTTGGTTGGGGGACTTGAACCGCCACGACCTAACTTTGATGAAACGTGTAGCGGGTTCTGCGCTTCTTGTAATTCCTCGCTTTGTACGCCGAATAATCTATGTGAATATGCTCGCTCCACGTGATAAACTCGCCCAGCTTAAACCATCATGGAGGAACTTAGCATGAAAAACCACCACATGCTCGCACTCAGCCTCCCAATTCTCGCAGCCGCAACGCTGCTTATCCTCGCAGTCATAATCATAGCTGCTTTCGTCCTCCTCAAGCCATTTGAAAAGCCGCAGAATGTCGTATATGGCGGCGCCTTTGACCCAAGAACCTGCATAGGTGAAGGCTGCCATTATGCATCCTCCGATAGATACGGCGGCGTCTATTGCGACGGCTACTCCTGCGACATCGGCAACCTGACCTTCATCTGCTACAACACGCTCGATGAATACTGCCGTGGCTGCAGGCCGCAAGAGGACCCGAAGGCATGCGCATGCACCTACAACAACGTTTCGACTAGATACTGCAGCATGAATGAGCGGTGCTACGCAAACCAGGCGGAGTTCCAGATAGGATGCGTGACCGACACTGCAAGGGCATGTGCTGAGATGGAGGGAAGGCTAAGAAACGCGAGTCCAATGGACGAAGGTTGCGATGTTGCCATAGTCAGTGTGAGGGGATTAACCGTAATGGAATGTAATAAAAGCTGGATTGAAATTTACTCCGGAGCAAACGCGTCAATCCGTTCGGACATTGCCGAGAACATTCTCCTGACTCAAGGGTTTGAACCCCCGCTATCCGGCATCGGAGAAGCTTGCCGCTCTTTCTGTTCTTTCTGCAACTCCACCCTATGCCAGCCAAACCAACTTTGCGAACATGCACGGCAGATGTAATCAGTTGATTCAATGAAGAAACGCCACATCCTCGCGCTCAGCCTCCCAATTCTCGCAGCCGCAACGCTGCTTATCCTCGTAATCATTATCATAGCGGCCGTCGTCCTCTTCAAGCCGTTTGAAAAGCCACAGAACGTCGTCTACGGCGGCGCCTTCGACCCAAGGACCTGCATAGGAGAAGGCTGCCATTACGCGTCATCCGACCGCTACGGCGGCGTCTATTGCGACGGCTACTCCTGCGACCTTGGCAACCTGACCTTCATCTGCTACAACACGCTCGATGAATACTGCCGTGGCTGCAGGCCGCAAGAGGACCCTAAAGCATGCGCATGCACCTACAACAACGTTTCAGCGAGATATTGCACCCTCAACGAGAGCTGCTATAGCAACCAGGCGGAATACCAAGTAGGTTGCGTAACCGACGTCGTGAGAGGATGCGCGGAGATGGAGCAGAGAATACTGAATGCGAGTCCGGCAGATTATGAATATGGCTGTAATGATGCGATAGTGAGCATTAGAGGCTTACAGAGTGGAGAATGTGCAAACAAAACATGGAATGATATTTACGATGCTGCAAACGACTCGGTTCGTTTGCAAATTTTCAGTAGAGCAAGTCTTCTTAACTGGTTCGAGCCGCCAAAACCCACTTTTGAGACAGCCTGCAAAGCTCTATGTACGAAGTGCGAGTCGTCCTTATGCCAGCCGGGCAAAATCTGTGAACATGCCCAGTCCTCATAGTCCATACATATCAACCGTCATAAAGGAATCCGAATGAAGAAATGCCATCTGCTCGCAACCGGTCTCGTTCTCCTCATCGCTCTTCTTCTTATCGCCATTACCGCAGCCGTCGTCCTCTTCAAGCCGTTTGAAAAGCCACAGAACGTCGTCTACGGCGGCGCCTCCGATCCTCGCACCTGCATAGGTGAAGGCTGCTACTATGCATCTTCAGACAAGTACGGTGGCGTCTACTGCGATGGCTACTCCTGCGACCTCAGCAACATGACCTTCGTCTGCTACAGCACCTTGGAGGAATATTGCCGGGGCTGCAAACCGGCAGAAGACCCGAAGGCCTGCGCCTGCACATACAACAACGTTACTGCGATGTACTGCAATCTAACCGAGCAATGCTACTCTAACGAAGCCGAATTTCAGATCAGTTGCGCAAGCGGCAATGCAAACATATGCGCAGAAATAGAGGCGAGGCTTAGGAATGCGAGCCCCATGGACGTAGGCTGCGGCAGAGCAGTGCGTTCAGTTGGGATAGGAGAGGGAGATTGTAATACGACCTGGTCGGAGATATACGCGAGTTCTGGCGATGCGATGATCCGTAAAAACATCCTTATCAACGTGGTTGTAACTCAGGGATTCGAGTCGCAGTACCCTCCATTCTTTGAGGAAGCATGCCATGCATTTTGTTCATCTTGCAATTCCACCCTCTGCTCCCCCGGCCAGCTTTGTGAACACGCCCGCCCAACCTGAATAAAGCGCGTGCAGCACGAGGCCGCAACCGCGCTCAGGATGATTTCTCCAAGGCAGGTTTAGGCACGATTACCTTACTGACATCAGCCTGATCGCCTTGCAATAGTTAAGAAGTACGCTCACACTAGCATATTCTCGCTGTTCTTGACTATCTCGCAGTCGCATGCATCAAGCTTGTGCAGCACTTTTACCGGTTCCAGTCTGCGGCGGAATAACATTTTGTATATCCTGCCTCGGAGAAATAGGTATTATATACTTGAAACTCGCGGATTAGAGTCAGAGGGTGGAAAACGAGGTAACTAATTGGCAACCGGATACGCGTGCAAAATCTGCGGGACAAAGTTTTTGATCGGTCCACTTCACCACACTCCTGGCTGGATAAAAAGCAAAATGGAGTCTGAACATATTTCAAGAGGCGAAGCTGAAAAATTGTATTACACCGGAAATCATCTCCAAAATATCCCAACTGTCTGTCCAAAATGCGGTGCAGATAATTCGAATTTTATAATTACTGGTTATTGGGACTGACCGGGTGACTTCTTGGTTCTCCGCGTGAAAGTTGATGGCAAGCAACTCGACGCATCTCCTTTCTTGCGGCTACTGCTCGAGAGTTCAGGTTATCTAGAGCATAAAGGAATTAGTCCAGATGGTTTTGGTGCCGTAAAAGGGAGTGCGCAGTATCGCGATTGGGCCAAGGACAAATGGGAAGAAACAGTCCTTAGGGATGCCGCCATAGTCTCAGCAAAGGCAACACTCAGATTGCTCAATCAAGATGCAGAGCAATTTCAACTAAAATTTATCGATGATGCCCAGGCGTGTGAAGAATATACGGCTAGTTATAATAAGGAACCTGAGGGGCATATTCTAGGCAGGTTCGATCCAAATTCACACACGTTATGCATAAATTCGGAAGCTTACGCTGCTTACTTAGAAACAGATCCAACTAAGGGCATAGTGGACATCGCGGCCACTACTATCCATGAGGTTTTACACGCATTTTGCGGCATACGGGATACGGCTACAAACTGCGGGGATGTGGGGCGTCTCCAAGAGGGGGCAATTGATTACTTGGCAGTTAAAGTTCTGAACGAAGTTGCCGGCATAAGCGCAAATCAGGTAGAAATATCGGAAAAACCTGCCTTCGATTTTTTCGAAAAACTGGAGTCAGTTGTTGGACATCAGGTAATCATCAACTCAGTTATGGCTTCCGGTTCACTTGATGGTATCGGAAACTCGTTTGATTACCTGTCTCCGAATATAGCATTCGACGAGTTGATCGCACCGCGCTCGAATCCATCAGGTGGTGCCGAGCTCCAAGGCTGGGAAGTAGCTGCAGCTGATGGTGGCATACTTGATCGCATTGCCGCGCAGTTACCTGCAGAACAGAAGCCAGACTTAGACGAACCATTAAAGATTCCTGGCACAATGATTTTACTTGAAGAATCGGACACAGCATATCGTATGCGTGCCGAAGAACTTATTGCGGCGGTTGATACTCTCAATACCATTTTTCCGTCACTAAGTTTCGACCTCAGTCCAGAGATAGGCATTGTCGCGTATGCCGAACGAGATGGATTGCCACGCCCCGTGGATGTCCTTTATTCGCATGGTTGGGACCAGCATGACATAGGCGCAGTTGAAGGCACGGGAAGCCATTTCGATCAGGTCAAAGCAAAGAAGGATTCACTATCCGTAGAATGCAAACAGAATCATGGAACCGGACAACCCGAAGAACAAGGAATAACTGTCCGCCTCGTAATTTCAAAACTAAGCCCGAAAGAAGAAGCAAACCGCATCGCTACTCTGCGCGCCAATAAGGTTGCAACCCCACCCCAATCGGATTTCTCAGAAATTATGACTATTCGGGCAGTAACAGAATACATTACACTGAATTGGCCTCCCGCAACCGATTATCAGCGTTCACGCTTGGTTAAAATTGTTGACTTATCATTAAGATTGGAGAAACGTTTTGCATTTCCCAGCAGCCCAGCCGAGATAGCAAGACGGATTAACAAGCAATCTCATACATATGAAGACGAGTATTTAGTCCAACCGACTATCGAAACTCTCTGCGAGTACATCTCAAAACAAGTTGCCGAGCAGTTCGGCCCTAATAATGCGGCCAATAATCCTTTTGTGAAATATAGTGTTCAAAACTTTATGGAAGAGGTTAAAGATAAGTTATTTCCCCAATTGTACCGTCCAGAGAAGCATGCACAACTTCTGAGTTACGTTGCCAGATTAGACTCATCGGACAAGACAGAGCAAGCATATAAAGAACAGCTATTTCACGCTGTCCCTTATCTCCTAGAGCATTTAGGAATTTTCAGACCCACCGTAGGTCAAGCCGCATACGTCCTTATTATGTTAACAGAAACTATTCGTATTAATAAGTTACCGCATACTCGTGAAAATGTGATTGCTTTAGTTAGAGGTTATTTCGCAAAATTCAGCAATGAGTTCGGTCTCAGGCAATTAGAACCTGATGCCGAAACCGGTTTACTAAAGTACACCGCGCGCAATTTAACCTATCCTCAAAAAATTGAAGAGGCAATAAAATTCCTTAAGTCCAACGCAAATAAAACCACGAATCAATAAGTGATTACATGGATACTAATTCCAAACAAACTCAACGCGTGCATATATCCACATATCGAGATGATTTTGCGAAATTAGCTTGCGACCTACTTAAGAATGAGAGAATAGAGCCGCTTAAAGCTTCCGGTTGGATTATCGATGAGGCACGGCGCCTTGAGAAAGAGTTTTCTAAAGATGGCGATTTGGCAGTAATCGATCTGTTCAAGCGTATAAAAGTCGGTGGTGAGTACGGTTTTTGTTTCGATATGTCAATGCCGCGTAAAGATGGACAACCATTAATTCCTGAACAAATTGGAATCGAAAAAAAAGCGTACTGCCTTGAATTCGTTAATATGTTTATTTCGATTTGTGAGCAAGCTGGCCTTAATAAAGACGCGAAGCGCGCCCTAGCTTTCAATGTCGCAGCGGATGAATCTGGGGCACCGTTAGGGCACGTATGTGCTGGTTTTTTGACTACGGATAAACGACTTGCACGCTATGCGCATCCCCTGTTTGCATTGGATAAGACATTTCGTTGCGAAGTGCTCGCGGTCTCAAAGCTCGAAGACAATCCTGATCTAGCTTTAGTTTTGATAGATCTTTCAATACCTATCGGTGGACTAGGTGTAAAATTTACGAAGATCAAAGCTCTTTCAGCCTCCGAATTATTTGCTTCATATCTCAATAATAGTGGTACTGGACTCTTGAATCAAGACCAAATGGAGAAAGGTTTAAAGCAACTAAGCATAGCCACTAAACTGAGACATCCTTTTGCTATATCCAATCTAACTCAGTATTATTTGAATAATGGCGATCTTCAAAAGATAATTGACATAACTGATGCTTGTTCTGACATATTAGACTCTCATTCAAACGATGCAAGATTGTTTGCATTATTGCGTACTGGGACTGATTTTGGAAAACTTGAACTTGCTGCTTTAAAAGTGATTCAAAAGTCGCGGGAGTCCATAATCGGCTATTACATACTCGGATTATGTGCGTTATTCCATTATGAAAATTATGAAAAGGCAGATAAAGCATTTTCCAAATGCAATGAGATCATCAAAACGAGCGCCATCCGAGCGGCTTGCCAAAAAAGTACCAGACCTTTAATTTCTATTTCTGACACTATTTTTAAAATGCGCTACTATTGTATTGCATTTCACCAGAAAGACTATGAACAGATGCGCAACTTGCTAGAACAGAAAGCCGAATTTAGAGCGGATATCTTGCGTTCTATTCCATCAGATAAGGTCCCAGACATAAAGTTTTTGAGTTGCCACGAATCAATAATTTCTTCTACCACACAAACCGCACAAGAGCAGACATATACACTTAAACGGCGCATGTATCATCCATTCGAAATGATGCAACTCATAAATCTCACTTTTCTAATTGGTGATTATGAGAAAGCACAGAAATTGTTTGACTCGTACTCCGCTTCTATGCCTGAGTGGTCACAAAACCTTTTGTTGTCATTGCTCACCCGTGAGCAAAAAGGTGCAAAAAAATACCCTGGGAATCCAGAAATTTTTTTGACAGTTGCAGTAGCACAGTATATGCTGGAAAATGGTAAAGCTCCGTTACTGGATTTTGTCATACTACCTGAGGACAGTATTTCTTGCAACGCCACATGTTGTGTACGTGACGCCAAAATATGCAAATTTAAAACAGCAACGCCCACCCGTATCATTACATTTTTGTACGGCGAAGACACCTATGTAGGGATCGTTCATCATCTGGATCAAGGAATTAGGGCCGGCAATCTACCTTTTATTTTCAGGAAAATTATACCAAATAACGGGCACAACACATTAATACGCTGTCTGCGTGCCTTTTCTGAAGAAAACTTCAAAGAAGCAGTACCGCTCATTAATGTGGTCAGCGCGTATTTTCCAAATAATCCCCAAATCGATGAATTTAGAACCGAGCTACTTAAATTATGCAGACAACTCGGTATTAATTAGAAACAATTTCATATAATCGCCGTGCATCATTAGATTGTAAGCATTTTAAAGTCCAGTTACAAATATCTTAAATAGGGCTATCTCGAATGATCACGAAGACTGCTACGAAAGCTTCTACTACTATTGCGACTGCTCCAGCTATGAAAATCTTAACGGGCGAGGAGGTTCGCGCAATAGTCTTTCCTGACTGGGGGAAACTGATGGCGAATCCTTCGACTGAAATGGTGAATCTAAAACTCACCATAAACACAGGTTCAGAGAAATACACCCTGAATATACAGGTTCCAAAAGGTGTTGACCTCCTAGTAGCATCCACGTTCATCCCTGGCGCCACATACTACCATCACGAAACCTATGGTTATGCTCTCAAGGGCATCGGCAAAAACTCGGAAAACAGCCAGGGCTACGGCTGGCAGTTCTACCTCTCCGGAGGCCTCCCAACCATAGAATCCGCGGACAGCAGGGCCTTCCTCAAGCTGGACAACGTAAAAGCGAACTCGGATGTGGAGGCCGAGCTGCGCTTCGAGTTCGCAATCGAAGACCTCCCAAACCAAAAGGGCGGCAAAACCACTCTCGCCGGCTGCGCAGGCAAGGCCGACGTCCGCACCGATGGCCAGGCCTATGACGCAAGGTATATCATCCCCTTCATCGGCGCAGTAACTCCGCCTGAACAGCCCCTCATGATTCCAACGGAATTCACGCTCACGCAATTCATCCCGCCCGTTCCTGCAGCCGCCAGCATCCACGAAGCCGCCCCTAGCAGCCTGCGCCCCATCCTTGACCATCTGCAACTCTTTCCGCAAGCAGCCTTCCGCATCCAGCCATCCTCAGAGGCGCAAGCCCAGCGAAGCGCTCCCATAACGGATGCCGATTCCGCGCTCCAGCAATCCGCAGCGTACGAAAGACGGGCGATTCCGGCAGCAGTTACAGAAACAAAACTCTCCCTTCTACTCACCGCAACTCCCCAGGCAACCGCCGGAAATACGTCGCAGCTTCCCTATTCCCTCCTTTCCAAAACGCCCCCAAAACTTGAGCAAACCATAATCCTCGAAACCCAATCACCCGCAAACCTCCGCGTTCCATCTCCCAGCACCTTGACTAATTCCCAGCGCATTGAATTAGCTCAGCAGCTAACCGCCCATTCTTCCTTCCTCAGGAAAAAGCAGCTTCAGCTCCAGCTCGAGGCCTTCGGCCTCTTCAAGAAAATTAAATCCACAAAAGAGAAGATTCAGCAGTTCGAAACCTCGCTCAAACAGGTGAAACAGCTCAAGCAAAAAATCAAGGAGCTTAAGGAGAAAATTAAGGAGTTGGAAGAGCAGCTCCGTCTCCTCAAGAAATCCGCCAGCAGTCGCAGGGAAAAGCTCGAGGAACAGCTCCATCTCCTAAAGGAATCCGCAGCCCGCACCAAGGAGAAGCTTCATGAACTCCGCGCAGAGCTCCGCGACTCCCGCAAAAAGCTCAATTCTCTCGCAAGCTCCACTGCAAGGCTCAAATCCCTCAAAGTTTCCCTCCCGAAGATGGAGAAGCGCCTCTCAACCCTCAAAACCTCCCTCCGCAAAAACCTCCGCCAGCTCAAGCGCGCAAATCTCCTCCTCGCCCCTCTCAAGCCCGCTAATCTTCCAAAACAGCGCGCCCTCTCCCCCCTCAAGCCCATTCCGCAGCGTGCAAAGGGCCGCCTCCCCCTCAACCTCCTTCTCCTAAGGAGTTTGCTCTTCTCGGAGGACTCCGCGCCTGCAAGCGCCTTCCGCCGCCTCACAGGCAGGCTCAGGCAACTCGTCAGATAAGCCTACTTCCCATGCCGGCTGGAATACCCTAAAACAGCATTTACCTCTTACTCAAGCCAGCCGTATCCCCTGCTCCGCCTCATTATCTCCGTCACCTTCACTTTATTCTCCTGCACGCAATAAATGATCCGGTACTCGCCAACACGGAGGCGGTAAAATTCCGGTTTCGTACCCGCCAGCTTTTTGATGTCCGCTTTAGGGCGCGGCTTGCAAGGGTCTTCCGCCAATGCCCCCATCTTCTCCTTAATCCCCCTTGCCTCGCCTTCGCTAAGCAGCCTGAGCTCCTTCACGGCAACCGCGGATAAAAGCACCTCAAACTTCCTCAAGGGGAACAAACTCCTGGGTCTCCAAAATGTGTTTCTGCCTCTGGATGAACATGTCCTTCTTCGCCAGCTCAATAAGCCTGCGGATTATCACATCATAGGTCTCATCCTTGAACCCCTGCTTCCGCAGCTCGTCCCGCACCTCCTTGCTCACCATTACCGTCGTCATCTCCCCTTTCATCAAACCACCTATGCGTGGTTATATACAACTATAGCCATATATAATCATATCTCTCAATGCTCGTCTTTCTGCCACATCGAATAAGCCTTGTAGAATTTCCACTCCACCCCGAAATATGCCTCGCACTCCTCCGCGAACCGGTAATACGCTCCCATCGCCCTCCCATACGTCTTCGGCAGCCTTCCCCGCAGCCACGCCAGCCTCCCGAACCTTCCAGGAATCCTCCCCTCCTCCGTGGCACTCCCCAATTTCCCAATCTCCCCGCACTCCATTGCCGCGGCTACAAATAGGTTCGGCCACCCCTCTTTCAAATCCTTCTCAATGTCCTTCGCGTCATCCAGCACCTGCGTCGCCCTCCCCATCGCATACGAAACTTCTGCAAATTTCCTCGCCCTTGGCTCATTCTCCAAATGATGCAGGAAATTCATCGCCTCCACGAAAAGCTTCACGTTCCCGCCGGTCTTCAAATGATGGACCTCCAGCACCTCTTTCACGGACGGATGCGCTCCCTTCCGCTCCCGCTCCCTCAGCCCGTCCTCGCGCACTGCGCTCTCAAAGGACCATCTGATGCTCTCGTTCAGCAGCCTCCTCACCAGTTCCCTCCTTCCCGGCTCCTTCTCCGCCTCGTCGATAAGCCTTTCCATCGCCTTCACGAAATCGCCAAGCAGCTCCTCCGGCTCATACACCTTCGCCGAGTAGATGCACTTCGGGTATTGCGCCTTTTTCCCCTCCTTAGACAGCATCATCTGCTCGCTCAGCGCGTCCCCTATCCCGCAGAACACCATGAACAGGTTCGCAATCTCCGGCGCCCTCCTCCTCTCATACTCCTCCCTTCCCACCCCGACGCTCCTCCTCCAAATCTCCATTGCCAGCGCAAGCCGCGGCCATAGTGTAATCTCGATTCCCCTTTTCTCCCTCATCTCCCCGGTCGCCTCCTCGAACCTCTCCTTATCCCTCCCTTTCGCGTCGAGGAGCATGTACTTCAGCGCAGGGAGCGTGAAGGGGAACAGCTTCCCTGCCGGCGCCTTCCCCTCATCGGGTTCCACCCTCTCGTACGCCCTACGCAGCTCAGCAAGCCTGTCAGGACCAGCCCTCACTTTCTCCATAACAACGCCAGAAGGAGACTACTTATACTTAACTACATCCTTATTTATATAAGTATGCTGAAACCAACACCATGCTTTATCAAGCGGCCCGTGCAGAACCCGATAAGCCAGCTTCGGTAGGGCGTGATTGCTTGAAACGCGCACTCGTACTCTTGCTTCTGCTCACGGTCATCTTCCTATTCGGCTGCACGCAGGCGCCGCCATCCCCGCAGCCTACCCCCACAAGCACGCCTTTTTCGACCCCGCAGGCCACCCCCACCGTCCAGATTACTGCGATTCCAACGCCAACTCCAAGGTCCTCGCCATATTGCGGCGACGGCGTCCCCGATCCGGGCGAGCAGTGCGAACGCGGCCATGAATGCCCCGCAGGCTCCTACTGCACTATCAATTGCACGTGCACATCATTTTCCACTCCTATTCCCACTCCAACACCTGCGCCGACCGCGACTCCGGTGCTCGAGGCCAGCCCCACCCCTGGCGGGTGCCTTGTGAAGCATGCGACGACAAAGATCATGCAGACCGATGTGTTCGGCGAGCGCGTGGTAAGGGGCCCGCTTGTCCTTGGGATAGGCGACTCCATAGAGGCAAGCGACGTCGTGCTGACTCTTGCCGACGTCATCTCCCAGAACGGCACCCTCGTTGCCGTTTACAACCTCACTGTCCGCGGCGAGCCCAGGGACCAGGTAAGCGCCGTGAAGGACGAGCGCCTGCCGTTGCAGGGGACTGCCAACTATTACCTTGCGATTGATGACATCAGCCCCATGCTCTGCTCCAGCCCGACCCCGCCGCCAGGCAACGCAATCACGAACTGCGGCATCGAGATTGACGCGCGGGGTGACTACGTGCTTGACCATGACATCACCGGCAGCGACCAATACCAGCGATACCTGACGGACTGCATCCGGTTCAGCTCCAGCGCGGCGGGCTCCTCGCTCGATTGCAGGGGGCACATGGTTGGAACCTCGGGGGGGACGAACGGCGTTTTCATAGGCGCGCCCAACGTGGTCGTGAAAAACTGCCGCTTCAGCGCATTCAGGGTCGGGGTCGCCATAAGCGATGCCGGCACAGGTTCGGTTGTGGCAAACAACACATTCACCGGAACATGGTTCACTGGCGTGAGCGTGGTCAGCGCGCACGGGGCCCGGGTTCTGGACAACAGCATGAAGAGCACCGGGGACTACGGGATATACATCGTTGAAGGCGGCAGCCACGATATCAGGGGCAACAACGTCACTGGGAGCAGATATGGCATCTACATCGCGGGTTCGGTCAACAACACGGTGACGGGAAACAGATTGGTGAAGAACACGAACTTCGGGCTGTACGCCACGGCGCCCAACAACATTTTCGCCAACAATACGGCCTGCCTAAACGCGCAGGACATCTATTGCGAGAATATGGAGACGGACTTGGGCGGGAACGTTTGCGCTGTTTCGGGGCATCAGACCTGCTCCGGGACGCTCAACTGCACGCCATGCAGCTAAGGGGTGGTGAACTATGCATGCGAAAGGAATATGTTTGGTCCTTCTGGTCGCAGTCGCACTCTCCCTTCTAGGATGTATCAGCGGCCAGCAACCTGTGCCGACTCCAACACCTGCACCGACCGCAGTTTCAACCCCAACTCCGGCGCCTTCGCCAACGCCATCCGTGGAGGCGACCCCTTCAGGGACTCCGGTGCTCGAGGCCAGCCCCACCCCTGGCGGGTGCTTTGTGAAGCATGCGACGACAAAGATCATGCAGACTGGGATGGGCGCAGAGCGCGTGATAAGGGGCCCGCTGGTCCTTGGAATCGGCGAATCCATAAACGCCAGCGAAGTCGTGCTGACTCTTGCCGACGTCATCTCCCAGAACGGCACCCTCGTTGCCGTTTACAACCTCACTGTCCGCGGCGAGCCCAGGGACCAGGTAAGCGCCGTGAAGGACGAGCGCCTGCCGCTGCAGGGAACCGCCAACTACTACCTCGCAATTGATGAGATAACCGCCCTCCCCTGCGCCACAGGCGGCCTTCCCGCGGAATGGAACGCCACCCTGGATTCCACCATTGACCGCATATTCATCTCTGGCGACTCCATCACCGCAGTCACGAAAACTGCTGCGCGTGACAGGGCCGTCTACCGCTACTCGCTCAGTGGCCAGAAACGGTTTGAGAAGGCGGTCGGCAAGTGCACATCCTTCGCAGCAACCCCCGGCATCGTCGCTGTTGCAGGCTGCCTTGACTACAACACCTCTCTCAGCATACGCATGTTCGGCGACACTGGGAATGAGGTCCTGAACCGCGACATCCGGAGCTACTACGGCCTCCTGCTCTACTGGACGGACACGAGCATCCCTGGCGGCCTCTTCGGCCAGGAAAGAACTTACGGCTGCACATCCGTTCATGCTCCCGACGACAATTCCGCTGCCTTCACCTACTACTACAAGCGCAACCTTGGCGCCGACTGGTCGAACGGCACAGTAACCTTCGACTCGTCCGGGCAGCAAACCGCAGCCGACGTAACCCACCTTTCCTCAGCCCCCGGCTGGGCGGACCAGATAAGCAGCCCCTGCCCCACCTATTCAGTTGCTGGTGGAACAAGCGCCACAATAGGCGGCAAAACCTACACTGCAGACAACACACCCTACAACATCAGGCTGCGCGTTCTTGAGAACGGAACCGAAACCATGAGCGTGGGCCTTTCCGAGCCAATAAGCTTCGTGGGCTCCGCGGGTGGGGACAGGCTAGTTGTTGCGAGTGGTAAGACTCTGCTTGTCTTCAGAGTGGGATAACGGCTCAGGCGCCCTTAGTCAGGAGCGGCACAACCAGCAAATCCTTCTCCACCCTGGGCCGCTTGATTCTTCCTTCCTTCGCCATCTCAAGCAGCCCATAGCCGCTCAGCACGCGCAAGTCCTTCGAAACCGCCTCAATCGGCCTCCCCAGCCTCCTGGCCAACTCGCCCACTGATTTTGGCGGCCTGCTCTCCACCTCCCTCAGCAGCTCCATCCTTGCTGGCGTCGCAACCCTCGCCAAATCCGCCGCCCCGATGACCACCAGCCTCTCAGGCAGCGTCCCCGGGTGAGCCATCTCGATATCCAGCAGCTTGTCCATGAACTCAACAGCATTCATTTTTTTTCTCATCCTAATCCCCCTTTCCGGCCGCCTGGGCCTTATAAAGCTCCGACCACGTAATGAAATTGCGCGCAACCTCCTTTCTATAATACAAGAACGCATGTGAATAGCTGGCGAACCTCTCCTCCGGAATGGGCGTTGGCTCATTCGACCGCCAGAACCTCTGCTCGTGCAAATACCCGTGCGCCGTATCCACCCTGTAGACGTCCTCCGGATCCTCCTTCCCGACGATGGAGACATTAATGCTGAAATACACGACCTCACCGCCCTCTTTCACAAACCGGTAATCCACGCGCACATCCTCCTGCTTTGCAGTCCAGTGCCTCTCTTCCCTCAATTTATCACCTTCGGAGTTTAAATAGTTAATCTTTAAAGTTAAGTCTTCACGCAAAAGAAGCAGATACTTAACTCCAATCTCGTATAAATAACTATCGTCCTTTCCTCCTCAAAGCATACTGGCTTTCAGGCCCAACAAGGCAGGCAAAAGCTTTTATTATATACTCTCATATAATATACAGACTTATACAACATGATGACCATGGTCCGCCAGGCGCAACAGGTAATCCACTGGCCCCGCCTCGACACCGTGCTGATGGTCGAGGATGCTATTCGGGAGGCCCACACCTACCCCGGGAAGCTCCAGCTCTGGAAAAGCCTGCGCAAACGCATGATGTACCAGACCTTTTCTCTAATTCTTGACTACCTAGAAAAATCCGGCAAAATCCTCGTCGCCAAGGACCGCCGCATCGTCTGGATAGGCAGCAGCCCGAAGCTTGACGCCGCGATAGCGCGAGGCACCAGAGTTCGCTAATCCGCTTCTTTTCCGCAACTGGAAACCACGCGCTCAGCGACGTATAACTGTATTAGCCTCCGAAGCAAAACCATGCCCGAAGTCATACTGGCTGAAGACGTTGCATCCGAACTTTCGAAATTGCAATCGAGGGCGGACAAGGGCAGCAGCGAGGCCCTCTACCTTCTGAAAATAATAAACCGAGGAATCGGCAAACTAGCGGCTGACGCCGAAGCAGGCAAAAAGATTCAGAAAAAGCTCTGGCCAAGGGAATACGTTCTGAAATACGGGGTTAGCAACCTTTGGAAGCTCAACCTGGACTCGTACTGGAGGGCGATTTACACCCTGAAAGGAGGGCAGCCAGAGATAATCGGCTTTTTGATTGACGTTCTGAACCACAAGGAATACGACCGGAAGTTCGGCTATCGAAGCTGACACCTACTTCTTCACCATCATAAAACACACCGCCAGCACCAGGGATGCCACGGACAGCGCCGCATACTCGATCAGCTTCATCTCAATCTCCAGCCCCGCAACGAACAGGTACTGCGTCTGGTTCGGCACAAACACCCCTGGAACGGCCCTCAGGGCATCCCCGCCCAGCCTCCAGTCGAAAATCATCCCCACGAGCATTCCGATTGAAAGCAGGCTGAAGAACCCCAGGTACATCCAGTAGGGGTTCCCCGTCCTGAACCCGCCTGAATAGTACCTCTCGAACGCCTCCTCGGTCGCAATATTGACCTCAGCCATAACTCACACCTCCCGAACCGCGGGAACCGCTGGTTCCCCCAGTTTGAGGCTCCTCCTGACCCCTCCAATCAAGATAGATCCTCATCTCCCTCCTCTTGCCTTCACCCCGAACGGCTTCTTCACCGCCTTCTCATAGCATTCTGAGCAGATTCCCCTCTCCTTCACAACGAAACTTCTCACATACGGGTCCTTCTGCTGGATTCTCTCCGGGGGCACAATCTTCTTCTCATGCCCCCGGATCAGCTCATTGCACATCATGCAGGAGTTCTCTATGAACCACACCCTTTCCAGAGCCTTCACGCACTCCTTGCAATACTCCCTGCCATCCCTTCTCCAGGCCTCCCTTCCCCAATGCCTTGTCTTCCTGTAGCACCTTGGGCAGTCCCTCGTGTCCAGGCGCTCCTCCTCCCTCCTTCGCTCGAGGAACGCGCAGTCCTCGCACATCGGCTTCCCGAACCCCGGGTCCGGGCCTGCCAGAATCTCCATTCCACACTCCAAACAAGCGATCATAGGCAACACACCTCACCGAACATCCCATTTCAGGGTCCCGGGGCATCCGCCCAGTCCCCCGCCGTCGAAACACGCCTCGCCAGCGCACCCCTCCGGCGTCGGGCCGTAGCCCCAGGAACCCCTTGCGCATCATTCGTTCGGCATCTCGCCGCCTTCCTCATTGTCCTCGGAAAGCCTCCTAAGAAGCTCCCTCATCGCCACCCTCTTCTCCGCAGCAATCGTCATGTTCATCTTCAACACCTCTGGGACTAATTGCTCAGCCGCAGGACTAGTCGTTTCAGCAACATTCGTCGCCGCCCAGGAGGCGACATAGGTAGCCTCTGCTTTAAAAAGGAGGGAAAACTTACGGCGAAAACAAAATTACTTCAAAAAAGTCTTCGGCACCACGAGCACGTCCATTTCGGAGATCTGCGGGTTAAGGAGGAGCTTCCTCGCCCTCTTCTCGCACTGCTCCTTCGTCCTCGTCCTCATCTTCACGAGGAAGCCGAATCTGCCCGCAGTCATGTGCACCTCATCCACGCCAGGAATCTTGCACAACTCTCTCCCGATTTCTTCCGACCGGTACCTGAGGTCCGGCTTGATGAGAAAATACGTCGTTAGGTAATTCGGCAACAAAATCTCTGCCCCAGGGAACAACAGCCTCTTCTTGCACATCTCGACCACCCCACAAAGTAGCACCACCCGGGAAAAACAGAAGCTTGGGGGCTTCACGGCCGCTGGCGCGGTTTCCCGGGCAGTGCACCCGACCAGGCTTTGCATGCAGGTTGAATATCCCATTTCAGGTGCGCCCGAACCCCATAAAAACGGTGCATATGCACCGTGTTGTTTAATAACAACCTCATCCCAAAAGATTAGCAGGGGTGTGGGGGTATGCGCGAGGTCCGCTTGCAGCTATTCCATAACGATTGTCCGTGGTGCAGTGCAACCGAGAATCATCCAGAGGCCACCATCAAGGAGGTTTCCTGGGGTGGCATTCTCGTCGGGAATAAACGAGTCCTTTGCCATGGCATTTACGAGATAACCGGTCCTACCGATGCAGTTTTTGACTGCAACAAGAAAATAGAGGACAGCAAAGTGAGACTGGAAGTTATAGAACGGAATGCTGACCGGACCCTTGTCTTCTCGAGGTGGCTCCACAAAAGCTCTCCACTCGCTGCGATTCAGACGGCCGGCTGCGTCAGCATTGAGAACGTGATCATGGCGCACGGTGTCGAGCAGTACCACGTAGTGGGAGAATCGGCAGATAAACTGGGGGCTGCAGTGGATGCATTAAAACGAATGGGCTACGTCAAGATACAACGGATTGGCGATTATGCGGCTGCGGTGACGGATGATGCGCTCACCCGGAAGCAGAAGGATGCATTTGACCTCGCCGTGGCATATGGTTATTACTCCTGGCCGCGACGAGTGACTCTTGAAGAGCTGGCAAAGACTTCCGGGATTTCAAGGAAAGTCTACCAAGACCATCTCAGAAAAGCAGAATCCAAGCTAATGCTGAAGCTAAAGGGCAACGGAGGTGGAATCTGATGCGCGAGGTAATCTTTTCGATATACCATCATGATTGCTGGTGCCCCAAAGTTTCATCAGCATTCCCAGAAAATCCTTTAGAAATGATTTCACTTCCAATACTGCTAAAGAGAACAGATCAGAATGGAATCTATTCTGTATTATGGAGATTTAGCGGCAGCGATGCAGCAGATCTTGAAAAAATGTTGTGTTATACTCGCGATCTTAAACAAACAAACCAGTTACGTGTTCTAGAAAAAAAAGATTCGGCTGCGCTTGTTTGTTTGAGAGTTAAATCCGGTGGCTGGGTAGTAGATCGGATTCTTGAAAGTAACTGCCACCAAATAAAACCTCTTGTCGTTAGCGGTGGAACGGAGCAGTGGCACGTTGTAACTGAAAATGTTTCCGATGTTAAAAATTTGCTCTCCAGTCTAGAGGAAGTCGGAGAAGTCAAAGTCCGCCGAATTGGCAAATATACGCCAGACAAGGGAATCCATGGGCTTACTTCAAAGCAGGAACATGCGCTTTCGTTGGCTGTTGAAAAAGGGTATTACTCTTGGCCAAGGAAAGTCACACTTGAAGAACTGGCGCAGGTCGCGAAGACTTCCAGAAAAGTCTATCAAGAGCATCTCAGAAAAGCAGAAGGTAAACTTATGCCAAAATTTGTGGAAACCATTAATGGTGAGTTTTAATAAGCGAAATCAATTGAACGCCCTAATGATAACGGGAATACCAAAAGATTAAATTGAGTAACAAGCAGAATACATTTGGTGACCCCGTGGCCCTCTCTGACCCGTTTTGGAAACATCCGCTGACTGCGGAGCTATACCACAATACAGATAAGGCATCTGATAAGTTCGCCGATGAAGTGCTGATTTCTGATTTTCTCAAGGGGCAAGATTCGCACGTGCTCGTCGACCTTGGGATCGGGACCGGAAGGGAGCTGGACTGGTTGCGTGGCATACAAAGCATCGAATCCGTAATAGGGCTGGACTACTCCCCCCACATGATAAACCTGTGCATGGAAATTTGGCACAATTACTCGAAGAGACTGATTCTTTTCCCTGATGATTTTGAGAAGCTCCAAAACCTCAGCCAGGTGCTTAAGGAGGAACCAAAGCCCGCGGTTTTTCTCTCACTCTCAAACACCTTCGGCAACCTTCCCCCTGGGCGGAGGGCAAAGGCGCTGAAAAAAATTAGCAGCGTTGCAAGGTCAGGCGACCGGTTTGTTTTCGCGCTCTACAAGCGAAAAGCCGGGAAGGACAATTACGCCGCTGAAGTCGAATATTACAAGAAGAACTACCCCATGTTCGACCGCGTAGTCTGGGATTTGCACGGAACCCTCGCAGTTTATGAATACGATGAGAAGAACCACAACATCGTGATCGGCTCCGGGAAGGAGCCAGTCTACATCTCCCATCGCTGGGCCAAGGACGAAGTCTCCAATCTTTTTTCATCTGCAGGCCTTGAATTTGAAAAAATAATAGAAGGGGCGCACACCTACATCTGCGTGGGAAGAAAGCGCTAAGCCTTCCTCACAACATAAACATAAATTCCACCAACGTCATCCCTTTCCATCGGCCCCATCTTCATCTTTTGCTCAACCTTGAGGCCGGCGCTCCGCATCTCCTCCTCGAACATATTGCAGGAAATCTTATACTCCTCGCCCTGCAGGTTCTTTTCCAGGAAGATTCTCTCCAGTTCAGCAGTCTCGTGGTTCCCCTGCTTCTCTGCAAGGTCGATTATGTAGTTGTGGTACCTCTTCAGCGACTCTTTCCTTTCCTCTTCATTGCTGAAGTCAGGTATGAACTCATCCCCCACAACGTATGCGCCGCCCTTCTTCAGGTTCGCCTTTATGTTTGCAGCATACTCCTTTCTCTTGCCGTATGGGATGTGGTGGTGCGCGAAGCTCGAGAGACAATAGTCGTATGGCGCAGCTCCCCTGAATGTGACTCCATCCTCCTTTGCCAGTCTGAGTTTCTGATTTCCGCCGCTGAACGCTTTCACAAGCGTCTTGAAGCAGTTCGCGTCCGGCTCAACGCAGGTTATTGACGCCTCCTTGATCTTGCGGAGCCTTGATGTGAATATCCCAGTCCCAGCGCCTATCTCCAGCAGCCTCAGCTGCCCCCCGGGCTTCTCCGCTTCCGCAACTTCCACCATCCTTTCCATCATTTCCACATAGAACGGGTGCTTCAGCTCGAAAATCTGGTACTGGTCCAGGTCGATATACGCGGACATTTGGATGAACTCCTTTGGCTTGGGCGGTTCAGGGCGTGCCGGCTCCCTCTTCGCCCTTCTGCGCACAACCCCAACCAGATCCCCGTCATCCTCCTCTCCGAACACAGTCTCTGAGAGGAGTGGTCCTACGGCCCTCGCCTCTGCCTTCCTGAGATGGTTTTCAAATGTAACCCTCGACACACCAGCCAGCTCGGCGAGCTCCTCCAGCGTAACCTTCCTTGGCCACGAATAATACCCCCGTCTGATTGCAAGGTTGAGCGCCTCCCGCTGCTTCTCCGTAAGCTCAAATTCGTTATTCTCCACTTCGTGCTTCCCAAGGCTCTTGACTTTTATCTCGCCGACCTCCGCCAGCTCATCAAGAAGCTTCTTCGTGCCCAGCCCTTCTTCCGTAATCACGTCCCAGTGCTCCAAGCCTCCCTGCACCACGAGCGGCTTCGCGATATGGCAATTGTTCTCCAGCAGCCTGCTCATCGCCAGGCCGTCCGTCTTTATGCCCATAAGCGCAGTAATGCTCGTCATTCCCTTCTGCACAGGCTCGAACTTCACCGTAGTCGGCAGGCCTCTCACATAGCTGACCACGTCGTTCAGCTGCGTTGTATCATGCGCCTTGAAGTTCCAGAGAGCCGTAAAAACTCCCCCCTTTCCCTTCTGCCTCTGAAACACCGGATTTGACATTAGCTTGATTTTCAGCTCCGGGAACGCTTCGCTCGTCTTCGGTCCCCAGCAGTCATGATGGTATATCGAAAAAACAACCTCTTTCATTATTCTCACCTCCTGCTGAACCATACACTCCAGTTTATACCTCTCCTGGCCCCAACTTCCCGACCATCTCCCTCAGCGCCTCCCTTTTCATTTCCCCCATGGTCATCTCCATCACCTCGTCATCCGTCAATTATGAACTCCAGTATGTAATCCCTAGCAAAACAATCTCAGGCGGGTACTCCACCGGGTCGATGAACTTCTCCTCTTCCCCGTCTGACAGCCTCAGAGTGACCTCGCGCATAGCCTTCGCTTCCTTCCCCTCACCCACCTTGAACCAGTGCGATTCGACCTCTTCGGCCTTTTTTCCAATAGGCGTGCAGTCCATCGTCGACACCCCCTCCGAACCGCAGGGGGCCTGTCGCCCCCTTCAGTTTCAGGTTCCTCCTGATTCCCCCTTACTCGGCTGCCATTCCGTAGAACGCCTTCCTCGCCTCTTCTTCGAGGCGGACCATCCGGCGTTCCTCCTCTTCTACGGCGCAGGTGCGGTCATCGCTCCCGATTTCGACCGGCGAGAGCTCCACAGGCGTGCAATCCCCCGTTTCCCCCAAGAGTTTGACGACCATCGACCACACCCTCTGGCTTTATTGCTCATCCCGTATTTAAATATGTGCCACTTTATACGAAATTTAACTGGAAATACTGTAAAAGTTGGACTTAGGCATAGCTATATATACAAGAAATCTCAAACAAACTCGCATATGGTGGAAGTAGACGCACTTTCAAGGGATGTCCTAAGGGCGATGAGCGAAGACTGCCGCCGGAGCATTTCATCTTTAGCGAAAGAGTTGCACTGCGCGCCGAAGACGCTGAAGAAACGCCTGGCGATCCTTGAGGACGAATACAAGCTGAGATACACACTTGAGCTCGACGAGCACGAGCTGGGCTTCGATGCGGCGTATGTTGTGCTTATTAGATTCTCCAAGCCGCCAGATGAAAAGGTTATCAGGAACGCGCTGGCGAAATATCCGACCGCACAGTTCGCGGCTTTTACCAAAGGCGATTTTGACATGATACTTTTTGCTGCAGCAAGGACTCCGTACGAGTTCGCCAGATGGGCGAATTACTTTAGGCAGGCCTTATCTGATTTTATGGATAGTTGGGAAGGCAGTGTGGTCACAGGCTACTGGTTCGGTTTCTTCCCACTAAATGAGGATGTGCTTACAGACCTGCCTATCGAAGAATCCAAGCGTATAATGCTCCGCTTGCTACTTCGCAATGCACGCATATCGCTTAAAGAGATCGCACGAAGGATGAACATGCCGGTTTCAACTGCGCAATACCACTTGAGAAAGTTGCTCTCATCCAAAGCGGTAAGACGGGCAACAATTGTGATGGAACGACCACCACTGCTCACGCACTACGTAGGGGCGCACAGCTACAAGCTTACGCACGAATTCCTTAAGCGCGACCTTAAGGTCAGAGAATTTATCACGAGCGAAGGGGGATTTGAGCCGATGAACCGTCTGCTTATGGCATTTAATATGTCCGCTGCCAGCTTTGATGATGTGATACTCTATGCAGTTGATAACACCCAAGATGGCCACCAATTTAATGAAAAACTTGATGAAACGTTGAAGCCAGAGCTGCGCAGCTCCAGATCCGCCTTTATCACAAAAGTTCTCAAGGGGAATGTTCCATGCCGGAAATTGAACGTAAAGGAAAACTACCGTGTAACTACTATGGGCATATACGATTTCATGGAAAAATAATTCAGACACCAGGTATAATACGGAATTTTGGTGAATACGCATTAGCATATCTGCCCGTCTGGTTCTTGTGATGGATTTCAAGCACCTCATCTCTCACCAGCGGGTGGCTCTGGTGTTTAAGGGAAGTCCACTCATCACAGCCCGCGATTGCGCCGAATGCTATCGTCGCCCTCGCCCCATTTTCAACTACCTCGTTAAGTGATTTTGAGAATAGCTCAGCATCCGCGTCTATCTCATCCAGGTTGCGTACCATCAGCACATACGTGTCGTTTTCGCCGAGTCCTAGCCACTTGTGAAGCAGCTTCGCAGTTTCCTGAGGTATGCCCTCATTACTTCCCGTGGTGCCATGTTCAAGCTCATCAAAACCTATATTTCCCTTGTTCTCGCCGCGTGCGCAGAGTAGCGCCGCAACAACCCCTGCAGGCGAAACGGTGATTTCGTGGCGGCCCTCCAAATCAATTGCGATTTCCCCTGAGTCTCCCAAATCCCATTTTTTGAATCCTCCCCTTGCCCCATAGACTGGGACTGCAAAAACCCGTTTTCCCGAACTTATGCCGCTATTTATCAGTCTGGAACATGTTTCCTTGAAAGGTTTCACACCGCTAATTTCCCAGTCCGTTATGTCTACTGGCTTACCGACTCGTGCTTCAGAAAAATTGTTCCTCCACCAATCGAGCGACTCCGGGATTACGGGCCAGCCAAGTGCACGCGCTATCGCGATTGCATCCTCCTCATTCAAACCGCTGCTTTTCGCTATCTCTTTCACCGATTTCTTGCGCCATTCTTTGTGGATCATTATGATTTTTTGAAAATCAAATCGGTTGAATATGTTGTGGTGTGCAAGCGGTGCGCCTATCCTATGCAAAAACATCCTCGCCTTCAGCCTTTCGCCATGCTCCTTCACTTTATTTTCGATTCCAGGAAGCTTTGTTTCGATATCTTCTAGTTCAGTACTATCGCGCCCTTGCGACGAATCAAGCACACGGTAAATGCTTTGGATGTTGTTTACGATCTCCGAAAGGGCCTTCATCTCCTTTCGCGTTGTCAAAATGTCTTTCTGGAAGCGGTGTAACCTCTTTTCAGCCTCTTCTGTGCGTGCCCGTATCCTTCTGCGCAATCTTGCAATTTCC
Organism: uncultured Microcaldota archaeon; assembly: GCA_903884505.1. Lineage (GTDB taxonomy): Archaea > Micrarchaeota > Micrarchaeia > Burarchaeales > Fermentimicrarchaeaceae > CAISET01. The sequence goes on along the minus strand of CAISET010000019.1, from coordinate 5,419 downwards.
TTTATCGGTTCTGCGGACTTCTCAGCGAGAGCATGGATTTCCTGCTCATAGACACGAAGGCTGCTATCGATATAGTCACGCTTTTCCCTTTCGTTTCTTGCGGACGTAAGCCTATTAGCCAAGTTACTCTTTATTTTTGGTCCGGCGCCCAGACGACGTGTTAGCCGATTTCTTTTTGTGACTCCAATTTTTCGTTTCTCAATCAGAGCTTCGATTTTTTTCCTTAGCTCCAAAAAGCGCTTGTCGAAATACTCTGATTCGCTAGTACTAAGGGAAGGGGAAACGGCCATATATATCACCGCACGTCGTTTGGATTGACGTCGTATAAATAGGTTTCAAAAAAGTCAAAAAATCCTAAAAATCAAGTCCAAAGCTGGAAAATCAGTATCTCAATGTCTGAACGTCTTCGGCACTACGAGCGCATCCACTTCCGAAATCTGCGGATTGAGAAGCAGCTTCCTCGCCCTCTTCTCACACTGCTCTTTAGTCTTCGTCCTCATCTTCACTACGAAACCGAACCTGCCTGCAGTCATATGCACCTCATCCACGCCCGGAATCTTGCACAACTCCATCCCGATTTCCTCCGAGCGGTACTTAAGGTCCGGCTTGATAAGCAAGTAGCTCGTCAAATAATTCGGCAGGAAGACATCCGCCTCAGGGAACGTCAGTCTCTTTCTACGCGACCCGGCCATCTACACCACCCCTAAAAGAACGCCGCCCGGGAGAAACAGAAGCTTGGGGGGCCTCGGACCGCAGGATGCGGTTTCCCGGGCGCGTTGCCCACCCTTCTCTAAACCACTATAAATAATTTTCCTTAAGATTTTACCTAAAACGGAAACATTTAAATTGTTTCTGAACCAAAAGAACGAAGCATGGGACTAAAAACTGTGGCAAATGCACTAGGCACAAAATCAATGCGCTTCACCTACGGCGTGAAATCCGAGCTCGACGAGAAGGACTGGGAAATCCTCCATTTAATAAGCAAAGATGCACGCATGCCCGTAAGTACGATCGCGAGAAAGCTAGGCTTCACGCGGGAGATTGTAAAATACCGTCTCAGGAAGATGGAAAAAGATGGCGTGATCACATACCAGCTCTGGACGAATCCGCCTAAGCTCGGCTACAGCGTATGGGGGTTCATGAGCATCTCCTTCAAGGACCTGACGCCGGCGCGCGAGAAAGAGTTCATCGAATATGTTCAGGCGCACCCATACGTCAGCTTCGCCTATAGTGCCCTTGGCCGTTTTGATTTCGGTTTGGAGTTCTTCACACGCGATCTTGGTCATTTCTATGAGATGCAAAAGGAGATCAAGGAAAAGTTTGCGAACATAATCAAGGATTACGAAACCGGTACGTTCATAGATGTTTACAAGGTGAATTACGTGCCGCGCGAGAGCGAAACCAAGGAAGCGAAAGAAAAAGGCTAGTCCTTTTCCGTCATGTAGCAAATCTCGAGCTTTTGGTTGCTTCGTCTGACTCCCATATCTGCGAATCCAACTTCCTATTAAATCTTGTCGTCTAAAACAAAGTCATGGAGTTTAGTATCGGACTGCTGCTCGGAGTGAGCACGATGCTTCTTTGGGGCCTCTCCGATGCGTTGTTCAGGAACCCCGTCAAGGCCGTCGGAGCGTACCAGACGCTCTTCTACTTCAGAATTGCCCTTGTTCCGTGTTTTATCTTATTCGCTCTTTTTGTGCCGATGCCTCAAGTCACGATTTGGCAGTTGGGTATTTTGCTGCTCCTTAGCATAGTGTTTATCGCCTCCAAATACGCAACCCTGAAGGCAGTCAACCTGGGCGACATATCGGTCGTCATGCCAATCGTAAATTCCTGGGGGGCGCCTAGCGTAATTCTATCCGCGCTTTTGCTGAATGAAACAATCCCTCAAGTCGCAATTCCGCTCATTGCGCTGATACTGCTCGGCGTGGCACTCGTTTCAATCCAAAAATTGGACAAGCTAAGAATGTCAAAAGAAGCGCCATTGGCTATTCTGGGTATGATTGCCGCAGCGCTCTCTTTTACTGGAATAGTCTATTTTGCAAAAGAATTGGGGCCAGTATACCCCGCGCTGATACTCGAAGCATTCATGCTTGTCTGGCTCGTAGGTTTGCACACTACTACGAAACACAAGCTGCATATCGTGCCCAAGCATTTCGCCGTCATCTGCGCGAGCTCGCTTCTATTCGCAGTAGGGACTGTCACTTACGCCTCATCCGCATCATTCGGCGTGGCCTTCATCGCTATTCCACTAGCCGCGGCATCGCCATTAGTCGTCTTGATCATAGCCCGGATATTTTTCAAAGAGAGACTGCTCTGGCATCAATTGGCAGGAGCAGCCTTGGCACTGGTTGGGATTATCGCATTGGCCTTGGTATGATGAAGCACTCAGTCCTTCTCCATCATATCATATATCTCAAGCTTCTGGTTGTACTCCTTCTTCACATCGAGGTTGCGGACCGGGAGGGCACCGTGAATCACGTTCATCACTACTCCATCCTTAATTGGCGTGGCGAACGCCGGGGATAAACCGTGTTGTCTTTCGCTATACGCTTGACATGCTTCAAGTGTGTCAAAAGACTTTACCAGAATATCATCGAAGTCTCCGACAGTATTAAAAGACAAGACAAGTTGGCTCGATGCCGCAAGGCTGCTTTCCTCAGACAGCACTAAACGCCTCCTTCTCAGGTTGCTGCTTACGAATGTCCTCCCGATGCGATAGCCATAGAATCCAATATTCGTTACCGGATACGGCGACTTCTGCATCACAATAGTACATCTCTTCACGTACGGCGCGCCGAGGATGCTCTCCAGGTGGTAATGCGCAGTTGAGGGAGGCACACTGCATCTTCTCGCGAGCTCCTCAAGGGGCATGCGCGCATTTTCGGAAAGGAGCATGAGCATTTTCTTCTTCGACCCTTCGAGCGGAATCTGCTCAATCGTGGCGGTGGAGAGCGGAAAGAAGCCGTACCAGAAACCCGTCGTATGCCCGGGCTGCCAGTCAACAATGTAATCATCGAGCTGTTGCCTGAACCAGTTTGCCCACTTGGAGAAATCCAGGTTGGACCTGCCGGAGAAGTAGACAACCAGGTCGAAGTCGCCTCTGGTAATTGCGGCGAATTGCGGCCCATTGTGCGCCTGAAGAAGTTTTTTCAACAATCCCGCATCCGGCATCGGCTTAAACTTGGCGTAGGTGATGTACGCTGCCGACAGCCCGAGCTTCTCCTCATCGAATTCGAGGACGTACTTTATGTCGAACTCCTTCTCAAGCCATTTCACCCGCTTCTTTGCCGTCTGCGGGGAGCAGCCTGCAATCTTGGCGAGCTCATTGTAGCTGCGTCGTGAGTTTTCGCTGAGGGCGCGTAGAATCTTGTGCGAAACGGCATCAATTTCACTCATAATTCAGTTTTGGACTCTTTTCTTTAAATTAATTGCCCTTTGCTTCATGAAAAATTCACATATTAGTATCTTTTCTTGAATAAATCAATACCAATTTATAGGGGCTTATGTATAAGGCTGCCGGAGTAGGCGCGGGTTGATTCTGTCCGTTCCCCCGGGCCTTTTTCTCGCGCCGCTCCCAACAAGTCCTCGAGGTGATGGCAATGTCGGGTGGAAATGGTCGGAGGACGAACGGATTCGAGGAGTGTGCCTTTTTCCTGATAAAGTCCGACGTCCGCAAGAGTTCGGTGGAGCTGGCGAACGCAATCGCCAGAATCCCAGGCGTGGAGGAGGTCTGCTTCACCGAAGGGAAGTACTCCTTCCTGGCGAAGTTCTCCGGAGTCCAAGCGGCGATTGAGAGGATGCAGGAGCGGCTCGAGAAGAATACGGCAATCCTGGAGATAGACAGGCTCAACGCACCGATAGTGATGAAGCGATAAGAATTCACTGCCGGGCGCATAACACGAGAGGCGCATCTCATCAGAGGCGCGCATTGATTTTTGCAGCCGTCGATTGAGCGCACATTTTTAAAAGCCGCGAGCAAAACCCGAATCATGAAGTTTCTTCCCCTCCTCCTCTTCGCTGCAATCATTTTCTCAGGCTGCTGCGGTTGCGTTCCCCCAGTTGGCCCTACTCCCACACCCCCTCCGGGCCAAGGTGAAACCTGGACCGGCACGCTGACAGGAACCGCGGTCGCCTCCGCGGTCTGCGTCGACGGCACTGACTCGTATTACAATGAGCGCGCCACATTCACGCTCCAGATTCCCGCCCCGGGCATGGATGCTGCCATGAACACCTACGAAGTAACCGAGGGCACGGGCACCTACTCCGGAACGGAAAGCGGCGTGGAAGCCAATGGGCTAGGCTGTGCAACGCCCCCAAGTGTAACCTCTGGCACGGTTGGCCCTGCCCCAGTTCAGGTGCGCATCGTCCAGACGCAAATTCAGCTCAACTCCAGCACTATCCTCATGCCAGCGCGCTTCAACTACGGCAACAATGAGCCGGACCAGCTCAACTCCAGGGAAATTCTCCTGAACCCCACCCAAATCGGCACTGACCTGATTACCGGCGAATGGACTGCGGAAATATCCACTCCGGCCACCGGATATGTTACTGCGGGCGGCACATTCACCCTGCACCGGGGAGCTGCACCAACGCCTACCCCGACTCAGACGCCAACTCCGACTCCAGAGCCAACCAACAGCCCTACCCCTGTCTGCGACCAATCCCCGCCACCCTGCCCAGATGCGCCTCCAGGAGGCGTTTTGCCCATGGACCCCCACATCCCGAGCGGCTCACTCTGCAGGGGAGCCTGCGGCCCTGACTGCCCGTCCACCTGCACGCCTTTGAACGACCAGCACACTTGCGTCACGGATTCGCATGGCTGCGTCTATCTCTGCGTCTATAAGGTAATCAGCTGCGGAACCCACGCCGGCTGCCGCGAGCACGACGACTGCTACGATAACTGCGCTGACAGGGACGATGAAACTGTGCTCTGCCCATCGGGCGGCGAATGCCACTGCGCGTGCGACCTCCAATGCGAAGAGCACTACGGCGCTAGCAACTGCGGCCACTGGCTGGTGGGCTACGAGCCATACGACAGCATGCTCAACTTCTCCAACCTGACGCGCCAGAGCGGGCCTTTCGATTCCTGCCCTGCGTGCCCGTTCGGTGCCTGCCCGCAGTAGGACGTGTGATTACGCAACCATAACCTGCCGACTGGAAACTGCGTGCTAACTCTGATATTTAAGCGCCAAACGGGCAGACAAACTCATGGCGCAAACCGGCAATCCACGTGAAAGCGGGCAAGGCTTATATATACAACCATTGTATATCTCTCAGAGGGAAATGCCCATGAAATCCACTATGTTGCAGTACGAGGGAAGCGTTGAGGAGGCAGTCAACAGGCTGCTGCAGCTTGGCGTTTTCAAGTCCAAGGCAGACATCTTCAGGGTGGGCGCCATGGAGCTTGCGGCACGGTACG
>CAISET010000018.1 GCA_903884505.1 uncultured Microcaldota archaeon | reverse complement strand
TGTGAACAGTTGACCCCGGAAATTCTCGGGAAGCTGGTGGCCCTCTATGAGCACAGCGTGTTCGTTCAAGGAACGGTCTGGGGAATCGATTCCTTCGACCAATGGGGGGTCGAGTTGGGCAAAGTCCTGGCCGGGCGTATCGTTCCCGAACTCGAAAGCCCGGGTCAACCACAGCTCGGGCACGACAGCTCGACCAATGCGCTTATTCGGAGATACCGGAGCCTGAAGTGAGTTCAACCTGATTCCACTGAGAAGTCCTCAACCCAATAAAGGGAAGGCTCTTGGCGGCGCAGGCTCACAAGCCCCCTCCATTCCTGATTGCGTCGAGATTATGGAACGCCGCTATTTCGAAGCCGCTTTCGGTGAAATGAGCGTCGAAGGCAAAGGCAGTCGTGATCTCGCGCGCCTCCATGATTTCAAAACTGAGGCAGTCGGTGAGGCTCACGCTTCGGTTCCCTTCGGCGTTTAACCGCTGCATGGCCCTGGTGTGCCACCCCTCGTCCACCCAGAGAATATCCAAAAGCGGCACGATCTTGCGATTGAAGTCCCCTACGGCTTCCATGCCGACTCTGCGCTGAAGAAGGGTCAGCGTCTCCAGGAGCACATAGGAGCTTGTCAGCAGCGGCGTATTGTTTTCCACGAAATATTCGAAGTTTTTCTTCGCGCGAACATACATGTAATCATTGCGGACCAGCAGGGCAAAGAGCGCGGAAGTATCGGCGAATACAATCATTTGAACTCCTCCTCGAGATACCGGTCGTGTTCGATGGCGATGTCATGGACTCCGGCATTGTACTTCCCGACTACCGCCAGGGCTTGACGATAGAGGGCGCGGCGGTTTGGCTGCTGTTTTGAGAGGAACTGGTCCAAAGCTTTGCGGATGAGCGCGGCTATGGATTCGTTGCTTTCGTGGGCCATCTCTTTGAGCAGGGAAGCCTGTTCATCGGTCAACTGAATCTGTGTGCGAATCATGGGACGCTCCTTGTAAGCATGTAATCACTTTAGGCAACATGCTAACACAGCGCACACGGTTTGTCACGCACAAATTTTCCCATCTCGGCGTATTCCTTATTGCATCATTTTATGTCACAAGAGCAGGTATCGTGCGGGTGGTATGGAAGCGACTCCCCCCGCTTTTCCCCAAGAGACGGGCATGAAGCAGCGTGATGAGATTTTCGGAGGTAAATTGTGTAGAATCAAGTACTCTCAGCGTGCTCTGTCCGGTATTCGGGTGTCGTGCCACAGCCGGGGAAGTTCATTCAAAGTTATTCGAGGAATCTGGAATTGGAACGAAATGGTTTCGTATCAGGCGGTTCCGGCCGCTTAAATAATATTGTTCGCGCTTTCCGGTACAGAAATTATCGTCTTTTCTTCTCCGGGCAGAGCATCTCGCTCATCGGCACGTGGACACAGCAGGTGGCCGTCAGTTGGCTGGTGTATCGCTTGACCGGATCTATGCTCCTGTTGGGGACGGTATCATTTTGCAACCTGATACCGTTGTTTTTCCTGGCCCCGTTTGCCGGGGTCGTGGCCGACAGGTGGAATCGCAAAAGACTTTTGATCCTGACTCAGGCCTTATCCATGATCCAGGCCCTGGTGTTGGCAGCGCTGGTGCTGACGTCCACGGTTCGTTCCTGGCATATTGTCGTCCTGAGCCTGTTCATTGGAACGGTGAACGCCTTTGACGTTCCCATACGCCAGGCCTTTGTCTCGGAGATGGTCGAACGAAAGGAAGACCTCGGAAATGCAATTGCGCTGAACTCCGCCATGTTCAACAGCGCGCGTTTCATCGGGCCCTCCGTGGCCGGAATCCTCATCTCCACACTCGGGGAAGGGGTTTGCTTTCTTGTGAACGGGATAAGCTATGTGGCGGTCATC
>CAISET010000017.1 GCA_903884505.1 uncultured Microcaldota archaeon | reverse complement strand
CGTAGTGGTCTGATGGCAATCGGAACCTTCCTCAAGGCGTTAGTTATTTATATAGCCTCCGCGCTCATCATATACGCTGTTTCTCCGTATTCGCTTGATTTCCTGCTTAAGCTCCTTGCATTCGCGTTCGGCGCCGCGCTCCTGACGCCCTTCGTCTATCCACATCTGAGGGGCGTGAGGAAGGGAGACTCCGTCCTCGTGGAGGTTTCGGGGAGGGAGGCGGCGCCGGGAATCCTGCGCCTGTTCTTCCAGGCCGGTTCCGGAGTCGCGATGGAGAACGGGAGGATTGGAGGAAAGATACTGGTGATGGCTGGCGATGGCTCGATGAGGCAGTGCGCCGTTTTGGGCTATTCCGGATTCTTTACCCCTGCGCGGGTGCGCATGGTGAAGCCGGGCGAGGTAAGCCCGACTGGGATTACGGTTGTTTAGGTGCGTGGAATGTTCGAGTTTGACAGCAACGAGCTGCTGCATATCGGGGTTTCGATGGTGGTGGTAGCCGTCGCCTTCTCGGTAGGCTCCCTTTTCCAGTCAAAGGACGCGTTCCTGGCCAATTTCCCGATAATACTTGTCGGCGTGGGCTCGGGGTTCGTGCTCCATGAGCTTGCCCATAAGTTCGTGGCGCAGAGATATGGGGCGTATGCGCGCTACCAGATTTGGGAGTCCGGGCTTGCATTCTCCCTCTTGATGGCAATCTTCACTGCGGGCAGGTTCGTCTTTGCCGCGCCCGGAGCGGTCTATATCTATTCGCCGCGCATTACTCGGTCGCAGAACGGGATTATTTCCGTTGCAGGCCCGCTGACCAATCTCGCAATTGGCACGCTGTTCCTCGTTTCGGCGCCATTCGCGTCAATCGGCTACCTCCAGACGATGGCTTTCAGCGCCGCCTCCATCAACTTCTTCCTGGGCTTCTTCAACATGCTCCCGATTCCGCCGCTGGATGGCAGCAAAGTGTTCGCCTGGAATTTTGCCGCGTGGGCCGTGCTTATTATTCTGCTTGCGATTCCGACGTTCTTCCTGTTTTAGTCACGTTTTTTCAGCCTGGTTTTGGCGCGCCGAAAGGTGCGCGGAGAGGTGATAGAAATGAAGACGAATTCTGGGAAAAGGAAGGAAACAAGGAGGAAAGGGCAGCTGAGCTTGGAGATGATGTTGGTGCTCGCCGCTCTAGTCTTTTTCGTAGGCATCCTCTTTGTACAGATGCAGAAGACGGCAACAAATGGCGCACAAGCCGTGGAAATAAAAGCGCAAGACTTTTTTGACAAATTGAATAATAGCGGAGAGGGTTTGAAAAGGAATGGCATGCTGTGCAGCTCCGACGATGAATGCAAAAGCGGATATTGCTCCTCCGTTTCTGGAAAGTGCGAGGCGCAGTAAAATGCGAAAAGGCCAGTCATCGCTGGAGTTCCTTCTCATCCTTGCGGCGTTCTTCGCCTTCCTTGCCGTCTGGGTGACGGTCATCAACAGCGTGAGGGAGAAGAGCGCTGATGCTATGGAGCAGAAGTACGCCGAGCTTGCGCTCTCGGATTTGGCGGGCGCTGGCGATGAGGTGTATATCCTGGGGAGCGGGAATGCGCGCGAACTCAACGTGAGGCTCCTTGGAAATGCAACTGTCAGCTTCGAAGGAGGGAACGTGAGCATCTCAATCCTGAACGATAGCAGGAGCTTTGGGAGGGAGGTGCGGTTCAAGACGAGCCAGGATGGGATTGAGCTGGAGAAGGGCGTGAATAGGATAATCGTGAAAGAGGAGGGTGATTTGGTAGTTTTTGAGAAGCAGCCTTAATCCTTCCAGAGCATCGCATTCACGCGCCTTAGCTGGATGACCCTGAACGTGGAAACCGGGTCGCGCGGTTCCGAGCTTACGCAGCTCGCCGGCGAGTTTACTTCAGGGCTCGTTCCTTCGGCTTCAAGCCTCAGGCAGAAGCCGAGCCCGGCCATAATGGGTTCCAGCTGATTCTGGAGTCCGGCAGCAGCGATTGGAGAGATAATTGGATTACCTGATGCCCATTCGTCAGCATTATTCGCAAGGGTTTTGTCCTTGGCGATTACTTCCATCACGTCCTGCAGCACCTGGTATTCGTAGATGCGCACGTATTCGGAGGGCTGCGGGTGGGAGGAGATGGGGAGGAGCGCGAGGAGAGAAACCGCTGCCAGGAGGCTCAGGAGAGCCTCAAGGGAGAGTATTGCGCCCTTAGCCTGCGCAGACGACAAGGTAGCCTACCTCCTTCGTTTCGTTGATTATTACCGGGCGTTTTATGCAGACCTGCCTGCCGCTGCATGGGCTCGATTCGCGCGTTCCGTTGAGGTCGAAGCACAGATTTTGCAGTCCTGCCCGTTCCACGCGCAAAAGGACGTCTGGCGAATCCAGCTTTCCCTCTTCGAGTTGGTGCGAATGCGCCACTTGAATGCCTATGTCGCTGTCGTCCTTGTGGGCCAGCCCGTCTTTCATCAGGTAATCGGCAACCGCAATGGTGCGCGAGAGAAGCGCATCCCGCTCCTGCGCCTCATGGGTGCGGATGCCTATGTTCGTCCACGTCGAGAACGTGACGTATAGGATTAGAAGGACGAGGAGCAGGGCTACCGTTGCGTCAGTAGTGAGTATCTGTCCCTTCTCAGACTGGAAGGGAATTGTAGAACCCATAATATCTCCACGAGTCCGTGCCGTTGATTATGCCTGCCCTGCGAATTGAATTGCCTTCCCTGCAAGAGACGGAATCCCTTGCCGCTGAGAAGTTACAGTTGTGCCGGTGAGTGAAGTCGAATGAGGTTAGGGGGCCGCCGTCGCCCGCGAGAAGATTCAGTTCGATAGCTTCGGAATCCGCCTCCACCTGCGCGTTTATCGAGGAGGCTGAATCTGCTGCGCCCGCTGCGACCGACTGCTCGGCTGAGATGAAGATTGCCAGGATGGCCAGGAATGCGGCGAAAACGACGAGCGCCTCGATGCTCAACTGGGCCTTAGCCATAATCCACCCCGTATCCCTGTGGAAGGATTACGACGCTGGAAGTGTTGGTTCTTGAGTCGTAGATGGAAGCGCCGAAAACCGACTGCTTGCCTGCCATTTTTAACTCGACATCGGGGTATGTGCAGTTCTCAAGTGCATCAGAAGTTCGCTCCCATTCCGCTTTATTGACCGAGACTTTTCCAGTTGCAGTGTCTGTGGCAAGCAGGAAAGCACATGCCTGAGGAACAATGTCTATGCGCTCCGTTGGCGGGTAAGAACGCGAGATGCACAAACCAGCCGTCGGTTCTCCCAAAAACCAACAGTTGCTGCATTTCTTAGTCCTGTCCTCTCCGGATTCGTTAGCCAATCCGTCAACAAAGCGCTGCACTTCGTCGATTGTGCTGAAACCGCCGCACCAGAACGACACATTCACGCCGTCTGCCGCATAGACCGCCTCAGTCTTCGGCATGTTTTCGGATAAGTCGCCGGCGATGCATCTTATTGAAGATTCCTCCGTGCCCCTGCACCTGCTTGCGGCCTGGCGCATCTCCGAGATGAGCGCATTTCGGATGTCCGCCCTCCGGTAGAAGTCCTTCTCGTAAAGGAGGGCGGCGTTCTTCGAGTCTGTGGTGGAGCCGCGGACCGTGAGGTAGGAATCCGTGAAAAGGAATATCGGAATCAGGGCGAGGAGAACGAGCGCTATGCTCATGAAGCCGCGCGAATCCATAGGACCAGCTCTTTAGATTTTAGTATATGAAGGAGAAGTGAAGTAATTGAGGCGGCTCTGCTTAAATACCTTGCGGCTGCGAAGAAGAAATGATGGGAAATAAGGGAGTCGTAAGGTTCGGCCCTGCGGGCTTGCCGATTCCGCCGTTCGAGGGAGGGACGGTGGAGGCGGTCAAGTTCGTGAAGGAGGAGGGGCTGGATGCGATGGAGATCGAGTTCGTGCGCGGAGTCCATATGAGCGCGGAGACCGCGAGGAAGGTGAGGGTGGAGGCCGAGAAATACGACATGAGGCTGAGCGCGCACTGCCCATACTGGATTAACTGCGCAGCGAAGGAAGCAGCGAAAATCAAGGCGACGGTCAGGAATCTGATGGAGACCGCAAGGATTGCGCAGGTGCTCGGGGTGAAGGTGATTGTCTTCCACCCGTCCTATTACATGGGAAGGGCGCCCGAGGCGACTATGGAGCTGACAAGGAAGACGCTGAAGGAAGTGGAGGAGAAGATGAAGAGCGAGGGAATCCACGATGTCTGGCTCGGGGCTGAGACTGCCGGGAGGGTGAGCCAGCTAGGCGGGCTGGAGGAGACGCTTGAGCTTGCGCGCAGCATGGAGAAGGTGAGGCCGGTAATAGACTTCGCGCACCTGCACGCGAGGAAGAAGGGGTGGGTGAAGGGCAAGGAGCAGTACGCGGAGATTTTCGAGAAGATGGAGAAGGCGCTGGGAAGGAAGGCCGTGGAGGAGTTTCATTCGCATTTTTCAGAAATCCAGTGGAATGAGGGGGGGGAGAGGAACCACCTGGCGCTTGGCGAGGCGGAAAAGCCTTCCCCGCCGTTCAGGCCGCTCGCAGAAGTGATTGCCGAGAACGGTTATTCAGGGACTATTATCTGCGAGACGCCGATGCTGGACAGGGATGCAGTGAAGATGAAGAGGATTTTTGAGGAAGTCAGGCGGAAGGCCTGAGGACCACGAAAACCAGGTTGTCGCCCTTCACATGGGTGGCGCCTATCTTTTTTGGCGGCGCGCCGGCCGGAAGGAGCTCGGCGTCCTCGAGCGAGAGGTTCATGTAGTCGTCGCAGGTTATGAGCTTCCCGCGGACCTCGAGCCCGCTGCGCATACTGACAATGACCAGCGAGCCTTCCGCGTTCTTCAGCGCCTCAAGGGGCTTGTCTGCCAAATGAATCAACCCTCGAATGCCTGGCCGTTCAGTATGCGGGCGATGTAGCCGGCGAGCTCGTTCCGCTGGGACTTGCCCATGTTGGGCTCCATCTGCTTTATCACTACCTTGTTCTTCTCAAAGTCCGAGGAGAAATTGCTCCCGAACCTGCGCACGAGCTCGAACGCATACCGGTTTATGAATCTAGATCTCATCTGAAAACCTCCGGGCCTCACTCTATGTTCTGGGACGAGAGGGCCTCGAGATCGCGCTCGAACTGCTCCCTTTCCTCCCCGAAATCCTTGACTGCCTTCTCCGCATGCTTGCGCTTCTGCGAGACCTTCTCGAAGCGCTCGATTATCAGCCTGCTCTCGGAAGTGAGCTTGCCGAGCTCCCTTTTCGCCTGCTTCACGTTCTCGTTGAGCTCCTCCTCCTTCCCCTTGATATCGTAAATCTCGCGCGCGTGCCTCTCCTTGAGCGTGGCGAGCTCCTTCATGTAGTTCCGGATGTAGTCGGCTGTTAGCGTCGAGCGGAGGGCGGAGTACTGCTTCAGGCTCGCCTTCCTCGTGCTGCTCACCTCTGAGAGCCGATCCTCGAGGCCCGTCTGCTGCATCTCCATCCACTGCTCTATCTTCTTCAGCCTTATGAGCTCCTTCTCGATTAGCTTCAGCTTGAGAGTCTGCTCCTCGATGCGCATCGCAACCTCCTTCAGGTGCGATTCCACGGTCGCCTGGACCTCCTGTATGCGCGCAACCTCGGACTGGACCCGCGCCTTCGTCTCCGCGACGTTCTTGCGGGCGTAAGCCTCTATCTGCTCCAGCTTGTGCGCGCGTTCCTCTATGCTGGCGACCTTGCCCGGCATGTCGCGGATGCGCTTCTCGAGCTCGCCTATCTGCTTCTCCTTGTCCGCGAGCTGGTCGTGGAGAATCTGGAGCTCGGCCTCGAACTTGCGCTCAAGCGGGATGTACTTCGTGTAAATCATCTCGCTGCGCTCCTTCCCGAGCTCCTGCAGCTCCGTGCTTTTCCGTCTTATCTCGTCTATCTTGCGCTCGTATTCATCAACGAGGCGCTGGAATTCCGCTTCAGTCTCCTGGGTTGCCTTGCGCCTCGGCTCTTCCGGATGCTCCGGCGGCCTTCCGCCTTCTGTGCTTGCCCAAACGAGTATGATATCTTCGCCCTTGAACTCGACCCCGATTATTCCTTCCTCCTGCATCGCCCTCGCCCATTTGAGCGCCGTGCCCTCGGTTGTCTTGAGCAGGGTGGCAGCTTCCTTCAGGGGAATCCGCTTGCGCTTCTTGAACAAGGCGTAAAGCTCGTCGATTCCCTTCATAATGTCCTTCATAGAAGATATTAGGTTATGGGCGGCATGTTTATTATAGGTTGTAGTTCGTCTCGTCCCAGATGAGGATTTTACCGCCGCATTTGGGGCATTTGTGGTCCTTTGTCACCGCATATTTCGTTATCATGAAACCGTACCTTTCAATCACTAGTCCCTTGCATTTGGGGCAGTAGGTGTTCTCCCCTGGGTGGCCGGGGATGTTGCCGATGTAGGCGTAGTTCAGGCCCTCCTCCATGCCGATTTCCCTCGCCCTTTCGAGAGACTGGACGTGCGTCGGGGGGATGCCCGTCGCGCGGTTCGCGGGGTAGAAGGCGATGAAGTGGAGTGGAATGTCCTTGCCCAGGCCGGCCACGAACTTTGCGGTTGCGCGGTAGGCGTCGTCGTTGTCGTTCAAGGTGGGAATGACGAGGTTTATCACCTCGATGTGGCCCTTCTTGTGAAGCAACTTGATTGATTCGAGAACGTGCTCGTATCCCTCTGCCTTGCAGTAGGCCCGGTAGAGCTTCTCGTCCATGAACTTGAGGTCGATTCTTGAGGCGTCGATGTTCTTCATCTCCTTAATCGTTTCGGGTGTCATGTAGCCATTCGTGACGAAGACCGAGTAGAGGTGGTTTTTCCTGCCGAGCGCGGCCGTGTCATAGGCATACTCGAAGAAGATTGTGGGCTCGGTGTAGGTGTAGGCTATGCCTCTCGCATTGAACTGCTTCGCGAGGCGGATTATCTCCTCCGGAGGCATATCATGGCCGGTTATCTCTTTCGTCTGCGAGATGGACCAGTTCTGGCAGCCCTCGCAACGGAAATTGCAGCCAACGGTCGCGAAAGAGAATGCCTGCGTGCCCGGGAACCAGTGGTAGAACGGCTTCTTCTCAATCGGGTCAACCTCCCAGGAGACCGCCTTCCCGTAGACCAGCGAGTATAGCTTGCCCCCTTTGTTCTCGCGGACAAGGCAGAAACCCCTTCCGCCGTCAGGGATTAGACAGCGGTGGTTGCAGAGCTTGCACCGCACCTTTTTCCCCCCAGCAGGGCCCCAGAGCATCGCTTCCTTCAAATCCCGCACCTTTTTTCCCTCGGCAGGGTTTTGGGGCATCGCTTCCTTCACGTTTCCACCGCAAGCCCTTTCCGGCTCAGGGTATTTATATGTGAGGTGAGCTAATTACCACGGTGAAGATGATGGAGAAGATCCTGGTTAAACCCTCTGAGCAGAAGCTCGCGGACTTACGTGCCGAGAGGGACGGGCTCAGGAAGGCCGTTGAGGCAGGCAAGAAGGCCACCGCCTCTTTCAGCGCATTCGACGCACACGTGGAGTTTGAAACAAATGGGATGCGGTGCGCACATTGGGAGCATGCCTTAAGGGAAGTTCTTGCAGGCAGGCTTGCGCGGGCGCCGAGTGAAGCTGCAATGCAGAAGAAGACGCTAGGCTCTCTCGCGACGGAGATCGGGGAGCGCGGCCTGCCGAAGGGGGAGACGCTCGAGGAAAGGATACTCCCTAGGATGGAGGCGCTGGAGGAGAGCGCGAAAAGGAAGGTGGATGAGCTGAAGGTTGAATGGGATTTCAGCGGGATGAAGCAGGCTGATAAAGCCCAGATAAGGGCCGAGCGAAAGCTTATGAAGAATGAGCTTGACGCGGAGCTGTTCTCTCTGGCCGTCCTTAAGGCTTACTGCTTCGACCGCGGCAGCATGCAGAAGCTGATGCGCCAGTATTACGAGGGGCTGGAAAGCAAGGAGGAGCACGGGAATTTCGTGTATGGCGTACTCAACTACAAGCCGCGGGGGACACCTGCTGAAGTGGCTGCCAAGCTCAGCTCCAACTCGGCGAATGCCCTGGCCCTCATCGAAAGCGCTGAGAAGGTGGAGAAAGCGGAGGGGGTGCTAAGGGAAAAGGAGATGGAGATTACGAAGCATGTTGATGGCATGATTGCGGGCATGAAAGAGGCGGGCATCAGGGATGTAGGCACACTTTCCGGGAAGGAGCTGGACGGGCTTGCAGCCTTCTGGAAGAAGTATCGTGAGGGCTCGGAAGCGCAATGGATGCTCGCGCAAATCTACTTCAAGATGGGAAGATGGGATGACGCGCTGGACGCCGTGGACGAGAAGATAATGCGCGATGAAGCGCAGATGAAATACGACGCGGAGATGGAAGGGCTGAGGCTCAAGATTGAGATATGCCAGGCCGCGGGCCCGGAATACGCGAAGGCCAGGGAGGATGCGGAAAAGATGCTTGCTGAGGACACTAATGCGTCTCAGAAACGTGGCATAGAGTTTGAGCTGCGCAAGGTCGTGAAGCCCGCGCAGACGCAGGAAACGCTCGTAAAGAAGCGTGCGCCCTATGACCCTTCCTACGCTTAATCCAGACGAACTCGGGAAGCCTATATGGCTGTGATTTTGATGGCTGAGAAAATGAAGAAAACAGGGCCTCGGGCCGAGGCTGAGAAAAGGATTGGGGAGCTGTGCGAAGGCATGAATATGGCCGGCACCCTGCTGAAGGGGTTCGTGGACGTGCGCAGGGAACCTGGGGTGGAAGGCAAGATGCGGGATGGGCTAGATAGCGCCATAACTGATAGTTGCAGGCAGATGATGGAGGAGTATGTGAAGCTTCGCGACCTTCTGGATGAGATTGGCGCGGACCGGAGGTACCTGAAGCCGGTCGCCGACCTGCTGCTCGATGCCGCAAAGGCCATAGGGAACAGGGAACTGGAGAAAGAGGTGCAGAGGCTGGTTGCCGAGGGAGGGGAGGGCGGCTCTAATGCAACGTGGAAGAACAGCTTCATTTTCGATTTTCGGAGGCAGGCGGATGCGGAAAAGATGCTTGAGGATAAGACTAATGCGATGGTGAGATTGAGTTTGGAATTTGATAAGAAAGGCGATGTAGTGGGGAAGAAACAGGAAAAGCCCAAAAAGAAGTTCCCCTATGACCCAGCTTACAGTTAGACGAAATCCCCGAGCCCCTTCTGGCCTGATGCCATCGCGGCATCGTCCTTCTTTTCCTCGCCGAAGATGCTGATTTTCCCATAGACTCCGTCGTATCCGGGGTCGAGGCGGACTTTTCCCTCGCGGACGCGCAAAATCCCTTCTGCGACCTTTTCGCTTGCAACTTCGCGCAGTGCGTCAGCTTTTGCAGCAGTCAGCACTTCGAATTCCGTGCCGAATTTCGCGAGGATTTTGTCGTATTGCTCGCGGACCGCCTTCGTTGCTTCCCCGACATCCAATGCGGAGGCGATTATTTCAGCAAGCGGGATTGCGTGGATGTATGGGATTGCAGATGCGGGCTTGAAGCCGTCGGGGCGGTCCGCAAGCTGGTCAACGCGGTTGAGCACGCCTATCGTCAAGGGCTTGCGGCAGACCGGGCAGATGTTGTTGAATTTCCTTGATTCGTTAGGCGGAATGTGGATGTTGCAGTTGCGGTGCCCGTCCCAGTGGTATTTCCCCTCCTCCGGGAAGAACTCGACGGTGAATTTGAAATGCGACTTGTCTTTTGATTTGATGGCTTTGATGAGGTTTGAGTACGATATTTCCTTCTCCTCAAATTCGAAAACGTTTCCTTCCCTTCCGATTTTCTGCGGGGAATGGGAGTCGGAGTTGGAGAGGAGGCAGTATTTGTCGAGCTTGCTCACGCGCCAGTTCATAGGCGGATCGCTGGAGAGGCCGGTTTCGAGCGCGTGGATATGCTTTGTTTGGTCCTCGAAACAGTCCTCCATGGAATCGAAGCCGCTTTCCGAGCCGAAGACCGAATACCATGGGGTCCAGGCGTGCGCGGGATAGACGAAGCAGTCCTTATCAACGGACATCACCAGCTCGGTTATTTCCGGCGCGGTTGCTCCGAAGATTGGGCGGCCGTCTGATGCGAGGTTGCCCTTCTTTGCGAGCAAATCGTTGATTTGGGAGGCGGCTTCGAGCGACGGTGCGCAGAGGCAGAGGTGTATCCTTTTCACGCCGTTCTTGGAATAGATGCAGGAGACTTCGGCGGTTGGCATGAAGAGGATGCTGTTGAGTGAATAGAAACCGTTGTCAAGGGGCTTGAGCTGCTGCTTCAGCTCCGAGAACCAGCCGGGGTGCGTGAAATCGCCTGTGCCGAGAAGGCCTATTCCCTTCAGCGTAGCGCTTTCGGAAAGGTGCTCCAAATCCATGTGCTCGCTAGTTGCGCGGGAGAAACGCGAGTGGATGTGCAGGTCGGCGATGAGGCGCATGAGGGGATTTTGGCGAACAAGTTAAAATAGGTGAAGCTGGCTCTAGAAGTCACTTATGAAGCAGTAGTCGTCGAAGGTGAACGGAACGTGGTGCTTTTCGAGGATGCGCTTCGTGCAGTCTATATTCCATGCCCTGTCCGCGATTATTGTTTTCCCATCACGGCTTATGCCAAGTTGTGTGGTGAGCTTGCCTTCGGTAAAATCCGACCCATGAATGAACGCGGTTCCCTTACCCGTTATTTCCGGGGCAAAGGAAGGCCTATCCTCTTTGGTGTTGGTTGACCACCAATGGCCTGATTCAGGTCGTATATTTCTTCCGTCAAACCAACTTACTATTTCCTGCCAAACCTTCTTTGGCAGCGATTTTTCCAATTTTAATTTTGCCATGCCGCAGTCGTATAAGCGCCCCTTCTTCATTGGGACTTCGAAATAGGGGTTTGCCTGTTTCTCAGGGGTGCTGACTGGTTTGACGGATTGCTGTTTTTGTTTTAGCATGGACAAGTTCGCCTCGCTCTGTCTGTACATCTCCGCTGTTCCGGTATTTATCCGTTTACTCCGGAGAACTTGCGGTGGATGTGCGGGCCCGCGATTTGATAGCTTTCCACTACGCCTAACGCCGTAATCTTCGACTTACTGGAAAGGCTTATTAGGAATGCGGGGAAAATGTGATGGTTATGGCGAACATCTTCCGGCAGATTGATGAGTCGGGCGGAATTTTCAAGGACGAGCGTGTGCTCCAGCCCGAGCACCTGCCCGAGGAGCTGCCGCACAGGGAGGCGCAGAAGAAGGATATCGCGCTTGCGCTCAGGGGCGCGATGCACGGGATGCGGCCCGAGAATGTGATTATAGTCGGAAGGCCGGGGACCGGGAAGACCGTAACCGTCCGCGTCATCTTCAAGGAGCTCGGGGAGGCGTCGAACAGGGTTGTGCCCATCTACATAAACTGCTGGGAGTTCTCAACCAGGCACGCGGTGCTGGGGAAGATAGCCACTGCGCTCGGGGAGATTCTGCCGAGAAGGGGGATTGCGGCCGATGAGATTTTCGAGAGGATTGCCGAGGTCATGAGAAAGGAGAAGAAGGTGGCAGTGGTCGCGCTGGATGAGATAGACAGGCTTTTCGCCACGAGGCAGGGGGAGGAGAAGGTCCTCTATGACCTGCTGCGGGCAGGCGAGAACTACGGCGTGAATTTCGGCATTGTTGGGATAACGAACAGCGAGGACTTCATGGTGAAGGTGGAGGGGAGGATAAGGTCCTCGCTCGCGCAGAGGGAGGTCGAGTTCAGGCAGTACACGCCCCAGCAGCTGAAAGACATATTGGGTGAGAGGGCGAGGCTGGCGTTCCAGCACGGCGCGCTATCTGAGGAGGTGGTGCCGCTCTGCGCAGCCTACGGGGCGAAGAACGGCGGGGATGCGAGGCTCGCGATTGCGATGCTCTGGAAGGCCGGTAAGATTGCGGAGAAAGAGGGCGGTGAGAAGGTGAAGGTCGCCTCGAAGCACTGCAAGGCCGCTTTCGCGTCTGCCGAGACGGCGGTCAGGAATGAGAGGCTCGCCGGCCTCGGGGAGACGGAGAGGAGGATTCTTGAAATCCTGAGGGAGAGGGGCGAGGTGCACAGCGGTGAGCTCTATTCGCTGCTGGCTAAGGAATTTGACGTGACGGACAGGACCGTGCGGAATTATATCGACAGGCTTGAGAGCCTGGAGCTTATTTCCGCGGAAGCGAGGGAAAGGGGAAAGGACGCGAAGGGCAACAGCCGGGTGCTGAAGCTAAGCGGGTAGAAATGAAAAACTGAAAAAGAAAAGGAACTTACTTCTCGGAATACTTCACTGCGTATTCCCCGATGAATGGCACCAGTATCCTCTCGCCCGTGGAGTATGCCTTGTAGCCTATGTAGATGCCGTATATCCACAAAGCGAACGATATGAGCAGCGGGATGAAGAACAGCCAGAAGAAGAACGCGCAGATTATCTGTGCTATTCCTATGCCTATCGCCTGCACCGCGTGGAACCTGACCTCCGGGTCATCCTTGCCTGCGGTGAAGTAGACTATCAATCCCGTCAGCCAACTAAGGATGTAGGCGACGAGCATCATCATCCTGTTGTCCTTTGCGCCGGATGCTGCATCCGATGCTGTTTTCTTCTTTTCGGCCATTATTACACCTCCGAAACTGAGAATGACGTCTTTTGCCTGTGCCCATTTAAAAAGTTTGCCCGCAGGCTACCTTGCGGCGACAATCCTGATTATGTCCCCATCCTGCAAGGTATGGTCTTTTCCTATGCGCATCTTCTTCCTTGCGTCGACAGCATGGATGAAGTGCTTCGCAAGGTCGGTGTGCACCTTCTCCGCCATCTGGAGCGCAGTTGCGCCCTTCGGGACGAGGAAGGCGTCAGGCAGGATTTTGCCGAAGTGGTTCGCGTACTTGTTCTCATCCTCCACGGGATAGACGACTATCAGCTTGAGGAGGTCAAAGACGGCGGAGTTTATGAGCTGCTGGACCCCGGTTCCGCTGTATTTCTTCATGATGTTTTCGCGGATGAACTCGAGTGCGGCCTTCTGCTTGTCGTTCAGGTTTCCGATTGCCTCGAAATCCGCATCCCCGGGAACGTATTTGATGAGGCCCTTGTCATTCGCCCTTCTCAGGGTCAATTCGGCTTCTGCGCAGCATGGGATGATGAGGCGGTCAGGAAATTCTGCCTTCATCTTTTCCAGGTTCTCCTTCGCGCCTGTGACATCTATCTTGTTCGCTGCGAAGATTATGGGCTTGGAGAGCTTCTGGATTTCGCGGGAGAAATTGAGGAGGTCCTCGTCGCCCCAGTTGATTCCGCCGAGGCTGAGGCTCGCTTTTTCCGCGGCTTTCTCAACCTCAAGGCGCGTTACTTTCAGGCCTGAGAGCACGCCGAGCACCGAATCAACGTTGCCGCCCTTGACTTTTGCCCAGGAGCGCTTGAGAATGCCCTGCAGCCACCAGGCGATTTCGTCCTCAAGGAAGTGAATCTCATTTCCAGGATAGTAGGAGTCCGTTTGCTTTCCTTCCGCATCGGTCTTTCCGCTGCAGTCGATCACCTGGATGAGGCAGTCCGCTGCCGCGAGATCGCCGAGGAACTGGTTGCCCAGCCCCTTCCCCAGATGCGCATCCGGAACAAGGCCTGCGACATCAAGGAGGTTCATTGGGATGAGACGGATGCCGTTCTCGCACTTGGAGTTGTTCGGGTCGCACTTCGGAAGCCCGAGCTCGACGTGCGGGCATTTCGCGCGGACGTAGGTGACCCCCTTGTTCGGCTGAATTGTCGTGAAAGGGTAGGGGGCTATGGCGACGTCGATGAGCGTGGCTGCTGCGAAGAAGGTTGACTTCCCGGTGTTCGGCTTGCCGACTATGCCTACGAGCATGGATGGGATTGGGTGGTGAGAGATTATAAAAAGCGCTGAACGATTTGCTTGGTTAAGGCTTGCCGGCCTGCTTAAATGGCAGCAGATCCAGCCTCATGCTGACGTTCTGCCCGCTGCTGTCCTTCTGGTTCCTGATAAAGTTGCATTTTTCGTAGAACCCGGCTTTTGATTCGTAGGCGTCCGTGGTTACGAACCTGCACCCTATGCTTTCGGAGATTTCAATCGCCCGGCCCACTGCATACTTCACCATGGCAGTGCCGACATCGCTTGACTTGTAAGCCTCGGCAACGGCGAGCCTTGCTATTTTCATTGCAGGATAGTCCGGATGTGGCTTCTCCTTGCCGAACTCCTGCTCCATCTCCTCTTTGGACAGCTTTATTGCGTCCGTGCAGAGGCTGACGAACGCGACGGGCGTATTTTGGTAAAGCGCCACATAGGTCTGTGCGAGCTCATTGTCACCGTAGGCAAATGCGTCGGTTTTCAGGAAATCGTTCAGGTCATCGTCGCCGCAATTGAATTCATCTACGGCAATGCCTTTCTTGAGCAAGACGATGGTTAATTCTTCAAGAGGCAACTTTGCCATTTCCAAGACCTTGTGGCTACTTCTTGTACTTCAAATAAGTCATGTAGCAGTCCTGCAGGAACTGCGCCTTCTTTTGGCTAGGCTTCTTCTCCTCTGCACGAGTCAAAGCTAGGAAATTCTTCGCGTCCTCGCCCTCCAGAACGGGGGTCGGGCTTATCGGCCTTGCCATACTGTATTCTCCGAATGAGCGGCTTAATAACCTTCCCTCACGTCGGAATGACTTGAAAATACAAAAGAAAAGGGAAAGATGGAAGAACTAATCCTCCATTGTTGATAGGTCGCCCGTCGGAAGGCCGAGCTCCTTGGCTTTCAGCACGCGGCGCATTATCTTTCCGCTGCGGGTTTTGGGGAGCTTGTCCATGAACTCAATCTCCCTGGGCTTGGCGTGCGCGGCAAGCCTTCCTCCGACGAAGTCCATTATCTCCTTCTTCAGGACATCGGAGGGGACGTGGCCTGGCCTGAGCGTGATGAACGCCTTTATGATGGCGCCGCGGATGTTGTCCGGCTTGCCGATAACCCCTGCCTCTGCGACAGCCGGGTGCTCAACGCAGGCGCTCTCGACCTCGAACGGGCCGACCCTTTCGCCGCTCGTCTTGATGACGTCGTCAATCCTTCCCTGGAAGAAGACGAACCCTTCCTCATCCATGTAGGCCGAGTCGCCGGATACGTACCACTCGTTTTCCTTCCCGATGAAGTAGGAGTTGTACTTGGCCTCGTTGCCCCATATCTGCCTCATCTGGGAAGGCCAGCCCTTCTTGACTGCGAGGTTGCCTATCTCATAGGCCGGGAGGCGCTCGCCCCTGTCATTCACGATTGCGCATTCCGTCCCTGGGAATGCCTTGCCCATTGAGCCGAGCTTGAGAGTGAGGCACGGGAAGTTGCAGATGAGCTGCATGCCGCATTCGGTCATCCACCAGTTCTCCATTATGGTCTTGTTGAAGACCTTCAGGCCCCATTTGACGACTTCGGGGTTCAGGGGCTCTCCGACAGAGTAGATGTGCCTGAGGGATGACATGTCGTGCTTCTTGACCTTCTCGTCACCGGCAGCCATGAGCAGGCGGAATGCGGTGGGCGCGGAATACCAGACGGTTATCTTGAGGTCCTGTATGGTCTTGTACCACTTCTCAACGTCGAACCTCCCTCCCCTTATCACAACGGAGGTGCCGTTCAGCCAGGGGGCGTAGATTCCGTAGCTCGTGCCCGTCACCCAGCCAGGGTCTGCGGTGCACCAGAAGATGTCCTCATCATCAAGGTCCATCGAGTAGCGGGCGGTTGCGAGGTGGCCTATCATGGCGTTGTGGACATGGAGCGCGCCTTTCGGCTTGCCTGTCGAGCCGCTCGTGTAGTGGAGGATGAGCGGGTCCTCCAAATCAACCCATTCAGTGTCGAACTTGTCAGGCGCCTCGGCCATCTCGGCCTCGTAGGAGTGCTCATAATGCTCAAGCGGGTCGTCCTGCTTGTGCCCGACTATTATCACGTGCTTCAGGGCGGGCAATTCGCTCTTCTGGACGCGCTTCTTCAGCTCAGGCGTGGTTATTATCATCACGGCGCCGCTGTCCTGCATCCTGTCGCGGACCGCCTCGCCCATGAAGGCCTCGAAGAGCGGGCCGACTATGGCGCCGACCTTTGCGATGCCCATGAATGCCGCGTAGAGCTCGGGGCAGCGCGGGAGGAACACGAAGACGCGGTCCCCCTTCTTCACCTCGTATTTCTTCAGGACGTTGGCGAACTTGTTCGAGAGGTGTTTCAGGTCGTTGAACGTGAATTTCTGCGTTCCGGCATCGTCGACGTAATAGAGCGCGACCTGGTTCTTGCGCCAGGTGTCGCAGTGCTTGTCTATGCACTCGTGGGCCATGTTCACCTTCTTGGTCTTGTGCCAGGAGAATTCCTTTTTTATGTCGTCCCAGCTGAAGCCCTTGTAGGTCTTCTCGTAATCCTTCATCCATACGGCGCGTGAGCGCCTCTTTATGACTTCCTGCGCTATGCCTTTCGCGGTTTTGATGACTTCTACCTTTTCGGACATATCTTCTCGACCTCCAAATAAGTGTGGCATTAATTTTGCGTGCAAGCCTTAAAAGTTTGCCCCTCAAGCCGAGGTTGGGGCGTCATAGCTTCTCGGCTTTTTCGGCCAAATCCACTGCGATATCGAGCATCTGCCGCATGTCATCATCCATGTCAGGAACGACGAAGGCGGCAAAGAGAACCCGGCTTTTGATTTTAGCAATGTAGACGCATTCGTCTCTTCCTTTCATCTCAAGCAGTGGGGAATAATATCGCACCAATGTCCTGAACGGGAAGCGATGCTCGAGTCCAATGATAAGCCGTGGATCCGACGGGCCGATATGGGCGATTAAAACGCCCAGTTTCTGAAATGCATCCAGAAAGAGAGGGCGCGCAGCTTTGAACAGGTTTTTTGCAGCCTGCTCATCGTTGGACAGCACGCGGAACTTGTAGTCGATGCTGGCATCCCCCAATTCAAAGGCATTTGACCTTCCACTCCAAATCATCCTCAAAAATTTCGCAAAAAACGTGTAATCCTCAATGACTAGAGCGAGACCTTTTGTTGAACACGGGACGTAAACGAAAAATTCGCGTTCTGCGAAGGCTGTTGCCCGTGCGGCAGTAGGAATATACTGATGAACTCCAAGCACGACTCTCCTTCCCCTGTAAGTCCCTTCGAGCCAGGGCAGCGGATCGATGGCGCGCAGTATATTGAGCTTAAGGCCGTTCTGTTTTGCAAAGGCCGCCCAGTTCGGGTACAGTTCCTCGGGCTTTTTCCAGCGGGTCATAAATGATTTGTACGAAAGTAACAGCGCCATCAAACACAGGAATACGCCAGCGAGCAGCATAGTTTGGGTCTCGCTTATCGGATAATTGAAGGCAAAAGCAATTACAGCAAGTATAACACCTAGCAGAATCGGAGCCAAGGCAAGCGCGATGAGGTCGGCGTACTCGTTCACGGGTTCTGCTACGAATGCCGGGAATAAATACCATTCACCTGCAGTCTCTAACCATCGGGCAGCCTTCCCCCAGCCCACGTGCCTATTTATTCGCTTCCTGAGAAAGCAGCCTGATGCTCTGGACCGAGAAGCACCGCCCGAGAAGGCTTGACGAGGTGGCGGGAAACCCTACCGCGATCGAGGAGCTGAAGCGCTGGGCCCTGGACTGGGAAAGGGGGAGGAAGGGCAAGCCTGTGATGGTCCATGGGCCGACGGGCGTGGGGAAGGGCGCTGCCGCTTTCGCGCTCGCGGAGACGATGGGCTGGGAGGTCGTGGAGATGAACGCGAGCGACCTCAGGAACAGAGAGAATGTCGAGCGGGTGATTGGCGCTGCGAGCGTGAGCGGCGGACTATTTGGGGCGAGGAAATTAATCCTGATTGACGATGTTGATGCGATTGCGGGAAGGAGCGACAGGGGAGGGAGCGGCGCAATTCTCGAAGTGATGAAGGCTGCGCAGAACCCAGTGATTTTGACTTCCGCGGATTACTGGGGCCAGGGGATAAAGAATTTGCGGGCCTACTGCGCGCCGGTCGAGTTCCGCAGGGTGAATTCGCACAGCGTCGCAGGGGTGCTCGTGAGAATCCTGAAGGACGAAGGCATCTCTGCGGAGGCCGGGGTTGCTGAGAAGCTCGCGGAGATGGCGAACGGCGATGTGCGGTCAGCGGTGAATGACCTGCAGATGGTCGCGGAAGGGCGAAAGAAGGTGGAGGCGGCCGACCTTTCGGTCCTTTTGGGCAGGGACAGGGAGAAGAAGGTCTGGGATTCGATAAGGACGCTGCTGAAGACCATGGACTATGATGAGGCCGTGAAGCTGACCTGGGGAAGCATGGATGTGGACCCCGATATGTTCTTCAAGTGGGTTGAGGAGAACGTGCCGCTGGAGTACGAGAAGAAGGAGGATTTGGCAAGGGCTTTCAACTGGCTCTCGCGCGCGGACATTTTTATGAAGAGGATAATCGCAAGGCAGTACTGGGGGCTCATGAGGTATAGCACGGTGCTGAGCACTGCGGGAGTTGCGCTTGCGAAGGACGCGCCCTACTCAAAGTATGTGAAATATTCATTCCCGGCGATAATCAGGAGGCTGAGTGCGTCAAAAATTGAGCGGGCAAGGCTTAAGGCAATCGGGGCGAAGATTGGGGCGAGGACGCACCTCTCAACAAGAGAGGCCGCGAGCCTCTTCCTCCCGCTCCTGAAGGTCCTGATGAAGGACAAGGAGAGGGTTCCTGAGATTTCCGCCTACTTCGGTTTTGATGCCGAGGATGTGGCGTTCATTTTGGAGAAGAGCGAGAAGCAGGCTGAGAAGCTGCTTGAAAAGGAGGCTGAGAAGAAGCCTGCGAAGAGATGAGGTTGGATTATGCTGCATAAAAACATGAAAAGTGTGGAGAAACCTCCGGAGAAGACGGAAGAATATCACGAGAAATGCTTACGCGCACTTAGTTCTGCACAGTTGAAGGTGGGTACAGACATGCGGATGAAGCATGATATGTATTTGGATAATAAGTTGCTGAAGCAGGTAGTTGTAACTGCAATGGGGTGCAGCGGGGACATTAAAGATAATTTGGCGCGCGCTTATGCGGACTATTTCATGAGGAAGAATGGCTATGCGCAGTGGATAGAGAAGGCAAATGAGATTGAGGATAAGATGAAAACGCAGCTGAAGGTGTGAGCAGAATTACTCATCGAGTTCTATCTCGAACGCCGCGACAGGCTGCTCAATCCCGAAGTTGTTCAAAACCTGGGGATGGATTTCTCCGAAGACGCCGATTGGCTTGCCGCCAAGGAGTATTTCTGCGGCCCTTCCCGGAATGAAGGTCGGGTGCTTTTCCAGCGGGCCGAATTCGCATTTCATCCCTAGCTCGAGGAGAAGAGCCTCAACGAAGCTGCGGATTTCGCTGAAGCAGGCCTTCGGGCCGCAGACCGCTGCCGCGAGCTTCCTTTTTTCCACGGGTTTGCCGTTCTCAAGGCCTGCCGCGTGGCCCAGCTCGAAGAGCTTCTGCGGCATCTTCTCATCCTTGTTCCTTGCGAGAATCTCAAGGAGCGACGGGATGCACCATGTGCGGAACATTGTGAGCTCGACGGTGAGCGGGTTCTTGATGTGGATGGCCGGATGTTCGCCGAGAAGCGGCTTAATGAAGTTTGTCTCCTTGCTGGTGATGTATGGAGCGAGGATTTCGTTGAAGCCGAGGCCGAGCATGATCTCACTAATCACCGCGCCGCGCATCTCATCGGGGCTAGCCTTTCCCACGGAAACGAACTGCGGGAGGGTTGGGGCGAAGTTGTTGTAGCCGTAGGGGATTGCGACATCCTCGGTGATGTCGACCTCGTGCAGGATGTCGATGCGGTATGGGGGAGACTTGACCGAGAGCCTGCCTTTCCGCTCCCCGAGCTCAACCCCGTGCCCCATGCGTTCCAAATATTCCTTGGCCTCTTCCGGGTCGAAGTCGGAGCCGAGGAGCTTGTTGATGCGCCCAAGTGAGACCGAGTTTTCGATTGGGGAGAAATCCGGGGTCTGGAGCTTGGTTGCGCCGCGCGAGATTGTAACTGTGCGTATTTCCGCACCGCGGTCTGCGAGCGCGCAGCAGACTATCTTCAGGCAGTCGTGGATGGATTGCTCCGAGGTTCCCGTGATGTCAATGAAGATGTTCTTTGTTGAGGGCGTGATTTTCACGGATTCGGCCGTGATTATCGGAGGCATCGCGACCACTGTTCCCTCTGAATCGGTAATCAATGGGAAGCGCTTGTGCCCCTCCAAGATGTAGCCGTATTCCTTGCCCTTCGGGTGGGTTGAGAGGATTTCGCCTGGCGGCATAAGCTCGGTTGAGTCGAGCGGTATGAACGCGCCTTCGGTAGTCTTGACCGCCTTGTAGAAGAACGGGGGCTTGAGCTTGTCCAGGTCCGTGAAGCCCATCGAGACCTTGCGCCTCTTCCTGCCGACCGTGTCGTGCAGCTTCTCCTGCAATGCGACAAGGGATTTCAGGAGGGGCTCATCCAGCTTGACGTTCTTTGCGACTGCCGCAACTATGAACGGGCGGACCTTCCTCACGGACTTGTCTGCCGTGAGCGTGATTCCGGAGTCCTTTGCAGAGTAGGTGCGCAGGCCCGCCTTCACCCCTGCGAAAGAGGAAAGGGCGCGGGCCAGCCCTTCGACCGAGAACATGTCCGGCCTGTTCGGGGTGACGTCTACGGAGATTTCGGAATCCGTGATTTTTTCGACGGGCATCCCAAGGTCGGTTATCTTCTGGGAAAGCTCGTCATCCGTGAGCTCTGCCCAGGCAAGCCCGAGCAGCTCCTTCTTTGCAACTGTTATGAGCGCCATCAGACCATCCCTTTTCCGCTTGGCGTATTCCTCAGCCAGCCGAGGTCGTTCTTGTAGAATGTGCGGATGTCGCCTATTTCCATCATCGACATCACTGGCCGCTCAAGCGAGAGGCCCCAGGCGAGCACGGGATATTTGCCCCATAGCGGGAGGCAGACTTCGGGCCGGAAGATTCCCGCGCCCCCGAACTCCATCCATTCGCCCCTCGGCTCGTAGAAGACATCAACCTCCAGCGAGGGCTCGGTGTATGGGAAGTAATGCGGGCGGAAGCGGATTTTCTCGAAACCGAGCTTGCGGTAGAATTCCTTGAGCGTGCCGAGCAGGTCGGTGAAGGTCGCGTCCTGGTCGATGATTATTCCCTCGACCTGCTGGAATTCGGCGAGATGCTTGAAATCGGTCGCCTCGTTCCTGTAGACGCGGCCGACCGAGAAGTATTTTGCGGGTGCTGGCCTCTTCTCCATTCCGGTTTCTGCGACGTATCTTGCCGAGAGCGCGGTGGTGTGCGTGCGCAGGACGGGCCTTTCCGCCTCCTCCCTGCTCCAGGAGTATTTCCAGCCCTTCTTGTGCGCCTTCGCGACCTTCTTCGCGAGCTCCTCATCCGGAATTTCAATCTTGTCCGGGTGGAGGAGGTAGAATGTGTCGGCCAAATCGCGGGCCGGGTGGTCCTGCGGCTGGAAAAGCGCGTCGAAGTTCCAGAATGAGGATTCTATCATGTTGCCTTCCATTTCCTCGAAGCCGAGCTCTACGAAAATATTCCTGATGCGGCTTATCACCTGGCGGAGGGGATGGCGCTTGCCCGGGAAAATCCGCTCGCCCGGGGCGCTGATGTCGTATTCCCGCAGCTTAGCCCCATTCCATTTCCCTGAGGTGATGATGTCTTTTGTGAGCACGCTGATTTCCCCGCATTCTGGCGCGCCCTCATCCTTCAGAAGCTTTTTTCCGGTGTCGGTAAGTGTTGCGGTCTCGATATGGCTGCCTTCGTGGCAGGTGACGAGGCCGCGCCTCATGAACTGCTCGAGCCACTGGGAATCGCCCGGGGTTGAAGAGCCGCTGATGGCGCGGCGCAGGGCTTGCTGCGATTCATGCGAGTCTGGCGCTATCTTGCTGCCCGAATCCGTTGCAGCTATGCTCTTCTTCCCGCTCTCCTCCCTCACCTTTACCCAGCCGTTCCTCAGCGCCCAGGGGAGGCCGATTTTCATCTCTTCCTCCGGGATGGTGGGGAAATCGACCGGGCCTTTCTGCGCCTTCTTCAGCAGGCGGAGCTCCGGGAGCAGGGAGGTTGAGAACGAGACGCCTTCTGGCTTTGCGGAATAGGAGACGTTCATCTTTTCCGCGAGATGCACGGCGCCTTTCTCCTTGAGAAGAAGCAGGGCGCGGGTTGCCGCGTCGCGGTTCAGCTGCGTGGCTGCGCACAATTCGCTGACTGTCTTTGCGCCCTTGGAAAGCGCATCCAATGCAAGCCGTTCATGTTGGTGCAGCATCTATCCACCGTTCGAATGGGATTTGGTGGCACGGTGTTAAAAAAGCCTGCGACAGGCCATTAGTTGCACGTGGGCCGTCCGGAGGGCGGCGGGCAGCAGGAACCCTTCAGGTCCACGCCGGGATTCACCGCTGCCACTTGGAACACTGGCTTACTGGCATCTGCCCTGCGTGCAGTGCTGTCCTTCCGGGCACTGCGCTCCATCATCAGTAATCCCGTTGCAGTCATTGTCTATGCCGTCGCATATTTCTGCGGTGGGTGGGTTGGGGACGCAGGTCTGCGTTCTGCCGTCTACACAGTTTTGTACTGTTACCCTGCAAGCGCCGACGCCGCAGCTGGTTGAGCCTAGGCCATCATCGATAACCCCATTGCAGTCGTCGTCTATGCCGTTGCAGGTTTCGGGCCTCGGCGGACCGCAGCACGTACCGCTTAGACAGCTGGCTCCCTGGCCGCAGTCAGCCTGTTGCCCGCCACAGTCACTGGAGCAGGCGGCGCAGGTCTCGGGCGGAGAAGTGCACACATCATTCGATGTGCACGTGTCGCAGGCGTCACCGATTCTATCGCCATCCGCGTCGCTCTGGTCGGGGTTGGAGGTAGACACACAATTGTCGCAGGCGTCACCGACTCCATCCCCATCCTGGTCAGACTGGTCTGAATTCCTCATGGATACACAGTTGTCGCAGGCGTCACCGACCCCGTCGCGATCCGAATCCGCCTGGCTGGGGTTGTAGACATGGACGCAGTTGTCGCTCGAATCGGGCACACCGTCGCCATCGCTGTCCTGTGTTGAACGGCAACTTCCGCTTATGCACGACTGCCCCTCCGGGCACTGCGCTCCATCATCAGTAATCCCGTTGCAGTCATTGTCTATGCCGTCGCATATTTCTGGTGACGGGCTGCATGTGCATGTTCCTCCCTGGCACGACTGCCCCGTCGGGCACAGGCTCCCTTCATCAATAAGACCGTCGCAGTCGTCGTCCAGGCCGTTGCATGTTTCTGGATTGCACGGGTCGCAGGCGTCGCCTATTCCGTCGGCATCTGCGTCGCTCTGGTCGGGGTTGGGAGTAGACACACAATTGTCGCAGGCGTCGCCGACTCCATCACCATCCTGGTCAGACTGATCAGGGTTGGATACGTATGGGCAGTTGTCGCTCGCATCAGGCACACCGTCGCCGTCGGAGTCCTGGCCTCCCTGACCTTGGCAGCTGCCTTCAGTGCATGTCTGTCCTTCAGGGCAAAGGTCTCCATCATCAGTAACCCCGTTGCAGTCGTCGTCTATGCCGTTGCAGGTTTCGGGCGCGGGGTAGGCGCATATGAGGCTGATGCAGCATTCCGTGGTGCAGTCCCTGAACAGGATGCAGGCGTGTCCCGCACTGCACGAAGGGCAAACCGGCCCTCCGCAGTCAATGGCGGTTTCATCGCCGTTCTTGACTCCGTCGCCGCAGGAGGGAGCTTGGCATATGCCGGCTTGGCAGACTTGTGAAATGCAGTCACTACCCCTGCTGCATTGCTGCCGACTCATTCTGGGAGCAGGAAATGCCTGTGACTGTTATAGATTTGCCGATTGCCTGGCCCATATCTAATTCCAATGAGCCGGAGCCGTTTCCTACCCTGAACGAGTAGCAGGAGAACCCGGGTGAGAAGGCGCAGATGTTCGGCTGCTGTTTCTGGGGGTTGAGGACTCCGATGTAGAAGAGGGTTGCGAGAAGAATTATCACTATGAGGATGGCCCAGCCGTTGGAGATTAGGAATTCTATGGCTGACTGGCCACGAGTTCGGATGTTCACGGAGTAGAAGTTGGGTGCTGGCGTTTATAAGGATTTTATCTGCTGGCTACGGGCAGCTGTAATCACATGTGACGCCGCTGCAGCTAAGCAAGGTGCCATTGCAGGTGTTGCCGCCGTCACCGGGCTCCGCGGAATTGCAATAGATATCATAGGTGGCTGAGGGATTGCAGGCGGTATTATCGCTGAGCGTGTTGCCGCCGGAATCGCTTATTGAGATGCCGTAGTTGGTGTTGTTGCTGGCGTTGTTGCCTGTGAAGGTGTTGTAGATACCATTGTAGAATAGCAGGATGCCGTAGGCGTTGGAGGTGGCGTTGTTGCCTGTGAGGGTGTTGTCGCGGG
>CAISET010000016.1 GCA_903884505.1 uncultured Microcaldota archaeon | reverse complement strand
CGATGTCGCTTACGGCAGCGGGTTTCGTACTGCTTTGGCTGGGGCAGCCGCTCCAGGGGTGATGGGATGTTTTGGGCTAAGACGCTAGGGAACTATACCGTGGCTCTCGAGGTAAATGAGCGATGGATGTTCTCCCTTACTGTCGGAGAATGGCCGGAAAAGCTGCCAGGCCAGTGAGAAGGTCTCTATGGATGATTATCACTCACGCCTAAGATTCCATTTTGAGGCCAAGAAGAGCTCGAAGAGATGGATGCCGCTTCTGGTGAGGTGGCTGAAGGAGTTCGGCTTTTCCGACCCGAAATTCAGGGACGGCGTCCTGGAAGTCACCGGCTTGTACGACGACTGCATGGCGACCGCGGTAAGGGTCGCCTCGATGGCAAGCTTCGCCTACGAAGGAGATGTCAGGTTCTTCAAGCTGGGATGCAGATGTAAGGGAGGGTCAGGAGGAGCCTCAAACTGGGGAGGGGCGACAGGCCCCTCCGCGGTTCGGTGCGAATACAGAATAAAGCTGTTTCCGCTGAAGATTTAGGGCGACTAAGACGGTTTGGCGCCGATGCTTCTTTCCACCAGTATGACTGATGTGCGCTCCTGAACGTGAAATGAGTGAAAACGGCGGTTCGGCGTGTGAGTTTCATCCAGATTAAAGAAAGTTTAATCTAGTGACAACATTTAAATACTCGGCCGCCAGAAGAATAGCCATGAATGAGACGTTCAACCGGAAATACAAGAAGGTGCTGGAGATACTGCCTGACGTTGCCGAATGCGCGGAAGGCGGGCTTATCCTGGTGGGAGGAACGGCACTTGCCCTATTCTACCTACGGCACCGCGTGAGCGTTGACCTGGATTTTGTTCCAGTGCAAGGAGATGAAGTGGCAGCCAAGGAGAGGCTCAAGGGCTGCCTCACGAAGAAGGGCTATCGCACGATAGCCACCAGGTACAAGAATCAATTCGTGGTGCAGTTTGAGGATACGAGCATTAAGGTAGAAGTTTTTGTGCCTAAGGAGAAAATCCAGGAAACCGAGCGGCATATTTTCGGGGGAGCGGAAGTGACCGTAGCTTCGCTTAGCGATATTTTCCGGATGAAGATCTCTGCCTATTCCGAGAGGAAAGAAGCGAGGGACCTTTTTGATATCCTCGCCATACTTCGATTTGAACGAAAGGGAGATGGAATTGCGAAAAAACTGGTACGGAAGTTCGGACTCCCGGAGAACACCCAAGACGTGGATGCGATGGCGCTGGATCCGCAGAATGCGGCACTATTCCGGAAGGTGATTTCGGATGTTGCCTAAGCAAGCCGTGAGTTTCAGGCAACTTCGCATGGAAGGCCTCTCAAACAGGCAAATCTCTTCCCTGTGCGCAGCTCTCAAGCTTTTTCCAACCCCGTTCAAGGGAATTTATTACGTGCCGCTGGAGGAGGAACGAAGAGGCGCTTTTATCGAGAGGCCCATGAAGGCCCTCTCGCAGGCAGTCGCGCTGTTTTTGGGAAGCGGCGGGTTCTATTTTAGTTGCCGCACAGCGGAAGAGGCGCTCGGCATGAGCTGGCAGCCTTCCGGAAACGTCCATATAGTCAATGGGAGGCTGTCAAGACGGATACACTTAGGGGAGAGGATAATACGGAACGAGGCGAAAAGCAGCTGGCGCGCGAAAAAGATTGCTAGACTGCTCCCATTTTACGGAACTGAACTGGTGTTCCACAAGGTGTCGGATATTGCGAGCGCCAAGACAAAGCAAACTCCCTACGGGAGATTCGCCCTCCCATCCCAGATAAAGAAGGATGTGAGGCGGTTCGGGGAAAAACCCTAATTCGTGCTTTCCGTCCCGGCGCAGAAGCGGTGCAGCGCATTCTCAAGCCGCAGCGAACAGATTAATACCAATGCCTGCAAACTATTTTCATGGGTGCGCAATTCATCACAGGCAGCTTCGAAAAGCTTGAGCAGCTCAAGAACCCGAAGCTGACCCAGTTCGTCTCAGACTGCATCTCCCTCTGCAAGCCAGAAAAAGTTTTCGTAAGCAATGGCTCCGAGACAGACCTCCGCTTCATCCGCGAAGAATCGCTGAAAAACGGCGAGGAATCGAAGCTCGCAGCCAAGGGCCACACCATCCACTTCGACAGCGCCGAGGACCAGGGCCGCGCAGTCGATGACACGAAGATATTGATTCCAACAGGCACGGGCCTCGGCTCATCCATCTCCACAAAGGAAAGGAATGAAGGCCTCGCAGAAGTCCGCGGCATTATGAACGGCATAATGGAGGGCCGCACCATGTACGTCCAATTCCACTGCCTCGGCCCGCTGAATTCCACCATCTCCATCCCCTGCGCCCAGATAACCGATTCCGCCTACGTCACGCACACCGAAAACCTGCTCTACAGGCAGGGCTACGAAGAATTCAGGAGGCAAGGCGCCTCGGCGAAATTCCTGAAATTCGTGCATTCAGCAGGCGAGCTCGAGAACGCGGTAACGAAGAACATAGGCAAAAGGAGAATCTACATAGACCTCGCGGGCGAAACCGTCTACAGCGTGAACACCCAGTACGCGGGCAACTCCGCGGGCCTGAAGAAGCTCGCGCTCCGCCTTACAATCCGCAGGGCTTCTGAGCAGGGAGGCTGGCTCAGCGAGCACATGTACCTCGCGGGCGTCAGCGGGCCCGGCGGAAGGGAGACATACTTCTCCGGCGCATTCCCCTCCGCATGCGGCAAGACCTCGACCGCAATGGTGCGCGGCGGAACGATAGTCGGCGATGACATCTCCTACCTCTGGTTCGATGAGCAAAAGCAAGTCCGCGCGGCAAATGCGGAGCGCGGCATGTTCGGAATAATCACGGATGTAAATGCAAAGGACGACCCGCTCATCTGGGAGGTCCTGCATTCCCCGAACGACCTCATTTTCTCCAACGTGCTCAAACTCGCGGACGGAAAAGTCTTCTGGATGGGAAGCGGCGAGCCAACCCCCGCGAAAGGAATAAACTACGCGGGCGAATGGCATGAGGGGAAGGCCGATGCGAACGGCAAGCCAGTGAAGCCATCGCACCCGAACGCCAGGTTCGCGGTCAGCCT
The DNA here is from genome assembly GCA_903884505.1 of uncultured Microcaldota archaeon. Lineage (GTDB taxonomy): Archaea > Micrarchaeota > Micrarchaeia > Burarchaeales > Fermentimicrarchaeaceae > CAISET01. The sequence continues at coordinate 92,597 of CAISET010000016.1, read as the reverse complement.
CTCAGCATTCAAGAATAGTGACGCCAATCTCGACAACCCGAAGGGCGTCCCGCTCGGCGGCATAATCTACGGAGGGCGCGACTACGACACCTCCGTCCCGGTGCAGCAATCCTTCGGCTGGGAGCACGGCATAATCGCATACGGCGCCTCGCTCGAGTCGCAGACGACCACCGCGACAATCGGCGCGCTCGATGTCCGGAAGTTCGACCCAATGGCTAACCGCGACTTCCTCTCCATCTCAATAAGCAAATACCTCCAGAGCAACCTGGATTTCGGCGCATCCGCAAAAGAGCCGCCGCCCATCTTCTCGGTGAATTACTTCCTCAAGGGAAAGGACGGAAAATTCCTGAACGCAAAGCGCGACAAGGAAGTCTGGCTAAAGTGGATGGAGCTGCGCGTTCATGGCGACGCCGGCGCAATTGAAACGCCCACCGGCTTCATCCCGAAATACGGGGACCTGAAGAAACTTTTCAAAGAGGTGCTCGGCTACGATTACTCCCCAGCCTCCTACGGAGAGCAATTCACCCTGCGCATTCCGGAGAATCTTGCGAAAATGGAGAGGATAATAAAAATCTACGAGGAGATGCCGAACGCCCCGGAGGCAGTCCTCCGCGTCCTTGGGGCGCAGAAGGCGCGCCTGCTCGCAGCGCAGAAGAATGGCGGCTACATAACGCCCGGCAAGTTAGAATAAAAAAGAAAAACGCCTCGGCCGGGATTCGAACCCGGGTCGCAGGAGTGACAGTCCAGCATGCTAGACCACTACATTCGGCAGGGATTATCTCCCTTCTACCGAGGCAGTGAGGCGCAGGCGACTATTTGCAGATGAAGGTATAAAAAGAAAAGTCCCATTTGCAGCAAGTTCAACTATTCGTTTTTATATGCGGGATTCGCAATAACCCCATGGCAGGGGCCGGGGTCGCGGAAAGGGCGTTCGGGGGCAGAGCTGTGCCCACGGAAAGGCGCACATCCGACGAGCTGCACGAAACGGTGAGGAAGAAGGAAGTGCTCATAGAATTCTTCGGGAAGAAGTCCGTTGAGAAGAACCTCGGGGCCGCCAGCTGGGAGGCCCAGTCGAGAGCGGTCAGGGACGCATACGACGAGCTCGTCTCCTCGGCGCGCACGGAGATGGGCGGAAAGCTCGGCGAGCCATACGCGAAGGCGCCGGAAAATGAGCTGCTCAGGGACTACAAGAGCTTCCAGGCGGCGCAGGCGCTCGTGGGAAAGGACGCGCCGGAAACGCTGCTCGAGGCCGCGATGGCAGCGGTGGATGCGCACGCGCGCAACGCGGAAGGCAAATTCAGCGAGGAGAATTTCAAGAAGGTGCAGGCCGCCGTGCACGGGATTGCGGGCGCTGCGCAGCTCTCACGCGCGCTCATCGCCGTCACCTCAACAAGCCCGGAGGCATATTCCACCGCAAGGAGAATCTCCGAGGAGCACAGGGACTCGCTCGCAGCAATGCTTGAGCAGCGGCCGATTCCCGAGGGGCGCATCAAGGAGGTGCTCCAGAAGGCGAAGCCCGGGCAGGAGGCCGCCGCAATCAGCGCGATGGGGCTCTACGGCGCGGACCCGGTGGGGAAGGCGCTCGAGCTCGGCTTCACCGACGTCCTGAAAGGCGCAGGGGCGGTGAGTGAGCAGGGCGCGGACGCCGCCAGGATTGCGAAGGAGATGGGCTACGAAACTGCCGCCGCACAGTTCGCGAAGGCCCTCAACGCATTCTCGCTCATCGAGGGCGGAGAGCTGAAAAAGGAGGAGTACAACCTGAGCGTCGGGCTCGTGCTTGATAAGGTGCCGAAGGACGACTACACCCTCTTCTGCGTGCTCAATACCCTTTCCGAGTTCAAGGACATAAGCCGCGCAGTTGAGCTGAGCGGCGGGCTTGGAAGGACTACGTCTTTGAAGCAGGTGAATGGCGCAGCACATGAGACTATGATAGAGATGATGGGCAGCAGCGCAGAAGCGTGGCTCAAATATTCGGACAAGGATGCCGCACTCACGGGGCAGAAGCTGCTCGCCGCCCTCAGGCTTGAATACGGAAACGAGAAAGCTAATGCGCTCAAAACGCTCCTCGCACATGAGGGGCTGCTTGCGGCGAACCGGGCGATTGGCCCGTTCGAGCTGGCGCGCGCAGGAGAGGCGCTGAACCTCGCGCAGGCGCAGGCAGAGCGGCAATGCCCGGAGGCGCGATACGCGTACGCCCCGGTTCCCATCGCGCCCAACGTCCTCGAGATAATCGCCTACCCGCGGGAGGGCGTGCTGGAGGGCGGCAAGCTGCCCAACGTCCTCTTCCTCGCAAGGTGCCAGGTGGAGGGCGATGCGCTCATCGTTACGCTCGTGCAGCCGACGCGCTCAGAGCGAGAAATAGGGCAGGGCTGGGACTCATCCGCGCTCAAAAAGGCCGAGGAGCTTGCAACGAAGCTGAATCTCAAGGAGGTGCGCGTCATCGACTCCGCGTCCGCGAAGGAAATCTTCGGGCTCTCGGATGAGAACGCAGCGAGATTCTATGAGAAGCTGCCGGAGCGCGAGGGCTACGTGAAGGAGAAAAGGGAGGCGGTGAAGGTTTTCGGGCCGAACCCGAACATTCGCGCTCAAGAAGAATCTTTCTGGGTGAAGGAGCTGGAAGGTGTTTGAGATGGCAGAGGAAACGATTTCAAAGAATGACAACCCGTTCCAGAAGCTCGGGCTGGCGACAAAGTCAGTGGAAGAGCTCATGAAGCTCATGCGCGAAGGAAAATACGCGTTCATGGAGGAGCAGCTCAAGCTCATAGACTCCGGCAGCAGGGAGAAGCAGCTCGAGGCGCTCGGGAACATCTCCAACCTGGTGCGCGCGTTCAGCCGTGAAGAGCTCTCTGGCGAGAGCGCGCGCCTCATCGGGTTGCTGCGGAAGATTGCGCCCTTCATCAGCTCTGATGACGAGAAGCTCCCGGTGCCCGCGTGGTTCGGTGCCAACGCGCTGGTCTGCCGCACGGGGATAATTACCGACGGCTCCCTAGGAAAGGAGATGATGTCCAGGCCTGGCGACGTGCCGCTGGAGATGCTGCTAGTCGTGCTGGACGCCGCGAACAGCGCAACCAACGAGAACTTGACGTCCGCCGCGTTGAAGCTCGCTGACGAATTCATACGGGAGATGCCCGCGGAACAGCGCCGGGCCTTCATGGGGAAGGCGCGCGGGCTTGCGGAAAAAGTGGATGAGAACTCATGGGCGGGGGAAGCGGCGCTCACCTATATCTCAAGGGCCGGCCAAAAGAAGTAGAAAGTCCCGCCACCCGGATTTGAACCGGGAACCCATCGGTTTCAACTTCCCGCGCGAGCGCGGGAACAAACTACAGCCGATTGCTCTAGCCAGGTTGAGCTATGGCGGGACGCCGAATTATTATGAAATCCGCATTTATATACCTGAACTTCATTATTTAGCGCTACTTCTGCCAGAGGGCATAAAATGACCGAAAAACTGAAAAAGAATACGCCTGATGCTGCATCCAACCCAACCCCGGTAAGGGAGATGCTGGAAAAGGCTTTCGGCGGGAAATCGGGCCTGGGGGAGACGGTCGCGCAGCTTTACGAGGACGCATACGGGCATGAGCAGAACTGCGAATTCGCCCAAGCGCACGACCTCGTCTCAAAGGCGATAGGGTTGCTGCGCGAGGACGGCTCGAAGCCCGAGCTTGTCCCCCAGTTCGTTTTATACGAGGCGAAGCTGCTTTATTACCTAGAAAGGAACGAAGAGGCGCTGGAAAGCTTCGATTACGTCCTAAAAGGCGACCCGAAGAGCATCTACGCGCTCTATTTCAAAGGGCTGACTCTTAAGGCTCTTGACCGCTTCCCGGAGGCGATGTCGCTCTTCAGGGACGCATACGAAATAGACAGCACCAACCCATGCTGCATCGCCGGCATGGCTATCACCTTCGCCTTTGAGGGAAAGAAAACAGAAGCCCTTGCGCTGCTGGAGCAGGCCGACCCCGGCAAAGGCTGGCGCGGTGAAATACTCGACACGAAAGGGACGCTGCTCTTCGAGCTCGGGCGTTATTCCGAGTCACTAGCCATCTATGACAAGCTTGTCCTTGCAAGGCCGCTGGATGTGGGCACGCACCACAACCGCGGAGCCGCACTGGCGGCTCTCGGCCGGCATTCCGAAGCGGTTGTGGTACTGAACCGCGCCATAGAATTGGACCCCACCCACTACAAGTCCAGGCTCCGGAAGGCAGTATGCCTTATCGCCATCGGGGACAAAAAAGAGGCTGCGGAGGCATTCCGCAGCATCGGCCCCAAGCGCGTATTCCCCTATATCTCCGATGAGTTGTACTGTGCTGTCCAGCTGGGCAATTGCGAAAACTCGCTCATCCTCCTGAATGAGCTAATGGGGCTTGACGGGGAGAACCCCGAGCTGCACCTTCTTGCGGGAATCGCGCTCATCGGCGCAGGCGATATGGACAAGGGGCCCACGCACGTCTACTTTGCGCTCACACACCTGCTGAAGCATGGAAAGCTGGATATGGCCACGGAAGCCCTCAAGAAATTCGCGGGCGCATTCCGGGCGCGCGGGGAAGACGCGCCTGCGCAGGAGCTGCTGAAGACAGCGCGCGCCTCCGACCTGCACTCCGAGGAGCGGTGGAAATTGAAGAGCAATATACGATACCTGAAGCAGCGCGCCAAGGAGGAAGCGAAGAAGAAGGAAATTGACGCAAACGCGCCAGCCAACCCCAAGGAGAAGAGGCTGAAGAGCATGGAGAAAGCGAACGGGCGGCTCGCGGAAGCCAAGGCAAGCCTGGGCGCTTCCGAGGAGAAACTGAAGCGGCTTGAGATTGATGCCGTAGGCGCGGAAGCCCTTGCGGAGGGAATTGCGGCGAAAGTATCCTTCCACCAGCTCGTTCTTGCGAAAGAGCGCGGCATATCATCCGAAACTGAAGCGAAAAGGAAGCTGGAGCAGGCGCGCAACGAGTGCAAGCGGCTCGAGGGCGCCCGGAACGCGCTCGGCGCGAAGATTGAGGCATGCGATTGCCTGATTTCCACATATACGACGAGGCATGGGCTGAACGGAAGTGACGATAGCGTGCTGCTGGGGCACATACGCAGCCACATGAAGCGTGGCGCGCAAAGGGAAAAGCTGGAAAAATGCGTGGAGCAGAGGAGGCAGCTAAAGTCACAGGAGTTCATCCTGAGCCAGCAGGCCGCGGATGCCAAGGCTCACGGGGAGCGCCTGGAGCAGGCCATTTCCCCATTCATAGGGCTGGCCAGCGAGAGGGATACGGCGCAGGAAAGGCTTCTCGATATCCGGCAGCAGATAGAGGGCGAGAAGAAGGCCTCTGAGGCGCTGAGAAAGAAAATCTCCGAACTCGAGGCCAAGGCGAACGGGGAGAGATAGCGCTCATTCCTTCCCAAGCATCTCGCGCACCGCTTTCCGAACAGCTTGTTCCGAATTCAGCGTTGGCTTCCAGCCAAGCTTCTTTATCTTCTCAACCGAAAGGAGCATCACCTTTATATCGCCTGCCCAGGCCTGCTTCCCAGTAAATTTGTAATTCACATTTGAAAGGCCCATCTCGCCTGAGACTATATCAGCAATAGTCCTCACATTCAGCCTATCCTCGCTCCCGAGGTTGTAGGGCTCAACCCCGGATTCGGTTTTCTCGGCCGCGAGAATTGTCCCGGAGACGCAGTCGCTCAAATGAAGGTAGGATTTGGTCTGCGTCCCATCGCCGAGAATTTCAAGCTCCGCAGGATTTGCTTCCAACTTTTTCTTGAAGTCGCGGGTGACTCCATGCGCGTGCCTTCCGATAACATTCGCATACCTCATCATCACGGCAGTCATCTTGAAATTGTCTGCGTAAGCGGAAATCAATGCCTCGCACGCCAATTTGCTCGCGCCGTAGAGCGAAACGGGAAGGAGCGGGCCGTAGTCCTCAGGGGTTGGCATCACCTTCGCAACGCCGTAGACGACCGATGATGACGCGAAGACGAGCTCCTTCTTCTTCTGGCTCTTCATCGCCTCAAGCAAATTGTACGTGGCAACGACATTCTGCTCGAAATGCACGTTCGTGTCGCTCTGCCCGAGCCGGACATCGGGGTTAGCGGCCAGGTGAATCACTGTCTCACAGCCGCGCAGGGCATTCCGCAATTCCCTTACCTTCAGCATGTCCCCCTTAACGACAGTGAACTTCGGGTTGCTGCGTATTCCGGCAATGAACTCCTCATTTCCCGAGGAGAAATTGTCGAAGCAGGTGACCTCATTCCCCTTCTCGAGCAATTTTGCGCAGAGCTCGGAGCCTATGAACCCCGCCCCGCCGGTCACGAATATGCGCTTCCCTTCCAGTTTCATGGAACCACAACCCATTTTCTGGAGCAACGCTTTTAAGCCTGCGGAAGGCCTAATCCCACGTCAGCACCGACTTTTCTGAAAGTCGTTGGTCTAAATGCGGGTGGCTATGATAGGGTGGGAGTACCCCCCGTTTAAGACGGGGGGCCTCGCCGTCCACTGCTATGAGCTAACGCACGCCCTCGCTGCGAAGGGCGTAAAGGTAGATTTCTACATGCCCATCACCGATTCCGGCGTAAGCGTCTCGGACCGCAACATAAAAATAATCCAGGTGGCTCACGCGAAATTCGGCGCCTACGTAACAAGGCAGGCCTACGGCCCGGAGTTCTTCTCGGACGTGCACGCGTTCAACAACACTGCAGCGGAGCGCATAGCCCAGCACGACAAGAAAGAGCGCTACGATTTGATACACCACCACGACTGGATGACCGCTCTCGCCGCGATGAAGGCGAAATACCTAATCGACAGGCCCATGGTCTCCACCTTCCATTCGATTGAGTTCGACAGGTCCGGAATGTGGCCGAACGAGTACATCCTGAGCATCGAGAAGCAGATGGCGGCGACGGCGGACCGCATCATCACGGTCTCGAAATACATGAAGGGAAGGCTGGTCGAGAAGCTGGGCGCGGACGAGAGGAAGATACGCGTGGTCTACAACGCGATAGACGCCGGCGACTTCAAGAAGCACTGGGACGTCTCGCACGGGAAGGAGCGCATAGTCCTGTTCCTCGGCAGGCTCACCGAGCAGAAGGGGCCGACGCAGTTCCTCAACGCGGCGAAGAGGGTTCTCGAGAAGGAGAGGAACGTCCGCTTCGTGATGGCGGGGACCGGCGACATGCTCGGCTACCTCATCAACCTGGCAATCGCGCTGGGAATCGGCGAGAAGGTGACATTCATCGGCTACCTGCCTGATGAGCAGAAGAGATATGTTTATGCCAAGAGCGACATCTATGTAATGCCGTCCGTGAGCGAGCCGTTCGGGATAACCGCGCTCGAGGCAATGGCGAGCGGGACCCCGGTCCTCGTCTCCAAGACGAGCGGCGCAGCGGAAGTCACGCCGCACAAGCTGGTGATTGACTTCTGGGACGTGAACGGCATGGCGGAGAAGATGGTCGCGCTCCTCCGCTACAAGACGCTCAGCGAGACGCTCGGGAAAGAAGAGCTGAGGGATGCGCTGAACCTCACATGGGACAAGATTGCGGATGACACGCTAAGGGTTTACGAGGAGATTGCGAGAGGATAATATGCCTTCAATATGCATTTATTTCCAGGTTCACCAGCCCGTGAGGCTGAGGCGCTTCTCCCTTTACGACGACCACCAGCCGGAGAACCTCTACGAGCGCTACTTCGACCTGAAGCTGAACAAGGATGTCTTCAACAAGGTTGCGGACAAGTGCTACATCCCGGCCACTTCCCTGCTTCTCGAGCTCATCAGGAAATACGGCGACAAATTCAAGATCTCCTACTCCCTCACAGGAACCTTCCTTGAGCAGGCCGCGCAGTACAGGCCGGAAGTCCTTGACCTGTTCCACGACCTCGCCGCGACCGGGAGCGTCGATTTCCTGAACGAGACCTATTACCATTCCCTCTCCTCCCTCTTCGAGGACAAGACGGAATTCCTGGAGCAGGTGAGGAAGCATTCCGAGGAGCTGAAAGAGAGGTTCGGCGTGGAGGCGGACGTCTTCAGGAATACGGAGGCGCTCTTCTCGAACGACATCGCAAGGCTCGCGGAGGAGTTCGGCTACAAGGGAATCATCGCGGAAGGCCACGAGCGCGTCCTGGGCTGGCGCTCCCCGAATTACGTCTATTCGGTGAAAGGCTGCAAAAAAATAAAGGCGCTTCTCCGCAATTACAAGCTCAGCGACGACGTTTCCTACCGCTTCTCAGCGCAGTGGTGGAGCGAGTTCCCGCTCACAGCCGAAAAGTATGCGAAGTGGCTCGCGGAATCGCAGGGCCAGTGCATCAACCTGTTCATGGACTACGAGACCTTCGGCGAGCACCAGTGGAAGGAGACGGGCATATTCGACTTCCTGAAGCACTTCCCGGAGGAGGCGTTCAAGCACGAGCAGCTGAAGTTCCGCACGCCCGACGATGTGATTGCGGAGAACGAGGCGGTCGGGGAAATCGACGTCCCCTACGCGCTCTCCTGGGCGGACATAGAGCGCGATGCGAGCGCCTGGCTCGGGAATTCCATGCAGCGGGAATGCTTCAGCCTCCTGCAGTCGCTCGAAGGCCCTGTGCGCGAGACGCGCGATGATGATATCCTCCACATCTGGCGCCTGCTCCAGAACAGCGACCATCTTTACTACCTCTGCACCAAGAGCTGGGCCGATGGCGACGTGCACAAGTACTTCTCGCCGTTCCCATCTCCTTACGATGGATTCATAAACCTCATGAACATACTCCAGGATTTCAAAAAGCAGGTCGAGCGGGCATGATTATGGGAAGTATCGGAACCAAGGCAAGCGACGAGCGCGCCCCGTGCAACGGGCTGCGAGCGAGGAAGCGCACCATTGGTCCTGATAAGGGGTGAAAAAATGCCAATGCCGGAACAGAACTGCCCTCCGGGGAAGGAATACGTCTTCCGAACGCCGGATGGGAAGGAATTCGGGAAAGCAAGGAGCATCGCAGAGTTCGTCTCGCTACTGAAGCGGGCGCCGCTCCCAGTCGTGCTCTACCACGCGAACGGTGGGCACTTCTCGCCGTGGCTCGAGTTCATGGGCCAGCGCGTGATAGCCTCTAAGGCAAAGGGCATAAGGGGCAAGGACGAGGCAGTCAGGAAGGCGCTAATCGCGCTCTTTGAGTAAGGCTCAGTAGGGATGCATGCCCTTATAGAGGACGATAGAGCCGACACCAGTCACAACGAGAACGACCGCGCCCGCAGCCACCAGGTTGTAGCCCAGCCCGTACTGCAGGGCGATTGTCATCCCGTTGTTGTAAAGCAGGTAGGCGAGGTATAATCCAAAGGCAAGGCTGACAAGGAACGAGACTATTGCGGCAATCTGCCTTGCTGTTTCGCCCATGATTCTCTTCCGCGCGCGCTATTTAAATTGGTTGCGCCAATACACAAACGATGAAGCTGGACAACAAGCAGTTGGCGGCGTTTGCATTCGCAATCCTCGTTACCCTCATCATCCTCATCTCAAACCCGGCGGCCTGGCTGCAGCAGAGCATCGGCAACTGGGGCTACCTCGGCATCTTCGCCATAATGCTCATCAACAACGCCACCATCCTGCTCCCGGTGCCCGGGCTTCTCGCGGTCCTCGCCATGGCCAAGGGCGGCGCATACAGTTTTCTCCTGATCGGAATCGCAGGCGGCATCGGCGCGGCATTCGGCGAGCTGACCGGCTACCTCTTCGGATACGGCACCCTCGCCTTTGTCCAGGAGGACAAATACAAGATATACAAGAGAACACAGAAATGGATGGACAAGAACGGCTTCCTCACCGTCTTAGTGTTCGCTGCAATCCCGAACCCGCTCTTCGACATCGCCGGGATTGCGGCCGGCTCCACCAAATACCAGTGGTGGAAGTTCCTTCTCGCCTGTGCAATCGGCCAGGTGATAAAGGTGACCGCGCTCGCCTATCTCGGCTACTCGCTGCTGTAACATTTATATCATCCCATCCAAATCCTTTCGATGCGCCGCGCCCAAGCCGCCATTGAGTTTCTTATCACCAACGGCTGGGCCATCCTTGTAGTCGTCATTCTTCTTGCAGTCCTCTTCTACATCGGAGTGCTCAGCCCCCAGAACACCACTCCGAACACCTGCCTCTTCCAACCGGGCTTCTCCTGCTACACGTTCAAAGTGGGGAACGGCACCGGAAGTTTAGAACTAGACTTCGGCCAGGCGACAGGCAAATCGATCCAAGTCACAGGAATCTCCTGCTCACAGAACGCAACTGCCGCGCTCCATACGTTTCCCCTTACGGAAGACATCACAGTCCCAAGCGGTGAGCACAGATGGATTACAGGGGGAACCTCCCCCAACACCGGAATCGCATGCGAAGGCGCAACAGCCGGAGCAGGCGCGAGATACAAAGGAACAGCCTGCGTCAGCTATACAGAATCGGGCACCAATACTCAAAGGCTGGTCTGCGGAGACATAAACGCACGGCTGGAGCCCGCGTCCATACCCAGTGGAAGCCCGACAGCAATGCCATACCCGACTCCGCCGCCCGGCGCAGTCCAAGTCACCGACTGCTCCTCCAGCCCCATCATAATCAGCTCTCCTGGCTATTACTACCTGAACAGCAGCCTGACCTCGAACAGCGGCGGGGACTGCATAGACATAACTACGGATGCCAGCAATTCCATACTCGACTGCTACGGCAAAACCATCAACAGCACCAACCAATGGAGCGGCCTCGGCATCGACCTGGAAAGCGCCACAAACGTAACCGTGAGGCACTGCACGGTAACCAATTTCGGGGACGGCATTCGTCTGGATTCTTCAAACTATAACACCATCACGGACAATACCGCCAGCTCGAACCAATACGGCATTCGCCTGATCGTCGCCAGCAACAACAATCTCACAGGCAATACCGCCAGTTTAAATAGCGCCTATGGCGTCGTCCTGGGCTCCTCCAGCAACAACAATCTCACGGACAACATCGCCATAGCGAACAGCGGAAACGGCATCTACGTGGACTCGTTCTCCAGCAACAACCTCCTCACAGGCAACACCGCCTGCTGGAACATATACGACAACATCTACTGCGATGCAGGGCAGAATGACTTGGGCGGCAACATCTGCACGCCATATGACGGAAGCGTGTGCTCGGGCAGCATCACCTGCCATGCCACCTGCCCGCCACCTCCATCCTTCCTCATCTCTGACTGCTCCTCCTCCCCGTATTCCATCTCCTTGCCCGGCTATTATTACCTGGACAGCGACCTGAATGCCTCCAACTATAACGACTGCATAGATTTCTACGGCAGCGGCTCAACCCTTGATTGCAAGGGCCACAGCATCACCGGCACATCACCAAGCAGCAGCGGCATCTCCCTTAACAGCGTCAGCGGGGTGACGGTTGAGAACTGCAACGTGAGCAACTTCGGATTCGGCATCGTCCTGCAAGGCGCCGGCAACGACAACATTTTCATGAATAATACTGCAAATTCAAACTATGAGGGCATCGCCCTTTGGTGGGGTGGCGCCAGCAATAATATTTTTATAGGCAATACCGCGTCGGGCAATGCCGACTCCGGCATTTACCTCGGCTCCTCCAGCAACAACAACCTCACGGGCAACACCGCGCTGGGCAATTTGGGCTACGGCATCTTCCTGGGCTCCGCGAACAACAACAACTTCACGGACAACTCATTCTGCTTGAACTCAGTTGACATCTATTGCGACTCGGACCAGAACGACAGCGGAGGGAACAAATGCATGCCGGAGGGGAGCGGCAGCCAATGCTCAAGCATATACTGCAACTCCGGCTGCCCGCCTTTATCTTCCATCCTCATCTCTGACTGCTCATCCTCCCCGTATTCCATCTCCTTGCCCGGCTATTATTACCTGGACAGCGACCTGAATTCCACGGGCAGCGACTGCATAGATTTCAATGGTGGCAGCGGCTCAACCCTCGACTGCCAGAACCACAGCATCACCGGCACCGCGCAAAGCGGCAACGGCATCTCCCTTAACAGCGTCAGCGGAGTGACGATTGAGAACTGCAACGTGAGCAACTTCGGCTACGGCATCATGCTGCAAGGCGCCAGCAACAACAACATTCTCACGAATAATACTGCAAATTCAAACTCCGAGGGCATCGCCCTTTGGTGGGGCGGCGCCAGCAATAATATTTTCATAGGCAATACCGCGTCGGGCAATGCCGACTCCGGCTTCTACCTTGGCTCCGCCATTAACAACAGCCTCACGGGCAACACCGCGCTGGGCAATTTAGGCTACGGCATCTACCTCGGCTCCTCCAGCAACAACAACTTCACGACCAACACCGCCTGCTGGAACCAGGGTGGGAACGTCTACTGCGATGCAGGGCAGAATGATGAAGGCAGCAACATCTGCACGCCGTATGGGGGAACCGTGTGCTCGGACAGCATCACCTGCAACTCCGGCTGCCCGCCACCGCCTTCACCTGCCTGCGCCCCCGGCTGGGTAGTAAGCTCCTGCGGATGTACCCTGAACGTTCCCGGCAACTACACGCTTGATTCCGACTTGAATTCCACGAGCGGTGACTGCATAGATATATACCCCGGCGCCGACGGCTCAACCCTTGACTGCCAGAACCACACCATCATGGGCATCCAAAGCGGCAGCGGCATCTCACTCCTCAACGGCGTCAGTGAAGTAACGGTTGAGAACTGCAACGTGAGCAACTTCACCTACGGCATCTACCTGCAGAGCTCCAGCAACAATACCCTCACCACCAATACTGCCTGCTGGAACATGGGGGACGTCTACTGCGATTCGCCCCAGAATGATGGCACCGGCAACATCTGCATGCCATCTGGGGGAACCGCCTGCTTGGACAGCATCTACTGCAACTCCGGTTGCCCGCCTCCTCCTCATCTCCTCATCTCTGACTGCTCCTCCCAGTATTCCATCTACTTCCCCGGCTATTATTACCTGGACAGCGACCTGAATGCCACAGGCGACTGCATAGATTTCTATGGCGGCAGCGGCTCAACCCTCGACTGCCGGGGCCACAACATCACGGGCATCCAAAGCGGCAGCGGCATCTCCCTTTACGGCGTCAGCGGGGTGACGGTTGAAAACTGCACCGTGAGCAACTTCAACAACGGCATCTACCTGCAGAGCGCCAGCAACAATAACTTCACGGGCAACACCGCCTGCTGGAACGCAAATAACATCAACTGTGACTCCACCCAGAATGGTGAAGGCAATGATAACATCTGCATGCCGTACGGGGAAACAGCATGCTTGGACAGCATCACCTGCAACTCCGGCTGCCCGCCTCCTACTCCTGTCCTCATCTCCAGCTGCCCGTATTCCATCTCCTTCCCCGGCTATTATTACCTGGACAGCGACCTGAATACCACGGGCAATGAATGCATAGATTTCTACGGCAGCGGCTCAACCCTTGATTGCAAGGGCCACAGCATCACCGGCACTTCGAAACGCGGCAACGGCATCTCCCTTTACAGCGCCAGTGGAGTAACGGTTGAGAACTGCAGCGTGAGCAATTTCAACACCGCTATCATGCTAAGCAGTTCAAATAACAACAACCTCATTACCAATACCGCGTTTAACAATTCCGACGGCATCTACCTGAGCGGCGCCAGCAACAACACGCTCACAGGCAACACTGTCAGTTCAAACTCGTATTACGGCATCCACGTATGGTCTTCAATCAACAACAGTCTCATGAACAACAATGCGTGCAGCAATCCATACGGGGACTTTTACTGCGATTCAACCCAGCCGGACAACGGCGGAAACACCTGCGGCGCGCAAAGCGGCTGCGGTATCACGTGCGGCACAGGCTGCCCCGCCCCACCAGAACCTCCAGCGTGCGCTTCGGGCTATGTCGTGAACTCCTGTCCATGCATCCTTTATCCAGCAGGCAGCTACACTCTTAACAGCACCCTTTCCTCCTCAGGCAACTGCATAACAATGCCGACAGGAGCGAGCGGCTCAACCCTCGACTGCCAGCACCACAGCATCACCGGCACATCACGCAGCGGCAATGGCATCACCCTCGAAGGCGTCAGCGGGGTGACTGTCCGGGACTGCAACGTGGCCAACTTCTGGAATGGCATCTATTTATTGTCTTCAATCAACAACAACCTCACTGGCAACACCGCCAATTCAAACGGCTATTATGGTGTCGAGCTCTGGGTCTCGGATAACAACTCCCTCACAGGCAACAACGTTAGTTCAAATACCTACGGCATAGAGCTATACTATTCGGACAATAACCGCCTCACGGGTAACATCGCAACTTCAAACACCTATGGCATCTCCCTTGCCCTCTCGGACAGCAATGATTTCACAGGCAACAGCGCGACGGGCAACAGCGGGGGAAGCGACTTCTACTGCGGCAGTTCGCCAACGAACAACGACCTGGGCAACACCTGCGGCACGCAAATTGGCTGCTTATTGTGGCTTTACACCTGCGCCGCTCCGCCAGCCTGCAGCTCCAGCATCACCGGCTGCTGCACAATCAACTCACCCGGCTCATACTCGCTCGCGAATGGCATTTCCTCCTCAGGCGACTGCATTATGGTCGCCTCAGGTGGCAGCGGCTCAACCCTTGATTGCGATGGCCACAGCATCACCGGCACTTCGAAACGCGGCAACGGCATCTCCCTGGGTAATGCGAACGGGGTTACCGTGCTCGGCTGCAATGTCAGCAACTTCAGGAATGGCATCTACCTATTTGGCTCGAATGGCAACACCATAACGGGCAACACCGCCAATTCAAACTACGATGGCATTTACCTAAGCTCTTCAAGCGACAATGGCCTCACTGGCAACAACGCCAGCAACAACGAAGAAGGCATCTACCTTTCCTCGTCGAACCACAACACCCTCACGGGCAACACCGTGCTTGCAAATAACGGCGAGGGCGGCATCTACCTAGACTCCTCAAGCAGCAATGCCCTTATAGGCAATAATCTCAGCTCAAACGGCTATGGCATCTCCTTTTACTCCTCGAGCAACAACACCCTCACAGCCAACACCGCCAATTCAAACTACTTTTCTGGCATCCTCCTCGGCTCCTCGAGCAACTACAACACCCTCACCACCAACACCGCCAATTCAAACCATTACTGCGGCTTCTGCCTAGGGGGTTCAAGCAACAACAACTTTACAAGCAATACGGCAACAAGCAATTCACCCGACTTCTCCTGCGGCTCGAATTCCAACAACGACCTCGGCGGCAACACCTGCGACTCCACGAACTGCGGCTGGCTCTGCTCCTGCCCGACAAACACCTGCCCTTGACCCTTTTCCCATGCGCCGTCGCTCGTGAGGTTCAAGTCGCCTTCGGCGACAACTGCGCAACCGGGTTGCGCATCACCCACTCGCTCTCGCTTCGCTCGCTGCCATATGGTAAAAGGCTCAACCGAAAACCGCCCTTGACCCGTTTCCCATGGCAACGAATTCGCCTAGCGGCGAAATGTTGGCAACTGCGGTTGCCAACGCTCGTTCGCACCCAATGCGCGTCTTCCGCAACACCCGCAGGTGTTGCGCAGCTGCACTTGGGCTCGCTCGCTGCCATATGGTAAAAGGCTCAACCGAAAACCGCCCCTGACCCTGTTCCCAATGCCAGCCAGCTTCCGGTCGCCTTCAGCAACTGTCTGTTGTGCGTTGCCGCGCAACATCGCGGGGCATATAGTAAAGCGTCAACGGAAAACCATCAACGGAAAACGGCCACGTTCCCCGACGCCGTGAGCCGCCCCCAGCCGGCGCACCATCACCTATTTAGTGATATGCTCCCACCCTGAAGGGCGTGGGCTTCTTGTTTCACTGAAGACATAGTTTGTCCTCTCCGCAAGCTTTACTTCCCGCATACCCTGCGGTAGCTCGTATGAGTATGTTCTTTGCCGCATTCACATCCCTGTCGCCGATGTAATCACATCTGGGGCATTCATAGGTTCTCTTCGACAACGCCATCTCCTGGACGTTCCCGCAGCAACTGCACATCTTTGTCGTATTCGCTGGATTCACGAAGATCACATTGCCGCCAGCACTTTCAGCCTTGTAGCAAAGCATCTGCGCAAACATCCCCCATCCTGCATCATTGATTGATTTGCCCAACTGTTCCTGCGCCATTTCCTGTGGGGCAAGTTTTTCCAACGCGATGAGGGAATAAGTATCAGTAAGCTCCTTTGAAAGCTTGTGGAGAAAGTCTTGCCGTGCATTCCTGACCTTCTCATGAGTTATGGCAAGATGTTTCTTCGCCTTGTAGAAGTTCTTACTCCGTTTCTTTTTCTTGGACAACTGCCTCTGGCGCAGTTTCAGCAACTCTTCCTGCTTTGTGAGATGGCGTGGATTTTTGATTTCCCAACCATTGGACAGCGCCACAAAGGTTTTCAAACCCAAGTCTATCCCGACTGCTTCTCCGTTATGTTTTCTTGACTTCCGTGATGGTTCTATGGCTGTAAAAATGACAAACCATTTTCCAGATGCCTCACGCTTCAATGCAAGAGTCTTGATTTCCCCTTCAATGTCCCGATGCTGCCTGATGGCAATTTCTCCGAATGGGCTGACCTTGAGCTTCTTGCCAAGAGAGAAGCCTGACTGCGGATAGTAGATTGACTTCATTCTGTCGAAAGACCTGAAGCGGGGGAATCCGCAATCTTTGCCCTGCTTCCGCAATTTCAGGAAGCGTAGCGTTCCAGCATAAAGCCTATGGGCAACTGCCTGTTGCGCCTGTGAGTGCATCCCGTTGTTCTTCGCCAGCATCTGAAGCATGTTCTTCGACGGGAAATAGCCGAAGTCCTGGTACATCTGCTTGCTCAAGGCAAGGAGTTCGTTCCACAGCTCCTTTGAGAGCCACAGGTGCTTGCGCATCTCGGCATCCTGCGTCTTTGAAGGATAGATGCGGAACTTGTATGCACGCAGCATAGGTTTCACGTCGTAGGAAGATGTTTATAAGCGTTAGGAGGCACGTGCGTTCCAGTTGTTTTTGGCAACTCGCTACCATCCCACTTCTGAAGAGTGTGGGATTTTCCGCTTGCCGAAAGTGTGTACGTGTTTAGCTTCTGACGTGAACGAATGCGCAAGCCTATATTTTTGGAACGATTTCCCCAGACACGTTCTCGGCGTGCTGGTTTGCGCGGGAATGGCTGCGCACCTCGCGAAACGCCAAAAATCGCTCGCCGGAGTTTCGTCTGGAGCTAAACACATACGAAAGTGTTAACTATTTATTAAAATGCGCGCGAAATAGTCCCGATGGCTGACGAAGGGAAAAGGCCTATCGCCGGGATAAGGATGGGGGGCGAGAGGGGAGGGCCCGAGCACGAGTCCACCTACGTCCCGCCGGCGCCGGTCGAGGCGGAGGGCCCCGGCTTCGGGGTCACGGACAGGCTCGCGGGCGGGATGAAGTTCCGCTCGATGCGCGGCGAGCGCATCAAGGCGATGCTGAAAGAAATAGAGGATGACGTAAGATACCTCAACGCCTTCATAGTATTCCTTGGCTGCTTTTTCCTGCTGCTCCTCTTCAGGCTCTACCCGATTTACGTCATCCCGGTAATCGCGGTGGTCGCGGCGGCAATCGCGTTCCGCTCCCCGCCTTTCGGGACAATCTTCTCGGCCCTGTTCGCATTCCCCGCAATCGCATACCAGTCCCCAATCTTCGCATGGCTTTTCCTCGCCATCATCTCGCTCATAATGTTCAAGGCCTTCGAGACCTGGAAGCTCATCTCCCTGCTCTTCATACTCATCGCCTGCCCGTTCGCAGTCCTGGATTTCGGGATAATCTCAATACCCCTCGGCTTCCTGATAATACCGTTCCACGTAATCTCCGGCCTCCTGGTCGGCTCAAAGAGGGGAGCGCTTGTCACCATCGTCACGGTAACGACAGTCCTCCTCCTCTCCGCAATCTGGGGGGTGCAGAACGAGGGATTCATGGTCTTCAACAAGCAGATGTTCGAGGCCTCGATTTACCCGATGAACAGCCCAGTCTTCGACATGCTGAAGCTCAACAAGCCCGAGCCGGGCCTCCTCGAGCTCGGGAACGCGGTGCAGGCCGGGCTTATGAGCATGGGCGACTGGAGCTCGGTCGTCCAGCACCTGAACGCGGCGATAAGCGCGGCAGGCCTCACGGGCGCGGTCCTTTTCCTCAACGACTCCGCCGCGCCGCAGGCCGCGCTTTGGACGCTCGCGGTCTTCATCGTCGGCTTCATCCCGGGAAGGGTGAGATGGAAGAACAAGAACACGGTCGCGAGCCTTGCGGCATTCATCATACTAATTGCGATAGCGCTCGCGTCACTGCTCTCGAAGGTCTCGTTCAACCTCCTCGCCATCCCATCTACCTTCCTCTCCATATTCATAGTCTGGTTCCTTGAGGCGCGGGGAGTCGACCTCTCGCGCGAGATAACCGTCATCAAGACGGAGAAGATGGCGAAGTTTGCGAAGTTCGGGCTGCAGGACCTGTCGCTTTCGAGGGGCGTGGAGTCGCTCAGGGACATCGGCGGCTACGAGAAGACGAAGAAGGAGCTCATAGACACTATAATCACCCCGCTCCAGAGGAAGGAGCTCCAGGTCGCCTACGGGCTCAAGCCGCCGAAGGGCGTGCTGCTCTTCGGCCCGCCGGGAACGGGAAAGACGATGCTGATGCGCGCGCTCGCCAAGGAGCTGGACATAGGCTTCTATTACGTGAAATGCTCGGACCTGCTCTCCCAATGGTACGGAGAATCCGAACACAACGTCGCGGAGCTGTTCAAGATTGCGCGCTCACAGGCGCCGTGTGTTCTTTTTTTCGACGAAATTGACTCCATAGGCAAGAGGAGGGACAAATACACTGCGGACGATGTCGCCCCAAGGCTCCTCTCGGTGATGCTCGCGGAGATGGACGGGTTCAAGAGCGACAAGAGCGTGATAATCGCCGGCGCCACCAACGTGCCTTACGAGCTCGACCCCGCGCTCCTCAGGCCGGGGAGGTTCGACAAGATAGTCTACATGCCCCTGCCCGACAAGGCGAGCAGGAAGCAGATTTTCAAGGTGCACTCGAAAAACCTGCCGCTCGCGGACGACGTGGACTTCGACAAGCTCGCCGCTAAGACCGAGCGCTACTCCGGCGCGGACATAGCGAACATCTGCCACGAGGCCGCGATGCGCGCGGCGAAGCTCGCCGAGGAGTCCGACCGCGTCATCCCGGTTTCCATGAACGACTTCCTCGAGGTGCTTGAGGCCGTGAAGCCCAGCGTCAGCATCGCAGCCCTGGAAGATTTCACCAGGTTCCAGCTCGACTTCGAGCGCAGGACCGCGCCCGAGAAGAAGGAGAAGGCGGAGAAGGAGGTCACATGGAAGGACGTCGTGGGCCTTGACGACGTGCGCGACGCGCTCCTCGAGGCCATCGAGCTGCCCCTGCTCCACGAGGATTTGATGAAGGAGTACAAGGTGGAGCCGATAAAGGGCGTGCTGCTCTTCGGCCCGCCCGGCTGCGGAAAGACCATGATAGTGAAGGCGGCTGCCAACGAGCTGAAGGCCACGTTCATGTCCATCAGCGGCGCCGACCTGCTGAAGATGGGCTACGAAGGGGCAGTGGGCCAGATTAAGGACGCCTTCAACCGCGCGAAGGAGAGCCCGCCAGCAATCATATTCATAGACGAGATAGATGCCATCGCGCCATCGAGGGAGCTGGCAGCCACGACTCCCCTCGGCGAGAAGATGGTCGCGCAGCTGCTGAACGAGATGGACGGAGTGAAGGAGCTGAAGAACGTGATGCTCATCGGCGCGACCAACAGGCCGGACATAATCGACACCGCGCTCCTGAGGCCCGGCCGCTTCGACAAGATAATGTTCATCCACCCGCCGCTGTTCGAGGGCCGCGCTGAAATATTCAAGAACAACCTGAAGGGCATCCCGCTGGCGGAGGGCTTCAATTTCAAGGAGCTGTCGAACAAGAGCGACGGCTATTCCGGCGCGGACATAGCTTCCGCGTGCCAGGAGGCCAAGATGAGCCTTGTCCGCGGGAGGATTGCGGGCAAGAGGAGGGAGCTGGCATACCAGGACCTCCTGAAGATAATGGGTTCGAGGAGGCCGAGCATCACTCCGAGGATGCTCCACGGTTACATGCTGTTCCTCGAGGAATACGGCGAGAGAAGATAGCGTCCCCGGCTCCGCAAGCGCATGCACCTAATTGAGGAATGCGAGGAAAAAAAGTAGCGTCCCCAGGCTCCGCATAGATGCGCAGCCAGTTGAAGAATACGGAAAAAGAAATGCGCCGTCAGCCGCCGTTCCTTCCGTTCCTGCGTGCGAATTGGGCGGGCAGCCCGTCGCTGCTGTTCTGCTTTTCGGAAATCGCCTCCTCGTGCGCCTTCGCCTTGCCCGCCTGCCTCCACCCATTCCACTTCCCGCTGAGCCACGCCCCTGCAGGCGCGATGGCCTTGTCGTATGCAGCTTTTCCGGCCATCAGCACGGCTCCGCCGATAACCATCAGCGGCCCGCACACTTCATACCCGATGGCCCACAGGTTGGCACCCAATCCCGGAACAGCCACAGCGCCAACGGCAACCTGCGCAACCAGCGAGCTGACTATAATCGTGACCCCTGCCTTGAAGGGCGTCATGTACTTGTCATCCCAGACATCCTTCAAGTTCTGCCATGTGACGGACTTTTCCGGCTCCTCAAAGGTATTCTCCATTCTCTGCGTTGTCCGATCCAGCTCCCTCTGGACATCCTTGGTTTTGGGCGCCTGCCGAGTCCTCTCCGTAATCACCGGAGCAGGCCCCTCCCTCTTCTGCCTTATCTGGAACACAAACACCATATCGTAGCCTGCAGAGATACGCTCGTCTTAGGAATAAAAGCCTATCCAACTGCCTTGAGGCCGCAGCCTCGCGCCCAAGAAGGACCTATCCAACCGCCTTGATGACCTCGGTTTTGACCTTCTCGTCCTCAAGCGCAGCCATGACATACGGCCAGGCCTTCAAAGTGAATGAGAATCGGTCCAGCTCCTTCTTCATCTCAGCCATGGGAAGATACGCGGCCGACTTGTCGACCGAGAGGATGGCCGTTATTTCCTCCCTGCTCTTCGGCTCAAGCGCCTCCGCCTTACTGCCAGCCGCTTCAATGCCCTCGCGGATGTTTCTCTGGAACTGCTGCACGCCGAATTCCGACCAGGTCTCTTCCGCCGCCTTCTTCAGCATTCCGCGCAGCTGTTCGTCCGTGACAACCGTCTGCCTCTCAAGGGAGCCGAAGCCGAGCTTCATGATTACTTTCGCCGCGACCGAGCCTTTCAACTCGTTCTCGAGCTGGCTGCGCAGGAGCGGCTCCTTCCCCCCGCCGCGCCTGTGCTCTGCGAGCGGCACGGTCTCGTAAGCCTCCGGATAGCCGCGCGGCAGGTAGATTTTCCCGTCGAACCTCTCGCCCGCCATTAGGCGGAAGACCGCATCCTCAACCCTGAGCCTTGTTGGGAAGAACGGCAGCTGCCTTAGTAAGCTGTTTGCAATCCCCATGTTACCGCCAACGAACATGTTCATCGTGTAGCTGCCCTTGGTTGAAGGCACGCCGCGCACGATGCTCTCGATCTTCGCCGCAGTCCCGGAATCCCAGTCCTGCGAAACCTGGCCCAGCTCGTAGAGAAGCGCGGCCGAGGTGAGGTTGAGGTGGCCCTCGAACCCGCCGGGCACGAGCAGATAGTTTTTGGCAAAGAGCCGCTCGTACCTATCAAAGAAGTTGTAAAGCGGAACGGTGTCGTCATCGACGAACACGGCAGAGGCGCCGAAGGCAGCGGCAAGAAGAAGTGCGGAATTGCGGATGCCGCCAAAATTCTCGAAGAGCGGCGTGACGTCGCGGGCAATTGCCTGCCCGACTGCGGCCGCCGCCCGGCTGAAGCCTGCGCCCGACGTATGGACGAGTTTCCGGCCAGGGGCATCCTTCGAGAGCTTGGAGATGAGTGGGCGGTTCCGTTCGAGCGTGCTGTCGTCATCAAAGACTATGAGCCCCCAATCCTTCGGCATTTGCCGAACATACTGGGGAAGGCTCTGCCCAAGCAGCTCAGGCCGCTTGGAAATGACGCAAAGGACGAACTTCGGGCTTGCCACGGCAGCCTTTTGGCAGGCAACCTATATTACTATTTGTTCTAATAGTAGGATAGTACGGGAGGAGACTCCTTCAGGCGGTCGAAACCCATGTTCGTCAATCAGCGTGAGTTAATCAGGAGTTTAGAAACTCTCCTTAATATAATTCCGAAACGTTTAAAAAGCCCCTGACGTGAAACTACTGAGTCTAACCCTATTGATAGTTGTCGAACCTGTCGGTTCGCACAACAGATGATATGGGGTATGTATGGGCAAAGTGTGTCGCCAGATAATCTTGGTATAGTGTCGAAGTATCGACCCGGCGGATAATTACCGCCGATGTGCCCATACAAAATTGGCGACACGAATACCGAGGTGGTATCGTGAGAAGTATGAACGTAAAGAAAATCGCGGCATTGGCTGCGGGTACCGCACTCGTAGGAATGGCTGTCGCTGCGGCGGGAGCTATAACCTACAGCAACACCCCCATCATATCAGCAAGTGGAGTGCCCCAGGTCAAGGTCGTGGTTGGAGAACAGGCAGCAGCCTCTGACGGTGTCGTAGCCGCGAACATCGCCGCAATGATCGGCAACCTCGCATGGAGGTCGCAGGCCGTTACGGCAAGCGTGGCAGGCACCAGCGGAGTCGGCTGCAACGTAACTGGTGGTGGAAGCGGTGCAGGCACCTGCTCCATCAGCAATGAGAAGGTGTGGCTGAACGTCACCCTGCCCGGACAGGTTTCGGGCGCGGTCGAGTTCAGGACCCTTATCAATGACTGGGTGGACAGGAAGCTGGAGAACAGGAACCAGAGCACTGCTGACGACCAATACAACCAGCAGAACGACTATTCCCCGCTGGACGACATCTCGTCTGCGGGCTATGTCGAGGCCGTGAAGAAATTCACCGCCAGCGACTTCCCAGCGCTGCAGACCGGGTCCGTCACGGACACGTATGCAAACGTTGGCTACACTGAGGAGCAGACCCTGTGGGCAAGAGCATTGGCCGAGTACGACAAGAGTTCGCAGAAAGTGATCGGCTACGAGCCAGACCTGGCATACCAGATAAAGTTCACCCAGGACCAGTACGGCATACCGGTTGCAGTCTGCAACCCGGACGACGGGGCAATCTTCCCCGACTTCGGCGCGCCGAGGCAGACCGGAGAGACCAACAGGACCTGCGCGGACACGGACAGGACCGACAGGCACCGCGTCAGGATAAAGTTCCTCGGAGACGACTACATCATCTCCGACATGAACCCGCCTGAAGTGATGGTGACGGACTCTTCGGACGTCGATGGCGTAGGCACCCAGGAAGGGGGCTCGATAAGGCTCGCAAAGGAGAGCGCGTACGGCATAGTGCACGTTACTGAGAACCTGACCGCAGGTTCCTACTACGTGAAGCTCGCCGATATAACCACGCCAACCACCACCGCGTTCCAGACCTTCGCGTCTATCGAGATATACGACTCCAACAACAACCTCTTGAAGGAGGACAAGGTTCTCGAGGGAGGCACTTACACCTGGACCGCACCCGACGGCTCAAAGATCCGCATCCGCGACTACAAGAACAACCCCGGTTACTACGCGTACGCGAAGTGGGCCGAGCTTGCCATCTACTCGAAGGAATTCGAGCTGAGGGACGGCGAGAAGATAGCCGACGACTGCCAGGACTGGAAGGTCTCACTCACGTGGAAGAACAAGGACCCCTCCAAGGACTCCAAGTACGTCGACTCGCTCAGGAAGATCATCCTGAGGGACGCGGGCCACAACGACGGCGTTATAATGCAGGCCGGCGACACGCAGAACATCATCTGCTCACCTGTCGTATGGCAGCTGCAGTACAACGGCTTGACCTGTGCAGACCCGGGAGACTACGACTCGCTTGGGCTGACCATAACCACCAAGCAGTTCGGCAACCTCAACAGGGTGACCGGAAGCGGCGTCGCTACCGACTGCGTGAACAAGACCAAGCTGACGGATGCCAACGTTCTGCGCGTAACGAGCGGACTTAGCCAGCCATTCACCCTAACGGGCTCATTGACCGGCCAGGTCTCGACGTTCTACGTGAACCTGGGATCGAACCTCCTGAACGCGACCTACGGCGATGCCGTCCAGGACGACATCGTCGGCACGTCGACCTACGTCAACCTGACTCCAGCCACAAATTGGGGAAGCGTCACCGCTTTCACCATAATCGGCCACAACACCGACGGCAGCGTAGTGATGAACTCCAACAGGTCAACCACGGGCAACGGCAGCGTCATCGTCTTCGCCCCAACCGGGAAGCTGTTCTACAACATAACCGCTGTGACCGCAACTGGTGGAACCTACGGAACCAAGTTCACCATGACCGACGAGACCTTCGGAGCCAACCTCACCAACAACATGCAAATCGGCATCTACAACGATGTGGGCGAGGTGTTCTGGACACAGGCAGGCGAGACCGACTGCGACTTCCGCATGGCCCCAACCAGCGTCGAGTACGACATGGGCGACGGGACCAGGCAGCCGATGGGCTTCGGTGGTGCAGCAGTAGTTGGCACAGCGCCAACCTGGTGCGCACCAAACACCCCCGGTGACTGCCAGCTCAACATAGACACAACCAGCGGAGATGGCGCGAACGAGCGCGCATTCGCCTGGAGGGAGGACGCCGGGAACAGCCCGACGGACTACGACGCCGTCCACCTATACATCCAGCAGAGGAACCAGTCTGGGTCACCATACCAATACGTTGACCCGATCGCCTCTGGCACCATGGACGTAACGCCGAACTACATCAACTACACGGGCACCGGAAACGGGCCGCAGTCGCTATCTGACGCGCAGGATATCGGTTTCATCACCGAGAGGGGCACCAAATTCACCGGTATAACAACGACCTCCGCGCAGTTCAAGGTGGCGAAGAAGGTCTGCGAAACCCAGTGGTTCATGAAGACCTCCGGAACAGCGCCGAATGAGCCGATACAGGTCGGGCCGCTCGCAGAGGGCGAGTCCACAGTCGGATTGCCAGGCGGGATCGTCATCAAGGTGACCCAAATCACCGAAGATGTCGGCACCTGCACGGCAGCCGCCGGTGGAGCGCAGTGCGTAGTGACCGGTCTGGATTCGCTCAGCGCCACGCCGAGCGTGACATCCACCGTTATACCCACGGACCTCGACACCGCGACGAACAAGCTAGTCGTAACGGACAGGGCAGCTGACAGGGCTGCAACCCTGATCGTTGTCGGCGGCAACACCGTCAACACCATCGCGGACGAGATCATCAGGAGCAGCAACATCGACCTCAGGACCGACACAGTTGTCGTGAGGGCGATAGGCACCAACAGGATCCTGGTGGCTGGGTACAGCGCGCAGGACACTGTCACCGCCGGTGACCAGTTCATCCAGGCGTTGATAGCGGCCAAGACGGCATAAGCCAAACCGAGGGGTTGGAGACAACCCCTCCCCCTTTAATTTTCTTTTTAATTTTCACAAACTACTAGCTTTAGCCCTTTTCCCATGCGAGCACCGCTCATCAGCTCCCTATTTGCGCCTCGGCGCAAAGGGACATCTTCGCCCCACGGGGCGAAGCTTGTCGCAGGCTCCTCCCGCGCATATCCTAAAAGCGCTAGCGGAAAAATCGAAACCTTATTATTCACGCCGCCTCCAAGTGAATCGAAGGGGTGGTCGCGATGGCTGGAAAGAAAGAAAAGAAGCCTTCCGTCATAATCTATACTACTACCTGGTGCCCGTGGTGCAAGAAGGTAAAGGAGTTCCTTTCCGCCAACAAAATCGCGTTCGAGGAGCGCGACGTGGAGAACGACCGGAAGTGGGCGGACGAAATGATCAAGAAGAGCGGCCAGACCGGCACACCGGTCCTCGACATCAAAGGCACGGTAATCGTCGGCTTCGACGAGCCCGAAATACGGAAGGCGCTCGGCCTCCTGCCGAGCCAATGAAAAGTTTAAATAGGGGCGCAGGAAAATATCGGCTCTAATGGCGACCAAATGGCAGTTTCTAGCACTGCTACTGCTAGCTTCGCTCGTTCAGGCGGCGACGCTTGAGGACTTCATAACGCCCTATCTCTACTCGGGGGAGAATTATTCCCGCGACGTCTCGCCTGCGCAGTTCGACGCAGGAAGCGCGCACTATGTCCTGGTCGGCATAAGGGGCCATGACGCGTTCCTTCTTAACCGCACGCTCGCCGCGGACAACTCAACGGCCTACTCATTCGTCAACGACACCGAGGCAATGTTCCAGATACTGAGGCTGCGCAACAGCAACGCGACGGTTCCCAACCAGTCCCGGATTGACGCGATAAGCGCGCTGATAGACAAGTTCCAGTCGAGCAGGAACCCGCGCGAGAGCGACTGCAAGCATGTGACGGGCGTTGGGATGGGAAGGTCCTGCACCCTTGCGCGCTGCGATGCGTGCATGACTGTGCCGATATGCTCGCTGCTGATGCCACAGTGGGGCGACGACTTCGTCCTGTCCATAATCTATTTCGATGCCAACTTAACGATGATAGATGCGAGCATCGCCAACGCGCGGTCCAACCTCTCTCTCGCAACGAACGAGTCCTACGACTCAACCGCAATGCTCGACAATGCTGCCGCGGAGGTCGGGAAGGCTATCATCTACAGCCACTCAATCCTCTCAAACCGCCTCTTCGGATGCGACGAGCAGCTCACGTGGTGCACCGCGCCCACCCGCGACCCGCACATGCTCTACTGCCAGCAGATACCCTACAACATAACCGCGCTCCAGATGGCGCAGGCGAACGCCACCGCGCTCAAGGCAACCGTCGTCACCAACTCGTCCCTGCGCTCACAGGCCCAGGCGCTCTACACCGCGACCAACACCCGCGCCCTCGACCGCATCCTTAGGGCGGAGAACGCGACCTTCTCGGAATTCGTTTCGCTCCTGCATCAGAAGGAGGCGAATGTGAGCGCGTCAGCCGATGCGGTGCTGCTATACGTTTCCGACGAGGGCCTTAGGGCTGACGTGGGCCTTCTCGACGAGCTGCTGCTCAACGTCTCCCAGTTCGGCCTTGACCGGAATTACACCGCTGCCAATGCCACCACTTCGCAGTTCCACGTCCTTGCCGCAAAGATAGACGCCAGAACCAGGGAGCTGAATGGCGCGTACAGCGAGGTGCTCTCCGCGAACGAGACCGCGACCCTCGCCCTGTTCAGGGCCCAGCTCGTCCTCGAGCCGCAGGACTACGCCCTCAGGAGCGACCTGCAGCAATATAGCATCCAGAAGGAGGCGATGGACCAGCTGCTTGCAGGGAAGATTGCCCCGGGCGACCTCGATGGCGCGCGCGACGACCTCAGGTACCTGGCCGCCCGCGCTGACGCGATAACCGCGAGCAAGCGAGGCCAGCGCGTGCAGCAGGTCGGCGTCTGGCTGGGCACCGTCGCAAGGGTGGCCAGCGGGTATATAATAGGCGCCATCAGCGCCGTCACCCCGCTCTCGCCCACTGCGAAGGAGGGCTATGCGCGCTCCCTTCCCACACTCGTGATGACACTGCTGGCGGCATTCGTCTACATCGGCTGCCTCGCGCTTTTCGGGCTGCTCGCATACAAGCGGCGCATACAGCTCAACCGCGTCGCGCTAATCCTGTGGGCCATAATCTTCATGTTCCTCTTCATCCTCACCGGAATCGGGACGATAACCGCCAACTCCCTCGTGCAGCAGCAGGTTTCGCGCTCGACCTTCGACCTGTTCTCCAGGTCCGTGGACAGCTCCCCGACATCGGTCATAGTCATCTCCGCGGGCGGCGCAGGCAGCGACTCGCTTACCATCATGCGCTCGTGCGCCGACTCGCTCGGCGCGAACCTCACCGCGCTCGGCAAGAGCGCTGCAAGCTACGAGTTCGTGAACGAGACCTCCTGCACCTCGGGCAACCTGACGCGCAGCATAAGCGAATGCCAGGCCGAGTTCAACGACTACCCCGTCTTCATCCTTTCCCCGGGCAACGAGACCTCGACCTCGTTCTACGTGTATTACGCGAAGCAGGCATCGCTCCAGGGCAACGACACCTTCTATTCGCAGTGCCTCATATCGAGGGTCTTCGGGTGAATTCCTGATGGCGAAAGAAGAAAAAGAAAAGAAGGAGACGGCGCCAAAAATGCCTGAAACCACGGCAAACCCGCCGCCAGCCAAATCGGAGCCTCCGGCCAAATCTCCCCCAAGCAGCTCCGTAAAATACGCGCTTGCAGCCCTCGTCATCATAATAATCGCCGGCGCAGCCTACCTCTACTTTCAGCAGTCCGGAGAGAAGGAGCTTTCCATCTCAGACTTCCGCGCAAGGCTGGGCGTCATGCAGCGCACCGCCGTGGTGCAGGACCTGCGCGGCATCCCTGCCGGCGACTCCAATGCGAGCGGCGCGCTGATGAACTGCGCGATACAGCTCAGCTATGCCCTCTCGCTGCTCGGGAAGAACGTGACGAACTACGCATACGAAGGCGAAACGTGCATGGGCGGGAGCAGTGCCAGTGCCTCGCGCACTCCAAATAACTGCGACGATGAGATAAAAGGCGAAAACAGGATGATGTTCGTCATCTCCTACAACTCGGCCTCGAACAGGACGCGCCTTTTCCAGGGCCGCGCAGTTTTCTCAGGGGACAGGAACTTCCTCTCGGACTGCTCAATCTCAACAATACCCCGATAGGTTCTCTACCTATACCTCAGAAATGCGCCCATGCCAAAGAACGAGTTCAGAAACTGCGCCCCTTCTGAAGTGTCCGCTGAAATCATCTCAATCTTCACGCCCTTAAGCTCCGCGAGCGCGAGCAGCTCATCCGCGACATCCTTCGCCTCCACAAACCGCATCTTCCCGCCGCAGTTATCGTCGTAGTCGAGTGTCTCCTTCACCAGCTTCTCCTCCTCCCTGCCGCAGTTCGAGCACTTGAATTTTGCCTTCTTCCATTCAAGCTTCTCGGAGACGAGCAGCGTCTCGACCTTCCCCGCTTCGAGCGCCTCGCGCACCTCCTTCTCGCCATAGGCAGCGAGCCCTCCCTGCACGACTTCCTTCACGAAGGAATCAACAAGCTTCTTCTCCTTTATCGTTCCCTGCTCGGTGATGACGCTCGCAGCCTTGTCCGTAAGCTCCTTCACCCCATACTCCTCCGTATAACCGGTATCCAGCACCCCCAAAATCTTCAGCTGGTAGTTGAACGGTGACATCTTGACGAAATCTTCCTTCGCCGGCCCCGGCCCGCCGACTATTATGCCCTTCAGGTTCTGCATCCCCACGAAAATCTCGTCGAGCGCCGCCCCTATCCTCTTGTAATAAAGCTCGATGCTCTCCTCGATCAGGCGTTCGAACCTCCTAGCCGACTGCCCTCCCTTCCGAATTTTTGCATGCGCAGTGGAATGCAGCCTTCGGACGATGTTGGTGTTTTTTCCCCTAAGAGTTGCAATCGTGGCCTCCCTCCCGTCCATCACAATAAGCCCATACGTGTCCTTCACTGCCAGTATGTCCTCAAGCGGGTCGAGCACGAACGTGGAGTCGCACCTGTAGAACTGCGTCCTCAGCGGCTCCGGAGGGACTATGGAGAAAAGCTGTACATCGGGCCTCCCCGGGTCCTTCGAGATGTTCCCGCAGAACACCGCCATTCCAGTTGGCGGCGGCTCGCGGAACATCTTGAGCCACTGTATTATCTTGCTCAGTGCGGCCTGCACGTTGTCCCTCGTAGACTTCGACTTTATATTGGAGGCCTGCCCGTGCTCCGCCTTCAGCTTGTTGCTCGCCTCCGCTATCGGATAGCCTGGGGTCAAGTAAAGCGAAATCAGTTCGGTTCCGCTCCCCCTTATCCCGCTGAGGATTTTGAGCTGCTTCCTCAGATCATACCTCAGCTTTGCGCTGTCAGCCACAAGCATTCACCGTAAGATTTTTGCACGAGCATCCTTTTAAACCCGCCAAATTTGCCCTCGGTAGGGCGAGAATTCCTTCTGCCGGAAGCAGCCGAAAAGCAGGAAAGCAAAAACCAGGAGGCCGGTTCCCCCCATCATTTCTTCCTGGTATTCCATTCGATTGCCAGCAATAGCTGCATGAGCGCTAAAATGCCGAGCCCGACCGCAAGCACGACTGCGAAGAACCCAAGCTTAACCTCAAGCAGCAAATCCGAAAGCTCAAGCCCGAAAAGCACGAGCACTATGAGCAGCACAAGCCCGCCTATGCCGCTCATAATCTCTATCGCAATCAGCCACCACTCAAGCGTCCTTCTGTCCTTCGCAAGCACGAGCGAGAGGACGAATTCGCGCAGCCCCTTCAGAACCAATGGTTGCCTCCCGTTTCGCCTTCGGCGAAAGGGCGCTATCGGCTTCGCCGATTCGCGTCCTCCTCGCGCTTCGCGCTCGTCGTCGGCATATCCTTGGTTCCTGAACCTCCTATACAATCTTATCCCTTCCTTTCATATACGGCCTTAGCGCTTCCGGAATGACGATGCTGCCGTCCTTCTGCTGGTAATTCTCGATTATCGCAATCACCGTCCTTCCAACGGCGATTCCGCTCCCGTTGAGCGTGTGCACGAACTGCGGCTTCCCCTTCTCATCCCAATACCTGATGCTCGCCCTTCTCGCCTGGAAGTCCTCGCAGTTCGAGCATGAAGAAATCTCCCTGTACTTTCCCTGGCCCGGCAGCCAGACATTGATATCATAGGTCTTCGCAGAAGCGAACCCCATGTCACCGGTGCAGAGCGGCGTGACGGTGTAAGGAAGCTTCAGGAGCTGCAAGACCAATTCCGCCTCTTTAGTCAAGAGCTCCAATTCATCGTAGGAATCTTTCGGCTCGCAGATGTGCACGAGCTCCACTTTGTTGAACTGGTGCTGCCGCATATACCCCTTGATGTCCCGCTGGTATTCGCCCGCCTCCCTCCTGAAGCACGGGGTGTAAGCGCAGAAATGCATAGGCAGCTGCTCGCGCTGGACTGTCTCATCCATGTAAATATTGGTCACCGGCACTTCCGCGGTAGGAATCAGGTATAGCTTGTCCTCGTTGCAGTAATAGAGCTGGTCCGCGAACTTCGGCAGGTTCCCCGTTCCCGTTGCGGCCTTCTCATTCACGAGCAGCGGCGGGAAAATCTCGGTATAGCCGTTCTTCTCGTGCACATCAAGGAAGAAGTTGATGACCGCCCTCTCCAATTTCGCCCCATCCCCCCTGAGCAGCGTAAAGCGATGGCCCGCGAGCTTGACCCCCCGCTCGAAATCCATAATCCCAAGCTCTGGCGCAATCTCCCAGTGCTCCCTGGGCTTGAAGCTGAACTTCGGCGGCTCTCCCCATGTCCTTATCACCGGGTTGTCCGCATCGCTCGTCCCCTTTGGCACGCTGGAGTGCGGGATGTTCGGGATGGTGAGCATCACGCAGCGCAGCTTCCCCTCCTGCTCCGCCTCCCCCCTTGCCAGGCCATCCAGCTCGGCGTTCACCTTGTGCATCTCGTGAATATTCGGCTCGGCATCCTTCTTCTCCTTCTTCAGCAGCGCAATCTCCTGCGTCACCTTGTTCTTCTTCGCCCTCAATTCGTCGGAGGCGCTTCTCAGCTCGCGCCATTCCGAGTCCAGCTTAAGGATTTCATCAACTACCTTCGCCTCTTGCCCCCTGTCCTTGAGCGCTTTCCTCAGCTCGTCAGGGTTCTCCCTTATCTTCTTGATATCCAACATTGAAACCACTACCCAAGGATTTCCGTAAGCCTCTCTATTAATTCCTTCCCCACCCTTGCCTGCCCCTCAGCCGTATCCCCGCCGAGGTGCGGAGTCAGCACGACATTTCCCAGCTCGCACAGCTTACTGGAATAAGGCTCCTCCGAATAGACGTCAATCCCCGCACCGGCGAGCTTCCCGCCCTTCAGCGAGTCGTAGAGCGCATCCTCGTCAACCAAAGCCCCGCGCGCGGTATTCACCAGGACCGCACCCGGCTTCATCAGCGCAATCCTCTCCCTGCTGAGCATCCCCCTCGTCTCTTCGGTGAGTGCGGTGTGCAGCGTGACGATATCGCTCTGCCTGAGCAGCTCCTCAAGCGACACGAAGCTGTACGCGGGCGAAGGCTTCGGATGCGGGTCCATGGCAAGCACCGTCACTCCGAATGGGAGAATCCTCTCGGCCACGGCCTTCCCTATCTTGCCGAACCCGACTATCCCCACGGTCTTGCCGAACAGCTCCGAGCCGGTCAGGTCTTTCTTCTCCCATTTCTTCGCCTTCATCCCAGCATCGGCCTTCGGAATCTTCCTTAAAACTGAGAGCATGAGGCCTATCGCAAGCTCCGCGACAGAAACGGTTGCCGCGCCCGGCGTGTTGATGACCAGAACATTCCTACGCGCGCATTCCGCAGTATCGATGTTGTCCAGCCCAACCCCTGCCCTCGCAACCGCCTTCAATCTCTTTCCAGCATCCAGAATCTCCTTCGTAACCTTCGTCCTGCTCCTCACAACGAGCGCATCCGCATCAGCAAGCTCCCTCAGCAAATCCCCTGGCCTGTCCGCCAAATCAACGACTCCCCACCTCATCTTCATATCCACTATTGTCTCCGTATCAAGCTTGTCCGCAACAACTATCTTAATCATCCCACCCACCCCGTCACTTCAGCCTTCCAATTGCATTCAAACATCTTTCCAAATCTTCCTGCCTAAAGTTGCCCATATGCCCAATTCTTAGAATCTTCCCCTTCATCTCTCCCTGCCCGCCCGAGATGAGGATGTCCTCCTCCTTGAGCAGCCCCTTCCTTATCCTCTCCTCCTGCTCCGGCGAAGCGACCTTGAACGCCGTAACCGTATTCGACTCATACCCCTTCTCGGCGAACATCGTGAATCCCATCTCCCCGAGCCTTCGCCTCACCATCTCGCCCGCCTTCCTGTGCCTCTCAATCCGCTTCGCAATCCCTTCCCTGAAGGCGATATCGAGCGCCTCCTCCAGGGAGTACATCAGCGTGACGGCTGGCGTGTCCGGCGTTTCCCACTTGTCCTGCGCCTTCGCGAACTTCCTCAAATCCAGGTAATAAGCCTTCGGCGAATTTGAAGCAATTTTTGCAAGCGCCTCCTTGTTCAGCCCCACAAGCGCAAGCCCCGGCGGCGCGCCGAGCGCCTTCTGCGAGCCAGTGACAACGTAATCCACGCCCCAGCCCTTCGCATCGAACTCGTGGCCCCCGGCTGCGCTTACCGCATCCACGAACACAAGCGCGCCGCTCTTCTTCGCATACGCGGCTATCTCCTTCGCCCTGTTGCTCACTCCAGTACTGGTCTCACAATATACAAACGCAACCATCGTCGGCTTAGCCGCATCAATCTCCGCCTTCACCCGCTCGAGATTGATTCCCTTCCCGTACTCGAACTTCTTGGCAACGACTTTCGGGCAGAATACCTTTGAAATCTCGACAAGCCTTTCCCCGAACTTCCCGTTGTGCGGGATGAAAATCGAATCCTTCTCATTCGCAAGGCTTGCAATCCCAGCCTCAAGCCCAGCCGTTCCGCTCCCGGTAATAACGTAGGCCTCGTCGCTCCCGAAGAACTCCCTCGCCATCCCCACGATGCGCTTGTGCATCTCCCTGTATTCCGGGGTCCTGTGGTGGATGAGCTTCCTGGTCTGCGCCCTGTTAATCTCAGGGGCAAGCTCAACCGGCCCTGGCGTCAAAAGCATTCCATCACCTGGCAATCCGCCTTCTTTCCGGCGCTAACGGTTTCTCTTTAACGTGCCCAGGGTTAATAAGGCTCATCCATATTCCGGTGTTGCTTCCGTTAGCCTTCCGCTCAGCCTGACCCGCGGAATCCAGTCCTTTTTGTCGGCTGGCTCAGGCTTTTCCGCCTTCCTTGCCTGCTGCCCAGCCTTCGCAGCGCTTACCTGCATCTCCGCGTGCTTGCGCCAGCCGGCCCTGCCGACAATCTCATACTCCACCGCGAATAGGATGAGAAACGCGGTGAAGACGATTGCGATCGCCCCGGCATAGAGGATCCTGTTGTCGAGGCTGGGCTCGAACGCCATTAGCGAAACCAGCGTGAACATCAGCAGCGCGGCGGGAAAGTGCGGCTTCAGCGGTAACATCAGCATTGACGCACTTTCCTCGCCCCGCCAATATCTTATTATCGCATTTTCGCACCTTTCGTATATATCGAATATATTCTAATATATACTGTATATAGACAACCAATAAGAACAATTCAAGCCAAATGGGTATAAGGTGCATATATGGCTCTTGGGGACATGGAAAAGCGAAAGGTCCAGCTCACCGGCACGTCGACACTGACCATCTCGCTGCCAAGGGCGTGGGTGCTGAGGAACGGCGTTGCCCCGCGGGACGAGGTCTTCGTGACCGAGGAGCCCGACGGCTCGCTGTCGCTAAGCCTGCGCCAGGCAGCCGAGCGGCTGCGCTCCGCAGACATAAATACGGAGAAGTTCTCCGACCCGTCCCACCTCGCGCGCGCCTTCCTTGCCAAGTACCTGGCAGGCTACAACACCGTGCGCATCACCTCCAGCGGCAAGATACCGCAGGCGACGAGGGCCGCGATTGTGGCGCAGGTGGACAGGCTCATAGGCTTCGAGATAACGGAGGAGACCCCCGGCTCGATAACCGCGCAGGACTTCTTCTCGCACGAGGGCCTCTCCATAGAGAAGACGCTCAGGAGAGCGCACCTCATCGCCAGGGGGATGCAGGTTGATGCGATTGAGTCATTCGTGAAGCGCGACCCGGAACTCGCAGAGGCGGTGATAGCGCGCGACGACGAGGCGGACAGGCTGCGCTTCCTCATCATCAGGCAGCTCAGCCTCGCGCTCCACCACTCCGCACTGCTGCAGGCATTCGGCATCACGGCGTACGACTCCGTTGTCTTCCTGAGGGTTGCGCGCTGCCTCGAGGACATGGCGGACCAGGCAACGCAGATAGCGGCACACTCGCGCTCATTCAAGGGCAAGGTGCCTCCGGACATAGCCCGCGGCATAGAATCGCTCAGCGCAGCAGTGCTCGATGCGCACACGGCCGCCTTCGGCGCGCTTTTCACCAAGAATATGGATGCGGCCAACGCGGTTATAGGCAGGAAGGCCGAGCTTGAGGCCAAGAGGGAGGCGCTCGAGAGGGCGCTGCAGAGAAAGCAGGTGCAATTCCAGACGGGGCTGATAATCGAGGCGATAATGCGCATCTACGGCCACAGCATGCACATCGCCGAGGCAGTCATAGACAGGGAATAGGCTTATTAAAACGGGGCAAATCAATAAGCCCGGTGATACCTTGCAGCGCGTAGTCCTATCAATAGGCGGAAGCCTAATCAATCCTGGAAAGCCCGATGTGAAGTTCCTGAAGAACATCGCGGCCCTCATAGTGAAGCTGAAGGCGAAATTCCAGTTGGCAATCCTCTGCGGGGGCGGGCAGCCAGCGCGCGACTACGCGAGCGCGGTGAGGGGCTTCGGCGGGAACGAGTTCGTCGCCGACGAGGCGGCGATCCTGATGACCAAGGCGAACGCCTTCCTGATGGCCGCGGCGCTCGGGGAAAGCGCATACCCGGACATACCCTACGACTTCACGCGCGCGGCAGAGGCCGTGACGACCACCGACAAGATAGTAGTGATGGGCGGCACGATACCAGGCTTCACGACGGATGCCGATGCCGCGCTCCTCGCGGAGAAGATAGGCGCGAAGAAGATAATCAACCTCTCCAACATAGACGGGATATACGACCGCCCGCCCAAGAGGCCCGGCGCGAAAAAATTTGCCACCATGACGCACGAGCAGCTCATCAGGCTCGCCAACGAGTACGACCTGAGGAAGGCCGGCACGAACTTTATCTTCGACAATGTGGCGTGCAAGATAGCGGCGCGCTCAAAGATAGAGGCGCACTTCATCAACGGCCGCGACCTCAAGCAGGTCGAGGCGGCAATAACCGGCATGAAGCACAAAGGCACAGTCGTGAAGGGCTGAGCATGCCGCCGCAATGGCGGGCGGGAAGCGAAGGGGCGTCGGGCCGCCCCAGCGCCGCAGCCCCGCCGGAGCCGCCGAAAGGCTTAAAAAGGGTTCATCATAAAGAAGATATAAACTTCGTACAGTGTTCAAAACAAATGTTAAAACCCGAGGTGGTTTGGAATGAGGAAGGGACAAAGTGCAATGGAATACCTGATGACCTACGGCTGGGCCATCTTGGTCATCATAATCGTGATAGCCGTCTTGTTCTACATCGGTGTGCTGAACCCGAGGAACGTGACGCCTACCGTCTGCAACTTCCCGCCAGGAATCAGCTGCTCGTCATTCAAGCTCACCTCCCCGGACGGCCAGCTTTTCCTGATAATCGGGCAGGCAACCGGCCACAAGATACACGTCACAAACGTTGCGTGCTCGCAGGAGACGACGGCAAGTGACACTTCCTGGACTCCCGAGACCGTCGACATAATCCAGGGTGAGACAGGTAATCTATCCTCGACCGCAATACAGTGCTATGATGTGAACGGCCTCGCAATAACAGGTGCGACTGCCGGTGAGACCGCAAAGTTCAGGATATGGATAAACTACACCGAGGCCGACACTGGCATGACCAGGCAGGTCCTCGGTGACATGACAGGCAGGTACGAGCCATAGACCCGAACAAGCCTTCTTTTTTCTTTCTATTTTTCTTTCATTTTTACTTCCTTAGAAGACGTGCCAGCTCTTCCGCCTCTGCCAAATTGAGGACCGGCTTCCCGAACCTCTCCCAGTCGTCTATCGCTATCCTCGGGCAGGCGGAATTCACGTAAAAGTCGAATGAGTGGAAATTTTCAAGCGCCTCAGGCTCCACCCTATCGGAAACAAGGATTGCAGCCTCCTTTCCAACCTCTTCCAGCCTCTTCTTCAGCCGCTGGGCGGCCTCCAGGGCAAACTGGCCCGGCTTCACCGAAACCAGGATGCCGAACCTTTTCCCTGAAATGGCAGCCATTAGCAGCCCCTTCCTCCTCTTAAGGTACTTCTCCCGCTCCCCGTCCATCCATGCAACGCCTCCCAGGAACGGGTCTGCGGCCATTACCCGGTGCTTGCAGGCAATCGCAGCCGCAATGGGGTGGAACCTTCCTCCTCCGAAATAGAGGATGCAGTCAGCCTTGGAATCAGCCGAGATGGCTGCACCGGGGTCGCAGCCCAGAATCTGGCCGTCATATTTCGCAAAAGGGCCGTGCTTCCCAATCAGCACCTTCTTCCCATTCTTTTCGAGGAACCGCCTAATCTCCCCAATCTGTGCGACATGCTGCACAGTCGTAACCAATCCAATCCGCTTGCATTTCGCAAAATCGGGGTCTGCGAGCGCCTTCCTCAGAACCAGCTTGAAATCTACTCTCGTGGGGTATTCAACATATTCAACTGCGATTCCAGTCTTCCTCTTCAGCGGAAACGGCGCATGCCCGTAATGGATAATCTTCTCCGCATGAACCGCCTCGGCCTCAGCCAAAGCGATATCGCACGCACCATAGCACGGTGAGGCGGAAAGGAAGACCTCGTTCCCCTCCTTTTCCAGCCTCTTGGCAATCTCCAAAGCTTTAGCCTTCAGGCCTTCGGGAAACTGGAGAAGAACTCGCATCAATCCGCCTCCTGCTCCGCCTTCGGCGATAGCTGTGCAACCTCGCCACGCACAAATACCGCCTTAGTCATCCCTAATCTCTGCGCCGATGTTGGGCTTGTGCTTCTCCATGTGCTCGGTCAGCTCGGCAAGCCGCCTCAGCGTGTATTTGCTTTCCGCGCTCGCCGTGTTCCTGCGCGCAGCCTCAACAGCATCAGGGTTCACGGACATGGAGGTTATCCCGAACTCGACCATCTTATCCGCGAACTCCGGATACACGGAAGGCGCCTGGCCGCAGATGGATGTCGTCACCCCGTATTTGCCGCAAATCTTTATCACGTGCCTTATCGCCCTCATCACAGCCAAATTCCTCTCATCGAAGGCTTCGGCCATCGTGGCGTTGTCGCGGTCTATCCCGAGGATTAGCTGCGTCAAATCATTCGAGCCGATGGAGATTCCGTTTATCCCCTCCTTGCAGAACTCCTCAATCATGAAGACAGTCGAGGGAACCTCGACCATTATCCACAGCTTGAAATCCTTCGTGAAGTGGATGTCGTTCCTCTTCAGAATCTCCTTAATCGCCCTTATCTCGCCAATCTTCCTGACGAACGGAATCATGAGCCAGAGGTTCTTCAGCCCGTAGGTGTTGCGCACTTTCTTAATCGCGTCGAGTTCCAGCTTGAACATGTCCTCCTCCTTTACGTAACGGGAGCAGCCGCGGTAGCCCATCATCGGGTTAGCCTCGTTCGGCTCGTACTTCTCGCCGCCGGTGAGATTCTTGTACTCGTTCGTCTTGAAGTCCGTCGCGCGATAAACTACCGGCCTCGGGTAGAACGCGGCGCAAATCTTCCTCATCCCTTCCGCAAGCTTGTCCGCGAATTCCTGCCCGCGCCCCTCCTCCATCATCTTCCTCGGATGCTCCCCAATCTCGGCGATTATAAATTCAGCGCGAAGCAGCCCCACGCCGTCAACTGGCAGCGCAGCCACCTTCTCCGCGAGTTCGGGCTCGGCAAGGTTCACATAAATCTTCGTCCCAGTAATCGGCGCAGCAACCATCATCGCACCCCCCGCAGCAGCTTCGGCCTTCTTCGGGGCCTCAACAGCTACCTTTCCCTCATAGACAATCCCGTGCACAGCATCAACCGTGATAATCTCGCCATCGTGCAAAATCGTAGTCGCCTTCTGCGTGCCGACAATGCAGGGGATTCCCAATTCCCTGCTGACGATAGCAGCGTGGCAGGTCGAGCCGCCTGAATTCGTCACAATCGCGACCGCCCTCTTCATCGCAGGAACGTAGTCAGGCGTTGTCATATCCGTAACGAGCACCCCGCCAGGCTGCATCTTGTGTATGTCCTTGGGCGTGGGAATAATCTGCACAGGCCCGCTCCCAACCCCCGGCGATGCGCCTGTCCCCTTTAGGATGATGGTCGCCTTCCCAATCTCAATCGCGTCGCCGGACTGGGCAGCAGCGCCTATGCCCTCAAGCCCTGCAAGCGCGCTCGCAATCGCCGGCGCAGCGGCTCCCGGGCCGACCGCAGCAGCTTCCGCAGCCGGCATTGGGGCGGCCATCCCGAGCGTAGTAACCGGCCTGCTTTGCACTATGTAAACCGCATCACCGACAATCGCCCACTCAATATCCTGCGGCACCCCGTAATGCTGCTCAATCTCCTTCCCGAGCCTTGCGAGCTCAATGATGTGCGCATCGGAAATCTTCTGCGCGTTCCTCTGCTCCTCAGGCACATCGACATGTTCATTTCTCCCCTTCACCTTCGTAATCATCCATTCCTGCTTCGCTATGCTCTTCTGCATTATCTCGACCGTGTCCTTCTTCACCAGGTACCTGTCCGGCGTAGTGGAGCCGGAAACAACTATCTCCCCAAGCCCGAACGCCGCCTCAATGGAGATGAGCTCGCGGTTGTTGCTCATCGGCTCAAGCGTGAACATCACGCCAGCCGCCTCGCTCTGCACCATCTCCTGCACGACCGCGGCAAGCCCGACCTTCAAATGGTCATAGCCCCTATCCTGCCTGTAATAGATTGCGCGCGCCTCGAAAAGCGAGGCCCAGCACGCCTGCACGGCCTTCACCACATCATCCTGCCCCTTCACATTCAGGAAAGTGGCCTGCTGCCCCGCAAAGCTCGCATCCGGCAAATCCTCGGCAGTCGCAGAGGAGCGCACGGCAACGTACTTCGCGCCATCAATCGACGGAATTCCCCCGCCGAATCCGCACAATTCATTGTAAGCCCTGATGATATCCGCGCGTATGTCGTTCGGCATAGCCGCGGCCATTATCGCGTTCTTTATCTCATCCGAGGCGCGGTCGAGCTCATCCGTGTTCTGCACGTCGAGATACTGCGTCTGCTCCTGTATGAGGTCGTGTATGTTGTTCACTTCTATGAAGTGGAAATAGGCCTCGGAGCTCACGATGAATCCCGGCGGGACGGGCAGGTTGCTATTTGCCATCTCGCCAAGGTTCGCGCCCTTTCCCCCCGCCTTGCCCACGTCGCCCTTCCCAATCTCGGAAAACCAGAGAATATTAGCCATAGGGAGTTGAGGGAAGGGGTAATTTTAAAGGGTTGCGGCGTTCAGGCTGCCGTCGCCGGTTTCATTGGCGCAAGCCTGACCGAGCAGCTGCCGCTGAGCTTAACCTTCGCCCTGCGGTAAGACTCGGCGATCTTGTCCAGGTCCTTTGCCATCACATCGATTGAGAATATGACCTGGTTCGGCTTCAGCTTCGCTCCCCTCTCGCTTGGCCTCCCGTACGGGTGGGCCATGCCGGACTGTAGCCTGTCCGCGCCGGCCCCTGCAATCATCTTGTTCTCGCGAATTACATTGTGGGGGTAGATGAGCACCCTGAACCTGTACTGGTTCGGCAGCATCTTCTCCAGGTACTTGTTAACCGCCTGCCTCGCGCTCTCGAGCGCGTTGTCCCTGATCATCACAAGACGGTCTGCGACGAGGTCCGCCCTCACCTCATACTGCAGCTTCGCATTCCCCATCTCGAAAATATTCAGCGCGTTGTGCGGCATGGACTTCACGAATGACTTCCTTGGCCTCCGCTTCGAATACCGCGACCAGGAAACCTTGAGCGCATCCCTAAATGTCCTTGCAGGCCTTAGACCCATAGACGAACACCTCTAAGTTGCGAATTATGAAAGCCCAGAACGAGCCCTTTCTCCGCAGGAGTGGGTTATGGCGGATGCGGTTTAAATATATTGCCCCCTTCGGAACCCCATCGGAAACCCCCACAGAAATCTTTTTAAGCAGTTCCCGCCAAACCAGACTCGGCGACCATGGGCATTCTGGACCTGTTCGGCAATGGAAGCAAGAAGGACTACGAGAAGCTAGGGGAGCGGCTCGACGACCTGGAGGACATTCTCCACGAGCTGAACCTGAAGGCCGACGACAGGTTCGAGACGGTCCTTTCCGGAGTGGAGATGGTAATCCCCCACGAGAAAGGGCAGTTCATCAACAGGCTCGAGGAGCGCCTCGTCACGGTGAAGCGCGACATGATTCTCGCCGCAGTCCTCTCCGAATGCTCGGGCGAGCCAAAATCCTACCCTGAAATCCGCAAGGGGGTCGCAAACCGCACAAGCCTCAACTTCTCGCGCGCGTTCCTCGACTCCTGCCTGCGGAGGCTCGGATACGAGGCGAAGCTCGACAGGATAGGCAGCCGCTTCATCACCGTGAAGAAGAGCGCGGGACTGCTCGACAAGCTGGATGAGCACGCAATCGCCGCAGACATCGCGCCGAACGGCCCCGAGGAGCGCGTCCCTCCCTTTCCCTCTCCGATTCCGCCAAGGGTCGCCGTCCCGGTAGGGGAAG
The DNA here is from genome assembly GCA_903884505.1 of uncultured Microcaldota archaeon. GTDB lineage: Archaea > Micrarchaeota > Micrarchaeia > Burarchaeales > Fermentimicrarchaeaceae > CAISET01. The sequence goes on along the minus strand of CAISET010000016.1, from coordinate 51,309 downwards.
CAGAAATTGCGTCTCCAAAGCCCGCGCCAGCCCCGGCAGCAAAACCGGTGGCTGTGCAGGTCGGGAAGCTGGAAAAATTGGAAAGGCTTCTGAGGCTTGTCGCGGACCTGGAGCGGCAGTGCGGCACAGTCCCGGTGGAAGCAGTCATAAAAGACTCCTGGAAATACGGCCTTGAGGCCAAGGAGGCAAACGACCTTCTCGACGAGCACCTGATGGTTACGGGGCAGCTTTACGAGCCAAGAGAAGGGCATGTAAAGCGCGTCAGGCCCCTCTAATCATCGCCACTGTTTTTTGCTTCCGCCCGGCGCCTTAATGTGGTAGCCGCACGCCCTCTCGTCATCGACAATCCTCAGGAATTCGCAGCCCTCGCAGTCAGCGGAGAAATTTATTATCTGTCCCGTATCCGGGCATCTCTTTTCAACCATGGGCTCACCTTTTTTTCTTTTGCCGCATGGTAATAAAAACCAACCTAAGCAGCGGCCGTGCCGGGCGGCGCCCCAGCGTCCTACTCTTGCACATAAACTTCTCGAATCCCGCCCGGTCAAGATTTATATACCCGACGCGCAATAACTACTTGCTTCGAGATGTAGAGAACGCGAAAGCTTCTTTCGCGCGCCCGAATTGAAGCAAAAGAGGTAGATTTGAATGAGTTCATACGAGAGGATTCAACAGACCTTCCAGGAGGAGTATAAGGCAAGGTCGGAAGATTACAGGCACCGCCTTACCGCATGGCGCAAGGAGTCCACCGTCGTCCGCGCAGAGCGGCCCACGAACCTCGCAAGGGCGAGGGAGCTCGGCTACAAGGCGAAGCAGGGCGTGGTAATCGCCCGTGTGCGCGTGAGAAGGGGAAGGCGCATGAGGCCCAAGCCGGACCTCGGAAGAAAGCCCTCTAAGGCAGGGAGATTCTTCTCGCCCGGCAAATCATTGCAGAGGCAGGCGGAAGAGAGGGCATCGCGCCGTTTCATCAACTGCGAGGTTGTCAATTCCTACTGGGTAGGGGAGGACGGCACGAACAAGTTCTTCGAAGTGATACTGGTTGACAGGGCGCACCCCGCGATAATGAGCGACAAAACCTATGCCGCTCTCGCCGCGCAGAGGGGCAGGGCCTTCAGGGGCCTCACGGCCGCCGGAAGGAAGGGCCGCGGGCTGAGAGCGAAGGGAATCGGTGCTGAAAAAGTAAGGCCGAGCCTGCGCGCGCACGCGAAAATGGGGAAGTAGGGTTTGTGATGGCTTTTTGCGACATCTTCGTCCGTTTTCCCGCGAAGATGGAGATGATGCGGGAGCTGGGCTTCTCCGGCTTTTCCACCTCCGCGCAGCAGGAGCTTTTCGAATCGCAAAGCGTAGATGCGTTGAGGAATGCGTGCAAGCAGCGCCGCGTTTCTTTTCTTCTCATGCCGAATTTCCAGCCGGATGTGGGCCTTCTGCGCGACGCAGCCGAGCATAAAAAGGCCTTCCTCTTCCCAATCTCCCTCATCTTGGAATCGCGCGGAATCCAGCGCGCAATCCTGATGGGAAGGATGCACTTCTTCCTCAAGCTCTGCATCAAATTCAAGGCGCCCTACATTCTCACTTCCGGCGCGAAGGACGAATACCAGCTCAAGTCGCCGCAGGAGCTCATCGCGATAGGCGAGGCGCTCGGCCTCTCGCGCGACCAGGCGGAATGGGCGATAAGCGAAGCGCCTAAGGCTTATATGCCTGAAAAGGCCGAAATTAGCCCATGAAGATCGGGCAGAAGATTGAGGCTTCAATCGCCAGGCGCAGCGCCGAAGCCCTTTATGAGGAGGGAAAAAAGAGCCTCGAGCTGAAGATTTACCCCGAGGCAGTTTGCCGCTTCCAGGAGGCCGCGGTTTCCGCGAAAGATATAAATTCCGCAGCCCTGGCCGAGCGCTCCCTTTTCGAGCTCGGAAGGGCTTACTCCGAATTGGGCTACGGGGCATTGGCGGAAAAGGACCAGCCGAGCGCCATAGGCTTTTTCCGCGAGTCGCTGAAAGCACTTGAGGACTGCCGCAGCCTCGGCGCAGTCTACCCGTTCCAGTCCGCAGTGCTCGCGAACCAGATACGCAAAACCCTCAAGGGGCTCGGTGCGCAGAATGAAAATGAATTTCCCGCAGAACCAACGGGCGAATCAAGCACGGCGCTCGCACTGCGGGCAGTCCCGTTCCACGAGTGGGGTTCCTACACCAGGAAGGAGGCGATGAGGAGCGCCAATGCAGCGCTCTTCGCGCTCCTCGCCGATTACGATACGAAAGAGGCGCAGCAGATGGGCCTCCTGAGCGCTGCGAACGACTTCATGAGGGCCGCGAAGGTAGCCCAAAATGACCAGGAATATGCGTCAGCCAAGGCTGGCGAGGCGACGGCCCGCACACTGCTGGGCATTTTCAACGAGCAGTTCAGGGACAGGCAGTTCCAGGACGCGCGCGAGTGCTTCAAGCCGGCGCTCGAGCAGGGCCTGCTTTCCGGGAAATCCCTGCGCGAGGCCACAAAGACGGCCTGGTTCAAGCCCTCGCCCGAAGAGCTGGAGAAGGCGGCAATCGCGTTCGTGGCCCTCGGTGAATTCGGGAAGGCTGATAAAGCAATCTCGCGTGCCTCGCACCTCTGGTTCGAGCGCGGGGTTGCCGAGCTGAGGGAGGGGCTCTCAAGCTATACAACATTCACTAGGGCAGTCGATTCGGCGAACAGGTGCTTCATGAGGTGCCAGGACGAGGAGCGTGCGCTCATCGCCTCCTTTTACGAAGCCAGCATGGCGTCGCCCTACGCGCTCAGCCTCGGCAGCTCCACAACCGTGAAGCTGGACATGGCGCTCGCAATATTCAAGCTAAATGCCTGGTTCGGGATGGGGAACGCCTGCGAGCACCTGCGAAGCGGCGAATTCAGCCACCCCGAGGTGATGAGGCGGCTCGAGCGCTCGGGCTCCCTGATGCTTGCCTTCCCCCTACTCTGCGAATATCTTGCAGGGGGCGAGGAGGAATCGAAGATGGCCTTTGAAATCCTGGTCAAGTCCGCGCCGGTTTCCGTTCCCTTCCTGCTGTCCGCGGCATGGCAGATTGGAAGCCCCGCCTCCGAAAGGGCCAAGGATGCCCTCCGCGAAATCCTCAAGGCGCGCACCTGCCTCGCCGAGCAGGTGCAGGATATTAAAGCCGCCCTGGGAGAATAATTCCATGCCGCCCATTCCGCCAACAATGCGAATGAAGGAGAGATACATCCTTTTCGAAGTAATGAGCGAAGCCCCCGTAGGTGAAGCAGACGTGAAGAATGCTGCCTACAACTCAATACTCTCCTTCCTCGGCGAATACGGCTCCTCGCTCGCCTCTCCGAAGTTCATCGGCTACGACGCGAAAACGAAGCAGGCGGTTGTCCGCTGCAGCCACACGGAGCTGCAGAAGGTGAAGGCAGCGCTCGCGCTATGCTCCTCAATTAACGGAAAGAAGGCGGCACTCAGGCTGAAGAAAGTCAGCGGCACTATCGCGGGCCTCTCGCGCTGACGAATTTTTAAACTTGAAGCTCGGAATTTCCCCGTGGCCCTGAAAATGAAGAATCCGGACCAGGCCGCAGTTGCCTGGCTCAAGAGAGGCAACAAGTCATTCGATTCCAAGAACTTCCGTTCCGCAGTGGTATGCTACAGCGAAGCGCTGGTGCTGAAGCCCGAAGACCCGTTTTTGCTGAACAGCAAGGGGCTTGCGCTGAAGGAGCTCGGCAACCATGAGGAGGCGCTCAGGTTTTTTGACCTCGCGCTGGAACGGAAGCCCAAACTGATGGGGGCGCTGGTAAACAGGGCCGCCGTTCTCGACTGCCTCGAACGGCGCGAGGAAGCGCTGGAATGTGCGGAGAAGGCGCTTGCGCTGTACCCGAGGAACCTTCATGCCCGGAGTGTAAGGAACGACATAATGCGGAATTCGCTCAACGACAAAGGCATCGGGCTCCTCATGGGCGGAAAACCGGTTGAGGCGCTCGTCTTCTTCAACAAGGCCCTCGACCTGGACCCGAAGAACGAGAACCTCCTAGCAAACCGGGAAGGCGCGTTCAGGCGCCTGCTGACGAAAAAGCGCACAACCGAAGTCGAGCTCTCCGACCCGGAAAAAAGGATAGCGAAGTGACTTCCGGCAGGCAGTGATTCTTTATATACTTAAACCGCGGAATTTCGCCGAGGGTGAATTGATGGAAGCTAGCAAGGCACTGATTAGCGATGGACAGCGCAAAAGCCTGCAGGAGCTCGTCCAAAGGGCCGACGAACTCCATTTGGAGACAACCTCCGCGATAGGCTTCACTAATCCGATGAAAATGGACTGTGCAGCTGTAGCGTGGAATGCGAAGGCGATGCTAAGGGTGAAGAGCGACGAAACACAGGACGATACGCACAGAAACTCATCCGATTTTGAGCACGCAAAGCGCCTCGAGATGTGGGTTTCCCTCTACGGGGGAGACGCGTCGGACATAAACCAGAAGATAAAAGCGATGGAGGCAGTGCTCGACTTTTGGGCTGACCAGGTAAAGCCCAGCATAAAGGATGACCAGGTAAAGCCAAAGATGAAGGATGATGTAACGCGACTCAAGTGAGCCGAATGGAAAAAACAGCCAAGGAGACGGGAAAGAAAGTTTTCGATGAGGGCATAAAAGCCTACGAAAAAGGAGACTTCGCAAAGGCGCTCGAATGCTTCGAGAAGGCACTCAAGCTAAAGCCCGATTCAGTCGGCGCTCTCTGCAACAAGGGCGCAGCGCTCTACTCGCTCGGCGACTGCAAGATGAAGATGAGGGACACCTACGGGGCGGGGGACTGCTTCAGGAAGGCGATTGCCAGCTATGGGCAGGCGCTCAAACTCGGCCCAAAAGACAAGGACGCATTGGAGGGAAGGAGGAACGCCGCGCAGAAGCTGGCGGAAGTTTTCAAGCAGGCGGCGCAGGAATAGGTAATGCTCATGGTTGAAAAAGTCGCAGGCAAAAAAATCGAAAAGAAGGATGACGCGCGAGAGCTAATCATCCAGGCCAACGAGCTTATGGTATCGGGGAAATTCGAGCGCGCCCTGCCCATCCTCGACAAAGCGCTCAAGTTGAAGCCGGACCGGGAAGACCTCTGGCTTACCAAAGCCGATGCCCTCTCCAGCATCGGGCGGCATAGGGAAGCCATCGAATGCTGCGACCAGGCGCTTAAAATCAAGCCGGATTACGATGATGCCCATTACCACAAGGGATTCGCCCTCTGCGCACTTGGGAAGTACGAGGAATCCCTCCCCTGCTTCGACGAGGCGCTCAGGATAGACCCGGGATTCAGCAATGCGCTCGCCTACAAGGGCATTGCGCTTACGCATCTTAGGAGAGATGACGAGGCAATCTCATTCTATAAGCAGGCGCTGGAGAAAGACCCGGACAATGTGCTCATGCTCGCCAACCTTGGAAGCCTCCTTTCCTCCCAGCCAGAACATCTTATAGATGCACTGCCCTACCTCAAAAGGGCCCTCGACCTGCAGCCGAATAACCCCGGCTTGCTCATCATAATCGTGCAGGCCCTTGACAAAATCGGCAGGTTCGATGAGTCAGAAATGCTGCTTAACAGGCTTGCCCGGCTAATAGAAAAAGAAGACGGTCAATCCAAAAAAGATTCCTCGGGCCTGCCCCCGATATCCCAGTAAGCAGGGCACAGCGTGGTGGTATATTTATGGCTGAAAAACTCATCGAAAAGAAAACCGAATCAGCGGAAAGCCTCGCAGGCAGGGCGGCCGACCAAGTCATGGCCGGGGAATATAAAAAGGCGCTTGAATACTGCGATAGGGCGCTCAAAATCGACCCGAACCACTTGGGGGCGTTGATGAACCGCGGCGGCGCCCTGCAATGCCTCGGAGAATTCGAAGAGGCAGCCAGAAGCTATGGCAAAGCAATCAGCATCAAGCCTTCCATAGAACTCTGGATGAACAAGGGCTTTGCGTTGTCCAAGATGGAAAAATACGGCGACGCGGCTGCCTGTTTCGATGAAGTGCTGAAGCTGGACCCGAAATACGTGGACGCGTGGCGTTGGAAGGGCGACATCATGGTAACGCAGGGCGATTGCAGCGGGGCAATCGCTTTCTATGATAAGGCGCTGGAAATAGAGCCAAAAAATGAGTTCGCAGTTGGCAACAAGATCGTGGCGCTTTTCAGGCAAGGCAAGCTCCAGGAGGCTCTCGGCTGCAACGAAAAAGCCCTTGATGCCGACCCCAATGACCTGATGGCATTGAGCCGGAAGGTGGCGCTCCTCCAGAAAATGAACAGGAAAGGCGAGGCGGAGGCATGCAGGAAGAAGTTCGAGGAGGCGCAGAAGAAACAATGTGAAGAATGCGGGACTGCTGTCTTCATTAGGCAGCGGCCGGCTTCCTGATCAGATGAAGTTCCTCTCGTTCTTCGTGAGCAGGAACCACAGCTCCGAGATTCCGAGCACCGCCATAAGAATGGCGAACAGCGCAGCGACCCCGGCGCATATCGCAAGGGTGCCCAGGGATATGGCGGCAATCAAAACTGCGCCGACCAGCGAGCCTGCGCTCACCAGCGCCGTCCAGATAAGCGATTTTATGTGCGTCCAGCGCACGGCCCCGAACCGCTTCCCGGCCACTTCCTTGAATCTTTTGCTGAACTCATCGTTCGGGCTCTGGTCGTATAGCTGCCATGCCTTGGCAATCGCATCCCTGCCTTCCTTAACCATCGCCGGCGTGACGCTCGCCTGCCCTCTGGGCATGCCTGCTTTCTTCGCAGCTGCCATTGCCTGTGCCCTCGCCTGCTCCGAAATTGCGTATCCCCTGTACCACCAGCCGAGCGGATTCTCCGGTTTCATCCAGACCATCATGTATGCGCAGACACCCGCATTTCCGAAATCGTCCGTGGCCACGTATTTCAATATGTTATTTGCGATGTTGTTGTACGCCCAGTCAACCTTCTGCCTGAAATAGTTTGACTGCTGCGAGCCCATCTTTTTCGCGCTAAGCTTCCGCGCCTCATCCATTGACCTTTCGAATTCGGCATTGTTGCCTACGCCGCAGGCCGAGATGGCGTTGTACAGCCAGCCCACCGGGTTGTCCGGGTCGAGCTCCAGCAGCTGCTTGCAGGCATCGCGCATCTCCTGGAACTTCCAGGTGTCCCAGTACTTCTCCGCAACGCTGAGCAGCCGCGCCGCCTTGCCCTCCACGTCCTCCTTGTGGATGACTACGACCTCACCTTTGTCGAGAAGTATTTCGGTGCCGCAGAACTGGCAGGTGGTCTTCGTCGTCCCCTCGGGCAGCTTCAGTTTCGACCCGCATTGCGGGCAGATTGCGGGGATGAGCTTCACCATGGCAGTTCTAACTTTCAATCAGATATTTAAATACCGATGTGCCAAACTATCCCGTAAATGAGAGAAAACTAGAGAGGTGGTATTTTGTACCCTGTTTCTCCGCAAGCATATGACCGGGCTATCACAGTCTTCAGCCCTGATGGAAGGCTGTTCCAGGTAGAGTATGCCAAGGAAGCGGTGAGGCGCGGAGCGACCGCAATGGGCGTAGTGTGCGGCGATGGAGTCGTCCTCGTGGCGCACAAGTCCTCGAGCGCGCCGCTGCAGCTCACGGAATACATGAAGAAGATATTCATGATAGACAACCACATCGCAGCGACCGCAAGCGGGCTCGTTGGCGATGCAAGGAGGCTCGTCGACATCGCAAGGGTCGAGTCCCAGAAGCACAAGATGACCTACGGCGAGGACGCGAACCTGGAGGGCATAGCCAAGCACCTGAGCGACCTCGCGCAGCTCTACACCCAGTATGGCGGCATAAGGCCGTTCGGCGTCTCGCTCCTGATGGGCGGAATCGACTCTGAGCCCAGGCTCTTCGAGGTCGACCCCTCCGGCGCGCTCTCCGGCTACAACGCGGCCGCAATCGGCGCGGGAAGGAAGGAGGTCGAGGAGTTCTTCGAGAAGGAGTACAAGCCCGGGATGTCGGTGGACGACGGGGCGCTCCTCGCGCTCAGGGCGCTGAAGAAGGCCACGGAGCAGAAGCTGAAGACCGTGAACGTGGACATCGCGATAATCACGAAGAAGACGAGAAAGTTTGAGGTACTCAGCGACGCGGACGTCGAGAAGTACCTCGCCAAGGTCTAGTTGAGCAGATGGTCAGCCTAGACAAGGCGATAATAGCGCGCTACGACCATGAGGGCGTGCACTTCGAGCTTTTCGTGGACCCGGACATGGCATACCTCTACAAGACGGGCCAGAAGCCGGACCTCAGCAACATCCTCGTGATCGAGGAGGTCTTCGAGGATGCGAAGAAGGGCGAGCGCCACACGGAGCAGGCAATCAAGAAGGCCTTCCAGACCACGGACATAATGAAAATCCTGGAGATAATGCTAAAGAAGGGCGAGGTGCCCTTGACAACGGAGCAAAGGAAGAGGCTATTGGAGGAGAAGGAGAAGAAGATAGTTGCAATCCTCGCGCGCGAATGCGTGGACCCGAGGACAGGCGCGCCGCACCCGCCGCAGCGCATAGAGAAGGCGCTTTTGGAGGCGAAGGTGCACATAGACCCGTTCAAGAACGCGGACGCGCAGATTGACGACGTATTGAAGTCGCTGAGGCTCATCCTGCCGCTTAAGTTCGAGAAGGTGAAAATCGCGGTGAGGATTCCTGCGGAGCACGCCCCGAAGGCGTTCGGGACGCTGAAGGAGTTCCATGTGACGCAGGAGGAATGGCAGAGCAACGGCTCCCTCATCGCGGTCGTCGAGATGCCTGCGGGAATGCAGGGCGACTTCTACAACCGCATAAACAAGGTCACGGGTGGGACCGTGGAAACGAAGGTAGTGAAGTAGCCTCTTCTCAGAAGGATGGTGATTTGATGTATGGTGAAGGAAAGTTCGGAGGAGGCGGTGGCGGCGGAGGGTTCCGCGGCAGGGAAGGGGGCGGCGGAAGAGGATTCGGCCGCAGGCCTTTCCCGCCGAGAAGGGAGTTCAACAGGGAGGAGCGCCCCCCTGCGCCCGAGGAGCCGGAGATTTCAGGGCCGCACATAACCCGCGTCGTAGTCCCGGGGGAGAAGCTGGCGGACTCGCCCAAGGCGGTGCAGTACGGCTTCGTCGACCAGGGAAAGACCTACTCGAGCATACTGGGCCTCTACGATGAGAGCGTTTCAAGGCTCGTGCCCCTCGAAGGATGCTACCTTCCAACGCTCGACGACTACTTGGTAGGCGTGGTTAAGGAAGTGAAGTTCTCGGGCTACAACGTGGACATAAAGTCGCCCTACAACGGCTTCCTCTCCAGCAAGGAGACGCGCGACGAGTTCGAGCTCGGTGACATCATCTACGCGAAAGTGAAGGACGTCGATGAGGTGAAGAACGTCGATTTGACGGATGCGCGCAAGCTCGCCTCAGGAGAAATCGTCGAAGTCCTCTCCGTGAAGATTCCGCGCATAATCGGGAAGAAAAGCTCGATGATAAGCATGCTCATGGACGCAACAAAGAGCGAAATTCTTGTAGGAAGAAACGGCCGCATCTGGATAAAGGGCGGAAACTCCGCATTGGCGGCTGCAGCGGTGCTGAAGATTGAGAAGGAGGCGCACATGCCGGGGCTGACCGACAGGATGGCGGCATTCCTTAAGCAGCAGGTTTGATGGTGATTTGAATGGGAGGAACTGGAAAGATGAAACTGATTGTCAACGGAAAGAGGCTCGACGGGAGAGGCCTCGCGGATTTGAGGCCCATGACGATAAAGGCAGGAGTCCTTAACAAGGCTGACGGCTCCGCATACATCGAGTGGGGCAACAACAAGATTCTCGCCGCAGTCTACGGGCCGAAGGAGTGCATACCCCGCCATGACATAAACCCGTACAAGGCGGTCGTGCGCTGCAGGTATTCCATGTCGCCTTTCGCATCCTTCGAGGAGCACGGGAGGACGGGGCCTAACAGGCGCTCAAGGGAAATCTCGAAGGTGATACAGGAGGTCTTCGAGAACGTCGTGCTCGCCGAGCACTTCCCCAAGACCGCAATCGACATCTTCATAGAGGTGCTGCAGGCCGATGGCGGGACGCGGGTCGCGGGCCTAACCGCAGCTGCAGTCGCGCTCGCGGACGCGGGAATTCCGATGAAGGATGTCGTGGCCGGAATCGCGGCAGGCAAGATAGACGGGCAGATAGCCCTCGATTTCGGAAAATACGAGGACAACTTCGGGCAGTCCGACATGCCATTCGCGGTCTCGCTGAGGACCGGCGAAGTGCTCCTGTTCCAGATGGACGGGATGCTCACGAAGGACGAGATAGCAAAGGCGATAGACCTCGCCTTCGAGGGCGCGAAGACGGTGAGCGACCTGCAGGTGAAGGCGCTCAAGGCGCGCTACACTGAGAAGGAGGAGAAGGGCGTTGCGCCCGCCCCGGAAGCACTTCCGCAGGAGCAGCCGGCTGGAGGCCAGCAGGGCGAGCAGCCATATTAGGGTGATTTTGATGGACATACTTGATGAGGTCAAGAAGGATTTCGTAAGGGATTTGATAGCTAAGGGAAAAAGGCCTGACAAGCGCGCGTTCGACCAGTACAGGAACATAACAATTGAGAAGGGCGCAATCCCCTCAGCGGAGGGAAGCGCCAAAGTGCACTTGGGCCAGACGCAGGTGCTCGTGGGAATAAAGATGGATGTCGGCACTCCATTCGCGGACAGGCCCGAGGAAGGAGTCCTCTCGACAAACGCGGAGCTTCTCCCAATGGCATCCCCGACGTTCGAGCCGGGCCCGCCAAGCCCTGCGTCAATAGAGCTCGCAAGGGTCGTTGACCGCGGGATAAGGAGCAGCAATGCGGTAGACCTGCCGTCGCTCTTCATCGAGGCCGAGAAGGTCTGGATGGTGTTCGTGGACATCTACGTCCTCGACCACGATGGCAACATGTTCGACGCGGCAGCGCTCGCAGCGATGGCCGCGATTGAGAACTGCAGGATGCCCAAATACAGGGACGGGAAGGTCATCCGCGGCGAATACGCGGGCCCGCTGAAGGTAGGGAACAGGTGCGTGACCACCACATTCGCAAAAGTGGGCCAGGCGCTGCTCGCTGACCCCTGCCTTGATGAGGAAACGGCAATGGACGCGCGCATAACAATAGCGACCACCCCGGACTACGTCTGCGCAGTGCAGAAGGGCTGCGCGGGCGGCTTCACCAAGGACGAGCTCCTGAGCCTGGTTGATGCATCATTCGCAAAGGGCAACGAGCTTAGGGCCCTTCTCTGAAAAGGGTGTTGAAGGATGTTGAGGCGCATATGCGGCGCTTCAACACCCTGTTTGACGAGCGCTTTTATAGGTAGTTGGACATAATTGAGGGGTTTCGGAGGTATGCTATGGTGAAGGCAGGCGTGAGATACGGCGCTGAACTGAGAAAAAGGGCGCGCGACGTGGACAGGCAGCGGAGCGCAAGGTATCCCTGCCCGACGTGCGGGAAGGATTCCGTTAAACGGAAAGGCAACTCGCTATGGGAATGCAGGTCGTGCGGCTCAAGGTTCGCCGGCGGCGCATACTCGCTTACAACCGCAACCGGGGATACGGCAAGGAGATCGCTTGAGGGCGCCAGGGGCGCAAAAAGGTGAGTCGTTATGTACAAATGCCTCAAATGCAAGAAGACAATCAAGGCGCTCGATGAGGTCTTCGTGCGCTGCCCGTACTGCGGCAACCGCGTGCTTTTCAAGGAGCGGCCGCCCGTCGCAAAGGACGTGAAGACCGATTAGGTTCATGGGAGTCTATATAACGACGAGCAAGTCTGCCGGCAGGCATGCGCTTTCGCTCTGCCAGGGCCTCGCGTCAATCCTCCCCAACTCCATCTTCGAAAGAAGGGGCAATAAAACGATTGAGAAGGCTGTTGCAAGGGCAAGGCTCCTCGGCAAGCCGCGCGCGCTCATCGCATCGGATGATGAGCTCCATTTCATGAAAGTCAGCGCGAACTCTTGGGATTGGCTCGAGCCCGCAATAAGCGTGAAGGGGGCGCAGTTCGCCAAGGCTGCGGAAGATTTGCCCGCGGAACTGAAGCTAGAGGGTGAATCAGCCAAGATATGGCTTTCCCTCCTGAATCCTTCGGAGCCGGAAGGCGATGATTTCATCGTCGCAAAATGCAAAAAAGGCTCAATTTCGTTCACATACGGGCGCAAAAAGCTCGGTGAGATGGTGTTTTCGCATGGAAGCGAGCATTAACCTGAATTTCAAAAGCCCGAAGGACGCGAAAGCCGCGCTGAAAGTCATAGAGTCCGAGAAGATTGAGCGCTCGCGCTCGAAGATAGAGCTGCGTGCCGAAGGCGCCAACCTCGCGATGCGCATCACGGCATCGGATTTGCCGGCGCTGCGCGCAGCAATAAACACATATTTAAGGTTGGCTTCAGTCATAACCACAGGTTTGGAGGCATGATTTGGTTCAAATCACCCTGTGCGGGAACTGTGCAGGGACTTGAACTGGGAGTTGGTGATTTGAATGGCAGACGTCTCGAAAGAAACGGAGCAGCAGGTTCTTGAATTCCAGCAGGCGCAGAACCAGCTGCAGATGATCGTGATGCAGAAAGGGCAGGTGCGGATGCAGGTTGAAGAGCTCGAGGGCGCGCTCGAGGAGCTAAAGAAGGCATCGGGCAAGGTCTACAAGTCCACGGGTGCCATCCTCCTCGAATCGAACAAGGATTCGCTCGCAAAGGAGCTTGCCGAGAAGAAGGAGACGATGCTCGTGCGCTCGCAGGTGCTCGGGAAGCAGGAGGAGAAGCTCCGCTCGAAGCTGATGGAGCTCAAGGGGAAAATCGAGGCTGCGACAAAAGGGATGAAAGGCGCGGGATGAACCGAGATGCGCGAATTCGCAAGGTTCATCAGCGAGAACCGGGGCAGGCCGGTGCTTCTCGTCCTCCACTCACAGGCGGATGCCGACACCGTGGCATCAGCAATCGCGCTCGCCGAATATTTCACCAACGCAAAAATCTGCGCCCCCGATGAGATAGACGCAGAGGGAAAGCGAATACGCAGCTACTTCAAGTCCGAAATCCAGAAATTCGAAGGCCTCTCCTTCTCGCCAGAGACGCTAATAATACTCGATACAAATTCCGAGGCCTTCCTCACGCGCATGCTGGATTACGTGCGGAATTTCAAGGGCCCCGTCGTAGTCCTAGACCACCACTCCATACACTCCGATGCCATAAAAGCGACGCATTCCCTCATTGAAAACTCCGCCTCCTCAACCTGCGAACTCGTTTATGAACTCTTCCGCGAGCTCAATTTCGCCATCTCGCGCCGCACGGCCGAGGCTTTGCTCACGGGAATAGTGTTCGACAGCGCGGAATTCCGCGCCGCTACGACCCGGACAATCGAGATTACCGCATATCTCCTCAAGCGCACGAAGATGACCGTGGCGCAGTTCTTCACACTCGCGGAGCCGAGGCCCAAGGCGGACCAGCGCATCGCGCTCCTGAAGGCTTTCGCGCGCGCAACGAGCATCCGCGCCGGAGACTTCGTCATCGCCACCTCCGAGGCCAGCACATACGAGGCAGCCATCGCGGAGAAGCTCGTCCTTCTCGGCGCCGACTTCGCCTTCGTCGCGCAGGAAACGCGCAATGAGCTGCGCATCTCGGGCCGCTGCCTGCCATCCCATGTTTCCGATTACTACATAGACCTCGCAGCAATAATGAATGAGGTAGGCAAGGCAATAGGAGGGAGCGGTGGGGGCCATCCCGCGGCAGCAGGAGTGGACAGCCCACAGGCCGGCCGGACCAAGGAGGCGCTTTCACTTTGCGTGGAACTGGTAAGACGGCAGCTCAAGGTCGCAGGCATGAAAAGGATTGCGGAAAATCTTTCCCGGGCCTAAGCGGTTTCACTGCTTTTGAAAAGGAGGTTCTCATCGCCACAGCGAGGATTCCGCGCGGCGAGACGCGCACCTACGCGCAGATAGCGAGGCAGGCGGGCCATCCGCGCGCATGCCGCGCCGCAGGCTCAGCGCTTCGGAAAAACCCATGCCCCATTCTTATTCCCTGCCACCGCGTGATGAGGAGCGACGGAAGCATTGGCAGCTACTCGGGGCGCAGGGGAAGCAAGGCAAAAATGAAGCTGCTGCTCTCGGAAGGCGCCCTCAAACCGCGAGAAGGAAGATGGCGACGAGCGCGAGGGCGATTCCGGCCCAGGTCTTGAGTGTTACCGTCTCCCCGAGGAAGAATATAGATAGCACGGCAGTGGAAACCATAGACAAGGCCATGAGTGGCATGGCCACGTTCATCTGCGCCTTCGGGTCCGAATAGACAAGCATGGACAGCAGGGTGACGATTCCTATCGAGACCATCGCGATTGTGATTGGGAGGATTGTTCCGCCGCTGAAGCTCACGTCCCTGTAAACGAGCGCGAAATATGCGAGCGAAAGCAGGCCGACCAACCCGGCGACTGGAAGAAGCATCCTCCAGTCCCCGCCGCTGATGAAGAATTTCCTGATGGCAACGGCATATACGCCCAGGAAAAGCATCACGAGTATGCTCGTGATTCTCCAGTCTATGTTGGGCATTGGCATTTGCACACCTATTTTGTAACGTAATAGATGAAGGCGATTATGAGCACGGTTAGCACAATCACAGTTGAAATCGCCGAGACGACATCGGGCTCCATAATGCCCTGCTTTTATTGCCCGCCTTATAAATATTCACCCCTAAAATATTCTCCGAATGAAAATCGCAATCCTCTCCGATTTCCACCTCGGCTATGAGCGCTTTGCCCAGGACGCTTCCGAGCAGGCGGTCGCGGCCCTGCAGCTTGCGGCGGAAAAGGCGGACGCGCTGCTGCTTCCGGGCGACCTCTTTGACAGCAGGATCCCGAAGCCGGAGACGCTCTCCCAGGCCTTCTCGCTGTTCCGAAGCCTCGGAGGCAAGAAATGGGGGGCGCGCGTCGCGGATTTCAAGGCACGCGATGGGAGAAGCTGCACTTGCGCGCTCCCGATAATCGCAATACACGGCACGCACGAGATGCGGCCGAAGGAGCTTGCCAATCCAATAAGCGTGCTCGAGGCGGGCGGCTTCGTGGTAAACGCGCAGTCCGCCACGGTCATAATCGAGAAGGGCGGGGAAAAAGTCGCAATCTTCGGGTTTGGCGGCGTGCCTGAAAAGCGTGCGAAGGATGCGCTGGAGGCCCTGTCCCCAAAGCCAGTCCCCGGGGCATTCAACATCTTCGCGTTCCACCAGTCCCTCTCGGACTTCATCTCGGCGCGCACCGACCTGCTCAGCATCGAGGACCTGCCGCAGGGCTTCGACCTCTACGTCTGCGGCCACATGCACAGGCGCACGGAAGCGAAAGTCGGCGGCAAGCCCCTCCTCATTCCGGGCAGCACGGTCGTCACCCAGCTGAAGGAGGATGAGGCTGAGGGAAAGGGCTTCTTCGTCTTCGACACCGCAACGAAATCGCAAGAGTTCTTCGGCATCACGAGCCGGCCGTTCATCTTCAGGGAGCTCGAGTTCGATTCCGCAGCGCCGGAAGATGTGGAAAAGGCGGCAAGGGCCGCGCTTGACCAGGTGCTTTCCCAGAAGTTCCCGAAGCCGCCAATAATCCGCCTCCGACTCCGCGGCTCGCTGCGGAAGGGCTTCTCAGCCTCGGACGCATCCCTCGCCCGCATCCAGGACGACTACGCGGTCCGCGCGTTCGTCAGCATAGACAAATCGTTCGCTTCCGAAGAGCTGAAGGACAAGATAGCGCGGATACGCTCGCTGCGGGAGAAGAGCGTTTCCATACGCGAGCTCGGGATAGAGCTGCTCCGCGAGAAGCTCAAGGCCGCAGGCTTTGCGGGCATGGATGCGGCTTACCTCTTCGACCTTTTCTCAAGCGAAAAGAAGGAAGCGGCGGCAGCCGCGCTTGAAGAGCTGCTGAAGGACTAGGCCTTTCCTTTCACAAAGCGCGAATACTCCACCAGCTTTGCGAGCGACCTTGCGGCTGCATTGGGGCAGTCATACGAAGGCACGCCCGAACTTTCAAGGGCCCTTCTCTGCATCTCGGTGTATTCCCCGCCGAGCGCAATCGTGATGACTGGCTTCTGCCCATCTTCCGCAGCCTTGACGACAACATCAACGACGCGCGAGTCCAGGCTCACGGTCTGGAATAGCGTGATTATTATCAGCGCGTCAACATTCGGGTCGCCATAGGCAAGCCCAATCGCCTCCTCGAACCTCGCGGCATCCGCGTCCCCTACTATATCGAACGGGTTGCGCGCATTCACGGTCGGAGGCATCGTTTCCCTTATCCTCTTCTTCGTCTTTTCGCTGAATTCCGCGAGCTCAAGCCCGTTCTTGATGACTGCGTCGGCAGTAAGCACGCCCATCCCGCCGCCGTTCGTTATTATCGCAACCCTGTTTCCCGTGCATGGGGGCTGCGTATCGAAAATTTTCGCAAAGTCGAACACATCGTCGAGCTCCTTCGCCTCCACAAGCCTGTTCTGCCTGAAAACCGCCCTGTAAGCTGCATAGCTTCCGGCAAGCGAGCCGGTGTGCGACTTCGCTGCAGCCGCCCCATTCTCAGTTGTCCCGGCCTTTATCACAACAATCGGCTTCTTCTTCGCCAGTTTCCTAGTTACCCTGAAGAACTCCTTCCCTCTCTTCACGCCCTCCAGGTAGAGCACGATTATCTTGGTCTTCTTGTCCTTCCCCAGGTACTCGAGCAGGTCCGTCTCATCAACAACGGTCGCATTCCCATAGGAGATGAACTTGCTCATCCCGAACCCCTCGCGCGCGACAAGGTCCAGAATCGTGCTTCCCACCGCGCCGCTCTGCGTTAGGAACGCCACGCCGCCCATCTTCGGCCTTCCCATCTTGTGCGTCGGGAGGAAAATGCTGTCCACTTTCGTTGAGGGGTTTACCACCCCGAGGCAGTTCGGCCCTATCACCTGCAGCCCGTACTCCCTAGATATGTCAGCGAGTTTTTTCTCCAGCTCGTAATCCCCTACCTCGGCGAAGCCGCCGCTTATCACCACTATCCCCTTAATTCCCTTCTTCCCGCACTCCTCCAGGACCTTCGGCACGATTTTAGCGGGAACGACGACAACTGCGGAATCCACCTTCCCCGGAATATCCAGCACGCTCTTGTAGCATTTCAACCCGTTTATCTCCTTCGCATTCGGGTTGACCGGATAAAGCTGGCCTGGGAACCCTCCATCGATGAAATTCCTCACAATCACGTGGCCTATCTTGCCCGGCTCCCTGGACGCGCCTATTATCGCGATGCTCTTCGGCTCGAATATGGGCCTCAGGTCACGCACCGAATCACCCTCACATCCACTGCAAGATACCCGTCCTCATAAGCTATTATCGGGTTCAGGTCAAGCTCGCAAATCTCCTGGTTCTCATCCAGCATTTTCGAAACATTCACAAGCAGGTGCGCGAGCTTCTCGGTGTCGACCGGAACAGTCCCCCTCGCGCCCTTCAGCAGCGGCGAGCCGTTGATCTCGCCTATCATCTCCCGCGCCTCATCGATGGTTATCGGGCAGACGCGCACGCTCACGTCCTTGAGCACTTCGACGAATATTCCGCCAAGCCCGAAGAGGATTAGCTGGCCGAACTGCTCGTCCTTCTTTCCGCCAACTATCAGCTCAATGCCCTTCTTCACCATCTTCTGCACAAGCATTCCCTTCACTTTCGCGCTGCCCGCATTGTGCATTATCTGGGTGTAAGCGCTCCGCAGGTCATGCTCACTCACGAGATTAACCTTCACACACCCGCAGTCGGTCTTGTGCAGGATTTCATCCGAAACGACCTTCAGAACCACGGGATACCCGATTTTCTCGGCAATCCCCGCCGCCTCATCCGGGCTGCGCGCAACCGATTCCTGAGCTATCCTGACGCCGTGCTTAGCGAGCAGCTTTGAAATCCCCTCGCGCGAGAAATCGAGAGGCATTATTACACCTCAATGCCTTAGAAATAGCCAGTAATACGCCGCAGCAGCCGCTATTGCGAGCACCACTACCCCGATGACGGCGTATTTGACAACGTCCCTCGAATAGTATTCCAGCTTCGCCTTCATCCTCGCCTCCTTGTCCATCTTGAGCGGCCGCGCCGGGGCGGCAATGGCAGGAGGTCTGTCCCTGATTATCTCCGCAATATCATCGCTGTCCTTCTTCAGCTCTTCCTCGCTCGGGGGCTGGGGATAGCCAGCGCGGGCAAATCCTTGCTCAGTGAGCGCGAATTCCACTCTCAGAAGCGGGAGGCTGGGATTTCCGCTCGCAGCGTTCCTGCTCCTGAAGTTGTAACTCGCAAAGTTCTGCACGGCGAGCCGTTGCAGGTGGTATGCTAGGTCGCTGCTCCTGATATTCAGCTTTTCCTCAATCTTCTTTGGGTCCTTGTACCCATTCGCAATGGTCTGGAGTATTATCTCATCGAGCCTGTCCAGCTCCTGCGCCGCCTTCTCCTTTGCGAGAGACATCACCATTTTTCCCTTGTCCGTGAGGAAGACCTCGCTTGGGCCAGGGAATGATGCCTTGATGTCTAAGAGCCCCTTCTGCTTCAGAGTCCCAAGTATGTTCGCAGCGTCGAAGAATGCAGAGTTTATTTTCGTGCCGAACTTCTCCACCACCGTGTTTTCGTCTATTTTCTCAAGCACGGCAAGGTCAGTAAATGTAAGCTCATCCACAGAAGCATTTTTAGTCCAATCGTTATTAAACCTTACGATTCCATGAGACTCGGTTTTCTCGGCGCAAGTTGCCTCCGGGCAACAGCGCCGCAAACGTTCGCGCGGTGGTTCTGGTGAGGCTCACGTTTTGCGGTGCAGCGCGCGAGGTCGGCAGGTCCGCAATCCTGCTGGAAGCTGGCAAGCGCCTCATGCTCGACTACGGCGTTAAGCTCGGCGCGCGCTCCGAATACCCGATGCCCCTGCAGGGCAGCATAGACGCCTACATACTCTCGCACGCGCACCTCGACCACTGCGGCTCCGCACCTCTCCTTTACGAGACTGCGAACGTCCCCTGTTTCACTACCTACCCCACGGAGGCGCTGTCATCCCTGCTCATACGAGATTCCATGAAAGTCGCGCGCATGAGGGGCGAGCAGGTCCCTTTCTCCTCGTTCTCCCTTAAGAAATACGAGAGCGCCTTCATCCCGCTCGGCTTCCGCAAGCCCTTCCAGCTCTCAGGCGATGTCCGGCTGACTCTCCTCGACGCCGGTCACATCCCCGGCTCAGCCATGGTCGAGGTATACGCGGAGCACAAGCGCGTCCTTTACACGGGCGACCTGAAGCTCGAGCCCACGCGCCTGCATGCCGGAGCAGACCTCGAGGAGAAGGTCGACATCCTCATCATGGAATCGACTTACAGCGACACCGACCACCCTGAGCGCTCGAAGCTGGAAAAGCAGCTGGTCAAGGAAATACGCGAGACCATTGAGCAGGGCGGCATAGCCCTTCTTCCATCCTTCGCAGTGGGTCGCAGCCAGGAGCTCCTAATTGTCCTCTCGGAGCTCCTTCCAGAGGCGGAGGTCTGGCTTGACGGCATGTCCAAGACCGCTACGCAGATAGTTTCCGACTACCCCTCTTACCTCCGCGACGCGAATGCGCTGCGCAAGGCAATCCGCAACACAGACATGGTGGAAACCGAGGCACAGCGCCGCAAGGCCACTTCAGCGCCCGGGGTAATCGTCTCAAGCGCGGGAATGCTGGACGGCGGGCCTGCAATCAGCTACCTGCTGCGCTTGAACGAGCTCTCGAAAATCATCCTCACCGGCTACCAGATAGAGGGCACGAACGCGCGCTCCCTCCTCGAAACCGGGATTGTAAATGTCGACGGAATCCCCACCCAGATAAAGCTTCCAGTCAAATACCTGGACATGAGCGCGCACGCAGGCCGCTCGGAGCTGCTGAAGCTCGTGAAGAAGGCCAACCCGGAGAAGATATTCTGCATCCATGGCGATGCCTGCGAGGCTTTCGCGCAGGAGCTGTGCGGGATGGGCTACGAGGCTTACGCGCCCGCAATGGGCAACACGTTCGAGGTATGACATGGGACTGAAACTCCGCATGCTCGATTTGTTTCGCCGAAGGCGAAAGCTCTCGCATGCAAGGTGTTTGCTATGAAGATTTGCATGCTCGACCCGCTCTTCTACCCGTATTTCGGAGGAACGGAGAAGGTCGTCTACGAAGTAGGCAAGCGCCTCGTGAAGGAGCGCGGCTACGAAATCTCTGTCCTCACTTCCATGATTCCGCAGGCAAAGGGCATAAAACGCGAAGAAATAGAGGGCATGACGGTTTACCGCAGTCCCTCCATCTACCTTGACAAGCTCCCATCTCTTCTCCCACCTCCGTTCACAATCTCCCCGCTCTTGCCGCTCGACCTCCTGCAGCAGGAAGCAGACGTCTTCCACGTGCACAATCGCTTCTGGTACTACCTCGGCACGCTTGCGATCATCAAGCTCCTGCAGGGCAAAAAGCTGATGCTCACAATCCACAACGCCCGGCCAAGGGGAATCGCGCCGGCAACGGACTTCTTCGGCGGCCTTTATGATGACACGCTCGGCAGGCTGGTCTTCTCGGCCTGCGACCGCATAAACTCCACGAGCCGGGGCGCACTGGAGGCAACAATCCCAACGAGCATGCGCGGAAAATGCACAGTAATATACAACGGAGTGGACACGAAGGCCTTCAACCCGAAAAAGGGCGGAGGAAGCGTCAGGAAGGAGTTCGGCATAGGCGATTCCCCTCTCATCCTCTCAAACGGCAGGCTCGTAACGCAAAAAGGCTTCAATTACCTGCTCGAAGCCTTCGCGAAGCTTAAGAAAAAAGAAAGGGACGCGAAATTGCTCATCATAGGGAAGGGCCCGCTCAAGGAGCAGTTGCTCGAGCAGGCACGCAGGCTGAAAATCTCAGACTCCTTCTTCATCACAACAGGAATCCCCGAGGCAGATCTCCCGTGCTACTACAACGCCGCTGACCTCTTCGTCCTCCCATCGCTCTACGAGCCGAGCGCAGTAGTCCTCTACGAGGCGCTCTCCTGCGGCAAGCCCATAATCGCTACCAACATCGGAGGCAGCCCGGAAATAGTCTCAAAGGACTGCGGCTTCATAGTCCCGCTGAGGGATCCGACCGCCCTCTGCGAAAAAATGGAAGGGCTGCTGAATGACGATGCCCTTCGCAGGAAGCTGGGTGCTGCCTCGAGGAAGCGTGCCGTGGAGAAATTCGACTGGAGCATAATCGCGAAGGAATGGGACCTGAGCTACAGGCAGCTCTTCTGAGCGCTCACCTGTAAAGCGGATAATCCTCTGCCGCCGCCTTTTTCTTGAAATATATCTTCCAGTAAGCCCCGAGGAACCTCATCGTCGCCCTGATGTAACCCTCCTGCTCATACCTGCGCGCTGACGAATAGACCCAGATGGATGGATCGAACACAACCTTGCCGGTCGTCTTGATGCGGTTCGGCAATTCATTGTCCTCGAGCATCCGCAGCCTCTCATCGTACCCCCCGACCTTCTCGAACGCGCTCCTCCTGAACGCTTGGTTCGGCGCCTGCGCGACATAAAAGCCGAGGAACGATGTGATGTGCGGAATGATGCCCGTGGTGAGCGCGAACATAACCATGTGGATGATTCCCCTCTCAATCGGCTTTATCGGCCCGATGACTGCCACAACCTCCTTGTGCGCGAAATGTGCCACAATCCGCGCAAGCCAGTCCTGGGGGTGGAGCGAATCCGCGTCAGTAAATACTAGAATTTCCCCGACAGCCTCTGCAGCACCGAAGTTCTTCGCAACCGCGAACCCGAGCTTCGGCTCAAAAACCACTTTCGCCCCATGCATCCGCGCAATCGCGACCGTATCATCTTCGCTCCCGGAATCCACCACTATTACCTCAAAATCCCCGAACGACTGCTTCTCAAGCGACTCAAGGCAGCGCGGCAGCATCCGCTCCTCGTTCAGCGTCGGTATGATAATTGAAACCTTTGCCATCAAATCAGCCCCTCGTAAAGCGCAAGCAGCCTGTTAGTGCACTTCTCAATTGAATACTCCGTCCCCTTCCTACGCGCAGCTTCCCTCAGCTTCTTCCCGGCCCTGAGCGCTGCAATAACCTTCTCAGCGCAGTCCTCCGGGTCATCCGGGTCGAAGAGGAACCCGTCCTTCCCGTCGCGCACGACCTCCTTAGTTGCGAGGAAGTCCGCGCCCGCGACAGGTTTTCCGCACGCCATGGCCTCCAGGGTCACGAGCCCCTGCGTCTCGAACTTCGAGGGGACTACAACCGCGTCAGCGCACGCATAATAGTTCGGCACCCACCTGTCCTCAACAAAGCCGGTGAATATGAAATACCTCCCCACGTGGTTCTTCAGCGCAAGCTCCCTGTAATGCGAGGCTGCGGGTCCTGTCCCAACAATCAGGAACTTCACATCAGGCTCCTCCTCCACAACGAAGAGCGCCGCCCTCGTCAGCACCTCAAGATTCTTCTCGAGCACGAGCCTTCCCAGATGCAGCACGACCTTCTTCCTCCCAAGGTTCCACCAGCCCCTCACCGGGTCCCCGTCAAGCCTCGGGTTGAACCGCCGCACATCAATCCCGTTCGGCAATGCGCTCACATTGCGGATCCCATGCGCCTCCATCATCTCCTTTATCACATTGCTCGGCGCAGTCGCGGCATCGCACCTGTTGTAATAAAGCTTCAGGTAGCCCCACGCGACCCTCTCGGCCGCCTTCTGCACCGACCCCAGGTTCGAGACGTAGTGCGTCGCCTGCGGAATGAGCGTGTGCATTGTCCCCACATAGGGGATTTTCAGGTCGTGCGCAGCCCTATCCGCGGCAAGGCCCATCGTTGCCATCCCGTGCGAGTGGATGACGTCTATCTTCAGGCTGCGCACCTTCCTCTCGGAGAGGAACGGGAAGAGCGCGATGCGGTACTGGGGATAGGGCCTGAAGGGCGTTGAGCTGTGGTAGAACACGTTCGGGTCCTCGTTCTCCCTCCTCGCCTTCGCGCTTCCGGATGCGAAAATATAGACCTCGTGCCCCCTCTTCTCAAGCTCCTTCCTGAAGTTGAGGATTGCGGTCACGACCCCATCCCGGTTAGGGAGGTAAGTGTCCGTATAGAAGGCAATGCGCATTACATCAACATCCCAGGATGCGCAGCTGTTCGCGGAGCGAACTCAATTCTCATCGGGGTAATAGGCGCTTGGCACGAATTTAAAGCTTCTTAGACTTTCGTCATCATCCACAACGCGAGCGCAACCGCGCCGAGAAGCAGGAGTGGCGCCACTATCCGCACGACTGCCACAATGGAGTTTACCGTCCCTATAAGTTCGGAAGACTGCGCCACCCCGAAGACCGTCACCTTCTCAACCATGTCCAGCGCAGCGCCAGCCTCCACTTCCTCAAGGTCAGCGGTTGCCCTCTTCGCAGTTGCAACAACCTTCCTCAGCATGAGCGCCCTGTCCGTCCTCGGCCCGCCAACGGGGTTCAGGACGCCCCCCACGCGGTTCACGCTGTGCGTATCAGTGGTCATCAGCTCGCAATCGTCAATCCCGGTCCCGCAGACCGCGTCTATGACCTCGCGCCTGAAAGCCGGCGTCGCGCCATTTGCGTCAATAAGCACAACCGCATACTTCCTCCCGCCCGCCTCGAATACCGCTACCCGCAGCCCCGCCTTCCCGACGCCTGACGCGAGCCCGAACTCCGGGAGCGGGTCAGAGGCCACCCCGAGCCTGATTTTTTTCTCAGCGCCCCTCTTCTCAAGCGCATCCCCGACCGCCCTCATATACTCGAACGCTATGCGGTTGCCGGACTCCACCCTCATTATCTCCCCGGTCTCCGCATTGTGCGCATCAGCGATGAGCGCCTCGCTTGCCCCCTTCGCCAGCGCATAGTTCCTTATTGCAAGCCCAATGGAGAAGTCTATGTCCTCGGTGGTCCTCGGCGCCCTAGTCAGCGGCGCGAAATAGGCGTTGTTCACAATCACTCCGCCGCTCCTTCCAGTCCCGCTCTTCCCCATCATCAGGCTGCCTTTCGCCTTCGCGAACTTCATCTCCGCAAGCGCCCTGAATATCTTCTCATTGAACTTCTCCAGCTCAGCGCTCGAGGCCGGGTTGAAGTCGTGCGTCGCGCACCCGTGGAATACGAAGGCGAGCGCGCCCGTCCTCTTCGCAACCTCGGCTGAAATCAACTCCGGGAACTCGCTGCCCCCTAGGCTTCCGAACGGCCCGAAATGGATGTGCGGGACGACGAACACCGCCTTCATCCTCCAACTTGCACTCTGCGCAAGTGGACCTGTCGCCGTAGGCGACCCGGTCCCCTTCGCCCTGAATGCCATCACGCCAACGAGCGTGTCAATCTCCTCCCCGACCTCCTCGAACATCTTCTCCAGCTTCGGCGACTGTTCGAACCACTGGGCAAGGAAGAAGCTTGCCGCATCGGTCATCGAAACCCCGAAGTTCCTCTTCATCGGCGCATTTATCATCCAGAAGAGCGCGTAGATGGCCGCAAGGAAGATGAAGGACGCGAAGTAGAGCTTCGTCATCACCGCAATCGACTCGGGCGCGCCGGCCGGGCTGAGCGACCTGTCCACAAGCAGGAACATTATGGTGAGCGTCGGGGTTATCAGCGCGAAGAAGAACGCCGTGTACCTGAGGTAGAATACTATCCTCGCGGTTATGAACCACAGCGCGAATATTACCGCATTTCCCATGAGCAGGATGTTGAAGGCCATCTCAGGGCTTATCCCCGCCTCCGAGAGCACTCCACCGTAATACAGCAAATAGAATATCCCATAAAGCAGGGTCGAAAGGAGCGAGAGGAACAGTATCTGCTTGTATTTTATCCTCCTCCTCAGCGTGATGCACGAAACCGCGCCGAGCAGCGCAGGGACCGCGATGAGGAAGACCGCCCTTATCGAGCCATAGGACATGGCATTAAGCGTCATTGCTCCGCCAAGCACGCCCGTGAGCGCGCCTGCGAAGAACGCGGCGATTATGATGAGCACGAAGCTGATTCTCGAGGGCGGAAGGCTCCTCCCGAGAAAACGAGTCAGGCCGACCGCTTTTTCCGCAGACTCGGCAAACACCGCCTCACCTTGGCCGCGGCTCCCCGAACTTCTGCCCCAGGAGGCGCTTCGCCAGCTTCTTGGCCTTCCTCTTGCTCCTCTTCAGCGTCCGCCTCTTGACGGTCCTCTCCAAATAGTAGACGTTGTCGATGAACTCGCCCACCACCTCGCCGAACGAGAGCTTCCTCTTCAAGGCGATTTTCATCAGCTCCAGCGTCAGGAAACGCATCTCCGAATTGACCTGCGCCAGCTCGTCTTCCTCCATGCTTGGTGGTTTGTTTGCGAATCAATATAAATCTAACCAGCCTTCTAACAACCGTGCTTAAAATCTGCCCGCGCTGCGGCGCGACGAACGACAAGAAGAAATTCATCGGCGCATTCTGCGAGGACTGCTTCGCCGAGCGGGTCAAGATAGAGGTTCCCCGCGCCATCACCTACCAAATCTGCAAGACCTGCGGAAGAACCCGCACGGCCAAGTGGGAGCATCTCTCGAACCGCGCGCTGGAGAAGCTGGCCCTCCGGGAGATAAAGGGCAAATTCAACAACGTGCGCTTCATCTTCCCGGATTCCGGCGACGGCACGGCAAGCGCCGTGTTCCTCGTGCAGGCAGGCGACTCATTCATCGAAATCCCGAAGCAGTTCGAGCTCGTTCAGAAGAAGACGCAGTGCGAGGATTGCTCGCGCACCTCCTCCGGCTATTTCGAGGCGATAATCCAGCTCCGCGGCGACGAGAGGAAGGTCGCAAAAATGCGCGACACGCTTGTGCGCAGCCTGCAGCGCAAGACCTTCATTTCGCGGATTGAGGAGCAGAAGCACGGCGGGGTCGACCTCTACGTCGGCTCGAACAAGGAAGTCTTCGCCCTGGTCGAGGAGCTCGGGCTCCGCGCCGAGATAACCTACACCCTGCACGGGGTAAAAAATGGCAGTCGCATTTATAGGACCACCTACTGCATAAGGTTGATATGATGGAAACGAAGCTGCTCGAGCTTCCGTTCCAGGACGCGCAGCGGGTCTTCAACAGGCTCTACTACCAGCGCGGCGGGAAACACGCGCGCGATTTCCAGACCTCCGCATCCTCCGGCACCGCGCTCCCGTTCGCCGAAGCCGAGAATTTCCATTCGCACCTCTCCCAGCTCGCATCTTCCTCCTCCCTCCCCTACTCCATCCGCATCCTTGAGCTCGGGCCCGGGAACGGCAGCAGCGCAGCCCGCTTCCTCAACAGGCTCCTCGCGCTCGACAAGAAGAGCGGCACGAACTTCTACCCCCGCATCGAATATATCCTCGCGGACTTCTCCTACCAGATGCTCGATTCTGCGCGGGAGAACAAGCTCCTTCGCAGGCACATGAAGAAGCTCACCTTCACCCAGTGCGACGCCGAGAGCCTCCGCTTCAGCGAAGGCGACTTCCTCCTGGTGCGCGCAAACGAGCTCCTTGACGACCTTCCAACGCAGATTCTCACCAGGGACGGCGGCCGCTTCTTCGAGGTCCGCCTCGCGCTCCACCTCGATCCGAAGACGCCAATCACGCGCAAAAACGGTTCGCATCTCCCCCGCAGGGAATTCGCCCGCCTCGCCTCGCACGGCAGCAGGGAGCTCTCGCAAATTGACGGCAAATTCGTCAAGCACCTCTCCCTTGAGGTGAGCCGAAAGCCCGCGCACCCGGACATCACCGCGGCTTTCTTCATCATGGACGCGTTCAAGGACTTCCCGGAGAACGCGCTCATTCCCGTTCCTTTCGCCGCATCCTCAGCCATCCTCTCCCTCAAATCCCTGCTCCACCCAAAGGGCCGCATCGATTTCTTCGACTACGGCTTCAACTCCCTTCAGGAGCTGGAGGAGGTGCAGAGCGCCATCTTCCGCACCCCCGGCGCGCTCGCCGCATTCGTGAATTTCCCCTACCTAATCCGCGCGGCCAAGCTAGCAGGCTTCTCGAACACCATGATCGAGCCGCAGCAGAAGTTCGCGCCCAAGGCGAGGAAGCTGGAGCACGGCTATCACCTTAGGATTGAGAGGTAGCCCATGCGCCTCGTCTGCAAGTGGAAGTCAAAAAGCGCATCCGGGAGCTGAGAAACATGCGCCTCGTCTGCAGGGGAAAGGCAAGCGAAAAGCATTTCCTCAAAGCCCTCTCCATGCTCGAGCTGCTCGAAATCCCCAAAGAGCTGGAAATCTTCGTCATCGACGACCCGAAATACTGCGCAGAGATAATCAGGCCGCTTCCAGCGCACCAGACGCCTATCTTCCGCCAGTTCTGCAACAAGGAGCGCACCTCCTTTTCCTACTCCTGGGGCGGCAAGGAGACCATCATCATCCAAATCACGAAAGAAAACGCCTTCATCTCCACGAACCTCAAGGCAGCGGCAGGCCTGCTCGCCCATGAGATAATGCACACGATAATGAGGAGGCGCGGCCTTGACCGGCATCTCGCGGACTGCTACATTGCGAGCTACTACAAAAATTATCCCCTGCTGAAGAAGCTGGACTTCCCGCAGGCGCAGCTCGAGGACCTGTTCACTGCGGTCGGCAGGGAGGCTATGATGGCCCTGAAGGATCTCTACGTGAACACGGAGGTCCTCGCCCTGGGGCTCGGCGACTACCTGCTGGAATACTACTACAACAGGCTCGGCACGCTGAAATACCGCCCCATGCCCGTCTTCTTCACCGAGAAGGCCCTGATGAGGAAATCCACGTTCCAGGCCATGCGCGACGCGCTCCTCTTCCAGATAACCCTTATGCCCATGCACATCCCGTTCCAGGCCTACCACCACAAGGACGCGAAGCTTCTGCTTAAGCAGATAGAGAAGTGCTATGAGCGCAACGTGAAGGAAATCTCCCGCGAATTCCATGACGTGAATGAGCTGGTCTTCTACGAATTCTCCCCTTCCTGCGAATTCCACAAGAAGTACTTCAAAATGGTCTTCATGAAGACCTACAAGCTGCTCATCTAAACAAGCTTGAATCTGAACCCGGCCAACGAGCTCCTCGCCTAAATTAGCTTGAACTTGAACCCGTAGTGGATGAGCCCTTCCTTCCCGTCCTCCTGAATCTTCCTGAACACCATCTCAACAGGCGCGCCAATCTTCACCTTCTCATAGTCCCCATCCACAATCTGCGCGGTCAGCTTCGGGCCCTCGGCAAGCTGCACAATCGCAATCGCATAGGGCGCCTCAAGCTCAAAGCCGGTCGGCGGGCTCGTGACAAAAGTGTGCGAGTAGATGACCCCTTTCCCGGAGAACTTCGTCCCTCCCATCCTTCCTTTCCTCCTGCAGTTCGGGCAGATGTTCCTTATCGGGAAGAAGTTCTCCCCGCAGTTATCGCAGTGGCTCCCCAGCAGGTTGTACCTCTCCGGAATCTTCCTCCAAGTTAGCGCCAATCCAGTTCCAGTCATTTTAATCCGCCCTCTTCATCACGTGGATTACGCACGTCGCGCCGCTTCCGCCGACATTGTGCGTCATCCCAATCTCCGCGCCCTTCACCTGCCGCCCATTCTGCGCCTCCCCGCGGAGCTGCCACGTGATTTCAACCGCCTGCTTAACTCCCGTGGCCCCCACCGGGTGCCCGCAAGCCTTCAGCCCGCCGCTCGTGTTGATGGAGATTTTGGAGTTGAGCGCAGTTTCTCCGTCAAGCGTGGCTTGCCCCCCCTTTCCTTTCTCAAAGAACCCCAAATCCTCAATCGCCATTATCTCCGCAATCGTGAAGCAGTCGTGCACTTCGCACACATCAATGTCCTTTGGCGTCATCTTAGTGGCCTCTAATGCCCGCCTCACCGCAACCTTCGTCGCCATCAGCTCGGTGAGCGACTTCCTCGAATGCAGGGCAAGCGTGTCGCTCGCCTGCGTGCTCGCAAGAATCTCAATCGGCATGTCCGTGTGCTCCTTCGCCTTCTCCAGAGGCATGAGAATGACCGCTGCCGCGCCGTCTGAAATCGGCGAGCAGTCGAAAATCGTGAGCGGGTCGGCAATCATCTTGGAATCCAGGACCGCTTGAAGCGAAATCTCCTTCCTGAAGTGCGCATAGGGGTTCTTCGCCCCGTTCGCATGGTTCTTCACGGCAACGCTCGCCAGCATCTCGCGCGTCGTCCCGTATTCATACATGTGCCTTCTCGCGGCAAGCGCATAGAGCGCCGGGAAAGTCGCGCCCATGAACAGCTCCCATTCCTGGTCGCCGGCGCCTCCCAGCGCGATAGCCGCCTCGCCTGTCGGCACGTCCGTCATCTTCTCCGCGCCTCCAACCACGACAACATCATGCATCCCGCTCGCGACAGCCATATAGCCGGTTCTCAGCGCCACTCCGCCGCTCGCGCACGCAGCCTCCACCCTGGTCGCAGGAATCGGGTTCAGGCCCATGTAATCCGCAATGAGCGCGGTGATGTGCTCCTGGCCTATGAGCTTCCCCGCAGCCATGGTCCCGCCGTAAAGCGCATCAATCTTCACTCCCTGCAGCTTCGCATCCTCAATCGCCCTTACGCCTGCCTGGGCGACGAGCTCGCGGTAGCCAAGCTCCCAGTGCTCCCCGAATTCCGTCATCCCCACTCCAACAATCGCAACACGTCTCATAATCATCAACTACAAACTCTTCAACTTGCGGCGGTGCTTGACATACACGCCGTATTCCACATACTCCTTCTCATCAACATAGCTCTGCAAGCTCCTTGCCCTTCCGCGCTTCTTCTCAATCCCGTCCAGCACGCGGATGAGGAATGCGTCGCTTCCTGCGCCGCTGCCGAAGGAGGTCATCAGAATCCTCTCCCCGGGCTTTGCAACATCAAGAACCGAATTGAGCCCCAGCAAGCTCGCAGCCGAATAGGTGTTTCCGATATACGGCGTAATAAGCCCCTGCTTCACCTTCTCGGCAGGAATCCCCAGCATCTTCGCGGCCTGAAGCGGGAACTTTCCATTGGGCTGGTGGAAGACAGCATAATCCAGCTCAGCAGGCTTCACCCCGGTCTTCTCAATCAGCATCTTGCTCGCGGAAATCACATGCTTGAAATAAGCCGGCTCCCCGGTGAACCTTCCCCCATGCGACGGGAAATCCGCGCCAGGCCTCCTCCAGAAGTCAGGCGTGTCAGTCGTAAACGAGCAGGTCGCCTCAATCTCAGCAACAAGGTTCTCAGTCCCGATTATGAAGGCAGCAGCGCCAGCACCGGCGGAATATTCCAGCGCATCCCCCGGCCTTCCCTGCGAGGTGTCCGAGCCGATTGCCATGCCGTATTTGAACATCCCAGCAACGCACATCCCCATGCAGCACTGTATCGCAGCAGTCCCTGCCTTGCACGCAAACTCCATGTCAACGGCAGTCAAATTCGGCGTCGCACCAATCGCCTCAGCAACAATTGTCGCAGTCGGCTTCACCGCATAGGGGTGGGACTCGCTCCCGACATAGAGCGCGCCAATCTCCTTCGAGTCAATCCCCGCATGCTTAACCGCATTCCTCGCAGCCTCAACCGCGAGAGTCGCGGCATCCTCATCAATGTCGGGCACGCTCTTCTCCTGTATTCCCAAGCCCTCCTTCACCCGCTTGGCTTCCTCTCCCCAAATCCGGGTGATCTCCTCGGCGTCAATCCTGAATTTGGGGACATAGGAGCCGTAGCCTACAATTCCAACCGTTTTGCCGTTCATATCTTGTTCAACCTTTCTTTCAACTCAGCCAATTCCAGCTTCGTTGTCAAAATCGGTATCTTCTCCACCTGCGCAATCTTCACGGCCAGCTTGTCCACCTTCTCCAGCTTGTGCAGGACGATTACGCTGGGCTTCATCTGCGTCACGCGGACAACCACCATTGGCGACCTGCCAGTAGACACTTCTGTGAAGACAAAGGCCCTCTCGGCGCTTGAGCCGTAAAGCTTGGGGAATTCCGTGTACGGCATCTCAAGTATGACCTTTATCGAATCCATAAGCGTGTACCCGTAGAGCTTCTTCTCCCCGATTATCTCGCTGTTGACGACGACTTTCGCGTCAATCAATTTCGCGAAGTCCGCGGCATTCACGCTCTCCCTGAACTCGCCGGTCTCGAAGAACTTCGCCTGCGGCTCCTCTTCCTTGAACCTCTTGGTTACGCTCCCGCCCTTGTCCTGGTCTATTGCGATAATGGCATCCACGAACCTCCTGACAACCGCTATTCCGGGCGATTTCCTCCTGTTTCCCTCGTAATCGCTAATCGTGGATGCGGAAATCTTAAGGTGCCCGCCCAGCTGGGCCTGCGTGATCCCGAATATCTCACGCCACTTCTTCATCGTGCCCCCGGGAGTCTCCGAGAGCGCGATTTCGCCGGCTATTTTGACGTTCAATTTATCCAGCATAACCACCGAACCCTACCGTTTTCCCAAGTTAGATTTAAAAGGGTTGCGCTTCGACGAACACGACTTCGTTAAGTGTCTAACATACGCCGTTCCGCGCACCCTTATTTATACTCGAAATGAGCAAAAACCGATATGGCAGCAATCGCAGTCCAGCCTGCAACAAAAGAGGACGAAATCCGGAGGCTTAGGGAAACGCAGCCCGGAATAGTCAAATGGGTGGATAAGCGGAAGGACAAGCCCGCCGAATTTTTCGAAGAGAAGCTGCGCGATGTCGAGAAGACCGGCAATACGAAGAGAATCGAAGGGGCGCAAACCGCCCTCAGGTACTACCTGCTGATTTCTGCGGAAAAGGCCGAGCAGCCAAAGCCGGCCCAGGAAGCAGTCAAGGCGATTCCGATTGCAGCGGAATCACAAGCCCCACCCGCGGAAGCAGTCAAGGCGATTCCGATTGCGAAGGACGAAGCCATGAAGTCAAACGAAACTGTGCCTGCCAAAGAAGCTGTGCCCCCGGAAGCAGAAAAGGGAGGAATCAGGGAGCTGATAACCAAGACAGTCGGAGATGCAGCCCCGAAGCAGAGGGAGATGCCAGTTGATGCCGCAACCAAGAAGCAGGTAACCGATGCGCTGGAAGATAACACAATGCCGCAGAAGGCAGGGAAAGCTGAAACGCCAACGTTGGAAGAGCTCAGCAAGCTCACGCGTTCAGGGCGGTGGCGCACGATAAGCAATAAGCTCGCAATATTGGATGACGAGAAACTGATAGATGCATACATTTTAGCCCTGAAAGACGCCAAAAAGTGGAATCTTATCAGCGACGCCCTTGCAGCAACAGAGAATGAATATACTATACGTGCCTGCGTTTTAGAGCTCAAAACAGCGAAGAAATGGAATGAGATGAACACGGCCCTAAGGGGAACGGAAAATGATGAGACTGCGGCAGACTGTGTTTTAGCGCTCAAGGGGGCCGAGATGTGGGAGCCGCTGGGCATGACGCTCGCGTATGCCACATACGGGACTACCGTGGAGCTCTGCCTCAAGGCGCTGATAGACGCAGAGCAGTGGGAGGAGATAGACCGCGCCTTCCTTGGGACGAAGAATGAGACTACGAAAGAGCTGATTATGAGGGCTTACAAGGAGTACGAGAGGCAGCCGCCAGTGGAAGACGAGGAGGTCCTGCCGCCAGAAGACGACGAGACACTCCCGCCGCCAGATGAGGACATGACCAGATGACAAGGCCTCAGCCCCATCACCTAATATTATATAACTCCCCCAATTTATCCGCCGCCCATGCTCCTTCGGGAGGTTGGGCGATGGAGTAGATAACATGAAGACAGTTGTTCCGGACACCAGCGTAATAGTCGATGGAAGAATCACGGAGATGGTAAGGAAGGGCGAATTGAAGGGCGCCAAGATAATCCTTCCCCACGCCGTCCTCTCAGAGCTCGAGCACCAGGCAAACATAGGAAGGGAGACCGGGGACGCGGGGCTGAGCGAGATACAGGCGCTTGTCGAATTCTCAAAGAAGGGCGAGATCAAGCTCGAATACGAAGGCGAGCGCCCAGAGACGATGCACATCCGGGGTGCGAAGAGGATGGGCGAGATAGACGCGCTCATCCGCGGCATCGCGCGCGAGCACAAGGCCACGCTCATCACCTCGGACAAGGTGCAGCACCAGGTGGCGATTGCAGAGGGCATCGACGTCCTATTCATCGAGGCAGAGGTCATCGAGAGGGAGCTTACCTTCAAGCGCTTCTTCACCCCGGACACGCTCTCCATCCACCTGAAGGAAAACTGCCTGCCCCTTGCGAAAGTGGGAAAGCCGGGCAGCATAAATCTCGTGCAGGTAGGCGAGCAGAAGCTAACGAAGGAGGAGCTGCAGGAGATGTCGAAGGAGATAGTGGAGACCGCGAAAAGCGGCGGCGGCGCAGACGCATTCATCGAGATAGACCGCAAGGGCGCAACCGTGGTGCAGCTGCGCGAATACAGGTGCGCGCTCGCCAGGCCCCCGTTCTCCGATGGCTTTGAGATTACAGTCGTACGGCCCCTGCTGAAGCTTTCACTCGAAGACTACCCCCTCTCCAAAAAACTGAAGGACAGGCTCAGCGAGCGGGCGGAGGGCGTGATAATCTGCGGGCCCCCAGGCGCAGGGAAAAGCACTTTCACCGCAGCCCTCGCGGAATTTTACCTGGCGAAGAAAAAAATCGTAAAGACCTTGGAGTCTCCAAGGGACCTGCAGGTGGTCGATGAGATAACGCAGTACGCGCCGCTGGAAGGCTCATTCGAAAAATCCAGCGACATCCTTCTCCTTGTCCGCCCGGACTACACGGTTTACGATGAGATGAGGAAGACCGAGGACTTCCGCATCTACACGGACATGAGGCTCGCAGGCGTTGGAATGGTCGGCGTAGTGCATGCGAGCAAGCCAATCGACGCAATCCACCGGTTCCTCGGGCGCATAGACCTCGGAGTCATTCCGCAAATCGTGGATACGGTGATTTTCATCAAGGACGGGCACGTGCAGAAGGTCTACGAGCTCGACTTCCGCGTCAAGGTGCCCTACGGGATGCGGGAGGAGGACCTCGCCCGCCCGGTGATCGAGGTGAAGGACTTCGAGACCGGCGATTCCGAGTATGAGATTTACAAGTTCGGCGACGAAACAGTGATTCTCCCGGTCTCCCGGGGCGAGAAGCTCCAGAGGCGCTTCGGGGAGGAGAAGCTGCACGCGCTGATTTCGCGCATGGTTAGCAGGGAGTTCAGGATAGAGCAGCTCGGCGCGGGAAAGGCCATCCTCTTCCTCCACCCGCACGACATCCCCTCGGTTATCGGCAGGAAGGGGAAGAACATCGAGAAGCTGCAGAAGCGCACCGGCCTAAGGCTGGATGTGAGGGAGATGGAAGTATGAGCTCAAACGTCTTCTCCCTTGAGGGCTGGAAGAACTACGACGATGCCTTAGTTGCGGCGAAGGAAGCGCTGCTCGCAGGCAAGCTGGTTATCTACCCCACGGACACGCTCTACGGGCTCGGGGCGAACGCGCTTGACGAGAAGGCGGTTGAGGACGTGGTTGCAGCCAAAGGGCGGGACGACGCGAAGCCAATCTCGATAATAGTCTCGGAATTGGAGATGATGCGCAGATACGCCGAGCTTTCCGATGAGGTTTCACTAAACCTGCAGCAGCTCCTCCCTGGCCCATTCACCGCAATCCTGAATGCAAAGCCAGGCCTCCCCAAGCCTATTGCGCCCGACGGCAAGGTTGGCATCCGCATTCCCCACCACATTTTTGTCACCACGGTAATCCGCCAGCTCCAGTTTCCCATCACCGCAACGAGCGCGAACCTCTCGGGCGCGAAAGCGCCGTTGCGCCTGGAAGACGTCCCTGCAAAGCTGCGGAACTCCGCTGCCGCTGTGATTGACGGCGGGCCGACTCGCTGGGGCGAAGGCTCGACCGTAATAGACTTCACGCTGAAAAAGCCGGCAATCCTCAGACGGGGTGCAAACTGTGAGCTCGCAGAAGAGATTATCGGTTCGCAGTGACGTCTACAATCCATCGGACGATTCCTTCCTTCTCGCAAAGCACGTGCCGCGCCTCTCCAAGGGCAGCGTCCTCGACGTGGGAACAGGCTGCGGAATCCAGGCAATCGCAGCCGCGGGAAAGGCCAAGTCCGTGCTTGCAATCGACATAAGTGAATCCGCACTCGAATGCGCAAGGGAGAATGCAGAGTGGAATGGCATCAAAAACATCAAATTCAAAAGAAGCGACCTCTTCTCGCAAATTCCCAAATCACAACAATTCAACCTCATCATCTTCAACCCGCCATATCTCCCAACAACAAAAGCCGAAACCACTTCCGGCATCCTCGACGCAGCATGGAACGGCGGAAAAGACGGAAGGAAAACAATCGGCCGCTTCCTCCGCGAATTCCCCCCTCGTCTCGCTCCCGGCGGCTCCCTTCTCATGCTCCACTGCGACCTGGCAGGCACGGAAAAGACAATTAAGGTGCTGCTGAGGAAGGGGTTTACCGTGGAACTTTTGGAAGAAATCTCCGTTCCCGGAGAGAAACTGAGCGTGTTGCATGCCAAACTTCCGAATAATACTCGTTGAGCCCGAATACGAGGCCAATCTGGGCGCCTGCGCGCGCCTTTTGAAGAACTTTGGCTATTCCGAGCTGTGGCTGGTCAATCCAAAAGCCGATTTGAAAGGGAAAGAAACGATAAAGTACGCCAAGCACTCAGCCGAACTCCTTGAAAATGCGCACATCTGCAAGTCCCTTTCCGCTGCCACGAAAGGCTGCGATTTCATCGTCGGAACCACGGGCATCCTGAACAGGTGGAAAGGCGCGATTAGGAACCCGCTGATGCTAAGCCAGTTCATCGGGGCGGCAAAGAAAAGGCGCAAAGGAACCTATGCAATCCTCTTCGGAAGGGAAGGAACGGGCCTGAACGAGGAGGAGATTTCCGCATGCGACCTGCTGATTACAATCCCGACAAGCGACGCCCACCCCATCCTCAACCTCTCCCACGCGCTCGCAATCACCCTCTACGGGCTATCCGCAATCAAATTCCCGGGAAAGCAGAAGCATTTCATAGAAAAGGCCGGCGAGGGCGAGAAGGAGGCGCTAATCCGGAGATTCGGCGAAATGCTGGACCTCGTAAGCTCGGACATGCGCTATCCCGAGAAGGTGAAGCGCGCGTTCCGCCGCGTAATAGGCCGCTCCCTCATCTCAAGCCTGGAGGCAGCGGCCCTGCTGGGGGCTTTCGGAAGAATAAGAAAAAGGGTGGGAGAGGGCTGAACTCAGCCCCTTCTCTTCACAATCTTGACCTTCGAAGGCGTCAGGAGGATCTTCTCGTTGTCAATCCTCGCGATGTCCCCGTTAATCTTCATCACGAATGTCTTCAGGTCGTTCACAATCGTCCTGAGCTTCGCCTGGTTCCTCATCATCGGCGTGATGTTGAGCAGGATGATGTTTCTCTGCTTCAGCTCATCCATGATGACCTTCACGTCCGCCTCGCTCTCGAGCGCCACGGGCTTTACATAAAAGTCAGCTGCCTCGTGGAGCAGGTCGACGTTCTCGAGCTCCATCGTGTCCATGTATTCCTCTACATCCATGTCCTTGCTAAGGCCCAGAGCCTTTGAGAGATTTTGAAGTATCCCCATTTTTTTTCACCTCGAAGCGGAACTCACGGTCCGTACTCCTCTTCGTCTGGCTACTTCTATATGCGGAATGCTTATTAAATCTTTCGAGCAGGGAAGCATATCGCCAATTTGTCCCCATCTAACTGATTTCGCTAAGCAAAATGGTTTTAAAACGCTGCAGGCCAAAGCCTCTCGGTCTCTTCTGAATTCCGCCGCGGGGTACGGTGAAGGAAATGAACTCGTTTAACGATATATTAGCAGCGCCGACCATCTTCCGGGACCGCAACGTCCTTTCGCCGCACTACCTGCCGGAAACACTTCCGCACAGGGAGAAGGAGATAGAGAGGATAATGAAGGCGGTCTCGCCCGCGCTCAAGGGCGAGAAGACGCGAAACCTACTCATCTACGGGAAGACCGGGACCGGGAAGACCTGCAGCGTGAAATACGTGATGGAGCGGCTCGCAGAGGCAGGCTCCGAAGCAAAGGTAAAAATCGCGTTCATCAACTGCCGCATCTACAATTCGCGCTACCGCATACTGCAGAAGGTGGTGCAGGATTTCCTGCCCCAGCACGACAAGGCGGGCTGCGGCCTCGCCTTCCTCTACGAGCGGATACTCGACTGGATTGAGGAGGACGGCAAATGCTTCCTCTTCGTCCTGGACGAGATGGACATGGTGAAGGACCTTGACGACCTCACCTACACGCTCACAAGGAGCAACGACGAGATAAAGAAGGGCGGCGTCGGCCTGGTCGGAATCTCCAACAAGCTCTCATTCAAGGACAGGCTTGACCCTCGCACCCGCTCCTCGCTTTTCGAGACCGAGATGGTCTTCTCCCCCTATACCTCATACCAGCTGAAGGAGATACTGAAGCACCGCGTCTCCAAGGGCTTTGCCGAGGGCTCGGTTGATGAGGCCGCAATCAACCTCGCGGCAGCAATCGCCGCGCAGGACAACGGCGACGCAAGGTACGCGCTCAAGTTGCTCCAGAAGGCGGGCGAGCTCGCGGATGAGCAGAAGGCAAAGGTGCTTCTTGACACACACGTAGAGGACGCGCGCAAGAACGTCGATGAGGACGTCTCCTACGAGGCCATCTCCACGCTCCCGAGGCACCAGCAGATAGTCCTGTGCGCCATCGCCTCTCTCCAGCTCGAGGGTTCGAGATATTCGAGGCTCGGAGACAACGGCGATTCCGGGGACAACGGCCTCCTCTCAGGGGAGGTCTATGACAAATACCTGCAGGCCGCGCGCAGGTTCCGCACCGAGGGAAGGAGCGCGCGCTGGTACCGCGAGTACCTCCAAGACCTCGAGATGCTCGGGCTCATAACAATGGTTGAGTCAGGCAGGGGGCAGAGGGGCCACACGCGCTTCATAAAGCTTGCCTACTCCCCGCAGAAGATAATGAAGCTCATTGAGACGAACATCCTCGGAGAGGGCACAGGTGCGGTTGCATGAGCGGGCTCGCGGACTTCATCTACGAATGCGGGCAGCTCAAGAAGAGCCCCCGCACCGGCTGGCTCTCGATAGGGATAAAGTCGCCCGAATCCATCGCAGACCACTCCTGGCGCACGGCGGCAATCGGCTATCTTCTTGCGAAAATGGAGGATGCCAGCCTCGGAAGGGTGCTCGAGCTCTGCATATTCCACGACCTCCACGAGGCGAGGATAGGCGACCTGAACTACATCTCCGCAAGGTACGTGAAGAAGGACTCCAAGAGGGCGGTCAGCGACATGGCGAGGGGCATGCAGTGTGAAAAAGAAATTACCTCACTGATGTCCGAGGTTTTTGCAGAAAAAACCAGGGAGTCCATAATCGCGAAGGATGCGGACCTGCTCGAGATGATTGCGCAGGCGCGCGAATACATGGACTCAGGGAATCCGGACGCGCGCGAATGGATAAGCGACGCGAAAAGGAAGCTTAGGACGAAAAGCGCGAAAAAGCTCGCCACAGAGCTGGAAAAGGCATCGTCAAACGATTTCTGGAAGAAGCTTCCGCCGCTCAGACGCTGAGGTGGTGCCTGTTCCAAACAATGATAATCACCACTAGGATGGGCACTGCAATCATCACAGCAAATCCCAGCAGCGGCTCCCTTTGCCCTACAAAAAAGCCATAGAGCTTCCAGGCCACCACCGCGCAGTTAAGAAGGAGCGCAAACGCCAGTGACCATCCCCTTGCCTCCATGAGCCCTACCGCAAGCGCATAGTAGAGGAGGACCAGGGCCGTCATCGGCAAAATAGTCAAAATCATCGCAGTTGTTAAGGCGGCCTTCAGCGCATCAATGCCCCCTATGCGCGCGGCATTTATCAGCGCGATGTAATTGTTCAGCTGGCCGAGGAACAGGAAAGTGCCGAGCCCGACGCAGATTAGCACTCCGAGTATCAGCATCGCGGTCGTCTGTCCATGCTGCGCCCCGCGCGACTCGCGCGAAATCTCCTTCAGGCACTCGAAGCAGTAATGGTAGTTGCCGACCTCCTCCAGGTCAGCCTCGCAGAAATTCCTCCCGCATCTCCTGCACTTGGCAACCGCCTCCCTGTCCGGGTGGTTGGCGCACTGGACCATCTGCAGCCTCAGCGGTTGTATTTCCTCATCGCTATCTGCTTCTTCTTCTCGTAGATGTGCCTGTGCTTGCCGCAGCTCGGGCAGTAGTACTCCTTGCGCCTCTCGAACACCTTTATGTCGTCCGCGGTCTTCAGGTCAGTGCTGTAGACAACTGCGCGCGAATAGCTGACTGCCTTCGTCCTGGGCACCCTTCTTCCGCAGGATGAGCATATTACCAGATTTTCCCTTCCCCTGCTCATTTCAAATCACCTTTTTTCATAAGGCCGGAAAGCTTCCCAATCCCTACGCCGTTAAGGAGGTGGATTTGCGCATCGGCGAATTTAAACATTCCCCTCGCGAGGAACGGCCCGAGCATCCCCGTCTTCGCCCCCTTGTTCAGGGGATAGCCGCCGACCAGAGGGTTGAACGCAGGCATGAGCACAAGCCCCAGCTTGGGGTTCCCTTTCGGGTACTTCTCACACAGCCTCTTCACATCCGCCTTCCCGACCACCCACGCGCGCTCCATCCTCCTCCCTTCCGCATCCTCGACCTCAACGCACGGGTGGCTGTGCCCCAAAACCGCCCATTCCTGCTCGACCACTTCAGGCGGAGGCCAGGCATTTCCGTGGAAAAGCCCCACTCCGTCAACAACCGTTCCCGCGCTCGGGAAGACCTTCGCCTCGCGCGCAACCGCCTCCATGTTGCCGTCGTGGTTCCCTTTGACGACAACCAACTCCGCCCTCTCCGCGAGCGTCGAGAAGAAGTTCCTCAGCTCGAGCAGCTCCTCCTTCTCAGGGTTCGGAATCGAGTGCTTCACATCCCCAAGAAGGATTAGCCTCTCCGCTTCCGTCTCATCCAGCAGCCCGACGAGCTCCCCCTTCATCCTCTCCAGCGACGAGCCAAGCCTTACCCCCTTCTCGCGCAGCGCAAACTCATAGCCGATATGCAGGTCCGCAACGCACACGCTTTTCCCGAAAGCGAGCGCGGGCTTCCCGTATAGGAATTTAAGCATGGCTCCCCAACAACCACTTATGGCAAAAACCAAAGATATATACCTCACAGTCATACTTCCTATGCACAACGAGGAGAAGCGCATCTCCCAGTGCGTGGAGCGCGTCGCAGAGGCGTGCTCCCAGCTCACGGACTCCTACGAGGTAATAATCGCGGAGGATGGCAGCAGGGACGCCACCCCCAAGATTGCGGCGAAGCTCGTGCGCGAGAATCCGCATATCCTGCACCAGCACTCCGAGCACAAGCTTGGCCGCGGCGCGGCCCTCACCATTGCTTTGCGCTCCGCGCGCGGAAAATACGCCGCCTACATGGATGCGGACCTATCATCCTCGCTCAAGTTCCTCAAGCGCCTCATCCACGGCGTCGAGTCCGGCGCTGCAATCTCCACCGGCTCGCGCCTCATGCCCTCCTCGCACACCCTCAGGCCGGCATTGCGCGACGTTTTCAGCAGGAGCTACAACCTGATGGTCAGGAAGATACTCGGCTCAAAGCTGCACGACCACCAGTGCGGCTTCAAGGCCTTCGACCTCGCCCAGGTCCTCCCGCTCCTAAACGAAGTCGAGGATACGCACTGGTTCTGGGACACGGAGCTCCTGGTCCGCGCGCAGAAGAATGGGCTGAAAGTCGATGAATTTCCGATA
Source organism: uncultured Microcaldota archaeon (assembly GCA_903884505.1). Taxonomy (GTDB): domain Archaea; phylum Micrarchaeota; class Micrarchaeia; order Burarchaeales; family Fermentimicrarchaeaceae; genus CAISET01. The sequence goes on along the minus strand of CAISET010000016.1, from coordinate 10,780 downwards.
GTCTGGACGCAGAATGCCCCGGACTCGAAGGTGAGGCTGCGCAAGGACGTGCTCTACATGGGGCGCAAGATTTTTGAGCTGAAGAGGAAGCTCGGGTAGGCTATGGCATGAAGCTCTTCCGCATCCTCGGCGTTGACATCGAGCTGCACTGGACGTTCCTAATCCTCATCGCATTCGTCCTGCTCGTTGGCGGGCTCGAGTCCACGGCAATAATAATCATCCTATTCGCATCAGTCGTTGTCCATGAGCTCTCCCACTCTTACGTCGCGAATCTCAACGGCATAAGCGTGAAGCGCATCATCCTCCTGCCGATAGGCGGCATGTCCGTGATAGACGACTTCGCCATGTCTCCCTCGGTCGAGTTCAAGGTCTCAATCGCAGGCCCGCTCATGAGCTTTGCCATCGCCCTCGCCGCAACGGTCCTCTTGCTCCTTTTCACGGACCCGACCCTCCAGTTCATCTTCGGCGTTACGCAGGAAGCCAACCTCATCCTCGGCGCCTTCAACCTGCTGCCTGCAATCCCGCTGGACGGTGGCCGAGTCTGGCGCGCGCTCAGGCAGAGAAAGAGGAGCTTCCTGGTCGCAACCCGCGAAGCCGTTGCGCTGAGCAAGATGGTCGTCCTGGTCCTTATCGTAACTTCGGTAGCGCTCTCAGTCATCTCCGGTGACGCCACCCTGCTTTTCTGGAACGCCATCATCGCACTCTTCGTCTACTTCGGCTCGGGCATGGAATTCGAGGCGGCGCTCTTCAAGGTCGCCTCTGACGGCGTTTTCGTGCGCGACGCCATGCGGCCCGAAGTGGCCTGCGCCAGCGGCGATGAGACGCTCGAGGACGCCTTCGCGCTCGCGAAGAGCGCAAAGGTGAGGAACCTCCTCCTGGTTGGCGACGGCAGGTTCGGAGTCGTGAATCTCGCCTCCTTCGAGAAGATTCCGCGCTCGGAATGGGGCAAGAGAAAGATAAGGAGCCTTTCCGTGCACCCAATCCGTGCCCACCCAAATGACAACATCCTTGAAATCTGGAAGAAAATGAGGGCCGCTAATATTGAGCTCGCGCCAGTGATGGACGGCGCGAAATTGGTGGGCATCATCAGCGAGACCGACATCGAGCGCCTAATCTACCTCAACAAAATAGCCCTAGTCGCTTGACTTTTTTCCCATGCGCCGTCGCTCATCAGCCTGTGCGCCAACGCAACATTGCGCGCCAACACAACAGCGAAGCTGTTGTGCAACCTCTGTCGGCTGTTGCGCAGACTCTCTCTCGATTCGCTCTCAAATCGCCTTCGGCGATAACTGCGCAACCGAGTTGCGCATCGCTCCGCTCGCCGGCGATACGCGATTTGCGCTGCGGCGCAAATGCGCCCATTTGCCCGAAGGGCAAATCGGGTGGTAAAAACCTCAACTAAAAAGACGGAAGACCTACTTTATGTTCAGCGCGTACTTCCCGGGCACCTTGGCCCCAACGCTCTTCCCAATCTCAGAATTAGCCACATCCTCGATATAAGCGTAGCCGCTCCATTTCTCGGTCAGCTCCTCAGAGCCGCATGCGGCGCACTTTCCGCCCTCGGAAGTGATATACCTGCAAACCCTGCAAGCCTTCTCAACCATAAACTCACTTCTTCCTAGCTTTTTTCTCCTCGGCAGCCACAAGCCACTCGTCCTTTCCCAGCCCTTCCGGCCTCATCGTAAGCCCAATCTTCGTGTCCGCAATCCCTCCCTTCATGCTCACGGTGGAGATTTTCGCGGTCACCACGTCCCCTTTCTTCACCACCTTCTTGCTCTCCTTCCCCACGAAAGCGGGAATCTTCTTGTCGAAGGAAAGGAAGTCATTCGTAATCTGCGAAAGGTGCACCAACCCATCGAGCGGCCCAATCCGGACGAACGCCCCGAACTCCACAATCTCGCTTATTTCCCCCTCGATAATCTCATTAAGCTCCGGCTTCCATGCCAGCAAATCGAAAGAGAGCTTGTGGTAGCTCGCCCCGTCCCCCGGGATCACTTTTCCCTCGCTGATATTCTGCGGATTCCATGCAGCGAGGACGATTCCGAAGTCCGGGTCAATCCTCCTCTCATACCTGTTCCTCAGAACCTTCAGCACGGACTCCTCCAGATCAAGCTCGAAATATAGCGGGTCCACCCTGACGGTATCCTCAATCGTGTAAATCCTGAACATCCAAATCCCTCTAACAACTCGACGAAACCCTAACTTTTTGCACGATTAATCTTATAACTGTGCGCCTTGGGCGTGAAGGCAGCGCTCCCGCGTGCGTTATCTTATAAAAACTTCCGCCCAAATAAATGGCCATGGAAACACTACTCTTATTGGTATTAAGCATCGGGTTGCTCTCGCTCGTAGTCGCTGCGTACCTGGTCTGGAAAATCCTCAGGCACCCGACCGGGACGCCGAAGATGGTGGAGATATCCGAGGCGATCCGCGAGGGGGCGGAGGCCTTCCTGAAGAGGCAATACCAGACCATCGCGATGCTCGCCATCGTCCTTGCCGCCATAATCTATCTCGGCTACAGCTACCTCGGGCAGCCTAAGACCGCGGAGACGACCGCGATAGCATTCATCTTCGGCGCATTCAGCTCGGCGGTCGCCGGAATCGTCGGCATGCTCGTCTCCGTCCGGGCGAACATAAAGGCCGCGGCAGGGGCCTCGAAGAGCATGCCCGAGGCGCTCGACATGGCGCTCAAGGGGGGCGCAGTCACCGGAATAGTCATAGTGGCGCTTTCGCTGATTGGGATAACTTCGCTCTACATCCTTTTCGGCGCGAACCCGCAGGAGACGCCGTTCCTCATAGTTGGCTACGCGTTCGGGGCATCATTCGTCGCGCTGTTCGCGCAATTGGGCGGCGGGATATACACGAAGGCCGCGGACGTCGGCGCTGACCTAGTGGGAAAGGTCGAAGCGGGAATACCCGAGGACGACCCGAGGAACCCGGCAGTGATTGCGGACCTTGTCGGCGACAATGTTGGCGACTGCGCAGGAAGGGGCGCGGACCTGTTCGAGAGCACTGCTGCGGAGAACATAGGCGCGATGATACTCGGCGTGGCGCTCTTCCCGGTGTTCGGCATGAACGGGGTGATATTCCCGCTAGTGGCACGCTCATTCGGCCTCATCGCGTCAATCGTGGGAATATTCGCGGTGAAGGCAAAGGGGCACGAGAACCCGATGTCCGCGCTCAACCGGGGCTATTACGTGGCGCTAATCCTTTCCGCAATCCTATTCGGCGTTGCGGTCATGTGGCTGCTCGGGAACATCTGGTTCTTCTATGCGGGTCTCGTTGGCATAGCCACCTCGCTCGCTTTCGTATACGTCACCCAGTATTACACCGAAAAGAAGTACAGGCCAGTGCAGGACATCGTCAAGGCGTCCGAGACCGGGGCCGCGACGAACATCATCACGGGCCTTTCCGTTGCCATGGAGACAACCGGCCCGACAATGGTGATAATTTCCGCCGCGCTCATGGCGGCCTACTGGTTCGGCTCGAATTCGGGCGTGGCTGGCGGGGGCCTCTACGGCACCGCGGTAGCGACCATGGGCATGCTCGCGACTGCGGCATACATACTCGCGATGGACACGTTCGGCCCCATAACCGACAACGCGGGCGGGATTGTGACGATGGCTAATGCGCCGCAGGACGTGAGGAAGAGGACGGATGAGCTTGACGCGGTGGGCAACACCACGAAGGCGCTCACAAAGGGCTATGCCGTAGGCAGCGCTGCGCTCGCCGCATTCCTGCTCTTCTCTGCGTACATGTCCGAGGTGGCGAAGCTCAGCGGAAAAATCTTTGAAGTGGTGAACCTCGCGAAGGTCGACGTGTTCGTGGGCGCGCTTCTCGGGGCAATGCTCGTGTTCGTCTTCAGCGGACTCGTGATGCGCGCCGTGGGAAAGACCGCGGAATACATGATTGCGGAGGTAAGGCGGCAGTTCAAGAACAAGGGGATACTTGCGGGCAAGGTGAAGCCGAACTATGCGCGCTGCGTTGACATAACCGCGCAGGGCGCGCTGCGCAACATGGTCCTGCCAGGCCTGCTCGCGGTCGCATTCCCTGTCCTCGTGGGCCTGCTGCTGAAGGCCGAAGCGGTCGCCGCGCTGCTAATGTCCAGCACAATCGCGGGCATCCTCATGGCAACCATGATGAACAACGGAGGGGGGGCATGGGACAACGCGAAGAAGTACCTGGAGGAGCACGGGGCGAAGGGCACCGAGGCGCACAAGGCGGCGGTCGTCGGGGACACGGTGGGCGACCCATTCAAGGATGCGGCAGGCCCGAGCCTGCACGTGCTGATAAAGCTGCTCAACACGCTTGCGCTCGTGCTCGTGCCGCTATTCATTTAAGCCCTAAGCAGCGGCGGAAGAGCGCATGCAAGCCACAATCAGCAGACGCCGTTCCCTCCGAAAACCTCAATCAGCGAAGCCAAGGTGCGACTTCCCCAGCACCCTGATCACTTTTACCTTTTTCCTCCTCAGCCGCTTGATAAGCGCAATATCATTCGTGCAGACCACCGCGCCCCCCTTCTCCGCCTCCCTCACTAGCCACTCATCAACTTGCTCGCTGCTCTCCGCAATGCCCACTTTCTTCCCATCCACAATCTTCAGCGCAACCTTCGCGCAGGGGGCATCCTCGCTCATTCCCATCGCAATCCTCGCCAGCTCGTCCAGCACCCCCTTGGAGGTTACGAGCTCATGCGGCTCTTCGATTAGCCTCTCCAGCTCCCCGAATATGTCCACCCCCATCTGGGCAGGAAGCATGAGGAAATTCGCATCCAAAAGCGCTCTAATTGCCACGAGGTGATTTCGAAATCCGCTTTTAATACACTCCCCCTACCTCGCGGTAAGCCTCCCTGAACGGCACCCCTTTCTTCGCGAGCTCGGTCGCCTTTTGCGCAGCGTAAATCCCAGGGGTGCAAGCCGCCTTCATCTTCCCCTTGTCCGGCTTCAGCCCTTTCATCATGGGCGCCAGCACGGCTAGGCAGCCCTGCGCCTCCTTGAACGCCTCCATCGCCGCCCTTTTCGTCTGCTGCGCATCCCGGTTGTAGCCGGAAGGCAGCGCCTTCATAGTGGCGAAAAGCTCCACCTGCAGCCCGAGCATTCTCGCCCCCTTCGCCCTTACCAGCTCAAGCACGTCGTAATTCTTCTTCTGCGGCATCACGCTGCTCCCAGTCGCAAACTCATTTCCGAACGAAACGAACCCGAATTCCTTCGTGGAGAAGAGCAGCATGTCCTCCGCCATTCTCCCCAAATCCAGCATTACCGCAGAGAGGGCGGAAACCACCATGAACTCGTTCTTCCCGCGCGAACTAATTGCGCTAATCGTATTCGCATGGAGCTTCCCGAAGCCCAGCTCCTTCGCAGTGGCTGCGCGGTTCAGTGGCAGCGCGCTCCCATACCCTGCGCACGCTCCCAGCGGGCACTTATCCACAACTTTCAGCGCAGCCTCCAGGAATTCCGCATCCGCCTCAAGGCTCTCCTTGTAGGAGAGCAGGAGATTCGCCAGCGTCGACGGCATCGCCCTCTGCACGTGCGTATAGCCCGGCATTTCCCAGGGGTATCTCTCCGCAAGCCCCTCCAGCACTTCGCACAGCCCTTCCACCAGCTGCAGCGTCTTCTTCCCCTCCTCCCGCATGTAGAGAAGCATCGCGGTCGCCACCTGGTCATTTCTCGACCGGCCCGCATGGATCTTCTTCCCAACCACCCCATGCTTCTCTGTCAGGTAGGCCTCGACATTCGCATGCACATCCTCCAGCTCCGGCTTCAGCTCAAACTGGCCCTTCGCATGCAGCGCAATTATCTCCTTCAGCCCTTTCTCCGCCTTCGCAAACTCCGCTGCAGAAAGCATTCCAGTCTTCTTCAGCATCCTCGCATGCGCTAGCGATGAAGCCGCTTCATGCTTCACCAGCGCCCAATCAAGGATGATGTCCTCCCCCGATAGGAACGACTCCACCATCGGATGAAGCTTCTCCTTCCCGCTCTTCTCCCAGATTTTTTTCATTTTCTCACCGCCATCCCATTCTCCCGCTTCCCGCTCTTCTCCCATCTTTTCTTCACACAATCACAGCAGCTTTCTCTTTGGCTTTCTCCGCAACCTTCCCGGCCATCACCGTGTTCAACCCATACAATTTGATGAACCCCTGCGCGTCCTTCTGGCAGAACTTGCTTCCCGCGTTGTAGCTCGCCAGGTTCGGGTCGTAGAGCGCGTTCGGCGAGTCCCTTGCCAGCACCTGCGCCGCCCCTTTGTAGAGCTTCAGGGCCACCCAGCCGCTCACCTTCTCCTGCGACGCATCCACAAACGCGTCAAGCTCCTTCATGATGGGATTGTGCCATAGTCCCCTGTAAACGCACTCGCCCCACAGCTTGTCCACGGCCGGCTTGAAGTCGTTCTCCTCTCTCGTAAGCACATACTTCTCCAAATCTTTGTGCGCCTTCAGGATTACGGTTGCCGCAGGGCATTCGTAGACCTCCCTGCTCTTCAGCCCGACCACGCGGTCCTCCATATGGTCGATTATTCCAACCCCGTTCTTCCCGGCAATGTCATTCAGCGCGCCAACAATGTTCACCCCTCCCGTAATCTTCACGCCGTCGAACTCCAGCGCCGAAGGCACCCCTTTCTCAAACCACAATTTCACCTTCATTGGCTCATCAGGCGCCTTCTCCGGCGGCGTCACCCACTCCAGCGCATCCTCGGGCACCTCCTCGAACGGCTTCTCCAGGATTCCGCACTCGCAGCTTCTCCCCCACATGTTCGCGTCCACCGAATACGGCTTGCTGCTGCTGGCCGGAACCGGAATCCCGTTCTCGGCAGCCCATGCAATCTCCTCGTCTCTCTCCAGTTCCCAGTCCCGCACGGGTGCAATAATCTTCAGCCCGGGGTTCAGCGCAGCCACGGAAACGTCGAATCTCACCTGGTCGTTCCCCTTCCCGGTGCTCCCGTGCGCAACCGCATCCGCTCCTTCATGCTCAGCCACGGCCACCAGGTACTTCGCTATGAGCGGCCTTCCCAGCGCAGTCGAATTCGGGTATTCCCCCTGGTAGAGGGAATTCGCCTTCACTGCCTTCGCTATATAGCCGGAGAAGAACTCCTCCCTCACGTCGAAGAACTTGTGCGCCTTCGCCCCCATCGCAAGCGCCTTCTTCTCCATCCCCTTCAAGTCCGAATTCGCGTACTCCGCCCTCCCGAAATCCAGCGTCAGGGTGATGACCTCGGCCCCGAGCACCTCCTTGATGAGCTTCACCATGACGCTCGTGTCCAGGCCCCCCGAATAGGCCAGCACCACCTTGTTTACCCCGTCGTATTCCCCCAGATCCACGCTTCCCTTTATCTTCCCGGCCAAATCCATTTTCCTTCTCCGCCGCAGAACGCGGCGCTACCATGCAACAGGTTCATTTAAAATCCCTGACGGCTCAAATGTAGCATATGAAACAGAAAAAGTTCCAAAATAAACAATCCACCGCAAAGCAGGTCTTCGCTCTCCTCGAGGCCGACCCCTACTCCAGGCAGGCGATGAGGCTCGGCATAGCGAACATCTCCGCCATCGCCGCACTCATAAAGAGGGAGCGCCTCCCATCAGCAACCCTTCCCTCGATAAAGGCCGCAATAAGGCGCTATTCCGCCCGCCTCCCCAACTACGACTACTACCACGACCTGCGCGCCATCCTCCGCGGCACCTCCTGCACGCTCAAGGGCAGCATGGCGGTCCTCACCCTCTTCCCGGGCACCCGGCTGAACACCTCGCAGCTCTCCCAGAAGGCAAGCGACAGCTTCTCCCTCATAACCTCGGGCAGCGGCGCAACCCTCATAATAAGCGAGGAGGACCTTCAGGAGGTAAAAAAGCTCATCGGGAGGGAGAACATCCGCTCAACCGCAAGACGGCTCTCTGCAGTCATCCTCACCTCTCCGCCGGAGCTAAAGGAAACTCCCGGCTTCGTCGCCTACATCTCGGAGCTCCTCGCCAGGAACGAAGTCAACATAACGGAATTCTACTCGTGCTACCGCGACACGGTTTTCGTGCTCGAGAAAAAAGACGCGCTCAAAGCCTACGCGCTCCTGGAGCGGAACCTGGGCGGCGATGGGCAGGAGCGCGAATAGACGCGAACCTGCAAATTGCCTTCAGCGGGCACTCATTGCAGCGCGGTCTCGTTTTGCAGAAATTCTTCCCCAGCGCCACAATCTGCGCATGGAAATCCTTGTACAGTTCCACACTCCTTGGCAGATTTCCTTCGAAGAACTCCTGCACCTCCCCATACTCCGCATCTTCTCCCAGCAAACCAATCCTCGCAAAACTCCTCCTCGTATAAGCATCCACGACGAAGACAGGCTTCCCCCCGGCATAGAGCAGAATTGAGTCAGCGGTCTCCGGCCCAATTCCATTAATCTCCAGCAATTCCTCCCTCAATTCCTTCGTCTCCTTCGCAAACATCTTCCCCAAATCCCCGCCATAACTCTCCACTAGCCACTTCGCAAACCCTTTCACCCTCCTTGCCTTCTGCCTGAAATACCCGGAAGACTTGACTGCTTTCTCCACCTCGCGCACATCAGCTTCCGCCAACCTCTTCGGTTCCACCAGTCCTCTCTTCTTCATCTCGCGGATGGCCTTCTCCACATTCCCCCAGTTCGTATTCTGCGTCAGAATGGCCCCTACCATCACTTCAAAGCGCGTCTCCCCAGGCCACCAGCCGCGGTGGCCAAACCTCTTCAGAAGTAGGCGATAAATCTTCAGGAGCTGCCCCTTCGCCGCAGCCACTTACTCACCTTGTAATCTCAGCGCTTTCAACCTGCTTCAAAAACTCCGGGTTCTTCACAAAATAGTCCCTGCTCGGCTTCAGCAATGCCGCCAGCTCCCGCGCAACCGCTCCCTTCAAATCCATCGGGTGCAGTTTCCCTTCAGAATAAGTCTTCTTCAGCTCCTCAACTGAGGCAAATTCAACCTCTCCGCCGAATTTCGCAGGCCTCTCAATCTTCAGGGCCTTCTTCCCGTCCCTCATAATCACATATTCGCAAAGCTCAATGATTGGATTTTCTTCAACAACCTTCTCAGGGCAATAAGCCTTTCCAATCTTCCTCTTAATCTCATCCTCAGAATCATGTACGTAGATGCAGCTGTCCGGCTTGGACTTGCTCATCTTCCCGGAAATCTCCTTGTCAAGCTTCTCGTTGGCGTCGTAGCCCATGCGGGATGCCTGCTGCAGCCCCGCGAGCAGATGGACGTGAAGCGCAACCGGCTTCTTCTTCCCGAGCTTCTCCGCAACCTCGCGGGCAAGGATATGGGCCTTCCTCTGGTCCATCCCGGCGTGCACGATGTCCAGGTCCTGCTTGAAGATGTCCGCAGCCTGCATTGCCGGGTAGAGCAGGCTCGCAGCCTCGACGGTCTCCTGCTCGGTCCTGCCCATGATAGTGGAGCAGCGCAGCATCCTCTTTATGCTCGTGGCCTTGGATATTCTTACGACGTCCGCCCAGTAGTCATTGTCGTAAAGGTCGCTTCCCAGGACATACTTAACTTTCGGCTCCTCAAGCCCCAGGGAAACGAACCCTGCCTTGAAATAGCCCAGGGCGACCTGCCTTATCTTCTGCAGGTCGCCCCCCAGCTTATTGTTAATCCAGGCGTGGTAATCAGCTAAGAAGATCGTCGGCTTAACCCCCGCCTCAAGCAGGTCTTTCACCTTCATCGCGGTTATCAGCCCGCTTCCCAAATGGACCTTCCCGGAAATCTCAAACCCGATGTAGTGCTTGGGGTGCTCATTCGTTTGGAAAAGCTGCCTCAGCTCCTCCTCAGTAATCACTTCCTCGGCAGGCTTCCTCTTCACCAGCTCAATCTTCCTCTCCAAGTCCATCCAATCACTTCAAACGCAAACTTCGGCGCTCCTCGCCAATCTCCTCATCACTTCAGCCTGCAGACTTCAGGCAGCTCCCTCTTGTGCCCGGACTCCTCGGCCATCTTCTTAATCTTCAGCGCAGCCTCCTTCTTAATCTTCAGCCTTCCGGCAGCATCCTCAGCCTTCTCCCCTGCGGAGAACGCCTTCAGCAGTTCGTCAACAACCTGGTAGGGCAGCCCAAGCTCTTCTTCAGCCGTATGCCCAAGCCAAAGCCCGGGAGAGGGCTTCTTGTCAGCCACCTGTGGCGGCACGCCAAGGAAGTGCGCAAGCTGCTGGACCTCCCCCTTGTACAAATCGCCAATCGGGAGGAAATCGCACCCGCCATCCCCAAACTTCGTGAAATACCCCAGCTCAATCTCGGACCTGTCCCCGGTCCCAGCCACAAGCAGGCCGAACTTGTTCGCATAGTAATACAAAATGCACATCCTCATTCTCGCCTTCAAATTTCCGTTCGGGATCTTCGCCCCATCCACGAAATCCGGCATCGCCTTCGCGAGCGTGCGGTAGGCGTCCGTGAAATCAATCTCTTCCACCCTTCCCGCAAACATCGCAGCAATCTCCCGCGCATCCTTCAGCGCGGGCTCCTTGATAGTCTCCTTCTCAGGCAGGATTAGCGCATAGACGTTCTCCGCCCCAATCGCCTTCGAGCACAGGGCAACGGTCACGGCTGAATCCAGCCCCCCGCTCACCCCGACGATTACGCCGTCAGCTCCCGATTTCTCGACCTTCCTCTTGATGAAGGAGCATATCTTATCAGCAATCTCCTGCATAACAACCAGCGTCTATTCTTCGCTGGAAGTCATTTAATAAACATTTGCGTGGATAACTACTACATGGGCGCTAGGCCAAGAAAATGGAAGAAGAAGGGCCGCATGAGATGGAAGTGGCTCAAAAAGAGAAGGAAAAGG
>CAISET010000015.1 GCA_903884505.1 uncultured Microcaldota archaeon | reverse complement strand
TCTCGAGAAACCCCCGATGCGCAGGCTTGAGTCGCCTTCGGCGACAGCTGCGCAACTTCGTTGCGCATCGCTCTTCGTTCCAAACGAGCTCGCTCGCCGCGCATATCGTCGGTTTCTACGCTACTTCCGCCGCTGCGCTAGAGGTAAAAGCGTTAACGGAAAAACGGAGAATCAGAGTACCGTTGCCCTTTTCTTCAGCAGGATGGTGTTCTCGAACCTTGCGCCGAAGCCCTTGAGGTAGGTGGCGGGCTCTATTGCGAGGACCGTGTTCTCAACGAGCCTGTGCTTCGAGTTCTTTGCGAAGGAGGGGTATTCGTGCACGTCCAGCCCTATTCCGTGCCCTATCCCGTGGGGCATTTGGGGAAGGCCGGCCTCTTTTAGCTGCTCTGAGGCGAATTTGGAGACCTGCTGTGCGGAAAGGCCTGGGCGGAGGAAGCCGAGGATGGCTGCGAAAACGTCCTGCAGCTTTTCGTAGGCCTTCTCCTGGCCCTTGTCCGGCTCGCCGACGAACGTGCATCTTGTCGTATCCGAGCAGTAGTTCCCGTGCCTGGCGCCCCAGTCTATGAGCACGATTTCGCCCTTCACCAGCCTCCGGTTGCCGCTTTTCCCGTGGGGGAAGCGGGCGTTTTTGCCGAAGAGGACGATTGGCGGGAAGGATGGGGAGGAATGGTTGGAGTAGAGGATGGATTGGAGCTCGGACTGGAGGTCCAGCTCCGTCTTGCCTGGGCTGAGGTAGAGGGATTCGAGGGATTTGCGCGCGATGGAGCAGGCGTGGCGGATGTCTGCTATCTCGGTTTCGTCCTTCCTCATTCGCAATGCCAGCATCTCATCCGAGATGTCGACTAATTTGGCGCGGGTTCCCTTCTGCAGGGCTTCGTAGAATGCCGCTGAGATGTCGCGCTTGCAGATGCCGAGCGATTTTGAGCCTTTGAGAAGGGAGTTGAGCTTCTTCCTGTATTCCTGGGGCTCGAATTTGATTGCTGCGCCGCGGAACGTCTCCTTCGCCAGCTCATAGTTCAGGGGGTTGCAAAGAAGGGCGGGAGATTCGTTGCGCCTGGCGATGAATGTTGCGCGGTCTATTTCGGAGCCGGAGAGGTAGAAGAAATTGGAATCGACCTGCTGCGCGGCGTCCCAGCTCAGCAGGAGGATTGCGTCGAGCTCGGGGCTTGATTTGAAAAGCTGCTGCAGGCGGTCCATGCGAATCAGCCTGCTGCTTTTGCGACTGCTGTTGTTGCGACCGCTGCTTCAGCCACCGGGGCAGCCTCGTCCTCCTCTTCCTCGACCTTGCCCTTCAGCTCAATCCCAACGATGCGGGAGCCTTGCGCAGTCTTGGTGACGCCGAGCGCGATGTCAGCCGAGGAGAGGATAGTGTCGTTGTGCGTGACGACTATGAACTGGGTGGTCTTCGAGAGCTGCCTCAGGAGGGAGGAGAGCTTCCGCGAATTGACCTTGTCCAATGGCGCGTCGGCCTCGTCGAATATGTAGAACGGGGCGGGGCGGTACATTTGGATGGCGAAAACGAAGAGAAGGGCAAGGAATGCCTTCTCCCCTCCGCTCATGGATTCGAGGTGCTTGTCCTCCTTCCCAATCCTGACCGTTATGCTGAGCCCGCTGCTGAAGATGTCCGTGGGCGAGTCGAGCACGAAGGTTGCCTCGCCCTCAAGAATCCTGGAGTAGAGCTGCTTGAAGTTCTCGTTCAGCTTGTAGAACGCCTCCATGAAAACGTCCTTCTTGCGCGAGTCTATCTCCTCAATCATCCTGACGATTGCGAGCTTCTCGTCCGCGAGCTTGCCCACGCGCTCCTTCATCTCCGCTATGTCGCGCTTCTTCTCCTCGTAAATCTCCGGGGCGCGCAGGTTGACGTTGCCGAGGGACTGGATTTTGAGTTCGCATTCCTTTATCTTCGCGTCGAAGTCTTCCCTTGTGCCCTCAATCGGAGTGATGTCGGAATATGAAGCTACTTCTGCTTTCAGGTCGGCGAGCCTCTGCGCGAGCGCGCCCTGCTGCGCGCCAAGCTCCGCGAACTGCCGCACGTAGCGCTCGAAGCTGTGCGCCTTTTTCCCGCGCTCCTTAGCGAACTCCTCTATCTTCCCATCAAGCTCCGTGCGCTCGGAGTAGAGCCGGTCAAGCGCGCCGCCCACGGACTTTATCTTCGCCATCTTCTCCTCAAGCTGCTTTGAGAAGCTGGAGGCGGATTCGTCCAGCCCGGCAATCTCCTTCTCAACGGATGAGAGGTCCTTCTTCAGCTGCGAAGCCTCGGAAGAGATTACTGTGAGGCGCCCCCTGTGGACGGATGCCTCGGCGTTAAGGCCTGCGAGCCTTGCGTCGAGGGCGCTCTTCTTGGAGTTCAGGTCCGAGAGCTGCTTCTCGGTGGCATCCATCTTCTTCCTGTGCTCGCCATCAGCTTCCTTCTCCAGCTCAGCCTGGAGGACCGAGAATTGCGCGGCGAGGTTTGAGAGCTCGCCGGATAGCTTTTCGAGCAGGGATTTCTTGTCCGAGAGCTCCTTTTCGAAGGAGGCAATCTGATTCCTTGCGTCTTCCACTGCCTTGCGGCCGGACTCGAACCTTTCCCTTTCCTTAGCCTCTCCTTCATCGAGGTGCCTCAGCTCGATTTCACAGGACTTGAGCCGGACTTCCGCCTCGCCGCGCTCCTTCCTCCTGCGGTTCATCTCGTCGCGGAGCGAGTAGAGGGATTCGGTGAGCGAGTCGCGCTCCGCCTTAATCGAGTCGACTTCTGCGCGGAGCCTGTCCGCCTCGGCCTTTTCGCGCAGAGTCCCGGGCTTCCTTGCGAAAGTTCCCCCGGTTATCACTCCGCTGGATTCCAGGAGGTCGCCCTCAGGAGTGACCATGCGGATTCTGCCTATCCCCATCTTCTTTGCGGCTGAAATTGAATCAACGAGAATAGTGTCGCCGAACGCGTACTGGTAGGCAGGAGAAAGCATGGGCGCGAACTGGATGAAGTCCATGAGGAAGCCGTTCGAGCCGTCCTTCTTGGCGAGCTCGCGCGCCTCTGCGGAGAGCGTGAATGGCTTCTTGTCCAGCGGGATGAAGCTGCAGCGGCCCATTCTCCTCTGCTTCAAATATTCTATCGCCTTGGAGGCGACGTCTGCGGAATCGACAATAATATAATTCAGGCGCGGGCCTGCGGAAGCCTCGATTGCGACTGCGACGTCGTCCTTGAACTTGCACAGGTCGCCGACGGTGCCGTGGACTCCGGGAAGCATGCCGCGCTCCTTGAGCTCCAGGACGGCCGTGACCGCCTGCTGCTCGGGCGACTCCTTGTGGGCCGAGAGCTTCGTTGCGGCCGTCGTGTATTTGTCGCGGGCCTCGAGGAATTTCTTCTCGAGCTCCGGGACCTTCCTGTTGAACTCCTTCTCCTGGGAGAAGAGCTTCTCGAGCTGCTGGTCAAGGGAGGAAAGCTCCTCGCCAATCGCCTTCAGCTGGGAATTGAGCTCCTTGCGCCTCGCCTCGTTCGGGGAGGAGGCGGAGGAAGCGAGCCTGGAGAGCTCGGCCTCCAGCAAGCCTTTCTTCGCCATCAGCTTCTCCGCCTCGACTTCAGCGGCGGAGCGGGCCGAGCGCTTCTCCTCAATCTTCTTCGAGAGGTCCGAGGCCTTCTTCTTCAAATCGCCGAAATGCCTTCCCATCTCTTCCGCGTCCTTGAGCACGATGTTTTTTTCTTTCAGGAAGGCGGTGATGGAATCCAGGAATGAGGCGGCTTGCCCCTTCAGGTCGGTGGAATCGGAATCGAACTTCGAGACTTTCCCCTCAAGCTCCTTCCGTTCTTCCGAAAGGGCCTTCTGCTTCTCCTTTATTCTTGCGGCCTCCTTCTCCTTCTCTGAGCGGTTTGCGGTTGCGACGCTTATCTGCGTCTGCAGCTCCTGCACCTGGCTCACGAGGCCGCTCTTCTCGCGCTCCCCCTTCTCGTTTATCTCCTTGACTATTGCGGATTTCTTCGTCTCAAGCTCAGTAATCTGCCCGTCAAGCGCCTCGGTCGCGTTCTTTATCTCGTCTTCCTTCCCCTTCAGCTCGAGGTATTTCTCCGAGACTTTCGTGTGCTCTGAATCGGTTTTGTTCAATTCCGAATGTAGGAGCGATGCCTTCGAGAGGCGGAGGGAGTCCGCGGCCTCCTTGTATTTCAGCGCGTCGTCCTTCTCCTTCTCCAATTCGGTGAGGAAGCCTTCCCTCTCCTTCATCACGATTGTTGCGTCGTTGATTTTCTGCTCGACCTTCCCCAATTCGCTCAGGGACTCCTTCTTCTTGTCCTCGAACTCCGAGATGCCTGCCACGCGGTCGATTATCTCGCGCCTTTCCTTCGCATTAAGGTCTATGAAGCGCTGCACCTCGCCCTGGGCGATTACGTTGTGGCCGCTCTCCTCCAGGCCGTGCGGCCGCAGGACGTCAAGCACGGCCGTGCGCGTCGTCCTCTTCCCGTTGAGCTTGTAGAGCGTCTTGCCGTCCCCTCTGATTGCGCGCTTAATCTCGTACTTCTTCTCCCCGTCAAGGAAGACGGTTATCTCCGCCTTCTCGGCGCCGGTTGTAATCAGGTCCGGAATCCTCTTCGCCCGGAGCCCCTTCAGGCTCAGCTCGCCGAACGCGAACCTAAGGCTGTCGACGACATTCGACTTCCCCGATCCATTGGGACCAGCTAGGCACGTGAACCCCCTTGCCAGCGGTATGTCCGCGAAGCGGAAGCTCTTGAAGTTCCTCAGCTTCACCCTGCTGACGAATAGCATATTCTAGTCCTCTGGCCGCAAGAGGGTGGATTGGCGGGAAGATATATAAAAGAATTTGGTGAGAAGCGGGGGAAATGCCGCGGAGTTATCTTCGCGTTAGTGGCAGGTGAGCCACGAGCAGCAGCCGGTCTTTGTTATACGGAGTTGCCCCCTTGGTGGTCTGCGAACCTACCGAGCATCACGATCCGCAATCGACCCAGGTGCAGGAATCGCGGTAGGTACAGGTGTTCCCGGTGGCGGTGTTGCCAGATCCTTCGCTAGCGCAGATAAAGTCGTAAGTGTTGCTCGTTCCGATGTTGTTTGTGAATGTGTTGCTAGAGGCACTCAAGGCGACATAAAACCCATTCGTGGCGCCCGTAATCCTGTTGTTCTGGATTAGGTTGCTGTATGATGAATGCCATACCTGCATTGCAGTGGTGTCACTTGTGAAGTTGTTGTTTGTAACCCTGCAGCCATGGCTGCCGCTGCCGCCGTTGAGATACATGCCTAAGCTGAAGCTCTGAATGTTGCAGTTAGTCACGTTCACTCCGGTGCGGTCGAGCATGTACATGCCTGTTCCGCTCCCGGAGCCGATCAACGAGTAACCCTGGCAGTCCAGCAAAACGTTGTCTGCGCCTATCGTAAAGCCCGTGCAAGATGTGAGATTGTGGCACATGACGTATGTGCCGGCACTCGAAATCGGCGTTCCGGTGCAAGTCGTTAACTCCGTTTGCCCGGAATCGGGACAGGTCGGTGCCGGAGTTGGGGTCGGCGTGGGGGTTGGAGTAGGTGTGGGCGTTGGCGTCGGAGTTGCAGTTGGTGTGGGGGTTGGGGTAGGAGTTGGAGTCGGGGCGGCCCCTGTGAAGACCACGACCGTAATCCCGGATGCCGAGCCCGCCGTCGCGTTCACGAGCACCCACTGCGGGGTTGTTCCCGAGGTGAGGGTGACGCTGGCCTGCCCGGTGTCGTTCGTGGTGCCCGAGCTGGAATCGAGCGACCCATCGGTGGAGTTCTGGCTGAAATCAACCTCGAAGTCGGGGAGCGGGCTGCCGAACTGGTCGAAGAGGGTCGCTGTCAGAAGCGAGGAGGAGCCGTTTGCCGTTATGGCGGACTGGTTGGAGGCGAGGTGCATGCTGAATGGCCGGGGCAGGCAGTCGGCCGGGCAGTTTGAAGCGGTTTCCCCCAGGTTGTCGTCGCAGATTCCGTTCCCGCATAGGGTGTCGGAATAGCTTTCCATCTGGGTGGCCATTTCGCCCGTGACCGTGCGGCTCTGGGCGAGCGGGGCGGCGCAGTTGGCTGCCGTGCGGTTTGCGAGGTAGGCGGGATTTGTCTCGCAGTTCTTGTATGTGAGTGAGATGCCCATCCTTCGTGCCTCTCCGAGCGCAGGGGTTCGGTTCATGTCCTTGGTGATGATTACGCAGGTATAGGGCGTCCCTTTCCTGACCAGGGATGGAGAGCACGTGCCCACGTAGTTGTTCTTGCCTATGCCCCCTATGTTCTCGGCCATCAGGGTTGCGGTGCCGGCATCGAACCCTATGTCGTAGCCGAGGCCGTTGTAGCCCGAGAAGACCACGGTGATGTACGTGTCGTTCTTCATCATCTTGAAGGAGGAGCACTCGAGCCCGGGCTCCAGTGAGCAGTGCCTCGGGATGTAGCGGCTCGTGTCGAATACGCCGAATAGGTATAGGGCGGCGATGAATACGAGGATGATGAGGAGGGCCCAGCCGTACGTGGCGAGGAATTCAATCGCAGATTGCCCGTGCGATCTGCGAGCTATTGCCGAAGGCAATTCAATCGCGGATTGCCCGTGCCTTTTTCCCGGAGCTATCACAGTACGGAAATTGGCAGCAGGGTGTTTAAAAAAGCTTATGAAAGGCTAGTCCACGCAGGGTGAGCAGGTGGCGCCGCATCCGCTCTGGTTATTGCAGCTATTATCGGTGAAGGTGCCGCTCGAGCCGGAGCAATAGAGGCCCCAACTGGGATCGCTTGAGCAGGCAAGGTTGTTTGCAATCGTGTTGCTGATGGATGAGAGCGCGTATATGTCATAGGTGTTCCCGCTCATGATGTCGGTTAGGATGTAGCTGCTGTTCGTCCCGTCGAAGTAGATGCCGTATTCAGTGCCCCACACGGTGGCATTCTGGACCGTCACGTTCAGCCTCCCGGTGGCGCAGACCCCGTACCCGTTGCCATTGCCCCCTATGGACTTGTACTTCCCATCGAGGAGGACGTTGTCTGACGTTATGTTGATGCAGCAGCCGGAGCCCGTGAATGTGATATCATCCGTCAGGTAATAGTTTCCCCTGGAGGAGATTATGCCGCAGTCGCTGATTGGCGAGAATGAGCAGTTGGCGATTTGGAATATGCCGCACCCTGAGTTGTAATCGTAGAAGTTGTTGCCCCAGTCGTTGGTCGCGCCTTCGCTGCAATTGAAGTCTATTACGGAGTTGAAACAGGCCGTGTTGTTGCTGAGTTGGGTGTTGTTGGAATTTTGCAGCCATATGCCGGTCTCCGTATTTGAATTAAATGTGTTGTTCGTTAGGGTATTGCCCGTCGAGTAGTGAAGCCGGATGCCGCCGAGGCTATTCGAATTGACGGTGTTGTTTGCTATGGTGTTCACATCGCCATCTTCTATGACGATGCCGCTTAACGAATTCGAACTTATGTTATTCCCTGCGATTGTCATGTAAGAGCCGCCCATGCCGAAAATTGCTTCGATGCCATGGGTATTGTAGGTGATGTTATTCCTCAGTATTGTGGTATCGAGTATGGAAGAAGTTATGCCAATGCCGTTGTCGCTGTTTGACCAGATGTTGTTGTCTGAGATGACGTTGTTGCGGCCGTCGCCTGTCCCGCCGCTGCAGTCTAGGCCGATGCCTACGCCGTTGTTTGTAACGCTGTTGCCCGAGACGGTGTTGGAGTTGCAGCAGTAGGCGTAGGGGGGCTCCACATTACCTAACAATCCTATGCCGTCGCTATTCCCGCTGACAGTATTGCCCGTTATGCTGTTGCTGTTGCTGCCATCTAGGTAAATGCCTCCTACGCTAGGCCCCGAATTCGAAGTGACAGTGTTGCCTGAGATGGTGTTGCTGTCGGAATAATGCAGCAGGATGCCTCCCGCGCTGTTCGAACTTGCATTGCTCCCGGTAATCCTGTTGCTGTCCGAGTTGTTCAGGTAGATGGCACCATTGCGCGGGACGCCGGCTGCATCGTTCGAGGTCACGTTGGTGCCCGTGATGTTGTTTGAATTGGAGTAATCAAGGCGGATGCCGCTCCCGCTGAGCGTATTCCTGGCATTGCAGCGCGTTATAATGCTGCTTTGCGTGTTGGAGAAATAGATTCCGTATTGCACCGAAGCAGTGGTCAGGTCCGCGACCGTGATGCCCTGCTTGTCGTACGTGCACACGCCCATGCTTCCTGTGGCGTTGTCGCCGGTGATGGAGTAGCTGGAGCCGTTAATCACGACGTTGTCTGCGGTGATGTTGATGCAGCAGGTGCCGCCCGTGAACCCTATGTCCCGTCCCACGTGCCATGTGCCGGAGGAGGAAACCGTGGTGCAGTCATTGATGGTGTGCTCGCCTGCGCAGTCCACGGTCTGCGTAATCTCCGTGCAGCCGGAGTTGGTGTCGTAAACGTTGCCATCCGGGTTGTTGGCCGAGCCGGAGCAGCTGAAGTCCGAGACGGTGTTGCTGCAGACGCGGTTGCCCGTGAGGTTGCTATTGCTGATGGAGTCCAGGCGTATGCCGTTCCCCGTGTTGTAGGTTACGTTGTTGCCGGTGAAGTTGTTGGAATTGCTGTTGCTCGCGAGGGAGATGCCGTCGCCGGAATTGTTGGTGATGTTGTTGCCCGTGAAGATGTTGAATGCGCTGGCGGTGAGGAAGATGCCGTATGCGCCGTTGCTGCTGGCGGTGTTGCCGGAGAGGCTGTTGCCGTTGGAGAGGTTAAGGATGATGCCGTATTCGTTGTCCGGGGTTGCGTTGTTGCCCGTGATGAAGCTGTCGTTCGTGTTCTCAAAGTATATCCCGTAGTTGGTGCTTGCAAGCCTGAGGTTCTTGGCGGTCACGCCGGTGCGGTTGATTGCGCAAACGCCGTTCCCGACGCCGCCGCCGGAAATGGTGTGGCCCATGCCGTCAAGCGTTACGCCGTCCGCCGCGATGATGATGCAGCAGCCGGGGCTGGTGGAGGAAAGGTCGTCCGTGAGGTTTGTGTCCTCCGAGATAATCACGCCGCAGCCGAAGGTGAAGGCGACGACCGTGCTGCCCGTCGCGGTGTCGGATGTTGCGTTTATCTGCACCTGCGCCTCGCTGTTGCCGGAAGTCAGGGTGACGGTCGCCTGGCCGTTCGCATCGGTGGTGTTGCTGTCAACGTTGAAAGAGCCCACGCTGGTGTTCTTCTCGAAATGGACCAAGGCGCCCTCGATGGGGTGGCTGAATATGTCCAGGACTGTTACCGTTACCAGCAAGGAGGAGGTGCCGTCGGCCGGTATGGCTTGCGGGTCTGCGGCTATCTGCAGGCCCACGGCGGTGACGTTGCAGTCCTGGGAGCAGGTGTCATTGGTCTCTCCGAGGTTGTCATCGCATATGCCGTTGCCGCAGAGGCTGAGGCTCTGGTAGTTTTCCATCTGCGTGGCGATTTCACCCGTGAGCGTGTGGTCTTGCGCAAGAACCGTGAAGCAGTCGCCGGTCGTGTGGTAGTCCGGATCGGCCTCGCAGTTCTTGAAACCCAATGAAAGCGACATCCTGCGCATTTCGCCGAGCGCGGGGACGCGCGCATTGTCCGTGATGTTGATGATGCAGGTGTAGGTGGTGCCCGCCCTTACTATGGAGGGTGAGCAGGTGCCGGTGTAATTGTTCTTGCCTATCCCCCCTATGTTCTCGGCCAACAGCGTCGCCGTGTTGTTTGCGAACCCGATGTCATAGCCGAAGTCGTTGCGGCCCGAAAATTCGACCGTCATGTTGCTCTCGTTTTTCATCATCTTGAAGGAGGTGCATTCGAGCCCGGGCTGCAGGTAGCACTGCCTCGGGATGTAGCGGCTCGTGTCGAATACGCCGAATAGGTAGAGGGCGGAGATGAAGACCAATACCACGAGTAGGGCCCAACCGTAGGTCATGAGGAACTCAAGTGCCGACTGCCCGCTGTTCTTCAAAGGGACCACCCGGGAAGACTGGGCAGAAGGTGATTTAAAAGGGTTTTTGGCGCTTTTGCCGGTTCTGCGCAAGGACGCCACTGCGGGGAAATGGCGGAAGGCTGTTCAGGCTGGCTTTTGGGGTCAACAGGAGTGGAGCCAGCTGCTGCAGCCTTGATCGTCCGAGCAGATGTTGTCACCGTCTATGGCGCTTGCCGAATTGCATTTGAAGTCTCCGTGCGGGTTGCCGGTCGCCGTGTTGCCCGTGAACCTGTTATCGGTGTGGGTGAGATAGCCGAGGTAAACGCCCCAGTAGTTGTTCCCGATGGCCTCGTTGTTTGTGAAATTGTTGCCGCTTGCCGACGACCCTTCTATGTCGATGCCAATGCCCCCTTCGTAGGAACCGGTGCCGCCCCAGTTCGAATCGAAATAGTTGTTCTCAATCACATTGTTGGAGCCGCCTACTATGAGTCCAGTGCCGGCAACTAAGGGATAGCCATTGTGTGATGCGTTGTTGCCGGTTACGCGGTTTCCGTTGCTTTCAAGGTCTATCCCTATGTCGCCCTCGGTCATCCTATTATTCGTTATGATGGTGTTGTTGCCGTAAGTCACGATGCCCTTCCCGTACTGATGTATGTTGCAGCCCTCAAGGGTGACGCCGTTGGCATATACGACAACGCCGAAATCGCCTGGGCCCGTGATGTTATGGCCATCGCAGTTGATTACTGCATTGTCGGAATCGCTTTGCACTACCAGGCAGGTGAAGCCGTCTGGATTCGGGTTCAGATCATCGCCCAAAGTATACGTGCCCGCCCCGTGTATGGTGCATGGGCAGGCCAATATGGTTCCGCCTCCAGTCGGGCAAGAGGATGGGGTCACGGAAGGGCTGGGCGAAGGCGATGGGCTTGGCGAAGGTGAGGGGCTTGGGGACGGGCTTGCAGTTGGCGAAGGTGACGGGGATGGGCTGGCAGTTGGGGACGGGGTTGGGAGCGGGCAGCATGGGGTGGGGTAGGGCATTTCGTGCTCGTACTCGAGCTGCGTGTTCACCGAGCCCTGCACGGTGTGCGCGGTGCCTCCCAAGCAGGAGCCCGTCGTGTGGTAGTTCGGGTCGGTTTCGCAGTTGACGTAATACATTGTTATCGTGAAGCGGACCGGATCGCCGATGCGCGGGATGCGGTCCGTGTCCGGTATGTCTGCATCGCAGATGATGAGATTGCCCGGATGCGTGAGCGAGGAGATTGTTTGGGTGGTGTTGTCATAGCTGGAGCATGCGCCCTGGTAGGTGTTCGTCCCCACCCCTCCGATGTTTTCAACGCTTATGGAGAAGCCGGTGAGGTTTATGTCGGAACCGAGGCCGTTGTGGCTCAGCATCTTGAAGGAGAGCGGCTCGGTGGCGCTCGCGTTGTAGCCCATCACGTAGGTGTCGCACGGAAGCGCGGGCTGCAGCGTGCAGCTCCTCGGGACGTAGCGGGTGGATTCGAAGAATCCGAAGTAGTAGAGGGCTGCGATGGCGGCGAGTATGAGTACTATGGCCCAGCCGTAGGTCATGAGAAATTCAAGAGCCGATTGAGCGCGCTTCTCTCCCAAGGGAACCACCGCTAAGGTTGGCGGAAGAGTGCTTAAAAGGCTTTTCGGGCATTTGGGAGTTGAGGCGCCGGAGAGGATGCAGGCTATGGCGGCGGAGTGGGGCAGGAGAAGGGATGGGCTACGGTGCGGTGCAGTTGAGCCAATAGGGCGGGTTCGGGCCGCAGGAATCTCGGTTGCTGCATACATTTCCGCCGAGGTCATTGTTGGAGTTCAAGCTGTTGCATATGAAGTCGTAGTCCGAGTTGCCAATTGCCGTATTGCCCGTGAAGTTGTTGTTTGTGCTTCCGTACTGCAGGTACATGCCTTCGTAGGTGTTCTGGTTTGCGGTGTTGCCCGTAAAGGTGTTGTTGTTGGAGCCTTCGATCATGATGCCGGTATCGTGGTTCGAGCTGGCGATGTTGTTAGTTAGGGTGTTGCCATTGGCGTAACTGAGGTAGATGCCCTTGCTGAAGTTGCTCACTTTGCAGTTCTCGACACTAATGCCGTTGACGCTGTAAAGGGAGATGCCGAAGCCGCTTCCTGAGCCTGTGATGTTGTGGTCTTGGCAGTTTATGGTCGCGCCGCTGGCCCCTGCCGACACTGTTATGCAGGTTCCACCAGACGGGTTCGTGTAATTAATGTCCGAATCAAGCGTGTAGCTCTCCGGCACTCCGATGGTGCATGGGCAGGTACTTATCACCCAGCCGGGGGCGCAGGAGGGCGGAAGGGGCGGCGGGCATCCGGAACCGCAGGAGACGTTGTGCGAGCAGACCGTGTTCGGGCCCTCAGGTGCGCAGATGTTGCCGCCGCCGTCGTTTTGGGCAACATCGCAGTAGATATTCTTATTCAGTTCACCGCTCCAGCAGGCAGTGTTGCCAGTCACGGTGTTGTTGTAGCTCGAGTACTCTATTTCGATGCCGAAGTGGTTCGAGTTTGCGATATTGCCGGAGATTGTGTTGTCGGTTGAATACGAGAGGTAAATACCGTAGTAGTTCAGGGTGACAGTGTTTCCGGTTATGGCATTGCCATCGCATTGGGACATAATGATACCTTGGCCGTTCGAGTTGCCGTTCGAGACCGTATTGCCGGTTATCGTGTTGCCATCGGAATACGACATGCTGATGCCGCTATAGTCTGAATTAGCTGTGTTGCCCGTGATATCATTGCCGTTTGATGCACTCATTAAAATGCCGATCTGGCCGTTTGAGCTGGCGTTGTTGCCTGTTATTGCATTGCCGTTTGCTGATGACAAGCTTATGCCGTACATAAAGCCGCTGACTCCGCAGTTCTCCACAGTCACTCCGCTTGTGCCGAACAACTGGATTCCGTTGCCGCTGTTTCCCGGCCCCGTAATAGTCTTGCCGCCGCAGTCAAGCGTCGCTCCGTTAGCACCGGGCAGGATGCTTATGCAGTCGCCGGCGGCAGAGATATCGTCCGCGAGCGAGTATGAGCCAGTGGAGTTGATTACGCAGCATTCTGTGATGCTGGAACTGCAGGCGGGCATAAGGCCGCAGCCGAGCCACGACTCGCAGCCAGCCTGCGTTTCACAGACGTTGCCATAATCACCGTTTGAATCCGACGATATGCAATAGAAGTCGGCAAATGAATTTCCGGTGGCAGTGTTGTTCATGGCTATGTTGTCCGTGAAGTTGTTGCCACTGGACGAACTCAGCGTGATGCCAAAAATGTTAAAGCTGGCGTTGTTGCCCGCAATAGTATCGTTGGTTGAAGAAGACCATAGGGAGATGCCATAGTCGGTTGAACTGACGTTGTTGCCGATGATGCTGCTGCCGTGGGTGGTGAAGGCAACGATGCCGTTGCTGAAATTGGCCAGGTTGCAGTTCCTGACTGTGATGTTATTGGACCAGAGTGCGATGCCCTGCCCCATGCCCGGAACTCCGGTTATGCTGTGCCCCTGGCAGTCGAGGGTTGAGCCGCTTGCGCCGGAATAGAGGTCTATGCAATCGCTGTAGTCCGAATAATGCAGGTCGGAATCAAGCGTATAATCTCCCGGCACTCCGAGGATGCATGAGCAGCTATTCACCACCCAATCTGGGGCGCAGGCGGGCGGCTCAGGCGGCGGGCATTCGGAATTGCAGGTGATGCTGCCCAAGCACGCGGTTTCCCCGTATGGCATGCAGATGTTGCCGTTGCCCTCAGTTTGGGGCGCATCACAGTAGATGCCATAATATGTGTTCCAGCAGGCGGTGTTGTCCGTGAGTAGGTTGTTGCTGGAACCGGAGTCCGCATAGATGCCGCCGATTCCGTTGTTCCCAGTGGCGTGATTGCCCGTGAGGTTGTTGTCGCTTGATGACGATAGGAGGATGCCGACATCGGAGTTCGAGCTGGCGGTATTGCCCGTGATTTCAATGCCGTTGGAGTTCTGCAGCATCATGCCCTCGGAATTGGCGCTGGCGGTGTTGCCGCTCATGTTGCCGCCGCTCAAGCCATACGCGTAGATGCCAACGCTGAAGTTGCTCGGGTTGCAGTTTTCAACGCTCACTTCGCTTATGCTGCCGGTATTCCAGTTGGCTATCATTATGCCGTTGCCTCCGCCTTGGGTTGTGATGCTGTGGTGCTGGCAGTCGAGGTTCGCACCATTTGCCGTGATGTCTATGCAGTCGCCGCCCGTGGAATTCAGGTCGCTTTCCAGTGTGTAGTTGCCAGGCATGTTCAGCGTGCAGCCGCAGGAGCTTACCACCCAGCCCGGTGCGCAATCCGGTGGGGAAGGCGATGGGCATGTGGGGTTGCAGGTGATGCTGTCCAGGCACGCGGTTCCCTCGTATGGCATGCAGATGTTGCCGTTGCCCTCAGTTTGGGGCGCGTCGCAGTATACGTCCCCGTATTGGTTCCAGCAGGCGGAGTTT
Source organism: uncultured Microcaldota archaeon (assembly GCA_903884505.1). Classification (GTDB taxonomy): domain Archaea; phylum Micrarchaeota; class Micrarchaeia; order Burarchaeales; family Fermentimicrarchaeaceae; genus CAISET01. The sequence continues at coordinate 63,604 of CAISET010000015.1, read as the reverse complement.
TCCGTGAGCAGGTTGTTGCTCGAACTGCCGTCCGCATAGACGCCGTAGCCGTTGATGCTTGCGAGGGCAGTGTTGCCCGTGAGGTTGTTGTCTGTTGCGGAAGAGAGGTAGATGTTGGTATTGGGGTTCGAGTTGGCGGTGTTGCCCGAGATGATGTTGCCGCTGGACGACTGGATGAAGATGCCATATTGGTTCGCGCTGGCAATGTTGTCCGTTATTGTGCTGTTGTACACGCCGTATGCGTAAATTCCATATGAGAGGTTGCTGGCGTTGCAGTTTTCAACGCTCACTCCGCTTATGCTATAGGTATTCCAGTTGACTATCATTATGCCGGTGCCGCCGCTTTGGCTCGTGATGCTGTGGTGCTGGCAGTCGAGGTTCGAATCATTTGCTATGATATCTATGCAGTCGCCGCCCTGCGTCTCATTCAGGTCGCTTTCAAGCGTGTAATTGCCGGGAACGTTCAGCACGCAGTCGCAGGAACTCACCACAAAGCCTGGCGCGCATGCGGGAGCCGGGGGAGCCGGACAGACGGGGTTGCAGGTGATGCTGCCCGAGCAGACGGTTTCCTCGTAGGGCATGCAGATGTTATCATTGCCCTCGCTCTGGGACACGTCGCAGTGGACGTCCTGGTTCCGGTTCCAGCAGGCGGCATTTCCCGTGAACAGGTTGTTGGCCGAGTTGCCGTCCGTATAGATGCCGTAGCCGTTGTTTGCAAGGGCGTTATTGCCGGTAAGGTTGTTGTCGCTCGAGGAGAAGAAGTAGATGCCCGTGTCGCCGTTCGAATTGGCAATGTTGCCGGTTATGGTGTTGCCGTTGGCCGACTGAAGGAAGATGCCATGTTGGTTCGAGCTGGCGGTGTTGTCCGTGATGATGTTGCCAGTGGAGGAAGGGCCCAGGAGAATGCCCTGATAGAATGTGCTAACGACACAATGCCTCAGAGTTACTCCAGTGGTGGCCTGCAGATAGATGCCCGCGCCACTGTAGGGTGTGCCGGTTATGCTGTGGCCATAGCAGTCCAGGATGGAGTTGCTGGCGTCCGCGGTTATTTCTATGCAGTTGTTGCCGCTTGAGGTAAGGCTGCTGTTCAGGTAGTAATAGCCCGGAGAGCTGATTATGATGGGGCTGGAGGAGCAGTCGGTGATGGGAGTCGCTCCTAGCGGCGGAGTCGGGTATGGCGTAGTTGTCGGGCTCCCGCGGGGTATGGATGCCGGCTCAAGCCTCGCGTTTATGTCTCCGCAGATTAATCTTTGGGCGTTGGCGTCGGATTCGATGTAATTTACGCAGACTGTGCCCTTGTACCTGCTACCTGCCACGCCTGTCGCGCCTTCGCAGATGATGCCGCTGTTGTTGGAAGTTCCCCCGGCAATCCAGCGATGCTCGCCTGATGGGACGGTGATGTCCTCCGCAAGGGGAGATGTATGGAGTGCGGCAGTTGCGTTCTGGGAGCAGGAGATTCCTGTGACTAGAATTGATTTGCCTGTCGCCTGGCCAAAATCCAGTTCCAGGGAACCGGTTACATTTCCCACTTTGAATGTGTAGCAGGAGAAGCCGGGTTGGAAAAGACAGGTGTTAGGCGTGGTGTTCTGGGGGCTCAAAACTCCTATGTAGAAGAGGACGGCGAGAAGGATGACTACGACGAGGATGGCCCAGCCGTTTGTAATAAGAAACTCTATGGCTGCCTGACCTTTGATGTGCGGAGGTTCAGGAACCGACGATGTTGCGCAACGCGCAACAGGCAGTCGCCGAAGGCGACTGGATATGCGCGGCGAGCGAGTTCGTTCGCAAGTTCGCCTCGGTGGCGAACTGCGACGCATTTGCGCCGAAGCGCAAATCGCGTTGGAACGAAGAGCGATGCGCAACGGAAGTTGCGCAGCAGTCGCCAACGAAGTTGGCGAGCTGTCGCCGGAAGGCGACACAATCGCCGAAGGCGACTCAAGCCTGCGCATCGGGGGTTCTGATTGGGCACGGTTTCGGGACATGGCTATTCCTCTATCCCGAGCTGCCTGTAGAGGATGTTGGTGTCCAGCGGGATTTCGAGCCCGAGGATCTTGTGGATGAAGGCGAAAATCTCAACCCCGCGCTTGGGCGGGAGGCCGCTTGCCATTATTATCTCCTTGATTGTGGCGCGCTTGTCTATCATCTCGTAGATGAGCACGCCGTCGCGGCCGTAGACGTCGTAGATTGCGAGCCCCTCCTCCCCGTAGCGCTCCCTTATCTCGTCCCCGGTGAGCTCGCGCAGCTCGATTGCGCCGTGCGCGGAAAGGATGTCGAGCATGCTGTCGATGAGCGACATCGGGTACCTGGAGATTTTGGAAAGCTTGATGGTGGTCCTCTCGCCGTCTATGAGCGAGTAGAGGTGCATGCCGTGCTGGCCGAACCTTTTGATGAGCTCCGCCTCTATCTTCAGCTTTCCGAAAAGGCCGAGCTGCCTCTTTATTGGGAGGTAGACTGGCCGCGGGGGAAGCGCGAGCTCCTGGGTTGGAAGCTTCGGGGGCATCTGCGCCTTAACGGGCCTTGGGGCTTCCTCCCTTGGCGCGGGAATCTCCTCCTCTTCAATCTCGGCGGGCGCCTCCTCGGGGGCCTGCAGCCCGATGAGGCCCTCCTTCTGCATGTATTTGAGTATCTCGAGCAGCTTTGCCTCCTGGATTGGGATGCGGGAGAGGATTTCGGAAGGGAGGCTGACCTTGTCCATGAGCCGGTAGACATCAACGCCCTGCTGGCCGAACTGGTCATAGAGCTTCTTCTCAGCGGATGAGCGGAGAGTGGGCATGACGCCTGCCTTCGCCCTCGCCATGTCTGGCGCCACGCCAGGGGCCGGCCCGGAAGGGACGTCCTCGAGAAGCGTGGGCGCGATTCGGATGACCCCGCTGTCGGACGCGAAATTAAGGATTTCGAGGAGCCTCTTCTCGCTGACTCCGGTCTGCGAGAGCATCTGCTGCACGGTGTTGATCCCGTTTATGAGAAAATAGACGCGCAGGCCATCCCTCCCGAACTTGTCAGAAAGCAGGCTTTCGAACTTGAACCGCTCGATGGGGCTCAGCTCCTCTTTCTTCAAAACGGTCGAAAGGAGCTGCTCTTTCAGTGCCACGGCATCACGACGTTTATAATGACACCTAAAAGCTTATTAATGCTATTAATAAAAGTTCTGGGCATGGCGCTCGATTTGGGAATGATAAGCACCGGCGTGGATGCGTTCATAAAGCTTGTCAGGGAAGAACAGAGGATTGACATAAACGAGGCGGCCCTGAGGATGGGGCTGTCGAGGCAGGTGCTCGAGGAATGGGCGACCGTCCTCGAGGAGCAGGGGCTTATCAAAATCGAGTACCAGCTTACGAAAGTCTATCTTGTCTGGGTCGCGCGCACGAAGGAGGAGATGGAGGTGAAGGCCTCCGAGATTTCGGACAGGCGCGCGGCAGCGGTGAGGGTGGGCGAATCGCAGCTCGAGGAGATTATGGAGCTGAGCAAGCAGCTGGATTCGCTGCAGGACGAGTTCTCGAAGATAAGCGAGGCCTTCGAGGTCAAGATGGGCGGCGTGAAGAACCAGCTGGAGAAGATGCACGAGCTGAAGAGGGAGAAGGAGGAGGTCAACTTCAGGATTTCGGAACTTTCTAAGGGCTTCGAGTCGAGGATTGTCGCGCTCAGGGCGCAGATTGACGATGAGGCGAAGATTGCGGAAGGCTCTGAGGCGGAGGACAAGGGTCTCGAGGCTGCGCTGACGGCCATGGGGCCCGAGCTGGAGCAGCTCAGGGTGCTCAGGAAGGAGCTTGACGCTTATGTTGCGGAAGTGGGGAAGAAGTCCAAGGATATCGAGCAGAGGCTGGATGCGCGCGAGAAGGAGCACGAGGAGCTGAAGGCGAGGGCAACCGGCCTGGAGAAGAGGCTGAAGGATTCCGAAACGGACGTGAAGAAGGTCAGGGCCGAGTTCGAGAAGAAGATTGGCGGGTTCGTGGGGGCCGGGAAGAAGTCCGACTCCGATGTCAAGGGCGCGTCAGCCGAGCTCGACAAGAGGATTGCGGACGCAGAGGCAGTCGTGAAGGATTTCGATGCCAGGCTTGAGAAGCTGCGCAGGACCGATGCCGAGCTGAAGAGGATGCGGGAGGAGAAGAAGGAGATCAGCGAGCAGCTAGAGAAGATTATTTCGGGGCTGGGGCTGCTCGACTTCTCAAAGGGGAAGATGACGATGGACGAGATCCTGAAGCGCATAGAAGATGCGAAGAGCAGGCTCGCCGAGACGGACAAGAAGAAGGAGAAATACGAGCACAAGCAGAAGGAGATGAAGGGCTCGATGAAGAACATCTGGAAGGTTGAGGGGGAGAAGAAGGGCTAGCGGGTGGTGTTGAGTGGCTGATGTTGCGGGAAAAGGCGAGGAGAAGCTGCTTGACCAGTACAGCATAGACGCAGACGGGATACCGGTCAATGTCAGGATTTTGCAGACTAGGGACTTCGTGCCCCTTTATGAAATAGCCATACCGGGGCTGGGGGAAGGGACGAAGATAGTCCTGAACACGCTGAAGGGAGAGCTCATAACCGAGGTGAAGCTCGATGTCAGCGAGCTTATCAATCCGAGGATGGCCGAGCAGGTGAAGAGGAAGTTCGAGGAGAAGGCCACGAGGCTGCTCGAGAAGCACTTCATGACGCTCAGCGAAGACACGAAGAAGATTTTGGCATCATATTTGATACAGCAGATGCTTGGGATGGGCGAATTGGAGCCGCCCCTGCATGACGACCAGCTCGAGGAGATAGTCGTCAACAGCGCGGATGAGCCCGTCTGGATATACCACAAGACGTATGGATGGTGCAAGACGAACATAAGGCTCAAGAGCGAGGAGGCTATCTACGAGCATGCCGCTTCCATAGGCAGGAGGATTGGGAAGCAGATAACCATTTTGAACCCGCTGATGGACGCACACCTGCCGAGCGGGGAGCGTGTGAATGCCACGCTGTTCCCGGTCTCCATGCACGGCAACACGATTACAATCCGCAAGTTCGCAAGGAACCCCTGGACAATAACGCGCCTGATGGAGAAGAACACCATTTCTCCGGAAGTGGCTGCGCTCATCTGGCTCTGCTTCCAGAACGAGCTCTCGGTGATTGTGAGCGGAGGGACCGCGAGCGGGAAGACCTCCTTCCTCAACGCCATCTCCGCGTTCATCCCGCCGAACCAGCGCATAGTCTCGATTGAGGACACGAGGGAGCTGACGCTGCCCAAGTTCTTCCAGTGGGTGCCCATGATTACAAGGGAGGCGAATGTCGAGGGGAAGGGAGAGGTCACGATGCTGGACCTGCTAGTCAATTCCCTGAGGCAGAGGCCCGACAGGATGCTGGTGGGAGAGATTCGAAGGCAGCGCGAGGCAGAGGTGCTGTTCGAGGCAATGCACACGGGGCACTCGGTTTACGCGACACTGCACGCGGACAATGCCGGCGACACGATTACAAGGCTGATAAACCCGCCCGTCAACATCCCGAAGACCATGCTGGATGCCATCAGCGCGATAGTGGTCCAGTTCAGGCACAGGAGGCTCGGAATCCGCCGCGTGCTGGAGTTCGCGGAAGTGACGAAGGGCGGGGACGTGAACGTGCTCTACAGATGGGACTTGAAGACTGATGCTATCAAGGAGCTGAACGAGATGAGCGTGCTTGCTGACACGCTCGCGCTCTATGCTGGCATGACGCACCAGGAGATAGGCGAGAGCATAGCCGAGAAGTCCAAGGTGCTCAGGTGGATGTTCAAGAACAAGGTCATGTCAGTGGATGACGTGGGGCTTGTCATCGCGAGGTATTACAGGAGCCCCGAGGATGTCCTTAACATGGTCCAGTCCGATGCGCAGTTCAACCCCGAGCAGTTTTGGTAGCGTGGTGCAATGCCGGAAGAAAGGCTGCCAAACGTGGACCAGGCTCTTTTCAGCGAGGCGATTGCCGAGGTGAAGAGGCTTGAGGGGCTGCTTGTCCTGATGCCGGAGATCCCGAAGGAGAAGCTCGCCGGCGCCGCGCTTTTCGAGGAGAAGGACCCGACCGAAATCTCCGTGATGAGCTTCGACAAGGCGCTTGAGGATGCGCTGCGCATCGAGGCCAAGCTGGGGGTGGTGCAGGGACGGGTGCCTGCTGCCGCTGCTGCGCCGCGCGCGGCGAGGGTCTCGCCGGAGGAAGGGGAGAAGCGTGGGCAGGAAGAGCTGGAGAAGATGAAGAGGAGGTTCGCGGAGGAAGAGGTCAAAGCGAAGCCCGCAGCAAAGGCGGAGAAGCCCGCCGCCGAGGCCCCTTCGCCGCGGCCAGTCGAGCCTGCTGGGCAGCGGAAGATACTGCCTGCCGCACCGCCAACCAGGCCCGAGGTAAAGGCGCCAACTGCGGCTGTCAGCGAGGAGGAACAGAGGCGCCTGATGGGGGAGCGGCTTGCCAAGCTCATGGGGAAGGCCCCGAGGAAGACGCTGTTTGAGAAGATGGAGGAGAGGAAGCCGGCCGCCGCACAGCAGTTGTCCCAGGCGCCGGAAGCGGGGGGAAAACCGCAGCCCGAGGCGAAGCCGACCGATGATGAGGCAAAGCGGATGGAGCGCGCGAAGGTGCTCAAGGAGGAGATCGCCAGGAAGGTATCGGAGAGGATGTCCTCTGAGGAAAAGAAGAGAAGAGAGGAACGCTTAAAAGAGGAGATAGAAAAAGAGATGAAGGAAGAGTAAGTGGATGCTTATGGCTGAGAAAAGCGCTGCAGAGGTTGCGGCTGCAATAGAGGAGGCGAAGAAGAAGCTCAGCGCCAAGCAGAAGAAGGAGACGGCGGCCCTGGTGGAGAGGACGGAAGCTGAGAAGGCGCCTCCGAAGAAGTTCCCGCGGGTGGAGGCGAAGCAGCGGACCGACTATATCAAGATAGGCCTCAGGCTCCTAGAGAAGCGGTTCCCGGAGCTCCAGAAGAACCTGAAGAGGGCGAACATGCCGATGGACGCGCCAAAATTCATCGCACAAACCCTCATTGTCGCAACCATATTCGCGCTTGGGGGCGGAGTACTGTTCGCAGTGCTGGCGACCACCCTGAGTTTGCCGCTGCTCCTAACGCTGCTCGTGATACCGCTGGTTTTCGCGGCCGTCTTCCTGTGGGTTATACAGTATCCGAAAGTCAAGATAAAGGCGAGGGAGAAGGACCTCGACAGGGACGTGCTTTTCGCCGGGAGGGACATGCTTATTGCCATAAAGTCCGGCGTCCCGCTCTTCAACGCGATGGCGAACGTCAGCAGGAACTACGGGGTGGCGAGCGAGGAATTCGGGAAGATTGTGGAGAGGATACAGAGCGGCGTGCCCGCGGAGATCGCCATGCAGGAGTCCAGCGACATGAACACCTCCAAGCCGTTCAGGCAGATACTCCTGCAGATGGTCACATCGATGAGGTCCGGCGCCGACATGGCGCTGGCGCTCGAGATAGTGCTGAGCCAGATTTCGCAGGAGCAGGTTATCGCGCTCAAGAGGTACGGGCAGACGCTGAACCCGATCACGATGTTCTACATGCTTTTCGGGATCATACTGCCCTCGCTGGGCATCGCGATAGGCATTATCCTGACCTCATTCATCAACATAAAGATTGACTTCAATATGCTGCTCATCGTGCTGTTCCTGCTCGGGGTGCTGCAGTACATCTTCCTTGCGATGATGAGTTCTTCAAGGCCGAACTTCGAGGTTTGAATATGGTTGAGCTTAACGCACTGGGAAGGATGTTTCCGAGGAACTTCGTGATGGGAATTGCGAGCACGCTCTCGATGGCAGGAGTGAACATGAGGCCCGAGGCGTTCGTGGGCACGGTTATGGTGCTCTGCGCGATCGTCCCGCTGGTCTCGTTCTTCCTCATCAACCCGTTCCTTCCGAAATATGCGCTGATAGTTTCCCTGTGCCTCATATTCGTGGCGCTTGGGATAATTTATGCGTGGCTGCTCCTCAGGATAGACGACAGGCGGAACAAGGTGGAGAACATCCTCCCGGAGTTCCTCCAGCTCGCGAGCGCCAATGTGCGCGCCGGCATGCCCATAGACCGGGCGCTGTGGTTCGCCGCCAGGCCCGAGTTCGGCCTGCTCTCGCAGGAGGTGGAGATGGTCACGAAGAGGACGTTCAGCGGCGAGCCTTTCATGGATGCGATAAAGAGGCTCGGGACGCGGTTCCAGTCGAAGACGCTCGAGAGGACGATAAACCTCCTCGTTGAGGGGATGTCGGCAGGTGGCGAGGTCGCGGCGCTGCTCGAGAAGACGGGGCAGGACATAAGGAACCTGCAGCTGCTCCACAAGGAGATTTCCGGAATGATGCTGATGTATGTCATATTCATAATATTCGCGAGCGTGGTCGGCGCGCCCCTGCTCTATGCGCTGTCCAACCAGCTCATAAACATCACGAACGTCATATGGGACAGGGTGCTGGAGCAGAACCCCGAGGGCCTGCCGACCGGCGGGATGATGTTCCTCTCGCCCCAGCCACCCGGAATCACGTCCTCGGACTTCTTCGCATTCTCCCTTCTCTCGACCATCATCACCACGGCAATCGCGTCTCTTATAATAGCGGTCATACAGACCGGCAATTCCGCCAACGGCCTAAGGATAATGCCCTTCATCATGGCTGCCGGGCTGTCGATCTTCTTCATGACGAACTGGATATTCAGCACCGTCTTCGCCGGGATACTTACGTAAAGAGTTTGGCATTTTCCGCTAGCGCTTTTAGGATGTTGTTGAGCGGGGCGAAACAACAGACAGTCGCCAACGAAGTTGGCGATGCGCAACGTGAGTTGCGCAGTTATCGCCGCAGGCGATTTGAGCTGTCGCCGAAAGGCGACTCAATGGCGCTTTGCCCGCGGCAAAGCGACAGCTTTAGCGGCTTTGCCGCTAAAATTTCGCATCCGGGATGCGAAAGCTTTCGCCGCAAGGCGAAATCAATCGCCGAAGGCGGCTGGATATGGCAGCGAGCGTTGGCGGCCGCAGTTGCCAACATTTCGCCAGCAGGCGATTGCCCGCTTGGTGGCGGGCAAGCTGTTGCCGCAAGGCGGCATGAATTTGTTGCCATCCAAAAGGGCTAACTAGTTCGGCAGGGTCAGGTTCTCCATCCCGTAGTAGTTGAGGTGCGGCATGCTCATGCCGTAGCACATTCCTGCGGGGCCCGCATTGTAGATTGCCTGAATCTCATCCTGCGTGAGGGCGCGGTTGTAGATTGCGACCTCGTCGATGGTGCCGTTGAAATAATAATCGTTGTAATTGGAATAGAACCTGCCGAAGACAGGCGTTAATGAAACGGTTGTAGCCTGGATTGCGCTCGCGTCATACGCGCCATTAACATACAAAGAAACATTCTGGGTTGTGCTGTTATAGGTTACCGTTGCAAAATACCAGGTATCTGTAGCAATTGGCGTGTTCCCCACCAAGTAGAGGTATGCCCCACCGCTCCCAATGAACGCGGTTATATTATCGTCATACCCCATTATATCTGTACAATTTTGCGACGGTGTTTGGCAGCCGGCACTTACGATTCCTTTGCTGTTTGGGACGGTATTTGCGATGAACCACGCTTCTAGCGTAAAATCTCCGGATAACCCGGCGGACGAAGTCGTATTCACATAATCATTACTCCCGTCAAACGTCAGCGCATCCCCGAACATCCCGCTGGAGTTCCAGGTTGCGCCGTTTACCGTCCCGTTATTGCCGTTTCCCGAGCTGTCTGCGGCGTTCGTTCCGGTCCCCTCGTCGAAATGCCACCACCCGACCATCCCGGAAGGGGGCTGCACGCATCCCGGAAGCTGCGCCACCACGGTCTCGTTGTCCAGCCTGAAATGGATTGCCGAGTCGTCGCTGCAGTTCGTGGAGTTCTCGCAGTTCAGGGTCCCCTTGATTTTGAAGCATCCCGATGCCAAGTCCGAGCAGCTGGTCCCGTTGATGAAATAATAGTCCGCCCAGGAGCGGTTTAAGCCGGCGTCCGTGACCTCCGAGTAGTTCATCAGCGACTCAATCCCGTATGGAGAGTTGCTGAAATTCATCTCGAGCCGCATCATGAAGTCCGGGGCGTTCTGGTTCTCCCTGTAGTACGCGCCGTATTCGGTGAGGTTGCGCAGCCCCTCCACGTCCAGGGCCTCGTGCGTGTCGCCTTCGTTGTTTATGAGCACGGCGGTCCCGTTCGGCACCAGGGAGGTTATGTCGCCGACGAAGTTGAATGCATTCGGGACCGTGATGCTTGACATGGAATCGTTCCCGTAGTTGGAGAGGATTCCGCGGAAGTTGTTGGCCACGGCATCAGGGCAGTTCGCTGCGAGCGCGCTGGAATCGTTTACCACGAGCGTCGTGTTCCAGTCCACGGCATCGAACGTGCCGTCCGTGCAGTTGTCGACCACGCAGCATCCGGGGATTGTTGTGGCATTGCCATAAACCCAGCCGCTTCCGTTGCTTGCGGTGGCGATTGTTGAGGTGAGATTATAGCTTGCGTCGTATGGCCACCAGGTGATGTTGCGGTGTGTTGCGCCGTCGGTGAAGATGGCGTGCGTGGGGTCCTCGAAGCCGGTTATGTTCACGGTCCTGTTGAACGAGACCGTCCTGTTGAACGATGCGACGCCGGCCGAATCATTGAGCCCGAAGCTGGCGGTGTGCGCAATCGAGACTCCGGAGAGGGAGGACTGGGAAGCGTTGAAGCTGTGGAGTCGCCAGCTTGCGTCGAAGCCGTATTTTTCTGCGGCAGCCGCAAATCCCTGCCACCAGAGGCCCATTGTCGCGTTCTCGGTCTGGTTTGCGAAATAGCAGAAGCTTGAGCCTGCAGTGCACGTGTCCGGCGGAACACCGTAGTTCGGGGAGCCGTTGAGCGATGCGTTCCACATTATCTCGTAGGCGCTGCGGTTGGAGCTGCTGTGCGCGGTCAGGTTGTAGGCGGAATAGAACGCCGCATAATAGAGCGAGCGGTTGCCTGCGAGGTAGGTCATCCTGTCCGCGTCAGCGGCGCATGAGCCCATCATGCTGGTCATTGCATCCGCCCGTTCCCTTACCGCATTCAGCTCCTCGGGACCCTGCTGCCCCTTCATCCAGGCGCGCAGCGAGAGGAGGATGAGCGAGAACAGCACGACTATCAGTAGCGTGAAGAAGAATCCTTTGAGCACATTTCTGCGTTTTTCCAAGTTTTCACCTATTTGTAAAGCACCAGCCTTATCTCGCGCGTCACGTTATTGTAGTATATGAAGTGCCTTGCGACGCTGACGTAATTCCGTTGCGCACCCCGCGAAGAGCTGAACATGCTGTTGAAGGTGGATGAATTCTCAATCATCAGGTCCACCCCGTAGTCGCCGGGGATGGCGGGCTCGAGCATCTCGCTCGAAAGGTTCTGCGCCTCGCCCGTCTTGTTGGACATGTAGAGGTCCGCAATCGCCTCGATTACGGTCCGGTTGAACGCGCTCGTGAGGTTGTTGTGGAGCACGTAATTGGCGTATGGGTAGCGGGGGTTGCCGTCGAGCTCCGCGAGCTTCATGGACTTGAGCGAGTCCATCATGTCGCCCGCTGCCTGGGAGCCCGGGGGCTGCTGTGCGCTCGGCCTTGCGAGCATCATTATTATCAGTACCGCGGAGATGAGCAGCAGGGCTAGGGCGAAGAGCGCGTCCATGGTAAGGACCACGCCTTTCCTATTCATTGCCAGGTCTGGTTTGTCCATAGCACTACCTTCAGCTTCACCAATGAATTGTTGTATATCGCGAACCTGTTCACCACCGCGGCTGAGCGGGCTCCGCCTGCCGATGGCGGGATGCCGAGCGTGAAGTTCTGCCCGCTGACCTGGACATAATGCTCCAGCTCCGAGTATTCGGGCGAGCCGGGCGCAATTCCCCGTCCTGTGCAGTTGATTGGCGAGGACTCCACCCCCGGATCCGAGCAGTTGTAGAACTCCTTCATCTCCACGTAGAAGTTATAGGGGGAGATGAACCTCCCTTTCAGCTCGGTGTAGTTCGTTCCGTTCATCGCAAGAATCTTCTCGGCCTTGTCCTGTGAAATTTTCGGGGAGCCGAACCCCTCGCCGATTCCGAGCAGGCTTATATTGGCCCAGAAGGTCGAGTTCGATGTGTCCACCGTGCCGTTCCAGTCGGCGGGGTTCCCGGGCGAGAGCAGGACGTCCGCCATCGCACTCGCATCCTCCGACAGCTTCTCCCCCCGCGGCATCCCGATGGTCGTGGAGACGCTCCACCAGAAGAAGATGAGGAATGCGAGGGTGAGCATGAACACCACTACCGCTATCACGAGGTCGTAGGACCACGTCTGGCCTTTCAGGGAGCTCATCTGACCGCCTTTGTCTGGTTTATGATTATCATCCCGCCCCTGTTCTCGACATACGCCGCCCCCCTGGCTATTATAAGGGAGTAGCCGTATGCGGACGCATACGCCGGCTCGCCCGTTATGTTGCGCGTGAGCGTAGGCGCGGAGTAAAGGAAGAACGAGCCCGAGCCCATCTCCATCGCGAGGTCCACCGAGCCGGAGCGGTTGTTTATCTCCAGCGAGTAGTTGATGGCCCCGGGAATTCTCGCCGGGTAGCTGATTTTTCTCGAATAGCCGTCGCCTGCGCGCGCCGCGATGTTTATCTCCTCCGCAAGCTGCTGCGTGAGTGTCGTCCCGTCCGTTTCCGCCTGCCTGCGCGCGCCCTCGCCATACTGCTGGGCGAAGAGCGCGTAGAAGATTATGAACGTGGCAAGCGCTGTCGCGAACACGACCATAAGTTCAACGCTCTGCTGTGCGCGGCGCATTTTTCCACCCCTACGCCGGACAGATGACCACGCATGGAAGGCCAGGCCCGATGATGTTCCCATCACATGTGCGGCAGTCGTCCACAGCTTCAGCATAGATGGGGTACGTGCCTGCCTTCGTGTAGTTGCTCAGGTCGCCGGTAACATTGTAAAGCGTTGTCGCGACTATCTCGGTGTCTCCAGCCGAAGTCGCTACGTGGAAGATTATCTCCCTGCCTATTCCTGGCGCGGAGGCGCTGCCTATCGTTATGCTGTTCAGCCTCTGTGGAATCACTATGCTTATAGTCGCCTTCGCCGGCGGGCCCTGGGCCGCCACGGTGTCCGCGATGTTCTTAAGCCTTGCCGCGCTCTGCTGCGCCTGGTCTATCGCCAGCTGCTCCGAGCCGGAGGACGTCTGCAGGTAGACCAGGATGGTGATTGGTATGAGCATCACGAGGGCGAAGGCTAGGGTGATTAGAAGTTCCATCGACGCCTGCCCCAGCAGGCGGCGAGCTTTCGCCGAAGGCGAATCAATGGATGCCTGTCCCTTGTTCCGTCGCATGAGCCTATAATTTGGAGAGGGGGTTAAAAAGGTTTTTACCGCGCCCTCGGCGGAGGGCATTTATTTTAACTTGAACGCCATAAATATGCGGGTGGCCGGGAATAATATGCTGGTAAAGGATGCCGAGCCGAAGGAAAGGCCGAAGACGCTCCCCGAAATCCTAGAGAAGCTTCTTCCGGGGACGAGGCTGAAGATGGCGGAGCATGCGAAGGACGAGGACGTAAACCTTCCCATGTGCTTCTTATTTGCGCGGTATGGCGAGGATGTCGCGCCTGGCTTCTTTACGGGGGAGGATGGGATTAAGGAAAGCGAGATGCATCTCCCCTCTTACTTGCCTCTTGCCCCGGACAAGAAGACGCTTGAAGCGCAGGAGCGCGCACGGCGCCTGGAGGTTGCCGAAGGGTTCCTCAGGGATACGGATGGCTGGCTCGAGTATGCGCGCGCAACAATCAGCGCTTACGCGGCACAGGAGAAGGGAATGGCGAAGGAGCATTGGGACGTGATGGACGCTGCTGCGGAGGAGAAGTACCTCGGATGTGTACGGGGCATTTCAAAAACGCTCGTCGGGGAGAACGGCGGCGCTGCCAAGGACGTGCTGCGCGAGCTTGCGCATTCAAAGCGCTTCGCGAAGCTCGGCTCCAGGCTGCTGAATGCCGATTTTGAGGAACAAGACAAACTTTTTACAGGGCCTGCGACCCCTTCGCAAATGGGGCTGCGGGAGAAGCTGAAGAAGCAGGTTGCGGAGGAGTGGAGAGTGAAAATAAAGGGGCAGCTCGAAGAGCAGAGGGATGCCCCGAAACTGGCAGAGGCAAGGGGTGTGGGAGACGTCCGCTCCAGAGTCACCGCCCTGCTTTCAAAACCCGATAACAAATTTGCAGATGACCAGGAGGAGGCCGAGCAGAGGAAGAGGATGCTGAGTATAATGGAGGGTTATCTCAGCGCACAGGCGGCGCGCGAGGAGAGGATGCGCGCAAAGGTGGATGAGAAGGTGGAAGTGGAGCTCGCAAGGCATTCGAACGACATTGAGGCGGAAGTGCAGAGGAAGTTCGAGGAGGAGCTGGTAAGGCAGCTGAAGGGATTCTTCATGGAACTCGGCGTAATCCACCTCAATTCCCAGAAGCTTCCGCAGAAGATAAATGAGGCAATCGGCAAAAGGCCTTCCGAAGACAAGGAACTCGGGATTTACGCTGATTCACTGCTCGTTAGCGGCCAGCAGGTCGCAGAGTTCGCGTTTTACCTGGATGAGGCATTCAGGCTGCTCGAGGTTGAGGAGCTTTCGAAAAGGTTCGCGGCCATTTATCATGCTTATAATGCGGATTCTGGGCGCGTGGAATACAACTTCAGCCACGCGCATTACGACTCACCGATCGCAAAATTGCGCATGGAGCGTTTCGCAGAAGTCGCCCAGTCTCTTTTCGGTGCTGACTAAAGTTTCACGCACCGGATTCCGCAGCCTGCCTGCACGCTTCCTGCAATCGCCTGCTCGATGCAAGTCTCCGCGGCCGAGACCGCGTCAATGAGATTGTCGCCTAGCGCCATCCTTGCCGCAATCGCTGAGGAGAGGAGGCAGCCGCCGCCGTGCGTTGAAGTTGCAAGCTTCTTTTTCTTGAAGATTCCGAGGCCATCATCATTGAATAGGAGGTCCGCGAGAACGCCTTTGTCCCAAGGGTAAGATTTCAGCAGGACTGCCTGCGCGCCGGTCTCCATAATCTTCCATGCGGCTTTGGACGCAGATTCCTGGTCGCGAACAGTTATTCCTGTGAGCGCTTTTGCCTCTTCAAGGTTTGGAGTCACCAGGTCGCTGACTGCGCAAACTGCGCGGAAGGCGTTCTCTGCGCCTTTCTCAGCCATTCCCTTCCTGTCGCTCTGCGCACCCATAACCGGGTCGAAGACAACATTTAGTGCGCCCCATTTTCCCAGCGAATGCGCCACTTCGATTGCCGCCTGCTTTCCCCAGAGCATCCCGACTTTCACGGCGCAGATGTCGAGGTCTGAGAATGCGGAATCTATCTGCTGGCGGATGGCTTTCACCGGAACGGGCCAGATGCCCTGCACGCCAACCGAATTCTGCGCGGTGACTGCGGTTATTGCGCACGCGGGAATGGCTCCGAGCTTTGCCGCGGCCTGGATGTCCATCTGCATGCCTGCGCAGCCATCTGAGGAAGACGCGGATATTATCAGGAGGGAGGGCTTGCGCATAAAGGCCACTCAGAGCGTTTCCACGCCGTTCTCGTTGAATAGCGACTGCGTCCTGTAGATTATATAGAGCCATGCGAGCCAGGCCAGCAGCAGCACGATGGGGCAGACGAGGGGCATCAGGGCGAGCGGCCAGACTGAGGCCGCGATGGAAAGCGCCAGGGGCGGAAGCCCGTAGCCCTTTTTCCCATCCTTTTCCAGGTTCGAGCTAACGAGCACAAGGAATTGGTACAGCGGATAGATGTTCAGTACAGGGATGAGGAGCGCCGCCGCATAGAGGGTCGAGTTCAACCCCGCCAGCTTCCAGCGGACCTTCGCCTCGTTGCACAACTTCCAGAATAGGAAAACGTGGAGGAGCGGGACTGCGCCCATCACGAGCGCGGTGACTATGCCCCTCTGCGTTTTACTCATCCGGCCACACCAGCTAGAGGCCCCTGAAGGGCTTCCTTCTTTTCTCATGCATCGGGTCTATTTTCTGGTCCATCAGTATCGTCCTGAGCTCTGCGAGAACGCCGTGCAGCGCGCCCTGCATGTCGAACCCGTGGTTGCTCGCGGAGATTATCCCGAACTGGTTGGTCTTGAGCCTCGCGTGGATGGAGTGCTTCCTCCCGTAGCGCTTGAAATGGAGCGCAAGGTATTCCAGGTCGAAGCTCTTCCCGAGCCGCTCCACCTCTTTCTCGCACTCCGAGGTTATTTCCTCTGCGAACTGCCTTCCCTCGTTGTCAAGGCCTGAGATGTAGACCGGCGCCTTTTCCTTGAACATTATGGACTCGAAAAGGTCCCTTGCGCTCAGCAGCCCGACGGGCTTCTGGCCATCCATCACCACGAGGGAGGCGACGCCGCCCTCGACCATCTTCTTCGCGGCCTCCGAAAGCGACGATTCAGGCTTTATAATCAGTACCTCCTCGCTCATCGCCGAGGCGACCGGCGGGTTATCCGTAGAATACTTGTCATGCACGAAGGGCGCCTTCTGCTTCGGGACCGCCTTCTTCATGTCATAGGTGCTCACGAGCCCGGAGATTCCGCCCTTCTCGTTGCAGACTATGAGGCGCCTCACGTTCATCTCCCTCATCTTCGCTCTCGCCTGCGCGAGCGTCGCGGTCTCGACTATCGTGACTGCGGGAGCGTTCATGAATTCGCTGACCTTCCCGTCGAGCAAGCCCATGCTCAGCAGCGACTCAATCACCTGCGTCCTGGTAATGACTCCGATTACCTTCCCGCCGTCCTGAACCGGCAGCGACTTGTACGGGCCTGCGAAAAAGAGCTTGCAGATGTCCAGCAGCGATGCGCCGTTCGGGATAAGGGGCGCTGTCTCGGCTACCGCGCTTATTTTTGTGGTCATTGGGTCCGAGCGCATCTTCTCGATGCTCCTGTCGTCCAGGATTCCGTAGTAATCGCTTCCCCTGACGACGACCACGCAGGTCTTCGACTTCTCCAGCTCGCTTATTCCCTTTGAAAGCTGCTCGTCCGCGCTCATTATTACGGGCGGCAGCATCTTCTCGAACGGGTTCATATTATCACCTTAGAAACTCGACTTCATTACCGCTTAATAATTGCAGCATGGGTTATAAAAGCTCGCTGCGCAGCTCTGTTCCATGAAGCTTTCGCAGCTCGGGGAGAAGAGGATTGTCGAGGCGCTTGCGCGCGGCCTTTACGCCTCTTCCTCGCTTTCAATTCCCGCCGGCCTCGATGATGCGGCGGCGATAAGGCACAAGGATTCGGAGCTTGTGATCACCTCGGATATAATGTTCGCGCCAACGCATTTCCCCCTGATGATGCCACCCGAGGCAATCGGGAGAAAGGTCGCGGTTGCCAATCTCTCGGACCTTGCTGCCATGGGCGCAGAGCCACTTGCGCTCCTTGTCGCTTTCGGCCTGCCGCCCGCGATGGAGTTCGAGTTCGCCCGCCGCATCTCATCGGGAATAGACTCCGCTTGCAGGGAGCACGGCTGCTCGTTCGCAGGCGGCGATACGAAGAAGGCGGACATCCTGACGCTCTGCGGCTCCGCGCTCGGAGTTTGCAGCGGAGAGAAGGAGATGCTCAGGCGCTCGAATGCCAGGCCCGGCGATGTCCTATGCGTGACCGGAAACCTGGGGGACGCCTACTGCGGCTGCCAGATTCTTTTGGGGAAGGCGAAGGGGGAGATGGATGGCAAGGCGAAAGAGCGCCTTATCAGCGCATTCACCAATCCCCGCGCAAGATTGAAGGAGGGGAGAGCACTCGCGAAATTGCGCAGCGGAATTGCGGCGATGGATATCACGGACGGCCTGTTCGCTTCCGCGCTTGAGCTGATGAATGCAAGCGGCTGCGGGTTCAAATTCGAATCGAAGAAGCTGCCTTTCTCCGCCGAAGCGAAAAAATTCGCCCACCTCCAGCAGCATGCCTCCCCGGTGCGCCTCCTCGAATGGGGTGAGGACTACGAACTGCTCGTTTCCCTGCGGAAGAAAGATTTCGGGAAGGCGAAGAAGGCGGTTGAGGCAGCCGGCGGAAAACTAGTTGCTATCGGCGAAACGGTGAAGGATAAGCGCATCTTCCTGGATGATGAGCCTGTCGATGTCCACAGCTACGACGCCTTCCTCTCCTAGCGTTTTTAAACCAGACTAACACAATATAGAAAGCTCCTCCGCCAGAGCGGCGGAGGTGCAGGAACCGACGATGTTGCGCAACGCGCAACAGGCAGTCGCCGAAGGCGACTGGATATGCGCGGTGAGCGAGCTCGTTTGGAACGAAGAGCGATGCGCAACGAAGTTGCGCAGCTGTCGCCGAAGGCGACTCAAGCCTGCGCATCGGGGGTTCTGCAGAGGTGGCGGAGCGGCTACGCGTCCGGCTGCAGACCGGAACAGATGGGTTCGACTCCCATCCTCTGCTTTGAACCCTTTCCCAACGCATATCCGATTACCATCGGGTTGCGTATGGTAAAGCGTTCAATCGGAAATTGTAAGAACATAATAAAAAGCGCCAGCGGAAAACAGAAGTTCAGGAACCGACGATGTTGCGCAACGCGCAACAGGCAGTCGCCAACGAAGTTGGCGATGCGCAACGTGAGTTGCGCAGTTGTCGCCGAAGGCGACTAAAGCCAGCGCATCGGGGGTTCTGAAATCAAAGGGGGCATGAGTATGAAGACCTGGATTCTTGTTGTGGTTCTGCTCGCAGTCGTGATGGCGGCAGCGGCAATAGTAGTATATAGCGGTGGGATTGACAGAAATGTGCCTCCCGCGCCAACGCCAACCCCCGTGGCTACCCCGATGAGCACGCCAACTCCAGTTCAGACTCCGACGCCAGCGCCAACGCCCTTCGCAACTCCCGTCGCAACCCCTACGCCTGCGCCCACGCAATCGCTTGCCAGCCCCACGCCTTCCGGCGCTGTCCTGCCCGAGGATATAACTTCGCTCGAAGTATATACTGACGGGGATTCCTATCACGCGCTGGACCAGATGGCGATAGTCGTGAACATAACCGCCGCGCGCAGGCTCCAGGGGGTGAACGTCTCGCTTGTCGGCATCACCAACTCGAGGGGCCGCAATATCATGGATACGCAGATGACGCTAGACCTTCCGCAGGGGGAGAGCGAACAGCACTTCGGGTTCAACGTGCCCTCATGCACGACGTGCACGGGCATCTCTTACGGGCTGCACAATTTCACGGTCACGGTCTCCTACAACGGCGCCCCGCTCAAGAGCGTGGTGAAGACGATTGAAATAAGGCAGGCGTGAGTTCGGAGGTGAGTCATATGAAAGTCAGAGCGGTTTTAGCATTTGCAGTTTTGGCCCTTTTCGCGCTTGCTGCCAATGCAAGGACGGTTGCGACCCCGACTCCGACGCCTTACTGCCCGTTCGAATATTGCTCTGATGGCACTTACCACTACGGCTGCTCGGTCGTGTATGGGAATTGCACATGCCGCACGGACACCGCCTGCGAATCCGGGCAATGCACGCGGGACGGCACCGCATGCTACTCGCCGCCGAGGCCGACGCCCACTCCCACGCCGACTCCAACGGCGACGCCAGCGCCGTGCAACGATTACTGCTCGGACAGAATCTACTATTCCGGAGGATACAGGAGTGCGACCGGTGCCTGCCAGTACGCCCAGTCAACCGCTTGCCCGTATGGATGCAGCGCAGCAATGCCTGGATGCGCTGCCGCACCCGCGCCAACTCCGACGCCAACGCCGGCTCAGACTCCAACCGCAACACCCATGGTGACGCCGTTGCCAATCCAGTCACCTTCCATCACCCCCATACCAATACAGACCGCTCCGCCGCAGAACTGCACCAACTGCACAACCGGCTGCTACGGCGATGAATACGTGGAGAAGGCCTGCGGCCAGCAGCTCGGCCTCTGCCTGATTTCCAACGGCTATCACTGCGCCGCCGGCTGCAACAATGTCACGAAATGCAACTTCCGCCTCGGCTCGGCCCAGTTCGTGGACAAGGATAACGTGACGAAGCCACTGAGGGATGCCAAGGTAACTGCCAGATACGTGACCGAACCGATTGGCGGCAGCCAGTACTGCCCGCCGGGGCAGTACTGCGTACAACACGCCTCGTTGGCATTCGATTACGACGGCTACACGGACTCGAACGGCTACGTCGTAGTTCCCGGAGTCAACCTGACAAACCACACTGCAGGTTCGCTGACAGTCACTGTTTTCCTCGAGGATGTGAACAACTCCATCGCCATTCACGTCTACCCCGACAAGGTGGCTGTGCTTAGCAAGACCGCGATTATGAATTTCTCCAGGCCGGAAACTTACGCCATGAACCTCACTTTCGATCAGGGCGAGGAGCGCGTGCTGGCGAAGATATACTACCACGCCTGGGAAGCATCATATTTCACAAGAGTGGCGCTCGGCACTCCAATCGATTATTTGCCTCCGGAGGAGTTCTGGTACAAGTCGCCGGGCTGCGGGAGCTGCAACGCCTGCCACTTCGGAGCCTGGTGCGGGAATCCTCCGAGCGATGACTGGATACACTTCTGTGACAACCAGAACTCATATGACAACGTCTTCTATGACGCCTCGCCAACGAACATGGAGTGGCACGAGTTCGGCCACCATGTGATGCTGGACAGGTTCAACTGCCTGCCAGTGCGCTCAGGCAACAACCACGGAAGCTGGTCCAACCCCAATTCCACGGACTCCTGGGAAGAGGGCTGGGCTGAATTCTTCAGCGTGATGAACCTCCAGTACTGGAACTACACGGACCAGCACGACTACTGGGTCGGGCAGCCCGGCTCGGCGATAAACCTGGACACCGATGTCAGGAACCCGGAGGAGATGGCGGTCGCCTCAACCCTTTACAGGATGCTGAACCACCAGTCCACCCTGTTCCAGGCAGTCAACATCCTCGGGTACAACAACACCGTGAACGGGAAGGATTGCGTGCACCTAAGCCGTGACCAGATATGGAGCGTGATAGGCTCCCAGCACACGTTCGGCGAGCCATTTTCAGGCACGCGCTACATCTCGAGCGTCTGGGACCTTTACCGCGCGTTCAACGATTCGAGTCTCCCGGGCCTACACGGCGATTGCGACAACAATGGCCAGGACAACCTCGACGAGATATTCGCGGCGCACGGATTCTTCTATGACTACATGAACCACTACTACTGGGAGTCCGGGGAAGCCATCGGGTACACGAAAATATATCACAATGATGCATACGGGAACCCAATCTACGAGAAGCGCTACGACTCGCCCGAGATACCCGGCAACTTCATCCAGCTAAACGTCACGAACCCTGACGGCTCTCCGGCAGAGGAATACAACATGACCGTCTCCTGGCTGTTCGACTGCGGCGAAGGGCCTGGCGGCTACAACTACACCGTGACCGTGCGGAGGGGCGAGATGCCGTACTTCTACCCGCCGACGAACAACTGCAACGCCACAGCGAACATAACCCTCAGCACCGGCACTTCCATCTCTGCGCCGATACCAATTGACAACCAGGACTACTGGCAGAGGTACAACGCGAGCAACCCCTATGTGTATTCGTTCGCACCGCAGCTGCAATCGCCTGCGACTCCGACACCGGTCCCGACCGCGACTCCGATGCCGACAGCCTCAC
Source organism: uncultured Microcaldota archaeon (assembly GCA_903884505.1). Classification (GTDB taxonomy): domain Archaea; phylum Micrarchaeota; class Micrarchaeia; order Burarchaeales; family Fermentimicrarchaeaceae; genus CAISET01. The sequence continues at coordinate 42,090 of CAISET010000015.1, read as the reverse complement.
CTTCACCCACACCGCAGCCTTCAACCTGCCCGCTCGGCTTCATCCTGGCAGGGCTTGGGGGAATCGCAGTGGCAGTTGCCTGGAAGAGGAAGCGGTGAGTAGGAGAACTTCCTGCTGGAATGAAACGTGCGATGGCAGTTGCCTGGAAGAAGAGCAGCTAGTCCGCGAAGACTTCCCGTCCTGTCTTCGTTTCCTTCACCTTTATCGTGAGGGCGAGGGCTGCGCCTGCGAGCAATATCGCAGAGGCGATGATGAACACCTCGTGGTATGCAAGCATCTGCGCCTTCAGCGCCACCAGCGCTATCACTTCCGCCTTTACCATCGGGTCCAGCGTATTAATGACAGTGTTCTGGGCGAGCGCGAGAGCGTAGTTTCCCGTGCTTTCCTTGAGTATGGTGGCGAAGAGCGCGATGCCGAATGCGCCAGCTATGTTCCTTGCCAGTGCGAGAACCGAGGACGCTATGCCTATTTCCGATTCGGGCACTGCGGAGGCGATGATGTTTGTCCTCTGGGGCATGCCGATGCCCATCCCGAAAGCCATGATAACTATCGGGAGAATTAGGTCGAGGGCGCCTGAGCGCGGGTCAAGGCCCGTGAACAGGAAAAGCCCGATTGCTGCGAGCAGCGTGCTGAATGCAATGACATACTTCGGCTGGACCCTGCCTATGAGGCTCGAGCCTATCGGCGCCGCGATGAGCATGCTGAACGCCATGGGCATGAAAAGGTAGCCCGTCTCCGTCGCGCTGTAGCCGAGGTATGTCTGCACGAAGACGGGCAGGATGAAGAGGCCTCCCATCATGCCCATGAAGACCACTACGTTGTTGACGAGCGCATTCACGAACGCGTTAATTTTGAAGAACTTGAAATCGACAATCGGCTCCGGGTGGCTCGAGTCTATGAGGTAGAAGATGCAGCCGAAAACAACCGTCCCAAAGTAGCAGAGCAGGCTGTTCGTCGACATCCAGCCCCAGTCAAGCCCCTGGTCCAGGACAAGGACGAAGGAAGAAAGGCAGATGCCGAGCGTGATTGCGCCCCAGATGTCGAACTTGGCGGTCGGCCTGCCCTTGGATTCCTGCACGAAGATGAGCGCCATTATGAGGCCGATGATGCCGACCGGCAAATTTACGAGGAAAATCGAGCGCCAGCCGAACGTGTCTATGAGCGGGCCGCCTAGGAGCGGGCCAAACACTGCCGCGGCTGCGAAGGACGCGGACCAGATGCCTAGTGCCTCGGCGCGCTCCTTCCCCTGCCGGAAAGTGACCGCGATTATCGCCATTGCGGTCGGATAGTCCGCCGAGCCCGCGATTGCCTGGATGATGCGGAACACTATCAGCGAGTTAAGATTCCAGGCAAGTCCCGCGAGGACCGAGCCGAAAATGAAAATTGTGAATCCGAGAATGTAGATTTTCTTCCTTCCCTGCGTGTCGCCGAGCTTTCCCCACACTGGCACGAAAATTGCGTTCGCGAGTATGTAGGCGGTTGCAATCCAGCCCGCATCCGGGACGCTGATTGAGAACTCGCTGATTATCTTGGGCAGCGCGAGGTTAACGATTGTCTGGTCCAGCCTACCCATGAAGGTGCCGATTATCACAGTAAGGAGTATCAGCCAGCGGGTGTTGTCGCGCAAATCGGCCATGCGAATCATTTGTGAATCGTCATTTTCGCAGACATCCCGTTCTTGAGTTCCGAGTAGGTGAAGGTGTCGAACCAGGCGGTCACGTCGAACTCCCTCTCCTCGCGCTTGTCCGAGATGCTGAAGACTATGTCAGACTGGCGCGCGGACTCACCGACGGATTCGACCACTCCCTCGTATTCCTTGGAGCCGAACGCGTCAACCGTGAACGTGACCCTTTGCCCCGACCTTATGTCGCTCAGCCCCTTGTCCTCCGGTATGCGGCCGATGAGGCGCAGGTCCCACGGGTTTATCATCTCCACGACCGGGGTTTGTGCGGTCGCCATCTGCCCGGGCGCATCGTTAATCCAAACTATCACTCCGGAGGTCTTTGCTATGATGTATTGGTCCCCGACTTTTGCGAGACGCTGTCCCCTTGAGACCTTGTCGCCCTCATGGACGTAGACCTGCTCGATGGGCCCTGGCGCCTGCGGTGCCAGTGCGATTAGCGGCGCGCTTATCTCGGCCTTCTCTATGTATATCTTGCCCTGCATGTCCTGCCAGTAGAGGAACCCGCCGACGAATGCTACGAGGAGGACGGCGAACACGATTTCTGCGAAAAGCGGGTGGCCCGTTATCTGGGAGATGATGTTCTTCTTCTCGTCCCCTTTTTGCCCGCCGTGCTGCGGAACAACCAGTTTCGCGTGAGCCTCAACAGCCTGCGCCGTTGGCTCCGCGTAGGGCACTGCAGCCGCTTTCGCCCGGGTTCCCTTTGATTCCTTGCGCTCGCTCATCGCATCTGCCCCATCTTAGCTGCAACCTTGTTCGCGCGCTCCAATGCCTCGGCAAGCGCCTCAAGCTCAGCTTTGTCTATGCCGGAAAGGCTCTTCCTCATATTCTCCCTGACTGCCTGCTTGGCGTCCTTGAGGAACTCCCTCCCCTTCTCGGTCATCATGATGCGCACTACGCGCCGGTCATCCTTGTCCGGCAGCCTTTTCACCTTCCCTTCATCGATGAGCTTGTTGACTATTGCGGTCATGTTAGGCTTGGAGCGGTGGAGCCGCTTTCCGAGCTCTGACATCGGCAGGCCTTCCTTCTGCAGCAGCCACAGGATCCCGTAGTGCGGGTCGAGCGGAGATATTTTGGGTCCGGAAGCGTCGCCATGCACTATTATGGAGTGGGATACGCGCACCAGCTGCACCAGGTTGTTCACAATCCTCCCGGACAAATCTTCGTTCATGGCCTAACCATCACTAGTTAATGGTATGAATAGTTAAATATATTAACTAATTAGGCGGATTGCGAATGCCTGCCTATTGCCTGGAGTAGGACGCAGCCATCTCCTCGAGCGAGTGGCCTTCGGTCTTCTCAGCCAGCCCTGCGCACCCGAAAGCCCTGCAGAGATATTCCACGTGCGAGGCGACGCGCGCCTTAACAAGGCCCATAATCTCCTCAATATCGCTTCCCCTTGGGCTGCTGCGCATGAGCTCCTTGTCTATGTGCCCGAGGCAGTCCCTCGGGTCTATGGTCGCAGGCTTTTCATCAAGGACTTTCTTTATTCCTGCGAGGTTGGGCGAGCCCCTCTCTATTCCCGGGTTCTCTGCGAAATAGCGCCTGAAAGTCGCTGTGATTGCGAGCCTCAGGTCCGTGTCTATGTTCACCTTCCTTATCCCTGCCTTTATCGCCGCTTCTATCTTCTCCATCGGGATTCCCTGCGCGCTCTTGATCTGGCCGCCGAAGGAGTTGATTTCATCCACCAGCTTCTGCGGAACGGTTGAGGAGCCGTGGCTCACAAGGAAATGCTCGAAGTTCAGGCCGTTCGCGCCCATCTCCCTGTACGACTCGTCAACTATCCTGATTGCCAGCTTCCCCACCCCTGCCCCCTTGCTCGGGCCGTGCGAGGTCCCGTATGCGATTGCGAGCGCGTCCGCGCCGCTCTTCTCAAAAAAGCCCGCGACTTTCCTGGGGTCGGCGTAGGTGCTCTTCTCCGCCTTGATATCCTCCTCAACCCCTGAGAGCTCGCCAAGCTCTGCCTCAACCGAGATGCCCCTTGGGTGCGCGAGATTTACAATCTCCCTTACCGCAGAAATATTCGCGTCATAGTCCAGCTTTGAAACATCAATCATGACCGAGCCGAAGCCTGCGCCCAGGCATTCGATTGCGGTTGCGTCGTCCCCGTGGTCCAAATGAAGGCAGACCGGGAGCGGATGCTTGGAGTCCTTTATTGCCTCTGCCGCCATCTTCGCTATCTTCTCCGGCCCGCCCTGGAACTTGTTCGCCCCGCGGCTCGCCTGCAATATCCCCGGCGCCTCTGCGCGCCTCAGGCCTTCCAGGATTCCCTCTGCCTGGCTGTAGAAGTTTATGTTGAACGCGCCGACGGCTGCGTGCCGCCCCTCCAGGGAAGCGACTTCGGCCGCCCTGAGCATCGGGACTATCGGGCCGAGCGCCAGCTTTTGCGACGTAGCCGGCTCGGGAGGAAGTACCCTCGGCCAGGGGTTTACAATCGTCTTTTCATGCACAGGTGATTTTCCGCAGGAGAAGAATATATTGGTTAAGGCTGCGGCTCCACTTGCCAGCGCTTCATGAGCTCATCCTTCCTATGCTGAAGCCCCGCCCACTCCAAGATGCGGTCAACGTCGCGCTCCGAGGGCCGGACCACATAGAGAACGTCGGCGTCGCCCTTCTTTATGCGCGGCCAGTTGTAGCGCCAGAACCACCTGTTCGAGCGCTCGCTCATCCCTATCCTGTAGTCCCAGGGGACCCTTTCCTCGAACGTGCTCGGCTTGTTCATATCTTTCGTGAGGACACGCTCGGACTGAAGGCCTTCTGCCACGTGTATGAATGCGCGGATGTCGCAGTGCCTGGAGATTTTCAGGTTGAGGGCATGCACGCCCTCCACGATTATGACCTGGAATTCCTTTGGAGATACATCGTGCTCGGCTATCTTCCCGTTTCCGCCTTCAAGAATCTTCGCGGGCTTGCCCTTCCTCAGGATTTTCAGGGCTGATGCTGCGAGCTTCAAATCGCTGTTGTAAGGATTGTCCCAGCGGTCCATCGAGCCCGGGTCAACATCCTGCCTGAAGTAGCTGTCCATGTGCACGACCTTCGCCTTCAGGCCCCTCCTTCCCAGCTCGGCCACAAGCTCGTCGCTGCTGCCGCTCTTGCTCGCCCCGCGCCTTCCGCCGATTGCAACTATGACTGGCCTCGCCTTCCCCTTCAGCTTCTCCCTCTTTTCGTAAACCAGCCCGGCTACCTCCTTGACGAAAGCCTTCTGCTCATCGACGATTATCGTGGATTTCGCGAAAGGCCTGAGCGAAGGCCGAAGGCGCGCTGAAAGCCTGCCGAGCCTTTCGCGCAGCGTCATGTCAGAAGGTGCGCCCGGAAGCTGGGGCAGGACTGTTTTTATGTCGGCCTCCACACGCCCGCCAAGGGGCTTGGAGAATATCGTGGAAGGGACCTTCTTCTGCTTATCCATTAGGCATATTTCGCAGAAGAGGATTATATAAATTGCGCAATGCTCCCGGCTTAGGCGAAAAGGGGCGGCGGATGCTCAGCCCCTGCTCTTCTTCTTTGGGGTGGAGTTCATGGCCCTTGCGGCGACAAAAATCGCCATGGCGATGAGAACTGCGCCCGCGCCTAACGCGTAGTAGTTGAAGGTTTGCCGCTGCTCAAACTGCGCTTTCAGCTCCGCCATCCTCGAGGTGTTGCCGCCTATCTCCGCGCTGATTTGCGGCAGCTCTTCCGGATTGGGCATCGCCCTGAGCCGCGAGTCCAGGGCCGCGATGCTTGCCGCAACCGCCTGCACCTCCTCATCGTTCGGGGCCTGCGCCTGAAGCGCGGAAAGCTGGGATTTCGAGCCATTCAGCTTCTGCGAGGTGCTTTCATACGCGCGTATGGCACTGGACGCGGCAGCGTTCAGGCCCGCGGAGATGCGGTAGAATGATGAGTTGAATGCCCGTATCCCCTGGTTTGACGAGTTCGCGCAGTCCAGGCCAGCATATGACGCATCCAGCTCCTGCTTATCCGAAGAGATTTCCGCGGATGAGACCAGCGAGAGGGCCCGGTTTGCGCTCGCCTTGGCCCGCCCGAGCTCCACCTCGGCATCGCCCTTCACCTGGAGGCATAGCGGGCGGGCAAGGTTGGCCTCCTTCACCCCGAGCCGCTCGAGCGTGCGGTTGTGGAGCAGCGAAGCGGTCTCATCCGCTGTGAAGAGGGGCATCAGCGCATCCCTCCTGCGCGTTATATCCGCGGACGCATTTATCAGCCCCCCATATTCGTATACCACCGCGTAGCAGAAGCCTACCCCGCTGCGCTGCTGGATGGAATTTGACTCGACATTCCCGCAGGCCTCCCGTATGCCCCGGATGTTGCCCAAGAGGCTTTCCAATTCGGTCCGTGTGGTGGTGCTGTTTGGCGAGAGCGCGTAGAGCGTTTCCCCGAATTCCGACATGTTGCCGCCTATGAACGTTATGTTGAGGTACATCTTCTGCTCGAGGGTGAGGAAAAAGGCGCCGGAGCCCAGCTTCATGGTCTGGCATGCGGGGGTGTAGCAGGCGCGCCAGCACGTTTCCAAATCATAGCAGGGGAACCTGTCCATGCCTATTAGAGCCGCGCAGTCGCGCTCCCTCTTCCTGCTCTCGTTGAAAGCGAGCACATACCCCCATATCCTGTCCTTCTCGGTGCTGTTGGGGAGGAACGCCTCCACGGAAACGTTCGTTTCGGAGAGCTCCTGCGCGAGAAGGTCCCTCAGCTCGCTTTCATTCGATACCGGGCGCACGCCCCCATAAGTCGCAAACACGATGGATTCCGTGCCGTTGATGGACACGAAGTAGTAGTCGCGCCCCCCTATCACGTGGAGCGCCTTTGTGAAGGTTTCACCCTGCAGCAGAAAAGGAGTCGCTGCCTGGTTTACATCCGCCGCGCTATCCGCGAGAGCTATGCTGCAGACAAGGAAAATAAGGAGGAAAGGGATGAGCCTGCTCATGTGTAACCCCTCTGCTTACTTCTTCTTTTTCTGCTTGCGCCCGTGGTGCCTGTGGGCGAGGATGAACGCGCCCGCAGCCGCAACTGCGACCATTAAGACTACCACAACGAGCGCAGCCAGCCCTGCCCAGGGCGGCAATCCGCCTCCGCCAGGCGTCGGGCTTGGGCTTGGGGTGATGCTCGGGACGGCCGTAGGCGTTGCGCCAGGCCCGGACGGCGCCAGCGAATTTGTTGATTTGGGCATGGAGAACCTGAAGCCGATGATGCCGTAGTTGTAAAGGCCGATTTCGGCTGCAAAGAAGCTGGCAGCCCCGTATGAATCCGTGACTAGGGTTATCAGCTCACCGCTCGGCGTCGTCACTGTCACGGTCGCGTTCGCGATCGATGCCCCGGTCACCGCGTCTGTCACGTGCAGGCGCACGGTCGAATTTACGGTGACTGTTCCAGGGACTGTGAGGTTCACGAACCTGCCGCTGGGCGTGGGAGTTATCTGCGGCTGGGTGCAGACGTAGTTCGCGCATGTCGCGCCGGCATCACAGCAGTCGGTTGCATCGGCACACTGGCCCCCGAGTAGGGAGCATCCCGGAGGCAGAGGGCTTGCTCCCGGGGACGCACCTGGCCGTGGCGTTGGCGTGGGTCCGGCTTCGCCTCCGCCGCCTCCACCGCCTCCTCCGCCGCCACCGCCTCCGCCGCCTCCTCCGCCTCCCGCCGTGGTGAAGCTTACCGTTGCATCGCTGCTGATGAAGCCGAATTGGTCCCTGCACTTAACATAGTAGGTGTAAACCGTGCCGTCTGCAGGCGCGGAGATGGCCCATGTATGCGTGGTACCAAGCGTTGAGGTGGTTGCCGAAGCCATGCTCCCGTATGCCACTCCCGGCGTGGTCGAATACCTGCATGTCGCATGCTCGTCAGTGGCAACAATCATCGCAACACTGCCGGATGGCACGCTGCTGCCGATGGGCGCTATCACGGTTATGACTGGGGGAGTCGTGTGGGTTATTGTGAGGTTGAGGTAATGCCTTGGCGGGCTTGCACTCCAAGCCTGGGGGTTCTCATTCACGGGATATTCGCAGAACACCCTGAAATTGACATTTTCGCCGGCAGAAGCAAAAACATGCAGCAGGTAATAGCCGCTCGCTTCGGCGCCCACCGTGGTGTCGTCATTGGGCGTGGAGCTGCTGCCAACGTAGGCGCATATCGGAATGCCGTCGGCATTTGAAGGGGCAATGTTTCCGTTGATGAACAGATTGCCCGTCCAGTCACCCACCCCGACGTCCGCAGAGACAAGAAGCGCGCTTGCTAGCAGGAAGGCGAATACCAACATCCCGTTTCTGACCATTTACTCACCCCAATCCAGAATGAATGATAAAAATGAAAGGGAAGGAGAACCTTACGGTATCTCCAGCCTGTCTGCCAGCAGCATGTGTATCCAGTAAGGCAGGTTGTCCCAGTCGTTGAACTCCGTCAGGTCGTTCGCCGTGTCTCCGGGCACATACGACCTCCAGCAGCTTCCGTTCTGCGCCGGGCACGAAGTGGCGTTCCTGTAATACAGCATGTTGTAGCTCGTGTTTGTCAGTCCGCCCTTTGTCTCGAGCACGTTCTTGACCGTGTAGTTTCCTCCAAGCGAGGTGAAGTTCTGGAGGACTATCCTCGGCAGGAAGAAGTTGTTCCAGCCCACGCTCAGGTCATAGGTGTAGTTGAAGTTGCCGCGGGTGTCTATGACAAAGGTTATGGGCAGCGGCGAAGCCATCGTGTTCCCTGCAGCGTCGCGGCAGAGCACATAGTAGAGATAGGTGCTGTCATTCAGCCCACTCAGCGGCTTCGTGTGCACAAGCCCGCTCGTTGTGTTGTCCATCAGAATGCCGCCCGCGTCATAGTTGAACGCGCTGGTTGCATACCTGCAGATTGACGCCTCATTCGTCGTCACGTTGAGCGTTGGCGAGCTCGTTGCGATTACGCCGGTCGGGCTCGAGGCGGTTATCACCGGCGGCATCGTATCCACGCTCACGCTGTAGGTATAGTTGCCGACGTTGTATGACCCGTCCGCGCATTTGATGTAGATGTTGTATGACCCTTCAGGCAGTGGCACCAATGCGAAGTGGCCCGTGCCCGACCCGGTCATTGCATTCGGCATGTCCCAGTAGTCCTCATTCGCCCATGACCACTTGCAGGTCGCGCTCTCATTGGTCGTGGCAGTAAGGTTCCACGTGCTCGCGTTGTAGCCGACACCGGATATAGCGGGCGCCGCCCTGTCGATTGTCACATCGAATGGGAACTCGCCGAGTAGCACGCCGCTCTGCACGCATATGTTGCCCGCAAGGTCCTTGCATGACGTCATGTTGACTTCGTAGGTCCCATCGGGGAGTGCAGAGTAGTTGAAGCTGTATACGAAGTTCATGCCGTTGCCGCCGTCATGGGTCATCGGGGTGTTGTTGAATGTCAGGGCGAGCGAGCTCAGGTCGAGCGGCTCATCGGACGCAAAGTCCAGGTACATTTTTTGCGCCCCATCGTCCAGATACCAGCCCAGCCCGTATATCGTGGGCTGAATCGTGTCATAGTTGAAGGCCAACAGCGCTGACGAGCTCATCTCGATTGCGCTTCCTCCCTTGCTCCTGCAGCGGATGAAGAACATGTTGAGGCCCTGGCCCGGAGTTGCGTTCGCAAGGTTGGCCCAGTGGCCACCCGTAGTGTTGAAGCTGTGGTTAAGGGGCATGTTGGTATAGTTCATCTCGGCCGCGTCCCACCTGCAATCCGCGTCCATGTCCGTCATTATGGAGACGTTGCCCCGGTTGGTTGCATTGTACGGCTTGATGAGGTATGCCGGGCTTACGTTGGTTACGCTTGGCGCCACTGCGTCGACGTTGAAGCTTATTTCCTGGCTTGTGTTCATTGCATTGCCTAAGCGGTCTGCGCATCTTACGTAAACCGTGTTTGCGCCATTGTCGGCATAGACCATTCCGGTGTGCTGCGATCCGTCGCCTGCCATCGTGTAGGACATGTTCCAGAAGATGTCGTTGGGGTTAGTGTCGTAGTGGCAGACTGCAATCTCATCGGTCCAGACACCGAAAGTCACGCTCTTAGTGTTGAACGTGCCTCCGTGGGGATAGTAGTCGTAGATGCCTGGGGGCGTGCCGTCAACTTCAACGTAGCCCAGGCCCTGCCAGGTGTTGACTCCGTCGGAGGCGTTGATGGGTAGCCTGTAGGTGTCGTCCGACGCGTTGATGCCTTGCCAGTGGTTGTAAACGGTTCCGAGCGCGTAGTCGGGGTAGAAGCTGACGAGCGGGTCTCCACCAAGCGGAGACATGTCTCCGGTGACGTCGAGGCCTGCTTCACCGCACTGCACGACGAATTTGACTGCGGAGTCGTTCGCTACCACAAGATACTGCCTGTCTTGGTAGGACATGCCGCCCGGTGCCGTGACTTCCAAGCTGCATTTGGGCGCCGGATTTATCATGCGTATTGTCTTTACGAGCGCTTGGAGTGCGCCTCCTCCTCCTATATTATTGTTGACGCTTGCATTTGGGTCTGGGTCAAACTGCGTGTCAAATGGCGCCTTCGCAACCCGTATCTGGACGTAGTCGCCCGGTGTTGTTGTCCCGGCGAAGAAGTACTGCCCCGGATATGCATCTGGGTTGTTTGCTGCTGCCAATGTGCAGTTGCCAGTCAATACTCCTCCGGGCGGATTCGTGCACGTTCCGATTGTAGTGCAGTCGGCCGGATTGCTGCTGAAGCTGCAGTCATATATGCTGACGGTCGCGTCGTTTATCGGGTTTCCTCCAAGGTCCGTAACATTGACGATTATCCCGCTGAGAAGCTGGAGGTATAATCGGTCAGGGCCTATGGCACCAGCGAGGGGATAGGCAGCGCCGTTTATTCCAAAGTCGCCCAATGGGCTTGAGCTGTCCACGAACGGAGTCGAATAATCGGTTGTGTCATTAGGATCTGTATTCCAGTCCCTCGTCACGTAACCTGCCTTCTGGAAACTCATGTTGTAGGCTACTCCGTAAGGCATGGCAGGCTCGCCAATGAACATCGGGCCACTGGAGCTCCCGGAGTATAGCTCGTAGTAACCGGCGGCATCGGTGTAAGCCTTTACGAGATCTGTGATGCCAGTGTACACGTTCACCTCAACGTTTGGTATCGGCACTGTTGCATTGTAGGTCTCGTTTACAGTTCCAAACACAACGCCGTCAAAGTCCTGGTATATGTAGTCTCCGGATTGGGTTGTGGAAACTAAGTGGTATGTGTATGATGGCGCTCCCCCGTAAGCTCCCGTACTGTGGAGCTCGACGTAATAGTCTGTTACCGCTGGCTGCTCAAAGAACAGGTCGTAGTCGAGCGTAGCCAGACTGCCATTCGCCGGCATAACGGGCACGCTATCAAGATATGTCGTGCAGCCCCCCCAATCTGCAAGGGAAGGTATCGCATCGCACACTCTGAACTGTCCTCCCCAGAGCCCCGCATCGGCAAGCCCTGCCACCTTTGCGACGTTCGTCACGTTGTCTAAAGCAGAGAGGTCTACTGCCTTGTCAAACACCAAGCCAGTTGGGGTAATGTTGGCATAGAAGTCCAGCATTGTTGTTGAGAGCCCCAGCGCATCCGAGTCAACGAACAGCACGTAATCGTCTGGAGCCGCTGGCCCTGTGGAGACTGGCGAAGTTGTGAAGTCATTAGTTGCGCCTCCGCTCATATTTGCCGCTATAGAAACAATGTCAGCATCGGCAGGGAGTCCTCCCCATGTAACCACATCATAGGTTGATGATGGCGTCGACCCGCTTACCATCCTCCCCATGTTTATTGTTGCGTCCTCATTTGAAAGGGTGAAGCCGCCGGTTCCGCAGGTTGTGTGGACGCCGTCGCTCACGGCGAGGTACTGTGTCCCGTTGTCCTCGAAGTACCGCTGGTACGCATATGGGGGTGTTCCGCTGGCATTAAACGGCTCGCCCGTGGTTTCCGTGCTCAGTTGTGTTGTGTTGCATGCACTATCGAAGTAGACCTGCGCGGTGGTCATGTCCGGATGCGAAAGTCCTGAAACCTTACCGACGTTTATCGTTGTTGGGTTTGTGGTGAGATTCCTGCCTGTGAGGTCCAGTTGCTTAGTGGTTGAATCGTTGTAGCTTATGTCCGCAGGGCTGGCGCCAGCCCAGTAGATATTGTAGAGCTTCACCGAACCGCTCGCCACTGTTGCCTGCGAGATGTCGTCATTTGAAGTCGGATTCGAGTCTATGTAGACGGTCACGATTCCGCTGTTCACAGTGCCGTTCGTCTTCACGTCAAGGTCATAATCCGTGTTCTGGTCTCCGCCTACAGGTTCCAGGCCGAGCGTGTTGATGCACGTTACATACGAACCATTGGTGACCTTTATCTCGACGTACTTGGCTCCCGCTCCTTCTCCCTCATAATACTTCTTGATTCCGTTTGCCCATATCTGGTCCGTTGGGGAGGAAAGCGCGGTTGCGGTATCGCAGTCGGTATCTGTGCCTGCATTGAGGTAAACGACAGTCAGGTTTGCCGAGCCTACCAGGTCGTTGTGTATGTATGGGTTCGTAACCGTGTTCACATACCAGTGGGGATTCAGGCTCGCGTCCTTGGGCCCCATTGACAGCACGTCTCCAGCAAAGTCGCCGGTGTAAGCCTTGTATATGTAGTCTGTGTTATAGTACTCTTCGAGATAATCTACGTAGATTATCAAGCTAGTCGTGTTGTCGCGGTACGTGAAATTGTGGCCACGTATCGCCCAGCTGTGTATTGTGCCCGGGGCATGGGCGACTACCGGGGAGTATGGCTCGAACATGGTGTTTCCGGCCGCGCTCGGCGTGAAGTTGTAGGCGTAGAACAGCACTGCTGCGCCCGGGTTGTCGTACACCCTGAAGTCCACGTTCCCGGAATCGGGCACTTCGTAATACTGGTAGTCGTCTGCGTCGAAGGTCCTTGTTTCGGATGATACCAGGCTGCCCGCAGTCGTATAAACTTCGAGCTGCGCTGCGGCTCCGCTAAGATCGCCGTTCACGTATGTAGTGTTCCAGTAAACGTCTGCGATGTTCCACGGGGTCGTCGGCGCGGTGACCGTCTTGCCTGTCCGGTTGAGCTCGAGTGCCGACCATGCGGCATCGCTGTACGCGCTGAAGTTGTACAAGCTCTTATCGGCCTCGACGTAGGTGCCGTTCTCCGTTGCTTTGATGAGATAATCGAAGCCGCCCGAATCGGTGTACTTGAAGCTGCCGTTGTTCATGCTTGCGGGGTAAGTCACGTTTATCAGCGTGTCCGGCTGGAAGGTGAGCGAACCTGCGCCTGCAAACTGGGGGCCGTTGTAGTGATACCGGGTTAACAGCAGCGCAGGGCTGTTTATGTGTATGTACATTGAACCGTCCGCGTCGCCAACGTCGTAGTAAATCGTGTAGTTGTTGCCAGCCGCGGGGATTGTAACGTATTGCTGTCCGCCCTCTATCCCGGAAACCATGCCCGTATCCGTATTGTTATATATCTTCACCTGGTGCCCTATGAGGTATGGGTGCAGGTAAGTGCTGTTGCCCGTGACCTCGGCAATGTCCCAGCTGGTTGTAGCCGGGGCGACGGCCTTGCCTGCCCTGCGCAGGACTTCGGTCGTCCATGCAGCGCCGGTGTAGGCGCTGAAGTTGTAGCCCGAGCCGCTCTGGACGTAGGTGTCCCCGCCATTCTCTCCTGCCGTTATGTAATAGTTGTACGTGCCGTCATTGTAGCTGAAGCTGCCCGCGTTCAGGCTTGCGGGGTAGGTCACGTTCAGCAGCGTGTCCGGCTCGAATGTGAGCGAGTCGCCGCCGACCAGACCTGGGAGCGCGTATTTGTACCTGGTCAGGAGGGCTGAGGTGTTGGTTGTGACTTGGATGTAGGCTGAAGCGCCCGCATCATCCACGTCGTAGTAAAGTGTGTAGTCCCCTACGGTCGCGTACTGCGTTCCGCTTTGTATCCCGGAAACGATTGTGGAGTCGTCGTTTGCGTAGACAAATATCCTGTGCGTTCCATCCGCCAGGTCTGCGTGTATGCTTGCATTCGCGCCAGTGACATCCGCGATATTCCAATCGTCATCCGCGGCCATAGCCTTGCTGTTCCTCTCCAGGACTTCGCCGCTTAGGTCAGTTGCGGTGTATGCATGGAAGGTATATCCGCTCTTGGCTGGCAGGTAAATGCTGGAAAGCTGTACTAGGTTGGCCGAGCCGTCCGCAACAATCTCGACGGCCGCAGTTCCGGTTCCAAGCGCGCCTGCCGTAAGGTTGAACTTGGCACTTTGTATGTCGCTTGGGCCAGGATCAACGATTGTAAGCTCATACTGCGGCTCCAGGGTCATGACGTCCGGGTTGGTCGCGGGTGCGTAATCTTTGATAACAAAGTAGTCACTGCCCGATATGGTGAAAACGATGTCTGCATTTGTCGCGTTTTTGACATCGGACTCATCGTAATACTGCATATAGCTTGGGCTTGTCCCACAGGTTGTGACAAGGTCAACGGTCTGGGAGGAGTATTCTGCCCAGCCGCCGATGTTGGTGTAATCGTCGACAACTTTAACGTGCATCGCTCCAGGGCCTCCGGCAGGTTTCAGGGCTGAATTGATGTTCGCGCAGTTGCCGGTTATCTCGCCGATAATCCACTCGTAGTCGCCGCCGGAAAGGTCCTTGTCCGTTCCCAGTGCGACAGTTCTCGCAAGCCCGAGCGTGGTGAAAGAGTCGGTGTAGGCGTTCAAATCATAGCTGGTGCTGTTCGCAACGTACATCGTGAAGTATGGGTTTGAGGGTGCCGATGTGTTGTCGCGGTATGTGAAGTCATCGCGAGTCTTGTCTATAGCCTCCACCGCCGCGATTCCGGTAGGCGCGGTCGTTGTGAGTTTGGTATCCGGCTCAAAAGTGAGGTCGTCTCCGCCACTGACTCCCGGGTTATAACCGTATACATAGTATGCGAGCTCGTGCGACGCATTGTAAATCCGGATATCGTAGCCTAGGTGGTCCTCGTAGAACTGTTTGTATGTTCCGGAGCCTCCACCCATGTCCACGGTCTCGGAAGAAACCTTGCCTCCACCCGTATTCCAGACTTCGATGTACCACGTGCCGCCCCTGATATCCGAGTGGAGCAGGGACTTGTCACCGTGCACCTCATTAACGTCGAAGTTCGCGTCGCTGACGCTCAGGTCCTTCGTCCGGTTCAGCCTGAGGGTTGCGCCTTCGTACGCAAGTGCGCTAGATGTTGCTGAGCCTGATGGAATGTAAAGTGCGTATGCGCCAGCCGTTATGTCCGTTGTGAATGCGTCTATTGTGCCGTCTCCGCTAGCGTTCGCCGCTGCAACCTTGGTTATCGCTGTTGGCACGGTGCCGCTCAGTTTCGTTGTTATGTCCACTACATCATTAGAGCCCGCTACGCCTCCGCTGAACCTCATGCAGGAAGTGTTTCCGTCCTCCACGACACCCAGGTAATAGTTTCCTGCGCCAGAAGTTTGGTAGTATTGCGAGTAGTTTTCGCTTCCTGCGTAGGTGCCGGGGTTAAGGCCGTAAAGGGTTTCGCTGCTCAGCGGAGTGGTGCAGCCTGAGCCCGAATAGACCGAGAATGGGTCGTCGCCGTCAGTTAGGTCGGCGTGCGCCGCGCCACCTACCCTTGAAACATTCAGCAAGAAAGTGTGCCCACCGCTGCTGGTCGTTGTGACTGACTCTTCAAGGAGCTTTGTGTTTGCTCCGAGGCCTTCTGTATTATTCGTATCACAGAAGTTCACGTAGAAGGATGCCCCAGTCGCCTTGGCATACAGCCTGTAGCCCGGGTCGCTTGCTGTAGCAACAGCAACTTTGCTGCCGGGGATTGGTGGTGTCCCGCCGCATATCTCACCGCTCGCTGTGCTGCCCTCTAAAACGGCAGTATCAAGCAGTGCCGGAACATTGCCCCTTATGTCATCAACGTTTACGGTTGTTGAGCTTCCGGCAAGGGCCAAGTCTTCTTGTGTTATCAAGGCAACTCCTGGACCGGAGATATAAAACCTCACGTGTGCGGTGGTTGCCGCAGTATCTTTGAGTGAGACTAGGTGGTAGACATTGCTGTAGAAACTTAGGGTTGTTGCATCATCTCCGCTATCATTCGCAGTAGTCCAGCCGCTGAGTTCGGCATTATCCGCACCCACTTCCGTTAGGTCCTTGACTCCAAGGCTGGTTGATGGGACCGTGCCCGTCACCTCGACGAGACCAGCCGTATCCGAGGCACCGCCACCTGAACCTGAGAATTTGACGCACGAATCAAAGTTGCCCGTGCCTGCTTTTGCATATCTGGCCCTGACGTAATAGGTCGCTGCTGAGCCTTCATAATATTGTGCATAGTTGCCGCTGGCTGGCTGCACTAATTCGCTGCTCACGAAGGTTCCTGCACGGCAGGCCGTAAGATTTGAGGCTACCTGGATGTCACCCGTGTCGCTTCCTGAAACGTCTAGGATAGCAGGCGAGGCTCCGGAAACCTTGTCAACCTCCCACGTTGCGTCGGTACTGGCGTCCTTGCTGCCCCAGCTAAGCCTGAGCGTGGTCGGGGAAGTGGTATACGCGCTGTAGGTGTATGTGGTCGGAAGCTCCTCCTCGGACTTGTCCACGTATATCTGCTCTCCAGCTGCATTTGAAGAATAGTTCGCGAAAGTTCCGCCTCCCGTTATGGCCCATATCATGCCCGCCGGCGCAGTCATCGTTACGTTATACCCTGGCTCGAATGTGACCCGGTAATCCGCGTCCGGAGTGTAGCCGGAAACGTAGGATACGAGGCCACCATCTCCCCATATCTGGAAGTCGACCGTGCCTGCCGGGACCGCGTAGAACTGGCTGCCATCGGCAGCGAAGGTCTTTGTTTTGGACGAAACATCCGATGTGCCGTTGTACACGCTCAGCCAGCACGCGCCTGTGCCGCACACTGCGCTCGCGCCAGTGAGGTCCGCACTGACGTTCGCGGCCTGCCAGTCAACCTGCCCGACGTTAAATGTCGTATCCACCGCTATTGTTTTTGAGATGTTCAGCTCAAGCGTGCCCGGGTAGCCGCCTGCCACCGTGGAGAATGCCAGTATATTGTGCGAACCGCTCGAGTTGACGTAAAGCTCGTAATTGTGTGACGTGTCGAAGTGGGTGGTGAATGGGTCTCCCGCGGAATAAACGCCGTCGTCGTCGGCGTCCAGTGCCATGGCACCTGCAGTGTATATGCCTGCCGAGACAGTCCCGGTTATAAGCGATGTGAAGTCCATGTTCCTCTCTTCGCTTGACAGTTGGAACCCGTTGCCGCAAATGGTGTAGCCGCTGTCATTTATCCCAACCCAGTAGTCCGGGCCCGTCGAGTTCTTGCCGTCAGCGAAATACGCCACGTAGTCCGGAGAGTTTGCGGTATGTGGCACTACCGCAAGCGATTCGATGCTCCCGTTCGCGGTGCATGCACTGTCCTCAAACACCTGTATAGTGTTCCCGGCGCCGTCCAGGTTCGCATGCACATTTCCGTAGAGCTTCCCGACGTTGAGCGTGTCGTCGCTGCCAACCGAAGCGCCGTAGTTATAGGTGAAGAGCGTGGCTCCGCCGGCGTCCTTGAACGCTATGGCCGGAGCCTGGCCCGTAGGTATGTAAAGGTTGTACGTCTTTGGCGTGCCTGCTATCGTGCTCACGTTGTATGTCAGTCCGCCGATGGTCGTTGTGACGGTAGCGACATCGCTCGGGACGCTGCCGCTTATCCTGACCGACAGGTCAAGCGCATTGCCGCTTGCGCCATTCGCCAATCCCGTAATAATCTCTTCGGGAGTCGTGTCCGGGACTGCGCCGGTGTAAACGTAAACAGTGAGCGTGCCAGTAGCCGGATTCTGGTAGTAGAGGTTGTATGCGCCTGCCCCGCCAGTCAGTTCGCCGGTCATGCCGACGAATTCATTGTCCCCTGCAGCGCGCTGGACCTTGAGGTAGCCGCTCGCCATTATGTCGGCGTGCGCATTCGAGCTGAGTTTCGTGCCAGGAGAGTAGCTGATATTTACGCCGTAGTTATAAGGCAGTTGCGTGCTTGGGATTACGTGAAGGCCCGCTATTTTCGTCGCGTCAAAGGTGCATTTGTTTGAGTTGTCATTATCAAAGAAGATGTAGAGGTTAGGGATGTTGGTTCCTCCCGTTGCAACCGAAGGCTCGTCAAGGTAATAATACTGCGTATATGAGCCGTCCGCAGCAGTGAGTGCTGAGCTCGATGCTATGTTGGTGCCGCCGTTCAAAGCGTCGCATACGTGGACGTATTTGCTGCCCAAATCGTTGTTTGTGGCAGCCGTGCCCACAACTTTGCCAAAGTCAAGCTCCACATTGGAGCCAGCCGTAGTGTTCCTCACGTAAGAAACGAGGGTCGTGTTGTCTGCTGAGTTGCAGAAATATATGTACAGGTTGCCGCTTGACGTCAAGGATAGAGGAAGGAGATACTCGTCGTTGGAATCAAATTGGTCGTTTCCCTGGATGTTTCCTGAGCCAGCCAGCAGAGTACCATTGTCCGACTCATTGTCGCACGGGCTGGCCTGCCCTAGGTCATATATCTCAACGCGGTAACTGTTGCCGTCGTTCGGCCAGTCGCCTCTGAATGAAACGGCAGCGCTTGCGCTAAGGGAGAAAATTATGAGCAAAACCGGGACAAGAAGCATGGCTTTCCCTGCAGACGAAAAGACGCAATCCGCAGTTTGGGAGGCGGTATCTCCTGCTCCTCCACGGTTTTTCTTATTTTTCATGCACCCACCCCGTAGGACTCCGCATTCGGGAAGTATAGTGGGCACCCTTCGTTTAGGATAAGATTCTTTGGCGACGGATGCCCTGCGACCACTAAGGAAACCTTTAAACGGAAGCCTTTAAAAGGGTTGCCAGAGTTTTCGACGGCAGACTTGCTCCCGAATCCCCTCGCCAGCGGCTCGGCCTGCGCTGCCGCAGCGTGCGGCAAATGGCATGGGCTGCAACAATTGCGCAAGGCCCGGCGCCATCAATTTATACCTGAAGAGCGGAATTTTGCGTATGCTGCATGCGGGGAAAGAAGTCGCTCAACGGGAGGCTCTTGCTGTTAGCAACGGGCAGGCGATGCCGGAACCCGGGGCCCTGATTGGAAAGCTTGCGCTCGGCGATGGCGAGGGACTGCGCCCGGGAGTCGGGAAAACAGTCGCCAAAATTGAAAAGGCGCTGGGATTCCTTGAGAACCGCCTTGGGGAGATGAAAGCCGGAGAGAAAACCGTGAGCAGGAAAATGCCCATGGCCGATGCTGCACGTGAGGCGAAGATGAAGACGACTGCGCTGACCCGTTTCCTCACCCCCTGGAACTTGAAACGGCATCGGAGTTTGCCGGATAGCCTCGGAAAACGCGTCAAATCGCTCAGAAATGAATATGGGAAGTACTTCGTTGAATGCCTTGAGAAATCAGCCAGATACTATGAGGATTATCTTGCCGGGATGAAGGCGGGCGAGCGGAAGGCGGTTTCCCGTATGCCCGTCTCAGATGCCGCCAAGGCGGGCAATATTGAATTGGGCACCTTAAATGCTTATTTCGCACAAGACCGTGCTGATCTGCGCAAGAATCTTCCGGAAGGCCTCAAAAACCGCATCGAAAGCCTTATGGGAACATATGAGAAGCATTTCAACGAATGCCTTGAGAAATCGGTCAAGTTCTACGAGGATTATCTTGCCGGGATGAAGGCGGGCAAGCAGAAGGCGAGTTCCTATATGCCTGTCTCGGATGCCGCAAGTGCAGGCAATATTGAGTTGGGCACCTTGCAGAATTATTTCGCTCCAAGCAATGCCGGGTTGCGCAAGAACCTTCCGGACGGCCTCAGAAAACGGATTGGGGACCTTATGGGTGCGTATGAGGGGCACTTCGATGAATGCCTCGGGAAGTCAGTCAAATTCTATGAAGAGTATCTTGGGGAAATGAAGGCGGGCAAGCGGAAGGCGAATCCCCGTATGCCGACTTCGGAAGCCGCCGAGGCAGGCAACATCGAATCGGGCACCTTAACCGATTATTTCGTCCCAAGCAAAGCCGAGCAGCGCAAGAACCTTCCGGACGGCCTCAGAAAACGGATTGAGAAGCTCATGGGTGCGTATGAGAAGCACTTCCATGAATGCCTTGAGAAATCGGTCAAGTTCTACGAAGATTATCTTGCCGGGATGAAGGCGGGCAAGCGGAAGGCGGTTTCCGTTATGCCTGTCTCGGATGCTGCCATAGCGGGCAACATCGAATGGGGCACCTTAGAAAATTATTTCAGGCCAAGCAATGCCAAGAGGCGCGAGAACCTCCCGAAAGCCCTCAGAAACCGCATCGAGAGCCTCATGGGTGCGCATGAGAGGCACTTCAACGAATGCCTCGGGAAATTTGTAGGATGGCTTGAGAATGACCTGAGGGAAATTAAGGCCGGGAGGAAGCGCGCGAAGTTCACGATGCCAATCTCGAAGGCCGCGAAGGAGGGGAACTTGAAGGCGCGGAAGTTTGACGATTTCTTCAAGCCGAGCGCCGGCGCTTGGCGCAAGAATCTCCCGGACGGGCTGAGGATGCGCGTCGAGCGGCTCCCCGCCGAATGGAGGAGAACGTACCTCAAGTGCGCCGAAAAAGCGGTCGAGTTCCTCGAGGAAGACGTGGAAGAGATGCGCGCGGGGAGGAGGGCCGCTACGCTCCTGATGCCAATATCCGGCGCCGCGAAGGCCGCAAACATCTCCGAGCCGAGGCTTGTGTATCTATTCGTGCCCAGCGGCGCGCTGCGGCGCGAGAACGTCCTTCCGGCGAAACTGAAAGCGCGGGTGGAACGGCTGCGCGTTGCGCGCGAGGAGGCGCTTGTCCAGCGGCTGAAGGTGGCGGCCGGGGTGGCCGAGGAGCGCCTGGAGGGCGCATGGCACCGGAAGATGCATGCCCAGGTATCCATAACCGAGTTCGCGGATGCAGGAAACATCGCAGTGCATGCCGTGCGCGAATACTGGAAAATGGGGCGCGCACAACTGCGCGAAGAGCTGCCCGGCAAGCTGGGGGAGCGGATCTGGAGGATAAGCCGCTGCTCTACGCAGCGGGACCTGGCGGAGTTCGCGCCTCCCGAAGTCAGGGCGCGCTGGAAAGTGCTGGAGAAAGCGAGGGCAAAGGGATGGAATAGGGAGGCTCTTGCATTGGTCAGATACGAGGGGCCCGTCTCGCAGTTGCGGAGCGCGTTGGAAGTTGCGCACGTATTTTTCAATGACGACCTGAGGCCCGAAATCCTCCGCAATACCTTGGCCGGAAATTTGAAAGACGAACGCTCGCAGCTCTCTGCACCAACCCGGCAGGAGATGGACGCGATGGTGGAATGGACGGCGAAATACGGCGGCTGCGGCTACGAAAAGTTCAAGGAAACGAGGCCAATCGGAAGATTGCGTTACCTTCTGGAGGATGCGCGCGCCTACGATCCGGAGTTCCTGTTGACTCCGGACCACAAGGAGTCGCTCATGCGGATTGCGGGGCGTTAGAGGAAAGAAGAAAGGCTAGACTGCCGCAATTTATTCTTCAGCGTCTCGCTGTTCTGGCGCCAGTCCTTCTCGGGAACCTTGAGCCTGGAGAAGGCGTAGTTGAGGCCTTCGGTGAAGGAGTCGAACTCCGTTGCTTTTTGCTGCACCGCCTGCCTCAGGTTCTCCCTCACATTCCAGACGCCGAGCGGAACGTAGTCGGAGTAGGCCTCGCGGAGGATGAGAACGCCTGCCTGCCTCTGCATCTCCTTCATCTTCTCCAAAACTGCCAGCTTTGCCGAGTAGTAGCAGCCGCCCACCTGCGAATATTCCTTCTTCCCCTCCGCATATTCGTGGTCGGCAAAGATTGAGATGTGGGGGGAGCCGGGGAATTGCGAGAAGAATGCCTCCATCCACTCGAATTGCCAGAGGGATGGGTAGAAGAGCGCGGCATATTTGTTGCTGAAGGACTCGAACTCGTAGATTTGCGGGGCTTCGAGGAGCGGGAATGCCTGGATTTCGGAGAGAAGGTTGCTGGAGAGGGTGCTGTCGACTGCGGTTATGCTCCATTTGGTAGGGACGAATTTCCTGTTCTTCTTCAGGCCGAATGCGCCGACGCTGAATGCGCGCTGGATGTCGGAGAATTGCGCGCCATCCCCATAGAGCTCGAGGACGGCGTCTTTTGCGCGGAGGTCGGTGTCGTTGTATGCCTTTTCGAGCTTGTGGTCCCATTTTCCTCCGTTTATTCTCAAATCCTTCAGGTCAGCGGAAGGGCCGAAAGGCTGCACCTCCTCGTTGAGGAAGCCGCCCCTTGGAATTGATTTGAAGGTGGCCTCAACCTCTGTGGAGTTTTTTGCGAGCGCTATTTCCCTTGATAGTTCGGAAATCTTCCCCTGGTCGCGCACATCGACCGCCTCCTTCCCGCGGATGAGCTGCAGGCGCTTTGCCATCACGTCCGCCTGTTCCATTCCCCGCGGAATCCATTCTTCGGGCGTGTCGTAGAGCTTCGTGTTGCCGAGGAAAGGGGGGAGGAGGGGGCCGACGAAGACCTTCGGGTAGCCGTAGGTGCCGATGAAAACAGAAGGCGGGGAGGAGCCCGAAACCGTCTCCTTGAGCGGTGCTGAGCGGAGAGTGGGATAGCGCGAAGTGATTTTCGAAAGGAGTGCGGCCTTGCCAGCGTGCATCGCTAATTTTTTCGCTTCGGTTGCTTAAATAATAAGCTGGGAGACGTCAGTTCCCGTTGCAGCGCTCGAGGAACCTTCCCCGCGCCCAGAGGGAGCGCACTACCTTGGCAGTGGCCTTTTCCGAGATGCAGACTGGTATGCCGTTCTCCCCGAGTATTCTCGCGAAGCCTTCAACCGGCCCGTGGAGGGGCGTGCTCACAATGATGGGCTTCCTGGTGTCCTTCGAAAGTTTGAGTATCCCTTCTGCCAGCCCCTGCACGTCGATGCCCGCGGTTCCGAAGACCGGCGCTATCACTACGCAATCGAAGTTCGGGTCCTTGAGGAAAGCTTCCACCGCCTTCAGGAAACTTTCGGTGTCCGAATTCCCCAGTAGGTCGAGCGGGTTGCCCTTCGACTCATCGCCGGGTTGGGGCAGTTCGAGCCTGCTCGCATCCAGCTCGTCCGCAATCCGCACTCCGAATCCGCCGGCATTTGTGACAACGCCGACCCTCTTCCCCTTTGAAACGGGCTGCGTGGCAAATGCGGTTGAGACTGCGGCAAGCTCCGCGAGGCTTCCGCAGCTAGCCACTCCGGCCTGCCTGAGCGCGGCCTCCCATATGGCCCAGGAACCTATTGCGGAGCCGGTGTGCGAGCTGGCTGCCTTGGAGGTTGCGTCGGACTTGCCACCCTTGAGCAGGACGACCGGTTTCGTTTCGCTGGCCTCCCGCGCAAGCTGCATGAACTCCTTGCCGTTCGGGAGTCCCTCCACATAGAGAGTTATCACGGCCGTTTCAGGGTCGTCTTTCAGGTAACGGAGCAGGTCGACGGTGTTGATGCAGGAGGCATTGCCGACTGAGATGAACTTTGCGAAGGATATGCCGCTGCCAACCAGCATGCGCAGCGTGGAAACCCCCATCGCGCCGCTCTGCGCGACCACGGTTATGCCACCGGGCTTCTCGGGCACGAGGAAGCTTTCGTGGGGAATGAAGATCGTATCCACGCCCGAACGCTGGTTGATGACCCCCACGCAGTTGGGGCCGATGTATGGGACGCCGCTCTCCTTTGAGGCTTTCACGAGTTCCTCCTCCAGTTCCGCGAAGCCAGCCTCCTTGAACTTGTCCGTGATTATTATTGCGCCCTTCACGCCATTGCGCCCGCATTCCCTGAGCATCTCCGGCACTATGTCGGGACGGACCGCGATTACCACAAGGTCCACGCTGCCGGGAATTTCGGAGATGCTGCCGAAATATTCCATGCCACAGATGGTTTCCTTTTCCGGAGACCTCTTGCTGACGAGGTAGAACTGCCCGCCATTCTTCCCGAATTTCGAGCCCTTAATCCTCTCAACGATTGCCTTGCAGGTCGGATTGGTCTCTGAGGCGCCGATGACCGCGATGCTTTTCGGGTGCATGATTTGGCGCAGGCCTTCCAACTTCTTCTCCGCATCCATCCCGGTCTCGCGCCTGAGCTCGAGCCCCTCGGGACCGCCTACGGCTATCCTTGCATCAACGATTGAATAGCCCTCCTTGTGCGAGATTACCGGGTTGAGGTCAAGCTCCTTCACTTCGGGATGCTCGCAGAGAAGCGTAGCAACGTTTACGAGAAGCCCGGCGACAGCCTCCGCATCCCTTTTCGGAAGGCCGCGGATGCCCCCCATCACCTCGACTATGGCAGCATCATTTATGAGCCGGCGCGCCTCGTCTATGTCCATCCTGATGCCCACGGGGTCGCTGCCGTTCACCGAGCAAATTCTCATATGCAGGTCCTTGCGGTATTCCACGAGAAGGCCGCCCTCGCCGAAGACGACCACGGGGCCGAACTGCGGGTCCTGCTTCCCGCCAACGAAAAGCTCAAGACCTTCCTTTGCCATCTCCTGCACGAGGATTCCTTCAATCTTGTAGTTCTTGCTTTTCGCGCTTGAGCAGATTTCGAAGAGTGCGTCCTCGATTTTTTTCGGGCGCACGCCGAGCCGGACGAAGCCCTCGTCGGACTTGTGGACTGCGTCGGGCGAAATGAGCTTGATTGCGAATGTGCCCTTGGTTTCGTCTGCGAACTCCCTTGCGAGCTTGGCAGCGGCCTTCAGCGTGAATTCGTTTATCTCGCCGAGCGGGAGCATCATGCTCTTTGCCAGGGTGATGTCGTACTTATTGAGAAGCTGTTCGGCTTCGAGAGAGGAAAGAAGGCGCCTGCCGTTCGGTTTTGCCTTTTCATCCTGTGCAGCGGAAACGGCCTGCTTATACATACCCTATTTTCGCTCAACTCAAATTTAAAAGGCTGTGAGCGCAAGCGCTGAAAGGAAGGCGAAGGCGAAGAAGAGGAAGGCATAGTCCCTGGCATTCATTGCAAGCCTCACCTCCATCTTCTTCTCCGGGTCGAAACCCCTTGCGTCCAATGAAATCGAGAGTGTTCTTGCGCGGGAGAAGATTCCGTGGAAGAGCGGTATTATAGTGGGGATTACGCTCGAGGGCTTTGTGAGCCTGCCTCCCCTTGCCGCCTGCGCAACCCTTGCCTTGTGCAGGTCGTCCTGGAGAATTGGGATGAAGCTGAGGGAGAGCGCGATTGCGAAGGAAAGGGAGGGGGGAACGCGGAACCACGAAAGGGCGCCAATCAATGAGCCGGCTTTTGTTGTCGAGATGAATAGGAAGGCGCTGGAGAGCAGGTTGATGAGGATGAGAGAGTTGAGAATGCCAAGCTGGAGGCTTCCGACCGCCAATAATTGGAGGGGGATTGGAATCAAAGCGAAGATGAGGATTCCACGCATGTCCTTCCAAAAGTCCGCAGGCGTTATGCCTGAGAGCTGGAGAAGGATGAGGTTTGCAAGCGTTGCGGAAATGGCAATTGCTGGAGCCCTGAGAAATACTAGGAAGAGGGAGAGGAGGATGAGCCAGAAGAGCTTCACCCTTGGGTCCAGAGAATGGAGGAACGAACTGCCCTTCCTGTAGCCTATCATTTCGCTCCCCTCAGGGCGGATTGGACTGGTGCGCCTTTCCTGTAAGCTATCATTTCACTCCCCTCAGGATGCGGACCAGCTGCCGCGGGGTGTGGGCGCATTCGCCAAGCCCGAGCTCGCAGGAGATCTGCACTGCGCAGGGAACCTTCAGCCCCAGCTTCTCGAGCCGCTCATCAGCAAGAATCTCTTCGGCCTTGCCATCAAGCGTGATTCCGCCATTTGCTATTCCGACTATCCGGTCGGCGTAATCGGCAAGCCATTCAGTATTGTGCTCGACTATTACGATGGTCTTCCCCTTCTGGTTTAGCCCCTTCAAAAGCTCGTAGATGTCGCGGGCGCTCCGCCAGTCAAGCGACGAGACCGGCTCATCAAGGAGAAGGACTTCCGGGTCCATGGCAAGCACTGAGGCGATTGCCACCTTCTGCCTCTGCCCTGCTGAGAGCTCGCGGGGGTTCTCGTCCTCAAGGCCCGAGAGCCCTGTTTCTGCGAGCGCCTGTTCCACGCGGGAAGTGCGCTCCTGCCCGTTCACCCCGAGGTTCGAGAGCCCAAATTCAACTTCTTCCCTCACGCTGAGCGCGAATATCTGGGAGTCCGGGTCCTGGAAGACTATCCCTGCGGATTTGGCGAGCGAGGAGGGCCCGTTCTTCCTCGTATCCTTCCCGAGCAAGGAGACGGAGCCCTCCATTCGCCCGCCCACGAGATGCGGAATCACGCCGTTCATACAGTAGAGCAGCGTGCTCTTGCCCGCCCCCGTGCCACCCACCACGCCTACAAAGCCCCCCTTGGCTATCCGCAGCGTGATGCCATCGAGAATCTTCTTCGGGCTGGAGGAATACGAGAACGAAATATTTTCGAGTGAGATTGCGTCAGCCAGCCCAATCACCATAGCTCTTCGCAAAGCCGAAGCCGTAGGCGAGCACCCAGGCGATTCCGAACTCGAGGATTCCCTGGAAGCAGTTCCAGCCCGCTATCAAATACCAGGGAACCGCAGACATGAATGTTTCCGTGCTCATCCCGAAGAAGAGCGGCCCGGCGTAATAGTAGTTGGAGACCACGGTTGCAAGGGCCCTCACTGCAAGCGCCGCGACAAGCACAACTATGGCTATGTGCGCGTTCCTGAGGGGCTTGAGCGCGACCGCCCCCGCATACTTCTTCCAGATGTAGAGGAGGACTGCGGAGAGGAGTATTAGCACGGCGATGGGCAGGAGCCCGAGGAGGAGCATGCCTGCGGTCACAGTGGTGCCCTTTATCACCTCGGTCCCTTGGAGCGAGAAGCCCGGAACAGAATAGGCGGAGGTCCGGTTCAGCTGCAGGGCAGTGGATTGCGCGGCAATGTTCGCGGAGCCGGGAAGCACGAGAACCGCGAATGCCGCGAAAACCGCAAGCGCGGCGAGCAGCGGGAAGCTCGCCTTCTTCTCGCGCGAGAGGAGGTAGAACGCGGGGATGAGGACCATGGGGAGGGTTGCGGAGAACTTCATGCTCGCACCGAGCCAGGAGTCGGGCGCGACGAGCGTGATTACGATGGAGGCGATGAGCAGCACCCAGAGGGAATGCTCGAGGCCGAAGATGAAGAACGCGAGCAAAACGGGGACGGCCACGAGGTCGACCGTCATCCCGAAGCCGGTCGGGATTCCGATTATCCCGTGCGCCAGCTGGAATACGGCCGCGGCTGCCGCGAGCAGCGCGACTATCACGATGTCGTAGGTTTTCATGTGGAAGGTTTGGCTGATGCACTAATAAAAGGGTAATTACCCGGAAGTGGGTAAATCGGCGGAAAGAAGGATTAAAAGGGATTGGAGTGAAATTGGTCCGTGGCCGAAATAAGCGGAATTCTTGCGAGGGTGAGGGAGAGAAAGCCGCTAGTGCACCATATCACCAACTGGGTGACCATCTACGAGTGCGCGGCGATTACGAGGGCGGTGGGCGCCCTCCCGGTTATGGCGCACGCGGAGGAGGAGTCGGCCGAGATGGCAGGAATCTCCGGGGCGCTCGTGCTCAATATTGGGACGCTGACCCCGCAGATTGTCTCCTCGATGGTTTCCGCTGGAAGGATGGCGAATGCGAAGGGAGTGCCCGTAATTCTTGACGGTGTCGGAGTCGGGGCGACGAAGCTGAGAACGGAGAAGGCGAAGGAGATAATGGGGAAGGTGAAGCTGGCAGTGATTAAGGGGAATAGGAGCGAGATTGGGACGCTTGCGGGGGCGAAGGCTGAAACGAAGGGCGTTGAGGCGGTCAGCGTTGAAGGGGATTTGGATGCGATTGCGAAGAAGCTTGCGAAGGCGAGCGGTGCGACCGTTGTGATTACCGGGAAGAGGGATGTCGTTGCGAGCCCTTCCGGAGAAGTATATAATATAGACAATGGGCATGAGATGATGGGGAGGGTCGTGGGGACCGGGTGCATGGCAGCCTCGATGATTGGCGCATTCTGCGCAGTTGAGAAGGATTATGCGAAGGCGGCTGCTGCTGCCCTCGCCTGCTTCGGGATTGCGGGCGAGCTCGCTGCGAAGAGGGCGAAGGCGCCCATGGCGTTCAAAAGTGCGCTGATTGATGAGGTTTATTCGCTTGGCGAGGACGATGTGAAACGGATGGCGCGCGTTGAGGTGATTGGATGAAGATTCCGGAAGGGACGCTTGATTTCTATTTCATAACCAACAGAAGGCTCTCGAAAAAGCCCGTCATTGAGACGGTCATCGATGCCATTAAGGGCGGGGCGAAGATTGTGCAGTACCGGGAGAAGGATTTGCCTCTCCCTGAGATAATACAGCAGGCGCACTCCATCGCAGAGCTTTGCAGGAAGGAAGGGGTGCTGTTCATAGTGAACGACCATGTTGATGTGGCGGTTTCCGTAGATGCGGATGGGTTGCATGTCGGACAGGGGGACACGCCCTACCCGATTGCGCGCGATGCGATGGGCGAGGGGAAGATTGTCGGAGTTTCGGCGAGAAACCCCGGAGAGGCATTGCGGGCTGCGAAGATAGGGGCGGATTATGTCGGCCTGGGGCCCATATTTCCAACGGAAACGAAGAGGGACGCGGGATGGGCGGTTGGCGCCAATGCCATTTCGGAAGTGAAGAAAAGGAATGCGGAGATTCCTGTTGTTGCAATCGGTGGGATAACGCTTGAGAACTGCACCGAGGCAATTATGGCGGGCGCTGACGGAGTTGCTGCAATTTCCGATGTGGTTGGGAACGAGGACATTGCGGGAAGGGTTGCGGAGTTTAAGAGAAGGATTGCTGAGGCGAAGGCCTCGCGGTAGCTTTTTATAGCCGCCCCTCGTAAGGGTTTAGGTCGTCTTATTACCCGAGGTTAGCCAATGGTGGAACTTGGTGTGGAACTGGCAGGGGTGAGGCTGTCGAAGCCGCTTATCCTGGCCTCAGGCATAGTGGGGGTCAGCGCTGCGACTTTGAAGAGGGCGGCGAAAGGCGGGGCTGGCGCTGTGACCATGAAGTCAATAGGCCCTGAGCCGAGGAGTGGACACCCGAATCCCACTGTCCTGGAATGGGAGTGCGGGCTTGTGAATGCGGTCGGGCTTTCGAACCCCGGAATGGAGGAAGGGGCAAAGGATTTGGCTGCTGCTGTGAAAATGGTGAAGGCGCCGGTAATTGGAAGCTTCTTTGCGAAGGATGTGGCGGGGTTCGGGGATGTTGCTGCGAAGCTCGCGGAGGCGAAACCGGCGATGCTCGAAGCTAATCTTTCCTGCCCGAACACGATGAGGGAGAGCGGGGTGCCGTTTGCCTATGAGCCGGAGCATGCCGCCGAGGCTGTGAAGGCGGTGAAAGGGAGGGTGAGCGGAATTCCGCTCATAGCGAAATTGTCGCCGAATACTCATCTGCTGAAAGAAGTTGCGAAGGCGGTTGAGGCAGCGGGCGCAGATGTTATTAACATGGGGAATACGCTGGGGCCCGGGATGATAATCAACCTGGAGGCGAGGAAGCCGGTGCTCGCGAACAAGGCAGGCGGAGTGAGCGGGCCTGCGATAAGGCCGATTGCCGTGAGATGCGTGTGGGATGTTTACGAAGCAGTGAAAATTCCAGTCATAGGAACTGGCGGGGTATGCTCTGGGAGAGACGCGCTCGAGATGATGATGGCCGGCGCAACGGCAGTTGGAATCGGGAGCGCTGTTGCAGGTGGCGGGTTCAAGGTTTTCGGGAAGATTTCGAAGGAGATGGAGGAGTGGATGGGGAAGAATGGCTTCTCGTCCGCAAAGGAGCTGATTGGAATTGCCCACAGGTAAGCCGCGCGAAATGAGAATGGCAAAGATTCTTGAGGTGAGGGAAGAGAACCCGAGGATTAAGACGCTAATTCTTGAGCTGGGGATGAAGGCTGTTCCTGGGCAGTTCGCGATGGTGTGGGTTCCCGGGATGAATGAGAAGCCATTTTCGCTGAGCGGGTGCGTGGAGGGAAAGGCCTGGGTTACGGTTGCGAAGGTCGGGGCTTTCTCCGAGAGGCTGCACCAGATGAAGGCTGGGGAGCAGGTTGGAATCAGGGGGCCTTTTGGCAATGGGTTCAAAATGAAGGGGGAGAAGGTTGCAGTTGTCGGGGGCGGGTGCGGGAGCGCGCCGCTTGGATTCTTGGTTGATGAGCTGAGGAAGGCTGGGAAGAAAGTGGATTTCGTGGTTGGCGCGAAGACGAAGGGCGAGCTGTTCTTCGTTGAGAGGGCGCGGAATGCGGGTGCGGAAGTGGTTGTCTGCACGGATGACGGGAGCGATGGGAGGAAAGGCTTCACCACGGATGCGCTCGCCGAACTGCTCGGGAAAGAGAAGCTTGATTGCGTTTATACTTGCGGGCCTGAGATGATGATGAAGAAGGTGGTCGGGATTTGCGGGGAGAAAGGCGTGGAATGCCAGGCCTCGCTGGAAAGGTTCATGAAATGCGGGTTCGGCGTCTGCGGGCAGTGCGCGATTGACGGCATGCTGGTCTGCAGGGACGGGCCTGTTTTCGACGGGAAGAAGATTGCGAAAATGAAGGAGTTTGGCAGCCTGAGAAGGGATGCCTGCGGAAAGGAAATGAGGTCGTAGGGGGAATCAGGAGGAGCGTGGAACTGAAGGGGGACGAAGTCCCCCTGCGGTTTCGAGGTGAAAGAATGGAAGAGAACATGCAGCTTGAGTTCAAGAAGAAGTTCCTGGAGATTGCGAAGAAGAGGGATTCGCGGCTAATCCTTGCGGCCGATGATGTGGGCTGGAGGAACGTCGAGCGGGTTGTCCGGGAAGCGAGCAGGGAGATTGTCGCGATAAAGATGCACGTGGAGCACCCGGCGCTCTGGGGAATGACGCACAAGGAGGCGATTGAGAGGCTGAAGAAGCTCTCGGGTGACGCATTTGTGATTCTTGATGCGAAGCTCGCGGATATCGACAATACGAATGGGTTCAAGGCGAAATATTACTTCGAGCAGGGGTATGACGCAATCACCTGCCACGGGTTCCCGGGGAAGCCGGCGGTTAAGGCTATTGTTGATGTCGCTAACGAGATGAAGCGGGGCGTGTTCATGCTCGTTGCGATGAGCAGCGAGGGCCACCTCTTCAGGGAGACTGAGGTGGACCAGCTCGTGGAGATGGCACGGCAGGTCGGGGTCGCTGCGGTCATTGCGCCGGGCAACCAGTACGAGCTGACCGCGCACATCAGGTTCAAGGCAAAGGACGCGCTCATCCTCTCGCCTGGAATAGGTGCGCAAGGGGGGGAGGCGGACAAGGCGGTTGCAGCCGGGACGGATTTCGCAATCGTTGGAAGGAGCATAATGAACTCGGAAACGCCTGCAGATGAGGCGAGGAAGATTCGCGAGCAGGTGAATGCAGCCTTGAAGATAAGGAAGCCCGTGAAGGAGAAGGGCGAGCCGTTTGATGACAAGCTCCTCTCCATCCTGATTGAGAAGGACGTTTTGAAGTTCGGCGACTTCACGCTGAAGAGCGGGAGGAAATCTACCTACTTCTTCAATACGGGGAACCTGGATTCCGGGAAGGCAATGACAAGGATTGGCGCGGCTTACGCTGACGCCATAATTGCGAATAACCTGCAGGATTCGTTCGATGTGGTTTTCGGCCCAGCCTACAAGGGCATTCCGCTCGCAGCGTGCTGCGTGCAGGCGCTCTATAGGAAGCACGGGGTTGAGAAGAGGTTCATCTATGATAGGAAGGAGGCGAAGCTCCACGGGGATGAAAAGGACAAGATTATCGTCGGAAACCTGAAGGAAGGGGACCGCATCCTCATAATCGATGATGTGATTACCACCGGGAAGGCGAAGGTTGAAGCGATTGAGAAGCTCAAGGCGCTTGGAATCAATGTGACTTTTACCGGGATGATAATACTCTTCAACAGGCAGGAGACGGATTTGGAGGGGAAGAACCCTGTTGAGGAGTTCGAGAAGAGCGGGATAAAGGTCATCTCCGTGATGAACGCGCGCGACCTCTTCGATTTCCTCAAGGGAAGGCAGTTCGGAGGGAAGGTTATCGTGGATGACGTGGCGTACCACCTCTTCAAGCAGCACCAGAAGGAATATGGTGTTAAATGAAGTTTTCCGTGAACGCTTTTAGGATGTCGAGCGAGGAGCGGAACGCGACGATGCGCAACGAAGTTGCGCAGTTATCGCCCGAAGGCGATTCGAGCGTCCCGAAGGGCGACACCGAAAAGGGTTCACACCAGAAGGAATATGGTGTTAAATAGATGTTCGACCTTGGGCTGGTGAACGGGAAGGCATTCGTTTGCGGAAAAGTAGCCGATGCCAACATCTATGTTTCGAAGGGGAAGATTGCGAAGGTGAGCGGAGCGAGGGAGAAGGCCGAGAAGACGATTGACTGTTCAGGGCTGCTAATTCTTCCGGGCGCGATCGACTCCCACGTCCATTTCCGCGAGCCTGGAATGGAGAAGAAGGAAGACTGGAGGACGGGAAGCAGGGCGGCGGCTGCGGGCGGAATCTGCACCGTAATTGACATGCCGAACACGAAGCCGCCGACGACTACGGTGAAGCTGCTTGAGGAGAAAAGGAAAATCGCGGAGAAGAAATCCATTGTGAATTTTGGACTTAATTTTGGAGCCTCATCGGAAAATGCGGCTGAGATGAGGAAGGCGAAGGGGATTGCCGGCTTCAAGGTCTACATGGGAACCACGACCGGCGATTTGAAGATTGAAGGAGACACGGATATTCTTCAGGCGTTCAGGATCGCGAAGGCGAAGGGGGTTCCTGCCGCAGTCCATGCCGAAGATGAGGGCCTTATCAGGCATTATGCGGCGCTGCTGAAGGGAAGGGGCGACCCGCTCGCATACTGCGACTCGCGGCCAGTCTCTGTTGCGATTAAGGGGCTGGAGAGAGCGATTGCGCAGGCGTCTATTGCCAAAAACCATCTCCACGTCTGCCATGTTTCAAGCATCGAGGAAGTGAGGCTTATCGCTGAGGCGAAGAAGGCCGGCCTGAAGGTCACCTGCGAGGCCTGCCCGCATCACCTATTCATGGGAAGGAAAGACGTTGAAAAGCTTGGTAATTTCGTGAAGATGAACCCGCCGCTGAGGGGCGACAGGGAGAGGCATGAGCTCCTGAGGGCGCTTGAGACAGGGCTTATCGACATCGCGGCATCGGACCACGCGCCGCACCTGCGCGAGGAGAAGATGAAGGGCGTGTGGGAGGCGGCCTCCGGAGTCCCGGGAGTTGAAACGATGCTTCCACTCCTTCTTAATGAGGTCGCAAGGGGGAACATGAGCCTTGCGAGGCTTGTGGAGGCCGTTTGCGAGAAGCCAGCCGCAATTTTCGGGTTCAGGAAGAAGGGAAAAATTGCGAAAGGATTTGACGCCGATTTCACGGTTGTCGATTTGGGGAAGGAATGGGTAATCCGCGATGAGGAGATGCACTCGAAGTGCGGATGGACGCCCTACCACGGCTGGAAGATACGGGGAAAAGTTGAGAAGACGATAGTAAAGGGAAAACTGGTTTTCAGCAGCTAACGCCGCATGATGAAAGCGAGCAGCAGGGGCGCAAAGAGGAAGATGAACGCCGAGCCGCAGCAGCCGCCGCCAGATGACTCAGAACCGCTCCACCATTTATCCACCGCATCGGGATTGAAGGATGCTGGGTCGGAGGGCGCCCCTCCCGTCCTCGGGGCAGTGGCATACTGGCCTGGGTTCAGCGTCACGTTCTTCGCGGCGTTTGCGCCCTTCATCCAGACTGTGCCGTTCAGCACCTTGATGGTCACGGTGCTCGGATCCGTCTGCACAAGGAACTCGGTGCCAATGCATCCGCTGAACGCCTGGTCTACCTGCAGGTCGAACCACTCGTCCTCGCTTAACTCCTTGAATGCGATGCGGTACATCGCCCTCACCGCATCAATCGAGAAGATAGTGTGTGGTCCTAGGCTCGCGCGCTTTATCGTCAACTCCGAGCTGGGGCCCACATCCATCGTCACGCGAGGATAAGTTATACGCGCAGCCGAGCCCGCCGTTGTCCAGACCTGTGTTCCCTGGGGCAGCCTCAGCCTTCCCTTTACCACGCACCAGTCGCTAGAGGTGCCAGCATACGCCGACTTCACCAGCACGGCTCCACTGTAAGACTCAAGGTAGCCGCAGCCGTTGCAGTCCGGGAAAGAAGAAGCGCGGCAGTCCGCGGAGTTGGCGGCAATCTCCTCGAATGTGGTGCCATACGGGCAGTAGCACCTCGGCCCCGTATCCGGAACCTCGCACGACACATAGCCGAGCCCTGGAACCGAGTGCGCAGTGCAGTTGCGGTTGCATGGGATACCGGTTGGCCCTGCGCCGCACATGAAGCAGCCTGGCGCATTCGCAGGGCACGTTTCCCCGAATGCGAAAGCAATCCCGGAAAGGAAGAACAATGCAAATGCTAGCCATACTAGTTTCATCAAATCACCCTTCGTCCGGAATCTCCGCAGGGGAGAGCAGGTACTTGCATTCGGATGCGAGGTCCACCTTGCGGATAGGGATTGCGCCCTTCACCACGCTCTCCACGCGCGCTGCCGAATGCTTGCCGATTATGTTGCTGTAGGCCTTTATGCTCTCGGAGTGGGCCTCGTAATCGTCGAATGAGGAGTAGGTTTCGAGGAAGAGCCGGTCCATGCCCCCCGAGGGGACGCCGGCGTAGACGAGGCGGTTGAAGAGCCTCGGGTCGGATTTCAGGTAGAGCTCCGAGACCTTCCTTCCCTCGCTCTGGAAGTCCTTCTCCTTCCCGCGAAGCTGCAGGAAGCGTATCATGTGGAGGAATTCGCCAGTCGTCTCGAAGTAGGAGGTGAAGCGCCTTATGAAAGGCTGCGCGCGCTTCAGGTGGTATTCAGCAGTCGGCTCCTTCACCCCGAGCTGCTCGGCCAGCTTGATGACCATTATGCGCGAGTCCTCGTTGAGAATCCTTAGTGTGCGCTTGCGGGAATCGGGAAGCTTCAATGCCTCGATGAGGTCGCTGCCCACCGGGAGGAAGCCCGCGCGCCTTGCGAGGAGCGGGTGCGCTGTCCAGTCCTGGATGAACTCGTCCAATTCGGAGCGGAGGTCGCCCTCGATGCGGCTTTCGTAATCCGCTGGCGAAGGGGATGCGCTCCAGAGGAAGAGGTCGAAGTCGCCCTTTGTGAGCGCTGCGAACTGGACGAAGGGATTTTTGGAGAAGATGCTACGGAGCTGAGCTGCGGTTGGCTTTGCGCCTTCCTTGAAATTCACGCGCACGAAATACTGCTGGGAGCAGCCGGCTTTTTGCAAATCCAGTTCAACCGTGTATTTCAGCTTCATCTTCTTTTCCAGGATGGTGAGGCGGGAGGAGATGGTCTGGATGGAGACTCCTGCCTTAGCCGCGATGCCCTTGAGAAGGCAGCGGCTGTTCCTGCTGAGCTCCTCCAAAATAAGCATGTCGACCCTGTCGAGGAACATACGGAAGGGTTTCGTTTTGGCTCTTTAAATGGCTTCCCTATCCGCCGACGGGCTGCGGCTTCCCGCTCTTCCACTGGCCCTGGACAAGCTCCTTCATCATGGTGCTTCTCAGCACCTCGAGCCTGTGGTGCAAAGCGGTGAGGTTCATGTTGTTCGAAGAGTAGTTCGCGAAGCCCGTGAATTCGCCGTTCCCATCGCAGACCCCGAAGCCCTCAACGCACTTGACAACGATAGGCCTGTCGCCATCGCAGTAAACCACCGTGCCGTCCGTGTTGACCTTTATCCCGAACCTGCCATCGCAGAAGTCCCGGGGCTTGTTTTCCCTGAGGGCCGCGCTCATGGAATCCCACAGCTCCTTCTCACCCGTCGCTATTGTCGATGCGGTTATGCGGATGTTGTTCATGAACATCCAGCGCCCCTTCTTCATGTTCTTGCTTGTGGGCTCGATGGCGGCGGACTTGAAAATCTCCGTGACTGCCTGGCTCACCATCCTGTCGTTGTGCGCAATCCCTGAGCGTATGTCGTATACTACGTCCCTTGCAGCGCCCACTGCGCCTGACAGCGCTATGCCCAATGTCCCGAGGAATGCCCATTCCCCAAGCCCGCGCGTAACCTCGGTGAGCTGCCCAGTGTATTCCGCAACGGATATTATCACTCCTTCCACAAGCAGGCATACTGTCGAGGCTATGACTGCTATGCTCGAGCCTTTCATCAGCGAGGGCTTGAAGTCACTCGGCGCCTGCTTCTCGCCGAAATAGTTCATCGTTTCCTTAACGGTCTGGAGCTCGGTCTCGACCTGCTCCAGCTGGATTTCCGTTTCCGCGAGCTTAGTGGCCTTGATTTCAGGTGCCATTGCTTCGCCGACGCCATTCCTCAGCTTTCCGCGATCCTCGTGGAGCTTCCTCTCCTGCTCCTCCAGCTCCTTTCCGCGCCCGTAGAGTTTCATCGTCATCTCGTGGAGTGTCTTCTCCCTGCCGATGAGCGCGGGTATTTTCTCCGCTTGGGCTGCCGCGGGAATGCGGCTGTTTCCGTGGCTAAGGCTCGTTGTCATAGACGACCTCATAATTAGAGGGTCCGGAATATAAAGAATTGGCGAAAAAATGATGAATTCTCGCTGCAATTTGGCGAAACTGGTTATCTGAGCCTTATTGCGCCGAGGCATCGCGGAGTTCCCTTGCCTTTTTGAAGCACTTTTCAGCCTCGTCAAGCTCATGCATATGCCAAAGCGTGGCCCCTTTGTTGTGCCATGCATCTTCGAAATCAGGTCTTATCCTTAATGCCTCGTTGTATGCTTCCAATGCTTCGTCATAGTGGCATATGTCGAGCAGTACGACTCCTTTTGCGTACCATGCCCCTGCGTAGTCGGGTTTTATCTTCAATGCTTCGCCGTAGGCTTCAAGTGCTTCTTTGAGCCCATCTTCATATTCTGTCTCGTAGTCGGACGTTGTATTCAATATTTCTTCGTAGATTCCAGGTGATTCTCGGTGTTTATCCATCTGCCATATCAAGTAAAGCGCGTTTCCCTTGTTGCACAATGCTTCGGGATACTTTGGCGCTATTCCCAATGCTACATCAAAAGCTTTCAGCGCTTCCCGGGGCTGGTCTAGGGCGAGTAGTACCATTCCCAGGTTGTGCCATGGCGCTGCTAGACTGGGATTTATCTTCACTGCCGTTTCAAGGGCCTTACGCGCTTCGCCGTAGTTGCGCAGCCCGTAGAGCGCGAGTCCCTTGTTGTTCCACGCCTTGACGAAATCAGGGTCTGCTTTCAATACGTCTTCATAGACGCCCAATGCCGCCTCAATCTTGCCCTGGTTGTAAAGTTTATTTCCTTCTTCGAATAGCTTCTGTGTTTGGTCTGCCTTCTCAGCTTTGTCGCTTTTCGCCGTAGGCATGGGTCTTGTCGTTATCACGCAAATAGCGCTCAAAAGAAGTATTTATTCCTACCTCAGCCGTATCGCGTCGAGGTTCATTGGCGCTTCTTGGCGGCTTTTAGCTCCCCCGCCTTCCCTCATCCAGCTCGCGGCGCGTTGTTTCCCTGTTGCGCCGCGCCTTTTCATCGCCTGGGTCCAGCTCAACTGCCGTGTCATAGGCTTTCAGTGCCTCGGCAAGCCTTCCCATCCTGCTGAGTAGGACCCCCTTCTCGTTCCAGTTATACAGGTTCCTCGGGTCCAGCTCCAGCTCCCTGTTGATGGACTTCAGCCTGTCTGCAAGGAACGCTTCCCTTGGACCCTGCTTCGGAGCAAGCCTTACGGGCATGCCTGGAATTGCTCAGAAGGAGAATTTAAAGTGGCTCTCTGAGACGGTTGGGAGAAAAGACGAACCTCCGCACAAGAAGACGAAGATGGCTACCTGAGGTCTTTGTAGACCCTCTTTCGGTGGCCGATAAGCCTCACGAAAATACATCCTTTAACCTTGTTTATGCGGACGACAACACGGTAATCGCCCACCCGCAGTTTGAAGTCCTCGCGGCCCGTTAGGCGCTTGAAATAATGGTTTGGGTTGGCTGCGGCGTCGGCAAGCTTTGCGAATATTCGCTCCGCTTCCGCCTTCCCAAGGATACGCAACTGGCGCAATGCCAGCTCGCTCAATTCGACAGAAAAGGGCATCTCACAACCCTAGTCGTTTCTTTGCTTCCGCCATTGAAACGGTCCTGCCCGCAAGCAGGTCCAGCTCTCCGCGCAGCCAGGCGAGCCTGAACTCGTCCGTGTACTCGCCCTCCTCATCGCCCGTTGGAACGAGGTTAAAAAGCATCTCAATCACTTCGCCATAGGTCTCGCGCGGGTGCTGCTTCAGGCTGTCCAGCTTCTCCTTCAGTTGTTTCGGAACCTGTATGGTCGTCGTAGCGGTTTTCATGCTATAATTAGCTATAGCAGACTATAAGAAGCTATGGGCTAGACTTAAGCTTTTATGGCGACCATGCTGATTTCGAGCTTGGCCCCCAATGGCAATTCCTTTACGCACACGGTTTCACGTGCGGGAAAAGGGTCGGAGAAGTAACTGCCATATACCGCATTGATTTTTCCATATAGCGACATGTCGGTGACGTATATCGTCGTCTTGACGACATTGCCGAAGGAAACGCCGCCGGTTTCGAGAATTGCTTTAAGGTTCCTCATAACTTGGTGCGTCTGCTCCTCAATCGTTCCCTCGAGAAGCTTCCCATCCTTCGTAAGATACACTTGGCCGGAGGTGAATATCAATTTCCCGTCTTTTACTCCCTGTGAGAATGGGCCCGTTGCCTTTGGTGCGTCGATTGTCTCTATTTTCGTTTTCACGTTCCCACCTTATCTCAGCCGTATCGCATCGAGGTTCATGGGCGCGCGGCATTCGGAGCGGGTGAAGCGGCTTATCGCGTGCGCCAAATCATCGCACTTGCTCTCGTCGCCGTGCAGGGTGAAGATGCGCTCGGGCCCTGGCTTTATGTTCCTGGCGAAGTTGAGGAGCTGGTTGCGGTCCGAGTGGCCCGAGAAGCCCTCAACAGTGTCGACTGCCATGTTGATTTTCAGGGACTCCAGCCTGCCGTCGCGCGTTGTGAAAGGCACCTCGCGCTGCCCCCGCTGTATCCTCCTGCCCATTGAGAGGGATGACTGGTAGCCGACGAATATGAGGAGATTCTTCGGGTCCTCTGCCATCTGGTAGAGGTATTCGATTGAGGGGCCGCCTGAAAGCATGCCGGAGGGCGCTACTATGACTGCCGGGTCGCCCTCGACTATCGCTTTCCTGTCGCCCTTTACTACCTCGAAAATCTTGCTTTCGAATGGGGAACGGTTCGAGAGGATGCGCCTCTGGAGCGATGGCTTGAGATATTCGGGGTATGCGGTGTGGATTGCCGAGGCCTCGAGAATCATGCCGTCTATGTAGACCGGGCATTCGAAGGTTTCGCCGTGGGTAAGGGCATACTCCTCGAGCACGAGCATTATCTCCTGTGACCTTCCGACCGAGAAGACCGGAATCAGGACCTTGCCCTTGTTGGTTATGCACTGGTGGATTCTCTCCATCAGCCGCTTGTCGGTCTCCTGCCTCTGGGGCATGATGTCGTTGCGGCCGCCGTAGGTGGATTCCATGAAAACGGTTTCCACGCGGGGGAAGGCGGTGTTCGCAGGCTCGAAGAGCTTCGTGAAACCATATTTGATGTCGCCGGTGTAGACCAGGTTGTGCAGCCCGTCGCCGATGTGGAGATGGACCATTGCCGAGCCGAGGATGTGGCCCGCATTGTGGAATGTGAGCTTTATTTCAGGTGAGATGTCGGTGACCTCCTCGTATTCGCGGACGACCGTGCGGCTCAGCTCCTTCCTTATGTCCTTCTCCTGGTACGGGGGCGTGGACGAGCCTTTTGCGAGGACGTTGAGGTAGTCGAACTGCAGCATTGCCATCAAGTCCCTTGTGGGCGGCGTGCAGTAGACCGGACCGTCGAAGCCGTAGGCGAAAAGGTAGGGGATGAAGCCGCAGTGGTCCAAATGGGCGTGCGTGCAGATGACGGCGTCCAGCTCATCGAGCGCAAGGTTCATCGCGTTCAGGTAGGGGAATGCCCTTGTCCCCTCATTCGTGTCCGGGTTGATTCCGCAGTCAATCAAAACTTTGTTGTTCGGAGTCTGGACCAGGATGCAGGTCCTTCCGACTTCCTTGAAGCCGCCCAGCGCGGTTACCTTAACCCAGTCGCTCTTGGGCACTTGGGCGCAAATCTTCTTCCCGAGGTTCGAGAGGAACTTCTTCCTGTGCTCCGCCTCCTTGAGCGAGGCTGCGCGTATCCCCTTAATCGTGTCGCTCGGCATCGTGGGGGTCCTGAGAATCTTCGGCGCCCAGCCGGTTGTGAGAATCACCTGCTTCAAAGTCGAGCCGCCCTTCCCGATTACCAAGCCGGGCTTGAGTGAGTCTATGCGGACCTCGCAGAATTCCGGCACGAACTGGATGTCGGTTACGCCTGCCTCGGGCGGGATTATCTCCTTAATTCGCTTGAGCGCCTCGTCCGGGGGCATCAGTGAGGATGGGTCGCTGCGTATTATCACGCGCTTCCTAAGGAGGCCCGCTATCTTCCTAATCAGATTCTCATCGCTGTAGAAGGCTGCTATGCTCCTGAGGTAAATGGCAATGTCCGGCCCTTCGAATTCGGCTTTTGTGAGCCCGCATTCTGGGGGCAAAACGCCCTCTAGGCTCTTCTGTATGTCAGCTATGTTGTTCATAGAAATGCACTTTCAGCCCTGTGCTGCAAGATAAAATAAATGGAAAATTACTCCGGCTTTTCCCTCGCTTCCAGGAGCTTCTTCACGTCTTCCTTGGTGTACCTCCTGAAGCCGTCCTTTGTGATGGAGACGAGGTCTATGGCATCGCCCGTCCCTGCGTCCCTGCGGATTGCAATCTGAATGGCTTTCGCCGCAACCCTGAGGTTGTCCTTCACGGGCTTGTTGTCCCTGAAGCTGTCCTCCAGGTAGCCGTAGGCAGTGAGCGAGCCGCTTCCGGTTGAGACGAACTTCTCTTCGGTGACTCCGCCGACCGGGTCCAGGTTGTAGATGCTTGGCGCGCCGTCCAATCCGCCAACGAGGAGCTGCACGTAGAATGGCGCGAACTTGTACTGGTTCAGCAGGTTCGCGAGAAGCGTGGTTGCTGCCTTCACGGGCATGGGCTTCCCCTTGTCCAGCTTGTAGAGCTGCGCCTCTGCCTGCATCAGCCTCACGAGCGCCTGCGCGTCGCCGACTGCGCCTGCGACAGTCATGCCGAGGTGGGAGTCTATCTCAAATACCTTCTGAGTGTCCTTGTTTGCGATGAAATAGCCCATCGTGGCCCGTTTGTCCGCTGCGAATACTATCCCGTCCGAGCATATGAGCCCCACGGTAGTGGTGCCCTTTAGCTTCTTGACTTCTCTCGCGTCTTCCATCAGTTTCACCCCTGGTCAAGCTCTAAATTAGGAATAAAGAGTGTTGGGAATCCTTCTGTATGAATAGGTATATAAACATTTCAGGGCGGGAGGCGGTTCGGCGCGGGCGAACGCTTTTTAACTGCCGCCTGCCAAACCCCTTTGCTGGTTTTATGGACGTGAAAGTGATACGGCAGGGAGAGAACCTCGCAATAGTCGTGCCGAAGGAGTTCGCCGGGATAAAGGAGGGCGACAAGCTCGAGCTGATTGAGGCGAAGCCCGGAATCTACACGCTTGTGAATACCGAAGTCCTGGTGAAAATCGAGGCGAAACCCGGGGGATACGCGCCCGTGGGCGATGCCCTGGCGAAGGCGCCTGCCAAGCCCGTGGCGAAGGGGCCTGCCATTTCCCCGGAGGAATTGCGCCTGCTGAGGAAATTGGATGAAATCAAGTATGAAGAGAGAATTCCGGCGAGGGTGCAGAAGCTGCTCTCCGAGGGCGAGAGGAAAATCCTTGACGGGATGGTGAAAGAGGGCTTCGTTTCAATCTACCGCGGGAAGAAATACGCGCAGACCGGCGTCTATGATATCCCGGGCGATGTTTATGGCCTTTTGAGGAAGAAGGAGCCGGTGAACCCCGGGCCGCCTGAGCAGGTCTCCGAGAAGACGAGCCTCTCCTGGGACGAGCACCTTGGTAAATACGGGTATGTGATTGTGGAGAACGAGGCCGAAGCGAAGCTCGTTTCCGAGAGGCTTGAGCCGGAAATAAAGGCAGGGGAGATAATGGGCACGAGGGGATTCGACAAGAAGTATTACATCGCACAGAGGAAGTTCTACGAAGTCTGGAACAGCAGGATAAGGGCGCTGCTCAGGGCGAGAAGGGAGGCAACCGAGGGGGAGGTCTGCGGCGCGCTCAGGATGAGCGAGGTCGCATGCAGGGTTGCGCTTGAGCTGATGAGGGAGGAAGGGGAAGTGATTGAGAAGAAGAAGGGCGCGTATGCGCTCGCCTGAGCTGGTTCTGGGGAAGAAAAGTGAATCATTAATATACCCTGTTTTAAAACTGGAGTATTGATGAACAGCTCCAGAGGCCAGGCAGCCATAGAGTTTCTTATTACAAACGGCTGGGCAATCCTCGTAGTCGTCATTCTTCTCGCCGTCCTCTTTTACATCGGAGTTTTGAGCCCCCAGAATACTACACCAAACACCTGCCTCTTCCAACCGGGCTTCTCCTGCTACACATTCAAAGTGGGAAATGTG
>CAISET010000014.1 GCA_903884505.1 uncultured Microcaldota archaeon | reverse complement strand
TGGTATTTTCTTTACTTCATTATTTTCTAGTGTATCTAATGGGGAGGGACTAGAAGGAAGTGAAGATAGTCTATACTATCTTGAAAAGGATGTATGGTATTATTCTTACTTCATTATTTTCTAGTGTCTAGTATGTAGAGAGAATTAAATCATTAGCTTGCTTGTATTAGGTGTGCAAGCTATTGGTTTTGTACAAGTTACTGCAAACACTTAATGTATTTTTTAAGGGGTTGTATTATGAATGCCGACCGTACCGCCGCTTTCGACGCTCGCAACGCGGAATTGTCTTCTGTCGCGCAATTTTCCGAGGTGCACAAGGGCGCGTATCTTGTTTACTGGAAAAAACATTTTCCCTTGTGCTACAAGCTCACCGGCAATTTTGCAATCGTTGACGGGACTGTGAACCTCGAATGCGTGCGCAATACCGCTGGCGCAACGTTTTTCAAGGCTACCGCAGGCTCACAGTATTTCTTCGGCTCCCTTGTGATGGGTGCGACCGTGACCGTATACCGCGAGGGTGCCCCCGTGAGTGCAGACGCGGACTATATCGCCCGCATTCTGAAAATTGTGGCGGATCAACGCGCCGTGCCCGGTATAACCGTGATTGCGTCCATCCCGAAACCTGCCAAAACCGTGACCGTGAAACCTGCGACCGTCGCCACTCCGAAAATCGCCGCGTCCGTGACCGCCGAACTGGCGAATCTCCGTCAGCGCCTGTTCACCATGTTCAGCGTTGACGGCAAGATCGACAGCCGCCTCCCCATTGTCCAGAGCTATATCAAGCTCGCCGCCGATGCCAAGATCCTGAAGGTTAGTGGCTTCAAGGCGAAGCTGTCACAATTCAAGGCTGAGTATACGCTCGCCTAAACCCTGAACGCCATAACGCGGGGCTTATACCGCGTCCATGAATAGGGTCGAAACAAGGGGTTCATGCTGACGTGACCCGCCCCACAACATAGGAGCTTGTATGGACGTGCTGAAGATTAATGGCCCCGTGACCAAAGATGAAGCGGCAAAGCTTCTTGGTTGTGTCGTATATGACTGTGCCCCCCCACAGTCATGGCTTGATAAGATGACCGTGGTCATGGAGTAGGCCCTTGGTCAGTTCGTTTGGTGCTATGACAAGGTTAATGACATGCCTTGCTTGTTTGGCTATCCACGTCCGTTGACCGTCAGTGGCATAGATGGCTTGAAGGCCTTCAACGAAAGATTTGGATGCTCTTATCCAACAGATTACACAGTCACGAATGCTTGATTCACAACCAAAGGAGTCTGTATCATGGCCCAGCGTAAGAAATCCAACAAGCCTCTCATGATCGTTCTTGTCACGCTCGCAGTTATCGGAGCGTGGACTGTGGTTGACAATTCAACCCGGTTCGTGAAGTCTGTCGCTTATACCGTGACCCACTTCGAGATCAAAGCTCCTCACGTAGCCCTCAAGTAATTAATCAAATCTCTCCACCAGTGAACAGAAAGAAGGCTTTATGGACGCAGTTGATGAGATGGTTGATGAGACCATCTATGACGTGATAGACGATGAATCCTCGATGGAGACTGAAGAGGTTCGCCTTATCGTAGCCATCGAGACCGCCCCTGACGCAGAGGAGGGAGACCTCTGCGACATCCTCGGTTCTTTTCATCGCTAGGTTATTATAGCCTAGTTAAATCCGTCCACCTGTGAAAGGATTCGTTATGTATTGCCTTCGTAATCCTAAGACAACAAACGAGCGTCGGGCAAATGAAGTAGCCCTTCAGGATAAGATTCTGACTTATGTGGGCGTTCGTATACGGCGTGCCCGTTTGGGTCACAATCTTCCCTGTTCTTTCGATGATCTCCCTCGGTCTCTTCCTGAACGCTCATGGAAAAGCTACCGTCAGACACAGTACAAGCCTGTTGCAGTTTACTAGCAGGGATTAAGGCTAGTGCGTCTCTCCCCTCTACGGGGAGGGGGTTCCCGGTGATGCTATCGAATGATACATCACATTATTTTACTTTGAGTCCCTACGGGGACAAGAAAGGACGTTCACCATGAACGCCATGAACACTCCTGTCGTTGCTTCCTCTGTCGCTGTCAAGACCGAGAACCCCAACAACGCATGGCGCAAGCAGGTAACGCAGGATGCAATCAGCGAGTACGCTGCCTTCGCCAGAGGCGAGCGCAAGACTGAGCCGGGCCTCGAAGCCTTCAAGTTGTTCCCTTGGAATGAGAAAGACGATGATCGGTCTGAGAAAGCTTTCGGGTGTGGCTCACTCAAGCACACGGTGGACTATCTCCTCTCCGATCCTCGGGATCTGGACAAGATGTCCAATCGGCTCCAATGGTTGGAGCAGGCCCCCGGTAAGCTCGAATGGATGGAGTCCCGCCTTGCCAAGCTGGAGAATGATGTCCGGGCGGAAGCGAACACCGCAGTCCTGCGGTTGAAGAACATGTTTCAAGCTGCTGCCATTCAGGCAGCGAACTACTCCGGTGGCAGTGCCTCAAAGGT
The DNA here is from genome assembly GCA_903884505.1 of uncultured Microcaldota archaeon. GTDB lineage: Archaea > Micrarchaeota > Micrarchaeia > Burarchaeales > Fermentimicrarchaeaceae > CAISET01. Next base: position 918 of record CAISET010000014.1, on the reverse strand, counting down.
GGCTGAACTGGCCCTTGCCAAAGAGCAGGCCGCTGTTGCACTCCGTGACGGCACCAAGCAGGCGGTGGAGGCCGCTCGTGCCAAGCTCGGGACCGACGTTGGGGAACTCTCCACGAAGGTGGAAGGTCTCCGTCTCAAGCTGAAGGAAGCCGGTGATGTGAAAGCTGCGTGGAAGCAGCTGGATCATGACTGTTCCATCGTTTGGGGTAAGCGTGAGCTTGCCAAGGCTTTGGGGATCATCATCGGGGAACGGGAAGAGTCCCGCAGCGTGATGCTCGTTGCCAGCGCAGCGGCAGCGAAGGAAGCGGAGGCTATTATGGCCTCCGCCTCTCCGGCACCTGACCAGGTTGCCATCACTCGGAAGTCCAGCAGCTACGTCAAGCCAGCGCCTGCCAAGGCGCGTAACGAGATCACCAGCACGCTGGATGGGTTGGGGGAAGCGATCCTTCACAAGACTCTGGACACGGTGAAGGAACGGAAGATCACGAAGGCGGAAGCCTTCGACATGATCGGTCTCCCGGAAGATATGTTTGAAAGAGCGGTTCTGAATGCCATCGGTGGGGAAGTCCTCACTCTCGATGGGCCTTCGCCTGCAATCATCCTCGTCCGCAAGACAAAGAGCGGAGCGAAGGTGTTCTTTGTGAAGCAAGCGGAATCGCAACTCACCGCATAAATGAAGGGCTAGTATAGCCCTCTCTCGTCCAGCCAGCAAACAAGGGGAGGAGCATGGCCTACTACGCCACGCTTCTCCCTTTTCCGTCCACCAGTGAACAGATTCTATACAACAGGAGCATATCTATCATGGCTAAGACAATCGGTAAGTTTACAACGTACTCGGCACAGGATCGTGGTCGTCAAGATCGTCGCATTCAGCCTCAGTCCCAGCGTCCTTCCTCTGTGATCGACGACGACGATTAT
>CAISET010000013.1 GCA_903884505.1 uncultured Microcaldota archaeon | reverse complement strand
GGGGTTCCGATGTAAAGAACCCACGGTCAATTCACACGACGAATTGACCGTGGCTACCCGCTGATTCCAGGAACTCCTGAGTTTCCCGCTCGCTCATCTTCCATCACGCCTTTCTCGCTCCCCCGCAAGCAGCCGCGCTTCTGCCAGATCGATGCGTGCCTTATGTCCGTGCTTCTGTAATAGGTAGAGGAGTTCGTTGCCGCTTAGCAGCGTGATGGGTTTGCCTTTCGCGAATTCGTATGCGTCGGGACCATAGTCGGCGGTGGTTACCAGAATTCCCTTATTCGCGCCCTCGTTATGAATAGTCCCGAATAGGTCTCGGACGGCTGACACGCCGACGGTGTTAGTGTACCGTTTGGCCTGTATAATGATTTTCCCGCCTCTTATTGGGTCGGGGTCGAACACTACTGCGTCCACCCCACCATCCCTGCTGGCTTGCGTGATTTTCACTTCCCCACCCTCGGGGCTAAACTCCTTCTCGAAAACCTCACGAATGAGATGCTCGAAATCCTCCCAATCCATAGCTGCCAGGTTCGCGGAGCTGTCGAGCGTTTCCACAACGTTGTATGCTTGGATAAAGCGCTTATCTTCCTTGTTAAGCTGAAGGATTGGCCGAACCGCAGACAATGCCGTCAACTTTGCCGCCGAGATACCCTTTAGTTTCTTGAAACAGGCCTTTGGATCGACTTGGGCCGGGTTTATTTCGAGAAACTCCATTTTGTTCGCCTGAATCGTCAGCACGCATGCGTTGACCTCTTTGCCTGTTGCTTTGTCTATCGAATTAACCCATCCATTGAACACTGCGGCCTTCAGGGCCTTGGCTGCGTCAGATTGAAAGAGCTCATATAGCGTTCTGAGCGCAGTTTGATACAACACCAAGTCATAGGTCCTGTTCAACCAGGAGTCTGCAACACCCACGGGCTGGATCTCGTCCCGACTGGCGACGTACCTATATGCCTTAACGCGGGGCAGTGCTTCAAGACCTGGAAGAGAATAGTCAAGGACTAGCATGCGGGTTTCAGCGATGTAGTCCAATTCGAATCCCGAAGGAAACGTCTCGGGGTACTCAGAGGCGTTGAGTACCATTTCACAGTATTCCACGACGGCAGATGCGTCACCGGACATGTACCTGGCTTGCTTTTCATCTGTCTTGGCATTCCGTTCCTCTTGGTCCTTTAGCCAGCTTGCCTTTGTTGTCTCCCAATCGGCCAGTGAATGCTCATACTGTTCTAGCTGCTTCCTATTCCTCTCTTCTGTCTCTGTCCTTGTCGTCCGCCAGTTAGAGTGCGCGGTCTGGAATCGTTGCTCTGCCTCGGCCATCCGTTTCTCTCGTATGGAAGTGAACAAGCGACTGAACCAGTTCAAGCCCGGTTGGAATTCCATACGGAGGGGTTCCGAAGGGATGCTCGCGGGCTGGAGCACTGTTGGCTTGGGTACAGGAAAATTCGACCGGTCTTTCAGCTTTGACCAGTCAACACGGTGGTCACGCGTTGCGGAAGCAGGCAACAGATTGTCAAGAGCAACTATCCCTTCTTCTGCCTGTTTGGACTGCTTCTCTGCCAAAAGCTTCCGCAGTTCTTTGGTGTGGGCGGACTTCTCGCGCTGCCGCTGCAAAGCTCGTGCCTGCTGCACCCGCTGCCATTGCTCGTCCCATGCGTTCTGCTGCCAAGCAGCCTTTAGCTCGGCATCGTCTTTTGTCGCGCCCCTTATCACGCGAAACTTATTGAG
>CAISET010000012.1 GCA_903884505.1 uncultured Microcaldota archaeon | reverse complement strand
CACTTAAACATATCGTGGTGAATTAGCCCAATGGTCTACGAGGTTAAGTCCAAATCCAGGAAGCTGTACGAGTGCGAAAGCTGCGGGCTCTTCTACGGGACCGGGAAGTGGGCCCAGAAGTGCGAGGACTACTGCTACCAGAACGGCTCCTGCTCCCCGGAGATAACAAAACACGCGGTGAGGGTGTATTAGTTGGGCAGGCGCGTCACCTTCGTCACGTCGAATCCCCACAAGTTCCGCGAGGCGGAAAGGGTTTTAAAGGGCTTCGGCGTAAATATCGCCCACGCGAAGCTCTCTTATCCGGAGATAAGGGGCGATGATCCGTCTGAAATCGCAGCGGATTCTGTCAGGAAGCTGAAGGGCAAGATTAAGCCTCCTTTCTTCGTCGAGGACACTGGCCTCTTCGTTGAAGCGCTTGACGGGTTCCCGGGCGCTTACGCCGCCTGGGTGCTCAGGAAAATCGGCCTGCAGGGCTTCCTGCGCCTAATGAAGGGCGCGAAAGGCAGGAAAGCTGCGTTCAGGACGGCTGTCGCGCTTTACGATGGTAAGAAAGTCGCTGTGTTCGAGGGCGAGGCGAAAGGGAGAATCGCCGCGCGGGAAATCGGAAGGGGAGGGTTTGGTTACGACCCCATCTTCGTCCCGCAGGGCTCCCGGGAAACCTTCGCCCAAATGGAAGCTGAGGAAAAGGATGCGCTTTCCCATCGCAGGAAGGCGCTTGTGAAACTAGCGGAATATTGGAGGAAAAGGGGCTGAAACTTATGGCAAGACTGCATTCGAAGAAGCACGGGCGCTCGGGCTCAAAGAGGCCGCCGACCAAGGCGGTTCCAGAATGGACGGAGTTTTCCGCGCCCGAGGTAGAGGAAATAGTGATGAAGCTCGGGAAGGAGGGCGCCGCGCCGGCGCTCATCGGGCAGACGCTCAGGGACCAGTACGGGGTGCCGAGCGTGAGGAACCTTACGGGAAAGACGCTGACGACAATTTTGAAGGAGGGCGGGATGAAGATTACCTACCCGCATGATTTGCTCTCCCTGATAAACAGGGCGGTGAATGTGAGGAAGCACCTGAAGGAGAACCGGGCGGACACGCACAACAGGGTGAAGCTCGGGCACATCGAGTCGAAGATTAGGAGGCTTGCAAGGTATTACACGAAGAGCGGCGAGCTGCCGAAGGGCTGGAAGTATGACCCTGACACCGCAGCGCTGCTCGTGAAGTAGGTGGATGATTATGGCAAAGGCAAGGGTTGTTGACAAGTGGAAGACGAAGACCTGGTATGTGATTCTCGCGCCTGATTCGTTCGAGGGGAAGGAGATAGCGCAGGTGCCTGCGGACGATGATGCGAAGCTGCTGAACCGCGTCGTCAAGGTATCACTGGGCGACTTGACGGGAGACATGACGCAGGCATACACCAATCTTGCGTTCAGGATAACCGAGGTGAAGGGGAAAAGCGCCTCGACAAAATTGATAGGACATGAATTGTCGCCATCCTACCTCCGCTCCCTGGTTAGGCGGAGGAGGGACATCGTTAATGATGTGGTCGATGTGACCACGAAGGATGGCGCCCAAGTCCGCGTGAAGGTCTCGCTCTACACTGCAAGGAAGGTGAGCACGCCTGCGCGCGCCGCTGTCCGGCATGCGATAAGGGGCGAGATTGTCGAGCGGGCCAAGGAGATGGACTTCGCGACATTTATGCAGGAGATAATCTTCGGGAAGTTCTCGGGCAGAATCTACAAGGCCGTGAAGAGGATAATCCCCGTGAAGCGCGTAGAGATCAGGAAGAGCGAAGTGAAGGAAGTCTTCTCCGCCTAGGTGGAAGGATGATTCCGGGCCTTGGCGGAGGAATGAACCCGCGGCAAATGGAAAGGATGATGCAGCAGATGGGCATCAAGACCACTGCAATCGATGCGAGCGAGGTCATCATCAAGAAGAAAGACGGAAGCGAACTCGTTGTCTCTTCGCCGCAGGTCAGCATGATTGAGATGCAGGGGCAGAAGTCGCTGCAGGTGAGCGGAACCTTTTCCGAAAGGGCGGGCGGCCCCTCCGAAGACGACATCAAGCTGGTTATGGAGCAGGCGAAATGCAGCAGGGAGAAGGCGCTCGATGCGCTGAAGGAGGCCAAAGGCGACATCGCTGAGGCCATCCTGAAGCTGCAGGGTTGAGAACGGATAGGGCACGGACATTGCTGAGGCTACCTTAAGCTTGAGAGTAAAGGAAAAAAGAGACTTAGAACTCGGGGTAGTGGTTCTCTTCAGGGTAGGCATTTCTCCCGCTGATCCGCCCGTTGCTTATCCTCGTGTATACTGCGAACGGCATGGCCCTGGCGACATCGCGCGCTGTTATCATGCCGATTATCTTCCCGTCGCGGGTGACGGGCAGGCGCCTTATGTCGTATTTTGTGAATATCTCGCTCGCCTTGATGACCGTGTCGTTGTGGTCTATGGTGTACATGACCGGCGTCATTATCTCGCAGGCCTTTACGCGCACGGGGTCCGAGGCGCGGGCCACTATTTTTGTCAGCACATCCCGCTCCGTGAGGATCCCGCAGATTTCGCCGTCGGATTCGATGAGAACAGAGCCTATCCCCTTGCTCTCCATTATTTTTGCGATTTCGTGCACGCTAAAATTAGATGGCACAACGGTAGTGCCGTGCATTATTTCCTTCACAGCGACCATCCCATTACCCCCAAGCCTTTAATGATAGCTGGATTAAAGCCTGGAATCTAGTTGGGAAGTAAAAGTATATATATCTTTCCCCTAAGCGGGTTTGGGCATAACTTTTTCGCTTTAATAATTATTTCAATTAATTACTTTGTTGATGCCGAATCACTATACTTGGCAAGGAATATAAAGAATCCGTGGCAAAAGCGGGTTGTGGTTGCATGACTGACGAACTGGAGATAGTCGAGAAGCTCGCAGGAAAGCTTCCCCCGGTTGATTCCATCGGGGAGATTGAGAAGGCGCT
>CAISET010000011.1 GCA_903884505.1 uncultured Microcaldota archaeon | reverse complement strand
CAAGGATGCTGAGGCCCGTTCCCATGGGCGCGATGGAATGGATGAGCAGGGGGCCTGCAAGTGCGATGAAAGCCACCAACATGCCGAATACGGCGAGCCCTGCGGATAGCTTGAGCAGCTCTTCAAAATGCTCGAAACGGACGGCCATAGGAAGTTTATTGCAGGAGGCTTGCTTTTAATTCCTTCGCGCCAAATCCATTCCGCATGAAGAAGCAAATGCTACTGCTGCTTGCTGAGCTTTTTGTCTCGCTCGCAATCATAGCCGCGGTCCTCTATCTGGTGGATTTCGGCAAGGTAATCGAGGTCATAGCGAATGCCAACCCGTTCTTCATCCTCGCCGCGTTCTGCGCCTATTTCGGGATAAACCTCGGCATGAGCGTGAGGATCAGGATGATTCTGGCGGAGATGGGCCACAGGATATCGACAACTTCCGCGGTGATGGCCAACTTCGCAGGCATGCTGGTGAGCGACTTCACGCCCGCGAGGAGCGGCTACTTCGCGACGGCGTTCGTGCTCACGGCGAACGAGAAGATACCATTCAACCGCTCATTGGTCTCAATCCTTGGGCCCCAGATGTTCGACTTCATGCTGAAGGTGGGCGCAGGCGCAGTCGCCATAATCTACATCTTCTATCGCCTGGACTTGGGGGAAGGGAGCCTTGCCGGCATGCTGCTGGGAGTCGTCGGTCTCACGGCGATGCTTGTGTTCGGGGTGCTGCTCCTCTTCTCGAAGAGGTTCCTTGCGATGCTGAGGCTTCTCGAGAGGCTGCCCTTCGGGAAGAAGCTCTACGGCGAACTGGTGATGATGCAGAAGAATGCGGTTGCGATAAAAAAGGTGATGTGGGCGATATTGGTGCTGCTCGCAATCACCTGGACCCTGAAGGGCGTGGAGTGGAACTTCCTCGCGATGAGCATCGGGATGGAGCCGCAGATAAGCTTCTACCCGTTCATCTTCTACATGTTCCTCCAGCCGCTCGTAACCATGCTGCAGTTCATCCCAACGCCCACGCTCGCGGGAATGGGGCTAAGCGAGGCAGGGGCGGCAGCTGTGCTCGCGCTCTTCGGCGTCCCCGCGCACATAGCTGTCGCGTTCGCAATCATGACCCGCTCGCTGATGATAGTCTTGGATTTGGCGGGTGTGAACGAGGCAAGACGGGTCGTGAGAAAGAGCCTCAACGGGATTCTCGAAGGGAAAATGGCGGGCTGGGACGAGTAAAGAATCGTGAGAAAGAGCCTCAACGGGATTCTCGAGGACAAGACGGCAGGATGGGGCGAATAGCTAGAACGGCACCGGCAGGTAGAGCGCGATGTACTTGACAAGCGACTTGTACCATTTCCAGTAGAACCTGTTGCCCCTCTTAATCTCCTTTATCAAATCCTTGTAGGTCTCCTGCTCCTCGGGCGAGAGCTTCGACGGCTTCTCGGTCACGTGGGGCTTCCCGTCTATGTACTGCGTCTCCTTCTTCCCGACTATCTCCTTCTCGACCAATTGGTACCAAGGGGGCAAAGTTGATTTCCTCTGCTTCATGACCTTGATGAAATCGCCAGTAGTGATAGTGCGCCCCTTCCCGGTCTTGAACTCTACTTCCCAGGGAATCATCGCGGCCTCCTTCACAACCTGCTTTATATCCGCTGAGGAGTAGCCTATGGTCGCCATCCCCAGCCTGTTCCAGGCAATCCTCGCGAGGGGCCTGTTCTTGCATTCGAGCTGGAAGATTGCGACGCGGGACTTCCAGTCGGGCGGCGGTATGTAGACCATGGTGCCGAACCTTCCGGACCTCCTGAGCGCAGGGTCCACGTCCCAGGGCATGTTGGTCGCGCCCATCACGAGCACGTTCTCAGTTGAAGTCTCAACGCCGTCCATCTCCGCGAGCATCTGGTTCACTGCCATCTTCATGTGCTGCTGCTGCTCCCCCTCGCGCTTCCCTCCAAGCGCCTCCATCTCGTCGAAGAATATAATGGACGGCGTGTTTTCACGTGCGGAAACGAAAACCTTGTGGAGATTTTTTTCGGTGTTGCCGGCATACATGTCCACAATGTCGGAGATTTTCGCGTTGATGAAGTTCGCCTGGCATTCGCCCGCGGTCGCCTTCGCGATGTAGGTTTTGCCGCAGCCGGGCGGACCGTAAAGCATGACGCCTCCCCCTGCCTTCATTCCGTATTTCTCGGCGAGCTTCGGGTTCACGAACGGGTAAACGATGTATTTCCTGATAATCTCCTTCAGCCACTCCATCCCCGCGACCTGGGTGAAGTTCATCTTCGGCTTCTCGAGGAACGCGACCTCCTTTATCTGCCCCTCCTCGATCTTCGTCTCCTTCAACCCCCCGGAGGCAGTCGGCGGCCCTGTGGTGGTGCGCTCCTTCTCCATCTTCTCCTTCTTCGCGATGGTGAGGTCGAGCCGGTTCTGCGCGTCCTTGAAGTTGGGGTTTATCTTCAGCGCCTTCTGGTAGGCCTCTATTGCCTGGTCGGGCATGTTCTTGTACTCATAGGCGAGCCCGAGCACGTGGTAAGCCTCCGCGAATTCGGGCTTGAGCTCGATGACCTTGTTGATGTCGCTTATCGCGCGGTCGTAGTCCTCCTTGCACGCATAGGCCAGCCCGCGGTTGTAATAAGCCTTGTCGTATGCGGGGTCCATCTCAACTGCGCGGTTGTAGTTCTCTATCGCGCGGTCGAAGTCGCCCTTCTCATAATACTCATTCCCGAGCTTGTAGAAGGAACGAGCATCCCCGCCTGAGCCCGGAGTTTTCACTGGCATCGGCTCATCCGCTAATAGACCTTCTCGCCGACATAGACGTTTATGCCGTTGCTGGTTATCTTTATCGGGGTGAGTGATTTCGAATGGAGCGTGCTCCTCATCTTCACGACCTCAATCGCAGGCAGCCTCTTCTCCTGCTGCTGCAGGTTGTAGAGCATTATGATGCCGTCCGCGACGAAATGCTCGGTCTCGAAATGCAGCTCCCCGCGCTCCAGTGTCGGGGACTCTCCGGTCACGAGCGTCGTGCAGCCCCTCTTCTTCAGGTTCTTCAGCATGCCCATGAGCGTGCGCCTGAACTCAATTCCGCTCTCGAAGAACATCTTTATTATCGTCGAGGAGTCGATGGTCACGCGCTTTATGTCATTCTCGCTCACGAGCGCGTCCAGGGAGCTCATGACGCGCGAGACCGCATACTGCATGCCACCGGCGCCCGTTGTCCCCTTCTCCAGGTGGATGTAGGCCTCCTGCCCCGCCACCACTATCTTCTTCTCCGCGACGAGGGACGCGAAATCCTTCCATTCCGTGCAGACCGCCTGCACGTTGCGGATGATGGCCTCCGGTTCCTCTTCAAGGGAGAGGAAAAGGCCCCTTTCGCCCATCTTCGCCCCGCGGTAAAGGTACTCGATGCCCAGCGTGGTCTTTCCGACTCCCGGGCCGCCGCAAAGGAACACCTGGTGCCCGGCAGGAATGCCGCCGTTAAGCATCTCATCCAATCCGACTATTCCAGTTTTGACGCGCTCCATAGTTCCACCGATTCGGTTTGCCTGCGCGTATTTAAATCCCTTCCCCTAACAGAGTAGCGCTGGGTGCAATGGCCTCCGTCGAAACCCTCGAGGCGTTCGAGAGGAAGTCTTTCTTCGAATATCTTGAACGGGAGGAATTCAGGAAGTGGGTGTGGGAGCAGGTGCTCAAGCAGCACGTGGAAACGGCCGAGGCCGCGGGCCTCGAGCGGCAGCTCTGGCGCAAGCGCCGCGCGCTCGTGGATGCCAGCAGGACGATGAGGCTGCGCACCGAGGACGAGCGCATCTCGCTGCTAACCGTCGGAGGGAAGATAGAAAGCCTGCGCGTCTCAGGCCTGCTCAATGAGGTGCGGAAGGCAAGGAGGAAGGCGGTCGAGGAAGCCGTCAGGGTGCCCCGCCTGCATTCGAAGAAGAAGGAGCTGGAGGCGAGCAGGCTCGTTGCGCAGCTGGTCGGGAAGAAGAAGGCGGAGCTCGACAAGTACAGGAGCCGGGAATAGCCTCATTCTTGCTGCGGGAACGCGAAGCTCGGCAAATGCAGGAGCGGACGCCCACGCCGCAGCCGCGCCTATATATAGTTGAAAACGCAGATTTTAGCCATGGAGAAGACCGCCGCCAGGCCAGAGGCCGTGAAGGATGCGGGGAGGACGCGGCAGTCCGAAATCGGCTACCTTCTCTCGGAGAAGAAGCTCCTCACTGCCATAGGCGGGTTCGACCCCGAATACTTGAATAAGGAACTCCCCAAGGTTGAGCAGAGGCTCCGCGAGCTCGGGGTGAAGGCTGATGAGCCCGAGGCGCGGCGCGAGGGCGGGGCAGGGGTGCAGAAGGAAACCAGGCTCGGGGAGGGAGGGGCCGCGGAAGCGCGGCGCGAGGCGCCGGCCCAGGAAAAGCCCGCCCTCCCGGCGATTCAGGAGGCGAAGGCCGAAAAGGAGGCGGAAAAAGTCCCTCTTTCATGGAAGGACACGTTCAAGTCCAAGTTCAGCGCTTCCATCCGCAGCTTCTTTGATGCCATTGACGTGGACACGATACTCTGGGACGCCCGGGTGGAAATACAGAAGAAGTTCAAGGCGAGGCAGGAGGCGCTCTGGGGCGAGGAGGCCGTTGGCGGCATCATCCATTCGCATTCGGCAAGAGGCGAGAACTACGTCGGCTCCGATGGGGCCATTCCGGTCGAGATGATTTACCGGGTCGTGAAGGCGGCTGGCGGGGGCTTCGTAGTCTTGACGGACCATGACATATTCAAGCCCGAGGACCTTTCCAGGCTGGCCGAGGCGGCCGACAAGTCGAACAAGTCGCAGGGCGCGGTCTCCGTATTCTGCGGGAGCGAGATGACCTCTGGCATAGAAGGAGAGCCGGGGAAGCTGAACAAGGGGCACTTCGTGATATGGAGCATCGGAAAGCCGCTTGAAAACGACGACCTGTCCGACTTCCTGGAGCCGAACATAACCCCATCCAAGATGGCCGAGTGGGCATTCAAGCTATCCACCGTAGGTCGGGGTATACCGGTCCTGCTCGAAACTATTGTAGGTGGCACTCATTCCTTTCTCGCAAAACTGTTCTTCACCTTCTCTGCAGGCTTCACATTCACGACAGGAATCAACAAAGCAGCCGACGCCGACCGTGTCGCCTATTTTCCATTTTGTTACATGGACACCTGTCCTGATTACGGTTCCAACAATTTCATGTCCGGGAACCATCGGAAACATTGACCCGCCCCATTCGTCGCGGGCCTGATGAATGTCAGAGTGACAAATGCCGCAATAAAGAATATCTATCAAAATGTCGTGCAAGCCGGGTTCACGACGATTGATCTCATATGGCTCGAGTAACGCTTTGGCTGTTCTTGCTGCATAGGCCGGGATGGGTAACATTTTATCGGTATTTACTGGAATGAATGGAAT
>CAISET010000010.1 GCA_903884505.1 uncultured Microcaldota archaeon | reverse complement strand
AATTCCTCTTCCCTGTTGCGTTTTACAATCATCCTTCCCCTCCGCGCCCTTCACGCGGAATAAGACGCAGCATGGCAAGTATTATATTTTGCTATATCTAATATTCCTAGGAGGAATACTATGTACCTGCCGACAATGACGGAACTTAAGCAATGGAGGGTACGGCTAGGCCTTACCCAGCGGAAGGTGTCAATGCAAGTAGGGATTAAGCAGCCCTACCTCGCCAAAATCGAGGCAGGGGAGGGCAACCCCGCATACGCCCTCGTTGCCAGGCTTGTTGAGCATTACAGCCTGCAGGAAGCAGCCATGGAGCGCGTCGGGGATAAGATTTCGACCTGGAAAGTTGTTTCCGTGCTTCCTTCGGACACAGTCCGGAAGGCGGGCCTGCTTATGCGCGCGAACGGCTTCTCCCAGCTGCCGGTCATAGACGAGAAGGACCTGAACGTGGGAAGCGTCAACGAACGGGACCTGATGGACGCCCAGGACGCTTTCGGAAAGGGGAAGGCTCCGGATGTTGCGGTTGAGAGGGTCATGAAAGAGCCTTTTCCCGAGATTGACGCAGGCGCTTCCGTGGCTGCCGTCCGGGGCATTCTCAGGTTCCGCCAGCTCGCCCTCGTGAAGAAGAAGGGGAAGATTGCGGGAGTGGTGACGGCGAGTGATATGCTGTGAACTGGAACTGATCCGGGCCCAGCAAGGCTTAACTTAAAGTAGGGCATAAGCTAGCAAAATAGGTGTCGTGCTTTATAATTGAGAAGAATATGGTTGGAGTGAAACGAATGAGGTTTATAGGTAACAAAGAGCTAATAGTGCCAGAGATAGTTAATTTGTTAAAAGAAAAAAATCTTTTAAATAAAAACTTAACTTTCTTTGATGCATTTTGCGGAACCGGGGCGGTTTCGGATGCTTTAAAGGATTCATTCAACTTAATAGTGAATGATTTGTTAAAATGGTGCACCATATACACTGTTGGACGTGTATGCTCTAGCAATTGTAGATTTGACAAATTAGGTTTCGACCCCTTTGAGTTCTTTAATACCAATGATAATAAAATAGAAGGTTTTTTCTTTAAAAACTACTCTCCGGGTGGTTCTAAACGAATGTTTTTTTCTTCCGAAAATGCAGCAAGGATAGACTATTTTAGAAATACAATAGAAGAATGGAAAAAGTTAAATAAAATATCAAACAACGAGTATAACTTTCTCTTATCTTGTCTCATCGAGTCTGTATCGCGAGTATCAAATACTGCGGGGGTATATGGTGCATTTCTGAAACATTGGGATCCACGTGCCACTAAACCCATCCTATTTTGCAAAGTAGCAACCAAAAGTTCTAAATACAAAAGTATTTTGAGTTTTAACAAAAGAATTGAAGATATTGTGGAAGATATTAATTGTGATATATTATATATTGATCCGCCATATACACAGAATCAATACGGGACACAATACCACTTAATTGAAACCCTTATTTTTAATGATAGCCCAAATATCAGTCCAATCACTGGATCTAGAAGTACTTCTCCAATGCGTTCAGATTGGTCAAAAAATTATAAAGCTCATATACTGCTAGACAAAATATTGAGTAAAACAAAAGCAAAGTATATTGTGTTTAGTTATAGTACAGATGGGTTGATGCCCAAAGATTTTATCGACGCTAGTTTAAAACGATATGGCAAACCAGAAACGTACACTTGCAAAAAGATTGCTTATAAAAAATATAAGAATTTCAAATGTAATGGCCCTAAAGATCACTTTGAATATTTGTTTTTTATAGAGAAAAAAGATGCAGATAAAATAAATTATGAATCTCCATTGAATTATATTGGAAGCAAGGCAAAATTGATTCCAACAATAAAGCAATATTTACCAAACAATTTTGACTTGTTTGTCGATGCGTTTGGGGGTGGATTTAATGTAGGAATCAATATAAACGTAAAGAATATCGTTTACAATGACATTAATCATTTTGTTAAAGATCTTGTTCAATCATTTAAGAATTATGATACATACCAGTATTTGCTTTATACTAATAAAATAATTAAAAAATATGGCCTTGAAAAATCTAAATCGGAAAGCTATCTAAAAGCTAGAAAACATTATAACTCACTCCCATTAGATAATCGAGATCCTCGATTTCTTTTTACAATCCTTTTGTATGGATATAATCAACAGATTCGTTTTAATGGAGGGTATAGTTTCAACAACCCAGTTGGTATGAGGTGGTTCAATAATAAAGTGCTTGAAAAGATGATTAGCTTTTCAAGGGTCTTAAAGGAAAAAAATGTTATTTTTGAATGTAAAGATTATGTGAAACTAGAAAAGAAAATCAAAAAGCGCACTTTTGTTTATATGGATCCGCCATATATGCTAACTAATGGATCTTATAATGACGGCAAAAGGGGTTTTAAAGGATGGGATATAGAAACAGAGAAGACTCTCTTTGGATTTGCAGATTCACTTAATGAAACGGGGCAACGTTTTATGATTTCTTATATTGTTGAAAATAAGGGAATAGTTAACGAACGGCTAAACTCTTGGATCAAAGAAAGGGGATATAAGATAATATATATAACAGATATTCCAGGAATAAGTAGAAAAGAAGTATTAATTGTAAATTATGATTAATATGAAAAAACCGCACTTTATCATCAAGAATAACTTTCAAAAAAGCAGTCAAAAATACTCAAACCTGCTCACCACTAAAATACTAAAAGATGTTTGTAAGAGAATTACTGGCCATAGTGAATATACTTGTGAGTTTGACAATACTGGGTATAACAAAGGCAGGTTGGCTACTCTAAAATATAAAGGAAAAATAAATTTCATTTCCTTTTCTGAAAATAAAGCATCTGGTAGAAATTCTAGTTTTCAAAGTTTTCCAACAGCTATAGTTAGGTACTATGAAGAAAGAAACCCGAAGAAAAAACTTTTTTTCTATTTTTTGCCCACTTCAGGAAATTATGAAACTCCATACTTTACTTTTATGTACCGACTTATTAAAACAGCGGGGGCTGAGTTCCTAAATGAAGAATTTTTAACAAAACCCATATATCCTTTTGCAACCGTTGAGGACATTATTGCAAGCCGTGATGTAAATAAAGGAAGAAATAGAAGTAATAATTCAACTTTCCTAACCAGAAACTCAGATGACTCAATTCAAATTTATGGTAAAACATATGGGGCAAATAAAAAGGAAACGACCATTCTTTGCATAGCTCTTTCAAGAATAACTGACGCAACGATTAATTTGCATCAGATTTCTGAAAAGAGTTTATCCATCTTGCCAAAACCTGACCTGGCTGTTATTCAGAAACTTGGCAATATCAAAACATATATAACTAATCAAACTATGGAACGAAGGGAATTTGAACAAGACGATAGCCTTAGATCGATTACCTATATTTTCAATCTTTTTGTAAAATTTGGTGATAAAAAATGCGCCTTTTGTAAGTGTGATATTCCTCAGTTAGTTCAGGGGGCTCATATTTGGCCTGTTGCTAAAATAAAAAAAGAGCCTAACATGAGCCCACAAAAAAAGCTAAAACATGCTATTAACGGAGATAATGGAATTTGGCTTTGTCAGAATCACCATAAAATGCTTGATTTAGATTTGCTTAAAATCGCTCAGGATGGGAAATTGAAGGTTAAATCCGGTTTAAAGAAAAAGTCAGTACAATATATCAAGGGCATGACCCCAATAACTGAGCTTCCTAAAGAAATTGTTACTCCAAACTTTGTTGAGTATCTAGAAAAAAGAAATGAACATTTACAAGATTCGAATTATTGCTTATTAGCATAGCTAATTTCAATCTTCAAAGTTCGGTCTATTTTTGAGCCATGTTATAGCTCCACTATGCCTTTGGTTAAATTGCCCGCTATGAAGAAATCTAAGCTTGAAGAATAATTTACGTGCATTAAAGTACAATGCCGAATTAAGAAGAAAGAATTAAACGATAAAAAATTGAATATCGAACTTAAAGAATTGATTGACCTATATATTTAGGGTATCCGACTTTAAGTGCAGATTTTCGACTTTAGGTTGTTGTTGTCCTGCTCTCTTTAAACTTTGTGCACATCATTCCTCGACATCCTTAACGACGCGTTTTAACTCTTCAAACCTCTCAATCTTGTAATCCGCCACATCCTCCTCCGGGACGTAGTTCAAGCACCCGTATTTCGCCAGACACGTCATAATACCTACCTTCTTCGCCCCGATTATGTCCTTCCTGGTGTTATCACCAACGAACAGCGCCTCATCTGGCCTCACCTTCAGCAAAGAAAGGGCCCGTTTGAACGGATTGACCGACGGCTTCTCCTCGTGCGTGTCGTTGAACGTCACCACCGGGTAGAAGAACAGGTCCAGCCCGGAAAGCACGAGCCGCTGCCACGCCTTGTCGCGCGGCGCATCGGTCACTATCCCGAGCTTGTAGGAGGATTTCAGGGAGGTAAGCGTCTGGATTACCTTGGGCTGGGGCCTCAAAAGCCCGTATTTCTTCTTGGTGTAGGCGATTATCGCCGCCTGCTTCATGTGCTCAAACTGGTGAGGAAAGCCCGTATCCAGAGAGGAGATCGTGGAAGGTCCGCTGGTATTCGATGCCCTTGGAGTCGTAAATCGCGAATATCTTCCGGTAGAGCACGGCCTCGTCCTCCCGGAGGCCGGCACGGAGGATGGCCTTGGCAGCGGCGCGGGCGGATTCACGCTTGAACCTCATGAAGTCCAGCAGAGTGTTGTCCAGGTCGAATAGGATGGCTTTGAGCATGGGGAACACCTCGGAGCTCAACCTTCATCCTCTTGATTATCCAACTGGGAATCAGCTACGGATGGAACAGCTGGAGACGGTTGGAAGTTCAGTCCTGTTGAAAACTTAGCTTCATCGATTAAAGTAACCCAACCAGTCAAATCTGGGTAGTTCTCAACTCTTTGTACGATGTTAAGGATGCCATCGCGAAGCTGAACTAATAATGCGTATATGTCGTCGCTTCTAAACTTCACATTACCTTCGTGAATTAGTTTATTTCTTGCCACGTACGATCTCCGAATGAGTCTGTATATTGCATGTCTCTCAGCACTATTTTTACCGTTAATAAAAGCCAATCTTTCAGCTACGGCACCTTTCTTTTCTCCGCCGCGATTAGAAATAAGTAGGGCTTCGAGCGCAATAAACAACCTAGCCAAATCATCCGAGCTACCCTGATGTTTTATTACTTCTCCGAACCACCTGATGGCAAGAACAAGCTTACGTTCCATCTCCGTTCTATCGGATTCTTTCTTCTGGAGGATTTTGGTGATACTTTTGAAACCAGAGTAACTAACTAAGCCAGCAGTTTCTTCAACAGAGATATTGCATTTGCTTGTTAAACCCACCCATCCCATCGAAGTCGTTAGAGCATTCTTCGTTTTATCGTATATGTGTGTGGTATATGGTCTCGGTTCATTGAATTTACCATGTACTGCAAACTTCCAGTGCATCTTGAATAACCGCATGACATCAAGCGCTTCTTCAACAAGCATATCTGATTCCTCAAAGGCTTTCTGTGGCTCGCTAGCAACAACTTCGATTACTGCTATGCTACCAATATTCGGTAAGTCGGCGGGCAAGGCTATAATCTCGGTCTCACTGCAACCTGCATCCACTAGTAGTTGAGAGTAGCGTTGCTTCGAATATGGCACAAATGTTATCTTTCCTATTGCAATCTCAGAGTGGAAGTATAAATTTTCAATGAGCCGCGGTATCAGGTAGCTGCTCAGCTGCCCCTCCAACTTCGTTTTGAGTGAATCGCGGAACGTATCAATAATCGGAATCTTATCGCTGGCTGGATTTAACTTCAGGTCAAATATGAAGTCGGAGATAAAACTTCGTATGTACTCATCGCTATATCGTGATTCTAAGTCTGGGTGGTACCCAAAAATGTCATCCACTATCTCTTCTAGTTTTAGATGGTAGCCTTGTTTGCGCAGGATCCTTTTGGCACCTTTTGTAGTTACTCCCTCCGCATTCGACTGCCATATCTCCTTTTCGGAGGGTGGAACCGATATAGATTCCATTAGAGATAGAAGATCTAGACAATTTTGCCTAAAACGCGGCTTAAACTTGCCTTGCTCTGCTTCTGCCAAATTAATCCTCCCCTATCCTGAACGCCACGAACGGCATTGATTCTCACACCCGGTAAGTCTTAGAGCGAGCTACCCCACTTGGAAAGTCTCTTTAGCTCCCCAAAGCTAGCTCCATAGGCTCGCTATTGACTACAATAATGTTCCAATTTCGGCGTATTTTAACTTATCTTTGTAGCCGCGTCTAACCTTCGTTTAGCGCCGTGAACACGCACCTATATCCCGAACGTCTCGACGTCCACCCACTCCGCCTTCACGAGCGCCCACCAGTCCATCTCCAGCTCATTAAAAATAGGTCTTTATAACTTTTTTCACCCCTTCGATCATTTCTGCAACTTGCTCACGCGTGGGTTCCCTTTCTTTAACGTGCGCACAAAGATTACGTATATCCGCTAACTGTTGAATAAATCGCCATCTAGATATATCAAAAACAGTATTTCGCTTCAAGGCCTCGTTATAATCTGAGATTTCAGGTCGATGGACTGTGAGAACTATGCCGTGATTTGCTGCGACTTTGGCGAGATGGCGTTCAAGAGTCACGCCTGCGAGCGTTCCAGCTGCTCTAACAAATCCTTTCTCGTTAAGTTCGTTCGCTGCGTCTATCTCACTATCGAATAGCTCAGCTTGGACTATGCTCGCAATGTCCACTAGATACGAGCCAATTTTTGCTTGTGCAGCCTTCAGAATCCCGATTTGGGTAATAAAACAAGTAGTGAAACAAATCTTGACACTAATGGGGTCTCCAACTTGTTTTGTAATAACTAGGCCATCTAGATAGTCCTTAATTCGATATGTTTGAAGAATATCCTTTGTTATGCCCTTCTCATTTTTGTACATAGCTTTGAATTCGTCGTACCTTTCCGGGATAATCTGTTTAACTACTCCGAGTGCAAGGGTATACCATGTTTGGTAACTTACAACTAACTCTGCAGTCGGCTTAGCCTCATGGGCGGTACTGCCAGACTGCACTTCTTTCTTTAGCATATCCCAGCCATCTTTCAATAGCTGATCGAGTTCGTTCTTCATTCGATCAATTTGCGCGACCATGTCACAGTTACTCAAGAAGACTATAAATAAACGCAGGAATCGATGCTTGCTCTAAACCTCGTGCACCGTATACTCCATACATCGCTCGCCGTCTATATCCCAAACGCCTCGACGTCAACCCACTCCGCCTTCACGAGTGCCCACCAGTCCATCGCCAGCTCCTTCAGCAGGTAGTCGTAGGGAAGGTAGCCGTAGCCGTGGTCTCCCCAGCCGTCGCCCCAGGAGTTGCGGATGGTGAACGCCCCGGTGGAAGGGCCTATCTGAAGCGAGTCATCGTAGCCGACGGCGAGGACCGCGTGCCCTCCAGCCAGGCTCTCGCCAGGAGCTGGGAAGGGAATCTTGCCATCAGCCCCGACCGAGCGGATGGAGGTGTAGCAGGAAAAGCCGAACATGGCGGGAAGCCCCTGGGAGAGCGTGCTTCTGATGTTGGAAAGGGTCGAGGAAGGGGTTGAAAGCGCCTCGTCCAGCCGGAAGTACTTCAGGGCCTGGTAGTTCTGGGCGAAGGAGTAGCAGAAGGCAGGCGGCTCCGAGTCGAGGAAGGCGGGGTCGTAGCCCCAGTACTTCTCCGGGGGCGCGCCGAAGAGCGCCAGGGAGCCCATGGTGGTGCGGATGTAGGCGCCGGAGTCGCCGTGCGCGCGCATGAGGTTGCGGGTGGCCTTGTAGATGAAGAGCCTGGAGGCGGGGTCGGTCCTGCCGAAGCTGCGCCTCTGGAAATAGCCGACCAGCCCGGCAGCGGCGTTCGCGGTGCAGGAGCCGAGCTGGCCCTGGTCCACGACGGGCGGGCAGAAGGGGCGGAGGTCAACGCTGGAAGGGGAGGGCTTGGGGGAGCCGAGAAGGGGTAGGATGTCCTTGTGGGAGCGGGTGTAGTCGCGCAAATCAGGGCAGTCGGGAAGCCAGCCGAAAGATTCCATCAGAAATCACCCAGGGAAATTGGGGGAAGGTTGGATATAAAGCGGACTGGAAATGGCGTCCCCCCGACGCTTTTAATGCCCCGGAAACCCGATTTTTGGCATGGAAGCGATAAGCTTATATAATCACACGGAGATAACAGAACTGTTATTTAGGTGTGATAATGTTAAGCATTTACAGGATCAGGGATATGGCAAGGGAAGGGGGAAGAGCGGTCTATTCTATCCAGCAGCTGGCGAACCTCACGGGGAAGAAAAAAAGCATCGCGAACGTCTATGCGTCGCGGCTGGCCACAAAGGGGCTGGCAACAAGGCTGGTGCGGGGGAAGCTGGCGTTCACGAGCGACCTGCAGGCGATAGCCACGCAGCTCCTGGAGCCTTCCTATATCTCACTGTATTCTGCGCTCAACTTCCACGGGCTGTTGATGCAGGTGCCGAGGGAGATAGAATGCGTGACGCCGAAAAACAGCAGGAATTACAAGGAACTGGGGATAGCGTACCACAAAATACCGGCAAGGCTCTTCTACGGCTATGAGAGGCACGGGAGGGAGGGCGGCTATGTGTTCGTGGCGGACCCGGAGAAGGCGTTGGTCGACGGCGTCTACCTCAACCGCCTCCCGAGAAGCCTGATAGCCGAGGTGAAGGGGAAGGTTGACGGAAGGAAGCTTGCGGAATATGTCGGAAGGTATGAGGGAAGGGGAAAAAAGAAGCTTGAAAGGTGGCTCCTATGATTGGCAGAGAGACGCTGGAAAAGATAGCCAGGCTTTATGGCTTGAGGCCCTGGCAGCAGGAAAGGCACTACGTCCAGGCGCTGATGCTGGGCGCCCTTTCCGAGTTCCCGCTCGTATTCAAGGGAGGGACGTATTTGTGGTTCTTCCATGGCCTGGACAGGTTTTCGGAGGACCTGGACTTCACGGCAACAGGGGACCTGCCGGAAGAAATCGGCAATCAGGTTTCGGAATCGCTCCGCATGTTCGGGGTGGAGAACTCGCTGAAGGCAATCTCGGATGATGAGCGCAGCCTGTCGTTCAGGATAAGCGCGAAAGGCCCGCTCAACACGTCGGAGCGCAACCTCACCTATGTCTACGTGGAGGTAAGCAGGAGGGAGAGGGTCATGCAGCCGCCACTTTCTCTGGAGCTCAAGTTCGACGCTTATGCGCTTCCTGTAAAGATAGTGGGCGGGATGGCGCTTGACGAGCTGGCAGCGGAAAAGGTCAGGGCGGTGTGCACCCGCGAAAAGGCAAGGGATGCGTATGACCTGCATTACCTGATAACACGAAAAGGGGTGAAATTTGACAGGAGCATTGCAGGCGAGAAGCTGAAGTATTACGGCCTCCCCTTCTCGGAAGAGCTTCTCTCAAAGAGCCTCAGGAAAAGGGAAAAAGACTGGAAGCCTGAGCTGAAGAGCCTTGTGCTCGGCAAGCTGCCCGAGTTCGAATCCGTTTTCAGCACGATAATCGGGTGGGTAAAAGGCTGAAGCCAAACTTCGGCCTTCTCCGCTTCCGCCCCGCTTCACTCGGCAGCGTGTAGTGGTAAAATCCAATCCCGTTTTTGGCTATCAGTTTTACCACTACGGATTTCCAAAGCGAGCCCTGAGGCTTTTGGCGAATGCTTCCCAGCCGGGATCGAGCCGCTTAAGGTAGAAGTCATAGGCGGCATTTAGCTTGCGCTTGAAGAACCAGGCTATCTTGGAGTAGTCGCCGCCGTGGGCCGCGTCCAGGTAGGAGAAATAGCGCTTCCGGTCCCGTACCTCAATTACTACGGCGGGATAGCCCTTGCGCAGCAGCATCCAGTTTGCAACCAGCCGCCCGACGCGCCCGTTCCCGTCAACGAACGGGTGTATCGCCTCAAAGTCGGCGTGCGTGACAGCTGCGTGGGTTATCAAGTCATGCTTGTCCGGGTTTTCAGCGATGCGCCCGACCAGGTGCTTCATCAGCTTGGGCACTTCGGAAGGGGGCGGAGGGAGATGCGCGGAGCCCCGGATATAGACCTGCACGTCCCGGTACGCGCCTATCGCAAGCGCATCCCGCCTCCCGTACATCACCGTGCTGTGCAGCTCCAGGATGTCGTGCTCATTGACCTGCCGCCCGGCATCCTTCTCAATCCAGCTGAAAAGCAGCTTCACCGCCTCGGCATGGCCTTTCACGTCCAGGTGGTCCACGAAGGGCTTGTCCTTGGCGGCTATCCCTTCACTGAGGAAAAGGGCGGTTTCCCTGCGGTTCAGGGTGGAGCCCTCTATCGTGGTGGAATTGTAAGTCCAGGTCTCGAGGAGATCGCTTTTCAGCTTGCGCATCGCCTCGGGGGATTTGCGCAGGCCCGCGAGGCGCTCTTGCTTAAGCCTTATCATCTCATCCAGCTCGCCGGAAGGAGGAAGGACGGTCTCGGCCTCCTTTATCCTGAGGCCGTGCTCCTTCGCGTATGCGAGCGCCTTGGAACGGTCCGCCCCGAAATATTCAACCGTTTTCTGCCTTATGCGCCCCTCCTCGCGCACGCTCTCAACGAGATAGTAGTAGGTTTCTGCGCCTATCTTTCTTGCGCGGATGAACATGTGTAATGTAGTGGTAAAATCAGTATATAAATTTAACGGTGTATCTTACCACTACAACGCACCGACCCACTCCGCCTTCACGGGCGCCCGCCATTCCCGGAAGGGCGAGCAGCTCAGGCCAGAAGGCTGTTCTTCTTCAGGAAGCTGATGACATCCGGGTCGATGACGACATCGCTATCCAACAGCCTGTCCTTGAGCATCAGCCCATCGAATGTCTTCACGCGGCTCAATGCAACGTATGCCTGCCCGTGGGCCCAGGGCCTGCGCGCCGTGAAGTCCAGGAAGATTTTGTCGAATGTCTGGCCCTGGCATTTGTGCACGGTGACCGCCCATGCGAGCTGCAGCGGGAATTGCTCGAAGCTAGCGATCTCCACGGGTACTATCCTCTCGACAAGCCCGTTCGTGCCCGGGTCCCGGACGTGTTCCACCTTGTAGCGCACCTTCGACCATCTTTCCCTCCCGACAACAATTGACTCGTCTCCCGACCTGACCGTGATGGAATCCGCGTCCATCTCTGAAACCTCGCCTAGCATGCCGTTGTAGTAACCCTTCTTCCTGTTGTTGGCCAGGAAAATGACGCGCGCCCCGCGTTTAAGGACGATGGGTGCGTCGATGGGGTGCCTTTTCCCGATTTCGCCGTAAACGCGCGGCTTGTATTCCATCGGCTTGCCGGGCAGCTCCTGCAGGACCGTGTTGTTTATCTCATCTTTGCGCGCGTTCGTGGTGG
Source organism: uncultured Microcaldota archaeon (assembly GCA_903884505.1). Classification (GTDB taxonomy): domain Archaea; phylum Micrarchaeota; class Micrarchaeia; order Burarchaeales; family Fermentimicrarchaeaceae; genus CAISET01. Next base: position 8,092 of record CAISET010000010.1, on the reverse strand, counting down.
CCACCACAATCACGCCGCCGTCAGCCCGCGGCCTGAATCCGGAGACGACCGTCCGGTTGAGCCTCGAGAGGGTTGGGCCGAGGTTTGTCCCCTGGCGGACGCTGTCCAGCAGCTCCACGAAGCCGGGGTCCTGCTGCCGGTACGATTTGGTGAGCTCCAGTATCGCAAACGGGATGAGGGGGTAGACCGGGGACTCGAAGGCGTACTGGCCGGTCGGCGTTTTGAGCTCGTCTGGCACCGGAGGGAGCTGGAAGTAATCCCCGAAAAAGAAAAGGCGGACGCCGCCGAACGGCTCGCCGGACTTTCGCGCGAGCCTCAGCTTGCTGTCCATTATGTTGATGAGGTCGCTGCGCACCATGGAAATTTCGTCTATGATTATTATATCCAGGGCTTTGAGCAGCGTTGCCAGCGGTTCATCTGGCTCTTCACGCATGCTCTCCGCCTCGCTTTTGTTCGGGTCGATTTTGAAGAAGGAGTGTATCGTCTGCCCTCCTATGTTGAGCGCCGCGAGATTCGTGTAGGACAGCGTTACCGAGTTGCAGTCCCCGAGGGAGTCCCTGAACTCGCATAGCAGAGTGGATTTGCCCGTGCCGGCGCGGCCCGTGATGAACATATGCTTTGCTTCGCGCATCAGCGGCAGGAGCTGCCCCTTGGCAACCGGAACCTTCACCATCCTGTCCCCGCGCCTCAAGTGGTAAAGGCCGGCTGCCTTGTCTCCGAGGCCGTTGCGGAGGCGTTCGGCCCGCGCCTCTGCCGCCTCGAACTGGCCGGAGTCGAGGAGGCCGGAGATTTCGCGTATGCCCTTCATCGCCAAATCCGCCCTATCTCCAAGCTCGCTTATCGCGAAACTGTCGGCTTGCTCCGGGGTAAGGACAAAATCTTTCTCGTTTGCAGGCTGCGGAAACACAATCCTGTCCCCACGTTTAAGCGGGAGCTTCTTCGCGTCAGCAATTTGTTGCAAGAAGCTGCCGAGATCGCCATCCGCAGAGTGTTTCGAGAAGATGCCTTCGAGATAGGAATCATCGTTTAGGAGCACGCAAACGACTTCAACCCCCGTGGGCATGGGCACCAGGGCGACTTTACACTCGGATATCCCTAACTCAAAGATTCCCTTTTTCAGTGCATTGTAAGCACGGCCAGACGCCATCCAACTAATTTCCGCGTCCGGCTATAAATCCGTTCACTTTCGTGTATAAGCATCCTACCGGACATTGGAACTACCGCATCCTGCGCCAAACCTTCGTTTCCCGCAGTGAATGCGCACTTATACCCCAAACCCCTCCACATCAACCCACTCCGTATTCAGAATGCCCGCCAGCCCATCACCAGCTCCCAGCCGACCTCTCACTTTAATAGTATAGGACTGCGAATTGTTTTCTGGAGGGGTAGAACATGGTACAGATGTATTATCACATCGGAAAGATTTCTAAGGTCTTCCAAAGCAAAAGAATGGACTTGGCATTGGTTGATACGTGGGATGAGGGGAAGGTAATAGCTATCGTCGAGACTCCAGGAATCAAACTCAAGAAGGATGACGTAGTAATTCTTGGTTATTGCCCCATCACGAGCACTCCCGCCTCTGAAATATCTGTCATAAAAAAATTGGAGGATGACGAGGGGAAAGATGCTTGGGAAGAAATGAAAGCCCATTACAAAAAACTTATAGAACGAACTATGGGGCACACTCCACCGCCGCCGAGCGGTGGATATCGGTAGCTGGGTTAGGGCGCAGAATTCACTCCGCCTTCACGCGCGCCCGCCATCCCGGGCGGGGCCGCAAAGTAGGAAAGCGGACTGGAAAACACGTCCATACATATCTATAGAAAGGTCTGAAAAACGGAGAAAATGGTGGTGAAAATGGCCGAACTAAGGATTTTTGCGTTACTATTCGTCGCAATGGCGCTGCTCGGGTGCATTTCCGCGCCCCAGGCGACGCCGACTCCTGTGCCGGCAACTCCAACGATTACGCCAGCAACTACGCCCTATTGCGGCGACGGGGTGTTGAACCCGGGAGAGCAGTGTGATACGGGTTATGCGTGCCCGCAGGGGATGTTCTGTACGGTGAACTGCACGTGCCAGTCTTTGGCCACACCGACGCAGGCACCAATTGCGACTCCAACGCCCATCTTCTGTGGAGGAATTGCCGGGTTGCCTTGCCCTGCAGGCTACTGGTGCAGGCTGGACGGAAGCTACCCTGACGCGGGAGGAACCTGCGTGCCTGGAGCTGCGCCAACTCCAACTCCGGCTGCGACTGCGACGCCGGCGCCAACCGCAACGCCAACTCCGGCTGCGACTGCAACGCCGACTTCAGCACCAACGTCGACACCAATCAACATACGCACACAAAACAAAACGAAGATAACCTCGTGCCCGTACACCATCAGCGTGTCGGGAAGCTATTATCTTGACGGGAACCTGGCCACAACCGGGGACTGCATAAAAATCACAAGCGGAGGCAGCGGCTCAACGTTGGATTGCAAGGGCTACAACATCACGGGCACAAACTTCAACGGCGTGGGCATCAACCTGACCGGCACATATGGGGTGACGGTGAAAAACTGCGTTCTCAGCTATTTCGCAAGGGGCATTTACCTGAAGTCCTCGAACAACAACGCCATAACAGGCAATGACGTCACCACAAACCAGCAGATTGGCATCTACGTGCTGTCTTCAGGCGAAAACAACCTCACAAGCAACATTGCCAATAATGACGGGCAGGCGGGCATACTGTTGGACTCCGCGAATGACAACATCCTCACCAACAACACCGCCAACTCGAACAACCTGGGCGGCATCAGCCTGGCGACATCAAACAACAACAACCTGACGGGCAACCTCGTCAATGCGAACGAGCAGATGGGCATCACCCTTTACTCTTCAAGCGAAAACCATTTCACGGGCAACACCGCCATTTGGAACACGCAGGACGGCTTCTACATAATCAATTCAAACAACAACTGGTTCACAAACAATAACGCCAGCTCGAACACCATCATGGGCTTCTACGTTGGGGCTTCAAACGGAAACAGCTTCGAGGGCAATGACATCCACTCAAACAAGCAGGATGGCATCTACGTGGGCGCTTCTTCAACCAACCTCCACATCGATAACAACAACATCGCCGGCTCGCACAAATGGGATATTGAATGCGAGGACGTGGGCATCGTGTGGCGCTCTGGAAACACCTGCTCAACGGCGGGGAAGATGTGCAGCGGCTGCCCGGATACTTGCACTATAAATGCATGCAACTAGGCGCAAAACCAAGAATCGGCCGAATTCCCCAAAGCGCGCTATTTCCTGGCCAGCCGCCTGGCGGCATCCAGCGCCTCGATTTCCCTGCCGGCCGGAACGGGAATGCGCAGGCTTACGTTCTGGGAGCCGTTTTCCGTGATGAAGACGTAGGCGATTTCTAGCATTGCCGGCTTGCCTTCCTTGAAATTGGCCGCCGTAAGGCGCGCGTTGTAAATACCCCAGAGATGGAACGTGCCTGCGAAGAGCGCGCCGTTCCGCGCAAGGTAAAACTCCGTAGCGCTCGAGTCGCCGTAGCCCATCGCGGGCAGGATGAAGTAGAGAAAGGCCACGACAATCACGAGCAGGAGCGCATTTTCGGCTATTGCCGCGTAGTCGATGCCGCTCTTATCGTAGGCGAACAGCGAGGCGACGACCAGCATGAAAAGGCAGGTGGCCAGCGTGATGTATTTGACCCTGCTTCTCCTTTTCCGCGCTTCAGCCGCGTAAGGCGCTATTTCCTCGGGCCGGTAAGCCCAGCGCGCGAGCAGGTCCTTTCCCGACATTACTGCGTCGAGCTTGCCGGAGCTCCAATAGAGCGCAATGCAGATTATGAACCCGACGAAGCTGAGGAGCGGAAGCAGCAGGACGGGAAAGAACCGTCCGAAGGTGAAGTTGCCGGCCAGGACGAGCGCGAACACGAATGCGAGCACCAGGGCGCCTATCGAAATGATGAGCCAGATTATTGCCGAATTCTTTTCCGGATTTTTTGAAAATGCCATCCCAACCACCCTCTATCTGGCTTTTGGCGCCATGCCCACGAGTCTCTTTCTGCAGGGGGATTATTAACTTTTCATTCCGGCTCCGCTGGGGGGTTAAAAGATAAAAAATAGATGGGCGGCGTCTCACCGCCCTGTTAAGTTGCTGGTTTAATAGCGGGGTGGCCTTTTCTTCGCGAAGCAGTCCCTGCAGTATACGGGCTTGCCCTCGGTTGGCTTGAAAGGCACCTGGCATGGCTGTTTGCACTCAGAGCAAACCGCATCGTGCATCTCGCGTGGGCCGCCGAAGCCTCCGCCGCTTCCGCCGCGCCTTCCCCTGTCTCCGCCCCTGTCTTCATATCCCATTTATACACCTGTTTTTTTTCTTACGTGGCGCCGTGCTCTTCTTACCGCCTAAAACCAGCGATCGAACGAAACTACCCGTCGCCTACTGGGGATAATAGGGGAGGGCGAAGGTTATAAAGCTAATCCCGAGGAGGCCGTATTCCAGGCCTAAGGCCGGGGATTGCAGCGTCCTTCTCTGGCCATAGCTGGCAGAAACACGGCAAAAAGTATGGCCGCTGCCCCGCAAATTTGCCCAGTGCCTTGCGGAGCGGTCTGCAGAGGCGCAGGGGTGGGTGTCACAACCTGGACAGTAGGCGCAGGGGTCGATGCCGGCGTGGGGGAAGGTAGTGGGGTTGGAGTTGGCGTTAGGGCCGGCGTTGGGGTTGGCGTCGGAGTGGGAGTGGGCGTAACTGTGGGCATCGGAGTGGGTGCGGGCCCCAGGTCCGAGACGGTGAGGGCGAAATAGCCCCCCCGCCCAACCACCAGGTAGTAATAGCCGCTTTCCTCAGCGGTGAACCGCATGGACGCGGAGCCCTCGAAAGGCGCAGAAACGTTTTCCCTTAACTCCTGCGAGGGCGAATATAGGCGCAACTCCGTGCTCCCAGACATACTGCCGCAAGATATGGCCGCCCCATAGGCATTCCCAGCTGTGGCGTGGAACCTGTAATATGCGCTATTACTATAGGTTGCGCTAGTATAGGGGATGGAAACTGCTATTTCAGGCGCATTGTCGAAATCAGATTTTGCAAAAACCACCGGGACGCACTCCGACGTCTGCCACGGATTCGCCCCGAACTGCAAGTTCCCGCAGCAGTCGTACGTCCCTGGGGCGGATGCAGTCGCATTGAACAGCAGAGTCGTGCCTGCCGGGGAGAGGCTCACGTTCGAGTAGGCTCCCCCGATATCACTAAAACTGCCGAATGGCTGCACCATCATAAGGGGCGTCTCGAACTCGTTATCCCTCGCAGAAATCCATATTCGGGAGCCGGTGCATTCGGAGTTAGTCTGCAGGTACATCGTGAACGTGACGACCTCCCCGGTCACCGCGTGCGTTTTTGAGGGCGTTATAGTGAATCTCTGGATGCTGCATTCGGCTGAGGCTGTAAAAGATAGAAAGGACAGCAGAAGAACTGCGAGGCACAGGGGCCGTAAGAGCTGCATGCAGGCGTTTCGCCGCAGCCGAATAAAAAGATGACCCTCAGCCCGCATCCGCTGGGGGGTTAATGGGTAAAAAAAGAAGTTGGGCGGCTTCTCACCGCCCTGTTAATTGCTGGTTTAATAGCGGGGTGGCCTTTTCTTCGCGAAGCAGTCCCTGCAATATACGGGCCTGCCCTCGGTTGGCTTGAAAGGCACCTGGCATGGCTGTCCGCACTCACTGCAGACCGCATCGGTCATTTCGCGTGGGCCGCCGAAGCCTCCCCCGCCACCGCCGAAGCCGCGCCCGCCGCGCCTTCCGCCGCCTTCTCCTCTGTCGTCTCTAAATCCCATTTTCTATACACCTTGTTTTTTTCTCGTGGAGCCGCGCTCTTCTTACCGCCTAAAACCAGCGATCGAACGAAACTACTCGGCTGCCTACTGAAGATAATAGGTGAAGTTCCGCCTTATAAAGCTGCGCCCAAATCGGCGTCAGGCGGGGTAGACGCCCGCCGTATTCCTGAGCCGGGCGCATGAATTTTCATTTGTATGAGGCGTACCACTTCTCGTAATCCTTGTGCCTCGCGAAGCAGCGGACGACGTAGAGAACTTTGCCGTCGCACTTGTAAACGAGCCGTGCCTGCTGAGTCACGTCCTCAACGTGGTAGGGGACACCGAACTTGAGGTGCCTCCTCGGCGGCATGCGGATTAGCTTCTCCATGTGCGCCTTGAAGCGGCGCTTCAGCTCGCTGTCGAGAGAAAGGAACTCCTGCCTTGCGTCCTCACTGAGCTCTATCTCCATCCTAGAGCCCCGCTTCCTTCATGACCTTGCGGAACGGGTGGGTCTTGGTTTTGCCGGACCGTATCTTCTCCATCTCGAACTCGACCGCCTTGTGCACCAGCCGCACCTCTTCCTCTTCTACCTGCCTCTCGTAGACGGTGAGTGCCTGGCGTATCACTTCGGTCTGGTTGCCGGCATATCCCCTCTCAATAAACTTCGAGATTATCGCTTCGTAGGGCGCACCCAGGTTGACGTTCATAGTATCACCTATGTTTATTAGAGGCGTATTCAATGAGCATTGAACAATATAAAGGTTGCGCACGCCGGCCTATCCAACTGGCGGGTTTCTACTTTTTCTCAAACCAGGCGGTCTCGCTTCCTGGGTCGAAGTGGAAGGAGAGCCCATTCTGGACCAGAAAATCCAGGCCGAGGATGCTAGGTAGCCGCTCCGCATCGGTCCTCGCGCCAGGTCGGATTTTCGTGGGCTTGACCACACAGAAGGAGCTCATTGAAAGTCGCGCAAGCTCCCCACGCTCATCCTTGAAGGCGAAGCGCACTCCGTGCATGAACTCGTGGAAGCCATAGGTGCTGCCTGCTATGTATCCGTATTCGAGTAGGCGGAAGGAGTTTATTGGGAGGTTGAACCTGAGCGCGTCCTTGTAGCTGATGAAGGATCTGCTGCTGCCGGTATCGAATACGAATTCAATCGGCATCAGGCCTGTCCTCGATTTTGGGACTACGCAGCTGGCAAGTATGCGCAGTTCAGCAAGCCTGCCTCTGATTTTATGGACGCGGAGGGGTATTATCATGGCCGAAGCCCTCGAGAAGTCAGAATATCATTATCGTCTTCGTGACGTATTGGGTTATGGCTGAAGCGGGGTCTACTCCGGCCTTCTTCAGCGCCGCAAGAAGTCCATCCATTGTTCCGCTGGAGGCAATTATCCCGCCGCCGCTTACTGCCACGAACTTGCCGTCGTACTTTTCAATCAGCCTGTCGAAATTCGCCTCGAACCAGTTGAGTTCCTGTTCCGCACGGTTTAAGAGTTCCAATTCAGAAATTGCGCCCTTCTTCATCGCACCGCACCTCGGATTCCGTGAGATATAACTTCCATTCCACGAATATAAAGCTTTGGATGGGCTAGACCTATCCCGCGGGGGCGGCCTGCCTGGCGATGGAGGCCGCGCGCTCAGCCGCCTTCCTCGCTATGAACTTGTCGTAGCCGGCAAGGCTCTTCATCATCTCCATGGTCTGGGGGGAGAGCGTGTAGGAGACCTCGAAGCCGGTCCTGCCCTGCGTGTGCCTTGGCTCGAGCACGCCGAGCGCGGTGGCGAGCTTCCTTATTGAGATGATGAGCGTCTTGCGCGTGAGGGACTTGCCGAGGGCGGAGTATATCTGCGGGTTGGTGCGCGGCATCCCGTCCGAGAGGAGCTTCAGGACCGCCCAGTCCGGGACGGTTATGAGCTCGCGCACGCGCCATACCTCATCCTTGCGCTTTCTTACGTGGACATCTTTAGATTCGCCTTTCGCCATTTTAGTTCCCCCTCCCAAGCAATGCCGCTAATTATGGAGAAAAAGGTTTATAACTATTTCATTCTCCAGGAAGATGGAGGGAAGTAAAACTGGGACATTATAACGGAAGGCTTTTAAAATAGCTGCAGGCATAAGCGGGTAGTATATGGCGGCAAGCAAGGCGCAGGCGGCAATAGAGTTTTTAATCACCAACGGCTGGGCCATCCTCGTAGTAGTCATTCTTCTTGCCGTCCTCTTCTACATTGGAGTCTTGAGCCCCCAGAACACCACTCCGAACACATGCATGTTCCAGCCTGGCTTCTCCTGCTACACATT
>CAISET010000009.1 GCA_903884505.1 uncultured Microcaldota archaeon | reverse complement strand
TACTTCTTAGCAGGTGGTAGTTTGTCCGATGATAAGATAGATGTGTCCCTAAGCGGAATGGTCCCCGAGCACGAGATAATATCAAAGGGCGAGGAGCAGAAGATGCTGGCCGTCTTCGGGATAAAGAAGGAGATGCTGCCGAAGCTGAAAGTGACTGACCCGCAGGCGAAGAGGATCGGTGCGAAAATCGGCGATGTCGTGAAGATAACAAGGAAGGACACCTGCGTGAACATCGCCTATCGCCTCGTCGTGAAGTAGAAAAGAGGGGCTTAGTCCGAAGGCTGCCCGTTGAAGGGCCGTGTGACGGTAAGGGGAAGGTCGAGAAGAGGCTGCGGAGGGGTTTGCCCGTCTGCGGTTAAGAGAGGGATTTATATGACTGAAACCGTACTGCTTGACGCTTATTTTCGCGAACACACGCTTGTAAGGCAGCACCTCGAGAGCTACAATAAGTTCATTGAGAAAGGCGTCCAGGAGATTATAGACAAGGTTGCGTTCATAGACCCGAACGTCGAGGGCTACCAGCTCCGCCTTGGAAAGGTCAGGGTTGAGAAGCCGACGATTGTTGAGGCGGACGGGAGCAGGAGGCAGATCTTCCCCGCAGAGGCGAGGATGAGGAACCTCACCTACGCAGCGCCAATCTTCCTCGATGTCGTGCCGATTTTCCAGGGGATTGAAAGGAGGGGCGCGAGCGAGGTTTTCATCGGCGAGATGCCGGTGATGCTCAAGAGCAAGCTGTGCCACCTGGACAACATGACCAGGGACGACCTCATCGACGCGGGCGAGGACCCGGACGACCCGGGGGGATATTTCGTAATCAACGGCAGCGAGAGGTCGCTCGTAAGCATCGAGGACCTGGCGCCGAACAGGATAATGTGCTCAAAGGAGAAGGACGGCTCGCTCATAACGAGCAAGGTCTTCTCGACGAGGTACGGGTTCAGGGCAAGGTGCGCCGTCGAGAGGAAAGGGGAGGGGATACTGAATGTGGTGTTCCCCGCGTCTCCGAAGGACTTGGGGCTTATCTCAGTGCTCAGGGCGCTCGGCCTGGAGAGCGACCAGGAAGTGACGGCGGCCTTCGCACAGGACGATATGGAGATACAGAATGACATCATGCTGAACATGGAGATCGACCAGAGCAAGAGCAAGGCGAGCGCAATCGAGATAATCGGGAAGAAGGCCGCGCCCGGGCAGGCGAAGGAATACCAGCAGAAGAGGGCCGAAATCCTGCTTGATACGTATCTTCTGCCGCACATAGGGACTACGGCGGAGCAGAGGCTCGCGAAGGCTTATTATCTTTGCAAGATGACGGAAAAGGGAATCCGCGTCGCCTACGGGAAGATTCCGGAGGACGACAAGGACCACTACATGAACAAGAGAATCAAGCTCACCGGGAATTTGATGGAGGAGCTGTTCAGGTACGCGTTCCAGTTCCTGATCAAGGATGTCGCCTACCAGGTGGAGAGGGCGATGGCAAGGGGAAGGAGGCTCGTGGTCCAGACGATTGTGAGGCCCGACGCGCTGAGCGAAAGAATCAGGTATTCGATGGCGACGGGCAACTGGATTGCCGGGCAGCAGGGAGTGAGCCAGCTGCTCGACAGGACGAACTACTTGAGCACGGTCTCGCACCTGAGGAGGATAATTTCTCCGCTGAGCAGGAAGCACCCGCACTTCAAGGCAAGGGACTTGCACGGGACCCATTGGGGAAAGCTGTGCCCGAACGAGTCCCCCGAAGGGCCGTCCTGCGCGCTGGTGAAGAACATGGCGCTTCTCTGCGAGATTTCAACAGGGGATGACGAGAAGAACGTCGAGCAGATTCTGAAGAAGCTCGACGTTACGATGTAGGTGATGATGATGGCGCTTGTCAGGAGAAGGAGAATGAGGATGAAGAGGCCCGAGAAATGCGCGGTCTACTTGAATGGAAGGCTTATCGGGTTCAACCCGAACGGCGGGGCGCTCGCAAAGGTGCTGCGGGAAAAGAGGCGCACCGGGGTGCTGAGCCAGGAAGTGAACATCGCATATTTCGACAGGAGCGAGGAGGTCTTCATCTCGACGGATTCGGGAAGGGCGAGGAGGCCATATGTCGTTGTCGAGGCCGGGAAGTCCAAATTCACCCCCGCGCTCTCGGATAAGCTGAAGAAGAAGGAGATCGGGTGGGAATGGCTCATAAAGAACGGAGTGGTCGAGTATTTGGATGCTGAAGAGGAGGAGAACGCATACGTTGCGTTCAAGGAGGAGGAATTGACTCCGGACCACACGCACCTGGAGATAGACCCCGTCTCAATCGTGGGAGTGGTGGTCGGGCAGCTGCCTTACCCGGAGTATAATTCGTCCCCGAGGATTACGATGGCCTGCGCAATGAGCAAGCAGTCGCTGGGCCTTTACGCGAGCAACATGAACCTGAGGATGGATTCGCGCTCGCACTTCCTCTGGTATCCGCAGCAGCCCCTCTGCCAGACCGCGCCATACCGCGTGCTCAAGATGTCCGAGAGGCCGGCTGGGATGAATTTCGTCGTGGCAATCACCTCGTATTACGGCTACGACATGGGAGACGGTGTTGTGATGAACAGGGCATCTGTCGACCGCGGCATGATGCGCAGCACATTCTACAGGACTTACGAGACGGAAGAGAGGAGGTACCCCGGAGGGCAGAAGGACAGGTTCGAGGTTCCCGAGCCCACGGTCCAGGGATACCGCGAGGAGCAGTTCTACAGGCACCTCGGGGAGGACGGGATAGTCGTCCCCGAAGCGGACGTGAAGGCGAAGGATGTCCTGATGGGCAAGACTTCGCCGCCAAGGTTCCTTGAGGAGGTCTCGGTCTTCGGAATCACCGAGGAGAAGAAGCGTGAAAATTCAATCACCTGCAAGAGCGGGGAGGATGGGATTGTCGATTCAGTGCTCGTGAGCGAGTCACCTGCGGGCAACAAGCTCGTGAAGGTGAAGGTGAGGAGCACAAGGGTTCCGGAGCTTGGCGACAAGTTCGCGAGCAGGCACGGGCAGAAGGGAGTTGTGGGCCTGCTTGCAAACCCCGAGGACCTGCCGTTCACGAAGGACGGAATTGTGCCGGACCTCATTATTAACCCGCACGCAATCCCCTCGCGTATGACCTCAGGCCACCTGCTCGAGACGCTCGGTGGGAAGGCCATGTGCATGAGCGGCGGGATAGCCGATGGCACTGCCTTCACCGGCGACAAGGCTGACGGGTTCAGGAAGGCGCTCGAGGCCGCGGGCTTTGTGAGCGATGGCAAGGAGATAATGTATGATGGCATTACCGGAGAGCCGATTGAGGCGGAGATTTTCATCGGCGTCGTCTATTACCAGAAGCTGCACCACCTTGTCTCGAACAAGCTGCACGTGAGGAGCAGGGGGCCTGTGCAGCTGCTCACGCACCAGCCGACCGAAGGAAGGGCAAGGGAGGGAGGCCTGAGGTTCGGTGAGATGGAACGCGACTGCCTGATAGGCTATGGCGCGGCCATGCTGCTGCGCGAGAGGATGCTGGAGGAGAGCGACAAGACTACTGAGCTTGTCTGCGGGAACTGCGGGGGCATAGGCGTGCACGACTACATCAAGAACCGCTCCTACTGCCCGCTCTGCGAATCAACGAACCTCTCCCAGATTGAGATGAGCTACGCGTTCAAGCTGCTGATGGACGAAATCAAGGCCATCGGGATTTTCCCGAGGCTTGTGCTGAAGGATAGGGCGTGATGGTGATTATGATGGAAGGGAAGCACATCGAAAAGATGGTCGAGAAGATAAAATTCTCGCTGTTTTCGCCTGAGATGGTAAGGAAGATTTCCTCGGCGAAGATTACGGTTCCGGATACCTACAATGAGGATGGCTACCCGATTGACGGCGGGCTTGTTGACCAGAGGATGGGAGTCATAGACCCTGGCCTGAAGTGCAAGACCTGCGGCGGGAAGATACGGAGCTGCCCGGGCCATTTCGCGCACATTGAATTGGTGAGGCCGGTCGTGCACCCGGAGTTCGCGAAGAAGATACACGGCCTGCTCAAGGCGAGCTGCTTCAAGTGCCACAGGCTTCTTGTGCCCAAGAAGCAGATAGACGAGTTCGTC
>CAISET010000008.1 GCA_903884505.1 uncultured Microcaldota archaeon | reverse complement strand
TTTAATAAACATTTGCGTGGATAACTACTACATGGGCGCTAGGCCAAGAAAATGGAAGAAGAAGGGCCGCATGAGATGGAAGTGGCTCAAAAAGAGAAGGAAAAGGATGAAGAGGAGACAGAAGAGGAGGGTCGGCGAGCTGTAAGGTCGGCACCCCGGTTTCCGCTTTTCTATTTTCTCATTATTTCCCCGATGGGCTAGCTGGCACGCCGTGCCCTCACCTATTTATACCGGAACCGGGTGATTTACGCGGTAGCTACAATGGTATTCAAGCCGCACAATCCCCCGCCAGCCGAGCCTTCCAGCCTAAATGCCGCAAGGCGCAACCAGTTTGTCAAGCTGGCAGAAGGCCTGCGTGCGCAGCAAGTCAACGGGGCTAACAACGCCCTCCGAACCAATTTCACTAATCCGGAAGATTTCCTTCCCAGAATAACCGAACTAATTTGCAGCAAGGGCAAGAACGCGCGTAACTACGGTGAGCACATACTGAATGACGTGGCAGCCAGCAATCCAGACGCCTTCGCCAAACATCTCCCGCGCCTCCTGCCGATATTGAAGGAGGACCGCAAGTTCGACGAGTACGACCCGTATGACAGCATCGTAAGCGCAATAATCGAAGTTGCGAAGCACAATGTCCTCAAATTGCCGCCCCCGAAGGAACTGCAGGACGCAATCTTTCTCACATGGGACAGGACCTTGCGCTACGGAGACAATCTTAAGCTCACGGCGGACGAGCGCAAGACGTTCGAAGAGCTGGAGAAATCAAGCCCCTACCTTCTCTGTTCGTTCATGGAAACCATCTACCCCGCCTCAGCTGAGATGAATTTTACTGAGATAAGCTTCAGGGAATACGTGGCGTTCAGGGTAGGGCGTGCAGGCCTCGATGAGGACAGCGTGAAGCGCCTGGTAGCCATCGGCCCGGACGTCTTCAGGAAGGCATACGCGGAATACTGGCGCCTTAGGTATGCTTCGCAGCCGTTCGAAGTTGGAAACAAGGCGGTTTCTGCGCTTATTGACGCGCACATCGCCCTTTTGAAGGATGAGAGGCACAGGGGCAAGGCATTGGAGCGGCTCAGCGGCCTCGTGGAGACGCGGCCGCTCATCCTCCGCAAGTACGCCTTCACAATAATGGGCTATGCGGCAGAGAGCACGGACTCCAACTATCTCCTAATCTGCAAGATAATCCGCAAAACCCTTGACGGAGGGGAAAGCATTTCCCGCGACTATTCGCATCTTCTTCTCAAAGGAATAGGCAAGCGGAGCCAAGCGGCCCAGAAAGAGGGCAGGGAGCTGGCGAGACGGATTGCACGCGGATAGCTATTTCCCTTCCGCCATCAGCATCGCCTCACTGCGATGCCTGATGCGTTTCTCCACGAGAAACGCACATTGCCCTTACGACGTATCTTCCTCTCCTCTCAATCTCCTCGAGCTGCTTCAGAATCCTCTTCGCTTCCCCGTATTTTTCATACCCTTTCAGGAACGCGGCATACCTCTCCTTGCTCATCAGCGACCTCTTCATCAGCAGCACGTCAATCGCCTTTTCCTCCGCTTCCTTCGTGAACCCACCAAGCCCGAAATCAAAAAGCCAGGGCTTCCCTTCCTCAACAATCACGTTCGAAGTCGTGAAGTCGCCGTGCACGATGTCGCCTTCATGCAATCGCGCAAGCGCCTCCCCAACCTTCTCCAGAACAACGAGCCCTTTCTCCTTCTTCAGCAAATCATAGAGAAGCTCGCCCCCGAGAAAATCCATCGCCAGCTCGTAATTGCTCACCGAATAGATGACTGGGCAAAGGACCCCCAACCCCTTCGCCCCGTGGAGAAGCCTCGCCTCATTCCTCGTTCGCAATCTCCGGAGGCTCTCATCCAGCTGCGCCTCGCGGTAGCCCTTCCTAACCCTTTCCTTCACTACCACTTCCTTCCCGAGCAGATTCTCCCTGCGCAGTTCCGCCTCCGCTCCCTTTGCAATGAGCCTTCCCCTGCCTGCCGCCGGCTCGCGCAACTCCGCTTCTGCGCCTTTCGCAATTAGTTCCACGGATAGGTTTTCTTCGCCCATTTATATATTTCAGGCACCAAAAAAGACTTGGTGCAGAAATGGGCGGACTTGCAACAAGGAAAAAGAGCGACATTTCCGAAGAGCCAAGGCGCTCCATAATCCCGCCTCGCCCGGTCGAAGTAACACTGAAGGTAGCAGTAGCCGGCGACAAAGACGGCGTGAGGGAATACTTCACCCGCTGCTTTGCGACTTATCACGACCCGGACTTTGACAAATACCTCCATCGAATAGGGACTAGGGTCGACAAGCGCGTGGTAAAAACCGGGAAGCATGAGGTAACTTTCATGCTCTGGGACATATGCGATGAAAAAGCATCCGGGCACAAAGACCTCCCCGAGATATACCTTCGCGGCTCGGCCGGAGTTTTCGTCGTGGTGAATGCCGGCAGCGATAACATCGTGGATGAAGTGAAGAAGTGGCTGGGCAGGCTGGAAGGGGAAGCAGCCGTCAAGAAACTGCCGCCTTCCACCGGGAAAGGAACAAAGCAATTGGCTGGCAAAACGGTGAAAGGAATTCCCGTTTCAGTCGCCCTCATGCAGCCCGCAGCGGTCAGCAATGAGCGCGTGGACGAGCAGCTGGACAAGATTTCTGCGGAGTTCGGGGACAGGGTGGAGGTCTGGGTGCTGCCGCTCATCGGCGATGCGGAAAAAGCAAACGAGGAGGCGCTCAAGGCGTTATTCTACCGCTCTGAGAAGAAGGAACTCCCTGCGCTTCCGCCAGCCACCGGCTAATTTAAAATGGGCGCGTGAAAGCATTCCGATGAAGCTTAGGGTCACGCAGAAGGAATACGAGCAGATTCTGCACAAGCTCAATATGCCCGAGGACGTCGAGAAGGTTTACAACGAGCACGGGCTTGCGAAGGAGGCGCTCTGGCACATTCTCGCGCAGAAAATCGTCCGCCAGACACTACGCACCTTCCACCAGGTGAAGGCAAGGAGCGGGGAACTGAAGCAGAGGTGGGAGCACGGCATGACCATGCTGGAAATCTCCAAGATGTGCAGTCTCGCCCCAACCCTCTGCGCCTCGTTCATACTCGCGGAAAAAGGCTTCTCAAAGGTGAGGTTCCGCGAGCTCGTGAGGAACGTCCCAGCGATTAAGGATGAGCGGATAAGGAAAGAGCTCGCTGAGGCCCTCGAAGCCGATTTCGTCTACTCCGAGAAGGCGCACATTGAGCAGAAGGCGAGGGGAATAGCGCATGAGAAGAAGATAGAGCACTGGCTCAGGGAAAACGGCTTCCAGTTCTGGACCGAGCAGGACCGCGCAGGCGCGGAGAAGACGCCCGACTTCCTCCTGAAGAAGACAGTGGTGATTGAAGGAAAGGAAATCCACTGGTTCGAGTCAAAGGCTTATTTCGCGGACGGCGTTGAAATCAAGAAGAGCTACAACAAGCAGTTCAAGCACTACGTCGAGCTGTTCGGCCCGGGGATAGTCGTCTACTGGTGGGGCTTCGTTGAAGACGCAGTCCTTCCGCCGGAGATTAAGAGGCACATAATCTTCGTTGACGGCTCATTTTTCGAAAAGGCGCACAATATGCCCGCCCAGCCGGCTCCGCACCAATAGCCAATCCTGAATTACCAGCTGACTTCCACTTCATCAGCCCTGAACCTCTGCCTCACCTTAAAGTCTTTCGCGGAAAATTTCATTCCCGCCTTCTTCATTAGCAGCCCAGTATAGGCGATCATCCCGCCATTGTCTGCATTATACTCATTCGGGCCGACGGCGAACATCGCGCCCCTCTCCTCGCACATCTTCCGCAGCATCTCCTGCAGCCGCGAATTCTGCGCAACCCCGCCGCAGGCAACAACCTCCTTCCTCTTCGACATTGCAACAGCCCTTTCCGTCGCCTCGCAAAGCATCGCAAATGCGGTCTCCTGCAGCGAATGGCAGACATCCTCCTTCGAATGGCCCGAAAGCATCCTCTGCGCGTGCGTGAGCAAGCCCGTGAACGCCAAGTCCATCCCCTTCACCGTATACGGCAGAGGTACGTACCTGCCCTTTCTCGCAAGCTCCTCTATCACCGAGCCGTGCGCCCACTCGAGGCCCATCTCCCTCCCGAAGCTGTCCAGCAAATTTCCCAGCCCAATATCCAGCGTCTCCCCAAGCACGCGGTACCTCTTCTCCTCTAGAATCAAAATCTGCGTGTTTCCGCCGCTCACATAAACGACTACCGGGTCCTTCATTCCGGTGAAAAATTTCGTAACCTCGATGTGCGCAACACAGTGGTTCACTGGAACGAGCGGCTTCCCGAACCTTGCGGCGAGCGACTTCGCTGCAGCAGCCCCGACCTGCAGGCAGGGGCCGAGCCCCGGCCCGGCAGTGAATGCGAAGGCATCGAAATCAGCGAGCTTCACCCCGCCCTTCTTCACCGCAGCCCCCAGCACCTCCCCTGCATTCTCAGCTAGGAAATCCGCGGCCTTCCTCGGGTGTATTCCCCCCTTCTTCGGCTTGTAGAATGCCTTCTCGTTCGCGGCTATCCTTTCGCCATCCCACACTCCCACTCCGAATGTGTGTGCGCTGCTCTCAATTCCAAGAACCTTCATAAAATCAGCCCGGCAGGCTGCTCCCGTAATACGTGACCATGACTGAGATAAAGTTGAATAGCGCGTGCGCGGCAACGACCATCGCAAGGGACCTGAACCTCACAAAAAGCAGCGCGAAGATGAGGCCGATTGTGAACGCGCCTATGAATTCAGTGATTGAGCCGTAGGAGTAATGCGCGAGCATGAAGATAACCGTGGAGCCGAGCACCCCGGCTGCAAGCGCGGCCTTTTCCGGAATCCGCCTCCGAAGCCCCTTCGCAATTCCCGCAAATCCCGTTATCAGGAAAGCGCGGAAGAAAATCTCCTCCGCGAACGGCGCAACTGTGAATGAGGCGGCCATGAGCCAGACGGGCGCATCCCTAATCACCTGGCTTACATTCGAGATGTCCGTGACTCCGATGAGCCTGAGCAGGATTACCTCTGCCAGCATCAGCGGATAAAGGAGGAACAGCGTTGCTGCCACGCCTATTGCCGCATCGCGCACCCACCCCTTCCCCTTTACCCTGAGCTCAGAAAGCGCATTCTCAACCTTCTTCCTTTTCACGAGGAGATACCACGCAAACGGGAACGAG
The DNA here is from genome assembly GCA_903884505.1 of uncultured Microcaldota archaeon. Taxonomy (GTDB): domain Archaea; phylum Micrarchaeota; class Micrarchaeia; order Burarchaeales; family Fermentimicrarchaeaceae; genus CAISET01. The sequence goes on along the minus strand of CAISET010000008.1, from coordinate 13,072 downwards.
AGGAGGAAAAGCTGCAGGACTATTGACGGGAAATAGCGCGGGGACTGCATTGCGAGATAAACGAACGCGAGGCAGAGCAGCGCAGCCATGCCCGCGGTCCTCTTCCCAAGCTTCACCGCAGCGACAAAAAGGCATGCCATCGCCGCCCCGAACCCGGCGAGGAAAATTGCCTGCTGCCAAAGCTCGGGCCCCCTAACCCCCAGCGAAACTAGGATAAGAAAAAACAGGGTGGAAGCGATGAATAAGGAAATCGAGAGGGCAGACACTAGCCTCTTCGCGTTCCGGTCCATCCGAACAACCTACTTCTTCATCTTCTTCTCGAAATATCCGCACTTCCCGCAAGCGAACCTGTCCGCGTGCTCGGCAAGGTGCACCCCTGTGCCGCACTTCGGGCAGGATCTCTTCGGCCTGTAAGCCGCAATCTTCTTCGCCTTCTTCGGCGCTTCCTTCTTCTCTTCAGCCATAAACATCACCTACTTGATTTTCGGCGGGGGCGCCTTCTTCTTCGCCTCCTTCGCCTTCTTCTCGGCCTTCTCGCCCTTATCGCGCCTTATCATATGCTTCAGCTCAATCTTCAGTGCCTCTGCATCATGGTAGACCTTCGCATAGCCCAAAACCTCCTTGCTCCCATATCCCTGGCTCATCTCGTCAACGATAGTGAGCTCGGGCTTCGCCTTCAGGTGCGTGCAGAGCTTCTCCTTGACATTCTTCCTGTCCGGGGTCGCGCCATCGAACGACACCCTGAACTTTATCTCCTTCCGCTTCAGAAGCGGGTTCTCATTAGACTCCATTATCTCAATTTCCATCAGAACACCTACCTTACCCTCATAATCATCTTTCTTCCCATGGTATCCATGTACTCGACTTCCTTCCCGGCCACCGCGCTCTCCTTCAGGTCCGCCGGGATGGTCATCTCAAACGTCTCGAACGTCGCGAGGTCCATCACCTGCGCCACATCCCCCGTCATTGAGACTATCTGCCCGTTCTTCTTCTCTATGATCGGGACCTCGATGTTTCCGTCGCTGGGCTTCATCAGCGTCCTCTTCGTGCCATCGAAAACGCCTATTGCGGTCACTCGCATCTTCGCCGCCCCATGCTTCCCGGGCGCGCTGACATCTATGCCAACGACCCTGCATGGGAACCCATCAATAATGACATACTTGCCCTCCTTCAAATCCTTCATCGCGCCATGCTCAACTTCAGTCATCAATCCACCTCAGCCCAAAAGAGTGCGAAAGACTTACCCTTTTATAGCGAACCTGTTTTTAAATCCGCCTTATGGATTTCATCGATTCGCACGCGCACCTCGACAGGTTCCCGGACATCGCCACCGTTATCTCCGCCTCCAGGTCCTCCGGCTGCATCGCAATAATCACCTCGGGCTACACGCACGAGGCAAATGTTGCAGCAATCTCCCTCGCCCAGAAATTTCCCAACTTCATCTTCCCCTGCATCGGCATAGCGCCCTCGGTCGCCATGGACCTTTCAGACGAGGAATTCGCAAGGCAGTTCGATTTCGTGAAATCCAACGCCCACAAATGCGTCGCAATAGGCGAAATAGGCCTTGACTTCCACTGGGCCAAGACCGACGCCCAGATAGGGCGCGAATATTCCGCCTTCTCCGCCCAATTGGACTTTGCCCTCGAGAAAAAGCTCCCGCTCGTCATACACTCAAGGAAGGCGGAGAACGAAGCAATAGACTCCCTCATTTCGGCAAGCGCAGGCAAGGTTCTCCTCCATTACTTCTCAGGAACCCCGGAATTGGCCCGGAAGGCTGCGGAGGCAGGCTTCTTCTTCACCACCCCGCCGGTGAAATCAAACAGCCGCAAAAGGATGCTCGCCGAAATCCCGCTCGACCGCATCCTCCTGGAATCCGACTGCCCCTACGTCGCAAAAACGCCTTGCGGCGCAGCCGAGGCCGCCTCCCTTGTCGCCGAAGCGAAAGGCATATCAATTGAGGAAGCCCTAACAAAGGCAACGGAGAACGCCAGGCGTTTCTTCGGTTTAAACCTGTAAAGGGGAACGGGTCGTTATTGTGAAGGTCGAGGTCGTAAACAGGCTGAGGTCGCTTATTCCGAAGAGGGGAGCCGAAGGCCCGGCAAAAAATATCGCGCTTTTAGTTGACGGCCCGAACGTGATACGCAAGGACATGAACCTCGACCTGGACGGAGTCAAGAAGAAAATTTCGAAATACGGGAAGCTCAAGGTCTGCAAGGTATTCCTGAACCAATTCGCCTCGGACAAGCTCATTGAGGCGATGACGAACCAGGGCTACGAGCCCATAATCACGACCGGCGACGTTGACATCGCGATGGCCATAGACGCGATGGCGCAGGTCTACAACCCGCACATACAGATAATCGCCCTGATGACGCGCGACATAGACTTCCGCCCGGTTTTGATTAAGGCAAAGGAGCTTGGCAAGGAGACAATCGTTGTCGGCGCAGAGCCCTTCTTCTCAGCTGCTCTCAAGAACACGGCTGACCTCGTAATCTACGCGGATGCGAAGTAAGGCGAAACCATGGTGTACCTCACTACTAAGCCGCAGCCTGCAAAAACGAAGCTTGAAAACAGCCCGGAGATGAAAAAGCTCCTGACGGAAATCAAGTCCTACAACTCGCTCGTTGACGGCCCCCTGGCGAAAATTCTCGATTCCACATCCAAAAGCTGGCCCCCGCCGAAAGGGAAGCTCATGACTTCCGACGTCCTCTGGTTCATCAACCTCAGCGATGCCTTTAAGCTCAAGCCGACGGATGGGGTATACACGTTAATCACCAAAGCGCAGGACTGGCAGACTGACCTGAAAAAACTCCTTTCGGTTGGGGAATATTCGAAAGGCGAACCGGCTGCGGTTTTGAAGAAGCTGCAAAAATCGCTTGCGAATTTGTATGCCCTCTCCATGGAAGTTTACGAGGCAGACCTGGATAGCAATACTTACAGATACCCAATCGGCCGGACGAACTCTTATAAAGGCCCGTCGGCAATTAGCTAGCAGTTTTAATGGGGGATTTTTTATGGCAGAAAAGCGACCATTCGACGTCCTGAACAACGCGCTGAACAACAGCGTGCTAATCAGGCTGAAGGGCGGCATAGAAGTAAGGGGCACGATGGCTTCCTACGACGTTCACATGAACCTCGTGCTGGAGAACGCGGAGCAGCTCGAGAACGGCGAGCTGAAGAGAAAATTAGGGACGATGCTCCTGCGCGGCGACAACATAGTCTTCATTTCGCCTGCTTAGAGCCCTTTGAGGAACTGCTTCTCAATCATCTCGTAGGCTTTCCTGACATCCGGCCAGCCCACGAAGAGGATGACCGAGTCGAAGGAAGCCGACATGCTCAGTATGTTTATTCCCGCCTCGGAAACAGGCTTGACTATCCTAAGAAGCATCCCTGGCGAGTCGATGAGCTCCTGCCCGGTTATCGTAAGCATCCCGATGTCCTTGGACTGTGCGAGGGAGATGAACGCGGACTGCCCGACCACCCCATGGAGCGCCTTCTTAGCCCTCTCGTGGTCCAGCTCATCCACATAGAAACTCACTGAATATTCGCCAGTGGAAACGGCATAGACGTTTATTCCGCTATCCGCGAAAGCAGTCCCGAACCTGGAAAGAACACCCGGCGTGACCCTCACCCTGTCACCGGTGGCGGTAAGCACTGCGAGCGGTCTCTTATACATCTTCAGGTCCATCATAGTCCCACCCCACAATAAGTTTACGGGTGAACATATATATTGTTTGCTTACGGAACACTTCCCCGCCGTATGCTTCTTCAAAACTCGGGCTTGTAGCGCAATCAAGTCGCCTTCGGCGACAACTTGCGCCCTATGAAGGGCTTGTAGCGCAACGGTAGCGCGCCTGCATGGCATGCAGGAGGTTGGGGGTTCGAATCCCCCCAAGTCCATTAACCCTTTTTGGTTGGGCGGGCCGCTCGCCAGCTTTAGCGGCTCGCTTAAACCCGCCCATATCCTAAAAGCGTTAACGGAAAAGCGTTCACGGAAAAGAGGCGCCTTATCAAGGCAGATAGATTTTTATCGCCTCCGCGTGAATCCTTCCCATGGCAGACGAAACCGTTGTTCCGAAGACAGAAAAGGAGCTTTTGAAATTCCACCCGAGCAGGCTTAACTGGTGGTTCTGGTACCTTGTTGCAGCCCTCTGCATAATCACCCTCATTCCGCTGCTCATCGGGCTCATCGTAATAATCTACATTGAGCTCAGGCGCTCCAGCACGACTTACACAGTCACGGACCGCCGCCTTGTGAAGGAGGTCGGGATAATGGGCAAGTCCACAACCTCGACCATCTACAAGCAGATAACCGATATCCACATGAGGCAGTCCTTCATCCAGCAGCTCCTCGGGATCGGCACGATAGGCATAAACACGGCGGGCACGAGCGGGATAGAGATAATGATACGCGGCATCGCGAATGCGCCGCAAATAAAGAAGACAATTGAGGATGCCTGGTCCGAGTCGAAATGAGTATGGGCCCGCCCGGGATCGAACCGGGAGTTTTCACCGTGTCAGGGTGACGTCTTACCATTCGACTACGGGCCCGCGGGGTTTCATTATGGGAACTAGACTTTTTAACATATTCGCCCGGCGGCCCCAATACAGTTACAGCATGCCCGCGTAAGTGAGGTTCCTGAGGTCCGCGAGATCCTTATCAAGAAGACTCTTCGGGTTCACCGAAGCGATTATGACCGGCTTATCCTCGCCTTCGACGTTCTGGGCCGCATCCTGAATCGTGCGCAACACTTCCTGAACTGTATGGTAGCCATTTTTCGCAATCAGGCGTTCCAGCTCGACATACACTACTGCGCGCTTTCCTTCCGTCTTGCAACGTGCTATCAGCTGTCCGAACCTCTGGCCAATATGCTCAACCTTATTTACCGGAATAAGATCCATGTCCCTCGGGGCCGCTCCGTCAGCACTAGCCACCACCTGTAAGTAGTCACGCACGTCGGATTTGCCAAAATGCCTTGCGACTTCCTCAGCGCTTATATGCGTCACTACGAGCGAATTGTAGCCTTCCTTTTCTAATTTCTTCACCCTGCTCATCGCCGGCTTCATCCCATTAACAAGCGTGACATACCCCGGCATGCAGTCTGACCTGAGCTTATCCGGAATGAGCTTATGGCCAACTCTTTTCAAAACATCGGCGAACTTTTCACCATTGCCCTCTATTACTTTTTTATTCTCGTGAGCATGCGCGTATGCCATACGTAAATTACGCTTCTCTGGTATAAAAAGGTGGCTCAACGCCGGAATCAGCGCTTATACCCTATCTTCCTCAGAAACTCCTTCCGCCACTTCACTCCTTCCGGCCCCTCGACTCCCTTCGTCTTCGCGCCATCGATCACGCCCAGAATTCCCCTGCCGGACTCGGTCTCAGCGATGACCACTTCAACAGAATTAGCCGTCGCGCAGTATATTGAGCAAACCTCCGGGACATTCTTCACCGCATTCAGGACATTGATGGGGTAGGCGTCCTTCATGAAGATTATAAATGAGTGCCCGGCCCCGATTGCAGAGGCGTTCTTCACAGCCAGCTTCTTCATCTCCTCGTCGTTCCCCTCAACCCTGATAAGGCATTCGCCCGAGGATTCGCAGAACGCAATACCAAATTTAGCGCTGGCGCTCGCACCCACCATGGCCTCATAGAGGTCTTCTACTGATTTGATGAAGTGCGTCTGCCCCAGGATGAAGTTAATCTCGGCGGGCTTCTCAATCCTGACGGTCTTGAACTCGAGCGCCATCGCGACCACCTAAGGGGTAAGCCGGTGTCTGTCCCTCGGGAATAGGCAGGCCTCCCTGATATTTTCCCTCTCCGCCAATTTCATCGTCAGCCTCTCAAGCCCGATGCTCCAGCCCGCGTGCGGAGGGGCGCCGAACCTGAAGGGAGAGATATAAAACTCAAAGCCGGCAGGGTCCAGCCCGCGCGACTTCAGGGCATCAATGAGCATCTCGGGCTTGTGAATCCTCTGCGCGCCAGAGGCAATCTCCAGCCCGCGATAAATCAAATCGAACGCGTTGCATTTCTCAGGCGCGTCTTCAATCGGGTGCGAATAGAAAGCCCGGACCTTCGTCGGCCATTCGGTTATGAAATAAAGCTCCTCAGGAATAAGCTCGCCCAGCTTCTTGTCCTGCTCCTTCGTGAAATCGTGCCCCCATTCCATCGCTTCCCCCGCGGCCTTCAGCTTCTCCACGCAGTCGGAATAAGTGTAGCGGGGGACCTTCTCCGGGACAAGCACCTCGGTCTCGAGCGTCTTGAGCGCCTCCCCGCAGTTCTTCCGCACGCTTGAAAGAATGTGCAGCGCTGCCTTCTCCAGCACGTCCATCGCATCGTTGTGGTCACCGAACCCCAACTCGGCATCCATCTGCAGGACCTCGTTCAGATGGGTGGTCGTATTATGCTTCTCAGCCCGGAAGACGGGAACCGTCATGAACACGCGGTCCATGCCGCCAATCACTGCGAGCTGCTTGTAGAGCTGCGGAGACTGGACGAGGTACGCATGCCTTTCGAAATATTCAACCCTGAAGACTTCCGTTCCCCCCTCGGTGGCGGCAGCAGCTATGCACGGCGTCCTTATCTCCTGGAAATTCAGCTCAATAAGCTTCTCCCTGAACGCGCGCAAAACCTCATGCTGAATCTTGAAAACGGCCGAAGTCTCCAGCCTCCTCAAATCAATCGTCCTGTTGTCGAGGCGGACGTCAATCTCAGCAGGGACCTTCCCGGTCACTTCGAAGGGCACCATCGCAGAAATCGGGTTCAAATCCTTCACTTCGAGAGGAATGACCTCATATCCCTTCTTCGACTGCTTCTCAGCCTTCACCGTCCCCCGAATCTGCACCACGCTCTCCTTGACGAGCGACATCGCCTTCATCACTTCCTCGGAAGCGACCCCTTTCTTCGCGGTCACCTGCGCAATGCCGCTGCGGTCGCGCAGCTGGACGAACTTGATCTTCCCGATGTCGCGGACCTCATGCACCCAGCCCGCAAGAATAACCTCCTGCCCGTCCATCCCGGGCGAAAGCTCGCCCACATAATGGGTCCTCATCATCAGAATCACTCAAACGCAACTACTACATCCGCCTCGAACAGCTGCTTCATGGCCTTCTCCAGCGTCCCCATGTCCATCGGGAGCTGCTTGAGCTCGCTCTTCGCGAACCTCACCTTGTAGGCCTCCTTCCCGTCCTTGTAAACCTTGTTTATCCCGAGCACGCGCGCAGGCATAACGATATCCGAGACGGTCTTCCTCATATCACCGCTCACTTCGGCAATCCGGACTTTCTTTCCCACCGCAGTGGAAATCTCCGCGACTACCTTCCCCTCCCTTCCGATGAGGATTCCCACGTCCCCGTGCGTGAGGATTAGGACCACCCTCTCAAGGTCAATCGCCTTGTAGAAGTCCGCCGCGGAGAGATTGTAGGTCTCCCCGAGCTTGTGGAGCAGCCGGCTCACGGTCACGTCCATGTCCGAGATTTTCCCGCCTTTCAGCTTCTCCTCGCATCCTGAGCACAGCGCGCTCGTCCGCGCGCACAAATCGCATATCGGAGTCTTCATAATCGCCACCTCACACTTTCACAAGCGTTATCTGTATCGAGGGGACCCTTGAGGTCCCGCCCCTTGCGGATTCCAGCTCCTCGCTCGAAATCCCGACTTCCGCAGGCTTCAGGCCCGGCAGGAACCTGTTCCTCACGATCTCGGCGACCTGCACCGCGCGCGAAATTGCGTTGCCGCGCGCCTTTATGCGGACCTCCTTTGCGCCGTTACTGAACTGCGTCACGACGGCAAGGACGTAGCTCATCGGGGGCTTTGCTCCGATATAAACCACGTTCTCGTCCGCGGCCGCAGGCCTGGCCTGCTCCATCACTGCTATTTGCCTTCAGGCATTTTTAAAGGTGCTTTCTGCTTGCGCGGTGCTCCTCAACAATCCTGTCCAGGTCGAGCCTCTCCCTGTCTTCCCGAGCTTTTGCCTTCGTTTGCAATTCGAGCCTTCTCGCATCTTTCACCTTGAATATGATGTTCCTCAGCCGCAGAATCTCCGCATCCCTTTTCCGGATTTCCACATCCTTCTTCACGTGCTCGAGCGTCCCCTTCTCCGCATTCTGCAGCTTCTGCCTCAGCTCCTTCCCCTCGGCCTCTTTCCTCTCGAGCGCCTTCCTCAGCTCGGCAACAGCCCCGAGCAGCTCCCTTATCTTCTCATCCTTCCTCGCGGACTCATCGGCGAGCCGCCTCTCGCCCCCGCCCTTCTCCGGAATCTCATACTCCAGCTTCCTCTCGATGAAGGACTCGGCAGCCTCCTCAATCCGCACCCCGCTGAGCGCGAGAGCCTGAAGCTCAGCCACCTTTGCCTCAATCTTCTTCTCCCTCGCAATCCTTTCCACTTTCCTCAGCATGTTCTCGTGGAAGTGGAATGCCTTGAGCGCGCTTGCAGCCGCATCCAGCTCATGGATATTTACGAACTTCCAGCGCGATGTCAGCACCTTCTTCTCCGCCTCCTTCAGGTCATCTCTCGGGGTGAAAAGCTTCGCATTGAACGCGGCCGCAACTTTAACTACCGTATCAGGCGCAACCGAAACATCGCACGCAATTATGAGCGGGTCGCCGGCCTCCCGTATTGCGGCAACGAGCTCCTCCCTCCCAGCATCCCTTCGACTCCAGGAGGAGACGAACCTCCCCTGCAAATCGAAGGCGGCAAACGCGGAAGTAGTCCCCGGGTCAACGCCGACAATGAGCCTCTTCCGCTTCTCCATCCATTCACCTGAGGGCAGCTTCCGCAGCAAGAGCCGCGAACTTCCTCAAGGATGCTCCACCTTCTCATAGCAGTCGGCGCAGTAGATCTTCGTAACTCCCTGCTTGTCCACAATCGCCCTCTGCTCCGAGGTGCTGAAAAGCTCCTTGCCGCACATCATGCACTTGAAAAAGTCAAAGATTTTTCCCAATTCCATCACTCCTTTATGTATTCAAGCTCCTGCTTCACGAACACCTTCGTCTTCCTTGGAATGTCCTCGTGAACAACAACGCCCGCCCCAATCCAGCACCCGTCGCCAATCGTCTTCCCGGGCATGGTGCAGGCCAATACCCCCGTCTTCACGTTGTCCCCGACCAGCACTCCCAGCTTGTGCTTCTCGGTGTCATAGCTGGTTTCCCCGACCTTCATCTTCACGGTCGAGGCGTCGAATTTGTAGTTTGCAATCTGCGTCCCTGCGCCGAAGTTGCAGTTCTCGCCAACAATAGAATCGCCGATGTAAGTCAAATGCTTCGCATTCACCCTGTCCATCAAAATGGAGTTCTTCACAGTCGTCCCTGAGGAGAGCACGCAGCTGTCGCCAATTGAAGTGATTGGCCGGATATAAACGAAAGGCCCAATCTCCGCGTTCCTCCCGATATACGCAGGCCCTTCGATATAGGAGTTGAAAATTCTCGCCCCTTCCTCCACGACTACCTTTCCCTTCAAGGTCGAGTTCTCCACCGCTCCCTTGTTCTTCGCCGGCATTTTCCCAATCAGGTGCCCGCTCGCATCCAGGAACTGCCATGGCATCCCGATGTCCATCCAATACTCGGAAAGCTCGACACCGGCCACCTGCTTCTCCTTCGCCAATTTCCTGACGACGCCGGTAATCTCATACTCGCCCCGCTCGGTCTTGGGCGCCTCCTCCAGCTCCTTCATCATCCCCTTGCTGAAGCAGTAGATAGACGTATTCACGAGGTTTCCTTCCGGTTTTGCCGGCTTCTCGACGAACTCAGTAACAAGCCCGCCCTTCATCTTCACAACGCCATATTTCGATGGGTTCTCCACGGCCTTCAGGCCCATGGTCATCTTCCCCGAATGTGAGCCCATCACCTTTCTCACTGCGCTCGCATCCGTCACAACATCCCCGGCAATCCCCAGAAATTCTTCCTCATCAACAAACTTCTTCGCAGCAGCAAATGCAGCCGCAGTCCCGTACCTCTCCCCCTGCACCGCATAGTCAATCTTCACGCCGAACTTCCTTCCGTCGCCGAAATGCTCCCTAACATTCTTCTCCATATATTTTACAACGAGGATGATTTCCCCGACTCCCGCTGCCTTCGCCGCATCAACAACATGCTCGAGGATTGGCCTGCCGGCTAATGGAATCATGCATTTCGGCCGCGTGAATGTTAGGGGCCGCATCCTCTTTCCCTCGCCAGCAGCGAGAATAACCGCCTTCAAAAGCTCACCGGAAGGATTTTGCAGCGGCAGTTAAAAAGCCTGCCGCGCCGCTAGACGAATCTCCTGGCAATCTCCGCCGCCTTTGCGAAGAGCGCCTCCATGGTCCTCAAATCTTTATGCTCAACCGTAATCCTGACAATCGGCTCTGTCCCGCTCGCCCTAACCAGGAGCCAGCCTCCCTCAAAATCAACCCGGACCCCGTCTTCGTCGAAGACCTTCCCCTTGAACGCCTTCTTAATCTCGGGCGCAATCTTTCTCATAGCAGCATTCTTGTCCTTCGCAGGGTATTTCGCCCTCTTCATCGGGTAAATCCTCACCCTCTCCTTCAACGCGCCAAGCTTTCCCTTCCTGCAGAAAAGCTCCACGAACTCCAATCCCGTAAGGATTCCATCAGGGACCGGCACTCCCCCTGAGAAGATATACTCCCCACAAGGCTCCCCGCCGAAGACAGCCTTCAGCCTCTCCATCTCCCTTGCAACATGAACGCTGCCGACCTTCGTGATGAAGAACTTCCCGCCATTCTTCTCTATCGCTTCCTTCACAGCCATGCTCGCCTCAATGGTCGTCACTACCGTTCCTTTCTTCCTCCCCAACTCCTCCCCGCAAACAAGCGCAAGCTGCGCATCCAAGCCGAGGAGCTCCCCATTCTCATCAATAATGACCGCCCTGTCCGCATCCCCATCGTGGGCAATTCCCAAATCAGCTCCGACCGCCCTAACGATTGCAGCCGTTTCCCTCAGGTTCTCCAGGTTCGGCTCCAGCCCCCTTGCGAACAATCCGCTTGGTTCGGCATTAACCGCAACCACGCGGCAGCCCGCCTCGCGCAAGGCGTAAGGCATTATCACAGAAGCGGCCCCATTACCGCAGTCAACAACAACCTTCGGCCTCTTCTTCCGGATAAGCGCAACATCAACAAGCCCGAGCGCCAACTTGATGTGCTCGGAAACAGCAGTCCTGTCCCTGACCTCCTCCCCCATTTCTTCCCATTTCACTTCAAACTTCCTTCCTTCCCCAATTTTCTCCTCAATCCTCGCTTCCTCCTCCTTCCCAATCTCATTTCCTGAGGAATTGAAGAATTTGAAGCCGTTATATTCCGGCGGGTTGTGCGATGCAGTAATCATGACTCCGGAAGCCCCAAGCCTTTTCGCGGCAAGCGCAACAGTCGGCGTGGGCGCAATCCCAATCCTGATAACATCTCCTCCAACAGAAATTATCCCGGAAGCGAGCGCATTCTCCAGAATTACTCCGCTCGTCCTCGTGTCCCTTCCGATTACCGCCTTAGCCCCTCGTTTCCCGATTGCCTGCCCGAGCCTAGCTGCGAGGTTGGCATCCACCTCCTCTCCGAACCTCCCCCTTATCCCGGAAGTGCCGAATTTCACCATCGAAAAGCTTTCGGTGCCTAACCTTTTTAAACGGAAACGCCAAAATGAAAGCAATGGCAGGAGAACCAGTCCGCACGCCGAGCTCGATGGCAGGAATCCTCGGCTTCTACGACACGACCACCGGGGGCCCTGCGCTCGACCCCAGGGCAGTGCTTGCATTCTCGATACTCTTCGTAGTGGCGGTAAAGATACTCTCAATGATAAAGACGGCCTAGAGCGCGCCCAATATCTTCCTGGCTGCTTTTCCGACCTTCTCTTTCTCCCCGTCAGCGCACGCGACTATGAGCTTGCGCTTAGCCATTTCTGGATTCGCCCTGCTTGAGCCTGGCCTCTTCCAGAAGCCGCCTCAGGTTCTCGTCCTTCGGGTAATGCGTCAGGAGATACTCGTAGATTTTTACGGCCTCAGCGTATTTCCCAGCTTCAACAAACAGCTCCGCCCTCTTTAAATCAGTCATCGCCCTGTCCCCGTACTTCTCCTTCATTATGCTGCCCTCGAATGACCGAATGGCCGAGGCCGCAAGCCATATCTCGCCTGCGGCTTTCAGGTCTCCGTAGGCAACAAGGTAGGGGGAGACTGTAGCTGGAGTCGTTCCCTTGGCGAGCACTTCCTTGACGCGGTCCGTGGACGGGAAGACGATGATGGAGGGGCTCAGCTGGACTCCGGACGCCTTGCTGAGCTCGTCGGCTATTGAATGGGCGTCTTTTTCCGCATATGGCCTATCGGAGAAGATGTAGACGTTGCAGTCGATGTCGCTTTCCTTCGTGGCAAGGCTCTTCTGGGTGGAGCCGATGACGGTAACTAAAACGTTTCCTTCTCCGAACTCCATCTCAAGCCTTTTTCCGAGCGTCCTGGCGATGTCCATGTTGCGCTTTGAATGCTCCCTGGTTTCCATGGAGGTGGGATAGGCATCCTGAAGCACAGCCTCAAGCTCATCCCTTACCGACTCGACGAAAGGCCCGCCGATTGCATAGAGCGCGCTGCCTGCAAGTATCTTCTCGTTCATGCTCTCGCCCCTCGCTTTCTCCAGGAGCTGGGGGATTGCGGATTCGCCCATCCAGCGAAAGACGGGAAGCACCTCCCATTCCTTCATACTGCCTTCCCTGACCGCGGCAAAGGCTTTTGTGAGGAGCGGCTTAGCAAAGCGGACCGGGAAAGGCTTTGTTTCTAATTTCGCATACCAGTCAAGGAAAGCGGGGTCGGTGAACTCATCAACCGCATCCAGCGCGACCATCCGCTTGAAGTACTCGCGGACCGCCTCGGCCCCGCTGGATTTGGCGAAGGAGAGGACCTGTTCGTCGGTGAGCTCTGCGACCGCCTTCGTATTCCTGATTGCCCGGAAGTACTGGTAGGCTGCGTCTGGGTCAATGGACTTGGCGAAGCTGAGGACCCGCTCGTCGGTGAGCTCCGCAACCGCCTTCGTTTCGCCAATTACCCAAAAGTACTGGTAGACTGCATCGCGTCCGATGGACTTGGCGAAGCTGAGGACCCGCTCG
>CAISET010000007.1 GCA_903884505.1 uncultured Microcaldota archaeon | reverse complement strand
CTAGCGCAGCGGCGGAAGTAGCGTAGAAACCGACGATATGCGCGGCGAGCGAGCTCGTTTGGAACGAAGAGCGATGCGCAACGAAGTTGCGCAGCTGTCGCCGAAGGCGACTCAAGCCTGCGCATCGGGGGTTTCTCGAGAAAAAGGGAAGCAGGGATGGAGGGGTGATTCTGCGCATCCGCGCAGTTGGTGCGAGTGGTCGAGGTCCGCACCGGAGGTATGCGCCCGTGAGGGCGCGATGGCCGTCTACCATCCCTGCTTTTTGATTTAATTAGCGTAAGCATCCGACGATGCGTACGCCGTCGCTGTTATTCGTCCTCTATGGTCGCCTTGCTCTAACTTTGGTGAACATCACCGGAGGAAGTACCAAACCTTCCTCCCTGACTGTGCCTTGTTCAGGACGCCGATGGAGTACATGCGGCTGAGCCTCGCGCTCGCCGCGTTCTTCCCGCGGTACCTGAACTTCTTCTGGACGTCCTCCGCGCACGCCTTCTTGGAGGCGCGGATGAACTCTATGATTTGCGCGTCGACCTCGGGGAGCGGAATCTCCGACGGATTTTCCGGGGTGGTCGCCTTGCCCAGCCGCTCTTCGAGCCTTCCAATGCGCCCCTCGAGGCCGCGCAGCCTTTCAACTTCAGCGTAAATGTTCTTCAGTATCCTGTTCTGGTTCTCCTTCTCCTGGGCGACCGTGTACATCAGCGCGCCCTGGAACACAGGGTCGTCGAGCTTAGCCACGACCGCCTTCAGCTTCTCCTTCCTCTCATCCAGCTCCTTCCGCAGGAGCGTTGCATTCTCCTCTATGCGCGCGTTGGCGTCAGATTTATAAATATCCTCGTCCTTAACCATCGCTGCACCCATTGACTGCAGCTTACAGTCACGACCTTTTCTTGAACAATCATGATTGTATCATGACACTATTTAAAAGCTTAACGGTCACACCCTTCAGATTTGGAAACTAAGGAAGAATCTTCCTTATTTTAAAAAAATAAACCCCGGACGCGCTCCAAATCCCGGCAGGCAAAATGCCCGGGCAAAACCTTTATTTACTTCTTCACCGTTATAATCAGGTGAAACAGACGCAAGTTTTGCAGCCCAAAGTGAATGACGCCACAACTGCTAGCCAAACCTCCGGGCAGGGGCGGGCGCATTTCTTCGGCTGGAGATTGCCTGACGGCACAAAAAAGGCCGAAACCGCCACGAAAACAAATGAAACAGCGAAGGAAAAAACCGCGCAGCAACGCATCCAGAAAGACGAATCCGCCAAGATATCGACCGCTGAAACCATCTTTCTTGCCGGGATAGTGGTGCCCCCCGCAATAGTTACTCTCCTAGCGGCAGCATACGTCTTAGACGGTGGCGCCATGACCTCGTCCATGTCCGGAGCAGGCCAATTTATCATGGGCTACATTGTCGCCACATTCTTCTCGGTATATTCCGCGCTGCTTCTCAACCGCGCGCACAAGAACAAAGCCATCAATTCCCAAAAGCCTGGGAATTCTTAAATACTCCCGCACCAAATCCTTCCCCAATGGCGACCACGGAAGAACTTCTCAGCCCACTCAAGGCGCTGAGGAAGGCCCTTGAGGAGCGCGACATCTCCGCCCTGAGGAGGCTCAGCAACTCGGCAATAGACTCCAGCGCATTCGGCGACGGGGACGACTTCTTCCTGCTCGCCCTCACCTCCTACATGCTCGCAAAGCTTATTACAAAGACTCATTACTGGGGAATCAAGGAGAAAGCCAGGTTCATCAGCGGGGTCCTGAAGAAGCTGGACAGCAGCATACCCGCGCTCGAGCAGGGCGACGCGGGGGCGTATGAGCAGGCAATGCAGCAGCTAATCAACGAGATGCGCTCCCTTGAACTTTCGGACCCCCGCTTCGTGCACAACCTCGAGATGAAGGCAAGGACGAAGCTCGCCTCCCAGCTCTACGCACAGGGCTTCTCCCTCAGCCGCGCAGTCGCGATTACGGGCACGCACAAAAGGGACCTTCTCCAGTTCACGGGCAGGACGCTCATCGCGGACAGGACGGGCAGGACGAAGACAATGGAGGCAAGGCTTGAGCATGTCAGGCGGATATTCGAATAAGACTATAATCTGCGATTCGAGCGCGCTCATCTCCCTAGCGGACACCGCTTTCGTGGACGTGCTTGCGGAGCTGAAGAAGGTTTCGGGCGCGGACTTCATCATCTCGGAGGACGTGAAGGCGGAATGCATCGACCACCCGCTGAGGATGAAGTCGCACACCCTGCCCGCGATAAGGCTGCAGTTCGCGCTCAACGAAGGCATCCTCCGCGTTGCCGATGCCGCCCCAATCCGCAAGACAACCGATGACCTGCTCTGGCTCGCGAACAACGTCTACTACTCGGGGGACAGGCCCGTCTCAGTCCTTCATCGCGGGGAGGCCGAGACGCTCGCGCTCGCCTCAGAGAACGGGCTCGGCAGCATCCTCATAGACGAGAGGACCACCCGCGTGCTCATAGAGGACCCGGAATCCCTCGGGAAGCACCTCCACGAGGAGCTGGGCGTCCCAATCAGCATCAACTCCAAATACCTGGACAGGTTCGCGCAGCTCACCGGCAGCATGGAGCTCTTCCGCAGCAGCGAGCTGATGATAATCGCTTATGAGAAGGGCTATTTCAAGCGCTTCAGTGGCCTTGAGACGCAGGCGGTCGAGGCCGCGCTCTACGGGCTTAAATTCGCAGGCTGCTCAATAAGCTTTGAAGAAATCGAGGAATACACGAAGAGCCTTCAGAAGTGAGCCGCATGGAAGAAAAAAGGCCCGAAATCCTAATCGAGATGAATGAGCTGGAACCAAAGTGATCCGATGGAAGAGAAAAAGCCCGAAATCCTGATTGACCACCGCGAGTCCAAGAGCAGGATAGCCGAGATTCTGAAGGGGATGGGCGCAGAAGTGAAGCTCGCAGTCCTTCCGGTCGGCGACTTCATCCTCTCTCCCCGCACCTGCGTCGAAAGGAAAAGAAGGGAGGATTTCGAGGCGTCCATAATCGACGGTCGCCTCTTCTCCCAGGCGAAAGAGCTCTCCACCCAGTTCGAAAAGCCCATCCTTGTAATAGAGGGCGAAAGGTTTGAGGAGCGCGTCTCCCGCCCCGCACTTCTCGGTGCAATCTCCTCCCTTATGCTGGACTTCAATCTCAGCATCTTCTTCACTAAGAACGCGGAGAAGACGGCGGAGTTTTTGTTTGCAGTCGCGAAGAGAGAACAGTTATCCGAAAAAAAGCCCCTCCGCCTGCTCGGGGAGAAGCACGCCTACTCGCCTGCGCAGCAGAAAAGGATGATAGTGGAAGCGCTCCCAGGCGTTGGCCCGAAGATTGCCCGCAACCTGATTACGAAATTCAAAACCGTTGAGAAATTGATGAAGGCAAAGGAAGCGCAGTTGGAGAAGGTTGATGGCATAGGCCCTGAAAAAGCAAAGGCAATCCGAAAGCTGCTTACTGAAGACTACGAAGAAAAAGAGGACCCGGAAACAGCGCTCTAACTACTTCTCCGCCCCGGTCATCTAAATGGTTAAATATCTCCTTATGCAAAAAACGTTTGGTCTTTTTGGAGGGGTAGATTTGTCCATTACAAGCGTGCGAAATGATGCTAAGCCAGCAGTTAAAACGCAGCCGCGATACATAACCGAATGCCTTGACCTGTTAAAGAAATGGGACCCGGGCACTGCCTGCGGCAACGGCCTGGATGGCTGCGCGGGCAAGATGTTCATCCGCTCGGAGGAGAACATCGATGCAGCCCTGAAAGACATCCGCGAGCTTAGGGGCAAGCTGCAGGAGGACGGCGTTAAAGACCCCCTGGCAGTGCGGTTCCTCGACTCGTTCGAGTTCCAGCTTTTGCACATTGAGCCATTCGCCCCACTTGGTGAGGCGAGCGGCCTGCTCCTGTTTTCGCTTACAAAGGAGGGCGACAGCCCTGAATTAAAGCAGCATGTAACCGGCTACCTGCATGACCTGCGCGAGAACCTGCGCGAGATGCGCAAGAAGTTCTCCGGCCAGAAGCTCCCGGTCGAGATACGGATAGTCACCTACGAGCTGGCAAACGAAGTCCTGGGCTTCTTCCCTGCAATAAAGCAGGCAGTGAAAAATGACCCTGAAATGTGCAAGGAGCTTGAGACTGCGAGGCACGCGATTGCCCAGTTTAGGCTTGATATTAGCGGACTTAAGTTCGCGAAATACAAGTATGGCGGCTACGAGAAGTGGATGCCGCTGCTCAAGAAGAAATCGACAGGCGATGTGGGCCGCAAAGGATGGTACGAGGACAACCTGAAGCTGAACTGGTGCTACCCCTATTCAGCCAAGCAGATAAAGCGGCTCGCTGAAGATGCCATGAAGAAGGAACTGCCAGTTCTAAAAGATGCGTGCCGAAGGCTGGCCGAAGCCTATGGGCTTGACCCTGAGAAGGCAACCCCGGCCAAACTCCTCAAGGCGGCGCGCAAGAAAAGCAAGCTTAAGCCCGAGGAGTTCATCCCATTCACAAAAGAGCTCGTCAAAGTGCTCTACCCACTGATAGAAGAGCGCATTACTGGCGTGGCGCCTGGGCACAAGCCGGAGATTCTTGAAACCCCCAGTTACCTGCGTGCCTCACTCCCGATTGCAGCCGCCTTCTCATACGACCACCTGGCAGAGCATCCCCGTGCCATAACCTTCATGACCCCGCAGGCTGGAGAGTGCCCCTGCGTCTTCGAGGTCCTTTTCATTATCTCCCACGAAGGTGCGCATGACATACATCACGCCAATGCATCCGTTGACCTGGCAAAGAGCGGCTCAACCCCGCTGGCCAGGCTCTCCGCTTCCGGCTATTCCGGAGTGCTCACGGAAGGCGTGGCCCACATGCGGGAATCGGAGCTCATGGGCCTGGTGAGTGACATACTTTCTAAGGATGAAAGCCTGCTCACAGCCTCCGAGAAGAAGCTCAAGGACTATCTTGCGCAATACGCCGATCTGGGGCAGCTCAAGGCGGAATGCGATTTCTACGTCTCCTACCAGAAAATCGTGCGCCACATCCGCGCAATCGCAGACCCGTCAATGAACCTGAACATGAAATCCTATCCACAGCTTGTTAAGGAATATGTGCAAATAACCGGCATCCCGCCTGAGAAAATCTTCGCATGGACCTGGAACGTCATCGTGCCCAGACCTAGCTACGGCCCGAGCTATTTTATCGCCAAATCTGTTATCGCCAAGCTCCAGGAGGCGGCCAAGGAAAAAGGGATAAGCGTGAAGGAGGTCAACACGTATATCAGCTCCGTAGGCCCCATCCCGCTCGAGCTTATGGCCCACCAGGTTGAGGAGCACTTCGGGATAAAAACAGACATCTTCATCAAGGCTGCGGCACAGAGCTGAACCTCATCTCTCCGCAGCCAGCATTGCCATCTTCTCCAGGACGAGGTCTTCCAGAGAATATCCCCCGGTCTTTCCTACGCCGTAAATTCCCGCTGCCATCTCCCCCCCGAAAACAGCCTTCACCTTCTTTCCTTCAATCGCCTTCAGCAGCGCCTCGAGCTTGCTGCCTTCGGCATCCGTAAGAAGCAGAAATCCCGACGGCTTCTTCACCCCAATCCTTTCAATCGCCTCCCCAATCTTCCCGGTCCCCGCAGCCCTGAGGAGCACCTCGGTCTCCATCGTTTTCGCGATGTTCCTCTTCTCGGCGAAAGCATCCATCGCGAGCTTGTGGGCAAGAAGGAGCTGCCTCTCCGAGACTATCGCCTTCGGCTCGAACGCCTCGGCGAACACCTTCAGCTCCGCAGCAGCGCGCCTAAGCCTGCCAATTAGCTCCCCGGCATCCCGGAGCCCAGAAGAAACGCCATAGGCCGCAACCATCAATACGCTTTTAATACAAGAGGCATTAAATATACGACGTTCTTACGAGGTTGATTTGAAATGGTCGAAGCATTCCACGGAAGGGGAAGGACGAAGCACGGCGGCACTGGCGGCCTGCGCAGGGTACGGAGGGGGAAGCGCCTGCAGGAGCTGGGCGGCCCGTTCGCAGCCACGAAAGTCGCGGAGAAGGACTTCGCGAAGGTCGTGCGGGTCAAGGGCGGTGCCACGAAGGTGAAGCTCAAGAGGGCCGCGTTCGCCAACGTGCTGACGAAGGACGGGTTCAAGAAGGCGAAGATAAAGAAGGTCCTGGAATCGCCTGACAACCGGCACTACGCCAGGATGAACATAATCACGAAGGGCTGCATCATAGAGACTGAGCTCGGGAAGGCAAAGGTCATGAACAGGCCGGGCCAGACCGGCGTCGTGAGCGCGCAGCTCATTTCCTAATTCTCCCTTATATCATTTTGATATCTTTTAGATATCGAAAAGATATCTTTTTATATACTTTTTGATATATTCTACCAGGTGATATAATGCAGACGCTAGTCAGGCTCGACGGAGCAGTGGAACAGGTGCTTGAGCGCCTCGTCGGAATGGGCTATTTCAAGACGCGCAGCGAGGCAATCCGCGCCGGCATACTAGAGCTGGGCAAGGAGTACGGCGCAGTCAAGAGGCCGCAAGAGATAGAAGACGAGCTCGTCATTGCAAAAGTGATGCAAATGGACGCGGAGATAAAGAGCGGCAAGAAGAAGCTGCTGACCCTTGAGGATGTGAGGAAGAAGTACCCAGAGGCTTTCGAGTGACGCCATACACAATACGGTTCCATACGGACTGGGATGAGTACTTCTCAAGGCTAGATAAAGAATTCAAGAGGAGAGTAATGAAGAAAATCTTGCAACTTTCTTCTGAGCATTCCAGCCGCCACCTCAAGCAAACGCCTGTTTTTGTCGAAGAAGTCGGCCAATACCGCATCTGCTTCAGAATCGACGAGAAGGAAAAGGTGAAGATTTTCTACTTCGTCGGGGACCACAAGGATTACGAGAGATGGTATTCCAGCGTGAAGTAAGCCCTAGGCCTTCACCGGCGGCTTCATCCCAAGCTCCTTTTCCATTTTATCCTTCTTGGCGTTCACGGCCGTCAGGTTCATGATGATGTTCTCGCTCAGGGTCCACATCTTCTTCATTCCAGGACCGTCCCATGACCTCGCTTCTCTGGCAATAATTATTATTCCGTGCGCCACAAGCGCGTCAAAGGCCTTATCAAGGTCCTTGGTATCCATACTGAGCGCCTGCTTGATCTCCTCCTTCGAATACCCCTCCTTGTTGATTTTCGGCGGATAGTCGTCGGTTACGCATTCCTTGAGCATGTGCCTCAGAACCCTCACCGTAGTGTCGTCAAAGCCCCACGTTCGCCTATAATATGCAATATCCTTCTCCACTTCGGGAGCCATCTCCTCGGCCATGCCTGGAATTATCCCGAATCAACTTAATATTTCTTTGCGGCTCACGTTCCCCAACCAATTTTCAAGTAGGTTTTTCCGCTTTTTGCCCAAATTCTTACCTCATTTCTCTCCGACGGGAGCTCCGACGTTCCGAAAAGCTTAAATACTCCTCCTGCGGCAACCTTAAAAGGTTGTATGCTCGTTTTGGTGAAAGCCAAAGCACTAGGCCTCCCCACCGCAAGGGGAACTGCTGAGCAGGTTAGCACTGTTGAGGGGTGTATAGAATGACTTTGGATGAGAGATGCCCAGAATGCCACAGCAAGAGGCTCACTCGCGACTACGAGCGCGGCGAATTGGTCTGCGCCGACTGCGGCCTGATAGTCGCGGAGAACATAATGGATTCAGGGCCTGAATGGAGGGCTTTCGACGCTGAGCAGCGCGAGAAGCGCGCGCGCGGAGGCGCCCCGGTGAAGTACATGAGGCCGAACAAGGGCCTTGTGACTGAAATTGACCAGTACAACAGGGATATTCGCGGGGCGAAGATTCCCTCGAAGAAGCAGGCCCAGCTCTACCGCATGAGGAAGTGGCACAAGAGGGCGAGCATAGCGTCCTCGATGGAGCGCAACCTCGCAATCGCGCTTTCCGAGCTTGACCGCATCGCTTCTTACCTCGGCCTGCCTGAAAACGTCCGTGAGTCTGCCGCTCTTCTTTACCGTAAGTGCATAGAGAAAGGCCTCATAAGGGGACGCCTGATTGAGTCAGTCGTTTCAGCCGTTCTCTACGCAATCTGCAGGGAATACGGCATCCCACGGACGCTTGACGAGATAGCCGACGTCTCCGGTGTTGAGAAAAAGGAGATAGGCAGGACTTACAGGTTCGTCTCCCACGAGCTGGACCTCCACGTGCCCCTCACCGACCCCACCCAATACGTCCCGCGCTTCACCGCCGCGCTCAAATTGAGCGGCGAGGTGCAGGAGAAGGGAATCGCCCTGCTGAAGAAGGCAATAGCCAAGGGCTTGATTTCCGGAAGGGGCCCGACCGGAGTCGCGGCAGCCGCGGTCTACATCGCCTCAGCCATGGTTGGCGAGAGGCGCACCCAGAAGGAGGTCGCGGACATCGCCGGAGTCACGGAAGTGACCATCCGCAACCGCTACCGCGAACTCAAGAAGGAGCTTGGGCTGAAAATCGCCCTTTAGTTTCCCCTTTCTTGAAGAAGGGGCTGGGCCTGAAGATTGCGCTCTAAGCCCCCTTTCTTTTCCTTATTTTTTACGACAATAGCTGTGCCGTTGTGGAAATGTGTGCGTGCCCCAATCTACTCATCAGTTCCGGCAAGGTGCCACCATTCCTTATGAAGTCTTTCGCAAACTCACGTCGCAATTCAGTCGGGCTCTTTCCCATCCATTTCCGCGTTATCAACTGGAGTTGACGCGCACTCAATGGCCTGTTCTTCCTTCCTTCAAACACCCAAGTCGACTCGTTTCTCCACAACCCTCGGATTACTTTTACGTCAGGGTGGAGTGGTAATCGTCTCTCACCAATAACGACCGCCTTTTTCTTCCAGTCGATATGTTCATGTTTGAGCTTCAATACTTCGTTAGGCTTGAGACCGTAGTACACCAGCATCCCGATAACTGCCGCGTCTCTCTCAGAAGAACGCCTTATTCTTGCAACCGATGCCGTCCATTTCATGCAACTGGATTTCCTCATACTCTCACCTTTCGGGAAACCCCATTATCCCGGACTCCGTCCTTCACATCGAGCGCAGCTTTCCTCATCATCCGCGACAAATCCGCAAGCTCAGGCCGCTCAGCAGTCTGTACCCCCGCCCGCCTTCCTTTTCTCTGAGACAGCCACTTGGCGGCTTCCCTCAGTTTCGGCTCAGCTTCAAGGTTCTCTATCATGGCATCGTAAAGCATTCCGATGACTCTTTCGTTCCCCATCCCCTCGAGGACATTCATAATGACTGCGTTCTGGGCAGTTCCTTTCTCCAGTTCCTTAATCAACGGCCCAATGGCCGGCTCCCCTATTCCCACCAGCACCCATGCAGCACCATCACGCTCATTCGCATCGTTGTCTCCCAGCGCCGCAACCAGCGGCTCCACAGCCGGTTCCCCTATTGCCACCAGCACCTGCCCCACTCTTGCGCGTAAGTTTGTATCCGTATACCTCAACCAATTAACCAACGGCATCACCGCAGGCTCCCCTATTGCCACCAGTACTCCGGCCGCAATATCGCCCACATCCGTATTCTTATCCGTGAATGCCCTGGCTATACTACCCGTACCCCCGCTTGCAAGCGCCTCGAGTAACGCTCCAATCGCCGGCGCACCGATTTTCCCAAGCGCCCAGGCCGCGCCATCGCGCAAGCCGGAGTCTTTGTCTCCCAGCACTCTAATCAACGGCCCAACAGCTGGCGCCCCAACCTCGCTTAACGCATACAACGCCCATCTACGCCCGACGGGACCCTCAACCATCATCATCTTAACAAGTGGTTCCACCGCCCTCGCGTCTTTACTCTTCCCAAGCGCCCATGCCGCCCAGCAGCGCATATTCTCATCTGCATCTTCCAACTCCTTAATGAGTGGCCTAACAGCAGGTGCACCAATCCTTCCAAGTGCATCCACTGCCTCAGACCGCACAGCTGCATCAGCATCCCTGAACCTCCCAATCAGCGGCTTTACTGCTATTTCATCCCCTATTCTCCCAAGCGCCAAAGCCGCACCAGCACGCACATTAGCATCTTTGTCTCCCAGTGCCGCAATAAGCGATTCCACTGCGGGCTTCCCCATCTTCGCCAGCACCCCAGCAGCCCCGTCACGCAAACAGGTATCCGTATCTCCCAGCGCCGCAATCAGCGGCTCCACTGCGGGCTTCCCCATATTTACAATTACGTCTACTGCTCCAGTGCGCACACCCGCGTCTTTATCCCCAAGCGCTACAATCAGCGGTCCCACAGCCGGTTTCCCTATCTTCACAAGTGCCTCTCCAGCACTTTTCCGCACGTCGGACTCAGTGTCTTCCAGACTCTCAATCAGCGGCCCTATCGCTCTTTCATCCCCTATTCCCCCAAGCGCCAAAGCCGCACCAGCACGCACATTCGCATCTTTGTCTCCCAGCGCCGCAATCAGCGGCTCCACTGCGGGTTCCCCCATCCTCACCAACACTCCCGCAGCGCCATCACGCACACTCGCATCAGTTTATCCAAGCGCTTCAATCAGCGGCCTCACTACTGGTTTCCCCATCCCCGTCACTATCTCAGCCGCCCTCGAGCGTATGCCTGCCTCCTTATCTCCCAGCGCCGCAATCAGCGGCTCCACTGCGGG
>CAISET010000006.1 GCA_903884505.1 uncultured Microcaldota archaeon | reverse complement strand
CCGGGCCATTTCGCGCACATTGAATTGGTGAGGCCGGTCGTGCACCCGGAGTTCGCGAAGAAGATACACGGCCTGCTCAAGGCGAGCTGCTTCAAGTGCCACAGGCTTCTTGTGCCCAAGAAGCAGATAGACGAGTTCGTCGCGCTGATGCTGAACGAGGAGGACGTTTCCGCTGAGCTGCTCGCGGGGATAAAGAAGGCGAGCACGTGCCCGCACTGCGGCGCGAAGCAGGCCGAGGTGAAGTTCGAGAAGCCGACCACGTTCTATGAGGGGGACAGGCAGCTCCTTGCGAGCGAGATAAGGGATTACCTTGCTGCGCTTTCTGCGGGCGACCTGAAGCAGATGGGCTTCGACCCCGAGTATGCGAGGCCGGAGTGGATGGTAATCACCGCGCTCCTCGTGCCGCCGGTTACGGTGAGGCCCTCAATCACGCTGGAGACGGGCGAGAGGTCAGAGGATGATTTGACGCACAAGCTCGTGGATATAATGAGGATTAACCAGAGGCTAGAAGCGAACATAAACGCGGGGGCGCCGCAGCTTATCATCGAGGATTTGTGGGAGCTTCTGCAGTACCATGTGACTACATACTTCAACAACGAGACGGCGGGGATTCCGCCCGCAAGGCACAGGTCAGGCAGGCCGCTGAAGACGCTTTCCCAGAGGCTGAAGGGGAAGGAGGGGCGGTTCAGGTACAACCTCTCCGGAAAGAGGGTGAATTTCTCCGCGAGGACGGTCATCTCGCCCGACCCGATGATTTCAATCAACGAGGTAGGGGTGCCGAAGGAGATGGCAGAGGAGCTCACGGTTCCGTTGAAGGTGACCCCCTGGAACTTGGAGGAGTGCAAGAAATTGGTGCTGCGCACCGAATTCCCGCTCGCGAATTATGTTATCAGGCCGGATGGGAAGAGGAAGAAGGCGACCGAGAAGAGCAGGGAGGAGCTTTCAACAACGCTCGAGCCCGGGTGCATAGTGGAGAGGCAGCTCGCTAACGGCGACATCGTGCTTTTCAACAGGCAGCCCTCGCTTCACCGCATGTCAATCATGGCCCACCGCGCGAAGATAATGCCGGGCAAGTCCTTCAGGCTGAACCTCGCCGTCACCACGCCCTACAATGCGGACTTCGATGGGGATGAGATGAACCTCCATGTGCCGCAGACCGAGGAGGCGCAGGTAGAGGCCGAGCTCCTGATGAAGGTGCAGAACCAGATAATCTCGCCGAGGCACGGCCACGCGATCATAAAGGGGCAGGAGGACCACGTGAGCGGCGCATACTTCATGACCAGGGACGGCACGGTGTACGGCAGGGCGGAGGCGTGCAGGATACTGGCGGTCGCTGGAATCAGCGAGCTGCCGAGCCCGGATGTGAAGGGGGAGAAGGGCGAGGAGAAGTGGAGCGGGAAGCTCCTGTTCTCGCAGCTCCTGCCGAAGGGGCTGAACCTCGAGTACAGGTCGAAGCTCGGGGAGAAGGTGAAGATAAAGGACGGGATGCTCGTGAGCGGGGCCATCGAGGCGAAGGGCTTCGAGAATGAGATTATAGAGAGCATAGCAAGGAAGTTCGGGCCCGAGGTCGCGGGCAGGTTCGTAGACAACGCGACGCGAGTCTCGCTCTATGCGATTACGAAGCACGGCTTCTCGGTTTCTCTCGAGAACTACACGCTCCAGAAGGACGCGATGGAGAAGATAAGGAGCATCGAGGAGAACGCGAAGAGGGAAGTGGACGGCCTCGTGATGCAGTACAAGAAGAGGACCCTTGAGAGGCTGCCAGGAAGGTCGCTGCGCGAGACGCTCGAGGAGCGCGTGATGATGGTGCTCTCGAAGGCGAGGAACGTGTGCGGCGAAGTGGTGGAGCAGCACCTCGGAATGACCAACACGTCAATACTGATGGCGAAGATTGGCGCAAGGGGCTCGCTGCTGAACGCAATCCAGATGGGCGCGATGGTCGGGCAGCAGGCAGTGAGGAGCAAGAGGCTTTCGCGCGGCTACAGGGGAAGGGCGCTCATCCACTACAAGCGCGGGGATTTGGGGGCAGAGGCGCGCGGGTTCGTGCTCTCGAGCTTCACTACGGGACTGAACCCGAAGGAGTTCTTCTTCCATGCTATGGGGGGCAGGGAGTCCCTCGTTAACACCGCTATCAGGACGGCAAGAAGCGGGTACATGCAGAGGAGGCTCATCAACGCGCTGCAGGACCTTTCCGTGCAGAAGGACAGGAGCGTGAGGGACTCGCGCGGGATAGTCACGCAGTTCATCTACGGAGGCGACGGGCTTGACCCGATGAGGGTCTCCAAGGATATGCTCGAGGAGATGCTTACGTCCCCCGAGAGGGAATAAATTGGTGATTTGATTGGCAGGGGTATTTGTTAAGAACGGGAAAATTGAGCCACAACGGGATACTGCGATTAAGCTGAATGGCGCGCACGGGGGCTACAATCCCAACCGCGATGGCAGCGTGAAGGGGAAACAGCTGGCTGCGCGCGACATAAAGAAGGAAATCGAGGACCTGAACAATGGGCATGATGCGGATCTCGATAATGTGCTCGCCGAATTGCCGGTGAACGGCAAGCGCGACCCCACGCAAGAGGCGCAGAAAGAAAACGAGGCGCTTGATGCCGAGATGAAGAAAATGAAGGAAATTCTGAACGAGGAGCAGGAGCTCGCAAAGTACGTGGGAAGCAAGTTGGCGGGCATGGCACAGGATGTAAAGAGCAATGGAAGGAAGTGATCGCAATGGTTAAGCGCGAGGATATCAAGATTGACGTGGGCGAGGCTGTCGGCGTTGTCGCCGCGCAGTCCATTGGCGAGCCCGGAACGCAGATGACCATGAGGACGTTCCACTACGCTGGAGTGGCTGAGCAGGTGCCCACCGGCCTTCCGAGGCTTATCGAGATTGTCGATGTGAGGAAGGAGCCGAAGAAGCCGCTCATGAACATCTACCTTAAGCCCGAGCTGGTGAAGAACGAGGCGAAGGCGAAGGAGCTTGCCGAGGGGCTTGAGGAAGTGAGCCTCAGGAAGATTGCGATTATCAAGGAGTCGTTCGTGCGCAAGGACATAGAGATAGCGCCCGATGTCGAGCTGATGAAATACGAGGGGCTCGATGTCGAGGAAATCGCGAAGAGGATAAAAGCCGCCGCAGTTGGGAAGGTGGATGTTGTTGACGGGAAGATAATCGTTAAGCCGAAGAGCACCGCGCTGAAGGCCATAAGGAGGACCACGAGCAAGCTGAGAGATCTGCACCTGAAGGGCGTGAAGAACATCGGGAGGGCGCTCGTGATGAAGGACGGCGACGAGTATTACATAAGGACCGGCGGCTCGAACCTCGAGGAGGTCCTGAAGCTCCCGGACGCGGACCCGAAGCGGCTCTACACGAACAACATAAAGGAAGTGGAGAAGGTGCTCGGGATAGAGGCGGCACGGAGCGCAATCATGTTCGAGGCGCGGCAGGTGCTGGAGATGCAGAGGCTTGACGTTGACATAAGGCACATAATGCTTCTTGCTGATGCGATGTGCATGGACGGGGTTGTGAAGCCTGTCGGCAGGCACGGCCTTTCCGGGGAGAAGGCGTCCATACTCGCTAGGGCCGCGTTCGAGGAGACGATAAAACACCTAATAAACGCATCCATAAAAGGCGAGGAGGACAAGCTGGTCGGAGTTACTGAGAATATTATCATAGGGCAGCCCATCCCCATGGGCACGGGGACCGTAAGGCTCTCGATGAAGCGCGGAAAGAAGAAGTGAGCCCCATGGAGGATTTGCTCTCCGGGAATGCTAGATTCAGGGAGAAGAACGCTGCGGAGATAACTAAGCATGCGGAAGGGCAGAAACCTAAGCAGATGTGCATCTGCTGCATGGATTCGAGGGCGGTTCCGCATCTTGTTTTTGACCAGCCGCTTGGCACGATGTTCGCGCAGACGAACGCGGGCAATGTTGTGACCGAGACTTTCCGCGGCGGGGCTGCCTATGCGGTGCTTCACGGGATCAATGAGATTGATGTGGTGGGGCATACGCGCTGCGGGGCGATTTCTGCGACGTTTGACTGGATTGCGAAGGGAAAGGAGATTGCCGATCCCGACATAAAGGCGATTGCCAATCTGCTGAAGCCGGCGGTCGAAGAGGCCGTGAAGCAGTTGAAGGCCGGCAAACTTGAGACGGAGGAGCAGGCGAAGGATTTGGCGTCGAGAATAAACGTGAAGAATCAGATGAGAAGCCTGATGCGGAATGAAACCGTGAGGAAGAAGGTCGAGAGCGGTGAAGTGAAGATTTACGGCGGCCTTTATGACATAAAGAGCGGCAAACTCGAGAAAATCGCCGAAAGGGAAAAGGCGCACAGGAAACTGGTTTCTGCTTAGGGTTCAGCCTGCGAGAGATAGGAAACTTCTTTTGGCTTAGGGTTTAGTCTACGAAATCCTGCGGCGTTGGCGGCTCCTTCTTTTCGCCCTTCCTCTCCCTTATCTGGGGCACAATCTTGTTCTGGAGCTCAGGCGTGAGCCTCTCGTAGCCCGCGAACTCGGGGTACCATATTGCGCGGCCCTGCGTGGCGCTGCGGAAGTCGTTCGCGAGGCCGAAGGTCTCGGCGACCGGGATCTTCGCGAGAAGAGTCACGACCTCGCCCTTCTCGTCCTGCTCTATGTTTAGCATCTGGCCGCGCCTTCCCTGCACCTGCTTGATCACTTCGCCCATGTACACGGACGGGCACTGGATTGTGAACTTCTGTTTCGGCTCGAGCAGGGTGTCGCCGGCAAGCAGCAGTCCCGCGTAGATTGCCCTGCGGATTGCGGGTATTATCTGCGCCGGGCCGCGGTGCACGGGGTCCTCGTGGATGGTCGCATCGACAAGCCTGACCTTAACGCCTCCGACCTTCTCCTTCGCGAGCGGG
>CAISET010000005.1 GCA_903884505.1 uncultured Microcaldota archaeon | reverse complement strand
TGAGCAGCATGCGCTGTTCGCATCAATGAAGGAGTTCGGCGTCTCCTTCGACTTTACGGTTGAGAGCCACGCATCCAAGCGCGAGGCGGACTACGACAAGAAGAAGCTGCAGTATTTCGGCGACATCACGAAGGCGCTTTCAAATGTGAAAGCAGGCAAGATAATAATCGCAGGCCCTGGCTTCACCAAGGACAACCTGCGCAAATTCATCGCGGACAAGCACCCTGAGCTGGCGCAGAAGCTGGTCTATGAGACCGTTGCGGATGCGGAAGAAAGCGGCGTCTACGAGCTTCTCAAGCGCGGCCTTGCGGAGAAGGTCATGGGCGAGGAAAGGATGGCGAAGGAGTTCGCCTTCATGGAGGAATTCACAACCCAGGTCGCGAAGGACACCGGGCTGGCCGCATACGGGAAGGCGGAAATCCGGAAGGCGATCGAGTTCGCGGCGGTCGGGAAGCTTTTCGTAACCGATGAGCTGCTGAGGAAGGACAAGGAGATAGAGACGCTGCTTGATGAGGCGGAGAAATTGAAGTGCGAAATCCACGTATTCTCAGCAGAGAATCCCCCTGGGCAGCAATTGGCAGGCCTCGGAGGAATCGCGGCGCTCCTTAGGTTTAAGATTCGTTAAATCGAACGATAGTTTTATATACTGAACCATCGTTCAATAAATCGAACGATATGGGAATCTTCAGCGAAACGGCACAGTGGAAGATACTCTCCTTTTTCTTCGAGAGGCGCGGAGAGGAGATTCACGTCAAGGAGATAGCGCGGCAGGCGAAAGTCAGCCCCGGCTCGGCGAGCAGCCTCTGCAAAAAGCTGTTGCGCACCGATTTCCTCAGGGCTTCACGTAAGGGGAATGCGCTTTTTTACTCGCTGAATTCCGGCAACCCGCTGGCAAAGCGCCTCAAGGCGGACTGGTTCCTCGAACAACTTCTCAAATACCGAAAGCTATGGGAGCACGAGGAGATACAGTCGGTCGCGCTGTACGGCTCATACGCTTCCGGCGAATACGGCAGGAGAAGCGATGTAGACCTCCTAATAATAACAAACATGAATGAGGCAAAAGTCCTTGAGGCGCTACGACTCTTGCAGGACAAGCTTAAGCCTGAAGTCTCATTTACAATCTTGCCGATTTCAAAATGGCTTGAATTGGGGAAGAAGAAGGACCGCTTTTACATCGAGATTCTTTCCAACCACATTCTGCTTTTCGGCAGCCCACTGGTGGTCGGATGAGCGACATTGATGGGCTCCTAAAAGAAGGGCTGCTGAAGAGGATACCTCCCTCGGATGAGCGCGCGGTCAAATCCCTTAAAATCGCAGAACGATACCTCCGCGACGCACGGAAAAGCTTCGACTTCGGTTCCAATGAGATGTGCATCATCGCATCCTATTCAGCGATGTTCCACGCCGCAAGAGCCATCATGTTTTCGGAAGGCTTTGCGGAAAGGTCCCATGCGGCAGTCGTCGCCTACCTTCGGGAAAGGCACAAAGAACTCGGAATCGAAACCATAAACGCTTTCGACATCTACAGGAAGCTGCGCCATTCCGTTTCCTACGGTCTGGACACGGTTGTTAATGAGAACGATTCTTCAAAGGCGCACAACTTCGCGAATTCTTTCGTGACAAAAGTAAAGGAGAGGCTGGAAAAGAAATGAGCGGCATTGCGGCGCTCCTGCGGTTCAGGATGCGCTAAGCTGCAAGCGCAGCCACTCCTGCCAATATCGCGAGCACGCCAATAAGTTGGTTCAGCGCAAGCTTCTCCCTGAGGAGATAAGCCGCAAGCAGGACAGTGACAGCAGGATAAGTCGCGGAAATCGGTGCGACTATCGAAACAAGCTCCCCGCCCATGCCCCACGAGGCGAAAAGGTAGCCGATTGCGTCGAGCATCCCGCCCGCCAGGATGAGCAATGCAACCGCCCCGATTCCGCTGCTGATTCTAACTTTTCTCGCGCCAGCATACCCTCCGATTAGCGCGGAGGTGACAATCCTCATCCCGAAAATTATGGCGAGCCATCCGATTCCCTTGCCCCAAGCGCCGATTAGCGCCCATATTATCCCCCAGCCAAGCATTGCCAGAAGCGCCTCGGTCGCGCCATTGCTCAGTCTCGCGCCCCTTCTCAGCCTCGAAAGGTCTGTTGATGTGAGCATCACGCCAACCACCGCGGCCGCAATTCCGAAAACCCTTAAAGCATCCAGCGTCTCGCCGATGAACGCGAAGCTGATCAGCACGGCAACCGCGCCCCACGCCGAGGAGATGGGGCAGACAATCGACACCTCGCCCTTCGAAACGCCCCTGAAGAACGAGTAATACGCGATGAAGTCAATCGCGCCAAGCAAAACCAGCGCGGGAAAAACGCCCGAAGGGAGCGCCGGCTGCATTATCGCGAAAAGAAGGACAAGCGGTATCAGCCCGGCAACCCTCGTCCAGAAAAGCGCCTTCAGGTCGCCCCCCTTTCCCAATTTGTCGACAATAATCTTCGCGAAGAAGTCTGCAGCCCCCCAGCAGAGCGCAGCCGCAATCCCGGCGAGTATGCCGGCGGAGAGCGACATTCAGCTCACCAGGCAGACGCCGATGATGATAAGGGCGGCGCAGGACAGCTTCAGCGCGAGCGTCTTCGCGGTGATTTCCTCCCTGAAAAGGCGCGGCGCGAACCTGCTCACGAGCGCCGCAAAGATTACTACGAAAAGCGCCTGCGTAGCCGTCACCGGCGCGACGATGGAAACCTTCTGCAGGGTCAGCGCGATTGCGTACAACACGAATGCCATCGGATAGATAATAAGGTTCGAGAATGTGCTCGCCGCGATGGTCGTTGCGCCGCTCTTCCTTACCGCCCCGACCACCGCGGGCAGCTGCGGGCCGAGCAGCAGGAGGAACGAAACCGAGTATCCGAGCCACTGCCAGAAAAGCACGATGGGGTAGTCATACGAACCGAGAAGGTGCTTCATCACAACCGCGCCAGCCGCGAATATCACGGCAACGGCGAGCACGGGAAGCAGGTCGCGCCTGAATCCGAACTCGAGCTTTTTCATGGAGATGAAGATTACGCCGAGAAGGATGAGCGCGATGCCAGCATATTTCACGGGCGTCAAAATCTCGCCGAGGAATGCTGCTGCGAACAGGATGACGAACAGGCCCTCGCTGAAATAGACCACAATCACGCGGGATATCTCCTCTCGCGCTTCGGAGACCGTGAAAACCAGCACTCCAACGCTCATCGCCATCCCTGCGGCGGTCGCAAGCAGGAGCGGTGGCGAAAAGCTGATTGGCGTGATGAGCGGCAGGAGCAGCACGAGGGCGAGGTAAGAGATGCCTATGAAGAAATAATACTCGTGAGGCTTGAGCCTCGCCAGGGCGAACTTGTCAATGATGTTCCCGAGCGCGAACAGCACTGCGGACGCGAGCGCGAGGTAAAGCCAGAGCATCGGGTCGGGCATTCGCTTACCTCGCCTTCACTCCTTGCCGCCGAGAAGCATTATCTGCGCAAGGAGCGCCTCAAGCTGAATCCTTTCGTTCGCGCCCTCGACAAGCCTGAAGTTGTATTCCCCAATCTTGTCGACCAAAACGACTTTCGTCCTGTCCGGGACTGCGAGCCCCTGAATCTCCTTGTACATCTGCAGCATCACGTCCTCGCCGCTCATCCCGTAGTTGAGCATCACGTGGTCGAGCTTCTCCCGCGCCCCGGGGAAATCGCCCTTGAGCGCCAGCTCCAGCATCTGCCTGACTTCCTCGGGCCTTGCGCGCGAAGAGGTCTTGTAAATGGCCTCCCCTCCGATATGCTTTGAGGAGGCAGCCGCCCCCTGCAAGGCGTTTATCGCCTTCCTCATGTCGCCCTCGGAAACATAGATGAGCGCCTTCACGGCGTCTTCCTTCAGCTCCAGCTTCTCATTCTTTGCAAGGTGATGCAGCATCTCCGTGACATCCTGCTCGCTGAGCGGCCTGAAACGGAAGACAGCGCACCTGCTCTGGATGGGCTCTATTATCTTCGATGAATAATTGCAGCTGAGAATAAATCTCGTGTTGTTCGCGAACATCTCCATGGTCCTTCTCAGGGCGTTCTGCGCATCGGGGGTCAGGGCATCGCTTTCATCGAGGAAAATTATCTTGAACGGCACATCCGTAAGCGAGAGCGTCCTTGCGAAGTCCTTAATCCTTCCCCGGACCACATCAATCCCGCGCTCATCGCTCGCGTTCATCTCGAGGAAGGCCTCGTGCCACCTCTCCCCGTAAAGCTCACGGGCGAGCGCGAGCGCGACGGTCGTCTTCCCGACGCCTGGCGGGCCCGAGAACATCATGTGCGGGACGTTCTTGTGCCGGGCGTAGGCCTTCATCCTCTCGACTATCTCCTTCTGCCCGAAAACATCGTCCAATTTCCTCGGCCTGTACTTCTCCGTCCATGGGATGTCAGAAGCAGGCGGATCCTCCTCGACCATGGGGTAGTATTGAACGAACAGTTTTAAACCTCCTTCCCTCCAAATTATGCTTTCCTCGGAATGAGATGGAACGATGGCGGAAGAAGATATGAAACTGGCTGCGCAGGCGCTTCTGCCTGCAATCCTGGCAGCCGCAGGCTTCTGGGTCACGGGACTCTACGGGATACAGGGCACGCCGGCGAATATCCTGCTGCTCATCGGCGCCTACCTTCTCGGTTTCGGGGTGCTGCTTTACTCCGACAGGGTGCTGAATATCGAGAAGACGCCGAAGTTCTACCTATACTATGCGTGCCTCGCGCTCCTCTCAGGCCTGCTCGGTGCGGCGTTCCTAAGGCAGCCGCTTCTCGCGGCAGTAAACTCCTTCCTCCTCCTCCCGATTGCGATGTTCATCCTCCCCGCAGCATTCCAGATAACACAGGAGCGTTTGAAGTATGTACAACCCGAGTGAAGTCGAGCGGAAAATCGCCTCATTCTGGGAAAATGAGAAGATTTACGAGAAGGCGAAGGCAGCGAACGCAGGGAAGCAGAAGTTCTATTTCAACGATGGCCCGCCCTACGCGACAGGGCAGATACACCCCGGGACCGCCTGGAACAAGTGCCTAAAGGACGCGGTCTGCCGCTACAAGCGGATGCGCGGCCTTGACGTGAGGGCGCAGCCCGGGTTCGACACGCACGGCCTGCCCATCGAGGTGAAAGTGGAGCAGGAGCTCAAGTTCTCCTCGAAGAAAGACATCGAGAAATACGGGGTGGAGAAGTTCATAGAGAAATGCAAGGAGTTCGCGACGCAGTACATCGGGGTGATGGCGGGGCAGTTCAAGTCCCTCGGGGTCTGGATGGACTGGGACTCGCCCTACATAACCTACAGGGACGAGTTCATAGAGAAGGCATGGCGGACCATCAAGAAGGCGGAGGAGAAGGGGCTGCTCGAGCGCGGAATCTACGTGCTTCCCTATTGCCCGCGCTGCGAGACCTCGATGGCGAACTACGAGCTGGAGTATGCTGAGCAGAAGGACCCGTCGGTCTATTTGAAATTCAAGGTGAAGGGAAAGGAGAATGAATATTTGATAATCTGGACCACGACACCATGGACGCTCGTTGCGAACATGGCGGTGATGGCGCACCCGGAATTCCAATATGTGAAGGCCAAGGTTGATGGCGAGAAGTGGATACTTGCGAAGGAGAGGCTTGATGCGGTTGCGGCAATAGCGAACCCGCTCGGCCTGAAGGTAGAGATACTGGAGGAGTTCTCGGGAAGGAAGCTCGAGGGGCTGAAGTATGAGCAGCCGCTGATAAAGGAAGTGCCCATCCATGCGAGCGAGGAATTCAAGAATTTCCATTACGTTACGCTCAGCGACGAATTCGTCACGCTGGAGGAAGGCACGGGCCTCGTGCACACTGCACCCGGGCACGGGCCCCAGGACTTCGAGATAGGGAAGCGGGAGAAGATCCCGGCCTTCTGCCCGGTTGACACCAAGGGCGAATACACGAAGGATGCCGGCGAGTACAAGGGCATGAAGGTCTTCGACGCGAACAAGCCCATAACGCACGCCCTGAAGGAGAAAGGGCTGCTGCTGAACGCGGGCTGGATAGAGCACAGGTACCCCCACTGCTGGAGGTGCAAGACGCCGCTCATTTTCATAACCACGGACCAGTGGTTCATCACGGTCTCCAAAATCCGCGACAAGATGCTCGCGGAAATAGAGGGCTGCAAATGGCAGCCCGACCACGCGAGGGTGTGGTTCAAGGATTTCGTGACCGGCGCGCCCGACTGGTGCATCTCGCGCCAGAGGTATTGGGGAATCCCCCTGCCCATATGGAAATGCGAGGGCTGCGGCAACCTGAAGGTCTTCGGCTCCCGCGCGGAAGTCGAGAAGCTCTGGGGCCACAGGTTCCCCGAGCTGCACAAGCCCCACATAGACAAGGCGGTGTTCAAGTGCGAGAGGTGCGAGGGGAAGATGCACCGCGTGCCCGATGTGCTCGATGTGTGGTTCGATTCCGGCAACGCCATCTGGGCCACGCTCTCCGACGAGGAGCTCAAGCACTGGTACCCGTGCGACTTCATAACCGAGGGGAAGGACCAGATAAGGGGATGGTTCTACTCGCTCCTCGGCTCCGGGGTCGTGGCCTACGATGAGATACCCTACAAGGCGCTGCTCATGCACGGCCATTTCGTTGATGAGAAGGGCGAGAAGATGAGCAAGTCGCTCGGCAATTTCGTGCCGCTCGAGGACGTGACCGCGAAATACGGCGCGGACTCATTCAGGCTCTGGTCCCTCAACTCGGTTGTGTGGGATGATTTGAAGTTCAACTGGGATGAGATAAAGGATGCGCACCGCGCGCTCGGAATCATGTGGAACATCGGCATCTTCCTGCAGCGCGCAATGGAGTTCGAGAACTTCAACCCGAAGAAGGAGGTTCCTGAGAAGGAGCTTGACCTGGAGGACCAGTGGCTGCTCTCGCGCCTAAACTCAGTCATCAGGGACGCGACAGAGAAGATGGAGAAATACGAGGTCCATGAGGCTGACAGGCTGCTGCGCGAGTTCCTAGTCTCCGACCTCAGCCGCCTATACCTGAAGCTTGCGAAGAAGAGGCTCGGCGACGGGAGGAACAAAAAAGCTGCGCTGAAGGTAGCGTACGATTCCCTTCTTGCTGCCTGCAGGCTTGCATCCCCGTTCGCGCCCTTCATCTCGGAAGAGATGTACCAGGGGATTTTCAGGAAGCACGAGGGCGCGGAGAGCATTTCGCTGCTCGGCTGGCCCGCGCACGACCCCGGGAAGATAAACACGCAGCTCGAGGCGCAGATGGCAATTGCAGTAGATATAGCAGGTGCACTCGCGAGCGCGCGGCAGGATGCGGGCGTGAAGCTGAGGTGGCCGCTCGAGGAGGCGGTAATCTCCACGCAGTCGACGGAGGTGCGCAACGCGGCCGAGCGCCTGCCATTCATCATAGAGATGCTTTCCAACGTGAAGAAGCTCAGGCTTTCCGAGAGCCTCCCGCTCAGCGTCTCGTTCACCGTGAACTTCAACAAGCTGGGCCCGGTATTCAAAGGCGATGCGCAGAAGGTCGGCGAGGCGCTGAAGGCCCAGGACGCGGAGAACCTGAGGCTGGGGCTCGCGGGCGGGAAGTTCGAGCTCGGGCTCGAGGGGAAGAAGTTCGGCATCCTCCCGGACATGGTGGAGTTCAAGGAGGCAGCGCCGGAGGGGCACGCGCTCGCGGAGTTCAGCAACGGGAAAGCGCTCCTCAAGACGCACCTCAACAAGGAGCTCTATTCGGAGGCCATCTGCAGGGAAGTCGCGCGGAGAATCCAGATGATGAGGAAGGAGATGAACCTCGTTGAGCGCGATTCCATAGAGGCGGAAATTTCAGCAGGGAAGGAATTCACGGAAATGCTCAAGTCGCGCAAGGACGAGCTCGCAAAAGAGGTCAACGCCTCCTCGATAACACTTTCGCACGAGAAGAAGCCGAAGGATGCGAAGAAATGGGAAATAGAGGGAGAGGAAGTGGAGATAGCGGTGAAGAAGGCCTAGCTATCTCGCCGACTTGAACTTGCTTCTTTTAGCCATGTCTCCCCAGCAGTCCTTGCAGATTGCGATGCGCTCCAGCTTGTGGAGCTTCTTCATCGACTTCACGCAATTCCTGCAGATTTTCTTTCCGCATGACTTGCACTTTTCCGGCTCATGCGTCTCGGCAGAGCACCTTTCGCATATGATTATGGGCATTCCAAAAACCTCCTTCGAAGAACCCTTTTATTTCTGCGCCAACCATTTTAAACCACATGCCAAAGGCGCGAGTTTTCATCAAAACCTACGGCTGCACAATGAACCAGTCCGATTCCGAGGTGATGGCAGGGGTATTATTGGCGGATGGCATGAAGCTCGCCTCCGGCCCGGATAAGGCCGACGCCATCATCCTCAATACCTGCACCGTGAAGGGCGCTACGGAGCAGAAGATAATGCACGAGATACGGCGGCTTGTTGCAGCGCGCAAGAAGCTCGTAATCGCAGGCTGCATCCCAGAGGCGGACTTGGGGCTCATCAGGAAATACGCCCCACGCGCGCCAATCGTCGGGACCCGCTCCCTCACGCACGTCGCAGAGGCGGTGAAGGCCGCGATGAGGGGACGGCGGATTGAATTCTTCGACAAGGAGGAAGAGAAGCTAGGGCTCCCGAGGCTGCGCGGGAGCATAATAGCAAAGGTGCCAATTGCGGAAGGCTGCCTTGGCGCCTGCTCGTTCTGCGCCACGAAAATCGCAAGGGGCGCGCTGCGCAGCTACCCAGAAGATGCAATCGTTGCCGAGGTTGGGAAATGCGTGAAGAAGGGCTGCAAGGAAATCCAGCTCACTGCGCAGGACACGGGCGCATATGGGAAGGAAAATGGGACGAACCTCGCCCGCCTTCTCCACCGCATCGACGCAATTCCCGGCGACTTCAGGGTTCGCGTGGGCATGATGAACCCCGAGCACGCGCTCAGCATGCTGCCGGACCTGCTCGCCGCATTCCGCTCGCCAAAAATCTACAAGTTCATCCACATCCCTGTGCAGAGCGGCAACGATGCGGTGCTGAAGGACATGCGGAGGAACTATTCCGTGAAGGATTTCGAGAAGGTGATGCGCGCTTTCAGGAAGGAATTTCCGGAGATTACGGTTGCGACCGACATAATCGTCGGTTATCCAACTGAGAGCGCGGCTGCGTTCGAGGATACGCTGCGTTTGCTGGGAAAAATAAGGTTCGACATCGTGAACGTCTCAAAATTCACCCCGCGCCCGTTCACGCATGCGGCGAAGCTGAAGCAGCTCCCAAACAGCGAAGTAAAAAGGAGAAGCGAAATAACCTCGGCGCTCTGCAGGAAAATTTCCCTGGAGAAGAACGGGAAGATGATTGGCAAACCCTTCCGCGTTCTCGTGACCGAGCGGCAAAAGAAGGGATTCTCGGGGAGGACGGACTCCTACAAGCAGGTCGCACTCGGGAGCGCAAAGCCGGGCGGGTCCGTAGCCGTAAAAATCACCGGCGCCGCCCCCGGCTACCTCTTGTCGCAACCGACTCGAGGGCGCCCAGCAGGCCCCCGTAAAAATAGATGAAGTCGACGAGCAGGCCCACGAACGGGAAAACAAGGGCCCCGTTCCACCCGATAATCCCGATATGGGGGGCGCAAGTCCAGGCGAAATACAATATCCGGGCAGCGGCCAGCATTGCCAGGAGCGCGGCGCCAATCTGGAACTGGAACGGAAGCAGCGCGGCGAAGGCGAGAAACAGCAGCACGAAGGCGATTATCGAGGCGCGGTAGCGGGACCTCCCCCCGAGGTCCGCCCCGTAGGATACGTTTCCGGCGAGCGAAAGGGGATGCCTCAGCGCAAGCTGCGCAGCAGCCCTCCCGTATAAGGCCTCATGGCGCAAATCCCCGAGGAACGAGCCCTGGTGTACGGTATAATCGTGTATCGCCTTGAGTGAGCGGTCGAGCACGAACCTGAACCCCTTCTCGCGCAGATGATAGCAGAGGTCCTGGTCTTCGCCGGCATTCTCGGAGTAGGACTCGCTGAATCCCCCGGCCGCCATGAGCGCGTCCCCCGCATAGACGCTGCACCTGTTCTCTATGAAGGGAACCTCCTCGACCGCGTCCGACGCGGCGGCAATCCGGTCCAGCACGCGGAAAATCCTGTCCCAGAAGCCGAACCCGCCCAGGTCCTCGACTATCTTGCCGGAAACGCCGGCGACCTTTTTGCTCCTGAAACGCCTCATCGCGCGGGAAACCCAGTCCTTCCCTATGAGCACGCAGTCGTCCTGCAGTGCGAGGATGAAGCCGCCCCGCGCCCTCTTTATGGCGCGGTTCAGATTAACCGCGAGCCCCCAGTTGCGGTCATTGCGCAGGACCTTCACGCCAAGCTTTTCATAGCTCTTTGCGATTCCGAACGACCCATCCTTGGAAGCATTGTCCGAGACTATCACCTCCTTTTCCGGGTAATCCTGCGCAAGCGCGGACTCGATGCACGCGGCGAGCGTCCGCTCCGCATTGTAGGAAGGTATCACGATGCTGACCAAGGGCTTCTTCACAAGTCGCCCCTTGCGCCCCATTAAATATTTTTCCGCAGCCATGGTTTCACCGCGCATCTACGCGCGTGAAGAATGCTTTCCCGCCAGAATCAATCTCCAATCCCGTTTCCCCTCCCTGCGAGCCGGCCTCGGCCCCGAAGTCGAACCAGCCATCCGCATTGACGGACTTGATTTCCCTACCATCGGCCATAATCCTTATCACCTGCGGCTTTTCCACCCATCCTTCGAACCGGAGGCGGAAGGTGTGCGGCGAAGGGGAGACAAGCGTGATTGTGGCATTGCCGTCCGTTTCGCGCACCGTTCCCCAGCCGCCAGCGCGCCGCGGGCTCCAGCCGTCCGCGAGCGTGGCGAAAGGCCTGCCTGAAGGCGCCCCTGCGCGATACGCGGCAACATCCCCGTCATCATAAACGGGCGGGCCGAGCGAATCGCGCAGCAGCTTGCCGTAAAACGCGGATTCCTCCGCATCCAAAAAGCTCCTGTGCAGCACGATGTACCTTATGTTGTAGTGCGCGAGCAGGTCGCTCTCGAACCCCGCTCCCTGTGAAAGCACGTCGGGCAGCATGGGGCTGCAGAATTGGGAAATGAATGCAGTGTTTGCCAGAAACCAATACATGTGCGCGGACGGGACATTCGAACCGCCATCCACGCGCCGCTTTCCATGGATTGTCTGGTAATACGAGTAAACCTGTATATACCGGCCGCCCGCCGCATCCGAAGCCATGGGCGGCACCTCGAGCACCGCAAAATCGCCCTGCTCTTTCGCAAGCGTGTAATAGAACGCGGGCACCGCATCCGTCCTATTGAGCGCGATGGGCGCCGGAATCAGCTCGATGAGTATCATGAGCGCGGCAACGCCTGCGAACAGCCCCTTCTTCCCCCTTGCGGCTTTCGCGAAGAAAAGGAAGCCATACGCTGCGAGGACCGAGAGCGCCAGCACAGCCACGATTATGAAGCGCGAGGAAACCCTCGTCAGGGATGCGGCTGGCATCATCTGGAGCAGCGCGGTCGGGAGCGGAATCCCCGTATTGAACCAGAATACGTGCAGCACTGGGCCGAGCGAAAGGACCGCGAACAGCGCCGCGACAAGCGCCCAGGCCTTCACCTCCCTTTTCCTGACATTGAAGAACGCGATGAGCGACGCAGTGAGCGCAACAATCCCCAGGTAGCCGGCGTTCTCGGTCCAGAGCGAGGGTGGCGTGGTGCCTTTCAGGACGTCCACTGCGCGGAGAAGCGTGCCAAACTGGGGCGGCGACACGAGGTCGGCCAAGTCGAGGGAGAAGAAGAGCCGCTCCCCGGCACTCGGCAGCTCGTGCTCCCCGGAAACGGCCTCTGCGAATGCGGCAACCGCGAGCGGGGAAACGAGCATGCACCCGAGCGCGATTCCGGCGCCCGCCCTGAGAAGTGCGCTTCCGGAATGCTTTCCCCTGAAAAGCCAGAGCCTGGCAGCGGCGAACGCAGCCGCAAGCATGAGCGCATACATGAACACCTGCCAGTCCGTGAAGCCTATCACGGCAAGCAGCAGCCCGGCGATGGCGGGATTCTTCGCGCCCTTCTCCTCAAACGATTTCGCAAAAAAGAGCGCGAAAAGCGGAAGCCATGCGGCTGCCAGCAGGTTGAGGTGGCCATGCAGGACATGCACGAAATACGGCGAAAAGCCGAATATGAGCCCGGAGAGGAAGGCGGCAATCCCGTCCTTCACGAAGTGGCGGCCAAGGAGGAACGCGCCATATGCCCCGAGCACGAGGTAGAAGATTACGAGCAGGTTGTATGCGCCCACAACCCCGAGCGCGAGCTGGAGCGGTATCGAAATCAATCCGTTCAGTATGCTGAGCGTGCCGAGATAGAAATATTCGCCGTGCGGGTAGAGCAGGTAGTCCGTGAAAAATGGCGACGTATGCAGCCCGAGCAGGGATGTCTTGGCCCATTGCAGGTTCCACATGAACGCAAATTCATCGTTCCATATCCCGGTTCCGGGCACCGCGTCAAGCAGGTGAAGCGCGAGCGGAAAGGTGAAGCCCAGCGCAATCAGGAGATAAAGCACAATTACCGCTGCATGCGCATCATGGCGCATCATCTCACCAGGGAGCGCAGGAATGCGCCGATGTGCATCAGCCCTATCTTCGAGCTCCCGGAGCGCCGCTGGTTGAAGACATACGGGACTTCCGCGACAACCGCATCGCGCGGAAGCGCCTTCAGCAGGTCGAAAAGGACCTTGTAGCCCTCAAGCTCGAACCTATTCGGATGCCTCCTTGCGGCATCCCTGAGCAGCGCGGCCCGCGCCGCGAAGAATCCCGAGAGCACGTCCCTGCACTGGGGCGCACCGCGCACGGCAAGCGCGGCAGCCCCGAGAAGCTCTGCCCCTTTCGACATCACCCTTCTCTCGAAAGGCCACGCTCCCTCAACCCCCACTCTGTAAGCGACAGCAACATCCGCGCCCCTGGCCAATTCGCCGACAAGGTCGCCAACCTTCTCAGGCGGATGTTGCAGGTCCCCGTCCATCACCACGATAAAATCCGTCTTGGCAAGCCCCGCTGCATCGAGCACGCTCGCGGTCAGGCCGTGGGCTTCCGATTCGCTCCTGTCCAAAAGACTTATGCGCCTGTCCTTCCTTGCAACCTGCAAAACCGCCTTCTGCGTCCCGTCCCGGGAGCCGTCATCCGCGACTATAACCTTCGCGGAGGGATAGAGCGAGCGCAGCTCCTTCAGGAGCCCCGTTATGGTCCCGCGCTCGTTGAGCGTCGGTATGACTACAGTAAAATCCGGCATCTCGAACCGAATCGGTTTTAACCACCAGCTAATAAAAACCTTCGATGAAATCCGGGGAAGCCAGGTTCGTTGCGCTCGTCCTCGCGCTCGTCCTCGCCACGCAGCTTGCGCTCCACGCGAGCATGCTCAGGTCCTTCCTCTTCAACGACGAGGGGCATTTCCTCGCATACTCCTGGCTTACCTCGAATGGCCTGGTGATATACCGCGACTTTTTCGACAACCATCCCCCGCTCATCGAGTTCATCGCACTCGTTCCGGTGAGGCTCTTCGGCGCGAGCATGCCAGTCGTGCGCTCGCTCACCCTCCTCGCGCAGCTGGCAACGACCGCCATCGTCTTCCTCCTGGCGCGGAAGCTCTATGGAAGCCGCGCAGCGGTCGCAGCCGCAATCTTCTACGCCGGCTTCGAAATTCTCTGCTGCGGGGTCTGGTTCGTCATCGAGCCGTTCCTCGCGCTCTCGCTCGCTGCTTCGGCATATGCGCTGCTTGACTGGCGGGAAAGCGGAAGCCGGCGCGCACTGGCGCTCTGCGGCATCGCCGCAGGCCTCTCGCTCCTGCTCAAGCCGCAGGCGATAATCTTCGCAGCCCTCGCGGCGTTTTTCGTCGCCCGCAGCTCAGGCCCGAAGGATGCCGCGAGATTCGCGGC
This sequence comes from uncultured Microcaldota archaeon, assembly GCA_903884505.1. Classification (GTDB taxonomy): domain Archaea; phylum Micrarchaeota; class Micrarchaeia; order Burarchaeales; family Fermentimicrarchaeaceae; genus CAISET01. The sequence continues at coordinate 54,760 of CAISET010000005.1, read as the reverse complement.
GTGGCTCCTGCTGCCAGTTGCAATCGCTGCGGCATGGTTCCTCGCAAACGGCGCCCTTTTCGAGTTCGCCTATTATTCGACCGCCTTCAACCTCCTTGAGACGCAGGGCTTTGCCAAGCTTTCCCTGCTGCCCTACGAGTGGCTCATCCTCTTCCTGAGCATGCCGGCTGCGCTGGCGTTCGCGGGCATGGCGCGCAGAAAGGCGAAGGCGGAGGACATAATCCTTCTCGCGTGGTTCGCGTCCTCCCTGCTCTTCGCATTCCCGCGCCTCGACATATTCCATTTCCTTCCCAGCCTGCCCCCGCTCGCGGTGATGTTCGGCCGCGTTGCTTGCGCCCCGCTGCGCGGGTTTTCCGCCACGCTGCGGGAATGGCTCCTGCCAGCGCTCGCGATGCTTTCGTTCGCCGCCCTCTTCGCGCTCCTGCTGCAGTCGGCATTCAGGGACGAGACGGCAGGCGAAATAGCGATAGGCGCATACTTCTCATCGCACACGCAGCCCGGCGAGCGCATCGCAGCCTACGCGTTCAGGCCGCAGCTCTACGTCTATGCGGACCGCCTGCCTGCCTCCTACTATATCAGCACCCCCCAGTGGGTCATGAACGAAAGGTCCGAGGCGCGGACGATTTCGGACCTCGAGGCAACCCGGCCCGGGCTCATCTATCTCTCGGACGCCGCATTCGACCGGGATGAGACGATGAAGGGCTATGCGCCCGCGCTTTACGCCTACCTCCGTGGGCATTATTCCGCAGTGTACATCTTCCGCGACGCCTCGTTCGCGCTCCAAAGGGCCGGTTAGATGAAAATCCGAGAGGCGCGAACCCGCATTCCTTCCCGCGAACAGCCGCCCGCAAAGGCGGCTCTTGTGAAATTCGAACGAAGCGAGCTCGCGCTCCTTCTTGCAATCCTTCTCATTGGCTCCCTTCTAAGGCTGAATGGCATCGCAGACCCGTTCATGGGCCCGCAGTCGTTCAACGAGGCGCACTACTCACTCGTAGCGCTTAATTTCTTCAAATACGGGCCGCTCGTGCAGATGGACGAACTGGGTAGGGACTTCAGCACAACGCCGCTGCTCCCGTGGATGATATTCGCCTCATTCAATCTCCTCGGCGTTAGCGAGCTCGCCGCGCGCCTGCCCGTTTTCATCTGCGGAGTGCTCTCGCTTCTGGTCTTTTACTTGCTAGCAAGGGAACTCACAGAAAAAAGGACGGCATTGCTCGCCACCGCCCTCGCCGCAGCCGCCCCCGGGATAATCTACATCTCAAGGAGCGTGCAGCTCGAAAGCCCGGCCACGCTGTTTCTCCTGCTTGCACTCCTCCTCATGGCGCGCAGGTCCGCGTGGGCCGCGATGCTAATGCTCGCGGTGGCCATGGCATTCAAGTCATCGATGCTCCTCGGGCTTCCAGCCCTCCTGCTGCTCGCATGCGAGCGCCGCGCAATTAATTTCAGGAAGAAGGAGGCCGCAGCCCTGCTGCTGGTTCCGTTCATCCCTGCCGCACTCTGGTACTCCTACGGATTCCTTTCCGGCGGCGGGGGCAGCGTCGGATGGTATTTCGGCCGCTTCGATGGCGGAATCGCCGCGGCAGCGCAGTCCGCATTGCTTGCGCTCTTCTCCATTCCGCTTCAGCTCGGCGCCGCGACCTTCGTCCTCGCGCTGGCAGGGGCGTTCCGCTATGTTTACCCGCGGATGCGCCAGCCATCCGGCATCCTGCTCCTCTGGGCGCTCGCCTGGTACCTGATAATCCTGGCCTACCCGTCGCTTTACTCCGGGAACCCCTACTACGACTACCCAGGCTGGTACTCGCTCTGCGTTTTCGCAGCCATCCCGCTTGCCGAGCTCTACGGCATGGCCTCCCAGCTTGCGGGGAAAGCGGCCGCAGCCGGCGCGATTGCGCTCGTCCTCTCCGCGGTGCTGCTCCTTAACATCTACCAATACGATGCCGCCTATTCCACGGGCTGGCCTTTTCCGGAGCAGTTCCCATTCCAATCCGCGAAGCTCGTGAAGGAGATGAACGTGCGGCACGAGCCCGTGGTCGTGGACGTCCCGCAGACATTCTTCTACGCTGGCGGCGACCCGGAGTACATCCATTGGGAATGGAGCGAGGCCGGAATCGCGGAAGAGGCGGCTGCGCAAAACTGCACCTACGCCGTCACATACCTCTATTGCAACAGCACCCGGCTCAATGCCCAGCTCGCGGCCGCAGGCTATGTGCGCATCGCCCCATGCGCTTGGAAGCGGGCCTAACAAATGTTTTAAAAGCAGGTTAGGCGATATATGTCCGGGTGCCCATATGGACGTGCTGAAATACACTGCTAACGCATACCTGAAGAACATAAAGATGGTTTCATTCTTCTCGCTGCCTTTCCTGCTCGCCGTCCTCATCCCTCTCCTCGCGCCCACGCCGACCTACGTCGCGCTCGGCGGGACCTTCCTGAGGACCGGAAGCATGTACGTGGACCTCACCGGGCTCGACGTCGCGGTAATCGTCCTCTCCTTCCTCGTGTCGCTCTTCCTCGTCTCGTTCGCCATCGTGGCGATAAACCTGCTCATAAAATCGCAGAGGACCTTCACGAACATCCGCACCGAAGTGCTCGAGGGGATAGAGAAATACACGCTCACGGTCTTCTGGCTCTACCTGACCGCATTCATAATCGGGCTGATTGCGATACTCATCGGCTATGAGTACGGCATCAGCACGTGGTTTTCCCCGCTCGTCGCGCTCCTCCTCTCGCTGCCGCTCTTCTACGCGCCCACCGCAATAGTGATAGACGAGCAGCGCCCGCTCGTCGCGATGCGCACGAGCCTCTTCATGATTATGCGGAGGATGGAGATGTTCCTGCTCTGGATAGCGATAGGCATCGCGGCGCTCTCGCTCCTGGACATAATGTTCATCCTCCTCCACGGCTACGTCCCATATGCGCGCTACATCGTGCTAATAGTGAACGCGCTGCTCATCCTGCCGTTCCTCATAATGATGCAGGTGCAGATATACCTCACAAAATACACGATACTGACGTGAGGCGAGCTGCGTGAGAAAAAGTGCGCTCATCCTAATCGCGCTAATCGTTTTCTCCTGCCTCCGCTTCCTCCTCATCCCGCAGTCCCCACTCCACAACGACGAGGCGGTCTATGCGGAGATAATAGACGAGTTCCTCCGCAGCCCGGCGCAGATTCTCCCGCACTACCTCGGCAACCCAATCTCGTGGAAGCCGCCCGCTGGCTTCTACCTCTACCTCCCGGCCATCGCGTCGCTAAACTTCCTTTTCCCCGGCATTCCGCCGGAGTTCGCCTACCGCGCGGCCCCGGCATTCTTCGCGGCCATCTCCACGCTCGCGCTATTCTTCCTAGTGCGCGAATTTTTTGGGGAGCGGGAAGCATTCGCCGCCGCGTTTATCTTCACCGTTGCGAACGGCGCGCTTTTCCCCACGAGCCTGCTCCTGCTCGACAGCGCGCTCCTCCTCTCCATAATCTGGGCGCTGCACTGCTATCTCCGCTCGGCAAAGGACGCGCGCTGGCTTATTCCAGCAGCCGCATTCTCCGTGCTCGCAGCCCTCACGAAGACGTATGTCGCGCTCATCATCCCGCTGCTCGCGCTGGCTTATTTCACCTCGAGGCAGAAGTGCGGCATAGGGGACGCGCTGCTCGGCAGGAAGCGGAACAATGCGTTCCTCCTCTCGCTCCTCTCGGTTCCGGCGGCGATGCTCGCATACTGGGCGCTCTTCGCGCTCCTCGCCCCGGACGGGTTCAGGGAAATAGGCTCGTCCTACATCTATGATTTCGTGGGGCGCCTCTACACGAACCCGCTCACCGCAATCGCGAACAACGCGGCAACCGCATTCCAGTACTTCTTCCCGTGGGTTCTCCTCGCGCCTGCGGGCTTCTTCCTCCTCAACTGGAAGAAAGCGGAGGACAGGCTGCTCGCCTGGTGGTGCGCCATCTCGCTCATCCCGCTCGCGAGCTCGAGCGGGTATTTCTGGTACTTCCTCATGGCGGCACCGCCGCTCTCCATCCTCGCGGCGCGCGCCCTGCTCAGGCTGAACCGCTGGCACGCGGCCATCATCGCAACCGCCTTCCTCGCGCTCTCTCTCACCGCATACCAGGGCTTCGCCCAGCCGCCCGGGGGCGCAAGTGCGCAGGCCCAGGCCGGGGAATTCCTTGCAGGGAAGGGCAGCGTCCTCTCCCTGACCGAGACCGGCGTGCCGACCGTCTTCTTCTACAAGTTCCACAACGAGGCGCGGCCGGGCTATCCCTCGGTGAAGCAGATGGTCGCGGAGCCGTACGGGGTGGAGTCCTACACCGCATTCAGGACGATGCGCGAGATAGTCTTCCAGACGCTCGAGCCGAACAGCCTTAAAGGCGCGGACGCGGCCTACGTCCGGTCGCTCATCTCATCCTCGCAGAAGGAGAACGTGCTGATGGACGCAAGGCTCTACGGGATATATTCGGAGGACCCGGATCCGGCCTACACCCTCGCCTTCTCATCGCAGGATTTGCAGCTCTTCGTGGTTTCAAAAAACTAATAGCCCATAGCCCAGATTATCGCCGCCGCGCCGAGCAGCCCCACGAGCGCGAAGCCCAGCGAATAGACCAGTTCGGCCCTCGCATACCCCTTCCATTTCTTGTGCGCAACCCAATAGACTATATAGTATAGAAGCTCGAGGCCGAAAAGCAGCAGGAACAGGGCGAGGAACAGGATGAAGTTCGCTAGGATGAAGCCGATGAACGTGTCGGCCCCGGCCGCCCAGTCCACGGCCCTCCCGAACCCCGGCACGCGCTTCTCCAGGACGAACAGCATCAGCAGCAGCATGGCCACGAGCGCGAACGCGCGGAAAAGGTACATGAAGATTATCAGCGGCCTGTTCCCTATCTTCTCCTCTTTTTCCGCGCCCTCGGCTTCGGCACGCGCGACCTCTTTCCTCTTTCCGGCGTCGCTAAGCCTGTCGTACTTCTCGATGTCCTCCTCCCTTCTCCGCTCCCCCATCTCCTTCTTTTTGCGCGAGGCGGCAAGGAGCTCGGAGATATCCCCCTCGTCTTCCTCCTGCTTTTCTTTCTCCCCCTTTTTCTTCTTGGAATAGCCCGCAAAATACTCGTCGACAGAGAAATCCTTTCCGCCCTTTTTCTTCGCCATGGAACCCCCCGCGCGGAATTCTCGCCGTGCGCATAAAAGCTTTTGCTCGCTTTTGTGGAATTAGTACACTTATAGAAAGGTTTAAATATAAGAAAAACAGCAACTTTCCCACAAGTGAGAAAGGGGCAATGCCCCGAAGGAGGCGATTGTAGATGAGATACCTGTTGGCAGTCTTTTTGGCGTTAGTTGTGTTTGGCAGCTTCGCTGCCGCGTCTTCGAGCATTGCAAGCCAGCTTGTCGGCTCGCTGTGCCAGATAAAGAGCCTGATTGAAACCGTCATCCCCACCATTGCGCTCATCATGCTGCTCATGGCAGGCCTGGTGTACGCCGCAGGGCAGGCTTTCGGCGCAGAGATGAAGGCGAAGGCCCAGGGCTGGGCGATGTCCCTCCTCGTCGGAGCGATAATCGGCCTTTTGCTCGCAGTGCTCGCGCCCGTGTTCCTGAGCATTTTCGGCGGGGGCATGGTGTCGGGCTGCAAATAAGGTGCGTTAAATGAGGAAAACCCTACTGCCCCTAACGCTGCTCGCGTTCGCGGCGCTCGCATTCGCCACTTCAAGCGTTGCGAGCACGATAAACGAGCAGCTCATATCGCTCGTGAACATGCTGCGGAGCATAGTCCCGGTCATTTCGCTGGGGCTGTTCGTCTTCGCGGGCATAGTCTATGCGATAGGGCAGGTATTTGACGTGCAGACGAGGCAGAAGGCGCAGAACTGGTCTATGGCGATGATTGTCGGCGGAATAATCGGCATCATCATCGTCATCATCGCGCCCTGGCTCGTGGACTTCCTGCTGGGATTCAGCAGCTAAGCCCCTTTTCTCTTTCTTATTTTTCCCATATCCCGAGCCCTGGCGCCGCAACCGTCATTAGCGGCATCCTCCCACGCCTAACGCGATTTGCGACCGAAGGCTGCTCGAAACCCAGCGGATTTCTTGGCATATTATTAAAAACTACGAACGGCCAAATTCCACCGATGCTTAGCCGCGCCATGGGAAGGATGGCAAAACCCCTAGCGTTCGCGTTGCTTTTGCTCTCATTCGCGCCTTTTGCCTCCGCAACGGTCCCCACAGTTTCGCCGGTCCTCGGGGACTGGCTGCCGGTGGCCGGGGCCGCGCTGCTCGTCTCATTCCTGCTGGTCGCGCTCGCCTACATGATAGGCATGGGTTTCCGCTACCACCAGGTCGAGCAGTGGGCGAAGGTGGAATTCTGGGAGGCAATGCTCACACTGCTGATGGTGGCCGTCATATTCTTCTTCGCGCAGTTCCTCACGGACATCTCCTACGGGCTCGCCGGCGGGGACCACTTCTCCGCTGCATTCAACTACCTTAACCTCATGCGGACCGCGCTCCTTAGCACGTGGATGTCTCTCCTCCTGACCATGGAGGGGTTCGGCTTCGCCTCGGCGTTCTCCTTCACCTTCTTCCTCTTCATCCCGCTCATCCCCACGCAGTTCCCGACGACCTGGGTCTACATCCGGACAGGCACCACCCTTTCGCTCGCCGCCGGGTTCGGCGCCATCCTTCAGGGCCTTTCAGCCCCGCTCTACATGGTCTACTTCGCGATTTTCGCGAACATGGCGCAGGACGTCCTGCTCCACTTCGCGAAGAACAACATGCTCAAGGTGTTCCTGCCCCTCGGCGTGCTCTTCAGGGCGTTCCCGCTCACAAGGAAGATAGGCGGGACGGTAATCGCGATGGCGCTCGCGCTCTACTTCGTGTTCCCTCTCTCGCTCGCGATAAACGTCTACATATTCCAGCTCTACGCCGGGCAGGGAACCGAGATAGTCACCGGGAACACGGCGCCCCCGTCGAGCGGCTGGGACCTGCCGTCCGGCACGGTCGACGTCGTCATGAACGCCCTCGACAGGGAGTTCCTCTGGATAATCATGGGGCTGTTCCTTTTCATACTCGACCTGATAGTAACCATAACGGCGTTCAGGTCCATAGCCGAGGCGATAGGCGGGGACCCGCAGATATTCGGCATGGGCAAGCTCGGGATATGAGGTCTTTGAATGGCAATCATCCCATACACGTGCAACATCTCGGAGGAATGGGTCACCGGAGGCTGGATTTCGCTCTCATTCCTCGCGATGCTCGTGGTGATGCTGTTCCTCTCCCTCACCTACATGATGTCCGTGTTCTTCAAGAGGCAGGACTGGCTCATCTGGGCGAAGGAGGAGTTCTACCAGATAGTCATCTCTTCCATGATAATCCTCCTCGTGGTCTGGTTCACCTGGGGCGCGTGCAGCCTTTCGTTCTCGCTCGCAGGCGGGGACCCGTTCCGCGTGGCGGACTCCTACCTCAACGACCTCATCTGGCAGCGGAGCGTCTCGGTAGCCACGAACCTATACTTCGGCTCGCTTTTCTGCCAGATAACGGCCGCGTGGTACGTGCCGTTGGGCAACCTGAAGACGGGCTTCTTCCCGTTCTCCGGAATGAACGCGATAGCCGGAGTGCTGGACCTGATGTTCGGGCTGGTGTCCGTGATGTTCTCGAGCATGCTGATGCAGGTCATAATCCTGTGGCTCGTGCAGGCGTTCGCGTTCAAGGTGATGCTGCCGCTCGGGATATTCTTCCGCCTCTTCCCGTTCCTGCGCACCGCCGGCGCCACTTTCATCGCTCTGGCAATCGCGTTTTACATAGTGTTCCCGCTCACCTACGTTATGAACAAGGACATAATGGAGCAGGTCACGGGAAACAAGATAGACTTCAAGAACAGCCCGGACCAGGCCACGCTCTGGGGGAACGACGCGAACTTCAACATCCTCAACTCCGTCAACGTCCCGGGCATGATACAGGACGTCGCGAACCTCATCCCGCCGGGAGTCTTCCTTCCGATGCTCAGCATAGTGATAACCATAGCTGCCGCGCGCAGCCTCACAAAGATACTCAGCCAGCAGTTCCCGTCTCCGTTCGAGTGATAGCATGAAGTTGGCAGCGAAGCTTGCACTGGCCGCGTTCGCGCTCCTGCTTCTAGCCCCGCTCTCGGATGCCAAGGCGGACACGTGCAATACGCTCCCGCAGAGTGGCGGCGCTAGCTTCGAGTCCCTCTGGACATACTACGGCTGGCAGGCGGTCGCGGCCGCGGCGGTCCTAATCTCCCTGCTAATCGTCTCCCTGGCCTACATGCTCGGGATAGCTTTCCGCCATCCGCAGATAACCGCGTGGGCCAAGAACGAGCTCTACCAGGCGCTCGCGAGCGCGTTCATGCTCGCGTTCATAGTCGGCTTCGTCTATTTCCTCGCCAACTTCACATCGCAATCCGCATGCCTGTTTTCCACCACGGGGACCTGCGACTCCCAATACCACGATACATGCGACGCGCGCCTCGCCGCTGGACTGCCATGCGAGTTCCACATCCAGAAGGCATGGTGCATAGTCTCAATCCTCGAGCAGAAGAGCATCGAGCAGGCGGACCAGCTCCTCTGGATAAACATCCGCGCCGCCGCGCTCGCCGCGACCGGCAAGTACTTCGACGTCTCCCCCGGCGTGGGGGAGCCCACTTACCCGTGGCCGGGATGCATGGGGATACCGGGGACCTGCGCGTCCGGCGCCTTCGGCATCGGCTTCCAGCTCTACGCAGGCGTCTCGATGCTGACCGAGGCCCTCGGCCTCATGTTCCCGATTGTCTTCACCTGGATAACGAGCTTCATGGCGCAGGCCACCTTCCTCGCGCTCACGCGGGACGCGTTCTTCCCCATCTTCCTCACCATGGGCCTCATACTCCGCACGCTCTTCTTCACCAGGAAGCTCGGCGGCCTGCTCATCGCAATCGCCATCGGCATCTACACAATCTACCCGTTCATGTACATCATCCTCGAGGACTCCTATAGCTTCGACCCGTGGTACGACCAATACGGCATCACGGGCTCGGTAGACTGCCTGTGCAACGGCAAGTGGCCCGTCGCGTCATACGACGAAAAGATACACTGCCCAGTCCGCTGGTGCAGCGCGACCTTCGTGGAGACGGTCCTCTGGGGCAAGGCCGTCGCATTCGACATAGGCGTAGAGCCGCCGACCGACCTGAGCATCGGAGGCCTCGTGGGCTATGGCACGACCGGGAACCCGCACCCCGCAGACTTCCTCTTCCCGCTGTGCCAGAAGCTCGGCGAGCTGATGGTGCCCGCGCTCGTGATACCGCTGATTTCCATACTGGTGACCATCGCGTTCATAAAAGGGCTGTCGCCGCTCCTCGGAGGCGACGTAGAGATAGCAGGGCTTACGCACCTGATATGAGCTGGAAGTTATGGCTGGAATCTGGGTAACCTGGCAAAGCGTGTCCGCGCTAATGGTCCTGCTATCCTTCCTGCTGGTCGCATTCGCCTACATGATAGGCATAGGCTTCATGCTGCCGAGGGTTAAGGGATGGGCGAGGAACGAGTTCTACCAGGCCATAGCCAACGCGATAATCGTGGGCGGCATGGTCGTTCTCATCGCATCCATAAACGGGCTGATGAATGGCATAACCGGGTCTTCCGTCTGCCCCAACACTTCCTGCTGCAAATGCGATGCCGCGACCTACCCCGCGCTCTGCGACTACAGCACGCCCGGAGGCTACGCCGCCGCGTTCGACTACGCGAAATGCTTCATGGACAGCGAGAGGTTCTGGCTGCTCGCCAACTACGGGACCCTGCTCGGCATCAACATCCTCGTCGGGGTGATGGTAAGCTGGCACCAGTACGTCTCGCCCTACCAGCAGGGCTTCTCCTTCAGCCTCATGCCTGGCTTCGCGACGGTCAGCGACTTCATCGGGCTCGTGATGATGGGCACCGCAGGGGGTGCGATACTGCTCACAATCAACTCGCTAATCCTCGATTTCCTGCGCTACAAGCTCATGGCGCTCTTCCCGATAGGCATAGGCCTGCGCTCCTTCCCGTTCACGCGCTCCGCGGGCGGCGCAATCGTCGCGGTTGTCGTGGGCTTCTATGTCCTCTACCCCATGATGTTCTACCTGGACTCGCTCATGTTCGCGAACGACACGAAGAACTTCACGGAGTTCATGGGCGGCGCCACGAGCCTGCCCGGAGGGGACGTTCCGTTTGTCGGCGGCATAATAGCCGGGATAATCTCAACCCTCTACAGGCCAATATACGACGTGGTCGTAGTCGGCTTATTCCTCCCACTCTTCAACCTGACCATCACGCTTTCATTCACGCGGGAGTTCGCAAAGGTCATGGGAGGGGACGTTGATATAAGCAGCCTGACGAAACTGTTGTGATGCTATGGGATTCCCAGTATGCTCGGATTTCTCCTCGTTCCAGGGCTTCGTCACAGGATGGCAGCCCGTCGTGATAATGGCGACGTTCATCGTCTTCCTCGTCGCCGGCCTCGCCTACATACTCGCGGGAGTGGCGAACCACCGCGGCGTGAGGCTCTGGGCCATCAACCAGGTCTACGAGGGAATCGTTACGCTCATCTTCGCGCTCTTCTTCATAGGGCTCGTCCAGTGGGCCTGCACCCTCGATGCGCACATGCTCGGAGACGACGTCAAGTGCGCGCCCTGCCCCGAGGCAGTGGCCGGCGCTGACCCTACGCTGGCCTGCACCCAGCCCGCGTTCTTCAACATCCAGAACCTGACGGTTGCCAACCACTGCGGCACGTTCAAGGTCGCGGAATTCTACGTCCAGGACTTCAGGAACACCATCGAACAAGCCTTCACGACAGTCGCCGTCCTCAACGGCTTCATAGCTTTCGCATCGACCTTCACGTGGTACACCGCGCCCGGCGGCATAGGGATGCAGGTCTCGCTGGGCCACGGGCTCACTCAGGTCTCGCAGTCGCTCAGCATGGGCATTTCCGCAATCGGGGTGGGGCTGCTGCTCGCGATGGCGCAGGTGCTGCTCGTCAGGATATCGGAGCAGCTCTTCGGCTACCTGATGGTTGCGGGCCTGCTGCTGCGCTCGTTCGGAGCCACAAGGGGGTTCGGCGGCTCCCTGATTGCGATAGCCGTGGGCTTCTTCCTGGTCTATCCGCTCGCCATAGTGCTGCTCTACGGGCTGCTGCTCAACAACCTGCACAACGATTACCAGGACCTGGTAGGCGCAACGCAGAGCTCGAGCAACGCGTTCTCCGGCATCCAGGATGCGCTCGCGAGCATCAACAACATGATTAACCCCGTCGCATGGATTGGCAACGGCGTAAACGCCGCATTCGGGTTCATAGCGACGCTCGCGGTCGGCATAATCTTCATACCTTTAGTGATATTCATAGTGCTCATATCGTTCATCAAGGGCCTTTCAGCGGCCATCGGCGAGGAGGTCGACGTTAGCAACCTCACGAGGCTGATATGATGAACGCCTGGAGAGCATTGCTCTGCATCGTGCTCGTTGCCGCACTTCTCCCCACGCTTGCGTCCGCCGCGGATACGATAGAGGGCAAGGCATGCGCCCACAGCGACCCGACCTCGCCAGACTTCTCCACGGAATGCGAGTGCGGGCAGACGTGCATAGCCGATTCCGCCTCGACCACCGGCTCCGCGTGCTACACCGTCCCGGGAGCGAACTGGTACGACCCCTGCAAGGCGAAGATAGAGTCGCAGTGGAGCTTCTGGGGCCCGATTGCGATGCTGGGCGTGCTCTGCGCGTTCCTCGTCGCGGCTTTCGCCTACATGCTCGGGATAGGCTTCGACGTGCGCGAGCTCAGGATGTGGGCGAAGAGCGAGATGTACCAGGCTTTCGCGAGCGCGGTCCTGGTAGGCGCCCTGATCGTGCTGACTTACATCATGCTGGACGAGGGCATGGCCGTGATACTCGGCGCGAACGTGAACCCGTTCGCAGTGGCCCACAGGTATCTCGAGGGCGTAGCGAACCCCCTAATCGACTGGTACCGCAACTTCTACAACTGGACCTACTGGATTGAGGCGCTCACCACGCTCTACAAATACGAGAACATGGGCCCGGGCGAGATATACCTGCTGGTCTGGCTGAAGCCGATACTGGTCGACCCGCCGCACCTCGCCATGCACTTCATCATACAGGTCCTGATGATAGTCTACTTCCAGGAGTCCATCCTATCATTCATCCAGCAGAAGATGTTCTCGGTGCTCCTTCCGCTGGGCGTGTTCCTGCGCATATTCCCCATTACGCGCGGCGCCGGCGGCCTCATCATAGCGTTAGCCATAGGCTTCTTCTTCGTCTATCCCACGATTTTCGCCTTCGTGGCGAGGATGACCGAGGAGCAGGCGGCCATGGAGGCCGCGCTGAGCACCGCGAGGGCGTCCACGGTCGGAATCAACTTCGAGCAGTTCAGCGCCTGCGAGCACGACTTCGAGGACGCCGCCAAGACTGCCGAAGAGCAGGCCAATCCCGCGGTCGTGGCGAAGGTGAACCAGTTCCATTCGTTCCTGCCTCCCATCATACTGAAGGCCGTGTTCTACCCGATGATAATATTCGCCGTGACGATTTCTTTCATCCGCATAGCCGCGCCGCTCCTCGGCTCGGACATAAGCGAGGTCGGGCAGGGGCTGGTAAAGCTTATCTGAAGCCCTGGGACGCACACGAATTATAATAATCGCGCGCGCGTGCGCACGCGCGCGTTCGGAAAAGCGCCCTGAAAACATTAATAAAGGACGCGCCGTAATATCCTGCCATGGACGAGAAGACGACGGCATTGGCGATGCTGGGCGCCGCGCTCGTGCTGATGCTGCTCGCGTTCGTGACCGGCGGCACGCTCGGCCCGCTCACCGCGATAATACTGCTCGCCGCGCTCATCCTCTGCCCCGCCTCCATAGTGACCTACAAGTACGGCTACTGGATGATACCCTATTTCACGCGGGGGCTCCGCGTGATAAGGACGCAGGATGCCTTCGTCGACATTCCGCCAAGCGAGGACGTGCTCGTCAAGCAGGAGGGCGGCACCTACACCGCGACGGTCTTCCTCGGCGTGAAGATATTCAAGACCACCACCGGCATGAGCGCCGACGAGAAGGTGGGCTTCATGAACCTGTGGGAGCGCGCCGTCTCCGGAATGAAGAGCGTGGTCAAGTTCAGCATCCTCGTCTACATAAAGGACCTCTCGAAATACCGCGAGAGCATAGAGGCGAGGAAGGCGAAGGCGCAGATGCTCCTGGGGCAGGAGAGCGAGAAGCAGAGCCCGAGCCAGGCCGTGGTGGACAAGACGGAGCGCGAGATAGCGATGTGGGACAACATGCTCTCGAAGATATCATACGGCGAGAAGCCGACGGCAATCGCCACTTTCATACAGACTTCCGCGACCGGGGCCACGAAAGACTCCGCAATCGCAGCCGCGCGCCAGCGCGCGAACGAGATACGCTCGACCGTAGGCACAGCACTCAACGTGGACGTGGTCCCGATGAGCGGCGAGGACATGAAGCGCTGCTTCGACTGGGCATACACGCTCCCCGCAGGGATGAAGGAATTTTAGGCTGATAGAATGGTTGATGTGAGCGAGAAGAACATGGCGTTCGCCGCGATAGGAATGGGACTGGTAGGGCTGGCCATCACATTCACGCGCGCCGGGGACATCGGCGGCATCCTCACCATAGCCCTGATGGTCGTGGGTGCAGCCGGCGTCGCAGTCACATACGGCGTGTTCATGGCCGCATACTTCATAATGCCGGTAATCACGAAGCTGCTCCGCGTCTCCGAGGACCTCTCGGACGGCTACCGGGTGCCGCCAACGCAGGACGTGGTCATCAGGAACGTGGGCGGCCTCTACCAGGCGAGCATGTTCATGGGCGCGAAGTTCTACGAGGCCGCGGTCTCGGGCGTCGAGGAGGAGGCGGGCTCGAGCTACATGGACCTCTGGGAGCGCAGCCTCGCCGCGCTCCGCTTCCCGATGAAGTTCAGCCTCATCGCCTACCTAGACGACATCGTCAGGTACAGGGAGAAGATAGAGACCGACAGGGCTGGGGCGCAGATAAAGCTCGGGAAGGAGAAGGAGAAGCCCAACCCCGACGCGCTGACGATTGACAAGTGGGAGCGCGAGATAGACAGGCTCAACGACATGCTCAGCAGGCTCACGTCCGGCGAGAAGCCGATGGGCACGCTGATGTACATCGCGACGACCGGCGTGGGCGTGAGCGAGGACGCTGCCATCGCGCAGGCGAAGAAGCAGGTCGACGAGGTGCGCTCGACGGTCGCGAACGCGCTCAACATAGAGATAGTCCCGCTCAAGGGCGAGGACATGAAGAAGTGCTTCAAGTGGGAGCGCGCAATCCCACCCGAGCCGAAGGACTTCGCCGCGCAAATCTGACGGTGATGAAATGGGCTGGCTGAAACTGCAGAGCGTGACAAGCAAGGAGCTTTCGAAGCGCCCGCTATTCGTAAGGCCGCCCGAGCCTCCCCCCGAGTTCGTGGCGCTCGACCCCGGGAACTCCATCTACATCGGCAAGACCAAGATGTTCCACATGCCGTTCAACTGGTCATTCATGCACCTGACCAACCCGCACATCTGCGTCGTGGGGATAACCGGCGCGGGAAAGTCCTATTTCGTGAAGACGTTCCTGTCCCGCGCGGCCTTCGTATGGGGCAGCAACGCCATCATAATCGACTGGGCCGGCGAGTACAAGGGCTGGGTGCAGCAGACCGGCGGCAAAATCCTTTCGCTCGGCAAGGGCGACTACGTGAACCTGCTCGACCTCGGCGGCATGAGGCCCATAGACAGGGTTAAGCAGATTATCCGCGCGCTCGAGATACTGACGGACATAGGCGGCTACCCCGAGCAGAAGCGCCTGACCGAGCAGGCGATAGAGCAGTCCTACATAGACGCGGGCTTCGTGGTGGAGGTCGCGGACACGAAGAGCAAGACCGGCAAGCCCCTGCAGGTTCCCACGCTAAAAGAAGTCGTCGCAATCCTGGAGAAGAGGATGAAGGCCGGGACCTACGAGTTCCCGGCGGAGCTGGAGAACGCAGTCTACAGGCTGAAGCAGTTCACGCGCCCGGGCAACGACTTCTTCGCGCAGCCCTCGACCGTGAAGCTCGAGGAGCTTACGGACATCGGCCTCGTGGACATAGACATGAGCGGCCTTCCGGACGAGGTGATGAGGGGCCTTGCGGGCCTTTTCTTCCTGCAGTTCCTGAAGGAGCGCATGCGCGCCGTGGGCTGGGCAGCCACGAAGGGCCTGAAGGTCCTGGTCGTCCTCGACGAGGCGTGGAAGATAGCCGCGGACGAGCGCTCGGACGCAATCATGATTGTCAGGGAGGGAAGGAAGTACCAGTTCGGGCTCATCGTCGCCTCCCAGAACCCCACTGACATAAACGAGGCAATCTTCTCCAACGTCGGCACCACCTTCATCCTCAGGGTGAAGTTCGAGAAGTTCCTCGACTACATACAGGGCTCGCTGGGCTTCAGCGACTACATGCGCGACGAGATAGCGAAGTTCGGGGTCGGGCAGTGCGCCGTGAACATGGCGTTCCAGACCACCACCGAGTTCCCCGAGACCTTCCTGCTGGAGAAGATTCACGGCGAGGAGCCGCTCGAGGAATATTTCCTCGACGTGGAAAGCGTGCTCTCGGAAGAGGCGCGCGCAACCCCCGGCACCCCGCACAGCTACGCGTTCGAGCGCGGCGAGCTGCGCAACAGGCTCGTGGAATTCGGGATGGAGGACACGCGCGTCAACGACCTGATATCCAACTTCGAGAAGGGCGGGAAGCGGCTTGACGTGCTCATGTTCGTGAACTTCCTGGAGGAAAACAACGTCGCGCGCACGAACACGATGGCGTTCCTCAAGGGGATAGGAGTGGACGATGCGACGATAATAGACCTGTTCTCCCGCGTCGACTTCATGCGCGGCGGCGCGCCGTAGGTGCGAGCGAAATGGCCCAATCCTTCCCGTTCGAAAAGCCCGCCCTGAAGAAGAGGCTCAGGGACATGGGGCTCACGGACGCCCAGCTCGAGGAGACCATCGCGCTGTTCGACCAGAGGAGCAGGCACATGGACGCCCTCTCCTTCGTGCTGGCGATAGAGAGGTTCGGGATAGGCCGCGACACGGTATATGCGTTCCTGAAGGAGACTGGGCTCGACGACCCGACGCTCATCAATATTTTCTCCCGCGCGGACCTGAAGAAGGCCGGGCTGGACGAGAGCAAGGTGCAGGAGGTAGTTTTCTCTGACTAAGACAACGGGAAGCGAAAAGGCCGCTGCTAACAAGCAGAAAAGCGTGTGCATAGTCTGCAGGCAGGAGAAGGAAGGCTCGCCGGTGCTCGACGACCCGTACATCAAAACCGTGCGCGCAATAAAGACCAGGCTCGGCATAGCCGCGGGCAACAGGCTGGTCGTGTGCAAGGAGGACATCCCGAAGTGGCGGGAGAAACGGAAGCGCTTCGAGAAATACGTGATGTGGTTCGCGTTCCTCTCCTTCGTCTTCTTCGTGTCCTTCATCTTGGTTTCGCCGAGCATAGCGGGTTTCGCCTACATGCTGGTCGGCATCATCCTCGTAATGGCCATCCCGCTCCTGACCTACTCCCCGGGCATCCGCGACGAGAAAGCGGAGGAACCGGCCCAGAAAAATGCGGGGAAGCCGGTTCGGAAAAGGTGATATGAATGCCAGAGCCAGCGAAGCCACAAACCGGAAAGCCGGCGCTGCCGTCACAGGCCGAGGCGGAGAAGCTCGCCGCGCCGAAGGTGGACGGATTCAAGATATTCGCGAAGAGGCTCAAGGGCACCGCGGAGATAATGGACGCGCTCTGCACCCTGAGCAACCTCGAGATTGCGCGCGAGGCGGACTACATCGCGGTGCTGAACGTGGAGAGCCGCGACATCCGCCGCAGCCCCTACCTCTTCTCGACGGTCTACATGAGGCCAGATGCCATCGAGGTCGCCTACACGCTCGTGCCCGGCGTCAGCCCGCGCAAGCGCCGCATCGACGTCCTGCGCCATTTCCTCAACATCCTCACCATCATCCCCGGCGCCTACGAGATAGACGAGAAATACCTGTTCCAGACGCTCCAGTCCGCGCTCGCGGACATCACCGAATTCGCAAGCTCCGACTACAAGGAGATTTTCGCGCGCTACGATTCCCTGCTGAAGGACCACGAGGAGCTGAAGAGGCGCGCGGACGAGCTGGCCTCGCTGAACGCGAAGGTGAGCAGGGACCTCATAGAGGCGCGCGCGAGGAACGACGAGCTCACCCTGCGCCTGGGCCAGCTTGAGGCCTACACGGACGAGGCGCTCATGGTGAAGATACAGGACTGGCTTGACGTGCACAGGAACGAGATGAACGTCTCGGACTTCGCGAAGCAATACGGGGTAGTGGAGTCGCGCGTCGAGGACGTGCTCAACAAGATGGTCATGCAGGGCTATCTCGAGCTGAGGGGTTAGTGATAATCTTGGCAGACCAGGAACAACCCGAGCTGATGAAGCTGCAGGTTGTGAAGAAGTCCTACGTATTCAACATAGCGCGCAGGTTCTCCTACGTGAAGCAGGCTAGGCCAGTGAAGCGCCTGCAGGAGGCGCAGGAGAACCCCTACCTCAGGCAGATACGGCTCGCGGTCTACAAGATGATGGGCCGGAAGGAGGAAGGGTGATTGCCTGAACCTGAAAAGGGCATTCCTCACCATCGTGCTCGTCCTGCTGCTTGCGTTCGTCGGCCTCTACATCTACGTGCAGCTGCTCGCCGGCGGAGTCGTCGCGCCGCCTCCCGCCAACTACACGCCCGAATACAGCTACTCGGTGGGCGGGACCGGGGTCGTGGACAACGGGGAGCAGGGGCAGCGCTCGCTCTACATCATCTACGGCATGCAGGGGAAGGACATCTCGAGGGCGGACTTCTCCGCGGAGATGTACAGGAGCGAGATTCCCAGCGACATCTACCTGCTCGACTACCCGTGCGAGAGCTGCACGACGCTCCCCGATTTCAAGTCCTCGCTCGAGGCGGGGCTGAAGGCTCAGGGTATCATACCCGCCGACTCGACGCTCGTGTCCGTGAAGTTCAACCAGCTCGAGCGCATAGAGAAGGGGGCAATAATCATAGTCCCGACGGGCAGGCTGCCGAGCGTGCTCTTCGACTCGAACTCGAGCGCCAACCTCAACAGGCTTATGGAGCGCGGGTGCGTGATAGTCTACATCGGCTCCGACTTCAGCCTCTGGATGACCCGCACCGGCTCGGTCGAGTCGGTCCCTCTCGGCGCGCTGGGCCAGTACAACCTCTCGGAGGCTCCCTCCCAGCAGCAGCCTGCTGACGGGAATTACACATTCGAGGGCGGCCCCTACAGGCTAAGCGGCAACTCGACAATCTACGACTCGGCGATAAACGTGCTGTCCCTCTCAAAGGGCTACTTCGTCGCCTTCCCGAATTTCCTCGACTTGGGCTGGAACTCGCGCGGAGGGGGCAACGGGACTGCCGCGGCGCAGGATGTTGCGAGGTTCATCTCCGAGGTCGGCTGGCAGGAGCCGGTCGCAACGGGCAACCGCACCCTCGCCGCCGACTATTACGGCGTGATAAACGCGACCGACTCCATCTTCCTCTCGCCATCCGCCGAGAACGGAGGCTACGTGCGCCTATACGCGGCCGTCACCACGCTGGACTCGCGGAGCTTGAATGAGCACCATGACCTCAACATATCCAACCCGGTGACCGGGAGGCTCTTCAACGCGAACTTCGCGGTCAACGGCTCCATAATACCCGTGAAGCTGGAACTCCACGAGAACTTCAGCGAGCCGAGGGAATTCGAGCTGTTCCTCACCGCCTACAAGGACGGGAAGATAGAGCAGCAGCAGAACCTCGGCCTCGTCAACTTCGTCACCGACTACTCGACCGAGAAGCGCTACACCATCAACCTCACGGGCGGGGACTACCTGCTGCGCATAAACGACATCTCCGGCAAGGCATACGCACAGTCCCTGCTCCACATCCCGCTCGTTGCCGCGCAGCTGGTCGGCGCGGATTGGGACAACGGCATATTCACCTTCGCCCTTCTTTCCGACGGGAAGCCGGTGGACAACACGAACGTGCTCTTCAGCATGGACAGCCTGCCGCAGGTCACGCTGAAGACGGACGGGGCGGGCATCCTTACCTACAAGCCAGCGGACAAGCCGGGCTTCGGCGACCACTCGTTCAGCCTTAGCGCAACCGGCAGGTCATTCACGCTCAAGGCCTCCCGCGTCAAGCAGGAGACCTTTTTCGACAAGCCCATGAACCAGGGCATCATAGTGGTCACGTTCCTCGTGCTCATCATCGGCGTGGCGCTCCGCCGCACCGAGCCGCCCAAGTACTTCATCGACGTCCCGGACTTCCCGCCGCAGCAGAAGGAGCGCATACCGCTCTCCCGCTTCGCGCTCACGAACCTGATGGAGAACATCAACAAGGAATACCGCTGGAAGTGGATGCCCCTCACCGCGCAGGAGATAAAGGCGGGGGTGCGGAAGCGCGTAACCTACCAGGGGAAGCCGGTCCTGGTCTCGGACTACAACCTCGAGAAGCTGCTCCGGAGCCTCTCCGGGAGCGGCGAGGTCACGAATGCGCTCGGCCTCTACGGCCTCGGCTCATGGGAGAAGCAGAGCGGCAAAAGCGCGCGCTACCTCGCCATGTTCAGGATGCTGAGGAACTTCCTCATCAGCCATGCAATCCTCTTCACGGACGTCGCGCAGAGGCAGGACTGCGACATACTCGTGAACTACCGCGGGGAGAACATATTCATCCACATCTACGATGGCGAGGAGGCGGTCAGGCGCGCCCTGCTCCTGGCGAAGAAGGGGAAGAATTTCATAGTCTTCGAGAGCAAGGAGCAGCTCCAGGACTTCGCCAAAAGGCTTGGCCCCGCGCCAACGAGGCTCGCGGTCGCGCTGAAGATGGAGATGGGCTCGAGGCAGGTCATGCTCACCCACGCGGAATCGCTCGGCCCGATAATCGGCATGTCCGAGCTCCGCTGAGCGCAGCGGTAAGGAAACCAATGGGCCCGCTCAGCCGGATAACCACGGGCGCTGCGGGCGCTGCGCCGAAAACCATTATAAAGGTGGAGAGGCCAAAAATGCTTCGCATGCCCTGCCAATACAGCCGTGCTTTTTCCGCTTCCATCCTACTACTGCTAGCCTTCGTTTCCCTCGCATCGGCCGCAGCCACCTACGCCATCAACTTCACCACGGACGCGGCCGGGGCCAACATCGCCAGCAGCGTCACGCAGTGCGGCACGGCGATATACGCGAACACGAACGTCACGTGCTCGGCAGCCAGCAAATGCACCTGGTCGATTCTCGGCATTGCGTACAACACCAGCGCAAGGTTCTCGGACAAAAGCTGCCCCTCAGCATTTGAATTTGTGGGGCAGATAGATAAAGACAAAACTACGCCGAGCATCAAGATAGCGGGCTGCGCCGGTGTCGGCAAAAGCGTGACCGTCGCTGTCACGAACGGCAGCGCAACCGCATCCGCAACCCTCATGGTCATACCGGCAGACCCTACCAATATGCAAGTCTGTGGCAAGGGCGACCGCTGCAGCACTAACCCAACCAGCGCTATCGAAGGCGCGAACATAACCTACATCGCCTTCCTTGACACGAACATGGGTGCGCTTGGCGGGGACTGCTCCTCGTATGCCTACCTGAGCCAGGAGGATAAGGGGGTGTCGGACACAATCAACGATTTTCTCAATAGGATGCGGGGGCTCCCGCGCTATCAGGAGAGCCCTCCGGTTGAGGTGCACATAAACCAGACCGTGAGGTTCAGGAACTGGACCAAGATATACGCTAACATCGCGAGCGGGGCGCTGACCGAGTCGAACATCGCTGACGCGCTCAAGCCAACCAACACCGCATATACCTACGACGTGAACCTCACGACCAAGCAATGCCAGGACGCCCAGTCCAGCGGGGACTACTGCACGCTGCAATGCACGAACCCCGCCCGCCTTGACAAGACGCAGACCTGGCCGAACATCAATGGCGCCGTCCCGTTCAGCCTCACGGCATACCGGGACGCGGTTTGGGTAGAAAGCAACTTCACAGTGGGCAGTACGCAGAAGCAGACAATTACGGATCCGGCCACCGGCCGCACATACGAAGCAAACGTATTCACCCTCTATCCCTCCGGAGGGGACCAGGGGAAATCCTTCAAGGTGAACGTGCAGTTCTTCAGGCCGGTTAAGGGCTACGGGCTGGCAAACAACGCGAGCATGCCCTTCGAGTCGGAGGTGCGCAACTTCTACCTGAACGTCACCGCAATGGACGCTTCGGGCCTGCCGACCAACATGTCGGGGATTGGCGGATGCACGACCGGAGGCAACAGCCTCATCTTCCCAAACATCCTGTCCATAAACGTCTCATCGGGCTACGTAAAGAATTTCGTCGTAAACCTAAGCTCGTCGGGCATGGGATGCCCCACTACGCCCACGCTCTCCGACCCAGCTACGGAACAGCAGTGGTATGTCTACAACTGCACCAGCTACAAAGGCAGCTTCATCCCGAAGAAGCTGGAAATGGGGATAAGCAAGCCCGGCCTTTACAAGGTAACCGTGTCGAGTATCGAGGGAGCCCAGCTTTTGGACTGCGCGAAATTCCCTCTCCCCGGCATCCCCATCTGGGTAGAAGCGAAGGGCGCTGTGAAGATAGTCGTACAGGGCGTGCCGCGCAACGTCAGCGTGGAGGCGCCTCCGGAATGGTTCGAATGGGTCCCATTTGACGTGAACCTCTCGCTCAGGGACGGCGCGGGCAAGGTCGTTACCGGCAACGCATACAACGTTTCGCTCTCCATCGCATCCGGCAGCGTTGGCAACTACGCGGTTAAGACGCCTGCCGGCGACTCCTGCGTTTCTCCGGCCACCTGCAACTGCACCACCGGCCTGCTCAGCGGCAAATGCACGATAAGATTGAGGGCGGAGGCCCCGCTCAATTCGGACAATCCGGAGCTCAAATTCACCGGAGTCTACCACGGCAAGTCCACAATCAGGCCCGGCAAGGACTGCCCCATAGGCGGGGCCGGCTACTGCCCGGCTGACGGCACGGCCACAACTAAAATCTGGGAGTCGCAGTGCGCTAACTTCACGGTCAGCCCGCCGCCAGGGCCTGTCGAGATTGCGGACAAGGCGATTGCGCAGAACCTCAGCTACCTCGTGAACGAGGCGAACGCGAAGAACTACCTCATGGGCCCGCTGCTCGTCGGCATGGACCCCTCAACGCAGACGATGGGCGGCAACGCGAGCCTGTGCTACGACCAGCCCCCGCAGCGCGTCGAGCTTTGCGTGAATGCGACCAGCGGCATGTTCGTGACCCCGCCGGGCGCGGGGCTGATGTGCATAAAGGAGTACATCTACACGCCAGAAGTCGACGGCGCAATCTCCGACCACCTGAACTTCGGGGACATGAACCTCTCGCGCAAGAAGCTGCTCGAAACTTTCTATTACCCTCGAGTCGTGTGGGGCTGGGGCTTCATCGGCCCCAACAGCACGCCGCAGAGCACCTGCGGCTTCCTCGCACCGCCAGGCCAGGGCACGCATGGCGGCAAGGGCTACATCATCAAATTCCCGGCGCAGCCGGAGTTCCCCGGAGAGGGCGACTACTTCAACATAACAGCAACCTCCGTGCGCAACATCTCGCTTCCTTCCTACAACATCACGTGGGACAAGGCCGGCGCGGCGCTCGGATACTCCAGCGGCGGGCTGTCCGGCTGCACCTGCGACGCAGGCAACCCGCAGTGCTGCGCCTCCCCGCACATGATAACGGGGATGGACGCGCTTCTCGTCGTTGACGACTCCGCCGACGCGGTCGCGAACGGTGGCGCGCTGCGCATGTTCGGCATGGATGGCACCTACCGCGAAAAATACCCGTTCTACAGCGATGACTACGGCCTCATAACCCCGCAGTCCATCATATCCGACAAGCGCGGCAACATCTTCGTCGCGGACACGGGCCACAGGCGCATCGTAATTTTCAAGCTGGCGAACGTGAGCTACGCGAAGGGGCTTCCGAGCATACAGAAGATTCAGCTCGTGCCCGACAAGCTGGAGCTCACCCCGCCTTCCATAACCGGCGCCACGGAATACGACCCGATGGGCGTTTCGCTGGACACGTTCAACAGGCTCTTCATCGCAGGGCTCACCAACCCGGGCCAGGAGGAGAACTACCTCGTCATACAGGTCTATGGGCCCGACCTGAAGACGGCGGTTGCGAACTACTCCGAACTAAGGCCCTATGCGACGCACGCGGACATCTCGGTCGACCCGCAGGGAGTTTTCATCTACGTCGCGGACGACGAGAAGAAGATACGGCAGTTCGCCTACACCGAAACTCCGCAATCCTGCCTGACAGCATCGCTGCCCGGCAGCGACCAGCAGATATGCGAAACCTCGGGCAGCAGGGGGAAAACATCCAGCGGCAACCAGGGCTACCATCTCTACATACCATGCAGGCACCTCGGCTCGGGCTGCTGGGACTCGAACTGCGGGCTGGCAGCCGCAAACGGCGGCCGCGGCTTCCCCTGGCAGACGGACTGGCTCAACGCTTATGATTACACCGGCGACCTGTGCTCTCCCATGTACATGGAGGACAACTGGGGGAGCATTGACGACATGCTAAGCGAGGGCAACCAGGATGCGTATTGCGGCCCGGGAACCAGCGGGCAGCCAATGGACCAGCAATGCCACAATCTCACCACCGCGCGCATGCCCGAGCACGACAACCCGGACGTTGACCATAAGGCGGTTGCGGTCTTCGACAAGAAGGGCTACGTGTTCGTAATCGACAAGCTGGACTATAACCGGACCGAGGAATGGAGCGGCTGCGCAGACAACCTCTGCGGCTGCGGCAGCATAGCGCCGAACCAGTGCAACAGCGGGCCTGCCATCCGCTACCAGGGATGCGAGACGCTCATCTCGGTCAACTGGTGCGGGTTGGGCGACTCGCTCAGTTTCAACTGCTATGACTGGACGCACCATAACAGGTGCGGCAGCGGAGTCACGAAGCAGCGCACGGAATACTGGCTGCGCGTCTTCCGCGAGGACCAGACCCAGGGCAACGCCCTCGTCCCGGTCTACAACGGCGCGTTCAAGCAGGCGACATTCAGCAACTCTACGGGCGATGAGCGGGGCGGGGCTTGCGGCGGCTCCGGCTCCGGCAGCTGCGACAGCAGCAACTTCCCATACGCCTTGGGCGGCGACAAGCTCTATGCCGGCCACTACCGCGGCGCTTACGACGACACCTACGGCTGGCAATACACGGCGGGCCGCGGGACCGCGCAGCAGCTCAACATCACCGAGGGCGACACCTCCGGGCTGTTCGTCGACGACGACTTCAACGTCTACATCACGGTCGCGAGCCCGATGCTCGACGGCAGCACGGACAAGAACTTCGTATACAAATTCACGATGACGCTTAGCCCGCAGGGTGGGTGGGCGACCACTCCCCAGGTGCTCGTATCCGGCACCGCAAACCTCAACACCCCGCACGACGTCCTCGCGTTCCCGGACGTGATAAAGCAGACGCTCTCGCAGGGCGTATATTGCGAGGGCTGCTCGGACAAGGGCGCAATCAGCCTCGACGTCTGCAACCAGGAGGAGCAGAAGGTATCTGCAGGCGCGTCGGTCTCGACGGGCGGCGGGTTCTTCGTGAAGCCGCTCGCGCCCGTGCTCGTGCAGGTGGACCTGAACACTTCCATCGAGGGGAAGGTCCGCGCGAAGTTCGACGTGAGCGTGCAGGAGATAACCTGCGGGAGCGCCAGCGGCACGGAACACACGGTCACGCTTTACGGCGACGGCCAGGCCACGAGCAACTGGCTGCAGGCGGACGTCGAGGGCGGCATGTTCAAGCTCGCATTCATGAGGCCCTACAGGCTCATCAGGGACCCGAGCGGCCCGCACACGCTCCCAATCCTGAGCTACGAGGCCTACTCCTCTCGCCTGATGGCGAAGCATTTCGTTGTGCTGGGCAACCTCCCGCCAGGCGCCGCGTCGAATAATTACGTAACCACGGTTTGCGGCGATGACGATACGGGCGCGAAATTCACCTGCACCGAAGGTGCGGGCACTCCGCAGAACTGCGCGGGCAACGATGCGGCCTGCGGCAACAAATCAACCGCGACAAGCCCGATGCAGAGCTGCACCTGCATAAGCGGGAAGACCGCATGCGGCAAGACCGCCGATGACGCAAGGGCGGCGTGCTGGAACGGCGGCTCGGCGCCCAACGACCCGGTGAGCTGCAAGTGCAAGAACGACAAGTTTGGGCGCGGCCCCACCGAGGCCGCTGCGAAGGATGCGTGCAAGACATACCTCGGCTCCGAGTCGAAGGACCCGGCGGAATGCACCACGGACAACACGCAGAGCGCGGACTGCAAGGCGAACGAGAACGCGTGCGGCACCTACGGGACCGCATTCACCCCGCGCATCCTCTGCGAATGCAAGATAAACGCGGGGATGGTGAACTCAAGCTACAGGCTCAACTACACCCTGCTGCAGAACAACTACTCGTTCTACACGCAGGTGAACACGAGCGTAGACGTATACGGGGACGTCTCCAGCACGTCGCCTTCCAACAGGAGGTACGACGTGGGCGCACAGCCCTACCTGCCCGCGCTCGGCTCGGTCTCGCCATGGCCGTCCGGCTACGCGAACGCCTCGATAAACTGGAGCTTCATCCCGCAGTTCGTCTACGTTCCTGAGCGCTACGTGAAGAACCCGATGCCGCTGAACCTGACCGCCGACCCACACAAGTTCTACGCCTGCGCAGAGCTTTCCCCGAACGAGCCGCTCGCATACGGCAACCACACAGTGAACGTGAGCTGCGACGTCGCAATGGCTGCCGCGGACTGCGCAAGTGCGCCCCCCTGCCTGCCTGGGCAGGCCTGCAAGGTGCGCGACTGCAGCCTTGAGGAGAAGGCGGACCACTGCGTTCCGCCGGGCGGCACCGACTGCCATGTCTGCTACTACGAGGTGAAGCGGCCGGCGAACAACGTAACGAACTCGCCGGTGATTGTCCAGATAGGGGGCTACGACACCACCGGCATCTACATTGAGGACACGTTCGACATAGGCGAGCTCACGGGCAAGAGCTGCACCAGCGACACCGCGTTCTGGACGAACTCGACCCGCGGCAACCAGTTCGAGAACATAACGAAAGTGGTCGTCAGCGCGCCGCGCAACGGCGAGACCATGGTGAAGATATGCCCGCCCGCCGGCTGCGGCGACTATTACTTCGCATTCAACTCATCCACGGGAATACCGGACGCGGCGGCGGACCACCACAAGATATCGTTCGGCTACGTCCCGGCAAACACCCTCAAGCTGGTCGACAATTCGACGGACCAGGTCCTCGCGCCCGGCGACCCGCTGGACGGAAAGCACGGCTACGCGCTCAAGATACAGCCCGTGAAGTCGACGGGCATGACCTCGATAACCGTGATGGGCTACACCAACTTCACGGGCGACCTCTTCCCGCTGAGCGGCTTCGCGACAACGGGCGGCTACATGGGGCCGAACCCGGTGGAAGGAAGGATAGGCTTCGACTTCGATTATTACAATGACGCCCCGGAGCAGCTCCACATCCACATGTGGTACAACGGCCTGAACGGCGCCGGCAGCCCCGAGAGCTATATGCTTATAGACCAGAACGTGGCCCCGGGCTCCGGCGCCACGGCCTCGTCCGCGCACCCCGATTTCACCAGGCTTGACAACATAACGATAGCCACGAACGGCACCGGCACGGGCTTCATCTCGTTCAAGTTCTTCGGCAAGTCCGGCAACCCCGTGCGCGTCACTTCCTCCTCGTATTACCACAGCACATCCACGCACGGGAACGACTACTACCTCATCCCGGATGCCGGGGGCGTGATATCCAACGGCACGAAATTCATCAACGACATGCAGAACATGACCGTGCAGGTCGCGGAGCAGAGCGCGACGACCCCGAGGAGCGGGCCCTTCTACCTCATCACGGATGTCAGGGGCCAGGGCGGCGACTTCGGGGACAAATACTACGTCTGGCAGGACACCGCGGTCGTGATAAACGCAGCAACGCTTACGGCGGACCGCAATGGCAATATAGCCGTCGCCGCGGACTCGCTCTACGACCTCTCGCGCACGCCCGCGCCCCTCCAGTTCTCCGCGCACAGGAACGCCTGCTGCGACAAGCGCGACAGGGCGCCATTCGAGTCGTTCTCCGACTGCCGCGAGTGCAAGGACGCGACGAACCCCAACTGCACGACTGCTTCGGAGGCGCCCGCGGCGGTCTCCTGCGCCAGCCAGAACTATTACACACCCAATGAGCAGACGGGCTCGGTGATGATAATCGGCAGGACCGCGAGGCTCTGCTCCGGCGGCTCGAACGCAGGCAGCGTGTGCGGCACGGACAGCGACTGCCCCGGCTCCACGTGCGTAGGCGGCGAGCTGAAGTCCGAGGCGAAGGACATCACCGCATCAAGCAACGACACGCTCGTGAAGCTCTCGGGCACGAAATATTCCGCAATCTACAGGATCAACATAACCGGCGGCCTGAACGAGACAATGAGAGTCTGGGCAGGCGACACGGCAGCCTTCCCGATATTGAGCACCGATGTGAGCACCTACCCGACCAGCCTTGTCAGCCGCATCGGCGGCTTCGAGCCCGAGAACAGGTACATCCGCGTGCGCTCGAGCAACGCGACAAGCACCGCCACAATCGCGATAGAGGGCGCGGACAAGACGGGCGTGCCCGTCACGATGGCCCTAACGATGGGCCACTCAAGCGAGGCCAACAGCCTCGCATATCCTCCAGTCGTCGAGATTTACACCCTCAGCGTAACGGGAGCAAGCCCGGGCGACACCTTCACAGTCGAGACATTCCCGTTCGACCAGGAGACGCCGCCGAGGCCGCCTGGCGTGGACCCGGCGAACCCGAAGTCCTTCGGGACAATCTACCTGCGGACGTTCCACTTCACGCCCTACCCCTACCAGGACCTTGACGGCTTCTACATGTTCTCGACCAAGGACTACGTGAACACGCAGATACTCGATGAGAAGGTGCTCGGATTCCACGGCGGGAAATACATCTTCTTCGACAGGTTCAACAACTCGTTCATCTGGGACCAGCCCTTCAACTTCACCCTGCCCACGAAGCTTGTGCTCCAGGTCGATGCGAGGAGGGACAAGAAGGACGCGAACAGGACGCTTGTGAACCTCACCGCGACGCTCTATTATTCCACTCTGCAGGAGCCGAACCAGGCGCCCTCCCACCCGCTCGGCTCCCCGAGCCGCGGCGATAACATCTACATCAACTTCTACGAATACAACGTTTCGGACACGCCCTATGTGATGGAGACGAACGACAACACGCAGGACATAAGCACCGCTGGCAACACCATCTGCACCTGCCCGTGCGTGGGTGCCGACCCGAGGACCTGCGAGACCAAATGCTCAAACGCGAACGGCCAGACTGCCTGCACGACCGATGCCAACTGCGGAGGCGCGGGCGCGTGCATGGGGGGCACGCTCTGCCAGAGCGACGACGAATGCACGCAGGCGGACGTGTGCACGTACGTGCCTCCGAACGTCTACTACTGCAGCCAGAGCGGGGGCACGTGCTGGCCCAGCTATCTCGGAGGCAGCGGCGCCTGCCCCGGAGCCAGCACCGGCACCTGCGGCGCGAGAGTCTGCAGGGGAGGCTCGAGCAACGGCGTTACCTGCACCAAGTCCTCCGAATGCCCGGGAGGCACATGCCCGCTGGGCCGCTGCGAGGACTCGGGCCGCTGCCTGCACAGCTTCGGGAAGATCGGCGACTCGCAGCAGACCTGCAGCGAAACCGATGTGGCCGCGGGCGGCAGGTGCGAAGGCAGCCTCTCGGTCGGCCAGGCATCCGTGGAATACAACGTCTGCGGCTGGGGACGGCACCGCGCAATCGCCCTCTTCAACGGCACGAAGAGCTACGCGCCAGCGGTCGACATACAGGCCTACTACTCGGGCGGCCTGCCGCTCGACATCGGGGCGCTCGCGCTCTGGATTCCGTTCGCAATCGTCCTGCTGGCAATCTTCTACAAGCTCCATTCCGATGCGAAGAAAAAGCCATCCCGCGCGCACGCGTGAGATGGATTGTCATACCATATAACAAAGAAAACAATCCAAGCCCCGCTTGTTATACCGCATAAATTCGTACAAAATTCGAACTTTTCCGAACGCTCGAGAAACCCCGGTTGGCGCTGCGTTCGCAGGCTCACTTGCGCCATATCCTCGGTTTCTACGCTACTTCCGCCCGTGAACCAACCGTACAATTTTCGAACTTTTCCGAACGCGCACGCGCGTGCGCACGCCCGTCAGATTAATATACTCCGAGTGAGCGAAAATACCGATGGCGCCAGTGTTCCGAGTGGGTAGCTATGCGGTGCCCGCAATACTGTTTTTGATAGCCATTTCCACGGCCGTTTATGCTGCCGCTGCGCAGGGCATTTCAATCTCAGCGCCCGCGCTGCCCGATATTGGAGGCATTCTCATTTCCGCTCCCGCTGCTGTGCTGCTCGACATTGGCGGCCTGTCAATGTGCTTCCCGTTCTTCCTGATACTCGCGCTGCTTTTCGCGGCGCTCTACGCGCAGGGGAAAAGCCCACTCGCGTTCCTGGACCTCTCATCTCCGAGGCCGCGCACCCCGCAGCGCTACAGGTTCAGGACGTTCCACTTCGGCATCGGCGCGCGCCAGATGATAAAGG
Source organism: uncultured Microcaldota archaeon (assembly GCA_903884505.1). Classification (GTDB taxonomy): domain Archaea; phylum Micrarchaeota; class Micrarchaeia; order Burarchaeales; family Fermentimicrarchaeaceae; genus CAISET01. The sequence goes on along the minus strand of CAISET010000005.1, from coordinate 25,084 downwards.
AGTTGAAGGCGATTGGCGGTGGCGTCCTAAGCAGGACCGCAGCCGGGCTCACCCAGCGCGGCTCAAGGTACGTCCAGCTCGGCAACGGGCAGAGGCTGAAGGCGTGGGGCTCCGGGAGAGGCAACGTCACAGGTCCCGATGGCAAGGTCGTCGGAAAAATTGACATGAATGCCAAGATTCGCGACGCGAACGGGAGACTGCTCACTGTCGCGCAGGCCTACAGGCTCGCATGGAAGGCGAGCCTGGTGGAAAACAAGCGCGGCATCACCGAGATGAACTCGAAGCAGCTGTTCACAAAGTACGGCATCACGGGGATGAGCTCGAAAGAGTTTGCCGCAAGCCTGAAGGCGCAGGGGATGACGAAGGCCCAGATTAACAAGGAGTTGGCGAAGAGGAAAATAACGGAGGCCCAGCTGAACAAGGAGCTGGCGAAGATGAGGATAACGAAGGGCGATGCGAAGGTGCTCGCGAAAGCGGCCGCGCTCCCGGCAGTCATAGAAGGAGGGCGCACGGGAGCGATGAAGCTGCGTGGAGTCGAGAAGGTTGCGGCTGTCGGCGGCGGCGAGCTCGGCCTGAACAAGAGGCTGCAGTACGGCCAGGTCGGTAAGGTAGAATCGCTCACTTCAAGGTACCAGCTCTGGAAGATAGAGAGGGAGAGGGCCAAGCTGGAGCTCCACACCGGCGCCGCACTCGGGGTGAAAGGCAAGACCATCGATGAAATAACGGCGAAGGCGCAGGCCGCGCAGCAGGCAGGCGAGAAGCTGAAGGCAAGGCAGCTCATGGACTACGCCAGCAAGATGGACACCCTGAACAAGAGGTCGGAGGTCCGCACCCTGGCGGCAAGCATGGGCAAGAACACCCAGCTAACGCCCTCGACGCTCGAGTCCCTGAAGCACAACCACATGGTCATGAACCAGCTCAGGCTGAACCTGGAGAAGACCACGAGCATCTATCCGCTCGGCACTGCGATGAAGCAGACGAGGTCGGCGTTCGCAGGCGCGATACTGTTCCCAATGCAGACGGTCAGGTACGCGGCGGCAGCGCGCAAGCTGGACCGCGCGCTGTACAATCCAGTGGTACGGACGAAGCTCTATGGCGCTTACTACAAGGAGGTCGACACGGACGCGAAGAAGGTCTCGGCGCAGCATGATTCCACTGCGAAGAACATCGAGGCCACCCTGGTCCCACTGCGACGGGCGATGGCGACGAACGTCGAGGCCGAGCTGGGTAAGCGGAAGCAGCTCGGGTTCAAGAACGCCCAGGAGGTGCAGGGGCACCTGAAGACGCTAACAGACAGCCAGAAGAAGGATTTCGCGATGAAATATCCCGAGCTGAATTCCCAGCTGAAGCAGTACGAAGCGCACTCGAGTCTCAAGGCTTTGCAGAACCACATGAATGGCATGACCAACGAGCAGAGGAAGGAATTCGCCGCGAAGAACCCCGACCTGAACGCGCACGTGAAGCGCTACGAGGGGCTCAATGCGCAGCACCAGGACCTTGACCGGAAAAGGGCAGACCTGCGCACGCTGCGCAACGAGGCGCTCTCGGAGATGGTGCGCAAGGGCCTGCCCGAGAACTACCTCGAGCTTTCGCGCAAAGAGCGGCTGAAGTATTCGGGCACGACTGCAAAGATGTCGCTCTCAGCCACTTACAACGGGATAAAGAACCGTGTCAACACTGCAGGCATAGTCAAGTGGTCGCCCGAAGCATCCAAGACCGAAAAGACGGATATGAAGCTCCGCACCTGGGTGGGCGAGCACCAGGCGAATGCCGACAAGCACGAGGCCAAGATACTGGAGCTGAGGAAGCTGAAGGATAGCCAGTCCGCGGAGAAGACGCGCCTCGAAGGCGAAATCAAGGGAGTGCAGGACAAGAAGGGCGGGCTCGAGAAGGAAGCCGCCAGCATAAGGCAGTCGATGGCCGACACAGAGGCGGCGATGAAGGCGGAGCGCACCGAGGCGAGAAGGAAGGAGATGCAGGCGCAGCTCAAGGACACGCAGAACTCGCTCAAAGGCGTGGATGCCGAGCTCCGGAAGGCGAATTCGCAGCTGAAGGAGCTGGGGTTCGATTACAAGGATGCTTCGAAGACCGGAAGGTGGGAGGACCGCGCGTTCTGGAGGTCCACCGAGGACAAGCTCGAGAAGGAGACAGCGAGGCTACGGAAAGACCAGGTCAAGCTCACCAGGGCAGCGGAAGAATACAAGATGTTCGGGATGCTCGATTCCAGCGGGAAGGTCGTCACAGGGGCAAGGCTCGCCAGCGACCTGACATACGCAAAGGGCAAGGTGGAGGTCGCGGACAGCGACGTGAAGAGGCTGAGGAGCGAGATTTCGGAGCTCGAGGCAAATTTGAAGGATACCAGCCTCAGCAAAGTGAAGCGCGATTCTTTGGAAGGCGAGCTGAAGTCCAAGGAAGGGAGGCTGGAGAAGCGCGCGGGCGAGCTGGCCCAGCTTAACGATGAGCTGAAAACGAAGGATGCGGCCTCCGAGAAATGGCGGGAGGAGCGCAAGTTTGTGGGCCTCAACGCCGGAGAAACGAAGGCGAGGATAGCCGGGCTTGAGGCGAGCGAGAAGAAACTGGGCATGCAGAAGGATGCTCTCACAACGGAGTACGACGCTCTTACACTGCTGGCTGAAATCGAGAGGAAAGTTGCTGCGGGCGAACCAGTTGCCAAAGAAGTGGCAACTGTCGCGAAGCTGCGTGAGCAGTCGCGCAATGTGAAGGAGCTGATAAAGGACAACACGCTGCTGGCCGAAATTGAAAAGAAAGTTGCTGCGGGCGAGTCGATTACCAAAGACGTGGCAGCCGTCGCGAAGCTGCGCGAACAGGCACACACGATGGAGGAGCTGATAAACAACAACCGTGCGGCATACGACGCTACTAAAAGCTATCTCGCGGTTGCAGAAGCCGACCTCAAGGAGCACCAGCTGCACTTCGACGCGATGACCAGGCGCGAGAGATGGACCGCCGGAGACGGCTCAAGCTGGATTGACAAGTACAGGGACAGGCAGTTCGACAAGGAGATGAAGTCCCTGGAAAAAACCTTCGACACGAGACAGCCGATCCCGAAGGACTACCTGAACGGCATGGACCCGCTGCTCCTGGAAGCTGCGGTCAGGGGCGCGTTCAAGTTCCAGCAGCCGGACGCCGACGCCAAGGCACAGGGGATTTCAAGCCGCTTCAACTCATGGCTCTGGGACCAGCAGAAGGCGAGCACCGACGCGGTTAGCATAATGGTCACTGCGGAAACCGTCCACAATCTGAACCAGGTGAAAATACTCGAGATGGAGCACCAGAGGAAGAACTACTTCGCGAAGATGGGCGAGGCGCAGCAGGCGCACGAAGAGGCGAAGCAGGCTGCGCAGACGCGGTCGCAGGACTGGGCAGAAGTCCAGGTCCAGCAGGAGGCGCTCACCCAGATGAAGAAACTGCGCGACATCATGAACCCGGACATAACAGACCCAGACTCCGCAGTAGAGAAACTGCGCACGCTGCGCACCGGGGTCGAGGCGCGTAGGGCGCAGCAGCAGACAAGGCTTGCCGAGCTCAGTACAATGCTCGAGACGAACGAGGTGAAGGCGAACAAGGCAATAGTTGAAGACATGCTGCAGGCAACGCAGAAGCAGCTCGCGATACTGGAGGAATACACGCCCATTGCAACGAAGACCGGGAACGAGAAGGAGCGCTGGAAGATAGTCGGGGCCTGGTCCAAGGAGATTGCCGAGACGGAAACCGGGGTGGTGGATTACAGGGAGAAGGTCAAGTCCGATATCGATGCGGCCAGCAATGCCGCGGAAACATGGGGCGTGGAGAAGAAGCGGCTGGAAGATCAGCTGAAGCGCGTCGAGGGCGAGCTCCATGTCAGGGCGCGCGAGATGGAGATAGAGCAATACCAGGTGCACCTCGGCATGCTCGAGAGGGCCCAGATAGGCCTGGACGACGCCCAGGCCGTGCTGAAGCCGCTGCAGGACAAGAAGGCGCAGGGCCCGCTTACACCTGCAGAGGAAACGAAATGGGGCGAGCTCACATTCCAAATTGCGCAGGCAGAGGCCACAATGGCAGGCTCGGGCGAGGCAATCAATGCGCTGCCAATGGACCTGCGCACCGAAGCGCAGGCGCGCACGGACGCGATAGACGAGGAGAAGCGCGACAAGGCGGTCTTCGACGCCATCAACCGGGGCGGGCCGATGCTGCCGCAGGTTCGCGAGTGGGCGGTCCAGGCAGAGGGCGAGGAGCGGGTCGCCTACGGCGAGGTGCTGAGGGCGTGGAGGTCGAAGGGCGACTCGGTGCTGCAGGACGAGCGTAACAGGACGATACTCGAGCAGGGCTCCGCAAAGGAAGCGGTCAGGGAAGCGCTGGCGCTCAAGGAAGCGGAGGACTGCATAGACGGCAGGAAAGAATTCACGGGGCAGTTCGGGAAGGAAACAAAGGCCGCACTCGCGGAATCGCTCGGTAGGAGCGAGGTGAAGGGGCTCGAAATGGCGCTCACCAACAAGGTCCTCGGAAAGATGACTGGCGAAGACGCGGCGACCCTTGAAACAATCAGCAAGCGCATAAAGGCGGACCTTGATGCGTTCAGGTCCGTGGTCGGAGTTGAAGACTTCGCGGAAGTTGCGGACGCGCAGTTCCAGTCAAGAGAGACTGGCACTTACCTCCAGGCCCTTAGGCGCGGCGTAATCCTCAACGTGGCGGACAAGCACGGATTCATCGAAGCAGTCAAGGCCATGGGCTTCAGCGCGGAAGAATTGAAGAGGCTCAAGGACACGAAGCTCTCCGCGCAGATACGGGCAGCCACTGCCTTAGACGAGGACGCGCTCGATAAGGACGCGAAGCTCACCGGGGAGAAAGACCCCGCGACCGGCAAGTGGAAGAATGGGGACAAGCAGCTGGTCCAGGAGTGGATAGACCGCCGCGAGGCGCTCGCTGGCAGGCTTGAAAACGGGGAGCCACTCACGCCGGAGGACAAGCGCGCGCTCGCAGAGCACTACGTCGGAATGGAGACGCACGTCTACGGCGACTTCCACTACAACGGGCTCGCGGACTTCATGTATGCCGAGGCGCCTGAAATGAAGACCTGGGCGCTTGAGAAGAGCGACACCTACACTCGCGTCTTCAAGGACACGAAGGCCGTGCTCATAGACCACTTTGCCAAGCAGCAGGAGGGCAGCAACGGGAAGCTCGCCGCGATGGAGAAGAAGATGGGCAGCTCGGTGTTCGAGAAGGCGGTCGAGAAATCCGCGCTCAAGGCCACCTATGACTCGCTTCTCTATTCCGACCTGGTTTCAGTCCGCGCGCTGGTGACTGTTTCAAAGAAGCTCAAGGGTGTCATCGTCAAGCTCGAGAAGGAGAAGGGCCAAGCGCGCCGCGAGCAGCTCGAAGAGGAAAAGACGAGGCTCACTGGCGATAAGGAAAAGCTTGTCGCCCCAATCCGCGCCGCGCTGCTGATTTCAGAGCAACTTGAGGAGGTCACCAGCAAGCTCGGAAAGGTAAAGGATCCAGCGCGCCGCCAGCAGCTCGAAGTAGAAAAGGCGGAGCTGACGCGCAAGCTGGATACGCTCGTGAAGGAGACAAAGCTCCTCAGCACGATGGAGCAGCTATTCGGCTCCAAGCGCACGAAGACGTTCATAAATTCGCTCAATTACGAAGGGCTGAGCAATGCCGAGAAGAAAGAGGTGGATGCGCGGACGAAGGACATTGACAGGATAGCGCGCGAAATAACGGAAGGCGTCAAGGCGTTCGAGAAGAAGGCGATAAGCGGCCTCCCAGCCGAAGAGAAAGCGGCCCTGGGCAAGATGCTCCTCGGCCCGCGCGACGTCGAGCTCTTCAGCAAGCACCTTAGGAAGGAAGCGCTCACCGATCCCGAGAAGGAGGAGATACCTGGCATAATCCGCAACATCAAGGTAGGCGTGCAGGACATCTACGGCTACATGGACAGCAAGACAAGCAGGCTCGTGCCCAGCAAGATTGACCGGTTCCTCAAGAGGCAGCAGACGGACATGGTGAACAGGCTGGCAGTCAGGTCCACGCTGCGCAGGGCGAAGATAGTCGGCATACTGCCGCACGAACTCGAGGAAAGGTCCGACGCATTGAACGCGGAGATAGCGGAGAAGAACAAGGGAATTTCTAAGATTTCAGAGGACCTCGCGACGGAAACGGACCCCACCAAGACGCAGAAGCTCGCAAACGACAGGTGGAGGCTTGCGAAGGACGTGGAGCTCCTCGAATACGATCTTTACGAGACCGGGAAGGAATGGGAATACGTCTCGATGAAGGAGAGGGAGGAGCGGGGCCTTGCGGAGACCATGACGTTCCAGCACATCGATGACCTCGAGAAGGAGTTCCCGCACCTCCAGCAAAAATATGACGTGAGGAAGGCACGGGAGGAGGCACGGCAGAAGGCCCTGAACCCGCTGACTGTAGCGGCAAATAAGATGGCGCTGAAGGCGACGAGGGGCAACGCCTACCTCGACGCAGCTGGCGCGGACCTGTTCCAGGAAACCGAGGCGCAGCTCGCGACCATGCCGAAGGCGGCGGGCAGGAAGATGCGCAGATGGAAATGGGCCGGGCGCGTCGGCTATGCCTCAGGCTTCTGCCTGCTGGTCGCATCCATGGGAATGGCCTCGCCGATGCTGATGCTTGCCGGATGGGGAACCATCGGCGGCACGAAACTCGTAAAATACTCCCTAGGCAGGAGCGCCAAGTTGTACCACCAGAGCGTCTACGGAGGGCCGGTCGCAAAGCGGCTGCGCATGATTTCAGGCTATTCGGAGACCGTGACCTCGAGGCAGCAGGGCTACGCCAACACTGTCACTCCGTGGAAGGAGTGGTTCGTGAAGGGCGAGCACAGGAGGTCGCTCGGCTACTACTCGGAGGGCGCGCTGAAGGGCAAGATTTACGACAAGTGGTATGGCACGTCGCTCAACCAGTCCGACCTCACGATACCGGTCTACATGAGGATGCAGAAGCACATGCTCGAATCGTTAACAATGAGGAATGCAGCGAAGTTCAGGAGGGGGCTCAAGAGCTCGAGGCTGCCGTTCGGCGGCTTCGGCAAGACCGCATTCGAGCGGGACTACAAAGAGTTCTCAATCTCAGGTGCCTACTCGCTCTGGGTGCTGCCCGACGTTACGGCAACCCAGAGGGCCTCGTACCTGAACCTGAGGTACTCGCTCACGCCCGAGCTGCACTGGGCGCAGGCGCCCTCGGACAGGCTGAAGATGTCCCCGATGCGGCCGACATTCGTCACTGACTGGAGCAACATGGCGCTCGGAAGGGCGTGGGAGGCAGGCATATACGGGCCATGGCAGGGCCCCATGTGGCAGGGCGCGAACTCCAGCATGTGGGGCGCAATAGCAAGCGGGCACTTCCTGCCAAAGATGGAGAGGCCGATAACCGCGGCCGACATAGTGATGTGCGCCATGAGGCTCGACGACGGCAGGCCGGCACCGAATCTCGCCGGCGCGGCGCTGTCTTCGCTCCCGTATGCCGACCAAAAAGACACGTTCCAGAAGAAGCCAAAGCAGGCCGAGAAGACAGAGGCCGGCAATCGTGATGAGAAGCTGAAGAATAGCGTGGCGTCGCTTAAGGCAGCTTACGGTCGGCTGGAGAAGGAGAAGAAGAAGCTCTCCTACCTGAACGAGGAGCTGATGAAATCGAAGCGCAGATACGAGCGTGACCGCGCAGCGATTCTCAATGCGCCAACCACGAAGGAAGACCTCTTCAAGCGCGGAGAGCTTGGGGCGCACAACTCGGGGACGCTCGCAACCATGATTGGCGAGCTGCGCACAAAGGCGAAGGACCCGAATGGTGTCACGCCGGATGCGCTGATTGAAAGCCTCAAGACGCAGGAGGAGGCGCTCTACACAAAGCCGACAATCGACGCTGCGGAATCCGCCGCGCTTACCGGCATAACCGCGCGCAGGCTCGCGCTCAAGAACATATTCGAGAAGACACTACCAAACAATGCTGCGAAGGTCGCGAACGGGGAGCTCACGCTCGACAAGTTCACGGAGGGCGATGCTCTCGCCCCATACCGGACCATGTTCAACCCGATAATCGAATCCTACCGCAAGAGAGTGGAAGCGCAGCTCAAAATGCTCAAGCCAGAGCCGTTCAGCCGCGACGCAGAGCAGAGGATAGCCGCAGCCGTCGCAGCACGGGCCTCTGACCCGCGCTACGCGGACATCCGGGACGCGCTCTCGGACAGGCTCAAGAATGACCTGCGCATCATGTTCCCGGACGCCGGGCTTCCGCAGGAGGAAGACGTGAAGGCGAACAGGGAGCTCAAGGCGAAGCTCGCGTCCCTCGCGGTCATCGAGTCCGCGCTCGAGGACATGGCGGACGGGAGAAGCGACATGACCGTCCTGGTGCGCGGGGCGCCTGTCCGACACTCTGACAAGGCGGGAATCACCTACTCGCACAGTCTCGCGCTCCTGAAGAAGAGGGTGCAATTCGCAGCCCCGCTCAAGATTACCGATACGAAGGGCAACAGCTACGTTTCTACGGGCCCTCTCAGCACAGGCACGCTCACAACGAAGGACGGCCGCGTAATCGGCTTCACCGAAAGCGGCGGCCTTGACTTGGCGAAGGGAAGCGAGCGCATCACAATCTCCGCGGAACGGAGGGTAACGCACGTGCAGAACGAGAAGTTCAACGGCGCGCTCCAGCCAGACGGGAAGTGGCACATATACGACAATTCGACCGGGGACCCGGTCAGTGAGGGCGAGGCCAGGTTCGCCATCGCGAAGAGAGGCCTTGAGGCAACGCGCGGCGGGATGGAGCGCTACTTCACCAAGGAGATAGAGCCGGAACTTGAAGAGCTGAAGGCGCTCAAGGACGGGCTAGAGAAGAAGATGCTCAAGCCGGCCGACGCAGTCAAGGCAGACTACACTATCTCCGATGCGATGGGCACGAAGAAGCTCGAGCTAACTCCATTCAGCATCGTGGTCAATGACGCGCGCGTGAACGACACCGCCGTACAGATAGAGGCAGAGCTGCGGAAGATGCCTAAGACAAGCGTAGCGGAATACAAGAACGGGATTATATCTCCGAGCGAAGCGGATTACAGAAGGAAGCTCGGCTACGAATTAGACTCACTCATAGAAAAGCTCACCCTGAGCAAGGGGCTGCTCAGCGAAAATGAATACGTCCGGCTCGGCGCAATCGGAAAAGTGACTGGGAAAGGCATGCCGCTCAGCGAGTCGCTCCAGATGTCTGCAGGCAAGGACGAGGCCGACATAAAGGTCACGAAAGTCGCAGGCGCGACGAATATAGAAGGGCTCAGCCTCATCTCGCAGGAAACCCACAGGCGCGCGGCATCGCTCGCCGAGACGAGCGCGGCAGCGGAAGTTGCGCCGTTCCGCCATCAGCTAATGGAGGCGCTTGAAGCGGAAGTCAAGGAATATGGCAAGACCTTCAGCATACAGCTTGCGGAGCAGAAGCTGCCCGGCCACAGGCGCGCGGCAGCGCTCGATGCGGAGATGAACAGCAGGCGCCAGGCAGGGCAGGCGAAGATAGATGCGTTCTGCGACAGCATGAGAACGGATCTGCAGGCAACGATGATGAACCGGGCCGTCGCCGAGGCGCTGCGCAACAACGGCGAGCTCCCGAAGGGCATCGAGTTGAAGATGGGCAGGCTCGCGCCCATCGAGCTGGAGATACAGCAGGGAACGGAACGCAAGACGATTGAGGAGCAGATATTCAAGAATGAGGCTGAAATCGGCAAGAAGAGGGAGGAACTAAGAGAGGGGGAGCACGACCTTGCGGAGCTTGCGGATAAGCGGCGCATGAAGTTCCCGCCGATACAGCTCACCACTGAGCAGATAGCCGAGGCAATGAAGAAGCGGGACTCCGCAGCGCAGGAGGTAAACGACAACCTCACCCTGGCATCCAGCATCCGGGACCAAATGGCGCAGGACTTGAGGGCAGGCACGACCCCGGTTGAATCCCTCCAGGAGATGGCAGTGCTGCACAATGTGAAGCTAGACGAGGCTGAAGAGACGCTCGCAAAAGTGGCGCATGAAGTGGCGCGTTATGACAGGGTGCTCGGAACGGACGAGGTGAAGAACCTTGGCCTCAGAATCAAAGACGCAAGGGAAAAGGGCGCGGAGATAATAGGCAGGATACCGAAGAAGCCCCCGGAGGGAGCTGCGCCACCACCCCCTGGCCCGCAGGCGCGCACGCAAAGGCCGCCAGGGCCGGGACGCGCAGCGCCACCACCCAATGCGCAGCAGCAAGCCGCGCCAGCGCCAGCAGCCGCTACGGCTCAACGCCAGGCCGCGCAGGCAGCCGAGGCAAGGGTGGAGTCGGTCGGCAGCTACGACGAAGCGCTTGCAATCGTCGACAAGGCAGAGATACATGGAACGATGGAATACATGGGGCAGACGCTCAATGCCGATGAGTTCAAAGCGCTGCTGAAGGACCCGGCTCTGCTGCCAAGGCGCAAGATAACCATAGGAGACAACGCCTGGTTCTCCTCAAATGCGTACGACATCGACGGAACCCGCATCGGGGTCGTCGCCTACGTAGAGACGGAGGGAAAGACGGTCGCAAGGTCATATTACCTAAGCAACTCGCAGGGCGTGTGGCGCTACCTGCCCAACTACACCATGAATCCGGAGGATGGGGGCCTCAGGTGGTACGGCAAGGGCTACGGCGAGGAAAGCGTCACGCTCCCGATACCCGCGCAGAAGGCGCTCTCCGGGCTCGTGGAGCTTGGCGTTGCGAGCGTTGCCAATCCGGGGCTCGTCTTCGCCGGCACCTCGCGGCCCTACAAAGAGCCGAAGAGGAATGTGACATACTTCGGAGAGGTTGAGGCCGTGCCCGAGCATCTCAGCGGAAACTTCTACGCGGCGTCGCAAGGCGGCAAGATAGCTCCGGAGGATGTGAAGTTCACGGACCCGGGGCAGGCGCCGGACTTCTCGATGCCCATAACCGGCTGGAAGCAGAAGAGCAGCCTTTACGGCGATGTGAAGGTCGAGGTCTTCAATTCGAAGGACGGCAGATACAGCTACATGTTCTGCAAGGACTCGCAAGGCAGGGCGTGGATAGGCGGCATAGAAGACAACGCCAGCGAGATAAAGTCCACCGGCCTGAGGAGCAAATGGGTCGATGGCGGCTCCCTTGCGACTCCTGCCTATGAATACAATACGCTGTCAGCCGACCAGACTGGCGGCTATGGGAGTGACGCGCTGCGCGCAGGGCAGCATGGCGAGTACGCGGACATGTTCGAGAATTACCTCAGCAAGATACAAGTTATAAAGGAATATCTCAGCCGATAAGCCCGTTTTCGGCAAACGACGGAACAAACGAATTTTTAACTTTTGAGCATATTTCTGAACATTCATTCACAAAGCCCTGCTTCCGGCGTGGAATTTCACGCCGTAACTGCTCGCGTTTATATACTTCGGAATCGCAAGCTAACTACAGCATTAATGCTGGGCCGTGGTGGTGGATCTTATGGCGTATGCAAACCCTCCAGGAAAGGTAGTTCCAAAGAAGGATGAGAACGTGGTCGAGCCCATCAAGAGGATTGAGGAGCTCACCGCGAAGCTCACCGAGCTGATGGAGAAGAAGGACGACCTGAATTCGAAGGGGCTGCATCTTGACTCGGACGAGCCCATAGCGGAGCTTAACACCAAATTCCGCGCCGCGCTCAAGACGGGCGACGAGCCTGCCATGTTCGCGATGGGGGACGAGATAGGCAAATACCACGCCAGCTACACGGCGGAGTCCGAGAAGCAGAAGCGCATCGAGCAGCTCAGGGACTCCGCAGTAAGGGAGATTCCTGCGCCGCTGAAGAGCGACGTCGAAAGGCTTGGCACCGAATTTACGGACCTGGTCAACAAGCTGGACAGCTACCGCGTGGATTTCGAGGAGGCTGCCCAGAAGCTGTCAAAGGAGCTGAAGCCGCAGATAGACGAGATAAACAAGCTCGGGAGCAGCATCACCATAGACAGGGACGCGATTGAGAAAGAGGTCGATGCCGCGCACAAGAACATAAAGGACCGCGTCGAGACCACGATAGAGGCCAACACGGCGAAGGCCGAGCTTTCCGCGCAGATAAAGGGGATGGAGGACGACCTTAAGGCGAAGGAGGCCGCGCTGGAAGAGAAGAAGGGAGCGGCAAAGCGCGCCGAGGAAAGCCATGACGAGGCTTTCAAGGCATACGATGCGGAGCGCAAGGCGAAGGGCTTCAGCGAGCCAGCCATAGAGCGCGAGTCGAAGAAGCCCGACGCAAAAATAGACTCAACGATGCTCGATGCAGTGAAGCTTTACCGGGCGGTTGATGAGCGCGAGGCCGCCGCGCGCAATGCGGGCAAGGAGATGGAAGCCGCAGAGGAGCAGTACTACCTCACCCAGCAGCGCAACAAGAAGATAGGCGAGCTGGATGCGCAGCTGAAGGAGACTCAGGGCGGGCTCGACGCATACCTCTCCGAAAAGGGCAAGGAATTCGACGCAAGCATCGACAAGCTCGGCAAGCTCGCGTCGCGCATGCACGTGGCAGTCAACGACGAGCGGAACCGCGTGGACCTGCTGCTCGAATCGGTGATGCCCATCCAGGACGACGCAGCCAAATGCAAGACAATCGGCGTCCCGATATCTGACGAGACCAATCGCGCCCTCACCGAGATGATGGTCGCCCCCACTATTGTTCCCGACGAATACATCCCGCAGAAGACCGGCGATATCAAAGCCGGAAAGCGCGCCCCAATCATAGCAAGGCTGCGCGAGGCGGAAGGGGCCGTCGAAGAGGCGAAAAAGGGCATGCCTGTGGTTCTCCCAGAAGACCTGAAGAATAACGAGCCGCCGCCTCCGCCCCCGCCGATCACAAAGCCGGCAGAGGCCGCGCCAGTCATAGCACCGCCACCTCCAGCGCCGGATGAGGTGAAGAAGGAGCAGCCTCCGCCCCCGCCAGTCCCGATTACGGTTCAGCCGCCAGCCCTCACGCAGGAGCAGCTGGCAGAAGCAGCCCACGGCGCATACGCGAAAATCTGCATGGCCATGGCAGCGGAGCCGCGCGCAACGCTCGTGAAGACCCTCGATGAGCTGAAGGCCGGCAACGCGATAACCGCTGAGGAGCTTGCAGCCATCCGCCTGGTCTCGCCGACCATGGCAAAGGTGAAGAAGGAGGGCGAGTGCATAAAATTCCTGGCTGCCGATGACACGCTTCTCGGCACGCTCGACTACGAAGGGAATCCGCTCACCGGAAAGAAGCAGCCCTACAAGCCGCTTGCGGAACTCGAGACAGCGCTCTTCGCCATCGAAAGCACGGTTGGCGAGAAGCCATTCAGCCGCGGCACTATACTCAGGGACGAATACTTTAAGCTTAAGAACAAGCTCGTCGAGGCCAACAACCTGCTGGAGAAGAATCTCGACGAGATGACCTGGAGCGACATACGGAAAATAGACAAGGCCATCGAGGCCTATGATTACAGGAGGGCGGAGTACCCGAAGCTGAAGGACGCGCTGCGGATCATCGAGCCGGGGATGGTCATCAGCCCGGGCCCGCTCCGTAACACCTTGGAGGACGTCGGCAAGGCAATTCTCGCCACTGACGACCTCGAGAAGCTATACTTACACATTGAGGCGCTGGACAAGATGAGGGGAGGCCCCTACACGCCTGCATCCACGATACAGTCGGTCCTCGAGAGGAGGAACATCGGGACGCGGAAGAAGTTCGGGGTCGTCCTGAAGGCAAAGAGCACGCTCAACGAGATGAAGGTGGACGAAGCCAAAGCCATAGCGAAGGCCGCTGACAAGTTCAACGCGGGCATGAGCACAAGGAAATTCGTCAGGCTCGCGAAGGCCGTGCGCGACAACCCGCACGGAAGGGAGGCGGCGAAGGAATACATGGAAGGCTGCAGGCTCTCCTTCATAGTCCCGCTGCTCCCGTTCGCCGGCGAGCTCTACATTGTGCCGTCCCCGAAGACCGAGGTGAAGCACTTCGTCTGGGAGCACGACAACGCGCACCCTGACGCGCCAATCACGAAGCCGCAGCTTGCGGAAATAAGCCGCATAGGACGGCTCATCGACGACATAAACCTCGGCAGGGCATGGACGCGCAAGAACGTCTTACTAGAGCGCACCGCATTCGACATACTGAAGGAGCTCGAGAATGCGGACAGGCCCGTGAATGAGGTGCTCACCAAATACGTCGAGTCCAAGAGGAACGGGGCGCGCGACAACATCTCGAAGCAGGTGAAGGACGCGGAAACCCTTAACCGCCTCATCAAAGACAAGCCGCTCAAGCTCGCGGAGAACAAACTCGCAAGGAAGTTCAGCAGGCTGGTTGACGACATCGAATACTACCGGGGCTGGACCCGCTCCACAGTATTCATGAAGGACGGCGAGTGGCTCTACGCGCAGCTTGGGGAGATAGACCGCGCGGCCCATGACGTCGTCGACCAATACATAGATGACACCGACAAGGCCCGCGTGAAGAAGAGGCTGGGCTGGGAGAGCGGGCAGCTTGCCCCAAGGCCAGTCCGCGACGGTCCCGTAACCATAAAGGACCAGGCTGCCGCGGAGGCGCATATTGGCAACGGCAACGCGGCTTACAACTACAGCAGCATTTCGTCAGCGCTGGAGCACTATGAAAAGGCGATTGAGAAGAACCCCAACTCTTCCCTCGCCTGGCACAACAAGCATAATGCGCTCCTCCTACTCGGCAGGAAGTGGGACTCGCTTGATGCGCTCGACACGGCAGTCGAGCTTGAATATTGGGAGGACGGGCTTTCCAAAATATCGCGCAGCATACGCCGCGGTGTCGAGGGCTTGCGCAACGACTCCATCCTTCTGCGTGATTCCATCGAGGGCTCAACGCTTGCGGACGCGAAGAAATCAGCCCTCTCAACGCAGCGCGAGGAGATACATGAAGCCCTCAGCACGATGATGGGTAAGAGGGATGACGCGGCTAAAACAATGGGCGAAGCCAAGCTCAAGGAGCTCAGCACCAGGGAACTCCCGGCGCTGCGCACGAGGTTTGAGAACCTAAAGATGGACTTCCAGTCTGCAGTTGGCGAGCTCGCGGCCGATGAGGAAGGCGAAGGGGGAGTAGCGTCCGAGGGCACGACCGAGGCAATCAAAACTCAACTCAAGGCCGCGCAGGACAGCGTGAAGCTTCTCCGCGACGACATAAAATCGGCAAAGGATGCCGACGACATAATGGATAGCGACGCCGCAGGGCTGATGGATGAGCTCGAACCGCACGCGAAGAGGCTCGGAGCGATAGGCAAATCTCAGTTCTGGAGGCTGAGCGAGGAAAAGTGCCAGGAGATAATCACCGAGCTCGCAGCGATGGGCAAGTCCATCGCCGAACTGCGCGAGGACTACGATGATATGCTATTTCCGCCGGAGCAGGAGGAAGAGGCAGGGACCGTTCCTCCGCCCCCGCCGACAACCATCGCGCCCGCACTCAAGGAAAAGGTAATAGAAACCGAAAAGGAATGCCCAACCTGCGGCGCGAAGCTCTCAGGCACAAAGAGCCAGATTGATGGGTTGGCGGCATGGTCCTGCGATGACTGCGGCGAGCAGCTGAACGACCTGGCGCAGGCGGATGCGGTAAATGCGGCAAAGACGGCAGCGCCTTCACCTCCACCGCCCCCAGAGGTGCTGCTGCAGCAGCCTCCGCCACCACCTCCACCGCCGCCCGTCACGATGCCAACTCCCCAGCCAGCCGCAGTTGTTGCGAAGGTGGGGGAGCCAGAACCCGACCTCCTCGAGCTTATGAGCGACAAGATAAACCCCCTCATAGAACGGCGCAGCAGCCTCGTAACTGCAATCAGCGATGCGGAACTAACCGGCGAAATAACCGCGGGGCAGGCCGCAGAGCTGCGGGGGCGCACCAATTCACTGGAGAAGCCGCTTGAAGACATGAAGGCCATGGCCATAGACGGAAAAAACCTGAGGATAATCAGCGAAGCGGACGTTCCCACCATGGATAGGAAGATCGCGGCCATTGAGAAGGACCTTGAGACCGCGAAAGCCGAGCGGGCGCCTGCCAGCCCGGCTGCGCCGGCGGCCGTTGCGCCGCCAGTGGCGCGCGTAGCCGTAACCCCCGCAGTGGCGGCAGAAATCACGGTTCCCAAGCTTGGGGCGAAGATAGACGAGCTGGGAACCGACATAACCGCGAAGCTCGACGACCCAAACTTCGTGGACAAGCTCAGCACCCTGGTTGCCATCTCCAAGGAGCGCAAAAACCTCTACAGAATGGTGAAGGAGGGGATGCCTGCGGATGAGCTGAAGAAGGCCGAAGAGAAATACCAGAAGCTTAGGAGTAAATTGGACGAGCTTGCGAAGTGATTCACATGAGGCAGGTCGCCGCGACGAAGCCCGCGCCGGACACGGGGAAGGAAAAGCAGCGGAAAGAACCACCGGAGGAGACGCTTGCGGTGAAACAGGAGAGGGACCTGCAGCGCAAAGAGATACTGGAGGACACGCTCTCGACGAAGCATGACCTGCTTGGAAAGGAGAAGCTGCGGCTTGAGATACTCCAGGACACGTTCGAGACCACTAAAGACGCCGGGAAGAAGGAGGCGGTCGCGAAGCAGAGCGTTGAAAAGGAAAGGTCGGTCGCAAAGCTTGAGGAAGAAATCGCCGGCCTGCAGGCGAAGCTCGCGGCAATGGGCGAATCCCAGGCGCGCGAGCTCGAGGCCGCAGCCCAGGAACTTACGAAGAAGATTGAAGGCCTAAGCGCGCATGACACGGAAGAGGCGGCAAGGGCCTTCAAGGAAGCCCTCTATGTCGAAAACCGCACCTCATACGACGAGTTCACCAGCAAGTTTGACGCCCTGAATGCGAAGCGCGAATCAATCATCTCGGATGCCGACTCATGGAAAGAGAAGAAGGACGCGGCGAAGCTGAAGGAAACCAGCGCCCGGTGCGACGCCCTGCAGGACGAGTACATTAAGCTCATCGATGAGTTCCGGCCAGCGTATGAGCGGGCGCAAAAGCTGCAGCAATACTCCGGCGAGATTGAAGGCAGGCTCGGCGAGGCAAAGGACGTGGGCAACGCGCTCTTCACCGCCGTCCTAGAATCCGACGTGCGACCAGTCTCTCACCTTCTGAATCAGCTTCAAGAGATTGAAAAAGCGGCAACAGGCCTGGGCGCGGAGCTGGAAGGGCTTGAGGGAAGGAAGACCCAGGAGAGCCTCAGCGCGCTCGATGCAAATGTCTTCGCACTCCGCGAAAAACTGGACAGGATAAACGATGAACTGAAAAAGGCTAAGAAGGCAGCCGAGGTTCCGCCTCCACCGCCGCCCCCGCCAGTAGAAGTGAAGAAGGAGCAGATCTCCACACCGCCGCCTCCGGCACAGGTCGTCCAGCCGCCCGTGCAGGTGCCCCCACCCCCGCCGCCCGCACTCGCAGAGAGGCCGCCGGAGCCCCCGAAGGTGAAGTTCGAGCCCTCCAAACCGCAGCCCGCGCAGGTTGTGCAGCCGCCTCCCGCCATCCCGATTATTGTTGTCCCGCCAACTGCGCTGATAGCAGAAACGAAACCAGGAAAGCCAAAAATAGCCGGAAGGGAGGAAAAGGCCGTGCTCCCCACGAAGGAATTCCCTGGCGACGTAGAGGCGATAAGCCTGAACACGGCACTTTTTGGGGACCCGAAGCTGCAGAGGGAGGAAACGAGCCACACAAAAGTCGTCTGGACGCCCGGAGCATTGCAGCAGCTCAGAGATTTCACCGACATGGCCTCCGGGACGAAAGACGAGCGCATGGGCTTTATCGCAGGCATCATGTACAAGACCCCTGGTGGCGAGGAATATTTCGAGGTCAGGGACGTCGTGTTCCCCGGCCGCTTCGATGCAACCTCAGTGAACGTCAAGTTCGGCGATACGGGGCTAAAGGAGGTTATGCCGCTGCTGAACGACCTGAAATACAACTATGTCCTCGGAGGATGGGTGCACTCGCATCCCGGGCACACGGCATTCTTCTCAGAAACGGACATCTCGACGCATTCCAAGATGTTCGGCGGGCCGCATCAGTTCGGCGTCGTTATTGACCCGGTCAACCGGCAGGCAGCGGTGCTTACCGTAATCCCCGGAGAGGGTAAGAATCCGCCGCGCGCAGTGAGCGTTGACGCCTGCACATTTGCCCCCAAGGAAAAGCGGGCCGCAGTCGCGATTACAACTGAAGTGAGGGCAGAAAAGCCGAAGGCAACGAAGGAGTGGAAATTCCGGAAGAAGAAGGAACCAGCACCCGAAACCGTTGCCCCGGCCATTTCGCCCCCCGCGGAGAAGCCCGTGGCAAAGCCCGAAGAGCCAAAGGTTCCGCTCAAGGTGAAGGCGAAGACGGCAGTTGTCAAGGGCGTGAAGGGCGCGGGGAAGGGCATGTGGTGGGCCACAAAGATGGGCGTCGGAGGCACCTACGTTGTCGCTAAGATGGGCGTCAAGGAGGCGGGGCTCAGGCTGAAGGCGCGCAAGGAAGTGAAGCGCGACATAGCGGCGGGTTTCGTCATCGCGGCAAACAGGAAGGACCGCAAGCGCATAAAGCAGGTAATCGAGACCATGCCCGCGAACGCGGAAGGCATAGCCTATACTCCTGAACAGTTCGGAGCGGACGGAAGAATCCTCGCAGCTGCCGGAATCAAGTCAATAAAGGTAACAAAGCCGGGCGTCCTGCACCGGAGGCGCTACGAAGTCACTCACCTCTGGCAGGGCAAGGAACTCACGAGGCAGGCCACCCCCGACGACATAGCGGAAACAATCAAGCAAGCCGTGCCGTCCACCAGGAGGCTGAAGAAGCTGAAGCGCGGGCAGATGCGGGCGGGGGTTGCGGTGCAACAGCCGGCAATCGCCCAGCCGCCAGCCATCACGGTTACTCCGGAAAACGCAAAGGGCCTTGTCGCGATAGGGGGCGCGAATGTGGAGCTGGTAGTGAATGCCCTCACTGCTGCGAAAACCGAGAAGGAGGCAAACGCCTACTCCGCAGCGCTCAGGGGCGGGGGCAAATGGGGCGGAATACAGGTCGCCCTCGCGAACACGCCGAATGATGCGGCTGCGGACGCCTGCTTCGTTGCGCTAAGGGATGCGGGCAAATTGGGGGAGATGGAAAGGGCTGGCGCCGCTACAAATAACCCGAGGACCCGGGCGATGATACTAGTCACGCTTATTGATGAGGGGCAGGCGCCGCACACCGAGACTATAACCTTCAATGAGCTGGATACGAAGGTCGAAGGTCTGGTGGCCTCCATAACCGATGGAATGGGCTCAAAGGAGTTCGAGGGAAAGCTCGGCGACCTGAAGGCGCTCCTAAAAGAGCTTACAGTGCTCTCCAAGTCCGTAAAGGAAGGGATGCCTGGTGAGGAGCTCACGGCGGCCGCCAAGAAATACGAGGAGTTGAAGGACCGCTTTGAGAGGCTGAAAGGGTGAAACCCCATGGTCGAGACTAAATTGCAGCCGGCTGATGCGGAGATGCTGCTCCCGGCAAAGCAGAAGCTGCTCGGCAATGAGAAGCTGCGGCTTGATATACTAAAAGATGCCGTCGAGGCCACAAAAGATCCAGTGAAAAAGGCAGGCTATTTGAAGCAGGTTGATGAGAAGGAGAAGTCAATCGAGACGCTCGAAAATGAAATACGCGATTCTGAGAAGCAGGAAAAGGACAAGGCAGCGTCCCTTGAATTCAAGTCGCTCGCAGCAGAACTGCAAAAGCCGCCAGCAGCCCCAGTGACAACAAAGCCTCCAGCAGTGGTTCCCCGCGTCGCGCCGCCCGCCGCGCAGAAAACAATTCAGGTGCGGGTTCCAACTGCAAAACCGCCTACTGCCGCGCCAGCGCCCGAGAGGATTCCGGCTATAAGACCGCTTGTTGCGCCGTCGCTCACGCGCAAGCCCAGCGTTACGCTGAAGGAAGAGGCGAGGATTGATGGGAAGACCGCAAAGGAGTGGTGCGAAGAAGGGCGAACCTCCCTGTATGCCGGGAAATGCCCCGAAGCCATCGGGAACCTGGACAAGGCGCTTTCCCTGGACGCGAAGCTCGTGGACGCCTGGTATTACAAGAGCTGCGCACATGACGAGATGGGAAACGCGGGCGAGGCGCTCAAGTCCCGCAACAAGGGCCTGCAGATAGACCCCAATCATAAGCTTCTGCTGTCCTTGCCCGACAGCCTGCCCGGACCTGCGCCACAAGCCGTGCCAAAAGCCGAGGAGCCAAAACCAACACCGCCGAAAGTGCTTGCGCAGCCACCGTCGCCTGTTGTTGCGCCGAAGGAAAAGGCCGCGCCAGCGCCGACTGCCGAGGAGGCAAACAGCCTGTACAACAAGACTGGCGGAAAGATTGGGGGCCTCAACAAGCTTCTGATAGACGCCGACAGCAATACCTCCGCGTATAAGGAACTTGAGAGCAGGCGCAATGACCAGATTGTCGAGTTCTCTAAGATAAATCCCATGGGCTTCAGCGCAATGGGCGGGGACGGACTCCGCGCCGTGGCCGATGCGCTCCTGGAGATAAGAGTGAAAATCGAAGAAATGACTGATGCGGCAGGGAAGCTCCCCAAGAGGCAGGCAGAGCAGATTATTGCTCCGAAGCTGGAACAGACTCCTCCCCCGCAGGTTGCGCCGAAGACCGATGATGTGCCTCCAGAGCCCTCGAAGCTGAAGTCCGAGGCTTCCCAGCTCCAGAAAACGGCCGCACTCCCGCCCGCCTCGTATTCCGTCGAAGACGCGATAGCCGAATATTCCAGGAGCATCAACAAGGGAAAGCGTCTTTTGAAGAAGAAAATTTCCGAAGAAAGCAAAAAGGAGGCGCACCTGCTTGCTGGGATTGCAGATAGGCTGCAAGCCACCCGAACAAGGAAAGGCACAGCCGATTCCGTGTCCTTTACCTCAAGATTCAACCAGGCATCCGCAGATGCGAAGGCAGTCACCATGCTCTACCTTGGCAACTTCCCGGAGCTGAAGGCCGAGATTGGCAAGGCGAATGTGCCGATGCCTACGATATCAGTAGATCACATCAAAGGCTCGTTCGAGAGACGGAAAGCAGAACTGGACGCACTGCGCGGGATTGTAGATGAGGCCCAGCTTACCGAGCATAAGCACGGGCTCGATAAAATCGGAAAAATGGACCTGGGCGGCATGGCCGACACAGAGCGCAGGGCCGTGTTTGACAAGCTCATTGACATACGCGACGCATTAATGGCGCTGCGCAGGGGAGCCGGAGGGGCCTAACGCCGGAATATGGCGCAATCTTTATAAACCGCTAACGCCAGAAACTACCTGTTCTGGGGAAGGGAGGGCGTTCTTCTTTTCGGAGGACGCAACACAATCGCCTGATGGCGATTTGTTGAAATTTCGCCTTCGGCGAAATATTCAACGCCTGAGTTTCCCGGGTGATATACATGGCAGATGTTGCGAAAGCCATTAGGCTCGCAGTTGACACCGGAAAGGTGAAGTTCGGCAGCAGGGACGCCGTGAAGGCGGCCTTGAACGGGGAAGCGAAGCTGATAATAATCGCGGGCAACTGCCCGAACTCGACGAGGGGCGACATACAGTACTTCTCCAAGCTCTCCAAGATAGAGACCTACAACTATACGGGCACCTCAATCGAGCTGGGCTCGCTCTGCGGCAAGCCGTTCCCTGTCGCGGCCCTGAGCATACTCGAAGCAGGGAACTCCAACGTCCTCGAAGCGGTCAAAGGCTAGGTGTTCTCTTGGTTACGCTCGGCAACGACGAACTGAAATGCATCACGCTCTTCGAGCAGCTGACTGGCGCGGCTGTCGAGGACTGCATCATCGAGCCGGACAGGCTGATATTCGTCGTGAAGGAGGGGCAGATGGGCCGCGCCATAGGCAAGGGCGGCTCGACAATCAACAAGGTCAGGGACATGTTCAAGAAGCAGATAGACGTCGCAGAGGATGCGGAGACCATCGAGGCCTTCATAAGGGGGATGTTCCCCGGGGTTAACCTGAAGAGCATTAACGTCCGGGAGGGCGAGGGCACGAAGAAGCTCGCCCAGATAACGGTTGACTCAAAGGACAGGGGCGCCGCAATCGGCAGGGGAGGCGCAAGGATAAAGCTCGCGCGCACCCTGGTTGAGAGGAGGTTCAGAGCCGAGCTGAAGCTCGTTTGAACGGTGATGCTATGGGGAGAGGGGAATTCGGTGGAAGGTATCTTTCGAAGAAGCGGAAGAAGGAGCGCTGGCTGAAGAAGCCCTGGAAAAGGCGCAAGCTAAGGCTCAAAGAGAAATATGACCCGCTCGAGGGCGCGCCGCAGGGCCGCGGAATCGTGATTGAGAAGAAGGCGCTCGAGCAGAAGCAGCCGCACTCGGGGCTGATAAAGTGCGTCCGCGTCCAGCTCGCGAAGAACGGCAAGATAATAACGGCTTTCGCCCCCGGCGACGGCGCAATCAACTTCATTGATGAGCACGACGAGGTAATCATTGATGGGCTCGGGGGCTCGCAGCGCGGGCAGATGGGCTCAATCCCCGGAGTCAGGCACAAGGTAATATCGGTGAACGGCGTCTGCCTTTGGGAGCTGATAAAGGGCAAGAAGGAGAAGCCAAAGAGGTAAGGTGATCATATGGCCAGCAAGCTTTTTGACAAATGGGACCTGAGCGAGGTGCAGATTACGGACCCGACCTTCATCGAGTACGTGAGCCTCGCCCCGGTCGTCATCCCGCACTCGCACGGCAGGCAGGCGCAGAAGCAGTTCGGCAAGAAGAAGGTGAACATCGTCGAGCGGCTCGTGAACAAGCTCATGCGCGGAGGCACGGGCGAGAAGACGAGCGGCAAGGTCATCCGCACGATGGGCCGCCTGCAGGGAAAGAAATTCAAAGTGATGAAAATCGTTGATGATGCGCTTGATGACATCGCAAAGAGGACCAGCAAGAACCCGGTGCAGATTCTCATAAACGCATTGCAGAATTCAGCTCCTCGCGAGGACACCACCAGGGTGCAGTACGGAGGCGTCTCCTACCAGGTCGCGGTCGATGTCTCCGCAGAGAGGAGGCTCGACATGGCCCTGCGCAACGTCTCGCTCGCCGCAATCATGGGCGCGTTCGACAAGAAGAAAACCCTTTCGCAGGCGCTCGCGGACGAGATAGTTCTCGCGGCGAACGGCGACATCAGCAGCTACGCAATCAAGAAGCGTGATGAGACCGAGCGCATGGCGAGGTCAGCGAGATAATCGGGGGAATCAGGAAATCGAGGAAAAACTGAAGGGGGCCGTCGCAACTGCGCAACACCCGAAGGTGTTGCGGGAGACGTGCATGCCCCCTGCGGTTTGTCTGGGTGAATCCAAATGGTCAGGAAAGAATATGTTGTTGATGAAGTCCAGAAGATGATGTACGACCCAAGTCATATCAGGAACGTCGCAATCGTTGCGCATGTGGACCACGGGAAATCCACGCTGGGCGACTCGCTGGTGGCGAGGGCGGGGCTCATAAACAAGGAGACGGCGGGCCAGCAGAGGGTGCTGGACTACGACGAAATCGAGCAGTCAAGAGGCATAACCATCAAGGCGGCATACATCTCCCTCGGCTTCCAATACCAGGGCGCGGACTACCTAATCAACCTAATCGACACGCCCGGGCACGTGGACTTCGGAGGCCACGTTACTAGGGCAATGCGCGCAGTCGACGGCATCATCCTGGTCGTGGATGCAGTCGAGGGCATAATGCCGCAGACCGAGACCGTCCTCAGGCAGGCCATGAAGGAAAGGGCCCAGCCAACGGTCTTCATCAACAAGATAGACCGCCTCATAAACGAGCTGAAGCTCACGCCAGAGCAGATGCAGGACAAGCTGATGAAGATAATATTCGGCATAAACAAGCTCATCAGCCAATATGGGCCGGCGGACAAGGAAGAAGCATGGTTCATCAAGGTGGACAAGGGCAACGTCGCTTTCGGCTCGGCCTACAACCGCTGGGCAATTTCCTTCCCGATAATGCAGAAGAACAAGATAACATTCAAGGACATCTACAAGTACTGCGCTGCAGAGGACCACAAGAAGCTCGTTGAAATCGCGCCCGTCGACGACGTGGTGCTCGAGATGGTCATAAAGCACCTGCCATCCCCCACCGAGGCGCAGCCCTACCGTGTCCCTGTCATCTGGAAGGGTGACATGAACAGCGAGGCCGGGCAGGCCATGTCAAAGGGCGACCCGAAGGGGAAGGTCGTGATGGTCGTCTTCGGCGTTGCAACCGACCCGCACGCAGGGGAGGTCGGCATCGGCCGCATATTCTCAGGGACCGCGAAGAAAGGCGTCGAGGTCCTCATCCACGGGAAGCATAAGCGCGAGAAGATACAGCAGGTTTCCGTCTACATGGGTCCTGATAGGGTGATAGTAGAGGAGATTCCCGCGGGCAACATCGCAGCGGTTGTCGGCCTGCACGACCTCTATGTCGGAGAGACGCTCTCCGAGACGGACATCGACCCGTTCGAGCAGATAAAGCACTACTCCGAGCCCGTGCTCACGAAGAGCATCGAGGCCAAAAACACCAAGGACCTCGTGAAGCTCGTGGAGGTTCTCCGCGACGTCGCGAAGGAGGACCCCACAATCAGGATTGAAATCAACCAGGAGACGGGCGAGCACCTCATCTCTGGAATGGGCGAGCTCCACCTGGAAATCGTAGAGGACAAGATTAAGCGCGACAACAAGCTCGAGGTCGAGACCTCGCGCCCAATTGTCGTCTACAAGGAGACCATCACCGGGAAAGCAGGCCCAGTGGAAGGCAAGTCCCCGAACAAGCACACGCGCATAAAGATAACGGTCGAGCCGATTGAGCAGGGCGTGATGGACAAGATGATAGAGGGCGAGATACCCGACGGTAAGCCGAAGGGGAAGGCGCTCTGGGATGTTCTCATAAAGGCAGGAATGGAGCGCGACGAGGCGAAGGGAGTCATAGACATCTACAACCGCAACATGCTCGTTGACGCAACCAAGGGAGTGCAGTACCTCAATGAGATAATGGAGCTGCTCGTGGAAGGCTTCGAAGAGGCTTGCAAGCAGGGCCCGCTCGCGAAGGAGAAGGTCGGAGGCGTTAAGGTCAGGCTTGTCGATGCGACCATCCACGAGGACCCCGTGCACCGCGGCCCGGCGCAGATAATACCCGCAATCCGCAGGGCAATCTACGCGGGACTGCTGCTTGCCGG
>CAISET010000004.1 GCA_903884505.1 uncultured Microcaldota archaeon | reverse complement strand
TTCTCCTGCTACACATTCAAAGTGGGAAATGTGACCGGTTCCCTGGAGCTTGATTTCGGCCAGGCAACCGGCAGGTCTATCCAAGTCACAGGAATCTCCTGCTCCCAGAACTCAACTGCCGCACTCCATACATCTCCCCTTGCGGAGGACATCACCGTCCCCTCAGGCGAGCATCGCTGGATTGCCGGGGGAACTTCCAACAACAGCGGCATCACCTGCGAGGGCGCAACGGGCGAGGCAGGCGCGAGATACAAGGGGCAGGTCTGCATTAATTACATAGAATCCGGCACCAGCACCCAAAGGCTTGTCTGCGGAGAAATAAACGCAAGGCTGGAGCCGGCGAGCGCTATCCAGACGCCAGTAGTGAGCCCTACGCCAATTCCGAGCAACGTGACAATCTGCGACCCCTACACGCCATGGCCGAACGGCACCCTTATCAACGCTTCGGGGAGTTATGCGCTGGGGGATGATTTGAGTGAAGTAGCATGGGGGGACTGCATAGACATAACCGCGAGCAACGTGACGCTGAACTGCGGGGGGCACAGCATAACTGGAATCGGAGGCGGCAACGGGATCTATCTCTCCAGCGTCAGCAGGGTTTCAGTCAGCAACTGCGCAGTCAGCACCTTTAACGAGGGCATCAGCCTCCTCGGCTCGGACGGCAACATCCTTGCCGGCAACACTGCCAGTTCGAACGTCAATTACGGCATCCACCTTTCTTCTTCTAGCGATAACACACTTACCGGCAATACTGTCACTGCAACCCAAAGCGTTGGCATCTTCATATACGATTCTAGCGACAACGATACGCTCGTAGGCAATAATGTAAGCAGCAACATGGACCAGGGCATATTCATATCGGGCTCAGGCCATACGGTCACGGGTAATGTTGCCGACCACAATGCAGGCTTTGCTGGCATAATCGCTGACACTTCAGACAGCAACTTCACGGACAACACCGCAGATTGGGGCGGTGACACCGGATTCCATGTGTTCGGCTCAGGAAACAGGTTCGTAGGCAATACCGCGGACCAGAATATGGGCACGGGTATGTTCCTGGAAGGCCAAAACAATGTCTCGGACAACATGGTCTGCACAAATGCCGGATACAATTTCTACTGCTATAGCGAGCAGAATGATGAGAGCGGAAACATCTGCGGCTCGCAGGAAGGGTGCGGGATAACGTGCGATCCGAACTGCCCGCCGCCCGAGCCTCCGGCATGCGCCCCGGGCTGGGTGATAAGTTCCTGCCCCTGCGTCCTGAACCCGGCAGGCAACTACAGCCTCGCAGGCAATCTGCCTTCCTGCAGCGGCGGCATAGGCATCACGGTTTCCGGCAGCGGCTCCACGCTGGACTGCCATGGGTATACAATCACCGGGCCAGGTTGGGGCTATGGGATTCGGTTGGGGGGTGCGAGCGGAGTTTCGGTGAGCAACTGCGTGGTCAGCCACTATGCCACTGGCATTCTCGTGTACAGTTCGAATGGCAACAACCTGACGAACGACACTGCAAGCGGGAATACGGACATGGGCATCAGCCTGACTTATTCGAACTACAATAATATCACGGACAGCCATGCCAATTCAAATACGTATGGCATTGATGTGGATGGTTCGAACAATAACTTTACGGGCAACAATGCAACCGGCAACTCTGGCAGCGATTTCTTGTGCGGATACGGCCCGGGGAACTACCGCGATACTGATGGAGGCAACACCTGCGACACGCAGACAGACTGTGCCAGCATCGAGGGCGGATGGCTCTCCAGCTGCCCCGCACAACCGCCAGCCTGCCCCAGCTCAATCACCGCCTGCTGTGACATAAACTCGACGGGCGCCTATACGCTCGCGCATGATATATCCTCTTCGGAGACTTGCATACGCGTCGCCAGCGGCGGGAGCGGCTCCACCATCGACTGCCAGCACAATGCGATTACCGGCTCGGGAAGGGCTGGCAGCTACGGCTTGTTCGTCACGAGAACCAGCCATGTCGGCGTGAGCAACTGCAGGGTAAGCGGATTCGTGAATGGCATCTACCTTTTCAGCTCCAACAACAATAACGTCACGGGCAATACCGCTGACTCAAACAATGCCAGCGGGATATACCTATGGCGCTCGGACTACAACAATGTGACGGGCAATGCTGCCGACCACAATGGCAATTTTGGCGGCATATACCTGGAAGATTCGGGCCAAAACAATGTCACGGGCAATACGGTCGGCTCGAATGGCTGGTGCGGCATTTTCATGTATGGGGCGAACTACAACAATCTTGCCAGCAACACTGCCAACTCAAACGGCATTGGCATTTATGTGTATGGGAATTCAAATGACAACCGCCTTACTGGCAATACCGCCAACTCAAACAGCAGGTATGGCATCCGCACATACAGCGCGTATGGCAACAACTTCACCGGTAATACTGTCTGCTACAACCCCCCGCCCAGCGGCACCGACAATTTCAATTGTGATTATGGGCAGAACGACCTGGGCAGCAACATCTGCGCGCCCACCGGGGACCACGGCGCCTGCTCGAGCAGCATCACCTGCACCGCCTGCCCGTGAGCAGCCGGCTGCTGAATATATTAAAAGCGCGAGCCAAAAGGGGTTCCATGAACGTCATCAAGGACGCAGTCCACGGGAACGTGCGGCTTTCTGATTTTGAGCTTTCACTTCTGGATACGCAGGAGATGCAGAGGCTGCGCTATGTGAAGCAGGTGGAGATGGCCAACCTGATTTATCCGGGGGCGAACCACACCAGGTTCGAGCATTCGATAGGAACGATGTATCTCGCCGGGGAGATGGCTGAGAGCGCAGGGGTCAAGGGCGAGGAGGAGAGGATGCTCAGGGCTGCTGCGCTCCTGCATGATGTCGGGCATGGCGCTTTTTCCCACGAGTCCGAGAGGCTCCTGCTCAGGCATACCGGGAAGGGGCACGAGGAGATTGGCTGGGAGCGAGTGCAGAAAGGGGAGATTGCCGAGCGAATCAAGGCCGAGGGGATTCCACTTCCGGAGCTGAAGAAGGCATTTTTCGGGAAAGGCGTGGGGGGGCTCATCACTTTTGATTTGGGGGCGGACAGGATGGATTACCTTCTCCGCGACTCGCATTATACGGGTGTTGCTTACGGCGTTATTGACTACGGGAGGCTCATACATACGATAAGGATGACCGGGAAGGGGGAGCCGGTCATAGAGTATGGGGGGCTGGAGGCTGCAGAGTCCATGCTCATCGCAAGATTCCTCATGTTTTCCTCGGTCTATTACCACCATGCTGTCCGGATTGCGAGCTCTATGCTGAGGAAGGCGATGGAGACCGCGGTCAAGGAGAAGACGATTACTCCGAGGCAGATTGTGGATATGGCGGATGAGCAGCTGCTTCTTGCGCTCTTGCAGAACAAGCGTGCGGCGGTTCTCGTGAAGAGGCTGCGCGAGAGGAGGCTGCTGAAGCGCGCCCTTGAGATGGGCTCGTGGGAGCTCAATGCCGGGCTGAAGGCAAAGCTTGCGGATGACAGGTTTGCAGAGAAGATGGAAGGGGAGATTGCGGAGGAGGCGGGGGTTTCGCCTGACGGGCTCATTGTGGATTTCCCGCCGGAGTACAACAAGGAGGAGACGAAGGTGCGTGTCACGCGCAGGGGCGGGGAGATTCCGCTAAGGGAGATTTCGGAGATTGTGCGCGCGATTGAGCAGGCCGAGCAGGGGAGGAGGAAGCTGATAGTCGCGTGCGTGCCTGAGAAGAAAGAGGAAGTTGCGAGAGCTGCGAGAAAAATCATTGGGGCACTGCGGGATTAAACTTGGAACCCGACTTACCGCCAGCTTCTTATTCTCCTTTTGAGCAGGCATAGGCGGTTGGAATGACAACGCCCCAGAAGCAGAGGAAGGCCGAGCCGAAAGCCGAGCAGCCCAGGCTGGACGAGATGATGAGGCAGCTTGAGGAGCTGCGCTGCGGAGAGAACACGCAACGACTAATCGCCTCCTTCCTAGACAAGAGCTATAAGGCGGATGCAGAAAGGGCGGACAAACTAGCCTGGATTCTCTCCTTCGCCAAGTCCATCGGTCAGGACGCGGCCGACTGGTACTTCACGGCGATAAGTGAAACGAAGGCGGTTGCGGAGCTCACCGACGAGCGGGTCCTCAGCTTCGCCAAGTCCATCGGACGCGATGCAGTCTACCAGTACTTTTGGGTAATTGGCGAAACGAAGGCGGTTGCGGAGCTCACCGACGAGCGGGTCCTCAGCTTCGTTAAGTCAATCGGCAGCGGCGCAGCCGACGATTACTTCTGGGCAATCTGGAAAACGAAGGCGGTTGCGGAGCTCACCGACGAGCGGGTCCTCAGCTTCGCCAAGTCCATCGGACGCGATGCAGTCTACCAGTACTTTTGGGTAATTGGCGAAACGAAGGCGGTTGCGGAGCTCACCGACGAGCGG
>CAISET010000003.1 GCA_903884505.1 uncultured Microcaldota archaeon | reverse complement strand
GTCAATCCATTAACCTAGCCCAAAATAGCGTTAAACAGGTAGCCGGTGATGACAAACGAAACGAACAGTATCAGCACGAAAACTGCCAGCAGCTTCGGCTTGAGCACTTTTCTGAGTATGACCATCTCTGGCAATGACAACCCTATTACGCTCATCATGAATGCCAGGGCAGTCCCAGTTGCCATTCCCTTCGATATGAGCACGCCCACA
This sequence comes from uncultured Microcaldota archaeon, assembly GCA_903884505.1. Classification (GTDB taxonomy): domain Archaea; phylum Micrarchaeota; class Micrarchaeia; order Burarchaeales; family Fermentimicrarchaeaceae; genus CAISET01. The sequence continues at coordinate 2,227 of CAISET010000003.1, read as the reverse complement.
ATCGGGACCATCCCTGCAGCGTTGGAATAAAGCGGTATTCCTACAATCACGGCAATTGGAACGGCTAGAGGGTTTCCCTTTCCCGCAATGCTCGTGAGGAAGTCAGAAGGCGCATAACCGTGAATCAAGCCCCCGATGGCGATGCCGAGCAGAAGATACGGTAGCACCATTAAAGTTATCCTCCTGGATTCATCAACGCCAAAATCGACTCTCTGTTTCCAAGTGTGTTGTCCCGCTAAAATTGCCTCCCGAAGATTTTTAACGCCTTTCATCCGATCACCTCAACGAGATGCTCTCTCGTTTTGTGGTGCATCTTGCGCTCAAACGCCTTGGATGGCGTCTCAAGATTATCCCAGTCAAGGCTCATGTGTGGGCGCACGTCGTTGTACCACTCCATGAGCTCATCCAGACTCCCAAACTCATGGTAATGCCGCTTGATAGTCCCAAACAGCCTTTCCTGCTTTCCGTTGGTCTGGGGGTGATTGACCTTCCCAAGAATGTGCTCAATACCAGCCTCCTCGAGGAATATCTGGAAATCATTTTTCCCCTGCTCCTTCCCTTCGGCCTTGCTTATGTAGAATTGAACGTCTCTCCCGGTCAACATCTGCTTTGGCTTTCCATGGGTTGCAATGGCTTTCTTCAGAACTTCGACTGAATGCTCTGTTGTTGCCTCATCAAACTCTCCCCATCCAACGGCCTTCCGCGAAGCATCATCCTCAAAGGTGATGACCCACCTGCCATTGTCCAGCAAGGTCCAGTCAGTATGCCAAAGGCTGTTCGTGTGCTGCCTCTCAAATCGGACCCAGCTCCTTTGTTTCTGCTTGTTCTTCTGCGGCGTGCTGAGGCCTTCCTGAAGGAGGATTTTATGGATTCTGTTGTGCGGCATGTGAATGCCCTCAAGCTTCTCCATTATGTGTTCCAAAGATGTGGCGCAGCAGTGGTATTTGGCTCGTGCCAACTGCACAAGCTCCACTTCATACGGCACGATGACCCTCACTCTCACCACACGGTGTTTCTTCAGTTGCGGAATCTCTCCGGTGGTCGTGTGGGAAAGGAGGAGCTGCCGAACCCTCCGTGGGCTTACTTTCTGGAGCTTTGCTATTTGCCGGATGCTGAGATCTCCTTTCTCGGCCTCCCTGATAATCCACCGGATTTTCTTGTCGTTAAGCTTTGTCATAAGGACCTTATATCTTTTCGAGAGGTAATATTGGCGGGATAAGACACCCGATTGCCCAAATGGCTGTTATGCGCGGATGTGGCTTGGCTTTTGCCTGTTCGCCGAACGTTCCCGTCAGTAATTTAAAGCTTAATACCGAAAAGACAAAGCTATGGCACTGCTCACAAAGGCTAACCTGATCAAGGTCGTCGTGGTCGTCATAGTCCTGGCTTTTCTGCTCGAGACTTTCGCTTTCCAGCGGAGCAACAACGTCCCAACCGATACCGGGACGGGGCAGGACAACACAACAGCCGCGCAGGAGACGTTCTTTGGCAGGGTCATCGTGAACGCGACAGTCGTCTCTTACGGAGACGCATCCGGGGCGACGCTCACCGTCCTCGGGGCGAAGCCAGGGCTTTCCGACGAGATAGTCAGGATGAAGGGCGACGGCCTTGTGGCGTATTCGATGCAGCTTCAGGGCGGGGGGACGACGCTGAACCTCGTCCGGGGGGCGAACGTGACGGAAGTTATGAGGAGGCTCGACCCGTTCAACGCAACCGTGACCTCGAGGGCGGACGTGTCGCTGAGCGAGCCGCTTGTTTTCAAGACCGAGGGCGGACCAGTAACGCTGCCGGTGAGCAAGGTGAGGATTACCCTGGACCCGTCGATTCCAACAGGCTACCGAATTGCGCTTCGGATAACCGCGACCTTCACGCGCAGCCAGCTTCTCGAGACCTCGTACGAGGTCATGCCCGTGAAGATGAAAATGTTCGTGACCGGGGAAATTGTAAAGGGCTTCCTGCAGTATGCTGCCGTGGCGAATATCCGATGGGAAGACCGGTTTTTTAACAAGACCAATGTTATCGAAACCCTGGCGCTGCATTATCAGAACGTGAGCATTATTCCGATTGTCAATAGTAGTGTAGGGTTTGACCCCGCCCTGGGCGACTCGGCACTCGCAAAGCTTCAGGGGCTGAACTTAAGCTATGTGAGGAAGGCGGACAACGGAGTCGCTTTTCGTTTTTCAGGGTTCACCGACAAGGCGAAGCTTGAATCGGATTTCGCCCCGGT
>CAISET010000002.1 GCA_903884505.1 uncultured Microcaldota archaeon | reverse complement strand
GGTGTTGCCCGTGATGTTGTTGCTGTTTGAGAAGTAGAGTTGGATGCCGCTGCTGAAATGGCTGACGTTGCAGTCTTTTACTGCCACGCCGCCGACCCAATTCAGGTAGATGCCCGCGCCGCTGCCTGAGCCGTTGATGAGATGATGGGCACAGTCAAGCGTCGCGCCGGCTGCGCCCGAGGTTATTGACATGCACGTGTCGCTTGGGTTCAGGTTCGTGGTCAGAAGGTAATACCTGCACTGGTCGAGGGTCTGGCATGAGGAGATGTTGACCTGCTGCGGAACCGTGAAATCAAGCTGCGTCCCGCTGCCGGAAGTTACGTTGGCAGTCATTGTGCGGGAGAAATGGCCGGATTTGGTTGCAGTAACCGAGCGGGTGCCTGGAGCGACATCATAGATGATGTATTGGCCGCTTGCGTTACTGGTGTTGCTCCTGGAGCCCGTCGTTACGGTGGCGCCACCGAGAGGATTGGAGCAGTTGGTTACGGCCCCATAAAGCCAGCCGGGACTCGGAGCAGGTGTTGGCGTGGGGGCAGGCTCAAGCCTCGCGTTTATTTCTCCACAGACTATTCTTTGCGTGTTCGTGCCTGATTCGGTGTAATTCACACAGACTTTTCCCTTGTACCTTTCTCCCGCTTCTCCCGTTGCCCCCTCGCACGAGATGCCGCTGTTTTCTGAATCGCCGCCAGTTATCCAGCGATGCTCGCCTGACGGAACTGTGATGTTGCTGTCTAGGGCACTGATGTTGGCGGATTCATTCGTGGAGCAGGAGACGCCCGTGACCCTGATTGACTTGCCGGTTGCCTGGCCGAAGTCAAGGTCAAGGCTTCCGGTGCCGTTGCCTACGCGGAATGAGTATGCGCTGAAGCCCGGAGTGAAGAAGAGGGTTTCCGACTGCGCGCTCTTTGGGTTCAGCACGCCGATGTAGAATAGGACTGCCATGACGATTATGAGGACGAGGATGGCCCAGCCGTATGTCATCAGGAATTCCATCGCGGACTGCCCGCGCAGTCTGCGAGCTGTCACCGAAGGTGACTCAATGGCAGACTGGCCGCGAGCCAGTCTGACAGGCTGTTGCCCGATAGGGGCAACTCGCATCGCACTCTGCCCGCGCAAAGTGCGAGCTGTCGCCGGAGGCGACACAATGGCGGATTGACCTTTCAAGTTAGAACTTAGCGTCATCGGAATCACTCCGCTCCTCTTTTTGCACACATTACTTTTAAACGTTGCGAGGGCGGCTCGGTGGCAGATAAGCCAGTGGCAGTTCTCCGAACCGCAGGTGTTCCTTCCGCAGATGTTGGCTGCGTATGGCGGCAGCTAGAATCGATGCGACTGCGAGCCCTTCCATCAAAACTGGCTCATATTGTCTTCGTCTGCTTGAGGATGAAGAAGAGCGAGATGAAGATGAGCGCGAGGATTACGAGAAGCAGGCCGTAGTTGGAGAAGAGTAGCTCCTTTGTCTGCGCCTGCATTGATGCGAAGTAGGCGCTCACTTCCGCGTCTATTGACTGCTCGGTGATGAAGCTGAAGTCGAAGGACGAGGATGAGCTCGTGAGTGGTATGGCGCCGCCGGTCGCGTTCCACATGTAGGAGATGGCGGTGGAGGGCTTGCCCTGCGCGGCATCAGCCGGGGAGGTGGGGCGAGGGAGTATATTTTCGGCCTTCGAGTTAGGCAGGATGTTTATCACCAGGACCGTGTTCTCGGGCAGGACCTGGCCCTCTGGGGCGTTTTCGAACGACAGGACCTGCGGGTTGAAAGCGTAGAGCGTCTTGCGCGGGCCTGCCGCGGTCACGTTGAAGACGGGAGCCGAGGTGTCGTATTCGACCGTGATGATGGCGACGGACTTGTCCACGTAGGTGAAGGGCTGGAGAGGGTGGGGGAACACGCGGGTATTCATCGGGGTGGCGAGGATGTGGTAGCGCAGGTTCTTTGAGCCCGTGGTGTTCTGCCAGTCCGATATGGTGAGGCGGGTCGAGCGCAGGCTGTTCTTGTAGAGGTCGAAGACGTTCGGGGAGGCGATGAGCTGCACCTCCTCGTCCACGTGCGCGGTCCCGTCCGGGTTGGCGGTGACCGTGACCGTGAGGGAGTAGTCATCGAACCCGGTGACGTTGTCGGCCGATGCCACTGCCACAAAGGCCATCAGAAGCAGCAGGGCCGTGAAAATTATGAATTTCATTGAGCAGTCCGCAGGACTGCGAAATATTTTGCCTGACAGCGCACATAGGGGCAAATTCATTGAGCAATCCGCAGGATTGCGAGATATTTTGCCTGATAGCACAGATAGGGGCAAATTCATCGAGGTAAATGTTGGAGGTGGCATATTTATATTAGTAGCCCAAAATTACTAACGGACAATTATGGCGTATATCCGCTACTTCGGGCACTCGAGTTTCGAGATAGTGCTGGGCGGGGTCGTGATGTTCATAGACCCCTACTTCACTGCCTCGGGAAGGAAATTCCCGAGCGCGAGGAAGGACGTGCATGACGTGAAGGAGTGCGACATAATATTCCTCACGCACGAGCACCACGACCACTGCGAGCCGGCGACCGTCATGGAAATCGCGGAGAGGACCTTCGCGACCGTCGTGGGCCCCAAGCCCGCGCTCAAGGACATACGGATTCCGGACAAGTTCAAGGTGGACGTGAAGGTGGGGGACAAGTTCCAGCTCAAGGGCGTGAACATCGATGTGCTGCAGGCCGTGCACCCGCAGTCCGCTTACCCGGTAGGCTACCTGATCGAGGGGGAAGGGAAGCGAATCTACGCGGCAGGGGACACCTACGAGTTCTCCGGGATGATGGATATACGGGCGGACTGGGCGCTCCTCCCGATAGGCGGGACCTACACGATGGACGTGATTTCGGCTGAGAAGGCCGCGAAGGAGATACATGCAAAGTATTTCGTGCCGACCCATTACTCGAGTTTCGACAACATACTGGTGAACCCGCAGGAGTTCGCGAAAGCGCTCGCGGGCTCGGAGAAGAAGGCAGTCGTGATGAAGTTCGGTGAGAAAATTGAGATTTGAATTCCGTTTTGGAGGATGATTTGAATGGCAACTATAATCGGAGGGAGGGTTGTTTCGGTCGAAGTGAAGAGGGACAAGCTGGAGCCCGTACAGGGCCTGGCGATAAACGTCTCGATAGAGGAAGTCGCAGCCGAGAAGGACGAGATGACTGTCAAGTACACGCTCACGGTCACCTACAATGAGAATGTCGGCAAGATGAAGATTGGCGGCCTCGTGATGCTGCGCGAGGATGCGAAGAGGGCGAAGGAGATAACGAAGGAGTGGAAGGACAAGAAGAAGCTCCCTGATGAGTTCGCAGAGGTGCTGATGAACGGCATAACCTACGCCTGCGCCGTGAACGGCACATTCTTCTCGCAGCCGCTCGGCCTTAACGCGCCGGTCATGCTCATGCCCGTGAGGATAGGGAAGGGGCCGGTGCCTCCGGGCGCGGTCACCGGGCAGACCGACAAGGCGGCCTGAGGGCAGCAATATATATTGGCCGGGCTGCCACTAATTAGCGGTGGTTAGCATGGCCTCGTGGGAATTTAGAGCAGGGCTAGCCCTGATTCTTGCAGCTTCGCTTGTTCTTGCTTTCGGCGCGCCAGTAGACATATCGAATACCGGGAGCAATTCGATAAACCCGAGAGTCTATGTTGACTCGAACGGGGTGGTGCATGCCGTCTGGCAGGAGTGCGTGTTTCCCCAGCCGCGCCCATCGCCAACTGAAACGCCGGCCACGACAACAACTCCCACCCCGACGCCAACTCCCACGCCGTCGCAGAGCGTGACGCCTTCGCCAACGCCACCCCCGGCTGGCGAGCCCGAGCCGCCGCTCGCCGATTGCCCGAGCGGGAGGAACTGGGAGATATTATACACGAACAATTTCGGCGGAAGCTGGAATGCGCCGATTGACATTTCGAACACGACCAATGATTCTATCCAGCCAAGGATAGTTGTTGATTCGCAGGGGGTCGTGTATGTCGTCTGGGCTGAGCAGGTTCATGGGCAGGCATGGCAGTATACGCCCTGGTTTTCGCGCTCGATAAACCGCGGAAGGACGTGGGATGCCGCTGCGCAGGCAACGGACGTCGGGCTGGCCAGCACGGTGGCTGGCGGGATGCCCAGTATCTATTACGAGCTCGCGATTGACAAGAACGGCCAGCCTGGGCTCGCGTTCGTGGATGGCGCGACCATGGCGTCGTTCATGGAGTATGTTGGAGTGCCGCAGCCGTGGGCAGCCCCCAGGTGGCTGGATAATGCGGCCGGCGGGAACCACCCGAGGCTTGCGCCGAGCAAGAATGGCGGGTTCCACGTGGTGTGGGACAGGGGCATGGAGATTTGGTATGCGCGCAGCACAGGCGGCAACCTTGTTGATGTCTCGAACACCATCGGAGGCTCGGAGAAGCCGGACGTGGATGCGGATTCGCTCGATGTGGCGCATGTGGCATGGAGGGAGGCGAACGGCACGAGCGGCAGCTTGCCCGCGCAGTGGGATGTTTGGTATGCGAACGTGAAGAACGGGGCGGCGCATAATTCGCAGGACATTTCGAACACGCCGGACCAGGACTCGAACTGGCCGAGAATCGAGGTTGATGCGTCCGATAAGCTGCATGTGGCCTGGATGGACGGCGCGCCCGGGAACTATGAGATACTTTATTCTGGGAGCAATGACGGCGGGGTGAGCTTCTCCAACTGGACGGACATCTCTAACACGACGGGATTCTCCTACCTGCCTGCGATAAGAGCGGACGGGAACGGTTACCTCCATGTCCTCTGGGGGGACGACACGCCCGGGAACAGCGAGATTTATTGGAATGGGTGGAACTCCTCCTGGAGGGGTGCGCGGGATGTGAGCAACACCAACTCGAACTCGTATTCCCATGACTTCATGCTGGATGGCAGGAACAGGGTGCATGCGGTTTTCGAGGACAACTTCCAGGGGAATTATGATATTTATTACCTGCAGGACAACGGGTTCGGCCCGAATGCAACTAGGGCGCTGAAGATTTCGGTGGCCGGGAACTGCACGCAAGAGGGGATTAATTTGAGCGTGGAGGACCAGTCCGGCAACCCGATTCCCGGGGCGGGCGTCGGGGTGTTCATCTACAACACTTCGCTGAACTGGGATTTGGTTGCGAACCTGACCGGCGACGCGAACGGGAGGGCCAACTTCACGCCCTCAAGCGCGGGCAGCTACAAAGCGGTGGCTGACAAGAGCGGATACCCGCAGCAGGTCAAGTTCTTCAGCATAGGCGCGTGCGCGCAGCCAAGCCCCACGCCTGCAGTTTCGCCGTCGCCCGGGGTTTCGCCCACGCCAGCGGCTTCTCCGACAGCAAGCCCGATGGGAAGCCCGACGCCTGGGGGAAATGCGACTGCGACACCTGCGCCCACATCGACTCCGGTGCCGACGCTGACTCCTGCGCCAACTGCGGCCGCGACCGCGACGCCTGCGCCTACCGCAACGGCAACTCCCGGCCAAGGCGGAGGGATATGCCCAACTGGATTCGCGCTGCTGTTCGCCGGAATCGGTGCCGCGTGGGTTGCGAAAAAGTAGTTATTTGAGCAGGGCTTCGGCCCCGTCTTCGGCAGCATCTGAGTCAGGGAAGATTTCGCGAGCCTCCTTCTCCAGCTGCGCGGTTTCCTTGTATCTACCGCTGATGTGCGTGAGGAGCAGGCGCTTCACGCCAGCTTTCTTGGCGATTGCCGCTGCCTGCGCCGCGGTTGAGTGCTTGTTCTCGAAAGCCTCCTTCTCGTGGTCCGAGCCGTAGGTCGCCTCGTGGATTAGCAGGTCCGCGCCTTTCGCTGCGAGAACCGTGGATTCACCCGGGGCGCAGTCGCCGGTGTATGCGACTTTGATGCCCGGCTTTTCGGTGGTGACATCCTGGTAGCGGATTTTTTTCCCCTTCACCACAGCCTCGCCTTTCTCCTCGAGCTCGCCGAACATCTTCCCCTTTATCCCGAGCTTTTCGCACTTCTCCTCGTCGAAATTGCGCCTCGGGCCGGTCTCGAAGACGTAGCCGAGTGAGGGGCGCGAGTGCGCGACCGGGAATGCGGAAACCGAGAAGCCCTTGCCTTTGAGAATCTCGCCCTCGCCGATTCCGCGCACCTCAATCTGGTAGGAGTACTTGCTGATGCTGAGGAGCGCCTCTATGTCGCGCTCCTGCCCCGCGGGGCAGAAGATTGGGAGAGGCTCCGTTCTCCCGGAGAGGTCGAGCGTCTGCGCGAGGCCCGCAACTCCGACTATGTGGTCCGCGTGCGTGTGGGTGATGAAGATTGCCTTGACCTTGAAAAAGCTGAGGCCGTACTTCATCATCTGCCTCTGCGTCCCCTCCCCGCAATCGAAGAGGTAGACGTCGCCCTCGTAGCGGAGGCCGATTGCCGAGAGGCCCCTTTCAGTGCTCGGAACCGCTGCTGAACTGCCGAGGACAACGAGCTTTAGCATGGTGTAATTTCAGGGAGGGAACGTTTATAAATCGCCAGCGCGGACTTTCGCGGCCGGTGGTAGCCGTGGAATTCACGATGGAGACCACCCGCCTCTTCCTTGTGGTGTTCATCATTGTTTCTGTCGCGGTTGCGATTGTCTTACTCCTCCTTTCCGGCATCGCGCACATGCCGCTCCCGCCGCAATCCGTCGCGCAGTCGTAGAGGGATTAAACCTTCAGCCCTTCATAAGCCGCGCTATCCCGGCACATGCAGTCTCGAGAGTTTCGAGCGGCGGAAGGGTGACGATGCGCAGGTGGCCGCCTACTCCGAATCCCGAGCCTTGCACTGCCCAGACGTGTTCCTTTTCCAAGAGCTTGAGGATGAATTCCTTGTCGGTCCTGCAGCCCGAGAGCTTCAGGTCGATTTTTGGGAAGAGGTAGAATGCGCCTTTCGCCCGCTGGCAGGAAATTCCCGGAATTTCGTTCAGCCTCTTCCAGCAGAAGTCGGACCTATTCTTGACCTCCTTGTTGAAGCCCTTGATGAATTCGGAATGCGCCTTCTCGTTGTTCAGGGCTTCCACTCCGGCGTATTGGGCTGGCACGCTCGCGCATAGGCGCACGGACGAGAGGCGGACGAATGCGTCGCGCAGCGTGCCCATGTGCGCATCTTTTCCGTGGAGGATTGCCCAGCCGAGCCTCAGCCCGGTCGCGCACCAGTTTTTCGAGAGGCCGTTGAGAACCACGAGCGGCTGCCCAGTCGCGACCTGGCACATGCTCGTGAATTTGCCGTCGAAAATCATCTCATCGTAAATTTCATCGCTAACTAGCAGAAGTTCCTCGTCCTTCGCGATTGCCGCAATTTCCTCGAGCTGCTTTTTCCCCCAGACCGCGCCCGTCGGGTTGCATGGGTTGATTACGTGGAGGTATTTCAGGTCCGTCCCCGCCTCCTTTGCCTTCTTCAGCTGCTTTTTCAAATCGTCGAAGTCGGGCGCCCAGCCCCTTTCCTCATCGCATGTTGAGAAGCACGGCTCGCCTCCGTAAATCCTCAGCTGGGGGATGTATGCCGGGTAATACGGGGAGAACATGGCGCAGCCCCTTCCCTCGCCCATGAGGCTCGCGTTGAGGAACTGGATTGCCTCGCTGACTCCGTAGGTCGCGAAAATTGAGTCCTGGCCTGCATCGAAATTGTAGAGCCGCTTGTACCTGTTCGCAATCGCTGAAAGGAAGGGCGTCTCGCCCGGTGGCCTGCCATAGCTAGTCTTCCCTTCGTGCGCGGCCTTTGCCATTGCATCGAGTATGTATTTCGGCGTGCCGAAGTAGGGGACGGGGTCGCCAACATTCACCCTTGTGACCTTCACGCCGGACTTCTCTATCCGCTCGGCGACCGGGAAAAGCTCCCGTATCGCGTACTGCACGTATTCCATGCGCGGGGAAAGGGTTTCGTGTGAAAACAAGCCATCACCGCTTCTTTTCTGGGCGCTGCTTTTTAAAAAGTCCGCACCAAATATGGGCAGGGGAGGTCGAGAAAATGAGGAATCCGACTGCTTTTCTTAAGACGGAATATGACGTGATGGTAAAGGACGCGCTGGACTGGCGGCCCAAGGAGCTGCAGGGGATGAGCAAGCCCCGCGCGAGGATGGCCGGGAAGGATGTGCTGCTGCTCTGCGCGAACAATTATCTCGGCCTGAGCACGCACCCGAAGCTGATAAACGCGGCGATTGAGGCGACGAAGAAATACGGCGCAGGTGCGGGCGCGGTCCCGGGAATTGCGGGAACCATGACGCTGCATACCAAGCTCTACGAGGCGCTCGCACGCTTCAAGAAAACCGAGGCGGCGATGACTTACCCGACTGGGTTTGCGGTGAACGCTGGTTTGATTCCGCAGCTGGTCGGAGAAGGCGACCTCACCATCAGCGACCAGCTCAACCACGGCTCCATAATTGACGGGGTCCGGCTGAGCAAGACCGAGCGCGCGGTCTACAAGCACTGCGACATGGCTGACCTTGCGAGGGTGCTGGAGGAGGCTGAGAAGAGGGAGAAGCCGCCGAGGAGAATTTTGATAATTACGGACGGCGTGTTCTCCATGGACGGAGACATTGCGCCTTTGGACAAGATTGCGGCGCTGGGCGCGAAGCACGGCGCGATGGTATATGTTGATGATGCGCACGGGGATGGCGTTCTCGGCGAGGGCGGAAGGGGCGCGATGTCCCACTTCCATCTGACCCACAAGGATGTGCACGTGGAGATGGGAACATTCAGCAAGGGATTCGGCGTGGTCGGAGGGCATGTGGTCGGCTCGCGCGATTTGATTAATTTCGCATACAACAAGAGCAGGACTTGGCTGCTGAGCAGCGCGCAGTCGCCCGCAGTCCTTGCGGCATGCATTGCGGCAATCGAGGTGCTTGAGACCGAGCCCCAGCATGTGCAGAACGTGTGGAAGAACACCGCATACTTCAAGAAGGCGGTGAACGACCTGGGCTTCAACACAGGCAATTCGCAGACGCCAATCATCCCAATCATCTGCGGAGAGAGCCACAAGGCGAGGGCGCTGAGCGAGACGCTCTGGTCGCGCGGAATCTACGTGCTGCCAATCGTCTTCCCGATGGTCTCCAAGGACAGTGCGAGGATAAGGTGCCAGATGCACGCGCAGATGACGCAGCAGGACCTGGACTTCGCAATCAGCGAGATTGAGGCGGCGGGCAAGACGCTAGGGATAATAAAGTGAGGTGAATTTCATGGCAAGGCCTACGAAAAGGATACTGGTTACTGGGGCGACCGGGCAGATAGGCTCCGAGCTTGTGCCCGAGCTCCGGAAGAGGTATGGCGGGGAGAATGTAGTCGTTGGCGGGCACAAGAGGCCGCCTTCAGCAGATTTGGCTGAGACCGGGCCGTTCGAAACCGTGGAAGTTACGAAGAGGGATACGATTGAGGCGGTCGTGAAGAAGTACGGGATAGACACCATCTACCACATGGTTGCCATCATGTCCGCGACCGGGGAGAAGAACCCGCAGCATGCCTGGGACGTGAACATCAACGGCACCTACAACATCTTCGAGATTGCGAGGGAGAACGGGATAAGGGTGTTCCACCCGAGCTCAATCGCCGTGTTCGGGCCCGAGACCCCGCGCGAGAACACTCCGCAGGAAACCGTGCTGAAGCCGAGGACCATCTATGGCATTACGAAGGTCGCGGGAGAGCAGCTCGGGGAGTATTACGTCAGGAAGTTCGGCGTTGATATTCGGGGAGTCCGCTACCCGGGGATTATCAGCAACAAGACTTTGCCCGGAGGCGGGACGACTGATTACGCGGTGGAGATATTCTACGAGGCGATTAAGAACAAGCGCTACACCTGCTTCCTGCGCGATGACAGCACGCTCCCCATGATGTACATGCCGGACTGCATAAATGCGACGCTGCAGCTCATGGATGCAGATGCCTCCGGGCTGAAGCACCACACGGACTTCAACCTCGCGGCGATAAGCTTCTCGCCGAAGGAGCTTGCAGCTGAAATTAAGAAGCACATTCCGGAATTTACGATTTCGTACAAACCGGATGAGCGGCAGAAGATTGCCGATTCCTGGCCCAAGACCATTGATGATTCTGCTGCGAGGAAGGAGTGGGGCTGGAAGCCCAAGTATAACCTTGCTGAGATGACCAAGGACATGCTGGAAGTGCTGGGGAAGAAGCTAAGGCCGGCTTAAGTGGCCGAAAAGGGCAAGGTAATTAAGGCGCGCTGTAAGAGAATTGCGATGGCGAAGAAGAAGGTGAGGAAGGGGGAGAAGGGGGCAGCGAAGGCCGGACCTGTTGCGAACAGGGAGCCGAATGCAATGAAGGCGAAGCCTGCGGCGAAGGCGGCTGTGAAAGAGGCCCCGAAGATGCATTTCCACAGCACTGCCGAGATTCCCGTGCCTGCGAAGCTGATTGACTGGATTATCGGGCAGGAGCGGGGAGTTAGGATAATAAAAAAGGCGGCTGCGCAGAGGCGGAATGTTTTGCTCATGGGCGTGCCGGGGACGGGGAAGTCCATGCTCGCACAGGCGATGGCTGAGCTTATGCCTGGCGAGGACCTGGAGGACGTGCTTGTTTATCCGAACCCGAACGATGAGAACCAGCCTATCGTTAAGGCCGTGAAGACGTACCCGCCTGAACTGAAGGCGAAGTATGCGAAGGAGAAGGCGCCATTTGAGTCGATGAACGGGTATGGGAGGGTTCTGATTGAGGAGGATAGGATGAAGGGGAGGATGAAAGGCAAGGGGATTTCGATGCCTATCCTGTTCCTGCTGATTTCTGTCGGGGTGCTGCTCGTCCTTTCATTCACGGATTACGGGCAGGGGAATAACGGGTGGATTTTTGCGGCAACTATTCTTGGGCTGTTCATATTTTCCGCTGCGTTCATGCTCACATCCGGGCTTTCGCGCAGGGTTTCTCCGTTTGAGTCGGCTGAGCCGAAGCTCATAGTGGATAACACCGGGAAGAGCAACGCGCCTTTCGTTGATGCCACGGGAGCGCGAGCTGGGGCGCTTTTCGGCGACGTGAGGCACGATCCACTTCAATCCGGGGGGCTTGGCACGCCCGCGCACCAGAGGGTTGAGAGCGGGGCGATTCACAGGGCGAACAAGGGAGTGCTGTTTGTCGATGAAGTTTCCTCCCTTACCCCTAGGTCGCAGCAGGATCTGCTGAGTGCGATGCAGGAGAAGAAGTTCTCGATCACGGGGCAGAGCGAGATGAGCTCCGGCGCGCTGGTGAAGACTCAGCCCGTGCCCTGCGATTTCGTGCTTGTGGCCGCCGGGAATCTTCTGGATATGCAGAACATGCACCCGGCGCTGAGGAGCAGAATCCGCGGGTATGGGTACGAGGTCTACATGGAGGATTCCATCCCCGATAATGCTGAGAGCCAGGCGAAGCTGGTGCAGTTCGTGGCGCAGGAGGTGAAGAAGGACGGGAAGATCCCGCACTTCACGAAAGGCGCAGTTGATGTTATAATAGAGGAGGCGAGGAGGAAGGCTGCGAGGAAGGAGAGGCTTACCTTGAAGTTGAGGGAGCTCGGGGGCCTTGTGAGAGCTGCCGGGGATATTGCGAAGGAGAAAGGGGCGAAGCTCGTTGATGAGAAGCACGTGATTGCTGCCAGAGAGGTGGCTGCGCCGCTCGAGCAGCAGATTTCAAGGCAGATTATAGATTTGAAGAAGGATTACAGCGTGTTCGTTACAAGGGGATTCAAAATCGGGAGGGTGAACGGGCTTGCGGTGCTCGGGGAGGGCGCGAGCGGCCTTATTTTGCCGATTGTGGCCGAGGTCACGCCTGCGAGCTCAAGGTCCGAGGGGAAGCTGATTGCAACCGGAAAGCTAGGTGATATTGCGAAGGAGGCTGTCGAGAACGTCTCCGCAATCGTGAAGAAGCACATGGGGAAGGACGTCTCAAGCTATGATATTCATATTCAGTTCCTGCAGACCTACGAAGGGGTGGAAGGGGACTCGGCATCGATATCCACCGCAATCGCAGTGCTCTCCGCAATGGAGAACATCCCGGTCGACCAGTCGGTTGCGATGACTGGCTCACTTTCAGTTCGGGGAGAAGTGCTTCCGGTCGGGGGCGTTACGGCGAAGGTCGAGGCCGCGATTGAGCTGGGATGCAAGACTATCCTCATCCCGAAGGCGAACATCGATGACGTCTACATTGATGCGAAAAGGAGGAAGAAGGTGAGGATTATTCCTGTCTCCAACATTGAGGAGGTCATCAAGAACTCGATGAAGGAAGGCGAGGCGCGGGACAAGCTGATTAAGACGCTTCCTTGGTAGATTTTTGGATGATTCCGTCGAGCTCGCTGCGCACTTTCTCCAGGCGTTTGGCAGCTTTTTGGACGCGGTTATGGCGGAAAAGGGCGTAGGCTGCGAACACTCCGGCGATGACGAGGCACCCCCCTGCGGTTGGAATCGTCAGCACAGTGCCGGCAGTTGTATACGTGGCTACGTATGTGAGCGCTGCACTCATCGCTGTGAGAGCCGATGCTATGACGATGCTCCTGTTTCGTTCGCCCGTTTCGCGGTTGGCCAGTTTCTCCGCGGCTCTCTCTTCCGAGAGCAGCCTGGTTGCCCTTTTCTTCGTCTTCCAGTCAAGTTCGCTGGATTTATCATTAAGGAGGAGCTTCGCGAACTTCTCCCTAAAAGTCGACCCAACCGTTTTTTCGGGCTGCTTAGGGATGACGCTGGGCTGCCCAGTTTTAATTTTAGTTGGTGGCATCAAACGACCCGCTAAGCCGGCGAGTTTGAAGTATTTATTAGTATCTTAGTGTGTTAAGATGCGCTCATAGCAAGCCATCTTCAGGCAAGCTCCATGAATTGGTGGAAGGCAGAGCTGCTGCGCGCCCGGCGCATGGCCTCATCGAATTCTTTGCCCGGGGATGCCGCCAGCCATTTATCAACAAGGGCGTTCCCTGCCTCAGTGAATAAGTGGTAGGCCTCCCTATCGTCCAGGCTGCCAATGAACTTTCCTTTCGGGTCATGCAGCTTCGGGTCGAATGTTTCGAATGCGTTCTTGCGGTCCTCCCAGCTCATGCAATCCCCCGTGGGCGGGCGCACGACGCGCTCCAGCGGGTTCTCGGTTTTTAGTTTGGTCGCCATGCAAGGATTGCGCGGAACTTCTACTTAATTTTAAACCTTGCGCATGAAAGGTTTTTACTGCAGGCTTCTCTCGATGAGCAGTGGCAGCAGCTTGCGCTCCGCGGTCCGCAGGCGCTCGGAGAACGCCTGCCCGCTTATCCCCAGCTTCTTGGAAAGGGCGGCCAGCTCGACCTTGCGCGGAACGTCGTAGTAGCCGTATTTGTAGGCGAGCCCGAGCGCCTCCTTCTGCTTCTGGGAAAGCCTCGGCGCGACGTGGAGGAGATAGACGTCGCTGAGTGCCATGCGTTTTACGCTGAGAAGCTGCGCCTTGCCGAACCGGTTGGCCCTGCTGACAAAATCACTGATGAACTTCTTGTCCCAGGTGGCAATCTCCCAGTATTCGTGCCCGTCCTTCGGGTTGCAGAAGACCGGCTTGACGCAGATTATGTCGCGCGAGCGGAATACTTCCCGGCCTGGCCGGGCTTTTTCGACGAAAACCACCAGGTCGCCATTAATCTCGACTTTTGTGACGCGCTCATCGTGTCTCAAATCCTTGATGAAGCCCTTTTTCGCGCTTTCGTCTCCGATTAGCAGGAGAAACCCGGTGCTGTAGATGAATCCGCCGCGTGCGGTTGCGTTTCCCGGGGAGGCGTAGGCTACGATGTTGTGCTTGACGACCTTCGGCATCGTGACGCAGTCATCATGGCGATACTTGATTCGCGCTATCCACATGGGCAGTACCTCTGTTATTGTCTTGCCGTGTATCGTAAGCCTAAATATAACGTGAGAGGCTCTCCTCCGCTTCCCGCTTTATCTTCGCATACTTTGAGAACGTGCCTGAGCGCCTGGAGCCTGCGGCCAGGTATCGTTCATCGAGCCGTTTTCCCTGGCGCAGGATTATTCCCTTTATGTCGTTAATGTCCCGCTCGGAGCCGAACTCCAGCTTGCTGAGGATCGTATCTTCTGGCGAAGCAAGGAAAACCTGCAGCCCGCCGAGCCTAACCTTACTCCGCCTCTTCAGCGTCACTTCATCGCGCTCGGCATACACGCCTTTCACGTCGAGCCAGTATTCGGAGTTCCGGTCGAAGACGCTGAAGTGGGATTTCTCGGAAAGCGCGGCTTCCGCATCCTCTTCGCTCGCCTCGAACCCGCTGCGCTTAAGGAAATTTACGAGCGGGTGGATGTGCTTCCTCCCGATTAGCATTATGACATCCACGTCCCGCGTCGTGCGAGGCTCGCCCCATGCTGAAACCGCAAGCCCGCCGACGAACGCGTACCTTATCTTCTCCTTATTTAGGAAACGCGCAACAGTGGTTGCCAAATCCTTTATTTCGCGCATCTAGACACCGGTCACGTGCCTGCCTGCGCGCGCGAGCTCACTTGCCGCCCTGCAGAGGGCGAAAAAGACCTTGAGCGTCTTCTCGGGGGAAACGCCGCGGAGCTGGACTGCGCGCCTCGTGAAGTCGCGCTCCCTCAGCTCATCCTGCTTCTTCCTGAACTTGGAGAGGTTCATGGTCAATACCTCACCGTCACCCTGTCGCCTATCCCGATTATCTTCTCGAATGGGAGGTCCAGCTTCTGCCCGTAGGCTGTCTGGACAATTAGGACGCCGCGCCTCCTGTCAACGCCGACCGTCTTCCCGAGGTAGGCGCCGAGCTCGGTCAGCACCTCCTTGTTCTCCAGTTTCATCCTCTCCGCAATCCTAATCCTTAGCCAGTCCATGACGCGGACCGAAAGGACGACGAGCGCCACTGTGAAGAGCATTGTGAGGACGAAGTCGGAGAAATAGACGTCCGCGAGAATCCACCTGCTTGCGATGGTGAAGATGAGCCAGAGTGCGAGCACGAAGATGCCGTATGTCCCGTACTTGACCACCTCGTATTTCTTCTTCTCGGCTAGGAGGTCCATCGCCTTTCCTAGGACGACGAGGAGGGCTGCCCAGGGGAGGAGAAGCAGCAGCTTTGTGGTGGTGTAAGCGAGCACCTTAAGGGAATCAGTGGTCTGCGCCGACTGCGTGAGATAGCCCTCGTAGGCCTGCGCGAACGCGATTATGAGCAGGGGGATGGCTAGGAGGTAGAATATGAAACTCAGCCGCTCCATTGAGAAGCGCCAGGCGGAGATGCGGTTGAGGAACCATTCCTCAATCCCGAAGCCCTTCGCGAGCAGGTAGGCGCCGAGCACGAGCGCGACGAGGCGCCAGCCGTAGCCCAGGTATTCGCCTATTGCGAGCAGTATGAGGAAGATGGCCGGGATGCCGAAGATGAGCCGGGCGTAGTGCGGCTCCTTGAGCTTCTCCAGGAGGACGAAGTACGTCTTCTCCAGCTCCTTCGCCTGCTTCATCACGACAACGCGGACGCTGTCTATTTTCATGCGGGACTGGATGATGGGTATGACCTGCTCGTCGGATGCGCCATCGCTAACGAAAACGCAGGAGTCGCACTTGAATTCGCTGAGAATGCGCTCAAGCTGCTTGAGAACCTCGCGGTCAGCGGTGTAGCCGAGCCGCTCGGAGCCGGTGAGGGTTGCGAGCTGCAGCTCGTGGTCCTTCGAGAGCTCATCGAAGACCTTGACCGCCTCGAATATGGTGTTCGCGTCCGTCTCCTCCGGGTCCGCGATGGCCAGCTTCGTGGCTGCCGCGATGTTGGCCTCCCTGCCCAGGATGGGGCCGGCCGTCTTCGCCTTTACGAAGAGGTCGTTGTCCCTGTCCACGCAGAGTATGAGCATTCGCTTCTTCGGCATGTTATCGAGAGGATTTCGGCGGCAGATATATAAATAGTTGTTGAGAAACCGAAACCTGCAACTGCTTATTTTGCAGTGTGGGTATTATGGCTAATATCGTTCTTCCGGGGGAGTTCCTTGGAACTGAAGAGGAGTTTGCGGCAGGCAGTGGCACGAGAGTGGAGGATGGCAAGATTTATGCTGCTGTGTTCGGCACCATGGAGGTCTCGCGGGACAAGGTCGTCTCGGTCCGCGCGAGGGTGCAGGCGCCGAAGCCGATAGACGCGGGCTCGATAGTCTACGGACGGGTTGAGGCGATTTTCGAGCCTGTTGCGCTAATCCAATTGCAGGCGGTGGAGGGCGGGGAGGCGAGGCAGGTCCCGCCCGAGGGCTACAGCGTGCTGCATGCGAGCAGGGTGAAGCAGGGGTATGTGGATAATGTGCATGACGAGGTCAGGATTGGCGATATTTTGAAGTGCTCGGTCGAGGGAATAAGGAAGGACGGGGAAATCGGGCTGAGCACGAAGGCGCCGGGCCTCGGGGTCGTGAAGGCTTATTGCTCGCACTGCAGGGGGCCGCTCGCGCTCATAACCGGCGGCACGCTCAAATGCGGAAGGTGCGGCAGCGAGGAGAGGAGAAAGCTTTCAACTGAATATTCATTCGTTAAACAAGGGTGATGCGATGGGGCTTAAAGTGGATATTAAGGGCGAGAAGCACTGGGTGGTAACTTTTGAGGGGGAGGACCATTCCATCCCCGCGCTGCTCAGCGCTGCGCTTTCCAAGGACCCGGATGTCGAGTTCGCCGCCCATGTGATGGAGCACCCGCAGCTTGCTGCGCCGAAGCTCGTGATAAGGACGAAGAAGAAAACGCCCAAGGAGGCGCTCAAGAAGGCCATTGAGAGCGTTTCGGACCAGGTCGATGAGCTGAGGGGAAAGCTGAAAAGAATCAGGGGGAAGAAATAGACGATTTAGATGGCTGGGGATGGGAGGCAGCCGAAGGTTGGGATTCGCATCCTTGGGATAGACGATTCGCCGTTCTCCAAATCGGATGATGAGGTGCTTGTTGTCGGAGTGCTTATGCGCGGGCAGGTTGTTGAAGGGGTGCTCTCAACGAAAGTAATGCGCGATGGCGATGATTCGACAGAGAAGGTTGCCGCGATGATTCTGGGTTCGCGGTTCGCAGGGCAGGTCGGGGCCGTGATGCTGAACTCAATCATGCTCGGAGGGTTCAATGTGGTTGACATTGATGATTTGAGCCGGGAGATTGGGAAGCCGGTGATTGCGGTCGTGCGGAGAAAGCCGGATATGGGCGAGGTCCGGAAGGCGCTCTCCAACGTCTGCTGCAGCGAGGAGAAGATGGTGAAGATTAAACGGGCTGGCGGGGTGCATAAGCTCGGAAGGGTTTATGCGCAGGTCGCCGGGATTTCAGCCGATGATGCGGGGAAGCTCCTTGCGAGGTTCCCGGGAATTCCTGAGCCAATAAGGCTCGCGCACGTCATTGCAGGCGGTATAGTGAGGGGGGAAAGTGGTGGAAAGGTATGAGCGGAAGTAGCGTAGAAACCGACGCAAGCGACCGACGAGCTTGCGAGGAGGGAAGCGCCGGGGGTTTCTCGAGTGGTGGAAGAGTCTAAAGATGGCTCGGGCAAAATGCTTGATTGGATAGTTTCGACTAAGGCACTTTATGTTGTCTTCATACTCGTATTCGCCCTTTACCTAATCACCAAATCCGTAATCTTCGCGGCGCTCACCGCCCTTTCCCTCATCGCGCTTTTCGTTGCGGATACCCTGCACAGCGCATCAAAAGGAGGATGGAAGAACGAGATTAAGGAGATTCTGGTTGCGGTCCTTGTTGCTGCAGCAATCTGGTATGGAGGAGGGTTCCTGCTCCATACGGGCGCGCCGCTCGATGCAATCGTCTCCTGCTCAATGCTTCCGAACCTTGAGCGGGGCGATATGGTGATTCTGCAGGGCGCTGAGCCGAATGCGCCCGAGGTCGCGGTTTCGCAATCGGAGTTTGCCGCGCAGGACTGGAAGAAGGAGCAGATAGTCTGCGCGCTCTGCGAGAGGATAAATTCCAGCACCGGGGCAAGGAGCATGGAGCCCTGCACCGCGGGCTACGTGATTACGCCGCTCGGGCTGCAGTTGACTGGCGAGGCGAGCCAGAGCGGGAACCTGCTCCAGTACGAGTGCGGGATTTGCACCAGAAGGTATTACAACGGCAGCGTTGCCGAGGTCCCCTGCACCAGGGCCGTGCTCGCGGATGGGCAGCGGATTGCGCAGAATTTGAGCAATGACGTGGTGGTCTATTCGCCTTTGCCTGGCGACACGTTCCGCGGCGAAACGATACATCGCGTTTACCTGAAGATGGATGTTGAAGGGAAGAAATACTACTTCACCTTGGGCGACAACAACGACCAGCTCGATTTGCAGTTCGGGAATTCGCCCATTTCGCAGGAGCATGTGGTGGGGAAAGTGGCCGCGAGGCTGCCGTACGTCGGCTACGTGAAGCTTTTTCTCTTCGGCCTGCTTGGGACGCCCGCCGGATGCGATTCAACGCTTGCGCGCTGACTGGGCTGTTTTAAATAGTGGGAACGCCGCAATCTTCGCATTGGTGAATGGGATGCGCCTTTGGCACACGCAAATACATCTGCAGGCTTGATGCGAAGTTCCGGCTAGTTTTGCCAGTGGATGCAAGGGAGGCGCTCGGGATAACTGATGGCGTAGTGCTCGAGCTGCGCGACGGGGAATTGGCCTTCAGGAAGCTGAATGGCGAGCGGAAGCGCTCGCGGCCGGTTTCGAGAAATTGCGAGGAAGTGATTTGAATGAAAACGAAAGAGAAGCCGAATCCGTCAATCTTCCTCTCGCTGCTCTGGAACCCGGACCGCCCGGATCCTGAATTTGCAAGGATGCTGAGCGCGAGCCAGAGTATATCGGCACTGCTTCCCGGCCTGGTGAAGCACGTATCCGAAATGAACGGCAGTTTGAAGAGGATGAACGGGCTCTTCTCGACGCTTCGCGACAACGGCGGCGGCTACTCGGATAACGCCGATGACCGCCGGAAGTTAGCAGAGCTTTTGGAACAGTTTGCTGAAGAGGCAAAAAGATTGAAGGCGTTTCTCGGGCCAGGGGTGGAGAAACCCGAACCAAACATCAGGTGGTAATGGAAACTGGGCGAGAACATGACAAAGGGAAGGGAGGCCTAGATTCGGAAAGATTAATGCAGCCGGGCGGCAGCAAGGAAAGGCTGAAGCCGCTTCGGGGTTAGGAGAGATTTTAAACCCCTGCCTGCAAAGGATAAACCGTCTATTTAATCTGGGGTGAATTCAGATGTTCGAGGTAAGCGTCGAGGATGCGAAGTTCTGGAAGAATTGCGTTGATGCGATAGTCAACCTTATTGATGAGGGGGTATTGGAGGTCAAGGCGGACGGCATTTCGCTCAGGGCCATGGACCCCTCGCAGATTGCGATGGTCTCCTTTTTCGTGCCGAAGAAGTCCTTCGTGGAATACAAGGTGGAGGGAGTCGGGAAGATAGGGCTGAATTTCGACAGCCTCTCCAAGTTCCTTGCGAGGGCGAGGGAGAAGGAGAAATTGAAGATGGTGCTCGAAGAGAACAAGCTCGGGCTGGAGTTCAGCGGCGAGGGCAAGAGGAGCTTCAAGATTCCGCTGCTGGATTTGAGCGCCGGGCCGCAGAAGGAGCCGAAGATTGACTACGATGCCACTGTTAAGGTGAATGCGGGGCAGTTCAAGGAGATTTTGAGGGACGCGACGCTCGTATCGTCCCATCTGGTGCTCGAGGCGACCGAGGCGGGCTTCTTCGTGGATGCGAAGGGCGATTCCGCTGATTTGAACGAGAAGGCGACTGCCGAGATGGACGTGAAGAAGCCGGCAAGGGCGACCTTCCCGCTGCAGTTCCTTGACGACATCGCAAGGGCATGCCCGAACGATTCCCAGATAACGCTGCATTTGAAGACGAACGCGCCCGTGAAGGTGGAGTATTCCATTGGCGATGCTGTGCTTACGTATTACCTTGCGCCGCGGATTGAGGCGGCTTGAATTGGGGGTTGGGACTATGACGAAGCAGTGGTTTGTGGCTGCGGCAGTAATTGTCGCGGCTCTGATGCTGTACGGATGCTGCGGCATACCGTTTCCGGGCGGAAACGCACAGCACGCGAATGTAACGGGCCTCACCGGGAGGGACGGGACTGCTGTCGCCAATGGCGGCACTACTACGGAGAGGGTGCAGCACATCGCGGGCACGGTAGACAACCCCGGCGGCAATGACGCGACCATATTCAGCGGGAGGGTTGCGGTTGTGCTCAACGGGCAGAAGCAGTATGTCACGGACATGACGAGGAACGACGATGGCACCTGGGACTTCGGCGCCGATTTCGTCATCGGCAGGGGCACGAACAATGTCGTTGTCCAGGTCGAGGACGCAAACGGCGGCGCCTATGGCCAGAGCGACACCTTCACGGTGACGGGCAACCTGCCTGCGCGCCAGGTAGAAGTGGTGCTGACCTGGGACACGAACCTAACGGATGTAGATATGCACGTGTACGCCCCTGGCTACAGCAGCACACTGAACAGCGATCACACTTGGTACCAGGCGCTCAATGGCATCTCGGGATGCAACCTCGATCTTGACAAGACGGACGGGTACGGGCCCGAGACTTTCATATGCGAGAACACAACGGAGACCGGGCAGTGGGCCATCAAGGTCAGGTACTACTCCGACCACGGGGTGACTGCACCCACAACCGCAACAGTGCGCGTGACGCTGAACGAGGGCCAGACGCAGAGCTACACCCACACCTTCACGGCGGACCAGGCGAACGCGGACGACCCGACCAACGACTGGACCGTGACGACCTTCACGCGCTGAGCGTGGCGTGATGGAGCCACTTTCAGGTAAGACCGCCCTCGTCACCGGCTCGGGCCGGGGATTCGGGAGGGCGGCTCTTCTTAATTTTGCCAAGCTCGGGGCGAACGTAGCTGTGAATTACGCTAGTTCTGGGAGTGCAAAAGAGGCGCAGGAAGTCGTCAAGGAAGCTAAGAAACTTGGGGCGAGATGCATTGCCGTGCAGGCCGACGTCTCGAAAGCGAAAGAAGTCGAACGGATGGTCGCGCGGGTTGTGAAGGAATTCGGCGGGATAGACATCCTCGTGAACAATGCGGGCGCCTATTCGAGGAAGCCGGGGCGGCCGACTGTCGAATTGCAAGAGGAGGAGTGGGACTGGCTCATGGGAGTTAATCTGAAAGGAGCCTTCCTCTGCACGCGGGCGGTCGCGCGGGAGATGATTAAGCGGGGGAAGGGCGGAAGAATCGTCAATGTGGCGAGCATCGCAGGAATCATTGGGAGCAGGAGCGGATGCCATTACGCTGCGAGCAAGAGCGGGGCCATAGGGCTCACCTACAGTTGGGCGGATGAATTCGCGGAGCACGGGATTGCAGTGAATGCCGTTGCGCCGGGACCCGTGCGGACGAAGCTGATGGAGAGGACGCCTGAGGCGAGATGGAGGGTCTATGCTGCGCTTACGCCCAACGGGAAGCTTGTGGAAGTGGAGGATGTCGCGGAGGCGATAGTATTCCTTGCGACTGCGAAAGGGGTCAATGGGCAGGTGCTCGTCGTAGATAACGGGCGCGTGAAGCATTAGCAGCATTGCGCATCTTTTTATTCCTGAGTTGTAGAATTCAGCGGGTTTGAAGAGGACACGATTTGATTATGTTCAGGACTGCGAAGAATAATTCCAACCATCCAAAACTCATGGAAGCCGGGCTTTTCGGAGAGATTGCAGTGCTTGGGATGGACCGCGATGCGAAGAATGGCAGGGTTCACAGGGTAATATCGAAGACGGAGAAAACCGAGAATCCGAAGGTTGCCGAATATGGGCTGGGCATGCTGTTTGGGAAGGGAAAGTTCGGCGCGATGGAAGACGCAGCCGAGAATTCAAAAATTGCCGGCATGAAAGAGTATGCGCGCGCCAGGCTTGCGGGCATTACCGTTGCTGATGTGGAGAGGGCGGCGAAAAACGAGGAGCTTGACGTGGCGACCGCAGTAGTGTACGCAAAGGACCGCGGGGCGTGGATGCAGGGGGTTGACATCCTCGCGAAAAGGTGCGGCGGGCATTCCAACTTTGCAGGCCAATGCCTGCAGTATGTCTGCCTGTGCTCCACGGACTTGGAAAAGGCGGGTTATGCCCTCGCGAAGCTACCGCGGGAATATTTGGGGTTCGTTTCCGAGAACGCCGCGCTGCAGGCGATAAGGGAGCGCGCGGCATCCGGGCAAAAGAGTTGAACTGGAACCAACCCCAGGCGCCTTTTATTAAATCGCTGCCAAATACTGTATGAGCTGATTTTATGGACGGAAGTTCAGGAACCGACGATATGCGCCGCGAGCGAGCTCGTTTGGCAACGAGGAGCGAGCGTGCGCAACGGGGGTTCTGAATGGACCTGCTCTTCTGCTCGCGCTATCCGTTCTCATCCGAAGCGAAAGCCCTGATGAAGAAGAAGATCAGCGTGGGCTACGATGATGTGGAGAGGGCGAAGAAAAGGCTCCTTTCCGCGCTCGGGAAGGGTGGGCTCAAGCCGGTGACGGTTGGCGTTGATGCGGTGCTCGAGGGCGAGGTTTCGTCCTATGCAGTGGCGAGGATGATGCTCGCGTGCCTGAAGAACAGGTATTTCCTAGGCAGGTTTGCTGTTGCGGAATCAAAGAGGGTCGGAAGGTATCTTTCAGAAGAGGAGGATGCGGGGCTGAAGAGGGTTGCCGCGGAATTCGGGGTGGCGCTTTTTTCCGATAGCCCGTTCGCTCTTCCTTTCGCCGATTATCTCAAGTATGCGCCCAAGTCCATCGACTACAAGCTCATCAACATGAGGATGAGGGACGGGAAGGTGCACCTCGGAAGGAGCGAGCTAATCCGCGTGCTCGAGGAGGCAGCCAGGATGCGGATGGAGGAGATGCCTGCTGATGTGAGTGGAATCCCGGAGAACGTGAGGAAAGCGGCTGAAGAGGTGCGGGGAAAGCTGCCAAAAGAGGAGGGGTTCGGCGGGAAGGTGTTCATGGACGAGGGGAGCTACCCGCCCTGCATCGCGAAGCTGCTCGAGAGGATGAGGAATTCCGAGAACCTGCCGCATACCGCGCGCTGGTACCTTGCCGCTTTCCTGCTGAAGACCGGGATGAAGGTCGAGGATGTGATTGCCGCGTTCAGGACTGCGCCGGACTATAATGAGCAGGTGACAAGGTATCAGGTGGAATATCTTGCGAAGAGGAACTATTCCGTGCCTTCCTGCGCGAGCGTGGATACTTACGGGCTTTGCATTGCCGACTGCGGGGTGAGGCACCCGCTGAATTACAAGAAGAGAGTTTTCGTGGAGGCGAGGAAGAGTGGCTGACGAGGCGCAGGCGCAGCTGTCCATTGCGAACCCCGAGGAGGGGTTCGCCCGCAGGCTTTTCCAGTCCTATTACGAGAGGTGCCAGCCCGAGCAGGTTGCGCCGCCGGATATTTCGCAGAGGGAGTTCGGGCTCGGGACCTGGGACAAGAAAATAGAGTCAAGGCACATGGCTTTCAGGGATTCACAGGCACTCAAGAGCTACCTGGTGAGGAACACGCCGTTCTACATTTCTTATTCAGCCGCGTATTACGAATTCCCGGATGGGAGGCCGATGCCGCGGAAAGGGTGGATGGGCGCTGATTTGGTCTTCGATTTGGATGCGGACCACCTGGAGCTGGAATGCCTCGGAAAGACGCATCCGAAGAAATTCCCGTGCGAGAAATGCCTTTCCGCTGTGAAGGAAGAGACCTTGAAATTAATTGAGGAGTTCCTTGTGCCTGATTTCGGCTTTTCGAAGGATGAGATTTCCGTGAATTTCTCCGGGAACCGCGGCTATCACGTCCATGTAAGGAATGGGACCGTCCGGGAGCTGAGCGGGTGGGCGAGGAGGGAGATTGCCGATTACATCTCCGGGGCTGGGCTGAATGGGAAGTCGCTTTTCTATTCGAGATTCAAGGGAAAGCTTGAGGGCCCGACTCCTGAGACGCCCGGCTGGCACGGGAAGATTGCGAAGAGGTTCCTGCAACTGCTGCAGGCTGGGAAACTGGCCGAATTCGGGGTTGAGCCCGTGATTGCGAAAAGGCTGCAGAAGAGCATGGCAAAGGTGATTGAGGGGGTTGGGCGCGGGAACTGGGATACTGTTAGGATGACAGGGCCCGAGAAGGACCACCTGGTTGAGAAGCTGATTGGGAGCGCAGCAATCCAGATTGAGGGGATGGGGAAGGTCGGCGATGAGGTGGATGTCGGGGTCACGTTCGATGTCAGCAAATTGATAAGGCTGCCGAACTCATTGCACGGGGAGACCGGGCTGGCTGCGAAGAAGGTCGCAAGCGTGGATGCGCTCGCCTCTTTTGAGCCGATGAATGATGCGGTTGTCTTCTCTGATGCGCCTGTTCGGGTGAAGACTGGGGAGGCGCCTGTGTTTATTATGAAAAATCAGACTTTCGGACCCTACAAGAACCAGGAGTTGGAGCTTCCAGAGTTCGCTGCTGTTTATCTGATTTGCAAACGGGAAGCCAACTTGTGGAAGTGAGCGCAAGGGTTAAATGGCAGCACGGGAAAACTCTAGCGGTCGGTTTCTTTGGAGGATTTGACTTACGAATTACTGAGGCGCGTCCAGCAGAAGGAGCGCAGCACGGGCATGCTCGGTGAGCTGCACGAGGAGTTCTACGAGAAAGCCGGGGAGATGCTCGCAAGGATGAAGAAAGGGATGGAAGGCGAATTTGCGCTCGAGAAGGCGAAGGAGTATGAGAATGCGGTGAAGGTGATCCGCGACATTTACGAGGTGAGGGAGCAGAAGCTCCTTTTCAGGGCCTTGCGGGGCGCGAAAGGCGGGGATGGAATCTCCGGGGTTGCCAGGGAGGAGCAGGAGATGTATGGGAAGGTGAAGGATGCCATCTCCGAATGCGAGAAGCTGTTTGAGAGGTCGCTTGACGGAAATTCGGTTGAGAAAGTGGAGAGAAGGGTGATGGCTGCGCCCGAGGTTCGGCAGCTGAAGGCGCTTGCCGATGTCCCGCAGTTCGTGGGCGTCGATGGCGTGAAGTACGGGCCTTTCAGGAAGGACGAGGCGTTCTCCGTGCCGCAGAAGGTTGCGGAGCTTCTTTTGAAGAGAAAGGTCGCCGCCGAGGCTTAGACGGCGCTGGCTTTAAAAAGCAAAAGCGCCCAAATATAGGTTCCAGCGTCGGTAGGCTCGGATTTTGGGCTGTTATCGATTACAATTAGAGATGGTGATGAGAAATGAAGTATCCGGCAAGCGTTAACACGTACTGCCCGAAGTGCAGGAAGCACACGAAGCACAAGGCGAAGCTCTACTCGAAGGGCAACGCGCGCACCATGGCCTGGGGCCAGCTGAAGCATGCGAGGAAGCTGGTCGGCTACAAGGGCAAGGTGGCGGGCGAGAAGAGCGTTAAGAAGCTCGGGAAGAGGAACAAGGTCGTGCTCGAGTGCAGCGTGTGCAAGAAGAAGCATGAGAGGACCATAGGGACGAGGACGAGGAAGAAGCTCGAGGTAACTACGGCTTAGGGGTGCTATTATGTCTAGGTTTTTGAGGGTGAAGTGCGAATGCGGGAACGAGCAGAACGTGTTCGGCAACGCGACCGTCAAGGTGGCGTGCCTGCAGTGCAAGAAGACGCTCGCAATCCCGACGGGCGGAAGGGCAAAGATCGTCGGGAAGGTTTTGAAGGTTCTTTAGGTGAATGAGTGGCTGAAGCGAACCCGCAGCAGAATGACATGCCAGAGCTCGACGAGTTCGTGATAGCCACAGTCAGGAAAATAATGCCCTACGGCGCGTTCTGCACGCTTGACGAGTACAACGGCAGGGAGGCATTCCTCCATGTTTCAGAGGTGGCGAGCAGGTGGGTGAAGAACATCCACGAGTTCCTGAAGGATGGGCAGAAGGTGGTCGCAAGGGTGCACCGCCTCACGCCGGAGAAGAACCAGGTGGACCTCTCGCTCAGGAGGGTGAGTGAGAGCGACAAGAAGCTCAAGATGGAGGGCTTCAAGAGGGAGAAGCGCGCGACGAAGCTGTTCGAGCTGTGCGCGAAGAAGATGAAGGTTGAGGTTGCCTCTGCCTGGAAGACGGTCGGCGCCGAACTTCTGAAGAATCACGATGACATGTATCTTGCGTTAGAGGATATTTCTTTCAACGGGGAGAAAGCGTTCAAAGGGGCAGAAATCTCCGCAGAATGGAGGAAGGTGCTGGGCGAGGTTGCGCAGCTGAACATCCACCTGCCGGAAGTGAACATCACGGGGACGCTGATGATAACATCCCATGCGCCCGATGCGATTGACCACATAAGGAAGGCGCTTCTCGCCGCGAAGTCAACCGAGAAAGGCGGGACCGAGATAACGCTGCATTACCTTGGCGCGCCGAGGTACAGGCTTTCGGTGAAGGCCGGCGAATACAAGAGCGCTGAGAAGGCGCTTGAGGCCGCGACTGCGGAAGTGCAGAGGCTGATGAAGGGGATAGGGGCCGTCGAGTTCGTGAGAGAGGCGGCTTAATTGAAGAAGCTCATGAAGTGCAGGGCGTGCGGCGCGTATGCGATGGGCGAGAAATGCCCGAAATGCGGCGGAAAGACCGGGACCGCGCACCCGCCAAGGTATTCGCCCGAGGACAAGTGGGCGAAGTACAGAAGGGAAGCGAAGTATGGGGAGTAAGGGGAATCAGGAGGAACCTCAAACTGAAGGGGGCGACAGGCGCATTTCGCCTTCGGGCGAAAGCGCCGCGCCTTCGCCGCAAGGCGAAGAGCGCAGGCCCCCTGCGGTTCGGAGGGAAGCGAAGTTTGGGAAATAGGTGATGTGCATGGACAAGACGCTCATTGTTTCGAAGAAGGTGAAGCTGAACGACCCGGTGCTCATTGAGGGCCTGCCCGGGATTGGATTGGTTGGGAAGCTGGCTGCTGACCACATGATTAAGGAGTTGAAGGCCGAGAAGTTCGCCGAACTCTACTCTCCGCATTTTCCGCACCAGGTCCTCATGCTCAAGAAGGGCATAATACGGATGCTGAAGAACAAGTTCTACTACTGGAAGAACCCGAAGAAGGGCGGAAGGGATATTGTAATACTGGTTGGCGACGTGCAGGCTGTGACGCCCGAGGCGCAGTTCGAGGTCTGCGGGGCCATACTGGACTTCTACCAGAAGCTCGGGGGAAAATTCATATTCACGCTCGGGGGCTACGGGGTAGGCCGCGTTGTGGAGAAGCCCCGCGTGTTCGGCTCGGCGACCAGGATGGAAGTTGTCACGAGCCTGAAGAAGCACGGAATTTTGTTCGGGGAGGCTAGTGGCTCGATCATCGGCGCTGCGGGCATGCTGCTCGGGCTGGGGAAGCTTAGGGGGATTAAGGGTGTTTGCCTGATGGGCGAGACGCACGGCGGCTATGTTGACGCGAAGAGCGCGCAGAGCGTGCTCGAGGTGCTCTCCAGGATACTTGAGGTGAAGATCGACCTTTCCAAGCTTGAAATCAGGGCGAAGGAGAGCGAGAAGTTCATGAAGAGGATGGAGAAGGAGACCGAGAAGCAGAAGCAGATACAGGAAGGGGGCTTCGCCGGCAAGGAGCTAAGCTATATCCGTTAGTGGAGGTTCAGGAACCAAGGATATGGCGACGAGCGAGCCCCAGTGCAACTGCGCAACACCCTCAGGTGTTGCGGGAGACGTGCATTGGGTGCGAGCGAGGAAGCCAACCATTGGTTCTGATGCGGCCGTAGTCTAGCCTGGTAGGACATGAGCTTCCCAAGGCTTTTCTTTGGGAAAGAAAACCCTGGAAAAGAAACCGGAAGAAGCTTATAACCCGGGTTCAAATGCAGGTTGCGTGCGCGCACGCGCATTCAGCTTCGCTGAATATCCCGGCGGCCGCATTCAAATTGATGAGAATATGGACCACTTGAACGTCGCGCTGCTGGGCGACAAGAACATCGGTAAGGAGATTGCGAAAAAGGGGACAGCGAGCGATTTCACGATTTACCACCTGAAGGCAGAGGGGGAGGTGGTCAGCTTCTTCGAGCCAACCCTTTACCCCGAGAAGCTGCAGCCGCTGCTCCACTGCATAAACCCGGCGGATTTTGTCGTGCTTGTGGTGAATGAGGTTGACAGGTTCTTCGGGGAGACGGTTGTTGCGCTCGATTTGCTCGGGAAGAAAAATGGGCTTATTGCGGTTGGAGAAGGGGCGGATGAGCAAGCAGTGAAAGCGTTTTTGAAGGGGACCGCGCTGGAAAAGTACGAGTTCGT
Organism: uncultured Microcaldota archaeon; assembly: GCA_903884505.1. Classification (GTDB taxonomy): domain Archaea; phylum Micrarchaeota; class Micrarchaeia; order Burarchaeales; family Fermentimicrarchaeaceae; genus CAISET01. Next base: position 315,664 of record CAISET010000002.1, on the reverse strand, counting down.
CGCGAAGGATGCGAACCTGATCAGGGGGAAGGTGAGCGGGGTCAAGGTTGAGCGGGCTGCCGGCCCCACGAAAATCCCGATAGACCACTCGTTTGCAGTGAAGAGCGTCGGCGCTGTTGTGCTGGGGATAGTTGCAAGGGGAAGCGTGAGGAAGCACCAGGAGCTCGAGCTCTACCCTACTGGGAAGAAAGTGGTTGCGAAGTCGCTGCAGGTGCAGGACGAGGACGTGGAGGAGGCATCGTGCGGCAGCAGGGTTGGGGTGGCTATGAAGGGCGCGGAAGCCGAGGAGCTGGAGAGGGGATTCGTGCTTGCCGAGCCCGGCTCGCTGAGGAGCGGGAAGGAGATTAAGGTGAGATTGAAGGCTTCGAAGTTCTCTGGCGGAGTCTCAAGCGGGCAGTACTTCCTGAGCATAGGCATGCAGTACGTGCCTGTCTCGGTTGCGGGCTCTGTCGCCGCAGGAGCGGAGGGCGAAGCTGTTATTAAAGCCGAGCGTGAATTTGTATTTGAGGCCGGCGAAAGGGCGCTCCTCGCGAAGCCTGAGGCGAAGGCGCGCATCGCTGCCGCAGTGGAGGCGATTGCTTGAAGATGAATGCGATAATCGTTCTTGCCTTTGTGCTTATTTGTGCGTCGCTGCAGGCCAGCGCGGCTAATGCGAGCATGCGCGTGCCTGCAGTAGTCACGGACGGCGGAGGGGTGCTCATACTTATTACCGTCGATGTGAGGAATGGAACCGGGAACATATACACCTCGACCAACCCGCTGATTGGGATTGACACGCAGCAGTCCGAAAGGAAGGCGGTCGAGAACGCGATGGCCGTCCTCGGGAAGAATGAGAGCGACTATGATGTTTTCCTGACGATGGATGTCGGGGAAACGAGGCAGGTTGACGGCCCAAGCGCGGGAGCCGCGATGACTCTGCTCACAATTTCCGCGCTCGAGGGAAGGCCGCTGCGCGGGGATTTCACGGTAACTGGAACCATAGAGGACGGCGGGAAGGTGGGGGCGGTTGGCGGCATATACCAGAAGGTCGAGGCGGCCTCTGCTGGCGGGATAAAACTCGTGCTGCTGCCGCGGGAAAGCGACACGTTCGATAAGATAACGCTCGTGAGCCTGATGGGCAGGCTCAATGTGACCGTATTCGAGGTTGACAACATCACCCAAGTCAGGGATATAGCGTTCGCTGCGGAGGGCACTTACCCGCAGCCGCTGCCCGTGGAAACGCCCGCGCCGCTGCATCTCCAGCCCTACTCCTACGATTGCCCGGGCTGCGGAGTCGGGAGGTTCGGGGAGATAGCTAGCGGGGTGGTGGAAAGTTCTGCGAACGAGACCGAAGATGCGGCAAGAAGCAACAGCATAGCGGCGGCAACCGTACTGCCGTTGCTTAGGGAGGATGTTGCGGACAGCGGGGAGATGCTGGCCAATGGGTATTTCTACACTGCGGCGAACACGGCCTTCCTGAACCGCATCAATGCGGAAGTGGTGAAGAACGGCAGCCCGAACAGGCAGGACCTGGCGCTTCTTATTTCAGATGTCGGAAGCTGCATAAACGGGATTGACCGCGGAAGATTAACGAAGGAGAACCTCGGGTTCAGGGTGGGGGCGGACCTGCGCGCAACATGGGCGAGAAACAAGCTCGCGGAAGTGAAGAAGCAGGAGCTTGCGGTGAATGACAGCGAGGAGGTGCTCGTGCTCTACAAGGACGCCCTGCTCGCGAAGAGCTGGTGCGGGATTTCGAAGGAGCTTTACTCCGCGGCTGCCGAAGTGGGCGGAAGCGGTGCGGATGAGGCGGCGCTCAGGAACCTGGCGCTTGCACGCGTAGGCGAGGCGCGCGGGGCGATGGCAGGGCCGCAGGGGGAAGACAGCGACCTGCAGTTCCACTTCTCGAGCGCTGAGATGGCATTGAATGCGAGCGAGTACGGGGCCGCGGTGTATGATGCTGATTACGTGCTTGGCGCGCTCAGGGCGGCGAACTATAGCGCCCAAGGGGAGAACGCCGCCTCGCAGAAGGCAAGCGGGTTCCTGGCGAGGAAGGGGAAGACGCTCTGGTCCGCGCTCTTCTTTGCGCATGCGAGCTTTTACAACCTGACTGGCGGAGACGCCGGCACGGTGCTTAGGCTCGGATCTATAGCCGATGGGATGGAGAACGACACCACGATGATGCTCGTGCTATTCGAGAACCCGAATGCGGTCCCGGCGCCTTCAGCGACGCCTGCCTCAATACCGGCCCAGGAGAACGTCGAGAAGCTGAACGAGTCGCTGGTCGTTGTGATAGTGCTGCTCAGCATACTCCTGGTAACCTCCGCGATATTGAGCATCGTGCTTTACACGCGCGCGATATCGAAGGGAAGGGCGATGGCGGCGCAGAAAATCAGGGTGGCTGCGAAGAGGCGCAGGAAATGATGCACAGCTCGACATCAATCATCGGCTCGAGCGGCTCTGAGCTTGCGGGAAAGAAGATATGCCTCTGCATCACCGGCAGCGTCGCCGCGGCGAACTCACCGGAGCTTGCGCGCGGGCTGATGCGCCATGGCGCCGAAGTATTCTGCGTGATGAGCCGCGCAGCACAGGGGCTTGTAGGCCCGCAGCTGATGCACTGGTCCACGGGCAATCCCGTTGTCACGGAACTCACTGGCGAGTGCGAGCATATTTCGCTGTGCGGGACTGCGGGGAAATCAGACCTGCTTCTAATTGCGCCATGCACCGCGAATACGATTGGGAAGATGGTCTGGGGAATTGACGATACGCCGGTAACGACCTGCGCAAGCACCGCGCTCGGGGCGAAAATTCCGATTGTGGTTGTGCCGGCCATGCACCTGAGCATCTATGAGAACCCGTTTGTCGCAGAGAACATAGCCCGCCTGAAGAAGAAAGGCGTGCAGGTAATCATGCCGCGGATGGAAGAGGGGAAGGCGAAGATTGCTGAGAGCCGCGAGATTGTTGATGTCTGCATAAGAAGGCTCGCGAAGGGGACGCTGAAGGGGAAGAAGGTGCTTGTGACCGCCGGCGCGACGAGGGAGCCAATCGATGACGTGCGGTTCATCTCGAACCCTAGCAGCGGAAGGATGGGGATTGCGCTCGCAAGGGAAGCGTGGCTGCGCGGGGCGGATGTGACGCTCATTGCCGGCCATACGGAGGCGCCGGTTCCGGGCTATCTGAAGGTTGTGCGCGCGGGAAGCGCATCGGAGATGCACGCTGCGGCCAGGAAGGAGGCCAAAGGCGCTGCCGTGATAGCCCTTGCGGCGGCAGTTGGCGATTTCATTGCGAAGAAGGAGAAGGGGAAGATGAGTTCGGGAAGGAAGAACGCTAACATCTCCCTTTTGCCTGCGCCGAAGATTTCGGATGCCGTTAGAAAATGGAACAGGAAGGCCGGGCTTGTGCTTTTCAAGGCGGAGAGCGGGGTAAGCGATGCTGAACTGAAGCGGAGGGCTCTGGAGAAGATGAGGAAGTGTGGCGCTGATTTGATTGTTGCGAATGATGTTTCAAGAAAAGGGGCCGGGTTCGGGACGGAGACGAATGAGGTGCTAATCCTGAGAAAGAACGGTGACGGAGCGAAATTTGCCGAAAGGAAGAGCGGGATTGCGAAGAAGATTTTCGACCTGCTAGAATGAATGGTAGGCCAAGTCCCTTGCGCTGAAAAAGTGCCTGGCAAATGCTACCGCCTTTTTGACCTCGAAACGCCTGCAGCTGTAGATGACAATCGAGAAGAACCGGGCGTTGCTCCAGACGTAAAGGCTGATTCCGGAGTCAACAAGCGGCACGAAGGCGTCGAATCCCTGGTTTATCGCTTTGCCCTGGCCCGAGGGGGAATGGACGGCAGGCTTTCCGTAAGCTTTCAAGCCCAGCTCCCCCGTAATGCCATCGAAGAAGGCTGTCACAGTATTCTTATCAACCGGGATGTTGTAGAACCCTTCGATAAGGAGCCTCTGGCGCGTTATCTTCGGAGCCAATCGTTTCATTTGCAGTTCACTTCTTGCTCCGCGCTCTGTGCTCTTCGAGCTTCTTGGTTAAGGTCGGGCTCGAGAGTGCAAGCATCTCGACCGCGAGAAGAGCGGCATTCTTGCCATTGTCTATCCCCACGGTTGCGACCGGGATGCCGGAAGGCATCTGCATCATTGAGAGGAGCGCATCGAGGCCTTCGAGCTTAACGTTGACTGGCACTCCGATCACGGGCCTGGTTGTTTTTGAGGCGATTACCCCTGGGAGGGCTGCACTCAGGCCTGCGATTGCGATGAAGACTTTTGCATTGGAGGAGGCGACGAGCTTCTCCAGCTCCTCAGGCGTCCTGTGGGCACTGGCAACCACTATTGAGTTGGAGATGCCGAATTCGCCGAGCATCTGCACGGCTGCGGCCGCAATCTTCTTGTCCGATTCGCTTCCGATTACTATGAGGACTTCCGGCATCATATCACCTATTTCGCGGGGAATCGTTCGCCCGTAATCCGTTCGTAGGCTTCCACATACTTCTTTGTGGTTCCCTCTATTATGCTTTTTGGGAGCGGTGGGGGCGGGGGGCTCTTGTTCCATCCGATTGACTCAAGGTAATCGCGGACGTATTGCTTGTCGAATGACTTCTGGGGCTTGCCCGGCTCCCAGCCATCTGCTGGCCAGAAGCGGGAGCTGTCCGGCGTGAGCGCCTCATCAATAAGTATGAGGTCATCCCCGACCATTCCGAACTCGAATTTCGTGTCCGCGATGATTATGCCGCGCTTCCTCGCGTATTTGGCTGCGGATGAGTAGAGCTGCAGGCTTTTCTCCTCAAGCTCCTTTGCCAAGTCAGTCCCTATTTTCTCGGCGAGCTGCTGCACGGTGATGTTCATGTCGTGCTTCCCCACGTCCTCCTTCGTCGTTGGGGTGAAGATGGGCTCCGGAAGCTCGCTGCTCTCCTTCAGGCCCTTGGGGAGCCTTATTCCGCATATTTCGCCGGTTTTCTGGTACGATTTCCAGCCTGAGCCTGAGAGGTATCCCCTGACAACGCATTCCGCCTTCACGGGCTTTGCTCTGCTGACCAGCATTGAGCGGTAGCTTAGCTCGTCGGAGAATTTTTGGGCCGCGCTGCCGAAGTCAGAGACATTAGTGGAGATGAGGTGGTTGCGGATTATCTTGCGCGTCTTCGTGAACCAGAAGGCGCTTAGCTGCGTGAGGACCGCGCCTTTGAGCGGTATCCCCTCTTTGAAAACCACATCGAAAGCTGAGAGACGGTCCGTCGCCACCATCAGCAGCCTGCTATCCAGTTCGTAGGTGTCGCGCACCTTTCCTCTGGAAAAAAGCTTCATTGGTAGGCTGAGCTCAGTTATCGTCTCCATTATGGACCACTCTAATAGATTGCGCCAAGCAGGAAGGCGATGAGGCCGAATCCGAGCGCGGCGAGCGTTATGAGCCGCGCCCGCGAAAGGAAGTCTTCGGAATCCCCGATGGCCCTTGCCGCCACGTATAGCAGGAGGACGTCGGCAACTGCTACTGGAATAAGGTAGTTGTAGTCGCCCTTGTACGCTGACAGGTACGTGAATGGGATTACGCTGAGGATTACCGCGATGATGAGCAGCACGGCTGCGAGCAGGAGCGCGAGCTGCTTGCCGATTATCACCGGAAGCGTGCGCGATTTGCGGGCTGCCACGTCCCCTTCCATGTCGCGCACTGTGCCGAGTATCTCCCTGCCCAGGCCCGCCATGAATGCGATGAGGGCGAGAAGCATTATGGATGATGAAAGTGGTTTCAGGACCGCGAGATTGCCGAAGATGAAGGGGATTGCCATCGTAGTCGCGATGTAGATGTTACCCGCGAGGGGCATGTCCTTCAGCTTGTAGCTGTAGAGGAATGCGAATGCGCCGAAGAGAAGCGCGACGACGAAAGCGGGGACGCTTATAAGCAGGGCGGCCATGACACCTACGAGAAAGCCTGCGATTGAGATGAAAAACGCCTCCCCGAGCTTTGCGTCACCGGTCACCAAGGGGCGGTCGTAGCGCTTGTTCGCGGTGTCCGTATCAACATCGAACAGGTCGTTTATTGAGAAGGAGGCTATCTCTATGAGGAACGGCGGGAAGAAGGTGAGCAGGATGTACTGCAGGTCGGGAAGCTGGCCCAATGCGATGATCTCGCCCACGAGCACTGCTGCGCACAGCATAACTGCATGCTCGAGCCTCGTCAGCCTGATGAACGCGTTTATGTTCATTTTCCCACCGCCTTCTTGGCAATCAACGCGGCGCAGGCCCCTGCGCCAATCCCATTATCTATATTGACAACCGTTAAAAAGGAGCAGCTCTGCAGCATGGATTTGAGCGCTGCCTCGCCCTTCCCCCCGTATCCGTAGCCCGTTGAAATGGGAAGGCCTATCACCGGCACGTCCACGAGCCCCGCGACTATTGCCGGGAGCGTTCCCTCCCTTCCTGCAGCGACTACGAATGCGCGGGCCCCCTTCCCAACCATGCTTTTCAGCGGCTTGAAAAGGCGGTGGATTCCGGCAACCCCCACATCATATGCGCGGAGCGCCTCGCAGCCCATTGCCTCGGCCGTGAAAGCTGCTTCCTCCGCGATTGGCACGTCGCTCGTGCCTGCCGCGAGCACGCCTATTCTTCCTGCGGATTTTGCCGGTAGGCTGCCGGTGAATGCGGAGCGGGCGCTCCGGTTGTAGGTCATCTTAGGAAACGCCTTTTTCAGAGCCGCGGTGTGCCCGTTCCCCATCCGGGTTATGAGCATAGGCGATTTTGCGGCCTTCGCTATCATAACTACCTTTTCCGGGCTTTTGCCCTCTGCGAGTATTATCTCCGGAATGCCGGAGCGTGCGGCCCTGAATGAGTCGAGCCTTGCGAAATCCCTTACCTCGGTGATGCTGTTGAGCCTGAGCCTGCGCGCGGCTGCATTTATCGAGAGGCGGCCGCCCCGAACTGCTTGCAGGACTTCCTCAACTTCCGCGCACATAGCCATCAGCATCCATGCAGACGAATTTGTAGCCGAGTGATTTTAACCTTCTCGATGCGGCTGCCAGCCCGCCGTCCTCGCGCAGCCTGCGCATCTCGCTGCGGCTGAACTGGATGCGCGCCAGATTCCCATGGTCGCGCACGCGGACGAGCCTCACGCCGAACTTGCGCTTAAGGAATTCCTCTGCCGCCTCGATGCGGGAGAGCTTCCGCTTCGTTATGGGCATGCCGCGCTGGATGCGGGAGGCGAGGCAGGCTGAGGCGGGCTTGTCCCAGACCGGGAGGCTTAGCGACTTCGCAAGTTTCCGGACGTCGGATTTGCCCATGCCCGCCTCAAGCAGCGGGAACCGCACGCCTTCCTCGCGCGCAGCCCGCATCCCAGGCCTGAAATCGTAAATGTCATCCGCATTCGTGCCGTCAAGAACATGCTTTATGCCAAGCTCGGTTGCTGCTTCGCGGATGCGCCCGAAGGTCTGCTTTTTGCAGTAGTAGCACCTGCGCGCGTCATTTGCGAAGAAGGCTTTGGGGCGGGCGCCGATTTTGATGGTTATGTGGCGGATTCCTATCAACCTTGCCACTTTTTTTGCATCCGCAAGCTCGCTGCGCGGAAGGGTTGCGTCGTCGACAGTGATTGCGACCGAGCCTTTGTGCGCGCGGAAAGCGGCTGCTGCAAGAAGGGAGCTGTCTGTGCCGCCGGAGAGCGCGACTGCTGCTGGCACCATGCTGCTAAGCACCTCAAGCAGGGTTTTCAGCTTTCCGTTTGCCCTTCCTTTGCTCACGCTTTTAATATTGCGCGCGCCTATTAAAAAACGTGGTCAAGGCAATTCTGGTTGATGCCGGCTCAGGCGCGAGCGGGGACATGCTAATCTCTGCGCTTTCGGGCCTGGTTGACGGCAGCGAAAAGCTCCTGAACGCGAAGCTGCGCGCGGCAGGCGTGGGGAAGCGGGTGGGCTTCGGATTCGTTGAAAGGGGGCATGTGCGCGCGAGGCTGATGAAGGCCGTGGGGAAGCCGGTGCGGTATTCGGCTGCGGAGATGCAGAAGAGGATTGCCGCTGGGGCGAAAGCAGCTGGGCTATCGAAGGGCGCGCAGGAGTTCTGCGCAAAGGCGTTCGGCATAATCCTGGCGGCTGAGAAAGCCGTGCATGGAACCAGGGACGTTCATCTGCACGAGCTTGCGGAGGAGGACACAATCATGGATATTATCGGGACTGCAGCCCTTCTCGACGAGCTTGGCGCATTCAGCGGCGCGCAAGTGCTTGCGCTGCCAGTCGGGGTTGGAAGCGGGGCAGGGCCCGCAGCCATGGAGATTTTGAGGAAGGCGCGGTTCCCATTTGTTATAAGAGAGTCTTCGCACGAGCTATGCACTCCGACAGGCGCTGCGCTGATTGTGGCTGCCGCGAGGCCTGCGGAAGACGTGCAGATGGTTGCGGAGAAGGTGGCTTACGGTGCGGGGAAGGCTGAGCTTGAAAAGCCGAATGTGCTTCGCGCGGCACTCGGGGAGCGAGAAGGTGGGGCGAATTTCATCATGCTTGAGGCGAACATCGATGACATGAGCGGGGAAGCCTTGCAGTATGCCGCTGAGAGGCTGATGGAGGAAGGCGCGAAGGACTCGTGCATCATCCCGATTATAGCGAAGAAGGGCCGCCCTGGCGTCATCCTCCAGGCGCTGTGCAATGTTGCGGACAGGCAACGCGTGCTCGATGCAATGCTCAGGGAAACGACCACATGGGGAGTCCGGGAGATTCCGGTCCAGAAGCACATGCTCGAGCGGAAGATTGTCATTGTGAAGACCAGCTTGGGGGCCGTGCACGTGAAGTGCTCGGCCGGGATTGAGAAGTGCAAGCCTGAGTTTGACGACGTGCGTGCAATAGCCCGCCGGAAGAGGATGCCGCTGATTGAAGCCTATGAACGGATTTCTGCGGAATGCGGATGCTGGAGAAAAAAGCAGAAGATTATTTAACCAGCCCTGCCAGAAAAAATGTGTGGTGAGATGAGCAAATTTTTGCAGAAGCCAGTGACACCCGTAACGGTCGGCAAAAAGAGCATCGGCCAGCTAACGGACGCGATGGCAGAGACCGGATTCCAGGGGAGAAAGCTCGGGGAATCTGTGCAGATATGGGCGGACATGCTGAGGGAGGAGAACATAACGATAATGATGGGGCTGTCCGGCGCGATGGTGCCTGCCGGGATGCGCAAGATAATTGCGTGGATGATAAGGGAGCGGATGATTGATGTTCTTGTTTCCTCCGGCGCGCAGCTCTTCCATGATGTGCACGAAGCGCTTGGCAACTACCACTGGAAAGGGAGCGCGCACGTTGATGACGAGGAGCTCCTGGATGAGTCCGTTGACAGGATGTATGACGTATTCGGCGAGGAGCAGAAGTTCAGGAAGACGGACAGGTGGGTGCAGGGGATAATCGAGAAGCTCGAGCTTGAAAGGCCCGTCTCTTCGCGCGAGTTCATAGGATTGCTTGGGAAGGAGCTGCTTGCGCTGAAGGCTGAAGACTCGATTGTCGGCGAGGCTGCGCGCGCAGGCGTCCCGGTCTTTTGCCCTGCGCTCGCGGACTCTTCAATCGGCTATTCCTTCGTAATGGCACGCCGGGGATGGAAGGACGGGAAGCAGGGGAGGCGGCTGCTGCGCACTGACAAGAGATTTATAGTTGTGGACAATATTGCGGATGCGGATGAGACCGTGCAAATTGCGGAAAGGGCGAAGATGACCGGAGTTGTCTACATTGGCGGGGGAGTTCCAAAGAACTTCATCCAGCAGACCGAGCTACTCAACCTTATTCTTGGGGTGGAGATGCCCGGGCATGAGTATGCAGTGCAATATACTACTGACGCGCCGCACTGGGGCGGCCTGAGCGGATGCACGTTTGAAGAGGCAGTCTCATGGGGAAAAATAGGCAGGCGGGCGAAGACCGCGCAGGTGTTCGTCGATGCCACGATTGCGCTCCCGATAGTTGCGCACGCATTGTATGACAATGCGCTTGAGATTGCGCGCAAAAGGAAGAAGCCGGCGTTTGACTGGGGCAACGGTGAGCTGAAGCTCACTTACGGGTGATTTTTTGAAGCTGTTGCATTCACTCCCACCGTTCAATTTCTGCGGAATAGAGGCGAAGGAGTTCAAGGATTGCCGCATTGTCGTCCTGCCTGTGCCATATGACTCCACTACGTCATACAACGCCGGGGCGCGGAACGGGCCGCATGCGATAATCCAGGCGTCGCGGAACATGGAGCTCTACGATGAGGAGCTGGGCTATTCGCCCGCGGATGTCGGAATTTTCACGCTGGATGAGCTTGAGCCTTCGTTCAAGTCGCCGGAGGAGACCATAGCGCGCGTAGAGGAGGCGGTCGAGGAGATATTGGAGGCGGAGAAGTTCCCTGTAATGCTAGGGGGGGAGCACTCGGTATCCCTAGGCGCGATAAGGGCGATTAATGAGAAGCATGACGGCGTTTCAATCCTGCATATCGATGCGCATGCCGACCTCAGGGACGCGTTCGAGGGGACGAAGTATGGCCACGCGAGCGTAATGCGGAGGGCCAGCGAGATATGCCCGGTTGTGCAGCTCGGGATAAGGTCGCTTTCCGCAGAGGAAGCGGAGTTCATGAAAGGGAGCGAGAATGTCAGGACGTTCTTCATGCATGACATAAGGGAGGAAGGGTTGGCAGCCACGCTTGACAATGCGCTGCCTGCGCTGAGCGATGATGTTTACATCTCAATCGACATGGATGCGTTTGACCCGAGTGAGGTGCCCGCAACAGGCACTCCGGAGCCAGGGGGCTTCCGCTGGCATGAAGTGATGCAGATATTGAGGAGGGTGTGCGCGCAGAAGAGGGTTGTCGGCTTCGATGTGGTGGAGCTCGCGCCGATACCTGGGAATCCGGCATCCGACTTCCTTGCGGCGCGGCTCGCGTACAAGCTCATCGGCTGCATATTTAAAGGGCCTGATTGAGATTTTCTTCTTGTGAAAGACTGGCTGCGGGGATATGCAAAAGTGGCTGGCAAGGCCGAGGTTGCGAAATCAGCTATTTTTGCTTTCAACACGAACATAGACGCAGTATGGAAGGTCGACCAGCTGGTTGAAAGAACCGACTTGCCGGAAGAAATGCTGCCACTTTTTGAGGCGATGCGGAGCGGAGAGAGCGGGGAAGTCAGGATAGGCCGAAAGACCGCTGAATTTATCCGCAGGAGCTTCCCGTTCGGGGAGAGGAGGGGCGGCGGGCAGGCGGGCAATGCTGCGAACGCGGCTGCGAAGCTGGGCGTGCGGGCTGCACTTCATGTTGCGAACCTCACCGGAACGCAGCGCATGGTAATGGAATGCAGGGTGGAGTGCATCGGCGATGCCTCAGGCGAATCCTCGGTACATTATGTATTCGAATTCAGCAAGGGGCAGGAGCTTCTCGGAATTTCAATTCCCGAGTCTGGAAGGCTCATCTTCACCCATGACCCTGCGAATGAGGAGATGAAGGTGAGCACAGCGTTCAAGAAATTCACCTTGAAGCATGCGCGAGAGTTTGAGTGCGCGCTCGTTTCCGGCTTCCATAACCTTCGCGAAGAAGGGTGCGAGCACAAGCTCGCGGAGATTGCCGGGCTGATGAGGCTGTGGAAGAAGGTTAACCCTCGGATGAGAGTTCACGTTGAGTTCGGCGACTTCGCGAGTGAAGACGTGCTCCGCCTGGTCCTGCGGCGTATTCTCCCATATGCCGATTCCCTTGGCATGAATGAGCTTGAGCTGCGCGGAGTCGCGTCCGTTCTTGGCGCAAAGGGCAGAGACGAGTTTGCGGTTGCGGAGAAGGTGTTTGCGGAGCTCCCGTACCAGCTTGGCGGGATGGTTGTTCACGAGAAAGCCTATTCCTTCGCCTTCAGCAGGAAAAAGCAGAGGCTCGAGCCTAAAATGCTGTTTGGGCATGCGCTCGCGGGTTTCAAGGCGGCGAAGGGGAGGAATGCGGGCTTCGTCGAGCTGAGGCATTTTCTTTCGCAGAAGCATCCCGTGAGCCAAGAGGGAATCGCCGCATTGGAGAAGTTCAACGGGCACAGGTTTGCGAATGCCGTTCTTGTCCCTGCGCTCGCCGTGAAACCGAAGTTCACCGTTGGGCTTGGCGACGCTTATGCTACGGGATGGCTCCTTTTAGGATAAGGAATGCGGCCGCCGGGATTTGAACCCGGGTTATAGGCTTTCCTCTTCGCCAGCGGATTTTCCGCTGGCGCTTTTACCATGCGCAACCCGGCGGAGCCGGATATGCGGTGGGAAAAGGGCCATTGGAGGGCCTAAGTCCTACCAGGCTAGACTACGACCGCAGAAAACATGCGACCGCCGGGAGTTTCACCGCCCCGTCGAACGGGGGAGGATCCGGAGGACCCTCAAACTGAGGAGGGGGTGTCCCCCTCCGCGGTTCGGATTTGAACCCGGGCCACGGCCTTGGCAAGGCCGAGTCCTACCAGGCTAGACTACGATCGCATTTATGACGTTTTCCGTTGACGCTTTTACCATATCGCCGGGCTGCGAACCCGGGCGATTGGGAAAAGGGTCAGTGCCGTGGGCAGGATTTGAACCTGCGACCCTTCGGTTTCTGGCTCCCCTCGTCTGGGAATCCTTCAGCTTCATCACCTTTTCTTGGAAACCAAGAAAAGATTCGAATGCTCTCCCAGGCTGAGCTACCACGGCATGTGGGTAGGTATTTTGCGGACTCGTTTTAATAACCTTTTACTCGGCGTCAGAGGCTGGCAGAGCCGACGCCGCTGAAATCCTCCTTCAGCGTGGAGAGCGCTATGCGCGTATTCGTGCGCTCCACCGGCTCCATGAGGAGGAGCTTGCGCACGAAGCTGCTGAGGTCATCCCTGTCCTTGAACCTGGCAATGACGATGAAGTCGAACGGGCCGGTGAGGTCGTAGACAGCGCAGACGTTCGGCAGGGAGGCGAGCGCCTTCTCCGTTTCCAGCTGCATGCCTCGCTTCGACTGCACCTCGATGAAAGCGGTTATGGTATAGCCAAGCTTTTCGAAATCAAAATCAGCGGTATAGCGCCGTATCACACCGTTTTCTTCAAGGCTGCGCACGTGCTGGATGAGCGTCGCAGGCGCTATTCCCACGCGCTTTGCCAGCTTCCGGAACGAGGCGCGGGAGTCCTTGCCTATCGCGCGGAGTATCTTCTTCTCTGAATCCGTGAGCATCGGAGGGATTTGGCAGCGCTTTTATATATTGCTGATTCGCACTCTATCCCGAGCGATGGGCCGGCAGCTCCGGGGTTTCCCTGAGGAAGTTCCGCCCACCGTGAATCGCCGAGCCGGTTTAAGGCCGGCGCCGGGAACAGAAACGGATCCGCCTGCCCGCAGGATGACGCAAGGACGTTGGGCAGAGCGGAGTGAAACGCGCCCGGCATTAGGCGTTTGCCGCGCAAGCGGCATCTGCGGTGCAAGGCCTTTCGGCCGCTCAGTCAAATGCTGCCCAAAACCGAAGGTGGATTATGGCCCGTCGCTCAACTTTTTAAACCACGTCCTAGCTAAAGGGGATTATGGCACTCGATATGTTCACGCTCGCGATAGCGGCGTTTCTCTTCGTGGTTGCGGCCTTGGTCGTCCTTTTCATCGTTTTCAGGCTGCTGAAGAACATCATGAAGTTCTTCATCGCACTGCTGGCCAATTCGATTGTTGGGCTGGTTTTCGTCTTCATCCTTTCGTTAGTGGGGGTGAAGGTGCCGCTGACATTGCCTTACCTCATCTCAATCGCACTGTTCGGCCTTGGAGGGCTCGGGACAATCCTCATCCTGATGTTCACCGGCATGCTCAAGCCCTGATTTTCCCGTGCTGGTAGTCGCGCACGACCATCCTTGCCGTCTCCTGGAGGTCCAGCTCGCCGCCTTTAAGGAGCTTCCCGCGCCGTTTTGCTATCTTCTCGAGAATCAGCTCTGCATTGTCCTTTTCCGAGATGCGCACCCCGTAATACTTGGCTGTAGCATCCCGATTTTTTTCTATTACTCCGATTGCGACGGGCTCCGGGGAATGAAGCTTTTCCACCGAAACCGCCGCCTTAAGGACCAGGCCGACGCCGGTTTCGCCGAGAGGGACTATCCCTGGCGTGTCGCAGAGGAGCACGTCTCCGAGCGAAATCCACTGCACATTCTTTGTTTCGCCCGGAATGGGCGAGACCTTGGTCGCTTTTCTCCGCGCGAGCCGGTTCATCATTGAGGACTTGCCGACATTCGGGTAGCCGACGACTGCGACCTTTATCGGCCTGCGGAGCGTGACGCCCTTGATCTCCTGGAAGAGCTGGTTGAAGCCGCCTCCCGTCTTGCTCGAGACCGCAACTCCGCGGTAGCCCCTGAGGAGCCGCTGGAGCTCTTCGAGATTCAGTGCGGGAACCAGGTCGCTCTTGTTCACTACGATTATCATCTTGCTCATGTAGCGGCTAAGCCCCCGGTTCAGCGTGCCGGCAGGGTCGCGCGCGTCAAGCACCTGCAGAACCACGTCGCACTCGCGCAGAACGTGCTTGTACGCAATCCATCTTTTCAACCATACGTCCATGAGAATCACTCGAAGAAGTCCGTCATCTTCGCCTGGCCTTCTTTTGAAATAAACGGAATATCCTGTGCGGCATCCTTTTTAACGAAGCCTGCCTGCATCCCCTTCACTATGCTCCTCATCCTGCTCTCCTTCCGGCGCGCGACCCAGTGGTAGGCCTCGTCGCGGGTCCCTCTTGTAATCAATATGACCACTTCGCCAGCCTTCGCCCGCCCGGCCCTTCCCCTCCGCTGTATGCTGCGGATTTCGCTGGGGATGGGCTCATAGAAGATTACTGCGTCAACGCTCGGTATGTCGAGCCCCTCCTCGCCTATTGAGGAGGCGACCATGACATCGAACGCGCCATCGCGGAACTTCTGGATGGTCTCCTTCTGGTCCTTCAGCTTTACGCCCTGCCGCTTGCCGACGAACTGCTCCGCCGTTATCCCCTTCGCCTTAAGCTCCTCGACTATCCTCTTGATCTGGTCGCGGAACTGGACGAAGACAATCACCTTCTTGCCTGGCCTCATCTTCAGGAGCTCGACGAGCTTTGCGAGCTTCGGGTGCTCGCCCTTCGCGAGCCTGAACTCCTCTGCCTTGCGCAGGATTCGCTTGATGAGCGGGTCGTCGAGAATACGCGTGACTGCCTTGCTCTTCTTCTCGCGCGCCTCCAGCCTCTTGAAGAAGTCGAGGAAGCTTGAGATTCCCTGCGTCTCGAGGAGCTCGTGCGCGTGCGTTAGGTTCATTACGGTGGCGTAGTGGGAGAGCATGATGAACTTGAATTTGTCGGAATCGGGCTTTGCCATCAGCTTCTTGCCGACTTCCAGGAGGACGCGCTTCGGGAGCCTCGGGCTTGTCGTGTTGATTAGGCGCATGTTCCTCAGCGGTGCCATCCTGTCGCTTATCACCTTCTCCAGCTCTTCCTTCAGCTCGTACATCTCTGGCGGCAGGACCACATCCACCCATTTCGCATCGAGCTTCTTCACGTACGGGGCGACGTCCTCATCGGTTTCGGTGCGGATTTCTATGCACTTCACATCGAGTGCCTTCGTGACCTCCTCTATCCGCTCCCTTTTTCCTCCTGGGGATGCGGTTAGACCGAGGAGCTGCACGCCCTTCTTCTTGCAGGCTTCGGCAACGTAGGTGTAGGCGTATTTCTTGACCGAGCGGTGGCATTCGTCAACCACGCAGAGGCCGAACCTTTCGAGCGGAACCCTACCCGCCTTAAGGTCGTTCTCAACTGTTTGCGGGGTTGCGCAGACTATGAAAGCGTTTTCCCATAATGCGCCACGCTTCTCCGCGCCCGTAGTTCCGGTGAGCAGAATAACCCTGTCCGGAGGAAGCTTGAGCATATCGCTGAGCGTCTTCTGGTGCTGCTCCGCAAGCGGGCGGGTTGGCGCCATGAAGATGACGCGCTTTCCGCCCATCAGCTTCCGTTCTATGACGAGAAGGGCGACGATGGTCTTTCCAAGGCCCGTTGGGAGGACAACCAGCGAATTTCCGCCTGCAAGGACTTTCTCCGCTATCGAGGCCTGGTATTCGCGCGAATGCACCTTTTCCCTGTCAACAAGAGTTCCTTCAGGCACGAGTGGATTTCGCAGCCTGGGTTAATATGGGTATTCGCACGCTACTTTACGACGCAGAAACATTGTTAGGAACGCGCCGAACAAAAAAGAAAGGGTATTAAAACCGGATTGAGCGGTTTTACCCATGAGGCCGGAACTCGTCGCGCTGGGATTTGCCCTGCTGTTCGCGGGAATCGCGCACGCCTGGGTGGAAGCGCCATCCGTTGAGGTTGGGGAAACCAAGCTTTTCTTTGTGAGCAGCCAGCCCGTGGCCAACGTCACTGATTTTGACTCGGTTATGGCTTACAATAACGGAGAGAACTGGACTGGCCTGAACCTAACGGATGAGGAGAAGGCAACGGTCTGGGAGTTCATCGCGCACGGCTATTCTGTGACGAAGATGACCCCCGAGGAGTATTCACTTTTCCTCGCAGATGCGACCGCAACAAACGCCAATCTCTCCACGTGCGACGAATACACCGCGGTCGCATACAGGGAAGGATTCGCAGGGTACGTCTTCACTGCTCAGGGCGCGAAGGAATATCCCGCCCCTGGAATCGCATGCCCGGACGCGGCAACTGGGGCGTCAACGGGCGCGTATTTGCCGTTCATCAACGACCTTCCATCCGGGCAACCAGCTCCGACGCCGATGCCTTCGCCCGGTGAATGGGCACCGTCTTGCCAGGGGACGTTTTGTTTGGGGACGGCAGGCGCCGGGGAGGGGACAGCTGGCGCTGCGGAGAAGGGAAGCGGCCATGAAAGCAGCGGGATTGCCGGCTGGGCGGATACTGCGAGGCCATATGCGGCCGGCGGCGCAGTAATCCTGGTGCTTGCGGCGTTCGGCGCGTATGTGGTAATTACGAAGAGGCAGGGAGTCGAGTTTGAGATTCCGGATGCGGAGATGCACCGGGCGCTTTCCTCGGATACGCGGCTCGGGCTCATGCGCGAGCTGCAGGCGAGGGATTTGACGCCCACGGACCTCAGCACTCGGGTGGGCAAGAGCAAGGCGACCGTGGTCGAGCATCTTGACAGGCTGATGGACGCGGGATTTGTCGAGAAGAAGGAGGAGGCGGGCAGGAAGTTCGTGTTCTACGGCCTTACGAGGAAAGGGAAAGAAATTTTAAGGCAGGCGGGCTAACTGCTCACCATGGAACGCACAATCTTCGTTGCGGCCTTGGCCGTGCTCTCTTCGCTTCTGCTGCCCGGATGCCTGGGGACGGATTTCTGCCTTGGGCTGGGCTACAGCAACTGCCCCCAGTATATCAGCCCGGCGCCTTGGATGAATGACGCGTGCAGCGGGGCCGGAGGGCACTGGGCGTCTTCGGGCCCTGAATTCGTGAACTGCTGCCGCGGGCCGCCCTATTGTGCTGATGCTAATGGCAGCAGGATAGACCTCTCGCAGTTCCAGCCTACTCCGACGCCTGTTCCGACTGCAACCCCTAACGCAACCCCTTCGCCTGCTGCGACGCACACCGCCACGCCTGCGGTTACGCCAGCTCCCTCATCCGCTAATCCATGCGAACAGAATGTCAGGAACCAGCTGTTCACGCACTACCACCCGACCTGGTGCACCGGGATTGCCCCGTGCACGCCACTAAGCGAAGAAGAAGTGAAGGCGAAGATAACCGTTGACTTGAGGCAGAGCCCGACAATCGGCTTCACCTACCAGCAGGGGAATGTGTGCGGCATAGTAACCTATATGGGAAGGGCGTGGATTACGCCTGAGACCTGCGCATTGAACGAGCCGCAGATAACGGGCGAGACTACGGAACTGGTCCCGTGCTAGCGGTGCTTTTTCCCGAGCAGCTTGCTCTTCAGCTTCGCTATTGACGGGAAGATTCTGGTGAAGAACGGGTGGTAGGTGCCATGCGCCTTCGTTTTCCCCGAGATGAGCGCTTTCCTGAACTGCTCCGGGCTGTTGGCATTCGCCTCGGTGTAGGCCTTCCCGACCTCCCATGAGACGTGCGCATCGCTCCCGGCGGTTTCCGGAAGGCCGAATTCTTCAGCGAAGGCTTTCGCCTTGCGGTTGAGCTCCGGGAGGGCGACGCGGGGGTTGAAGACCTCGACCGCATCGACCTTGACCGCAAGCTCACGCAATTCATCCTCCGGGAATATCTTCCTGTATTTGTCGAACGGGTGGGGAAGGACCACTATCGCGCCCTGCGCCTTGAGGGCGTCGATTACTTCGACTGACGTCTTTCCTTTTCCGTCAACCGGCTCATTCATGAAAAGCCCGATTATCTCGCCTACTCGCCTGCCTGCGGGCCTGACGCCGACTTCTTCACCGCGAATGACGGCTATTCCCAGCTTTCTTGCAGCCTTCTCAACTGCGGGCCATGCGCTCGCGGTGTCATGGTCGGTGACTGCGATTCCGTCAAGCCCCTTCCGTTTGGCAATGGCTGGCAGCTTGTCCGGGACTATCCAGGAATCGAGCGAATTTGCGGTATGGATGTGCAGGTCTATCTTCATTCTTTCACTCTGCGTTTTTCACAACGAACCACATCCTCTGGAGGAGCGTTACCGCGGAGAGGAGCACGGCGACTATTATCGCGGCGTTGAGGTATGCCGCATCCAGGTAGAAGAGCAGCATGCCGAGGAAGACGAGCGCGAGCCTTTCCGCACGCTCTAGCAGGCCACCCATCTTCTTCAGTTTTTTCGGGTCTGTGAGGACTTTCCGGTGGTCTGCGTAGGCGCGCGAGTAGCTGACCATGCAGGTACCTATGAATAGGAGGAGGACGAGCCATTGCCACATCGGCACCGGGTAGCCTAGTACAGCGGAGTCCGGAAGCCTGAAAGCTATCAGGCCGAAGAGGAGGAGAGCCTCAACGAACCTGTCGAACATCCCGTCCAGGTATGCGCCGAGGTTCGAGACGCTGCCGGTCACCCTTGCGACCCCGCCGTCAACCGCATCGATGAGGCCGGAGAGGAGGAAGAGCGCAAGCGCCCAGCCCATCTCCCTGTAATACGCGAGCGCTATGAAGCCGAGGATTGCGGGAACTATTGAGAGGACGGTCCATTGGTTCGGGGTGAGGGGGATTTTGGAGAAGACTATGCCGAGCTTGACCCCTATTTGTTCCGCAGTCTCGGAAAATCCGGATTTCATTGCCATACCATCATCTCCTCAGCGCCGCAAGAAGCTCGGCGTGCAGTTCCTTCGTCCCGGCCGCGACGATACCGGTGCTTGCCTCAACCTCCAGCGCAAAATCAACCTGCCTGCCGTGCTCGTTCGTGAGCACGCAGTCTTCCGCGAGAAGCGCGATGCCGCTTGCATGGACTGCGGAGAGCGAGCCCCTCCCGTCCACGAAGGCATCGACCCCTCCGAAAGTCGTGTAGCACATGTCGAGCAGGTCCGGGCCGAACCTCCTATGGTCTGCGCAGCCGAGGAGCGCGAGCTTCCGCGCCGGGCTTATCCTGCCCCCGGCAGCTTCCCCGTTGAAGTCGAGCGAAACGATTGCTTTACGCATTTCTTCAACTCGGCTTGGCCTGACGCGTTTCCCGTTCCTGAAAACGCCTTTCCCCTTCCTTGCGTAGAATTCATCGGGGCGGGCGAGATTGATTACGTAGGATTCCAGGACATCGCCGGACCTTCCGCGGAGCGGTGCGTAGCAGAGCCCGAGGCAATAGCTCGGGACGTTGCGCTTGTAGTTCTCGGAGCCGTCGAGCGGGTCCAGCACGAACTTCCATTTCGGCTCACGGGAGATTTCGACCAGCCCCGCTTCCTCGCTGGCAAGGACGCAGGGAATCCTTGACATCTTCAGCTCGTCTATTACGAGGTTCTCCAGGTCCCTGTCCGCCTTAATCGTCTTCTGCCCGAGGGGGTTCGTGCCGGTTATGCGGCTTCCTCCCGCCTTTCCTGCGGTTGCAATGGCTTTTTTTGAAATCCTTCGGGCGATGGCTAGGAAAGAAAATGCCATGATTTGGATTGGCGGCAGGCGAATTTAACGGTTTGCTTGCCTATGGGAAGCAGGGGCCTATCTGCTGCTCGACCTTGTATGCTATCTCCCCGCTTATCTGATGGTCTATGTTCGTTGTCTCGTCCGTATAGTTGATGTAAAGGGTTCCACGGTAGTAGTCTCCGACTCCGGGAGGGGAACCGTCCGCCTTTAGGCATGTGAGCTGTGACATCTCTAACGTTTCGCCGTTGTAAAGCCGCCGATGTATATCAACCGGCGCTGGATTCTCTTGGTCAGAGCAGGCCATTTTCGTTATGTTGATTGTATGGCCGGTCGTCTGCAGGAGGATAAGGCAGAGGCGGCCGTCGTCGCCTGATCCGGATGTCACTTTGTAGCCGTGGCATGAGAAGCCGGCCGGAAGGACGCATGCGTTGGGTGAAACGGTTGCCGGGCTGAAGACGCCCAGGTAGAACAGGATTGCGATGACCGTGAGCATTATCAGTATCGCCCAGCCGTAGGTCATCAGGAATTCCATCGCGCTTTGTGCTTTGGACATAATCACACCCCTTAAGCGAAGGTTGGCTGCTGATAGTTTATAAGGTTTTTCGGGGGCTATTGCGCCCTTCCCTGGATATCCTCAATTGCGATGCTGCTTGCGCCATCGCCAACGAGGTAGAGCCTTAGCTTCAGGTTCTTGTTCATAGTCCCGCCGAACCCGTTGTCGAAGTCTGCAGCGGTGAGCACGGTGTTCGCTGTGATTGGCGTGGTGCACGTTGTGATGACGCTGTTGTCGGATGAATCGAGAACCTCAACCTTGCTTATGTCTGAGGTGCCACCTCCTGAAACCGTGAGGCTGAGGTCGTAGAGCTGCTTGCCGGACGGCATCGTTTGGGTGGCTGAGGTCCAGTTGCCGGAGGTATGGTATTTCAGGCCGGAGTTGTAGAGCGCGGCTATCTCATCTACTGAGAGGGCGCGGTCGTAGACGGCGACGTCGTCGATGGTGCCGTCAAAATCATAAAGATTGTCTTCTTCTCTCAATTTTCCAATAAGCAGTTTTTTAGTAGTGGTTTTGATGGTTCCGTCATAAGAAGTTGTTGTTCCGGTATCTATTCCATCTATATAAAGTCGCAAGTATGAGCCGTCTGCCACTGCAGCGACATGGTACCATGTTCCTGCATTAAAAGTTGGAGAACTTGGTGAAAGTTCCCGATAAGTATTATTTGATTGTTCTATGGCAAATGCCCATTTGTTGTTGCCTGCATTTTGCCCGATGTATAGAGCATAAGAATTGATTGTGCCTAACCCAGTTGTCCATTTAGAAACTATTGCACTATTCTGAGTATTTGATGCAGGCTTCACCCATGCTTCGATACTAACTGTGTTAACGATATTCAAACTGGCCCCATTTCCAGCATCAACATAATCATCCGCCCCGTCAAAGCGCAGCGCGTTCCCAAACATGCCGCTGGAGTTCCACCTGGGGGCAGAATATGCTTGGATTTCCTCCAACCCCGCGGAGTCATACGCATAATGGTGATAGCCTGAAGTAATGTAGATTCGTATGTATCTTGTTGGAGTGGAACTGAACGTGTTGGTTTGGGCATACGCGGTTGTGTCGGGCAAGGTATTGGATGCCATAGTAGTGTAGCTCGAACCGTCTGTTGAGAATTGAACCTGATAGTCTTTCACATGATAGTCCGCGAGATCAATCTGCCAAACAACGACTTTGTAGATGTCTCGCACAGTCCCCAGATCAATTGTCACATTGATTGGGTACGCCGCGTAATCGGCGGCTGCCCAAGCGCCTCCAAGTCCGCTGGTAACATCATCGATAGTCTTGGACGCAGGGTAGGGAGCTCCCCATACGGAAGTAGCCGATGCCGTCGAACCTTGGCTGCTGGAAGCCCAATTCACGGAAGAGCCAAGCATACCGCTGTTTCCGTTCCCGCTTGAATCAGCGGTTGTGACGCCAGTGCCCTCGTCCATGTGCCAGAGGCCCACTGTGTTTGCATCAGGTGTTATCTCGGCGTTCTTCAGCTCAAGCGTGTTCGCAGCTGCCGTTCCGGGATTCTGGGTTATTGTTGCGGTGCCATGCTCAGCCCCAGCGTCGAAGTCCGCGGTCGACGTCAGATCGAAAAATATGGCGGGAGGCGGGATAGCCTGCAGCGTGAAGTTCATCTCTGTTCCGGCGCCAGGGGTTATGGTGGCGGTCGTAGCATTGTCATAATAGCCTGCCATGCTGGCGTTCAGGTCGTACTGGCCTGGCGCGAGGTCATAAATCGCATACTGGCCGCTGGCATTGGTGGTGTCAGCCCAAAAGCCGGTCGCGTTGCTTGCATTCACGCTAACCCCTTCGATAGGCCCGGAACCGGTGACCGTGCCGAAGAACCAGCCGTTCGGCACTGGTGTCGGGGTAGGCGTGGGCGTAGGAGTTGGCGTGGGTGTCGGAGTTGGGGTCGGAGTTGGGCTGGGCGATGGTGACGGGCTAGGGGATATGCCGACAGTCGGGGAGGGGCTTGGTGTGGGCGAGGCTGCGCCGGCTACCTCAACGCGGTAGGATAGTTCGCCCTTCACGATATGGCTCATTCCCGTGTCCTCGTCCGTGTAGTTGATGTAGATCTTGCCGCGGTAGTAATCGCCTGCGGCCGGTCGCGAACCGTCTGCATTGGAGCAATTTATGGTGGGGAAGCTGGCTTTCTGCCCCGTGTCCAGGGTTGCGTCAACCGCAGTCATGCCTGGCGCGGATTCTGCCGAACAGGCCAGGCCGGTTATGTGGATGGTATGGCCGGTAGTCTGTGAGAAGTCAAGTGTTAGGACGCCGCTGCCGCCGGGACCTGAGGACAGCTTGTACCCCTGGCATGCGAAACCTGAGGGAAGGATGCAGGAGTTGGGCGAAGGAGGGGTGAAGATTCCGAGGTAATACATTACTGAGAGCGCGGCCAGAAGCACCAAGATTGCCCAGCCATATGTTGTCAGGAATTCGAGAGCAGTCTGGCCGCGCGTTATCGCCGGAGACGATTTGATTTGCATCGCACGTTGCATCTTGGACATAATCACATCTCTTCTTTGGTTATTTGGCGGCTATTGCGCCCTTCCCTGGATATCCTCAATTGCGATGCTGCTTGCGCCATCGCCAACGAGGTAGAGCCTTAGCTTCAGGTTCTTGTTCATAGTCCCGCCGAACCCGTTGTCGAAGTCTGCGGCAGTGAGCACGGTGCTCGTTGTGATGGGTGTGGAACATGTGGTGATGACGCTATTATCAGATGAGTCGAGAACCTCAACCTTGCTTATGTCTGAGGTGCCACCTCCTGAAACCGTGAGGCTGAGGTCGTAGAGCTGCTTGCCGGATGGCATCGTTTGGGTGGCTGAGGTCCAGTTGCCGGAGGTGTGGTATTTCAGGCCGGAATTGTAGCGTGCGGTTATCTCATCAGCCGAGAGGGAGCGGTTGTAGATTGCGACGTCGTCCATGGTGCCATCATACCAATAGTAAGCGTCAGCCCAGACGCCTAATTTCGTATGGTGGCTGGTTGGTGCCAGCGTGCCTGTTGCTGTTGTCTGCTGCTTCAAGATGCCGTCTGCATAGACACGCATGTTATTTGCACCGCCTGCACTGTCATAAGTAAAAACTAGTTGGTGCCATTGCCCGTTATTGATGTTCCCGATTGCACCTGCAGGCATGACCCAATAATTCACGTCTGTAAGATAAAAAAATGCATTGTCACTATTACTAACTGCAATATTTATTATTTCGCTATTTGAATAGATGGCCGTGTTTCTATTTATAACATTATATTTTACCCATGCTGTTACGGTCAGGGCATTAGAAGGACTAAGGCTTGGATTATTCCCGACATCTACATAATCAGTACTCCCATTAAACGCCAGCGAGTTCCCAAACATGCCGGAGGAATTCCATGTTGCGCCGCTTATCGTTCCTGTATTCCCATTCCCGCTTGAATCAGCGGTTGTGCCGCTCGAGCCCTCGTCCATGTGCCAGAGACCCACAGTGTTCGCATCAGGTGTTATCTCGGCGTTCTTCAGTTCGAGCGTATCCGCCGCCGTCGTTCCAGGGTTCTGGGTTATCGTTGCGGTGCCATTCTCAGCCCCAGCGTCGAAGTCCGCGGTCGTGTCTATCGTGAAGGCGGATGTGGGCGCCGGTGTCGGGGTTGGAGTGGGAGTCGGGGTTTCTGTAGGTGTTGGGGTCGGAGTTGGGCTGGGCGATGGTGACGGGCTAGGGGATATGCCTACTGTCGGGGAGGGGCTGGGAGAGAGGCTTGGTGTGGGCGAGGCTGCACTGGCTACCTCGACGCGGTAGGATAGTTCGCCCTTCACGACGTGGCTTATTCCCGTGTCCTCGTCCGTGTAGTTGGTGTATAATTTGCCGCGGTAGTAATCGCCTGCGGCCGGTCGCGAACCGTCGACATTGGAGCAATTGAGGGAGGGGAAGCTGGCTTTCTGGCCCGTGTCCAAGGTTGCGTCAACAGCAGTCATGCCGGGCGCGGATTCTGCCGAACAAGCCAGCCCGACTATGTGTATTGTGTGGCCGGTCGTCTGCGAGAGGTCGAGCGTGAGCACGCCACTGCCACCGGGGCCTGAGGACAGCTTGTACCCCTGGCATGCGAAACCTGAGGGAAGGATGCAGGAGTTGGGCGAAGGAGGGGTGAAGATTCCGAGGTAATACATTACTGAGAGCGCGGCCAGGAGCACTAAGATTGCCCAGCCGTAGGTTGTCAGGAATTCGAGAGCGGTCTGGCCACGCGTTATCGCCGGAGACGATCCGAGGGCGATCTGGCCGCGTTTTGAGCCTGCCAAAGACACCAGCTCATCCGGGCCCGGGGGTCGATGTTGGGGTTGACGTGGGCTGCGGGGTCGGCATCGCTACTTCCTCGTACTTCAGCGAAACATCCCCTGCGACGGTGTGCGTGAAGCCCGTGTCCAGCTCGACGTATTCGATGAATATCTTGCCCTTGTACTGGTTCCCGGCACTGCCGGAAGCGATATCGCCACTTGAGTCGAGGCATTGCTGCGTGCCGTCCGTTATGAGCTGGTGGTCGCCGTTCACGATGACAACGGGGTTGTTGAGCGGGGTTATCAGGGCTGGGTTGTTCTGCGAGGTGCAGAGGAAGTTGGTGACGTTTATCGGGTGGCCCGTGGACTGCCCGAGGTCCAGCGCGACGTAACCGGTCGTGTTCATTACATAGGCGCGGCAGCTCATGTCAGCCGGAAAGAAGCAGCTCGACTGGAGCACGCTCTTCGGGTTTATCACGCCCAGCCAGAACAGCGCTGCGATGACGACGAGCAGAATCAGGATGGCCCACCCGTAGGTGGTAAGATACTCAATAGCACTTTGTCCGCGCTTCATAGCGTCTCTTTCACATTAGGTGATTTTTAAACCTTTCAGGCGCGCACGAACTTCGCCCTCAGTTCCTCCCACGCCTTCGCATCGTCCGGCGTCAGGCTGGGCCGCACCTTTGCGAGGGAATGCTCGAAATGCTTCATGCCCACTTCCTTGGCTGTTTTGCTTTCGCGCAGGGCGAAAAGCCCCGCCTCCTTGCAGACGGCCGCGATGTCCGCGCCGCTGTAGCCGTCGGTTTTGTCGATGAGCTGTTCGAGCTTGACATCGGAGGCGAGGGGCATCTTCTTCGTGCAGACTCCGAAAATCTGCCTCCTTCCCTCCTTGTCCGGCATAGGGACGTAGACCAGCTTGTCGAACCTCCCCGGCCTGAGCAGCCCGGGGTCGACGAGGTCGGGCCGGTTGGTCGCTGCGATTACTACAACCTGGTGCAATTCTTCCAGCCCGTCAAGCTCAACGAGGAGCTGGTCCACGACGCGCTCCGTGACTTCGGCTCCGCCGCCAACCCCCGCGCCCCTCAAGCCTGCGATGGAGTCGAGCTCGTCGAAGAACAGGATGGAGGGGGCGACCTGCCGCGCGCGCTTGAACGTTTCGCGTATGGCCTTCTCGCTCTCCCCTACCCACTTGGAGAGTATGGAGGGGCCGCTGATTGAGATGAAGTTTGCCTGCGATTCGGTTGCTGCTGCGCGGGCGAGAAGCGTCTTGCCGCAGCCGGGCGGACCGATCAGGACTATGCCCTTTGGCGGCGAGATGCCGAGCTTTGCGAAGCTGTCCGGGTATTTTATGGGCCACTCGACCGCCTCGCGAAGCTCCTCCTTCACGGCGTTGAGGCCGCCGATGTCAGACCACCTTGTCCGCGGGACTTCCACGCGCACCTCGCGCATCGCGGAAGGCTCCACCTTCTTGAGCGCGTCTATGAAATCCTGCCTCCTTATCACGAGCTTGCCGAGGACCTCCTTGCTGAGCCCCTCCTCGCTGCGCTTTATGTCCGGGAGGACGCGCCTGAGGGAGCGCATGGCCGCCTCGCGCGCGAGCGCGGCGACGTCCGCACCCGTGAAGCCGTAGGTCACCTCGACGAATTCGTCAAGGTCCACGTCCTTGTCGAGCGGCATTCCGCGCGTGTGAATCTGGAGGACTTCCTTTCTTGCGGCCTTGTCCGGGACGCGGATTTCCACTTCACGGTCGAACCTCCCTGGCCGTCTCAGCGCAGGGTCTATCGAATCGGGCCTGTTTGTGGCTGCGATTACGATTACGTCGCCCCTTGCCTCAAGCCCGTCCATCAATGTAAGAAGCTGCGAGACCACGCGCCTCTCCACTTCGCCCGCGGCTTCCTCCCTCTTCGAGGCGATTGCGTCAATCTCGTCCATGAAGATGATGGTGGGCGCGTGCTCCTTTGCATCGTCGAAAATCTTCCTGAGGTTCTCCTCCGATGCGCCGTACCACTTCGAGATTATTTCCGGGCCGTTGAGCGCGATGAAGTGCGCCTCACTCTCGGAGGCGACTGCCTTTGCGAGCAATGTTTTCCCGCAGCCGGGCGGGCCGAAGAGCAGCACGCCCTTCGGCGGCGAGATTCCGAGCCGCTTGAAGACCTCCGGGTGCTTCATTGGGATTTCGACCATTTCGCGGATGGACTCTATCTCCTCCTTCAGGCCGCCGATGTCCTCGTATCTCACGCCCACGGCTGCCGCGGCTTTCATGGGCTTGGTGGAAATTTTCACCTTTGTTTCAGGAGTTACCTGCACCACTCCTTTCGGGGCCGTGTTCGTGACCGTGAAGACGAGCGCGCGGCCCATCACCTCCAAAACAATGCTGTTGCCCGAGATGAGCGGCGCGTTCAGCATGCGCTCGTGGAAATATGAGATGAAGTCCTCCCTGAACGAGATTTCCTGAGTGGGCGCGACGTGGACTTCTTTCGCGGGCTTCACGTCCGCCTTCCTGACCTTCACGATGTCGTCGACGCTTATTCCACTGTTGTGCCTGAGGATTCCGTCGAGCCGGACAGCCCCCTTCCCCTCGTCCTCCGCCCTTGCGCGCCAGGCGAGGGCGGCTGCCTTCTTCCCGTCCTGCCCCTCGACCTCGAGCACGTCGCCAGTCTCGACCCCGAGCTTATCCATGTTCGCGCTGTCTATCCTTGCGATGCCCCTCCCTACGTCGCTCTGGAGGGCCTCCTTCACTTTCAGCTCGAGCTCCTTTTCTGCCACAAGGTATAGTTGGGTGCGAAACCCATTAAACGCTTGCCCCCAAAAGGAAAGCGGTGATGGGTTGAAGAGAAGCCAGGAGTACGACATAGCAATAGTAATCCTGTTCGCCGCGCTTTCCTGCGCGCTGCAGGCGCTTCGCGGAGTGCTGGGAATCCAGGGAGGCTACGGGATGGCGCTCGACCTCGTGGCCGTGCCTGCGCTGCTCGCATTCTTCCTCTACGGGTATAGGAGCTCGGTCGCCGTGCTGCTGCTCGCCTCGATTTTCATCGCGTTCACTGCGCCGGACTCGTGGCTTGGCGCGAGCATGAAGCTTGCGGCCACGCTGCCGATGATTTCCATCCCTGCGCTCTATGCCCTTTTCATGGAGAGGAAGTTCAGCCTCAACAGGCTGTGGCTCAATGCCTTCTTTGCGCTCTTCGTCGCGCTTTTTGTGTTCGCCCTGTTCGAGGCGATGACAACCCCGCCCGCGCCGCTTTCCGTTGCTTCGCTGGTAATCGGGGAGAAGGGCGTGACGATAGTCCAGAATGAGATTCAGCTCGGCGGCCTGCTCCTGGGCATGCTCCCAATCGCAGCAATTTTCCTCCTTTCATTCTGGCTCCTGCTGATTTGGGGGAGATACTCGAAAAAGCTCAGCCCGATGCCGTTCGCGCAGCCGAGGCTTCTCGCCGAGGTAGTTGCGGTCGCTCTTTTTATCCGCATCGCCGCGATGCTGGCCGCGAATTACTATTATGCCGGCCCGATTTACCTCAGCGCAACGACAGAAGGGATCATGACCGCTCTCCAGTGGTACATGATTATCGGCTGGAATGCGGCGCAGGGAATCCTTGAGGTGCTCATCGCATGGCTCTTGGTTTTCGGGCTCGGATTTGCGCGGAAGTATGCGGCGTGGCAGTAGGTTAGGGCAATCGTCGGGCTGCCTGCATCTCAGTCTCGTGGAGTGGCAGTAGGCAAAAGCCCTATGTCGATTCTTTTTCCTTTTCCATATAGCCAGGCTGCGAGCCAGGTGAAGAAGAAGGTCATCGCGAAGGTGGCGGCCATCACAATGGTTATGCTGCCGCCCGCCGGGATGAACGGGTGGACGGACGGGCCGAAGTAGTCGAGGATGTCGTTCAGCAGGAACCAGCCGAGCGCGGCCGCGATGTGCCAGGGCCTTATTTTCGGGAACGGGAGCGTCAGGCCCTCGAGGAGCATGCCTATGTGGAGGGCGAAGAGGATTGCGGCCTGCACCGTTATGTCGAAGGAGGTGTGGAAGTAGAAGCCGTTGAAGAACGAGAGGACGAAGAGCGTCCATGCGGCGTACTTCATCAGCCCAATCGAGACGATGAGGTTGAAGAGCGTGTTCCTGTATCCGAGGAGCGCGAGCAGTATCACGGCTGCGAAAAGTGTGGTGTAGAGCGGGCAGTCCGGAACGAAGAGCCAGAGGTAAACGGGCGTTGCGGAAAGCTGGGATTGGTAAAAGTAGTAGCCGTAGAGCGAGCCGATTATGTTTATCCAGAGGATGACGAGGAGCGTGAGCTGATGCCAGGGAATTTTCATTCGCGCATCCTCATCGGCCTTGCGGGAACGCCGCCGACAGCAGCGCCTTCCGGGACGTTGTCTGCAACGACCGCGCCAGCGGCAACCGTCGCGCCGTCGCCAATCTCGACGCCGCAGAGCAATGTTGAATTCACGCCTATCACGGCGTTATTCCCTATGCGCGTCCTTCCGGTCCGGTATTCCTTGATCAGGTACTCGTGCGCGAGGAGCGCTGCGCCATAGCCTACCACGCAGTTCTCGCCAAGCTCGATAAGCTCCGGGAAGAAGATGTCGAACTGCACGTCAAGGCCTATCGCCGCGCCCTTGCCGACCTTCATCCCTGTCCGGCGGAGAAGCCATCTCTTCAGCGAAAGGGAGGGGAGGATTTTGGTGAGGGAGATTACCATGAAGTTGAATACCACTGCCAGGGGGTTCTTCACCCTGTGCCACTCCTGCAGCGAGTTCCCCGAGCGCGTCGGGTGCCTCTCGTAGCGCCGCATAAAATCAGAGGAATTCCTTGAGCAGCTTCTTCGCCTTCATCAGGTCTTCCGGCTGGACCCGCAGCGCGACGAGCGCCTTGCCCTTCTCCTTGCTCAGGTGGAAGACGTTCGTCATCCCTACCCCTGCCTCCGAGAGGATGCGCGCCGCGCGGGAAAGCTCGCCCGGCCTGTCATCGAGCGTGATTACGACTGTGTCCTCGGAAACCGGCTTGAAGCCTGCCTTTGTGAGCGCGACATTTCCCTTCTTGTCATCACTCACCATGAGCCTGACGACCGCGTTCTTCCCAACGACATCCGCGCTGACGCTCTCTATGTTGACCTTTCCCTTTCCGAGCGCTTCGGAGATGTCAGCAAGAAGCCCGACCCTGTCCTTTGTAACTATGACCAGTTCCTTCATAATCATCCCCCGAAAAGGTTTGCCCCGCCGCGTTTAAATCCCTATCGCACGGCATCTGCGAAACTCCTTCCTATTTCTTCCGCCCTTTTCTTCGTGATGGAGTAGGACTGCGGGTTCTCCTCAAGCTCGGAGAGGTAGATGAAAAGCCATCCTGCGCGGTCCATGCGCCAGGCGAGCATTGTTGTGATGCCGGTGTTGTCCTCCCACCGCTTCAGCGAGCGGTAGTGCGCGTGGTCGATTGCGACGCGGTCGCCGCCCCAGGCCTTGCACTCCAAAGCGAACTGGCGCGGCCCCTTGAAAGCGAGGAGGTCGGGGCATTCTCCGGCCACGCCCGAGCCCGCTGCGCGGATGACTGAGAAGCCCTTGGCTGCGAGCAGGCCTATCAGCTCCCTCTCGCACCTTGCGCCCTTCGCATAGCTTGCCATGGGTTGTTGTGGGACGGGAACTATTTTAAAAGCCAGCAGCCAATACCTCGAACATGAAAGAAGTTCGAGTCGGCGACGTGATGAGGAAGGGCGTGATTACGCTGCCGCAGGATGCGGCAGTCAAGGATGCAGCCGAGACTCTGAAGAAGAATGCCATCGGCAGCATAATAGTGTTGCACAAGAGCGAGCCGGTCGGGATTCTGACTGAGCGGGACCTTGTCTTCAAGGTGAT
The DNA here is from genome assembly GCA_903884505.1 of uncultured Microcaldota archaeon. GTDB lineage: Archaea > Micrarchaeota > Micrarchaeia > Burarchaeales > Fermentimicrarchaeaceae > CAISET01. The sequence goes on along the minus strand of CAISET010000002.1, from coordinate 285,169 downwards.
GGCGCCTGGGAAGGACCCGAAGAAGGTCAAGCTCAAGCAGGTTATGAGCTCGCCGCTGAAGGCGGTCGGGCCGGAAGTCGACATCGAGGACGCGGCGAAGATGATGCGCGACGAGCGCATTAAGAGGCTGCCCGTGGTCAGCAACAAGGGGAAGCTGATTGGAATCCTGAGCGAGACGGACGTTGTCCGCGTGAGCCCCGCGCTCTTCGACATAATAAGGGAGAGGAACACCATTGAGAGGTTCGGGAAGGCGGAGGAGTTCACGGGAATCTGCGAGGAGTGCTTCAACTACTCGGAATCGCTCAGGAAGGTCGGGAAGAAGCTCGTCTGCGAGGACTGCGAAGAGGAAACCGAGGCCTAAACCGTTAGCTCGTACTAATGAATACTAATGAGTTTATAATTAGTACATAGATTGATCCATTCGAACCCAACAATATACTAATGAGTACTAATGAGTTTATAATTAGTACATAGATTAATAAATGGGAATGTGTACTAATAGAGGTGACATTAGTATGTGGGTGCTGCTATGAGGATTCCCGAAAAACCACCGGTTGGGCTACATATCGAAAAGCTGAGACGCGAGGACTTTGACAAACTTAGGCCGTATCTGAATGCCGCCAATAGCGAGTACTTACACTGGGATGAATTGAAAATAAATGACCAATTCAAGGACATTGACCTTAAGAAGTTGTGGACATTTATCGAATTCTCTAGAAGTTTTGATTCGCGAACCATTGGCATCAATGGCCTGAGACTACGGTATATACAGACCCCAAATATTGAAAAAACACTTCATGAACTGGACATGCGCGTAGCTGGGAAAATCGAAAAAGACTTAGAAGCTAAAATGGGGGTTGAATTACAAAAAAAATATTTAGTAAACTCATTAATGGAAGAAGCAATAGCTTCGAGTCAATTGGAAGGTGCATCTACATCCAGATTGGTTGCAAAAAAAATGCTGAGAGAAAATAGAAAACCGCGGACTCGCTCAGAACAAATGATACTCAACAACTATATTACTATGAGGTACATCAAGGAGCATGTAGAATCTAACCAGAAATTGACATTTGATTTAATTCGAGAAATCCATAAGCGAATCACAAATGATACGCTCGACGATAAGAAATATGAGGGGGCGTTCAGGACAACAAACGACATTAAGGTCTTTTCTAGAGACGGCAGACAGCAGATCATTTACGATCCTCCCGAATACAGCCAGATTGACCAGCTTTTGGAACAGGTCTGCAATTTCGTTAATGGCGAGTCTACTGAGTACTACCTTCATCCGTTTGTAAAGGCTATGGTGCTTCATTATATGATTGGTTGGATACACCCGTTCTTTGACGGCAATGGCCGGACTGCAAGGGCGCTGTTCTATTGGTATCTTTTGGCACAAAATTATGATTATTTGGAATACGTTGCCATATCTACTGCAATTAATAATGCCCCTGCGCAGTATACTCGCGCCTATTTATATGCTGAAACGGACAATAATGACGTTACGTACTTTGTAAAATTTAATCTGCACGCAATGGATATTGCAATAACTTCATTCGAAAAGTATATAGAAAAAACTAAAGAAGAGAATAAAAGAATCTTTGAAACAATACGCCGAAATCCAAAAATGAATTTCCGCCAAGCTGATTTAATTATCAGTTTGAGTAAAAGTGAACAATCAATAACCATTTATGAGATGAAGGAACGGTATAATACTACTTATCAAACGGCAAGAACTGATCTTTTTGACTTAACAGAAAGGGGTTATTTACATAAGTTGTCGAGAGGTAAACAATTCGTATTTGTTTTGGACAAAGAGAGATGCTTGCAGGACAAAGCCCTCTAATATTGCTTAAATGTAGAAATTGGACTGCCGGATAAATACGATCACGTCGGAGCCACAGGTTTAAATACCGCTCCTGGGGCAAATATAGTGCTCTGCGAGGATGGCCACGGGAGTTAGACAGGCGATGAACGACAGTCAACATCGCAGAGCACATGATTATCCGAGCAGCAGGTTTCTGCTCATCCTTTCATGAAGAATATGACGGAATTGGAAGCGTCGGTCCGCCCGGGCTCGAGGGAGTTCGCGGCAGGCTGGGACCAAAAGAGCGGAAGGCTCAAGGTCAGCCTGACCGAGAAGCCGGAGCAGGGGCGGGCGAACGCTGAACTTGTGCGGGAGCTCTCGAAGATTCTCGGGGCGCCCGTCGAGCTTGTCCGGGGAGGAAGGGACAGGAGGAAGCTGCTTAGGGTAGGACTTCCGCTCGAGGAAATCAAGCGGAGGCTATCCGCACCGGAAGGTGCGGACATTTCGCCGGCGCGATTTCGCTCCGCGAAATGCGCCCCATTCGCCCGAAGGCGAATAGGGGAGGCGAAGCCGGGAGGGGTCTGAATGCTCGCGGAATCCCGCGAGGGTCACCTCCTCCGGCAGAAATGGAAGAGATTCGGGAGCCTCATGATGGAGCTGGAGGAGTCCGGCGCCGAGGTTCTCGTTGAGGGAAAAAGGGACAGGGAGGCACTCCTGAGAGTCGGGGTCGCCAACCGCATCACGCTGATAAACCAGAAGCCGGATGACATCGCCGCGAAGGTCGCCGCAAGGGCGGAGATTGCTGCGGTGATGACGGACTTCGATGATGCCGGCGAGGAGCTGGCGAAGAGGATGGCTGGGGCGCTTGAGGCGCATTGCGTGAGGCCTGACCTGGATTCCCGCAGGAAGCTGCGCGCCCTTTTCGGCGTCCGGTTCTTTGAGGAGCTGGACAGGAAGGTCGCGGAGCTGAGAGAGAAAATGGAGAGGTATGAAAGGTGAAAAATATGGGAAAAACGTATATTGACACAGTGAAGTACGTCGTTTACGCTAACCTTGAGATCGGCGGAATGGTGGAGAAGCCCGATGTTGTGGGCGCCATATTCGGCCAGACCGAAGGATTGCTTGGCGACGAGCTCGACCTGCGCGAGCTGCAGAAGAACGGCAGGATCGGGAGGATTGAGGTCGATTTGCAGGTGAGGGGAGGGAAGAGCATAGGCAAGATTATGCTCCCGAGCTCCCTTGACATGGTTGAGACTTCCATTCTCGCTGCTGCGCTGGAGACTGTCGACCGTGTCGGCCCTTGCGATGCGAGGATCGGCGTTGAGAAGATAGAGGACACGCGCAACGTGAAGAGGAAGCAGGTGGTTGACAGGGCGAAGTGCCTGCTCAAGAACCTGCTCACGACCGAGATTCCTGAGAGCAGGGAGATTTCCGAGCTCGTCAGGCAGGAGGTCAAGATTGCCGAGATTTCGGAATACGGGCCTGAGAGGCTGCCGTCAGGGCCAAAGATTGACGGCTTCGACTCGGTGATAATAGTCGAGGGCCGCGCAGATGTCCTGAACCTGCTGAAGAACGACGTGAACAACAGTGTGGCGGTTGGCGGCGCGAATGTGCCGAGGACGCTTGCGGCACTGTGCAGGGCGAAGGAGACCACCGTGTTCCTTGACGGGGACAGGGGAGGCGACATCATCCTGCGCGAGATTGCAAACGCCTGCGAGATAGACTATGTTGCAAGGGCGCCTCGCGGAAAGGAGGTCGAGGAGCTGACGCGCAAGGAGATAATCAAGTGCCTGAGGGCACGCGTGCCTGCGGAGCAGATTGAGGGGCTGCCTAAGCCGAAGACGGAGAGCGGGGAGCCGCTCCCTGAGAAGAGGGTGAAGGCTGTCCCGCTGCAGCTTCCTGGAGAGGAGGCACTGCATGCGCAGGCCGCTGCTGCTGCAGCGGCGCAGGCAGCTGCTGCCCAGGCGCCTGCCGCCCCCGTTGAACAGGTACAGGTGCCTGAGGGGCTCATGAAGAGCCTTGCCGAACTGGAGAACACGCTGAGGGCAAGGCTTTACGATGGGTCGCTCGGCCTGAAGAGCGAGATGCCTGTGCGCGATTTGATCAGGGCGCTGCAGGAGGGAAGCGGGATTCACGCGGTTGTCCTTGACGGGATAATCACGCAGAGGCTCGTGGACCTTGCTGACGGGAAGGGAGTGAAAATCCTCGTGGGCGTGAAGATGGGCAACATCTTCAAGAGGCCGACTGGGATGGGCATCGCAACGAAGGCATCGTGAAGACATAATAATCTGCGCTGCCAATAGTCCTCCATGCGCCTCCCGGACAGCACGAGGGATGTGAAGATTCCCACCAATCCCTTAGACATGGTGATAGGCCAGGAGGAGGCTGTGCGCATGGCGCGCATAGCCGCTGCGCAGAGAAGGCACCTTCTCCTTGTTGGGCCTCCCGGGACCGGCAAGTCAATGATTGCGCAGGCGATTGCCTTTCTTCTTCCCAAGCCCACGCAGGAAATCTCCGTGCTCCACAACCCCGAAAACCCTGAGAGGCCGATTGTTGAGGTGAGGGAGGCTGACAAAATTAAGAGCGACATGAGGCACGAGAGGGGCCTTGGGAAGCTCGTTGATGTGCGCGATATTCCGGTCATTGCCGCCGAAAGGCTGGGCTACAGGTGCAGGAGGTGCGGGAGCATAAGCGCCTCATCGGCCGTCGTCTGCCCGACCTGCGGCGCTGACAAGTACCGCGGGGCTTCATCGCCTTTCGATGATTTGGTGCTCTCCGCTTCCGGCGAGAAGAGGGATGAGCGCGTCCGCACAACCAGGACGGTTGGCGGAAGGGAGGAGGCGGTCGCGTACGAGCGCGCGGATGGGTACAGTGTGCGCGTGCTCAGCGAGAAGGAGGTGCGCGAGCTCGAGGGAATGAGGAAGCACAGGCCGCGCAAGGTGATTGTGCCCCTGAGCAGGAACACTTTCGTGCAGGTGACTGGGGCGAGCGAGACCGAGCTTCTTGGCGATGTGAGGCACGACCCTTATGGCGGGCACCCCGAGGCGGGAATAGCGCCTTACCAGCGGGTTGTCCCCGGAGCCATTCATGAGGCGCACCAGGGCGTTCTTTTCGTAGACGAGCTTTCCACTCTCGGCTATCTCCAGAGGTTCATATTCACCGCGATGCAGGAGAAGAGGTTCCCGATTGTCGGCAGGAATGCGACGAGCACTGGCGCGTCCGTGCGCGTTGATGGCGTGCCTTGCGATTTCATACTTGCAGGGGCCTTGAACACGAATGACCTGGGCTCAATTTTGCCTGCCCTGCGCTCGAGGATTCTCGGGGACGGGTATGAGGTGCTGCTCAACACGACGATGCCGGACACGGATGAGAACAGGGTGAAGCTCGCGCAGTTTGTAGCGCAGGAGATTGTCAAGGACGGCAAGATACCGCATGCCGACCGCGGGGCGCTTGAGATCATCATTAGGGATGCAAAGGCTAAGGCGAAGATGATTGACGGGAAGGGCGACGCGCTCACCCTGCGGTTCCGTGACATTGCCGGGATGCTGAAGCTAGCCGGTGACATGGCAGTGATTGAGGATGCGAAGGAGATCACTGCCAAGCACATGGAGTACGCGGTGAGGAAGTCGCGCAGCATCGAGGACCAGGTGCGCGACAGGTACGATTCCTGGTGGAAGGCGGGGATGAGCGACTACGGGGTAAAGAAGGAGTCGGGAAGGAGCTCGGAAGTAGCATAAAGTGCTGGCTTTAGGTGCGCGCCCTATGGGAGCTTGCTGGCGAGCATGCTCATTTCCGATTCAAACGAAGTTGTGCCGGGAAAGCAATTGGCCGATATCTCGACTATTTCAGTGGCAAACTTGTTCCCGAGAATTCCCTTCAGCTTTTGCACGCTTGGCACCACGAGATGCGCGTTCGCTTTTGCCGCTTTGTCGAATGCCTCTGTGATTCTTACGGCCGCCTTTCTCTGTTTTTCATCAAGTTCAAAACCTGCAAACATTTCCTCGCGGATCGCGACCGGTTTTACATTAAGCTTTGCGGCTTCTATTACGACGCTGGTGCCCACGAAGCCGGTGATGAACGCCGCAGTGCCGTCCCGTTGGATGCCGGCCTGGAACTTGACTCCGCTCCGTGAGATTGAGTTTATCTCTGCATTGAAGTATGTGCTGTCTAGCGCACGCTTCATGGCCTCTTCAACTGCAAGGGATAATTCCTGGTTGGCGTCTCCGCTTGGAGCACGTGGGGACGGAGGCGCGGCTCCTTCAGGCTCGGGCGCGCTAGGATTTATGAATTTGCCAAGCCCGAAGTCAGTAATCACGAACAAAAGGGCGACAAAAAAGAGTGTTGCGGATAAGTAAAGAAGGCCGCTCGCCTGCGGATGGTTGGCAAAAATGAATGCGAGCCCAACGGCAAAGGCCATTAGGAACAGGGCTAGAAGCTGGCGGCGATTCGGCGGGCGGGTCCATGGTCGGGAATATGTTGTCATGGAGCAATTTTGTATGGAGCGATTAAAAAGACCGCTCGCCGTTTTCCGGGTGAAATCTGGAAGTAGCGTAGCTAATTTACAGTTCGCAGCGGCTCCCCATTCAGAAATGCGCTTATGTTCTCCAGCGTGATTTCCTCGTCATTCTTCTGCGCTTCCTCGGTCATCCAGCCGTAGTCAGGAGTTGCAAATACGCCTGCTGCGAGCGCCCTCTTCCTCTGCCCGTCATCCTGGAGCTCATCGAAATAGGCCTGGATTCTTCCCCTTTTCGCAAGGGAAATCACTTCCTCAACGTCGCAGATTTCCGGGCGCGCCGTGTTGATGAGGACTGCGCCTTGCTTTAGGAGGGCGAGCCTTCTCTTGTTGAGAAGGTTTTTCGTTTCGTTGCTGAGCAGGCAGTGGATTGAGATTATGTCGCTGGATTTGAGGGGCTCATCGAGCCCCATCGTTTTCTTCGATTTTGAGCAGTACTCCACATTCATTCCGAATGCACGCGCCAATTCGGCAACACGCCTCCCTATGCCCCCATAGCCGATTATTCCGAGGGTTTTCCATTTCAGCTCGCGGCTGCGGAGCTTCGTGAAGGACCAGTCGCTTTCTCTGCCTGCTTCATTGCTTCGTGCGTCCGGCGCACTATGCTGAGCATTGCGGAGATTGCCAGCTCCGCGACGGCCTCAGTGCAGTATCCTTTCGCATTCGAAACAGTGACGCCCCTTTTCCGCAGATGATGCAGGGCGTAGGTTGATGTGTCCACGTGCATTGAGGCGATGAATTTGAGCCGGTCTGCCTTTGAGAAAAGCGCTTCTCCGTAGTTGTCGAGGATTTTCGTAACGAGGATGTCTGCGCCAGCCAGGTCCTTTGGCTTCAGCGTGCCGTCGAACTCCCGCTTGGCGTATATGAAAGAAACCTTGCCCAGCTTTTGGAGCTCGGAGAGGAATCTCCTGCTCACCGTTCCGCCAACTATATCGTAGAGGACGATTTTCATTTTCCGCACCTTACTTCTTCGTGAAAGCAGCGATTCCCAGCCCTGCAACCGCAACTAGCGCGAACCCGAGGGGGCATCCACTCGGGGCAGGCGTCGGCTCAGGAGTTGTTGGTGGCGCGGTGGGGGCGGGCGTGGGTGTTGGCTGGAATGCTGCGCAGTCTGCATCCTGCGGGTGGGAAGCGCAGAAGTCGCGCACAACCCCGGACATGCTTTCATTGAAGAAGATGGTCTCGTTCGTTGTCGCGTTCCTTATGTCCAGTGTGAGCATTGCGGGGTTGAACGGGAAGACGAGCGTAAAGTCGGCCTCGGGCTGCACGTCCGTTATGCCTTCAGTCGTGCCGTTCTGGTTGATCACATCGCCAGTAGAGAAGCGCGGGTCCGAGAAGCCGCACTCGCTAATGACCACGCCCGATGCACGTGCCGAGTAGTCGTAGGGGCCTTCGCCAACGATGCAATCCGGCGGAAGCCCGTATTCCACTGACGAGTTCAGCTGCTCCATCCCGGAGCCGTTTATGCGCATATTGACAACGACGACCTTCGAGGTGTCCTGCGCCAAGGCCATTGCGGAGAGGAGCGCGAGCAGTGCAACCAACAGGCAGGTCCTCATATTATCTCCTCGGAAGATACTGGTTAAAGATGTAATTCAGGCGGCGGATTCCGGCTGGCCCGTATCTCGGCCCGCCCTCCATTATGTCAAAGGCGGGGGAGCGGTCGAACGCATAGAATGACTGGTTGCAATACACGTATGTGCGGTTTTCGCGATAGTAGGAGTCGTAGTACGTCCTGGAGCTATTGATCTGGTGGCAGCCCCCGTCCCTCCAGCGCGAGGTGTCGGGGTCGGCCTGGCAGTTTGCGAGGGACGACCACACGTTCGGGTTTGGGTTGTTTTGCGAGTAGGACGTACAGCAGGGACAGTAGGTGTCAATCAGCCCGAATACCCCGTGCCCCGCCTCGTGCAGCCCAATGTTCACGATGTTGAAGTCATTGGGGAACGGGTCGCCAGAATACCATATGCCCAGCTCAGAGCGGTAGTATCCGGGGTGAGCCAGGTTCGAGCAGCCGCAGTCCAGCCCTCCGCGCACGAAGAGGTGCCCGGCATCCGCGAAAGATGCGCGTGCCCAGAAGTTCGGTGGCGCCGGCTTGTCGCAGCAGCCTCCGGTGTCCAGGTGGCTGATGTTTGCCGCCCGTCCGCTCGTCCCGTTCCAGTAGTAGAAGTTGAACCTTGTGCGCGAATCCTGCCCAAGCGTGTAGTTCGCCCGCTCGTCTATTGTGTAGTAGGCGCCGCGTATCATCTTCCTGGTGTCGTTGAGGAACAGGTCGCGGTTGCCATTGTAGGACGGGTCCATCACGAAGACCACATCTATCTTGCCGTCGTTCGGCAGGCCGTTTATCACAAGCGGCACAACATCACTGTTGCACCAGGTGCAGGCAATGCACGGGTGGCACGGGCCTCCGCAGTCAACGCCTGTTTCCCTTCCGTCCTGCCGCGCATCGAAGCAGGAGGTGATGTCCATGGTCTGCGTAACCTGCTGCCTGTTTCCCGCGTTGTCGCAGGCAAAGGCGGAGAAGGAAACCTGCGCCACGTCGGGGGTGAAATTAACCCGGTTGACCGAGCAATTGTTTCCGCTGCAGTTCGCCTGCGCGATTACCGCGCTGGTGTCCGCCCGCCTGACGATTACGCCCGTCTTAGCTATGCCGCTCGCGTCCGTCGCGTTCATTGTGAAGTTTAGCGGTGGCTCAGGTACGACGTTGAGGAATCCGACCATGGGGCGCAGGTAGTTGGAATTGACCGCCAGCGCATGCACAACCGGCGGGGTCGTTTCATCGGCCGTGAATGCGAAATTCTCGTTTATGGCGGTGCTCGCTGTCCTGAAATCAACCAGGTAATACGTGACGTTCCAGCTCCCGCTCCACTGGCATTCGCCAGAGGAGTTGTCATAATCTGGGTAGACGAGATACAAGCCGGCAGGGACGCACGGGGACTGGTAGGTGAGACGGAACATATTGTCCGTAGGCAAAAGGGAAACGAAATAGACTCCGCTGGTCGTGTAGTTTATTGGGTCTGCCTTAAATGGCGCCCTTGCCCACCTGGTTTCGTTCATACTTCTTACCTTTATTTTGATAGAGGACGTCTGGTATGGGAAGTTTGTGACTGCACCACTTATGTTGAAGCAGCCGCCGCTCGGGCCGGGCAGTACGACTATGCCTGTTGGGCCGGGAATGGGAGTTGCGGTTGGCGCAGGTGTTGGAGCTGGGGTTGCCGTGGGGACCGGCGTGGGCGTTGGGGTTGCCGGGGGAGCATAGCACGCGGTCCCTTCATTGTTGCATTTTGTGGATTCGCAGTAAAACGAGGAGCACTGGCAGCCTCCTTTCATCTCGTCGTAGTAGCAGTCGTAGTACATTATCCCATCGGAGCAGTACTTGCTTTCGCAGTAGGGCGTTGGAGTCGGTGTTGCTGGCGCGGTGTAGCAGGCTGTCCCGTCTTCGGTGCATTTCCCGTAGTCGCACGCGAGGGTTGCGCACTTGCAAACCTGTGCCTCGTTGTAGAAGCAGTTGTAGTAAAGGGTGCCGTCAATGCAGTGGTCAGGCTCGCAGGGCTCGGATGCGGCGAAAGCGGTGAGCGAAACTGCTGCAATCACGAGCAAAATCAGGTTGCATCGGGCCACGGATTAGGTTTCGCAGGGGCTTTTAAAATATATACCAGCTGCGAAATATCGTTGCGGGCCCGTAGTCGAATGGCTAAGACGACTGCCTTACACGCAGTAGATTCTGAGTTCGATTCTCAGCGGGCCCATATGGCTGGCGAGAGGCCCCCATTGGTGATACTGGCCGGGCAGCCTGTGCTGAACCTCGAGCTCCTGCCGGACGAGGGGTGCGTGCTGCTTGAGCTTGGGGCCACTCCGCAGATGGGAAGGGTGACGGCCAAATTCTTCCTGAACTCCTCATTGGTTGAGGTGGTTTCCGAGGCCGCGGTCGCGCAGGCAGCGGGCTTCCACCTGCTCTATTTCAGGGTTGCGCTCGATGAGAAGCTCGAGGTAACATCTTATGAGGCTGGGGCAGTTGTGCCGCCGGACACGCAGGTGACCTTGAGGAAGACGAGCAGCGGGGAGATCGAGGTCAGCGGAAGGGTATTCAGGGGAGGGGAGATGGACCTTGCCGTCGGGCTGAGCAAGGATGGGAAGCTCGTGAAGACCGCAATCCTCACGAAGGACGACTATGCGGACGTGGATTTGCGGGATACGGCGGGGGTGAAGAGGGAGGCGCTCGGCTGGGCTGAAAAGATAGGGAATATCGCTGAGGACGAGATGCGCCCGCTCAATTTCGCCGCCTTTGCGGAAACCGTGAGGAGGGAGCCGGAGATAGCCGCGCTCTTGGCGCTGCTTGCTGCAGGCGGCGTAGTCCCCGATGTGATGTAGGCACTATTTAAATTCTGTCCGGCTAAACTATCGCCGTGCCATGGTAACTCAGCCTGGTTAGAGTGCCAGCCCGTGGATAACACTGTGGGGCAAAACTCATAAGTTCAACTTGATGAGTGATGAGCCGCTTGCGGCGATGATGTGAACTTGCTGGACTGAGCAATCTGGAAGTCGGGAGTTCAAATCTCCCCCATGGCACTTCCACTTCTTTTAGAAGTTCCTGCCTTAGCTGGCGCCTTTCTTCTTCCCGGGCTTCTTCTCCTCGTGCTCGGCCTGCTTGAGCCAGTCGTGGAACTCGCGGTCTATCTTCGAGTGGTCGACCCCGATTTCCGGCCCTGGCGCAGAAGGCGGTGGCTGGCGCGGGTTGAAACCGCCCTCGTCGCCCTCGAGCTTCCTCTTGCCGAGAGTGATGTAGATTGCTGCGCCGGCGACGACTACGATTGCGGCTATTATTATGTACCCGAGCGCGCCGATGACCTTGGAGAGCGTGCCGGACTGCTGCGGGGCCGGCGTCGGGACGACAGTCGCCGCGATTTCAGGCGGTGGGGCGAGGCTTGAAGCAGGGCAGTCCTCGGAGAGCGAGATGGACCTGTTGATGCTGGTTGAGGTCGAGTTGAGGGTGGCTTCCGCATCCGGGTAGGCGTCGCTCCCTATCAGGGATGCGGCCTGTTCTAGCGATGAGATCGCGTTCGCCAGCTCTGCGCGGGAGGCGTTGACTGCCATTCCGCACCCGGCCCTCCTGTAGAACGTGTTGTTCGCGCCAGTGAGGCTGATGCGGGCTGCGGAGTAAGTTGCGAGCGAGGAATTGCAGGCCTGCAGGTTCGCGTTGTATGCTGCGGCTGAATCCCTTAAGGACGCCGAGGCCGCGTAGCCGGACTGGGTTGCGTCTGAGAATGAGCACGTCCTGACATTGCTTCTTGCCTCTGCAAGCTGGCTTGTTGCGGTGTCGAGCGCACCCTTGGCTTCAACCATCCCGCAGCAGGCGCCTGCATCGCACGCGGAGTCGAGCATGAGCGACTGCTCACTGAGGCGCGCCTGGGCGGAATCTATGATGCCTAGGACGTTCGCCTCGGTTGAGGTTGAGCTGTGGCTTATCGTGAAGTTGAGCCTTGCCATAAGGACTTCGCCGTCGCTGTCCAGCGTTGCGATCAGGATGACCGGCAGCTCCGAGGCGCTGGAACCCTCGCCGCCGAGCCTGACCGGAATTGTGAAAGTGCAGTGCTCGCCCGAGTTCGGGGCGACTGTGCATATCCTGCCGCCCTCGGCCTGGACTCCGGTGGGAAAGTCGAAATAGGTGTAGTTGACGGACATGGCGGTGCTGTAGTTATTCTCGACGTAAGCCGTGGCCGAGTACCTTGCCGGGCCGCCCGTGGGGTTGCAGTTCAGACCCGTAAGGACAGGCTCCGAAACATACGCGTTGAGCTCCGGGGGCTGGGCTGTTGCGCCAACCGCCATGAGCGAGAGGACTAGGGTTAGAAACAGCAGGTTATATCTCATGAATTCACCACCTGAAATTACGCAGCCCTTATATATAAATCCAACCCAAAAACCCGCCTATGGGCCGCATTCCGGCGTCACATCCCAGGAGGGAGTCTCTCGAGGCAAGGGAGGAGCTGTTAAGGGGTTTTAGGCATGGCCTTGTCTGCGAGTCCGGCCTCATTGCGCAGGGGAGGGGGGAGGCGTTCGACTACCTTCTTGGGGAGAAGACGCTGCCATTCGCGAGGAAGGCCGCGGAAGCGGGGGCGGCGATGCTCCTTCTTGCGGAAAGGCCCGTAATCTCGGTGAACGGCAACCTCGCGGCGCTCTGCGGCAAGGAGGCGGTCGGGCTGGCGGAAGCGTGCGGGGCGACGATTGAGGTGAACCTCTTCTACAGGACGAAGGGGAGGGTGGAGGCGATTAAGAGGCACCTTAGGCGGCTGGGGGCAACGGAGGTCCTTGGGGGAGAGAAGGGCGAGGCTTCCATCCCTGAGCTGTTCAGCGAGAGGCGAAGGGTGAGCAGGGAGGGCATTTACAAGGCGGATGTTGTGCTGCTTGCGATGGAGGACGGGGACAGGACAAGGGCGCTGAGAAAGATGGGGAAGAAGGTGATTGCGATAGACCTGAACCCGCTCTCGGTGACCGCGCGCGAGGCCGATGTGACGGTTGTTGACAATGTGAAGAGGGCGGTCCCGATGCTCGTGAAGGAGCTGGGGAGATTTAGGGGAAGAAGGGAAAGCGAACTTGCGCGAATTGTGTCCGGGTATGATAACAGGCAGGCGCTGGGCGGTGCGCTCAAATGCATAAACGCGCGGCTGTCCGGGCTTGCGAGGGGATGATATGGCGGAGGTTCAGGAACCGACGATGTGCGACAAGCGAGCCTGCGATGCGCAACGGAAGTTGCGCAGCTGTCGCCGAAGGCGACTCAAGCGCAGGAGCAACGGGGGTTCTGATGGTTGTTGATGGCGCCACTGCTGCGCTTGCTGCTCTGAATCTCGGATGGTTCACAACGGTTTCGCAGTTCCTGGACTCGTATACCTACATCTTGTTCCTTGCCATAGCCTTCCTGCTTTACCTTGCCTACCCGCGGGTCAGGGCGAACAGGCTCAAGCTGGTGGCGTTCGTGATATCCCTCGTGATTGCGGGGGTGCTGGCAATCGGGCTTAAGGAGATGTATGCGCAGCCGAGGCCGTGCGCTGAGCTGCTTGGTGACCTCAAGCTCGCTTCGTGCCCGACCGACTACTCGTTCCCGAGCGGACATACCACGTTCGCGTTTGTGTTTGCGGGCGCGAGCCTCGGGACGTCGTTCTTCCCGCTCTTCATACTCCTTTCCATACTTGTAGCCATGAGCCGCATCTATCTCGGCATACATACGCTCAACGATGTCGCAGGGGGAATGGTGATTGCACTTTCGGTTTATTTCGCCGTCGAGACGTGCCTGCGCAACCTATTCCCACAGCTTATACCGAGGAAGGAGAGGGAGCTGCTGCCGAAGGTCCAGCTAGCGGTCGAGAAGGTGGAGTGGAAGAGCGGATTTGCGTTCGAGGTCAGGAGGCGCGTGGCGCACGTGACTTTCGGAACCATCATCATCGCCCTGATATACTTCCTGGGAAGGGCGAAGACCGAGCTCCTGCTTATGATGGCGCTTTTCACCGGGATGACGTTCATGCACCTGAGGATGGAGAGGAAGAGGGCGCTGCTCATAGACGAGCTCTTCGAGCTCCTGGAGAGGCCGATGGTCATGCCCGCGAAGGGCGCGTTCATGTACGTGATAGGCGCACTTCTTGCGCTCGCCTTCCTCGGCGACATCGACAAGGTGCTTGCGGTGATAGCGATACTCGCGTTCGGGGACGGCGCTGCGACGCTGGCCGGAAAACTCGTGAGCAGCGGGCCCAGGCTCCCCCACAACCCGGAGAAGACGCTCGCGGGTGCTGCCGCGTTCTTCGCCTTCGGGAGCGCTGCTGCCTACCCGTTCGTGGGCGTTGTGGCATTCCCGGTCACGCTCATCTGCGCCATGGTCGAGACGCTTGACCTGAAGATTGATGACAACCTGCTCGTCCCGCTCGCGGCAACGATTATTTTCTCATTCATCTAGTGGCGGCTGCCATGCGCACGCACTTGGCTGATTTTCCCGTTCATCTAGGCTGAACAGGTGCTGCACTGCAGGCGCGCGCAGTTGCCCGTGTTCCCGTTGTATATGACAAGGCCCTCCCTTATTGGGTCCGAGCAGCCTGCGCAGTAGATTAGCCTGAAGTCGAAGTTTATCTTACCGCCATAGGGGGCCTTGGAAGGGTCGAACTGGCCTCCCCTGAACTCATGAGAGTAGAATGAGAATTCCTTAGTGCCGTTGAAGAGCATCGCGCCGGGCTGGTAGGTGTAGGGGGCGAGAGCCTGCTCGTCCATTATCTCATCCCCTACTACCAGGTAGACGGAGGCCGGCAGGGCCGTGGGCTTCTGGCCCGTGTTCGTGATGAAATAGGCCGCGCGGAGCGTCACCCTCGAGCTGTTCTGGTTGAGAAGCGGGTCCGAGCCCATGGCACAGCTGCTTGGCTGCACCTGGAAGGAGGTGCCCGCATACCTGTTGCCGCCAACGACTCCGCTCGCCATAAGGTAGTAGGCGGCTGCGAGGAGCACGATGGCCGCGGCTGCCGCCAGAATCAGCTGCCTGCTGTCCATGATGTGAATTTAAAGCGGCTCATATAAATCTTTCTTGTGGACGCGTGGATGGGGCAGTATCTGCGGATTGCGCTTGTGCTCATTGCGGTTGCGGCTGTCGCGCTCATCGCGATTTTCCTATTGGTCAGGCCATCCGGCGGGCTACAGGTGAGCGTTGAAAGCGAGAACCTGAGCTCATCCGCAGGGCCGCGGTTCGCTTCCGGCGAGGAGTACGGGTATAAGCTGCGGTTTGGCGGCGCGGCCGTGAACGCGAGCGTGGGCATCGGTGGAATCGATGGGGAGGCGGGCTGCCTGCGCGCCGTGAGGAACATCTCCGGGCTGGCCAATGCCTCGCCGTTGGAAGCGTGCTATTCGACTGCGAACGGCTCGGCCGCGTATTTCTCGGTTCTCAGCAACGGCGAGTGGAAGAGGATGCCCCCTGAAACATACGCCGCGGAGCCGGTGATGATATTCTATGAGCCCTGGATGCTCTCCCTGCGCGAGGGGTGGAGCGGGGCGCTCAATGTCACCATGAAGCTTTCACCGGGGGCAATCGAGGTCGTCAGGATGGAACAACGGAGCGCTAATTCATACCGCTTCCTGAGGAGGGAGAACTATTCCGGGAGGGCTGCGCTCGTTGCGGAAGCCGTTTCGCGGGAACTGGAGATTTCGGATGGCGGGGAAAACGTGACCGGTGAGACTAGGAGAACGGTATGGGTTGATGAGGAGAAGCGCGTTGTGCTTAAGGATACTTATGATAGCAATGGGGAAACCGTTGAGGAGGTTCTTGTCCGCGCCCCGTTCAGGCTTTCTCTTCCCTGATTACGACGAGCGGGAGCACGTCCTTGTCATACTCCAGGAAGGCGACGTCCACTGCGCTCACCGTGCCCTTGGGGATGCTCACCAGCGGCGGTGCGCCGCTCGCAAGCTGCAATGCCCTTGCGCCGATGACGCGCGCCTTCTCGAACTTGTTTAGTTGTTCTGCCATAGAATCACGACGTGGAGGTCAATTTTGCATCCCCAGATTAATAAAGCCTTCCGCCAGCGATTTCACTCCCTGCCCTGTTCGCGGTTGCGCCTCTTCTTTTCCTTCTTTTGCTCCTTTGTTAGCCTTGGCCCAACGTTAGGAGGGCGGACCTTTTCGTAATGACGGCCAAGATTCTCCTCACCGTCGCGCGCAGCTACTTCCATCAATATCCGCTGATTATCATCCTCATCCGGTGGACGGTAGAGGTCAGCCTCGCGTATACTGCCATCTACGCGAAGGCCTTCCGTCTGCTGACTGCCGGGGACACGGGGGTCGTCCTCGGCCAGTTCTCTCGGTGTCAATGCCCTTCGCGCGTCGATATCCAACCCGAGCTTCTCGTTCGATTTCTCAAGCTCTTTGTTCTTTTTCTCGTATTCGGTTATCAGGGCGTTAATATTTTTGAGATACGTGGGTAGTTCAATATCTGAGAGTTCGCTTGGCTTCTTCGGCACTCTCACGATCGTGTTACTCGCCGCTTGCTTCACCAATTTGGAATAAAGAGCTGACGCGGCTTTGGCGAGCTCTTTGGGCGTCTTTGGGTCTGTCTTGGGTGCTCTGCCAAGCGTTATCTTCAGCTCGTTGTTGTCATTACTCTGAACTATGTATTTTCTCACTAGTTCCTTTAGCTTCGGCTCTGCCACCTTGATTTCGTCGTTGTACCTGCGCGTCTGCGCTCGCCGCTGCAGGATACGCTTGTACGGGTCTTCTTTCTGCATAATATGATGAACAGTTCCGCCCGGCTGCGTCCCAACCTGCTTATTTTTGACAACCATATCAGCACCTCTCAAAAGTCTGAACGCTAGGCCCGTGAAGTTCAAATTAATAAAGTCTTCCGCCTATCTCGACATCCCGCTCGGGCTGGATGAGGATGCATTCGCCGTTCCTGCCCGGGACGCCGAGCGTCAGGACTTCCGAGATTGCGGAACCTATCTGTCTCGGCGGGAAATTCACGACGCAGAGGACCAGTTTTCCCTTAAGCTCCTCTTTCTTGTAGTTCGGTGGGAGTTGGGCGCAGGATTTCTTGATTCCGATTTCTTTTCCGAGGTCTATCTTCAATTTGTAGGTGGGCTTCCTAGCCTCAGGGAAATCCTCGACCTCGAGAATTCTTCCGACGCGGATGTCGAGTTTCTGGAAATCGTCGAACGTTGCCATCCACATCTATGCCTCTAACTCCTTATCCATGGCAGTCAAAACGAATATCTTCACCAAATCGAGGATGGAATCGGCGTAAACGAACTCGTCGACCCCGTGCTCGTTGCCACCAGCGGTACCGTAGTTCACGCAGTCAATCTTCGCCTCATTCACCAGGTAGCGCATGTCCAGGAAGCCAGGAAGGAGGTAGTAATTCGGAGCTTCGCCTTTCACGGATTTGATGCTTCGTGACAGCGCTTTCGATATTTTGCAGTTCTTGTCCGCAAATGAGGGCTTCGCTTCGAGAATAGTTTCGATGATTACCCCGTATTCCGGATTCTTCCTGGAAAAGGCGTTTATCGCCGCGAGCAACTCGTCCTTTGCGTCCGAGATTTTCTCTTCCGGGATTATCCTCCGGTCTATCGTAAAGCTGAATTCCCCGGGGACGCTGTTGAACTTTACGCCGCCTTCCGCCCTCCCGCCCGGGACGATGGTAGGGGACTTCTCCACCTCCTCGCTCGTGTCGCACCTGGATTTTACCTTCCCCAGCTTCGTGTTCAGCCCATTAAGCTCAATCGCCAGTTTCCCCGCCCCAAGGAAAGCATTCACGCCCCGCTGCGGCCATGCGGCATGCGCGGATTTCCCGACGACCGTAATCTTGAGGGCCAGGACTCCCTTGTGCGCATTGTTTATGCCGCGCACCGGCCCGTCCGCGACTATGGCAAAGTCAGGTTTCACGAGTTTCTCTGCTACAAGGTAGCCCAAGCCGTCGACTCCGCCGCTCTCCTCGTCGCATGTGAATGAAAGTTCTAGGTTGCACGCCGGTTTCATCCCGAGCTCTTTCATCGCCTTTGCCGCGTAAATTACGGCGCAGATATTCGACTTCGAGTCCGCTGCGCCGCGGCCGAAGAGCTTGCCATCCTCGATTACGGGCTCGAAAGGGGCATGCTTCCAGGCTCCAACGGCTGGAACGACGTCGTAATGGCCGTTTATGTGGAGGGTGTGTTTTGAACCGACATTCCAAGTAATGACCAGATTCGGCTTTCCGCTCTTGCCGTAAATCTTAGTTTCAAAGCCGCTGGCGTCCGCTAATTTTTTAATTGCACTGACGAGTTCCCCGTAATTTTTGCCGGGCGGGTTTTCGGTCCGGATTTTCACCAGCTTCTTCGTGAATTCCACCATCTCGCTTTTTAGCGAGCCGACCTTGGAGTCCAGCCTGCGGAGTAGCGCGGTTGAATCTGCCGTTTGCCTCGGTGTAACCGCCATGTGACCACGGCTCACAAAAGGCCGCTCATCGTCTTTATGAGGCCCGGCTTGGTGATGAGGAGGCTCGTCATTTTGCCGACAACGGCCGCGAAGTTGCTCTTCAGCAGGTTGTCGATGTCCTTGTCGTCCAGGTGATGGAAGATTGCGTTGAAGTCGTCGTCGGAAAGCTTCTCGAGGACTTTCCGCAGCTTGAGTCGCTTGAGTAGTTTGGGTTCCCTTACTTTCTTGTAGATTTCAGCGTATTCGAGAAGATGGGCGCGGTCGCATGTTTTGGCAAGCGCATTTTTTGCCGCAACTTCTCCGGCTATCTTCCCGGCCTCCATCGCGAGGCAGATTCCGCCGCCGTGGATGGGGTCGACCTGGTGTGCGGCGGTTCCTGCGGCGATTATGCCTTCGCCTACCGCCTCATCAGTCATGGGCGCGCCTACGGGTATGATTCCGCCCTTAATTGCGACGGTTTTCGCCTTCCCGAGCCTCTCCGGGTGCGCCTTAATCCATTTGTCAAGGTAGTATTTGGCATTGGGTGCGTGAAGGCCGCCAATCCCCACGCCTACGTTCGCCACATCCTTTCCCTTGGGGAATATCCAGACGTAGCCCCTTGGCGCGTCAGCATTTGAGAAATAAACTTCGATGAGGTCTACACAGTCGACATTCACCATCTCGTACTCGACTCCGAAGTCGGTGTCGTAGAGGGTTGCAGTCGTGTTCAACCCGGCCAATCTGGCAATTGTTGATTCACCGCCGTCAGCAGCGATTACCACTGGCGCGTGGAATTCGTGCTTCTTCCCGTCAACTATTGCCTTCACGCCTGCAATCTTCCCCCCTTCCTTAATCACGTCATAGACCTCGCTGTGAACTGAGATGTCCGCACCGCACCTTCCTGCCTCAATCGCCAAATCTTTGTCAAAGACTTTCCTGTCTACAACGAAGCCTTTCGTCTCCTTGTTCCTAATCACGACCCTGCGCTTCCAGTCAGGAGAGACGAGGACCGAGCCGTTTATTTCCGCGGAAACGGCCTTGGGGTTCATCTTCAGCCCGAGCTCGTCCATCCAGTGCAGGCCTATCCCCTCTCCGCATCTCACAGGTGCGCCGAGCTCCTTCCTCCTGTCAAGCGCCAGGACTTTCGCCCCTGCCTTCGCGGCAGCGCGCGCGGCCATCGCGCCGCACGGGCCGCAGCCTGCAATTATTACGTCGTATTTATCCATGAAAATCACCTAAAGAGACTTCTTCCCCTTGTGCAGCGTTATCGCTGCGACAGGGCATGCCTTCGGGCATATTCCGCAGTCTATGCACTTCTGCGGGTCATGGTCAATCCAGGTCTCGCGCAGCCTGTTCGCGAGAACCGGGCAGACGCCGACGCAGGCACCGCAGTAGATGCAGAGGTTCTTGTTGACTTCTATCACGCAGATTCACCCCGGTTTATCTTTTCAGCAGTGATATACGCGTCATAAACTGCGTATATGAGAAGTATGATGGGCAGCGGGAACAGGCAGAAGCCAACCACGGCTATAACCAGGAAGCCAGCGACCACCCAGAGGAGGATGTAGAGGAGCAGGAACATGAGCCCTTTCATTGTCTGCCCGTTGTAAATCTGCCCCAGCCCGCAGATGAACAGGCTTGCGAGCGCCGCGATTATTGGGTTCTTCTCGGCCACAACATCACCTCAGTTTCTCGATTTCCTTTTCCCTTCTTTATTAATCCGCTGCATCGTCCTTTCCGAGGGGGTCACGTCGGTTATTTCCACGCCTTCAATCCCTAGGCCCCATCCCTCGGCCTCGTTGGAGACGGACTCCCGGAGCCTGGCGTTTATGAATTCGCGCTTCCCCACCAGCTGCCCGAGACTGAGCTCGCCCACGGAGTTCCGCACCGCAGTCTCCACGACTGTCCTGAGGGATGCCTCGGGATCCGCAACTTTCGTGACCGCAAGGCCTGGCGATGAAATCTTGTACCTCGCAACCACATCAAGAAAGACGGTCGCGTTCTCCCTTGTTATGGCCTTGAGCGAGGGAAGCTCAAGGACGCGCGAGCGCGTGTCAACGGTTATTGTGGAGTCGAGGTAAGGGAGGGCGAATGAGATTCCAGGGCCCATTACCCTGTCGAGCCTGCCGAGCCTGAAGCGCACGCCCCTCTCGTGCTCTTTGTAGACGCGTAGCGAGCTGCGGAGGAAAAGGGCCGCGAGGACGCAGGCCAGGAGCGCGATGGATGCCAGGACTAAGAGCTCGTAGAATTCCACGTGTTGGTATTTTGCGCCAAGGAATAAATAGATGCGCGCTGGAATCCGGTGTGGTGATGCGATGGTGCTCTCAACGCTCGGCTACACTCCTGTTCTCGGCTATCCCGCGGTTCTGTGGGGAGGACTCTTCACGCTGCTGCTCCTAATTATCCAGGTGTCAATAGCTTTCCTGAATTTGCGGATGGGAATCCATACGATACCGATGAGAGCCCATAAGGCGCTCGGGTACGTGATACTGCTATTAGTGCTTGTCCATGCCGCACTGGGTTTGGCGGCATATGTCTGATAGGGTGTTCTGATGGAAAAGAAACTGTTCTTCGCCCTGCTGTTGCTTGCTGGCATAGCATTTGCCTCAAGCTCAATCGTCCTCTCTATTGACGGCTCTGGGAGCATGAAGGACAATGTGAACGGTTCGCGGAAGTTTGAGATTGCGCGCAATGCCTCACTCTGCCTTGTTGACCAGCTCCAGCCAGGGGATGAGATGGCAATCTACCTTTTTGAGAATTCTAACACCGTGACGCGGGTGCGCTCGTTCACGAACAGCACGTCTGCGCTGAAGTCCAGCATCCGCGCCCTGAGCCCGGATTACGGTGGAACTGATTTGCGGGGCGGGATAAATGAGTCCGGAACATACCTCCTCGAGCACGGGAAGTTCCCGGTGAAGATAGTGATTGTCATCTCGGATGGAGGTTCGGCAAGCACAACGCTGAACAGGACCGCGGCTGCGCTGCATGCGCAGGGCGTGGACCATATCTCGGTTGTGGGGATAAACGTCCGCGACAACGCATCTGCGGGGAAGGCGCTCGCCAACATAGCTGAGAATGGTGGCGGGCAGTTCTATTCGACGCTCGACCACACAGATGCCTGCGACGCCTTCAGCCAAGCATACAATGATGCGGTTGCCGGAGGGAATGTTGAAGTGTCGCCAACACCGACACCCACGCCTTCACACACTGTGACGCCGCACGGGACTGCCACACCGCATGGGACCGCGACGCCTAGTGGAGGTGGCGGCGGGAAACTGTGCCCGCTATTCTTCCTGCTGCCGGCTGCGCTGCTGGCATTTCTGGCTGTGAAGAAGTAAGTGGAGGTATCGGAACCAAGGATACAGTGACGACGAGCCCCTGCTGGATGGCGAGGAGGAAACTGACCATTGGTTCTGATTACCACTCGTTGTATTCCAGGTTGTTGAACTCGTAGATGAGCTTCCGCTCCGCGTCCGTTATCTGCTCGGAGATGACGTCGTCCTTCTTGCCGCTTGCATTTACGCTGTGCGCGGGGTCCATGAGGTAGAAGGTGTCGTCGTATTCGAATGTGACGTAGGCGTGCCGCTTCCTTCCCTCCGTTTCCACGACGACTTTGGCGGTCTGGTTTTCGAGGGCTATGAGCAGGGAGCAGAGGAATATGGCCTTGTCCATCTCGTCCGCAGCCTTCAGCTCGACTATGTCCTCTGGAGTGAGCCAGAAATCGACCGGGAGAAATTCATTCTTAATCTCGTCGTGGCAGTAGCTGTAGGCGAGCTGCGCTGCCTTCGGGAAATCCCTATCGTAGAGGTAGGGGCGGAATTTTGAGTTGATGAGGTCGCGGACTCCGGCAACTGCGGAATTTTCCGGGTTGATGAGGGAGCGAAGCTCTGTGACCGACTTGTCCTCGCTCGTCTCAATTATATCGCGGTAGCGCTCTATTATCTTCCTGTGGAGCGCGAGCCTCCTTTTCATGGCCTCGAGCTCGCTCTCCTCTACGGGAAGCGGCTCTGAAGGCGGCGGGGCAGGCTCTGGCTTCGGCTCACCCCTCCTTTTCATGAACGGAAGCAAAGCCATAAAGAGGGTTGTGTCGCCTAATAAATATATACTGTGGTTTGGTGAGGCTGACATTTTACGGCGCGAGTTGCCTTGCGGCAACAGCGCCTCAAATGTTCGCGGTGGTTTGATGAGGCTCACATTTTACGGCGGGGCAGGGGAGGTAGGGCGGAACTGCATACTGCTCGGCGACGGGAAGGACGAGCTGCTCCTCGATGCGGGGGTGAAGCTCGGCGAGAAGGAGGAGGACCCGACGATACCGGACTCGAAGACGAGGCAGCTCAAGGCCATCTCCATTTCGCACGCACACCTCGACCACATCGGCTATCTGCCGTTCATGTTCAGGAAGGGTTGCAACGCGAGGATTTATGCGACGAAGCCCACGCGCGATGTGATGCAGCTGCTACTTTCGGATTTCCTCAACATCAGGCAGAAGAGGGAGATGCGCAGGATGCTCATGAGGGACGGCGGCACTTATCACGGCGAGCAGGGGCAGCCGCACCAGAGGCGGCGGCAGGGATTCGAACAGAATGCGGGGGAGGAGCGGAAACCTCAGCGGCAGGGATTAGGGCATGGTTCCGGCCCGGGGCAGCATGCGGAGGAGGGGCGGAAGCCGCAGCGGCAGGGGTTCAGGCATGGCCCTGATTTAGGGCAGCACGCGCCCAGGCAGCGTGAAGGCTTCAAGCCGAGGCAGCACCAGGGCGGGGCGGCGGGGCTGCGCGAAGGATTCGAGCGCCAGCAGCGCCAGGGCAGCGATTGGAGGAGGCGCGGGGATTTCGGGCACAAGCGCCCGTTGCGCGAGCATGCCGGTGCGCGGAAATTCGAAGGGATAGGATTCAGCGAACACGATATCGCGAATGTGCTGCGGCATACGGAGATGATGGAGTACGGAGAGGAAAGGCGCGTGTGCGGAGGGCTGGGGATGACTTTCCACAATGCGGGCCACATACTTGGCAGCGCGGTCGTTTCGGTGAGGGGCGCGAGGCGCCTGCTTTACACGGCGGACTTGAACCTGCGCGAAACCATGCTGCTTGCGCCCGCGAGGAAGGGGCTTGCCGCGGACGTGCTGATTACGGAGAGCACCTATGGGGGGAAGATGGACAGCATAGAGCCAGTGAAGGAGGCGCGCGCGAAGTTCATCGAGACGATAGGCCGCACCTTGAAGAAGGGCGGAAAGGTGCTCGTGCCGTCCTTCGCGGTCGGAAGGGGGCAGGAAGTGCTGTTCATTCTCGAGAGCCACATGCGCTCCGGGGCGCTGGAGAAGGTGCCCATCTTCGTGGACGGGATGATAATCAAGGCTAACCGCATCTACAGGCAGAACGTAATCTACTGCAAGGAGGAGGTGCAGAAGAGAATATTGATGAGCGAGGAGGACCCGTTCAAGTCCCCGCTCTTCCGCGAGCCGAGCAAGTCCCGCAGCGAGGTTTACAGGGAGGGGCCTGCGATAATCGTCACGACCTCCGGGATGATGACCGGCGGGCCTGCGATTGACTATTTCAAGAGGCTTGCAGGGGAGCCGAGGAACAAATTGGTGCTCGTGGGCTACCAGGCCGAGGGGACGCTCGGGAGGAAGCTGCTTGAAGGCGAGAAGGAGGTCGGGTTCAAAGAGGAGCTTGTGCGCGTGAGGATGGACGTGGAAAATGTGTCGTTCTCCGCGCATGCGGACCATGCGCAGCTTGTGGAGTTCGCGAGGAGCGTGAAGGGCCTGAGAACGGTGTTCATAATCCACGGGGAGGGGACGAAGCCCAAGGAGCTTGCGGAAGACCTCGAGAAGCAGTACGAGGTCATTATCCCGAAGAACGGGGAGACTTTCAATTTCTAGGCGTTCCTATGTTCGAGAAGTGCCCGAATTGCGGGAAGACACATATTCTCAAGCCAAAGGCCTGCGGATGCGGGTATGATTTTGAGAAGAAAGAGGAGGAATTCAAAATCCTCTGCCCGAAGGACAATACCGAGCTGAAGCTGGAGTGGTTTGAATGCCCCAAGTGCAAGACGCCGCTCAATGAGCTGATACGCTACCCGTGCCCGAAGTGCGGGAATATTGTCGGGCTCAAGGACAAGTATTGCAAGTGCGGGGAGAAGCTTCTGATTGAAGTGACGACCTGCCCGTATTGCAAGAGCAAGATTGATGCGGAATCCACGACCTGCCCGAAGTGCGGGAGAAGTTTTTATGCGCAGGAGCATGAGCACACTGCTGCGGAATACCACTGCCCGCGCTGCGGCTATAAGCTGCCGACTGCGGCTTCCAACTGCCCGATTTGTGAGTAGCCGCAGCATCATTAGATGAAGGTGGCGGTCCTGATGGGTGATTTCGAGCGATTCATCAAGAGATGCGAAGAGGTGCGGGAGATGATAGGCCGCATGCACTCCCCGCTGATTGTGAACCACTACGACGCGGACGGGCTGGCGAGCGGGGGGCTCGTGGCAAAGGCGCTGAGGATGGCGGGGAAGGAATTCCGCATCATGACTACGAGGAAGCTGGATGAGGGCGTGATTGAGTCGCTGAAGGGCGAGAAGGAGATTATTTTCGTTGATTTCGGCGGAGGGGCGAAACAGCTCGAGCTGGTTGAGGAGAGATTGGGGAAAAGCGATGTTGTTGTGATTGACCATCACCAGACGAAGGAGTCGAAAATTCTGCAGGCGAACCCGCATCTCTTCGGCTTTGACGGGGGAAGCGAGCTTAGCGCCGCTGGAACCGCTTATTTCGTCTTCCGGCAGCCCGAGCTCGTGGAGCTTGCAATCGTCGGAGCGATGGGCGACATGCAGCACCCGCTGAAGGGGCTGAACAGGAAGATTTTGGAGGAGGGGAAGAAGCACGGGATGGTCGAGGTGGGCCTGGACCTCACGCTTTTCGGGAGGGTGAGCAGGGGGCTCGTGTGGTTCCTGCAGTATTGCTCTGAGCCGTATCTGCCTGGCTTGACTGGGAAAAGGGCGGCGTGCGCGCAGTTCCTTGAAGAGCTTGGAATCGAATTGAAGGAAGGGGAGAGGTGGAGGAAGTACTACGAATTGCCGCATGATGAGAAGGTGAAGATTGTCTCCGGGCTTGTTGCGCTGCTTTATTCTAGGGAGGCTGATGATGCGACAATAAAGTCGCTCGTGGGAGAGGTCTATACCTTTCCGAGGCAGGAGCAGGGGACCGAGCTTAGCGACGCGAACGAGTTTTCCACTGCGCTTAATGCTTGCGGAAGGCACAACAGGCCGGAGGTCGGAGTCGGCGTTTGCCTCGGGGAGAAGAAGGCGATTGAGGAGGCGCAGGAATTGCTGCTGCTCCACAGGAGGCAGTTGCGCGAAGGTATGGAGTTTGCGAGCCAAGCGGTTGAGGATTTCGGGGTCTATTATTTCCTTGACGGGAGAGGCATTATTGATGATGGGCTGATTGGCGTGGTCGCTGGGATGATGTATGGGGGGACGATTCAGAGAACAAAGCCCATCATCGCCGCTGCACTGAATGAGGAGGGGCAGATCAAAATTTCCGGTAGGGCGACGAAGAAGCTTTGCGCGCAGGGGCTGAATTTGGGGAAGATGCTTTCGAAGGCAACGGAAGGCATAGGCGCTGGAGGGGGGCATAACATTGCGGCCGGTGCGCAGGTGGAGACCGGGAAGATGAATGAGTTCCTGCTTGGGGCTGGCGAGATAGTCACTTCGCAGCTCAATTTTCCTTGATTTCCTGGTTCCCCCGCTAGAATTCCCCCAGTTTCTTCTGCCCTTTCTCGTGCTTCAGCCTCTCGACCGTCTCCCATTTCTTTCTGATGTATTTCGCGACCTCCGGCCTGTCGATGTTGGATTTGAGGAAGTCTATTGTGCGCGGGTCAGAGGGATAGCCTGAGCCGAAGTCGTGCCCCCATTCCTGCTTTATCTTCTCTATGACTTCGTCGCGCTGGACCTTTGCAATGATGGAAGCTGCGCCGCAGGCCGCGTATTTCACGTCGGCCTTGTGCTCGGAATGGATGGCTGTGCCTTCGGGAATTTTGACGTAATTCCGTATCCGTTCCTCGAAGCGCTTCGCGACGGTGTCCGGGGAATCTATGTATATCCTGGCGACCTTGCGTTTGAGCTTTCCAATCAGCTCGGCTGCCTTCATGGCCTCAATTTCATTCAGCGAATAGGCGTCCATGAGCTCGTTGAGCTCCTTCGCGGTGATGTGGATGCAGTGGTGCTCCTTGCAGTGCTTCTCGACGTGCGAGTAGAGGCGCTTCCTTTCGGAAGGAGAGAGGAGCTTGGAGTCTTTTATCCCCGCCTTCCTGAATGCGGGCTCGTCCGCCTCGTCCATCACCACGATGCAGATTGTCATCGGGCCTATCACTGGGCCGCGCCCGGCTTCATCGACGCCTGCAACAAGCATGGCATTGGATAGGGGCGAATGGAATAAAAAGGTAGAAGAAGAGTGAAAGTTCAGCCGACTGCCTTCTTGTCGAGGATGATGAAGTCGCTCACTGCGAGTACCGCGCTGTACGGCACTGAAAGCATCCCGTCCTCCTTCTTCATCCTGCGAGCGAGCGTGCTGTCGGGGTTCGGGTCTGCAACAAGGGTGGTTATTTTCCCAGTCACCTCATTGACAACGAGGTCAACGAGCCTTCCGATTCCCTCTCCGTCGTTCGTCACGAGCAGCTTGCCCGCGAGTTGTTTCGCTATTACAAATTTGCCCACAGTAATCACCTTCGAAGCGATTTCTCACATCTTTGAATTGCGGCTAATATAAATATCTTTCGCCGTTAATACAGTTATCGAACTGTTTGGTGGTTATGTGATGCTGGAATTTGCGGGGAAAAAGCCGAAAATACATCCTTCTGCGTTCGTGGCGCCTGATGCCGTGATTATCGGCGATGTGGAGATTGGTGAGCATTCGTCCGTCTGGTTCGGGGCAGTGCTAAGGGGGGACATGGGCAGGATTAGGGTGGGGAAGTTCTGCAGCGTGCAGGACAACTGCGTGCTGCACAACGATAGGGGATTTGGGGGCGAGACGGTCCTCGGAGATTATGTCACGGTTGGGCATGGTGCGGTTGTCCATGGGTGCAGGGTTGGCGACCGGTGCATAATCGGGGCCAATTCTTCCATTTTTAACAACGCAGCCATAGGCGAGGGAAGCATTGTGGGAACCGGGGCGGTCGTGCCTACGGGGAAGAAGGTGGAGCCGCGCTCGGTGGTTGCAGGAGTTCCTGCGAAATTGCTGAGGAAGGCGAAGGATGAGGAATGGGAAGGGAACAAAAAGAACGCGGAAAACTATGTGGAACTTGCGGCGAAGTATAAGGAGATGCTGGGCTAGTTTTCCGTTCAGAGTGCGCGGACCATTTGGATGTGCTGTATGCACGCTTCTTGGAACGGCTTGCCTTTCCCTACAAAGCCCAAGCCGGAGTAAAACTCCTTGAGGTAATACTGGGCGTGAATCACCGCATTTTTCGCACCGTGGCGCCTGCCGTAGCTTAGAAGGTGCCTAACCAGCGCCTTTCCGAGCCCTCGGCCCCTGAATTGCTTAAGGATGGCCATCCGCTGCAGCCGGGCGGTTTTGCCTTCAAAGCGCACCCTTGCGGCGCCTACTGCCTTGCCGCCGAGAAATAGCAAGACGTGCTTCGAAGTGCCATCAAGCCCGTCCCTCTCCAAACGCCTTGAGACATGCTGCTCATTGATGAACACTATTTCCCTTATTTTGAAGGCTTTTTCCAACTCGCCTTTGTTTCTGGCAAGGCGGATGGAGATGTGCGGATGTAATTTCATGGCTGCTCCCACTCTATCTCGTAATACTCGTATGGCGAGCCGGGCAGCTCGACGCGCTTTACCCGGTAATAGGTGACGGAAGTTTCCCTGTCTGCGATCGCGAGTATCAGGTCCAGCCCGATTTTCTTGGCCTGCTCGATAGCATCCGCGAGCTCCGCCCCGCCGATGTATTCCTCCTCGCTGAGGGAAAGCATCAGGAAATGCGGCTTGTCCTCCTTGGGGGTTTCGATTCCGCCGTGCTTCCTGTGGTATAGGAGGAAATCGAGCGCCACGCTGGGCTTCGTTTTCCCGCTCCTTCCCGGGATTGCGAGAATAAAGGTCTTCTTCACCGAATGCGCGACGCGGATTGCGCGGGCCCATTCCGAGATTATCATCTTCGCGCGCCTCGGGAAGATGTGGATGACGTGCTTTGAATGTATCCACTCATCCTGCGAGCGGGCCGGGGATGCGCCCGGGAGGTAGAGGCGGAAGTGCGTCCCGAACTTGAACCCTGTCTTCAGCACGTAGCCGCGCAGGCGCCAGTCCTCGTAGACCTGGTACATGGAAGGGAAGTCGGGGCGCCGCTTTTTTGCCGCCTGGATTACCTGCTTCTGGGTCGTGCCTTTCAGCCCGAGCCCGCAGTGCTTCATCATGAAGAGCGTCTCGTAGACGTCGAGCTTTGAT
This sequence comes from uncultured Microcaldota archaeon, assembly GCA_903884505.1. Lineage (GTDB taxonomy): Archaea > Micrarchaeota > Micrarchaeia > Burarchaeales > Fermentimicrarchaeaceae > CAISET01. The sequence continues at coordinate 256,519 of CAISET010000002.1, read as the reverse complement.
ATGCGGCCGCGCTGCTCGGCCTTGTAGGAGCCGAACTGCCCGAGCCAGTAGCTGGAGTAGAGCTCTTTTCCGACCGCTTCATCGTCTATTACGGTCATGAGGTCCTCCGGGAAGAAGAGCCCCTGCACCGAATATTTCGGGGGCTTGAACTTTCCCGGCGGGTATTTCTTGACCGGGTTGCGGCCGTATTTCCCCTCAGCCTCGGAAATGGGGCGGAGGATGAGGCCGCGGTCGCGCCAGTCCTTGAACGTGTGGTAGCGCGCCATAAGCTTCGGGAGCTCGCCGATGAAGAGCGAAGCGACGTCGTTGAATTTCAGCGTGTTGAGCGAGGTGTCCGTGCATTCGCCGTTCCTTATGTCTATGAGGTAGAGCGCCTCCTCCGGGGTGAGGTGGATTGTGCCTTTTGCCATCTCGCCGTAGAAGCCGCGCGAAAGGGATGAGACGGATTCTGGCTCGTCGGCAAAGAGCTCCTTTTTTTCCGGGTTGAAAGTAAGTTTCACTGCCAATTGGACACCTCGACCCCCTCAGGAGTTTTCCGGAAGGGATTATCGTGACGGATAGGCGTGCGACGAAGGAGAATAAAAATTGGTGGGTTCGCTATGGAGTTACCGTTACGGTCCCGTGCATCGTGGTGTGGATGCTGCAGTGGTAGGCATAGGTGCCGGGCTGGGTGAAGGTGTAGGAGAATGCCTGGCCGCTTGGAACGGATGGCGAGGCGAGTGTGCCCCCGGAATCGCTCGTGATTGTGTGCGGCACCGAATCGCGATTCGTCCAGGTGACTGTTGTTCCTACGGGCACGGTCAGCGAGTTCGGGTTGAATGCGAAACCGTGTATCTCAATGCTTGCCGCCTGGGCGGCCGGCGTTGCGGTCGGGGCAGGAGTAGTGGTTGCAGATTGCGCAGGAGTTGCGGCAGGCGTCCCGGCCGGCGTTTGGGTGTGCACGGGAGTAGGAGTCTGGAATGAGGGAGTCTGAATCGGGGGCAAGCTCGGAATCGCAGTCGGGCTCGGAACTGGCGGCTGGTATCCGCCCCCGATGCAGCCGAACAACAGAAGGGCAGCCGCGATTGCGAACAGTGCATATGCGTGCTTCATCAGAATCACCCGATGACAGTTGAATTTGGCGGGGATTTATAACTTTCGCGTCCGAAGATTTCGCGATGATTCCGGAGGACGAAAAAGGAGTGCTGAGGAGGCAGGGCTACAAGCTTTTCGGGAGGAATTCCTCGGCGAAGCTGTGCCACTGGACGAAAAAGTCCATCTACAACGAGGGCGTGTGCTACAAGGAGAAGTTTTACGGGATAAAATGCCACCGCTGCATCCAGATGACCCCTGCGACCAACGCGTGCACCCACAACTGCGCCTTCTGCTGGAGGGCGGGTGACTTTTCAAAGATTGAGGTGGAGGACCCGGATGAGCCTGCGGGAATTGTCGAGGCGAGCATTGCCGCGCAGAAGGAGATAGTCTCCGGGTTCGGCGGGGAGGCGAAAACGGATAGAAAGAAGTGGGAGGAGGCGCGGAACCCGAAGCATGCGGCCATCTCGCTGAGCGGTGAGCCGTTCGCGTATCCGCTTATGGGGGAGCTGGTTGGGGAATATGCGAAGAAGGGGATGACTACGTTTGTAGTGACGAACGGGACTTTTCCTGAGAGGGTTGCGGGGCTGGGGAAGCTGCCGACGCAGCTTTACGTTTCTGTCGTTGCACCGGATGAGAAGACTTACTCCAAGGTTTGCGCGCCGCTGATTTCTGATGGGTGGAAGAGGCTGAACGAAACGCTTGGGCTGTTCGCGGATTTGAAATGCAGGCGCGTAATCAGGATGACGGTCGTGAAGGGGATGAACGATTTTGGCGCAAAGGGATATGCGGAGCTTATCAGGAAGGCGATGCCGGATTTCGTCGAAGTGAAGTCTTACATGCACAGGGGAGGGAGCATAAAGAGGCTTTCTGCCGGGAGCATGCTGGGCCATGGCGAGATTGCTGCGTTCGCGAGGGAAGTTGCCGGGGAGAGCGACTACATCTTTTCAGATGAGAGCGAGCCGAGCCGAGTGGCGCTCCTTTGCAGGGATGGGAAGGCGGAGAAGGAGAGGATGATGCACTTTGAATAAGGTGAAGGGAGTCATATTCGACCTTGACGGGACGATTGCTGACAGCACGGAGACAATCTACGAGATTTTCCAGGCGCTCTTTGCGGATTTTGGCTTTCCCACCCCCAGCAGGAGAAGCATAAGGAAGGTCGAGGCCTTTGACAGGGCAAGGATAATCTGGGAACTTCTTCCTCCGGAAAAGAAGGGTGACAAGGAACTGAAGGGGAGGATGGACGAACGGTGCTCCGTGCTTGCGCACGAGGCGTTCGCGAGGATTAAGCCCATGAAGGGGGCTAAGGAGCTGCTGAGGTTCCTGAAGAGGAAAAAGGTGAAGGTTGCGATTGCGACGAACAGGGGGAATACTGCGCCCGAGCTCCTCAGGGCCCTCGGGCTTGCGGGATATTTTGATGCTATGGTCACTGCGAGGCACGTGAAGAACCCGAAGCCACACCCCGAGCCGCTGCTTCTTGCGCTAAGGGAGATAGGGGTCAGGGGGAATGACGCGCTTTTTGTCGGGGACAACGGCGTGGACCTGCAGGCCGGGAGGGCGGCGGGTATTAAAACCGTGCTGCTCACTAAAAGAGGCAGTGGGATTGGCAAGCTGCGCATCAGGAGCCTTCTGGGGCTGAAGCCGTTGCTTGGAATCGGAAAGTGATTACCTTGGCAAAGAAGAGGATGAAAATCGCGGTCAGGAGGCCTGCGCTTGCGAAGGCAACGCCGGCCGAGGAGTTTCCAGAAGCTATGCGCAACAAGCTGACGCTACTGTTCCTTGTTGTGCTATTCACTTCGCTGGCGGTACTTATCTATTTCTCTGTGATACCGGCTTCTGCAGTATACCTCACGCTCGTGACGATAGCTGCCATCTGGTGCCTTGCGGAGTTGAAGCTCAACCGAAATGACTTTGACAGGGTCAAGCGCGCCTTCCTGGTCGGCCTGTTCCTTATGGTGTTCGACTTCGCGTTCGAGAATTCCGGGTGGCTGCTGGGGTTGTGGGCGACACACGGCGCAATCCTTGCGATAGGCGTTGTGCCTATCGAAGTAATGCTCATCTGCCTCATTGGCGGGACGGCGTGGGCACTTTACCTTCCGAAGAGCTATGATCGGATGCATTCGGTTATAGACGTCCTCGTCTTCGCAACCTACGGGATGCTTGGGGAGTACATGCTCAGGCTCAGCGGGCTTATGACGTATTACCAGTGGTGGAATGCGGGTTGGGCATTCCTCGCCTACGGCATCACGTGGGTGATACTGCACTACGTGAAATACCGCGTGGTTAAGGTCTAGAAGAAGTACGAGTTGCGCTCCTTTTCCTTTTGCAGAGTGGCAGTGATGAGGCCATCCATCACATCCATGGTTGGGACGCCTACAAAGGCCACCCGGCCGTTTATCGCAATTGTGGGGGTTGCCTTCACTTCGAATGCCTGCGCCAGCTGCATCCCCTCTTCGGTCGCTATGCTGATCTCGCGGAGTATTATCGCATCATGGCGCTTGGTAACAGCGCGCTTCGCGACCTTCATCGCCCTGGGCGAATGCACGCAGTTGGGCGAGGTCACAACTTCGATGAATACGGGATCTGGCATTTGGTCACCTGCAATTGCTGGCGCTGCCGTATCATATAAGACAGTAGGGTTTTGCTCGGTCAGGCCCTGATGAGCTCCACAGTCTGCCTGCTCTTGTAGACTCGGATTTTGGAGCCGGGCTTCACGCGGTGGATGAACTGGCCGTCGAAAACTAGGTCCGCGGTGCTGCTTTTCGTGGTTGCCGAAGAGACTGCGGAATCGCGTACTATCATGGGCTTGAAGAGGCGCCTGTATGGTGCGATTGCGACCACTTCGTATCTGCGCGCGTGCTTGGGCAGCTCGCTGCCCCCGCAGGAGTAACAGTATGCGCTCGCGCCGGTCGGGGTGGAAAAAAGGATTCCGTCAGCGTAGAAGCTGAAGCGCTTCCCGCCAACCGAGACTTCGAGGTCTATCACGCGATGGTCCCTGCTGCGGATGACCACCTCATTGAGCGCATTCTCGACCACCTTGCCGTTGACTTCGCAAGCCAGCATCATGCGCTTCTCGGTCCTGAAGCCATCACGGATTATGCGCAGGAGCTTCCCCCCCCAGTTTTTCGAGGTTGCCTGGCAGATGAAACTCGTCTCGCTGCCTATGGCGAAGATTGGCAGGCGGTATTTCGACTTGTGATAGAGGAGCGTGCCGTCGCCGCTCACGATTATTAGTGCATCGGCAATTTCGGCATGCTTAACCACTTCGGCGCCATTCGCCCTGAGGAATGCGCTGACTTCCGTGGCAAGCTCTTTTGCGTGGGGCTTCTTCGGGTTGAATATTACGAGTGCGCGCCTCAGCCTTTTCATTTCCCCACCACCTTCAGAACCCCCGATGCTTGGTAGTCGCAGGCTCCTCCCGCGCAAAGCGTCGGTTCCTGAACCTCCGTCATTTCCCCACCACCTTCACAACAACCCGCCTTTCTCTCGGGCCGTCGAATTCACAGAGCAGTATGCGCTGCCAGGTCCCGAGGAGCAGCGAACCGCCGTCTACCGGAACCGTGCGCTCGCTGCCGATTATCCCGCTCTTCAGATGGGCCTGCGCGTTGTCGTCAATGCTGTTGTGCCTGTAGCTGGCAGCGGGAAAGAGCTTGTCGAAAACCATTTCAAAGTCCTGCTTTATGTTCGGCTCGAACTCGTTGATGATTATGCCTGCTGTCGCGTGCGGGGCGAAGACGAGGCAGATGCCGTCCTGGATTTTGCTCTTGCGGACCGACTCCCCGACAAGGTCCGTAATGTCGAGTATGTCCTTCTGCCTTGAGGACCGGATACTGAATTCCACGGAAAGGTTTAGGCCGAATTTATTAATAGCGCTTCCGCCTCAGTGAAGTGGAGCTTGCCCGGGAGGATGAGGATGAAAGGCGTGGAACCGAGGGTTTTTGATTTTTGCAATTTCCCAATTTCACCATAGGACAGCTTCTGCGCCTCACTCCCGATGCGAGAGAGGACGAGGAGTTTTGTCTTAGGTGTTATGATTTTCCCGTTCTTCCCCTTCTCAATCTCAAGAAGAAGGTCCATGGCCTCGTGCGCGGTCATCCTTTTGCCGTCCTTCAAATCCAGGAAGAGCATCGTGTGAAGGCCGCGCGCCAGGTTCTCCGCGATTGCGTCGTAGGTTGAGGTGGGCTTGTATTTCTCGGACCAGAACGGGAGCGTGGCGGGCCTGCCGAACTTGTAGGTATGTAGACCTGATTCGGAGATTGCGGCAGAAAGGATGGAGGAGGAATGGATTATGCGCACTGGAATCTTGCGTTTCAGTGCGTCTAGCTTCAGTGAGATGTGCGTTGTGGCTATCATCGGGTCGCCAGCGACTACGAGCGCGACGCGCTTGCGCTCCGCTTCTGCGAGGATTGATTTCCCATCTTCCACCTCCTCGCGGGTGAGGACTGTGATGGATTTTCCGATTAGTTTTTCGAGCCGTTCGATTGTCCCATCTTCCGTTTCCGAGGTGTACTGCTCTGCGAAAATCACGTCGCTGTCCCTGAGCTCCTCGAGCCCCTTCAGGGAGATGTCGGTCTCCTCCCAGACTCCGGTGCCTATGAACGTGAGCGGCATTTTCACACCCCGCAGAGGAGCCTCAGCGCGTCGCGGACTCCGGGCGCGAGGCCGAAGATTATGAGGAGCAGCAGGATGTAGTTGCGCTCATCATCTTGTATTCCTGCGTCCTTGTCCAGGAGCCAGACTGCGCCGATTGAGAAGATGAGCTTGATGGCGTAGAAGGCCCAGAAGCCGCCGAAAGTTTGCGAGATTATGTTCGTGACCACGTGCTGCTCGAAGTAGTTGATGCCCATCATGCGCGAGAAGATGTCAATTGAGACGAATGTTGCGGCGCCGTCGAGCGCGTGCGAGAAGACCGCGAGGAGGTACTGCCATCTGCAGCTGAGCCGCAGCCACGTGAAAATGGCGTTGCCGGCTGCCGCGCCTGCCAGGGCGAGGAGCAGGATGAAGGTGACGAAGTCGAAGTTCTTGAAGAGCGGGATGAGTGGGAGAAGCGAGGCGAGCCAGAGGAGTGCTCCGAATTTCCAGAGGTGCTGCATAGCCTTGTATCGATGGAAGAGGAGCACGCTGGCGACTGTAAGGAGGCCTATCACCACGTAGATGCCCGGCGTTGTCGTGAGGTAGCTGTAGGGGAGGATGTTTGCATCAACTACCACGCGGAGGGTTGAGCCGAAAAGTATGAAGGGGATAATTGAGGGGACGAACGAATCGTCGATTTTTATTTTCAGGCGCTGGAGCCCTTTGTAGAGGAGGTAGGCTGCGAGTAGTGCGATTGCCGCGTAGGTTATGGTGTTGATTGCATTGTAGCCGGTCCGCTCGTCCATTGGACGGATGAAGTTGTCATAAAAGAATTGCCAGGGGTCCATCGGGCTTCACCTATTTCTCCCAGATATCCGCGAACTTGTCAACGAGCTTGTCGAGGAAGCTGGCGCGGTACGCCACGATGGTCCGGGCTATCTCGGAATGGTCGGCAAGGGAGTAGAAGACCTCGCGGCCGGACTTCTTCTTCACGACAAGCTTCGCCTCGAGGAGCTTCCCGAGGTACCATGAGGCGGTCGCTGGGGAGAGGCCTATGCGGGCGGTCAGCTGCTTGTGGTTGGCCGTCTTTGCCTCGAGCAAGTGGAGCAGTATGTGGCGCACCGGGGTCTGCCTCATGAACTGGAGAAGAATCCTGTCGCGCTCCGTGACCACTCCGACTGCGTAATAGCGAGTGTACTCGCCGTCCTTCCTGCCGATGATGAGCTTGTCCTGCTCGAGCTGGGCGAGGTGGTACTGCAGGGTGCCCACCGCAAGCCCGAGCCTGCGCTGGAGCTCGCGGAAGTGGAAGCCCGGGAAGCGCTGGATGAACTCGAGGACCTGCTGCCTTGTCTCGAGCGCCTGGATGTTCACGCCATCACTCCTTCACCACTGCGAAGAATATCAGCACAAGCGTCACGAGGTCGAGTATGTCCGCCATGCTGATAAGCATCGGGGAGGTGCTCTGCGGGTAGAGCATCTCGCTGAGGCGAAGTATGTCGCGCGCAAGGTAGGCGAGGAAGGCTATGCATATGAGGAACATGATGCTGCGCTTGCGCGTTCTCCACGCCACGAAGGCTATGTATGCCAGCCCAGTGGCGAAGAGCACCGTGAATGCCCTTACCAGCAAGCCGAACTGCGTCGGATCCAACCCTGCTCCTGTCATCAAACCACCTGTTAGACCTTCGCGAAAGGTATATTATATATCTTGAGCAGCGCGAGCGCCTTCTCCCGCTCCTCCTTCTTGAGGCTCTTCCAGTCGATGAGCGCCAGCTCCACTTTTCCCCCGCTTTTCCCAATCATCTGCTTCACCATTTCCTCATCGAGCCATTCCATCGCGTACTTCGGGATGATGTGGCCGACCGCGATGTCCGTCCTCAGGATTTCCTTCGTTATTTCATGGGGGTAATGGACTCCGCCTATGCCTATTGCGATTCTCTGCGGCGGCAACTGTTGGGCGCATGCGGCATAGCATGCCTTTGCGACGATTTCCCCGGCCTCGGCAATTTCCCACTCCTTTTCGGAGCTGCCTATTTCCACGAAGATGAAGGGCGTTTTTAGAAGTGGGCCGTGGTGCGTGCATTCCATCACAACTTCGAAGCCAGGGAGTGGGTTCGTTGCCAGCTCTTTCATCGCCGCCTTCAACGCAAGCGCGGAGGTAGGCGCCAGCGTCCTCGGCTTCCCTCCAAAATCAGACTTGTCACTCCAATTTCCGCAGGGGTGGGCGGTGAGCGTTGGCGTTTTGCTCTCGCTCTTGTGCTTGCTTGCAAAGACGATGAGGTCTGTTTTAAGCAGCGAATCAACGTAATCCGAGGTGATGGTTGGCGTGTCTATCTCGATGAGCAGGACGCCTTTTTCGTCCCTCCAAAACGGGAATTTCCCGCCGGGGTCGCCTGCTGGCTTGAAACCGTAGAGCTTGCGCAGGCGTTCTGCGATGTTGCATCCTGCGGGGTCAAGCGAAGAATAGACTATTGCGGGCATAAGGTGGATTTCACAGGCGTTTTTATTATGCTTGCCAGTATCTCTTCGTGCGGATGAACTGCTTCTGCGCCTCGAGGAGGTCGACGAAAAGAAGGTCCTCGTTCCTGTGAAGGCGCTGGAGGATGCGGGAGGCGGTCTCTACTCCTACACCGTAAACCGAGAGCGCGGAGATTGCCCGCCTGCCATATGCCTGCACGAGGCCTGCGCCTCTCAGAAGCTCTTTCCGCAGCTTCACCTCGTCTGCGGTGAAGTTTTTCTTTCCTCCCTTCAGCTTCTTCTGCAGCGAGGGGAAGGCCTTTTCGCGGGGGTCGACCAGCACGAGCAGGGGCGAGCTGCAGCTGCTGCACTTCATCTTCTCGTTCGGTGCGATGTCCGCGATTTTCCGGTACTGGACTGTACTGCAGTAGGTGCAGAATAGCTTTGCCTGCTTCGCCAGGGTTGCATGCTTGAATGAGCGGAGGATTTCGCTTGCCGGCTCGATCGGCGCGATGAGCTCGCTTGCCGCGGAGAGCTTTGAGAGCGCGAGGCGGGCGAGCGGCGAGGGGTCGGGCAGGCGGCGCGTGTGGATTTTGATTTCATTGCGCTGGAGCGCTGAGAGGAATGCTTTGACTGCTGCGAAGTCCATGTAATCGTGGATGAACTGCCGCATTGTCTCCGAATGAATCGGGGAGTCGGCCAGGGTGTCCATTATGCGCCTGAGGCTGAATGACGTGTAGTCTGCATCTTTTGCGATGAGGCCGAAGGCCTTCGCGACGTGGATGAACTTGTACTTGAAGAGGTTTGATTTCGGGATTGAGGAGCGGACTGCAGTCTCCGCGTATTCTGGCGAGGTCTCGCGGAGGAGCCTTGCGACCGCCTGTGCGTCCGCGCCGGGGGCCAGCAGGAATATGCGATATGGGTCTGCCTCTGCGCGGACAGGGTGCCCGGTGTGGAGCTGGAGGACGGCTGAGAGAAGACGGGAGAGGGTTTCATTTCCCTTTGAGCCGAGGAGGGAATGGATGACTATTGCGTCAGGCGTCTGCTCAATTAGTAGGTTCTTTTCATCGGGGAGGAAAACGGGTTCCTGCTTCTTTATTAGTGCGGAAAGCTTTGCTGCCGCCCCTTCGGAAAGGTGGTAGTCGGAGAGACTTTCTCCCCCACTCACCTTCCTTCTTAATTCCCCGACTCCCTGCGCAATCTCGTAGGGGACGGGAATTTCTTCTCCCACCCAGTCCGGGACCGCTGCTGAGATATCCTCGCTCGGCTCGACTATTATCTCCTTTTCCCCGATGTCGAGAACCTTCCAGGGGACGCCGCGCGTTATTATTGTCGCCCCGACTTCCACGAAATTGGCGACGAAGCCCTCATCCAGCATCGCGACGTTGGAATTTGTGACGGCGCTTTTGACGAAGTATTTCCTCCGGTCCGGGATCATGCTGAGGTTCTCGTAGTAGTAGTCGCGCGTCCTGCCGTTTTTGCGGATGAGGCCTTCCTTCTCATCGAAATACACGAGGCCTTCGGAGTGGAGCTGCTTTGTAACCATGGTTACATCCGATACGGCCATCGCGGCAAACGGGTGGGCCCTCTTCACCGGCTCCAGAACCTCACTCACTTTCCTTTCTTCCTTCTCAAGGAGCATTCCCGCAATCTGGTGCGCGAGCACGTCGAGGGCGCCTGCCTGCTCCTCCTCGCCCTCCAGCAGGCCTTTTGACGCGCGCCGCGCTATGACTGCAGCCTCGGCCACGTCGTCCTCGTCTGTTGCGATAACAACGCCTTTCGGCGTCCTTAAGATTGAGTGCCCGCTCCTCCCGACCCGCTGCACGAGCCTCTGCACCTGCCTTGGAGAAGAGTATTGGACAACCAAATCGACCTGCCCTATGTCCATCCCCAGCTCGAGGCTCGAAGTGCATATCAGGCCTTTCAATTCGTTCCCCTTGAACCGCTCCTCCGCACGGATTCTTGCCTCCTTTGAAAGCGAGCCGTGGTGCACCGCAATCTGGTGGAGTTCGTCCTCTGCCTTCCTCAGCCTGAGCAGCCTCGAGCCGAGCGTTTCCGCAATGCTCCTCGTGTTCACGAACGCAAGCGTCGCCTTGTGCTGCCTGATGAGGTCATCCAACCGTCTTAGCCTTGCCGCTGCCGGCCCGTCGATGAAAAGCCTCTCTCCTAGCTGATAGTCCGCTTCGTCGGGCTGCGGCGACTCAACAGTCAGGTGCATCGCCCGCTCAACCGGCAGCCTCACGATTTTGCATTCCCTGTCACCACATAGAAACGCTGCGACTTTTTCCGGCTGCCCGACTGTCGCGCTCAGCCCGATTCGCTGGAACGGCCGGTTTCCCCTTTTCTCAAGCAGCCTTTCCAGCGCTATTGAAAGCTGCGCCCCCCGCTTATCTGAATAGAGCTCGTGAACCTCATCCACAACAACATATTCGACAGTTTTAAGGTGTAGCCCCATCTTTGGAGCTGGTAGAATGGCCTGTAAGGTTTCGGGTGTCAAGACAAGAAGGTCGGGGGGATTCTTAAGCTGTTTCACGCGTTCGGAAACCGGCACGTCGCCATGTCTGATTCCAACGCTGATGCCGAGCTGCTTTCCCCACCACAATACCCTTTCTTGGATGTCGCGCCCAAGCGCACGAAGAGGGGATACGTACAAAGCCCGTATGCCCTGTGTTTTCTTCGTTTGTAGAAGCAGTGATAAGATGGGCAAAAGTGCCGCTTCGGTCTTTCCATATCCGGTAGGGGCGAGAATAAGCGCATTTTCACCTTTAAGCAAACTAGGAATAGCTAACTGCTGGACTTCTGTTGGCTCGCCGAATCGTCCGACTGCAAGGTCCCGGACGTTTGGATGCAACAACTGGAAGGCATTCTGTTCAAGGCCCATAAAACCGCGCCGCCCTTACCCTTTTGCTTTGCGAATTTTAATATGACTCCCTCATCTTCAAGCACTTTCAGGTAGCTTTCCCGCACATTCCGCATAGTTATCAGCGTTTTGTGTGATAACGTGCGCGCAGTAGCCGGACCGTTTGCCAGCTCGTAGAGGATTATCTCGCGTACTTTGCCCGCATCCGGATGCTTCCAGCCTCGCGGTTGCCTTAGCAGTATGTGCGCCAGGTGCTCCCGCTTCTTCGGATGCGTGAAGCCGATAGACTGGGCGAATGCAGGAAGTGACTTGCTGGGAATATCGAAGTATTTCACTGAACTTATGGTGCCGTCTGCCCGCACATAGTCGCGGTACTTGCCCTGCCTGCTCGCCAAAATTCCAAAGTCGTTCAGAAGTGCTTTAAGCATATCAAGCGTCTCTTCATGAAGGGAGCAAATCTGCACGTTGCTATCGTGAACGTATCCCTCATCATCAAAGAAACCGCGGAGGAAGGCGCCTTTCTCTTCATTAGAAAGGGCCCAGACCTGCGACGGCTGAAAGAAGCGATGCTGTGGAAAGTTCATATGATAAATGTGCTCGAGAATCTTAGCCAGCACCAGTGGGAAGAATAGTTTGTGGACGCCAGTTTCCGAGTTAAAGCCTTTGCGAGTTTCAACATCGCCGAACGAGCGCAGGTCCGAAGCAAACTCATCAATAAGCTCCTCTGAGGAGTTGCAGTAGAATGGCGGACCTTTCCGATCCGATGGAACGCAACCGTCCGAGAAGATATGTGCCACCATATTTAGCACACTGCGCGTATCGCATATGGGCAAAATCGGGTCCCGAATGCATGCAGACGGCCCATTTCCTTTGTAGCAGTAAATACTCGCCTGCAGGTCGTCCTTTAGCTGCGGGTCGGACAGCAAGCGCAGGAGGTTGTTGTACACGCATATGGGGCAGTGATGTACCTCTTCAGTCCCGCTAATTCGCATTTTGTAGCCGTTCTCCCATTCAGAAACAGCGGAATAGCTGACTCCGAGATGGCGTGCAAGTTCACGACGGCCGCCAACAATCTCTTCCGCACTCTGAAACACGAATTTACGAAAATCATCTTTAACCGCCAAGAAAACATTCCGTTCTGGAAAATCAAAAAGAGAAATCATAGCTTAACGTAGTAATCATGCCTTAAAAAGCAGAACAAGCACGGCGTTTCCAGTGATGTCTCACTAACCATATGCAAGAGTATTCCGGCGTTGATGCTAATTAAGCTTCCCTGTTTCACCTTATTTGCATACAGATCCCTCTCCATCTCGGGAAAGCTTGGCTGCAGATTCGCTGTTCAGTGATTCCAGCCGCTGGGCAACCGCATCCTGTGCGATTGCGACCATCAGCCTCACGCATGAGAACTCCGCCTCGTCAAACACGCTTGAGACCGGCCGCGGGAGCTCTAGCTCCTCCTCAAGAAGTTTCCACTGCGCGTCAAGAACCTCCTTTATCACCCGCAGCCGTTCCGCGAACAGCTTCTCGTTCGCGTCGTTCCGCACAGCCTGTGCCGCCTTCTCCTTCTCTTCGGCAGGCATGTTTAGGAAGCCGGAAATGTCACAGCGCCGCTCGCACTTCAACTCCGCCTCATTCAGCCTGGCTTTGCTCTCACCGAAGATGCTCTGGGCGCTGGATGACAGCTTGTCCATTAGGCGCTTGAATTCCGCAGCCTCGTTGAGCTCTCGTTTAGCCTCGGAAATCCTGGCCTTCAGGCTTGGGCTTGCCTTCTTCTCAATCTCGTCGCACCTGTCATCCAGTTCCTTGCGCATCAATCCGGCTTTGTTTATCCCATATGCGACTCGTGTGTTGATGGGCTTGGGCACATCCCGGGACCAGGCGCGGATTTGCATGCGCAGCTGCAGCCAGTCCTCAAACTGCTTCATTTCTTCTGGGGTGAAACCCAACCCTTCCCGTTGTCACCTCTTTCACCTTGTTCATCCGCTCACCCCCTTCAGCTGGGCGATCTTCTCCTCCAGGCCCTTTTCCGCAGCCTCCAGCAGGAAGTAGATGCAGTCGTTCTTCACGCTATCAGTGAGGTTCCCGCTATAGCGCGGCGAGACGTAAATTTCGTCCACAATCTCGCGCTGCGCCCTTGCTATCTCCAGTGCAACCGTGGTCTTTTCCAGGGTTAGGCGCTTGTCGACCGAATCCCTGAACTTGTTTAGCTCGCGCTGCTTGGCCCCGTCAGCCACCCCAAACGGGTAAAACCGTGTTTCCCTCTCGGCGCGCCACTCACTGGACGACAGCGCAAATTCTCTTTTGGCGAGGATTTCCTCGGCGGCGCGGCTGAGCGCAGCGGTGAGCTGCTCGTTTGTAGGCTGAGGCCTGGTCACGCGGAGGTCGCTTTCCGCGGACTCAATCATGTTCTTCAGCAGGTCGCTTGCCTCGCCCCTTATCGTGCTGCATCTTTTATCCAGCTCGGCATAGCGCTCGGCAGCACGCTCCAGCTCGCCTTCACCATCAAAAGCCCTTCCGCTGCCCTCGAGGCGCTCCAGCAGGAACCTACCATTGAGCCGCTTCATCTCCTTGCTCGCAGCAAACCATTCCCCGAACAGTTCACTTTCCCCGAGCGAAAGGCTTTCCAGTTGCGAGGTTGTCTTGATGCTTAGGGCTCGCCACTCTGCGCGCGCCAAATCCGCCTCACTGGCAGATTTTGCCTTCTCGGCCATTCCCGAAGGCAGGCGCTTAAGGTATGCGCCGCGCTCGCCTCCGATTGCAAATATCCGCTCGTCTTTGGCCTGCCCGCCCCACCCAGCGCGGGTTACTGCCTCTTCGCGCAGGCTGAACTCCCTTAGCCGAAGCGCTGCCTCAAGCTCCTGCGAAGTGAAGCCCATCCCTTCCCGTTTTCACCTCAGTTTTCACATTATTCATTTCCAAAACCTCCTCCCTTTCGGGAAAGGGCCTTCGCCGGGAATTGAACCCGGTCCTGCAGCTTTTTGCGGCTTTCCGTCAACGCTTTTGCCCGCAGGCAAAAGGGTTGCTCCACAAGCTGCCGTGCAATCCACTACACTACGGAGGCCATCCAAATCATCAACTACCTCGAACAAATTCCTCGAAATCGCCCTAGCCTGCTTCCGCTCGCCGTTCGCTTTTTTGATTATGATTTCGCTGCCTCGCACTTCGAAGACTACGAACTCTTCCAGCCCGAGCTCGCTCCTTGCTTCTTCCGGAAGCACGAAGCGCCTTTTGCGGTCCAGGCGGCAAATCCACTGGCGCCTTTTCCTCTTCGTTTCAGGCTTGGGCGGTGGGATTGGCTTGCGCTCGCTAGAACCAGGATTCCGTTGCGTGAAGCAAATTCCCTGCCATCTTTCTCACTGACTGTATTGTGCATTTCCCCCTTAATAAAGAGGGTGGAAAATAGAAGATATCACGAAGGCTGCCGGCTTAGTGCAGCGGTGTTATCTTGATGCCTGCCATCGGCAGTGGCAGCCCGTTTTTGCGAGCAGCTTCTATGGCTATTGGATACCCTGCGCTCGCGTGCCTGACCACACCTATGGCCGAATCGTTCTTCAAGACAACTCCCATCCGCTTCGCAGCATCCTTGGTTCCATCAGCGACTATAACCAAGCCGGCGTGCTGTGAATTGCCAATTCCTACGCCTCCGCCGTGATGGAGGGAAACCCAGTTTGCGCCTCCGGCAGTGCTCAGCATGAGGTTCAGGAAAACCCAGTCCGAAATTGCGTCGCTTCCATCGAGCATCCCTTCTGTCTCCCTCTGCGGTGACGCAACAGATCCGGTATCCAGGTGGTCTCTTCCGATTGCGATTGGCCCGCTCAGCTCGCCACTTGCAACCATGTCATTGACTATTTTTCCCATTCTCGCCCGGTCCTTCACGTCGAACCAGCATATCCTGGAGGGCAAGCCCTGGAATTGGACGCCTTTGCCTGCCTTTTCAATCCAGTTCCTGAGTTGTGCGTATTTGTCCCCCGTAAATACTTTGAGAATCTTCCTGTCAATTTTCCGTATATCCTCTTCGTTGCCTGAAAGGGCAACCCATCTGAATGGGCCAAGTCCCTCGCAGAACATCGGCCTTATTGCGCCTGCGACGAAACCCGGGAATGACTGCGCAATCGCAGCATCAAGGCCTGCCTCTTCTGCGCGCACCCTGATGAAGTTGCCATAATCGAACGTAGTTATTCCCATCTTCTTGAACTCGGCCATCACTTCAACTTCGGCCCGCATGCTTGCCTTCGCCCGCTCGATGTAGTCTTGCTCTATCGTCTGGCTTAGCTTCTTCAGAAGCGCGGGCGCCCTAAGGTCTCTAACGCTGAGTTGGGCGTATTTACTTGCTGCCAA
This sequence comes from uncultured Microcaldota archaeon, assembly GCA_903884505.1. GTDB lineage: Archaea > Micrarchaeota > Micrarchaeia > Burarchaeales > Fermentimicrarchaeaceae > CAISET01. The sequence continues at coordinate 241,224 of CAISET010000002.1, read as the reverse complement.
ACGCTTCAACTCGGCTACATCAAAACCCGCTGTTTTTAATTCTGCCTCAACTTTGGGATTGTTGGTATCGGCAGGCTCCAACAGCGCGAGCACAACGGAGTTCTGGCGCTTAACAAGCCAGTCGCAAGCTGTTCCTGCCTCGGACCCAAGAATCTCCAAGGGTGTGCCATCCGTCTTAACCTCCTTGCCGAGCTTCTTCTCGGCTTCCATTACAAGAGAACGCATCCTCGAAGTAATCCATCTGAGCCTGTCGCCATCTGCCGCAGTTATCCCAGCCGGGGTATAGCCCCTGAGCGGATCGTGGGCAGCGGTCTGCTCAGTCACCATGTCGATATGGATTTCGCTTTTCTTCACGCGCTTAAGCATTTCCGGGTAAACGTCTGCGGCATTTCCGAGCAACCCTATTGAAAGCGGGCGCCCTTCCGCAGCCGCTTGTTTCGCAAGCTTTATGGCCTCGTCCACGCTCTTCGCCTTGGCGTCACAATAGCCCTTGGCAATCGCCCGGTCTATCCTATCCTCCCTCACTTCTGCGATTATCCCGACACCGTTGGCAAAGGTCGCTGCGAGCGGCTGCGCGCCGCTCATTGCGCCAAGGCCCGCGCTTAGCAGCACTTTGCCTTTTAGGTCCGCCCACCCATTCTGCCTCGCGAATTCCATGATGGTGCCGTACGTTCCCTGGAGAATCCCCTGCGTGCCTATGTATATCCAGCTGCCTGCAGTCATCTGGCCATAAGTGATAAGGCCTTCTGCCTCGAGCTTTCTGAAATACTCGTAAGTTGCCCACTTTGGGACAATGTTGGAATTTGTGATAAAGACGGCTGGGCTGTGCTTGAATGTTTTGAAAACAGTTGCCGGGGCCCCGGACTGCATCAGTAGGGTTTCGTCCGTCTCCAGGTTAAGCAGGCATTTTACTGTCGGCTCCAAGCACTCCCAGCTCCTAACCGCATGGCCGGTTCTGTATGGCTCGAGATTCTCCCTGTCCTTGGCAACGTCAGGGTGGATGTTGTGCAGAAGCATCCTCATCGGCGCCTCCGCTCTCCAGCCTGATTTGCAAATCGTGCCCTCGCCAATGATAAAGGCAGGATTCCTGTCCCGTATGCTTTGGAGCAGGGCTTCCCGGATTTCCTTCTTCTGGGCTTCTGTGGCGTTTTTCGGAACTTCGATGACTGGGAGCGACTTTCCTGCCCAGTGTTTGAATGCATCAAAACGGATGTGTCCGAGCCCGAGCTTGTGGAATTGGTTTGTGAATGTGTTTTGCGCTTCTGTTGGCTTTTGAGTTAAAACAGTATTAGGTGCTGGTCCTCCCACTGAAATCCCCTCCAGTATTAGCTCGCTGAAACGAGATGAGTATTTTTTGCATTTCCTCTATTTAAGGCTGGATGCTAGCCGCCAGACGGGGCCGCACCGCCCATGTTGTTCACGAGCAGCGAGCCTTTCACGAGCTTCGTCTCATTCGTCGCAAGGTCCGTGTAGTTCAGGTATAGGTTCGCCTGCAGGTACAGGATGCCCCCGGAGAACGTGTTGTTCGCATCCATGTAGCATGGCTGGCTCAGCGCGATGGTCTCGTTCGCCCCCATCCGCAGCGGGGCCTGGAAGAAGAATGACGCGTTCGGGGCGGACTCCTCCTGCGTGCACTTGAACCCGTTCACGCGGATTCCGTTCCCGGTGAGCTGCGTGAGGCTCAGGGAGAGCGTCGCGTTCGTATAGGAGAAGTTGGAGCACCAGAATGCCGACGGGAACCTGCACTGCGAGAGCTGGAGCTGCTGCTGCGAGGACCAGTTGTACTCCGGGACTCCGGGGAACACGATGCCCGACGTGACGTTCTTCGCCGTCTGCTCCGCGAGCGCGGTATTGGTGCTGCCGAAAGGCGCGATGAACGTCATTATCGTGAAAGTCCCCTGCTTCCTCTCGAACGCCTCCATGTTCACCTTGCCCATGAGCGCGGCCTGGTCGAGCTTGCAGATGCTCCTGTTGCCGGTCCCGTTCAGCACGGTTCCCAGGCAGCGTTCCGGCATCAGGGCGGAGCTGCTCGTGACAAGCAGGAGGAATGCGCTGTTGCTGTCCTCGAACCCACGCGCATAGAGCAGCTCGTCCCCTGAGCGCGCGAGCGCCTCGAGAAGCGTCGAGTCGTTCAGGCTGACCTGCGCTGCCAGTGGCTCGACCGGCAGCATGAACTCCTTCGCCTTCGAGGCGTTGTACTGCGCTGCGACCAGGTCGAGGCAGGTCGTCCTCTCCCCGACGGTGTTGTTGAAGATGGTTATCGCGGGCATGCTCTGCTTGTACATCAGGACGCGGTTCCAGCCCTTCTCGTGCCAGGCACAGATGGTCGTGATATTGCCGCCCTGCTCCGAGAAGAACGACACGTCCATCCCTGCGGCCTGCTCGCGCGAGGCAACGTAGCTGCTCCCCAGCATTGTGCCGACCGCGGAGGTGAACTCATCTGTTCCCAGCTCCGCCCCAACGTACATCATTGCGGACTCGGAGCCGTTCGCGTAGTTGAGAATCGCGAGCCTGCCGTCGTAAAGCTTGTCCGTCAGGCCTGAATAGAAGGCCGTATTTGATTGGTTGCCGCTCGCGAAGATGCCGATGAGCTGGTCCATGCCGCCCCGCGTAGCGTTGAAGTAGTAGGCGCGCACCATGCCCGCGTCGGGAAGGTGCGAGAATGGGTCCGGCTCTTCTGCGGAAAGCACGGTTACGTTTGCCGAGAAGGCATTGTTGCTTTCATCCGATTCCGCGATGAGGTTCCCGGAGTCCGCAGCAATCCGCACGTCGTGGCTTCCTTCCGCCGCGAGCCAGCGCATGCTTATGTTCTCCGCGGCGCCGGGCTCGAGAGTGACCGACTTCTGCGCCATCGGCTGCCCGTCGAGGGACAGGCTCACGACCGCGTCGCTGATGGGCACGCCCCCGTCATTCGTCACCAGGACCGAGAACTCCACAACGTCCCCGGCGTAATGGGGCTGCGGCGAGACCGACGCCGTGAGCGCCAGGTCCGGCGGGCTGCGGGCACCGATGAATCCGCCGTAGTACGCGGCGGCCAGGATGATTACGACTGCAGCAACCGCTGCGGCAATTAGCTGGTTTCTCTCGAACTCCATAGTATCACGCGGAAGTTGCTTCGGAGGGAAATAATATTAAACCGTCCCATATAGTAAGGTAGCATTGGTGGTTTGGGATGAAAATGCGTGGGCAAAGTGCGCTGGAATTCCTGATGACGTATGGCTGGGCGATACTGGTTCTGACCGTGACCCTGGGCGTCCTGTTCTACATGGGCGTATTCAACCCGCAGGGCGTTGCGCCGAACGTCTGCACCCTGCCTTCCGGCATCTCCTGCTACACCTACAAGATTGACGGCAATGCGACCTTAACCCTCGACATCGGCCAGGCAACCGGCAAGAAGATACGGGTGACGGGCATTGCGTGCTCGAAGGCAGGCTCGCCGGCCCCGGTTTCGCTTCCTTCTCCGGTCGAGATAAGGTCAGGCACGCACAAGGAGGTTACCGGAGGCGATATCACCTGCCTCGAGACCGATGACGTGACTCCCGCGACCTCCTCCCAGTATTACAAGGGGAACCTTGTGATAAGTTATATCGAGGTCGATACCGGGCTGCCGCATACCATAACAGGTGAAATCGCTGCGCAGCTCGAAGGATACGGCGGAGAGGGGCCGGGGGCAAGCCCGACTGCGCCGCCCGGGCCGCTTTACATGTATAGCGGGACGCTCTATCAGTATCCTGTGGAGTTGAGCGACAGGGGAACCCGGGAGCTGCTGTTCAGCACCGGACAGTCCGGGCGCGAGGTTTCGCTCGATGTACCGACACTTGATGGCGCGACCGTTACGCTGCGGCGATATGGGGGTGGCACCTACACGGACACGACTTCAGGCGGAGGGCTGTTCAGCCTTGAGGTGCCTGCAGGCAACTACACGCTGCGGATAGCGAAGAGCGGATATGACGCGCTGATAACAGACCAGTGGTTCGAGATTACCGGTCCAATGACCGACATGACCTGGGACGTGTACGAGACATGGCCTGACGGGACTGCGGTTGGCGGCGTATGCACCATAGGAGATGACTGCAATACGCGCAATTGCTGGTCTTTCCTGAACCAGACGGCACATCCGGACCTTATGTGCATATCGGAGAGCACCAGTGACACGTGCGAGTGGTGCTACCCCTGCGACGCAACCTCGGACTGCAACAGCGCTGACCAATGGGGGATGGTTTGCGATACGTCGACGCATGTGTGCATCGAGGAGTCGCCGGGAAGCCACGAGTATGCGCCGCCGCCGTCTCCGACCCCTTCACCATCCCCTAGCCCATCGCCGAGCCCGACTCCGACGCCGAACTGCGCCGGCGCATGCGTGGACGGCGTCTGTGACGGCTGCGGAGGAACCATCAGCAGCGGCGGCACCTGGGTGATTAACGGCGACATCAACTGCGACGGCTGCACCAGCATAACGGCGGGTATAGTGATAGGTGCGAGCAGCGTGACCCTCGACTGCCAGCACCACACCCTCACCGGGCCCGGCACGGGAAACTACATCCATGGCGTGGACATCCTCGATGGCAAGACGGGCGTCACGGTGGAGAACTGCGACGTGACTAACTGGTGGGTGGGAATCTTAGGTAGCGGGAACAGTGGCAACAGCTTCTTGGGCAACACTGCGAACGGAAACCTGAACGGATTCTATTTCTGGGGTGGCCCGAACAGTTTTGCTGACAACGTCGTATGCTCAGGCGCCAGTTCGGACCTGTGGCACTGCGGCGGAGGCCAGACCGATTTGGGAGGTAACATCTGCAGCAGCAACAGTTGCGGCATCGACTGCGGCTCATGCCCAGGGTAAGGCGGAGTGCCTAGGCGGTTCTAGGCAATTAGTAGGCCGGTTTCTTTTTTACGAATTTGAAGTAGATGGCGAGCGCGGCGGCTGCGATTAGCGCGATGGCTGCGACAATAGTTACGGTGCTTATTCCGCCGCCCACGTTCCCTCCGGGGCCTGCGCACCCGGCGCCCGCGCAGCCGAGCGAGCAGTTCTCCTTCGAGTATGAGCACCTTCCGGTCACGTGGTCGCAGGTGCCGTTGTAGTAACGGACATTTTCCGAACAGCTGCTGTTGCATCCCTCCGTGTCACAATTCCCCTTGCACTCCCCGAGCAGGCAGCCGAACATGCAGGTCTCGTTCTTCCACCTCTTGTTCACGCAGACAGACGCGGTGTTGAGCCCCACGCACTCGCGGTCGCTCTCTGGGCAGGGCGCTGTGCAGGCCGGGTCGCCCCTCCTGTCGAGCTGGCATCCCGCCTCGCAGAACTGCGTGGTCTCCCAGAAGCCGGCCGAGTTGCAGGTTGCCACCGAATCGTTCACGCACGCTATCTTCTCCGGGGTGCATTCCGGGCACCTTCCGCAGTCGCGCGGGCAGCCCGAGCAGTTCTCGCCCTTCCATGCCGTGCATATCCCATCACCGCAGTAGAAAGGCCCGGTGAACCGGACGCTGAAGGCCGTTGTGGCGTTCTTCGGGGTGCGCGAGAAGGAGGCGCCGCTCCCGACCTCCGAGTTTCCTTCTACGTAGAACGAGTAGGAGTATCCGCCGTTGTCGCAGGTCTCCATCGTGGGTATGTTCTCGAACGCGAACGTGTCGTTCACTGTCGCGTTCCTGAAACGGAATGCGCAGGTCGCATCGCTCGTGCCCTCGGGGCAGGCTATAACCGCGCCGCGCCAGGTGACGGGTGTGCCGTTGTTTATGCACGAGCTCGGGATGAGCGTGACGCCCGTGACATAGACCGCGTTCCCGTCCGAAAGCCCCGCGTTCCTGATTACCAGTGCGAGCGTGATGTTGCCTCCCTGGCGGACTGCCTGCCCGTCCTGCGGAGATGTGAGAATCATGTCCGCGAAGCCGGCGGAAGCTATCGGAATGAGCAGCAGGAGGAATGCCAGCTTCGCGCAAGCCATGGGAAACCGTTTTTTCTTGAAGGCTTAATAACCCTTCCAGGCTGAAAAGTAGCGATGATGCTACTGCAGGTGGGAAGCGAGGGGTGGGTGCAGGATAGGTATGCCTTCATACTTCTGGCTGCCGTGGTGGTGCTTATCGCCATCCTCGGGGCAGTCTATTTCCTCTACACCTCGCGCGTGAGGAGGGGGTTCGCGCTTCCGAAACTGCCCCCGGGCTCGCTCATACTCGTCGAGGGGCCGCTCGACAGCAGGAAGGGGATTGTCTGCAGCGGCTTTTTGAAGGGCGTCATTGAGGCGGGGGGAAAGGGCGCGATAATCTCCGCGACCCCTTCCGAGCACATGCCCTGGTTCGAGAAGAATTTGAAGAAGGAGCTGCTCGAGAACGTGGAGGTAGTCGAGGCTGCGCGCAACCTGACGGAGATGGGCGTCCTCGTTTCCGATGCGCTGAGCTGGGGGGCGGGGGCGGTCTATATCCCCGCACTTTCGGTCCTGCTCGTGAACGAGAAGCTGGAGAACATAATGGAGTTCGTCAGGTTCAACTCCGAGAAGACGAGGAAGAAAGGCGCATACCTGCTTTTCACGATAGACCCCGATGCGACCGCGAAGGCGAACATAACCTCGATAGAGCCCCTCGCCGACTGCGTGGTAGAGCTGAAGACCGAGGACGGGGAGTTCGTGAGGATAAAGAAGCTGCCCGGCGCGGAAGCGGATTTGGAGTGGAAGCCGCTCTGATTTTCAGAAAATAAAGTTGATTATGATGTACAGCAGCGCCACTGCGCAGAATACGAAGAACCAGGTGAACACGTTCCACTTCCTTATGGACACCCCATCGAATGGCTCGAACGGCAGGAGCTCCACGAGCGCCAGCGTGGATGCCATGGTATAGACCATCTGGAATATCTCCCAGGGCGCGAACACGTTTATCGCGGCGAAGATGAGCGCGAAAAGGCTGGACGCGAGGGGCCCGGCAAGCTTCATCAGCCCTATCTTCCTCCGCATCCCGGCATCCCCTTCCTCGACGAGGAAGCCAGCCATGCCGAACGGGTTGCCCAGGTAGCCCGAGAGCAGGGTGAAGAGAGAGCCTGCCGGCCAGAACACGTACTCCATCTTTATCCCGAACATCCTTCCGAAGACCAGGTGGACGAGCTCGTGGCCGACGACGGTTATCAGCGCGACCAGTATGTTTACGAGCAGGAGCGGGAAGAAGGCGGCCGTGGGGCCCGTGAATACCCAGGTTATCGAGGCTGCGAGGACTACTGCGGCAAGGAGAAGTGATGCAGCCTCGCGCACCTTTATCCCGAAGATTTTCACCGCCTGCTCCTTGATTTTCTTCTCGCGCCTCCCGAGCCCGAGGAAGAAGCGCTCCAGTACGGTCCGCACAAGGGAGAGGAGCGCCATCAGCGAGAGAGTGACCCCGGTCGCTGCTGCAGGCACATACTTCTCATCTATAACGAATCTCAGCGGCGAGGCGCTGACCCCCTCCTTCTTTATGTCCAGGAACCCGCGCGCGTCGCTGACCAGCAGGAGCGGCGCCCCGTTGGCGGTCCTTCCGACCTTGAGGTCGAAGCCCATGTAGGACCGCTTGGTCTCATTTGAAATCCAGCCCCGTTGGTAGTACACCTCACTTACGCTGTTCTGGCTCGGCCCGCCCACGAGGATTATGTTCCTGTGCGTTTCGTTCTCGAGCAGCGCGAGGGTTGCGTTTGAATCATCTAGGTATTCGGGTGCGAGGGCTGGGGGTATGCGCGACTTTGCGAGCTCGAGCATCGCCGTTTCCGGGGCATCAAGGTTCGAGCCCACCACCATTATCGACTCGTTTGTGAGGTTCAGCTCCTGCGCTAACGCGACTGCCTCCTGCATCTGTTCGATGCCCTGCGCGGATGCGAATTGCGCGAATGCCAAAAAGATGATGAGCAGGATTGCGCGCCTCATCGGACCACATCCGGAGTTTGGCTGTCCGGCGTATTATCCTCGCCCGGCTGCTCTTCGGAAGGAACCTGCTGCATGGCCCCTGCTGGCGAGGATTCGCCTTGCGCGCCCGGCTGCTGCTGAGTTCCGGCTGGCGAGGATTCGCCTTGCGCGACCGGCTGCTGCCGGGCCCCTGTTGGCTGCGCGCCGTCCTGTGCGCCATCAGGCTGTGCGGCAGGCTGCGCCTGCTCCTCCGCGGCCCCGCGCTGCCTCTTCGGGACCGTGCGGATTGTGAACGAGAACCTGGAGCCTTCGCCCAATTTCGACTCCACCCATATCTTCCCGCCGTGAAGCTTCACTATTTCTTTTGTGATTGCGAGGCCGAGCCCCGTGCCCTCGCGCTTCTGCCCGTCGGGCCTGGGGACCTGGTAGAAGCGCTTGAACAGGCTGCGCTGGTCCTCTTCGGAAATCCCGTGCCCCGTGTCCGCCACATCGACCTGCACGAAATTCCTTCCCTTCCTGGCGACGGTCACGGTTATGCCTCCCCTGTCCGTGAATTTCACCGCATTCGAAATGAGGTTTATCAGCACCTGCGAGATGCGCGCCGGGTCACCGTAAATCTGCGGAAGGCCCGGCTCGAAGTTCCACTGGACCGGAAGGCCTTTCGCGTCCGCCATTGCCTGGCACGAGCATTTCTCCGCGAGGTCGCGCAAATCGAAGAGCCTGGGGCTGAGCCTGAACTTGCCGCGCTCCATGCGCGAGAGGTCGAGAAGGTCGTTTATCAGCCTGGTGAGCCTGTCTGTCTCGGAATGTATTATCTCCACGAACTCCTTCTGCTCGTCCGCGAGCCTGCCAGCGGTGCCGTCGAGCAGGAGCGAGGAATAGCCGTGTATGTTCGTGAGCGGCGTGCGCAATTCATGGGAGACGTTCGAGACGAAGACTGACTTCATCTCGTTCAGCTCCTGCAGGTAGCGGTTCCTCTCCTCGAGCTTCTTCCTTGCGCGCTCGGCCTCCTCCGCGTTGTGCTGCTCGGTCATGTCCTTCAGCATCTCCGCATAGCCGATGACGCGCCCCTCCTCGTCCTTGATTGCGAATGCCGAGATGCGGACGAAGACCTGCTGCCCGTCCTTCCTCATGCGCGCGGTGGGAAAGTCGAGCACGCTGCCCGAATCGTTGAGCTTCTTGACAAGCGCGTCGAGCTCGCCGCGCCGGTCATCCGGGTAAATTATGCGCACGTCCCTGCCGCGAACCTCGTCGCGCTTGAAACCGAGCATGGACTCCGCCGAGCGGTTCCAGACCTTGACCAGGCCCATAGTGTCGATGGCAATAAACGCATCCGATGAGTTGGCGAAAAGGTTGGCCGAGAGCTGGTCGGACTCGAAGGATTCCTTGCGCTCATCGACGTCCCTCAGCACGCCGGTTATCTTCAGCAGCTCGCCCGCTGCGTCGTAGTAGCCCCTGCCGTTCATCTCGAACCAGCGCGGCTCGCCCGTGCTCGTGAGCAGCCTCAGCTCCAGGCCCCTGATTGTGCGGCTTCCTGCGCGTATGTCCTGCAGCACGGAGCTGAGCCTCTTGTAGTCCTGGTCATAGACAATGCTTCCGAAAGGCGCGCCTGTAAGCGAGTCCCTCCTTCTTCCCAGGACATTCTCGACCTCGTCGTTGATTGCCGCTATTTCGCCGTAGCCATTCAGCGAGAAGACTATGTCGGATATGCTCTCGACAACGTCGCGGTAGTTGCTTTCTGAGGCGACCTTCTCGGTCACGTCCGCGCCAGTGACAACGAGGAGCCATCGCCCATTGTCCTCGACTGCGGCGTGCTTCGCCTGCAGCAGGCGCTCCTCCCCGTTCTTCCTCTTCAGCCTGAAAGCCGCCTCGCCGCCGCCCGATGAAATCTGCCCCGCCTCCTTCTCCCCGAAAAGGTTCGAAAGGGAAAGCCGCAGAAGCTCATCCTGCCCGTAGCCTGTCGCTATCTCCGCGCCGCTGTTCGCTGCAATGAGCCTCCCGCTATCCGCATCCGCGAGCAGGATTACCTCTGCGGCGTTCTCGAAAAGAGCGCGCGAGACCGCCTCGCTGCTCGCGGCCTTCTCGGTTGCCGATGCGGAATTGAGGGCGAGCGCGGCAAGGGTTGAGATGAGCCTTGCCTGCTGCAGCCTCTGCTGCCCGAACGACTCCTCCCTGCTTGCGAAAGAGATGGCGCCGGCAACCTTTCCGTTGAACCTGATTGGGACGCACATGTAGTGCCTGTAGCCCTGCTCGGCTAGCTGCCGCTCGTCGAAGAAGTCCGAGTATTTTCCGATTCTGTTCTCAACATAGGCCTCGCCCGAGGCCGCGACAGCCGAAAGCGAGCTTCCCGAGAGCGCGCCCTCCGATTCCAGGACCTTACCGCCTTCGCCAGGCGAGAATAGGCGCGCGGCCGAGCCATTGAACAGCGCCAATGATACCGTGCCGCAGCCGAGCTGCTCCTTGAATGTTGCGAGCTTTGCGAGCAGGCCCTCGGCGCTCCGCTCGTTGGAAATTGCCTCCGCAAGCTCCGCAGGAAAGGGTTGCCCTTTTGCGCTCCGCTCGCCTGATGCAGGCTTCGCAGGCTCCGAGGGCGGGAAACTGCTCGCGCTCCTCGCTTCTGCCTTCATTGGACTCAACTGGCTCGCCGAAAGGCTATTATATCGCCCCATTAATATAAGTTTGGATTTCGAACGGAGGCGACCAGAATGGACGAACACGACGCACTGAGCACTGGTGCGAGGCTGCTCCAGCTCATTGAGGAGAATGCTGATGGGATTACAAGGAAAGAGCTTGCAGCGAAGCTAGGGGCTGAGGACAAGGACGAGTTCGAGGCAGGCCTGCGCGCGATGCTCGAGACAGGGATCATAGGCGAGAAGCGCGTTGGCAACATGGCCACGCTCTATCCGCTCGACAAGGATGCGGTCAGGAAGGTTCTCATAGTCGAGGATGACGCGAACATCAACAGGCTGATGAAGGCGAGCCTCGGCTCAGGCTATGATGTGAGGCAGGCTTTCGATGGCACTGAAGGGATGAGGCTTGTGCGGGAGTTCAGGCCCGACCTGATTCTTCTCGACCTGATGATGCCGGGGATAAACGGCCTCGAGATATGCCAGGCAGTCAAGGCGGACCCGGAGCTCAGGAATGCCGTGGTCATAATCGTTTCCGCTGCCGATGAGAGGCGCAACCGGTTCCAGGGGCTGAAATACGGCGCGGATTATTACGTGAAGAAGCCGTTCGAGCCGAAGGTCCTCCGCTCGCTCACGAACATATTCTTGAGGAAGCGCGGGAGGAAGTTCGACCCGCTCACAGACCTGCCCGATGCCGCGCGCCTGTCGCGCGAGGTCGAGCACGTGATTGCTGACGGCGACTTTGAGATAAGCAACCTCCACCTGCTGCACCTCGGCGACTTCACGTCATCCTACGGGAAGGAGTCCGCAGCCGGCGCAATCCGTCTCGTCTCCCAGATTCTGCAGGACAAGGTGGGCGAATGGGACTCGAGGAAGGGGTTCGTCGGCTACATCGGGGAGGGCGAGTTCGTTGTCGGCGGCGGGAAGAACGAGACGGACATGATAGTCACCGAGGCCATCGCCGAATTCGAGAGGGTTTTGCCGTTCATCTACCAGACCAAGGCACAGCGCGCTGCCCAGGCAGGGCCGCTCGAGCTCGAGGACATTTTCGGGGAAGGGAAGCTCGCGGACCCGAAGAGGCTGAAGCTCCTTGCGAGCTCAATCCCTGCTGACAAGCTGATGGGGAAGAGGGAGGAAATCCAGGAGAAGAAGCCCAAGCCGGACATCGGCTCCTACACTCTTTCCGAGTTGCAGGACATGCTCGGCAGCTCGAACATTGATTTGACTGTGAGGGCGACGCCGGATAATGTGAGCATCAACATCTCCAAGCCGAAGAAATGAGGTTATCCCCGTTTTTCTTTTCCCTTTTTATCTTTGTGGGCCTCTTGCTCGGCACGCCGCAGGTCCTCGCCCGTAATCGGGCTGCCCACGTTCGTTAATACATCCTTGCCGAATTCCCTGGATACGCTTGCCCTCTTTTTTTCTGGAGGATTTTGCAGGTCACGGATACCGAGGCCCCCTTTCGGTATGCCGGAATTTCTGTCCAGTTCGCGTTCTTTGGACAGTATACGAGTATTTGAAATGCCGATATTTCTTAGGATGCTGCCTGGCACTACTGGATGTTGGATAGGACTGGACCTCGGCTCGTCTGCAGGAATGTGCTTCCTTTGTTTCGTGACCATGCTTGTTCTTCCTCATTCCCTGCATATTAGCTTAACTAAGCGATGTAATCCACGCTACCCTCATCGAATCCTTTCACCAGCTTAATCTCCATGTTCGGCTTGGGCGACATGTAGATGCTCGCGAAGTGCAGCTCCGGGAAGAACTTGGTGACATCGTAGGCCATCTCGGTTACCACTGACTCATGGCCGAACAGCGCCTCGCAGACCTCGACCGTCTCTGCGCGGTCGTTCGCCTCATCCAGGTTGCCCAGGCTATGGAGGTATTCGTGCAGCAGCACCATGAAGGCATAGGCGTTCGCGAGCTTCGGCCTGGTCTTCTGGACTACCCTCCAGGGCGTCTCGTTCATCACAATCATGTTCGTGCCCACGGTGTAGAACGCGCCTATCCAGTAGCCGTTTCCCACGCCCATTTCCGCGAGCCCGAGCATCAGGCCTGCGCGGTGCTTTCCGGCCGCGACCCTTGCCCCGTCCTTCACGAGCTCGAAAATCTCCGGAAGCCCCTTGGCGGACGCGAGCCTTGCGGCAAATTCTGCCATACTAGAAACTTCGCCCTCTGGTGAATATATAATTAAGGTCGGCGCCACTTTCTTCCGATGGCACAGCGCATAGTCATTCACGTTGACATGGACCAGTTCTTCGCGGCCTGCGAGGAGAGGGAACGGCCTGAGCTGAAGGGGAAGCCCATAGTTGTCGGCGCGGACCCGAAGGGCGGGAAGGGGCGCGGGGTGGTCAGCACCGCGAGCTATCCTGCGCGGAAATTCGGAGTGAAATCAGGGATGCCAATCTCGCAGGCGTGGAAGCTGTGCCCGCAGTGCGTTTATCTGCCTTTGAATTTTGAGCTGTATGTGAAACTTTCGAATGAAGTGATGGAAGTCCTGCGTAAATTTGCAGTGAAGTTTGAAATCTGGGGAATTGATGAGGCATTTCTCGAGGTTACTGGAAAGGTAGACGATTTTACTGGGGCGGAAAAGCTTGCAAAGGAAATAAAAAAGGCGGTGAAAGCGAAGACTGGATTGAGCTGCTCTATTGGCGTTGGGCCGAACAAGCTGGTTGCAAAAGTTGCGAGCGACTTCAGGAAGCCTGATGGCATTACGGTTGTGAAACCTACTGAAGTCCGCCAGTTCCTCTCCCCCATGCCGGTCCGCAAGCTTCTTTGGATTGGGCCGAAGACGGCTGAGGCGCTGAAGGCCATTGGAATCGAACGGGTGGGTGAGCTTGCGGAGGCTGACCCGACCGTCCTGTTCGAGGAATTCGGGAAGATGGGCCCGCAGCTCAGGCTCATGGCGCAGGGGATTGATGAATCGCCGCTTATTGAGACATGGGAGGCTAAATCAATCGGCAACCAGAGGACTTTTGAGAACGATACTAGTGATGAGAAAGAGATTTTTGCGAAATTGGACGAGCTGAGCGATGAGGTTTGGGGCAGGGCTGGCGAGGAGGATGTGGCATTCAAGAACATCGGTATCGTCATCCGATTCACCGGTTTTGAGACGCACACGAAAGCAAGGGAGCTGCGGAAGCCGTGCGGAAGTTTGGAGGAATTGAAGAAGGTCGTGCACGAGCTTGCGATGCCGTTCTTGGAAGAGGGGAGACCGGTGAGGCTGGTAGGTGTAAGACTGGCGGATTTAAAGAGAGAGAAGGGGCAAAAGAAATTGGAAGAGTTTTAGCTTATGGATGCAGTAGTTGTGGAAAAGCTTGAGAAGAAGTTCAACGGCTTTACGGCAGTTGACAAAATCAGCTTCAACGTGAAAAGGGGCGAGCTCTTCGGCTTCCTCGGGCCGAACGGCGCGGGCAAGAGCACGACCATCTACATGCTGACGACGCTCATAGCTCCGACTTCGGGGACTGCGAACGTGAACGGCTTTGACATACGGACCGATTCCGAAGCTGTGCGCAAATCCATAGGCATCGTTTTCCAGGACCCCACGGTCGACATACGCCTGACGGCCTACGACAACCTGGACATCCACGGAAGGCTCTATGGCATGGCTGCGCAGGCGAGGAAGGAGAGGATAAGGGAGGTCCTGGAGCTCGTGGAACTGACCGAGTGGAAGGACAAGATGGTCAAGACGTTTTCCGGGGGCATGAGGAGGCGGCTGGAGATTGCGCGGGGCCTTCTCCACACGCCGGAAGTGCTCTTCCTTGACGAGCCGACCTTGGGGCTTGACCCGCAGACGAGGAGGCACATCTGGCAGTACATAGAGAAGCTCAGGAAAGGGGGCATCGCTATGATGCTGACTACGCATTACCTTGAGGAGGCGGACTATCTCTGCGACCGCGTCGCGATAATAGACCACGGGAGGATAAAGGCGCTGGACACGCCGCGGAATCTCAAGGGGATTATCGGGGGGAACATCATCAGGATAGAGGCGCGCGAGCCGCAGAAGCTCGCTGAAATGCTGAAGAAGAATGGCTGCTGCAAGGCGCCCAAGGTGGAGGGCACGATAGTTTCCTTCGAGGTGAAGGAGGGCGGGAAGCTTGTCCCGAAGATAATGAGTGCCGCCTCGAAGGCGGGAATCGATGTGGAGAACATCGAGATGCGCATGCCAAGCCTCGAGGACGTGTTCATACATTACACCGGGACGAGCATAAGGGAGGAGAAGGGCGCAGGGGGCGACATGATGATGCGGAGGAGAGCGCGTGGCTTTTGAACCCGGGAAGATTTACGCAGTGTGGCTGCGCGAGGTCAAGCGCTTCACGAATTCCAAGGCGCGCATAGTGAGCAGCTTGGGCCAGCCCATCCTCTTCCTGGTGGCGCTCGGCGGAGGCCTCTCAGCCATGCTGCCGGGATTCAACTACCTGGCGTTCATACTGCCGGGAATAATGGCGATGACGGTCATGTTCACGTCCATCTTCTCCGGCGTCTCGATTATCTGGGACAGGGAGTTCGGCTTCCTGAAGGAGATGCTTGCCGCGCCAACGAGCCGCGAAACCATCGTCCTGGGCCGCATCCTGGGCGGGGCCACCACGGCAGTCTTCCAGGGCACGGTCATGTTCATCCTCGGCATGCTCTTCACCGGAGTCCCGATTCCCCCGCTTATGGGCATCATCGGCATCTTCGTACTTATGACTATATTCTCCTGCTACTTGGTGGCTGCGGGCATAGCCATCGCATCCGTCGTGCAGGAGGTGGAGACGTTCCAACTCCTGATGAACTTCCTAGTGATGCCCCTGTTCTTCCTTTCCAGCGCGCTCTTTCCCATCAACCAGATGCCTTCATGGCTCCAGGACATAAGCGGCCTGAACCCGGTGAGCTACGCGGTTGACGGCATGCGCGGGATGCTAATCGGCACGAGCACTTTCACCATCGCCTACGACTTCGGCGTGTCCCTCGCCGTCCTGCTGGTCGCCTTCCTCGCTGCCTCCTACTTCTTCAACAAGACGTCAATTTAGCCCGGCGAGGCAGGCTTTGCATTCACCGGCTGCGTTTCAAAAAGACGTCAGTTTATGGAATGAGATGCACGGACGTAGCAGCTCCCCATGTCGGGCCTTAAGAGGATAAATCGATTATCTCAGATAAATTATCCATGTTAATCCAGCCAGCTGCCAATAAGTGGCCGAAGTCCCCTTTTACCTCTTTCAGCTTGAGATTCTCATCAAATACGAAGTGGGATATTTCTTCGTACATCTTGAGCTGGCATTTTACTTCCAGGGTCTTGTTCTCGGCCACCCTGCTGCAGGTGACGGTGCCATCATTGCCGACTTGGAACCTTGTCGTGCCCTCTTTGCCATTCGCAAATCCTTTCACGAGGTCAGCTACCTCTGGGGTAAATACTTCATCGATTGCCAGAGTGCTGATGCGTGACTTAACTGCAGTTTTAGGCGACATATGAAAATTACGTGATTCGCATATATTAATGCTGCAGAGGAATTCGCCTGCGGCAGCGGTTTTATTAAATGCTGGCCGGCAACAATGCTCAAATGATAACCACCTCCCACCTAACGAAGAGGTTCGACAAGCTCGCGGCAGTGGATAACCTGAACCTCAATATAGAGGAGGGCGAGGTCTTCGGGCTGCTCGGGCCGAACGGCGCGGGGAAAACCACCACCATAAACCTGCTCATCACTTTGCTGAAGCCTACCTCCGGGACCGCGACCGTGAATGGAATTGACGTAGTGAAGAATCCCGCGCAAGTGAGGAAGAATATAGGCGTCGTTTTCCAGGAGCCCAGCGTAGATGACCTGCTTAGCGGGAAGGAGAACCTGGAGATGCATGCCATGCTTTACAGCATGCCGGGCGAGCTGAGGAGGAAGCGCGTTGAGGAGGTGCTGGAGCTTGTGGAGCTCACGGACCGCAAGGATGACTGGGTTAAGACTTATTCCGGCGGCATGCGGAGGAGGCTTGAGCTTGCGAGGGGGCTGATGCACCACCCGAAGGTGCTGTTCCTCGATGAGCCGACCTTGGGGCTTGACCCACAGACAAGGCAGCATATCTGGAAGTACATCGCGAGGCTCGCGAAGGAAGAAAACATGACCGTGGTGCTCACTACGCATTACATGGAAGAGGCGGACCTGCTCTGCAGCAGGATAGGGATAATGGACCGCGGGAAGATTGTGGCGCTGGGCACTCCGAAAAAGCTGAAGCATGAGGTGGGCGGGGACGTGGTAATCATTAGGCAGGATGGGTTCGACAGGTCCTGCCTCAAAGGCCTCAAGCTCGTGAAGAAAGTGAAAGTTGAAGGGGACGAGGTGTTCCTTACTGTGGAGCACGCGCACGAGAACCTCCAGAGGCTGCTCGCGGCCGTCGGGAAGGTGAAGTCCGTTGAGGTGAGGGAGGCCTCGCTCAACGACGTGTTCCTGAAATACACCGGAAGGAAGTACAGGGAGGAAGAGGAAGGTGCCGAGGGCGGCTGGGCCGAAAGGACCATGCATGCCGAGTCGCAGAGGGATTGAGGATGATGAGGCGGGAAGAACGGGCTGTGCGCTGCGGAGAGGGATTGAGCCATGAGCGAGCTTGAAGGGATTTACGCGATATGGTTGCGCGAGTTCCGCGTCTACCTGAGGGAGAAGGAGCGCGCCATCTCATCCATAGTGTCGCCCCTGCTCTGGCTGTTCGCATTCGGCACGGGGCTCGGTGCGAGCGTTGCGATTGCGGGGGTGAACTACCAGCTCTTCATCTTTCCGGGCATAGTCGCGATGACGCTTATGTTCACCTCGATATTCTACGGGATGTATGTCATCTGGGACAGGAAGCTCGACTTCCTGAAGGAGGTGCTCGTCGCCCCGATCTCAAGGCGGAATGTTTTCATAGGGAAGATGCTCGGCGGAGTTACGGACGCGATGATACAGGTGGTGGTGCTTCTCATACTCGCCGGGGTGCTCGGAATACCGGTGACCCCGTACGGGGCGCTCATGGCGCTTCCTGCGATGCTGCTCATCACGGTGTGCATGACGAGCATCGGGCTTTTCTTCGGCGCAGTCTTCTCCAGCTTCGAGAGCTTCCAGCTGGTGATGCAGTTCGTGCTCTGGCCCCTGTTCTTCTTTTCGGGCGCGCTGTTTCCGCTCGATAACCTGCCTGGCTGGCTTGCCTCGCTGACCTACTTCGACCCGCTCACCTACGGCGTGGATGCGATGCGCGGCGTGATGCTGGGGATGGGCAAGATGCCGCTCGAGATAGACCTGCTCGTGCTCGGCATCTTCACGCTCGTGACGATATGGATGGGCGCGAGCGCGTTCGAGAGGATGGGCAAAATCTGAGCGATTAATGCCAAATGCACGGGCGGATGACCTGATGCTCAAAAAGGGAGGGACGCGGGAGTTGTAGCTCCGCGCCGCCGACAACGTGGCATACCAGGTGCTGGATTATAGCTTACTTCGCGAAATCAAAGGCTGGGTGCAACTATCTTGCGACACTCAGCCACAAGTCTAGGGCGCGCAGCACATCCCTGCCTACGAAATTGGCAAAAGGCGAAAGGTCCTTTTTTAGGTGTCCATGCTCCAAAACCCCATAATACTTGGCTCTTTCCCTAACCAAAGTTACCGCGGGCGGCAGGCCCCCCCGTATCAACCGGAAGTTCATAAGCAGCCTTGCAAGGCGCCCATTACCATCCGCGAAAGGGTGGATATTCACAGTCCAATAGTGGATCTTCGCGGCAGATTCAACTGCGGCAGCCCCCTTAGTTTGCGAGTTTAGCTCAGGGTAAACTATCTTTTGCATCATTTCGGGAGCGTCTTTCCAATCAGGCGGCTTATGTTTGGATCCAGTAATCATCACATTCCCGAGCCTGTAGACTCCGCTCCGCTCCTCAGGTAGGGTGTCGTGCGTTATCGCACCATGGAGCGCCAATACATCACGTTCACGTATCAGATTCTTACGCTCGGCTATCTTATACACGAGATCCAATGCCTCTTTATGGTTGCGTGCCTCGAAGATCTCCCTTATCGGGTGGCCCCCGACAGTTATTCCATCAAGCACGACAAGTTTAGTTTCCCCCAAGGTCAGCGTATTCCCTTCAATCGCGTTTGAATTGTAAGCCAGATCAACAGTGAGCTTCTCCCTGAGGCTTGCAAGCGTTTCGGGTTGGAGTGGGCGTAGCGCATCAAGTTCGCGCAGCTTGCGGTTTATGAGCTTTGCCAGGTTAGGGTCCAATAACCCCGGAGTCGGTACAGGTTCAATCCCATGCCCACGCGCATATCGATTGGCTTGCTCGAGCGCGCCCAAATACCTAATCACCTTCTGCCTCACTTTCCCACCAACGCGTCTTCCCTCCACTAGCTCGTAAAATACTGCATTGCCCTTCACTTTAGCCCGGATATACGCCACGTACTATTGTTGTGCCTACTTATATTTAAACATTTCTAAAAACTGTAGGCACAACTACCCCCGGCTCTGCACCTCTGAGCCTTATAAAGTTCTGCTTATAATCGAGATGCATGCCAAATGGCAATTTCGTAGGTGTAATAATCGAAGAAAGCCTTGAGGATAAGTCTGTTCTAAGGAAAGTAAAACTTGTTTCAACAAAAATAGAAAAGGTTACCAAGAAACATCAAACTCCTTGGCTGTCACAATGGACTATACATACCGTTGAAGTGCCAAAAAGGAGAGCAAATGAGATCGCAGAAGAGATAAGTAACTCATTAGATGGAAAACATGCGTGGTATGCCGACTTCAAAAATAAAACTCACGCGTACATCATATTCAGAAACAAAATCTTCTTCATTGATAGGACTAGCCAGAATCAATATGATGAAGCTAAGGAATACGGGCTCGCTCTAGGTATTCCAGAGCATCAAATTGATTTTCATCCGGAAATTAGAGGGTGGGAGAGATGATGAGAGTCTTCAATACGCTCTCGCGGCGCAAGGAGGAGTTCAGGCCGCTCAGGGGAAAGGCGGTCGGGATTTACACCTGCGGCCCTTCAGTATACCAGCGGCCCCACATCGGCAACTACCGCACTTATGTTTTCGAGGACGTTTTCAAGCGTTACCTCATTTGGAAGGGCTATCACGCCAGGCACGTGATGAACCTTACGGATGTGGAGAACAAGGCGATTGCCGAGGCGAGGAGGCAGGGAAAAAGCTTGAAGGAGCTGACTTCGCACTATTCCCGCATCTTCTTTTCCGATATTAAGAAACTGGACATCCTTCCTGCGGACTTTTACCCGCGCGCGAGCGGGACGATTCCGGAGATTGCTGGCCTTGTCGCGCTCCTTGCGAAAAAGGGGTATGCGTATGAGGTTGGCGGGGACTGGTATTTCGACATCTCCAAGTTCAGGAGATACGGGATGCTCTCTGGGCTTGGGCACAAAATTGGGAAGGGAAGGCGGATTTCCTTCGACGATTACTACAAGTGGCAGGCGGGCGACTTCATCCTCTGGAGGAGATGGAGAGAGGCGGATGGGAAGGCCTTCTGGAACACGCGGCTCGGGAAGGGGAGGCCGGGCTGGAGCATAGAGTGCACTGCCATGGGCAGGAAGTTTTTGGGGGACAGGTTCGATGTGAAGATGGGCGGTGTTGACAACATCTTCTGCCACCACGAGAACGAGATTGCCCAGGGATGGGGCGCGAGCGGAAGGATTTTCGCGAAGTATTTCATCCACGTGAAGCACCTGCTCATAAACGGCAGGAAGATGAGCAAGTCGCTCGGAAACGCCATTTACCTTGATGATTTGGGGAGGCGCGGCATCGAACCCGGCGCCCTCAGGCTGTTTTACCTTACCGCGCACTACCGCAGGAGGATAAGCTTCACCTGGGAGAAGGCTAAGAAGGCGCAGGAGCGTTTCGGCGAGTGCCGAAAGTGCGTGGGGAAGCTGAAGGCTGCGAAGGAATCCGGGGAAGCCGGGAAGGAGGCCCGGGCGGCTGTTGAGAAGGCGAGAAGGAGTTTTGAAAAGGCGATGGACGACGACTTCCAGACCCAGAAGGCGCACGACACCGCGTGCGCGCTCGTCAAGTTTGCGAACGGGCGGGATGGGCTGAGGAAAAGCGAGGCGGCGCTCGTCCTTTCCGCGATGCGGGACTTCGACCGCGTTTTCGGGCTGGGCCTTTTCTGAAAGTTGGTAGGGTTTTTAAAGAGCGGGCGCTTCATTTAGCCCCATGGCAATCTCGAAGAATGACCTCATCACTATAGTAGTGCTCATAATCGGGGCATGGCTCCTGGTAGGCTGCGTGATTTCAAATCCGACACCCACGCCTACTCCGGCGCCGACCGCGACACCCACTGCGACTCCGGCCCCCACGGCCACCCCCACGCCTGAAATGCAGTGCCCTGCGAACTGCAGCGACGGCAACCCGTGCACCTCTGATGACTGCGCCGCGAGGACGGACTTCCAGTGCGAGCACATGCCGCTTACAGGGCCGCAGACGGGCTGCAGCGGAGATGCTGGAAACTGCACCGAGATGACGTGCCTGAACGGGACGTGCGGCACCAGGCCGAAGGTCCCCTGCTGCGGAAATGCCGTATGCGAAAGCGGGGAGGGATGCGGGACGTGCGCGCTTGATTGCCCGTGCGGGGGAGGGCTGAGCTGCTGCGAGAACCATTGCGTCGCGCCCACCTGCAGGAATGACGCGCAGTGCAATGACAACAACGCGTGCACTCGGGATGTGTGCGTGAGCAACGGGACCTGTTCTGCGACGTGCCAGCATATCCAGAAGACCTGCTTCAACGACGACGGGTGCTGCCCGTCCGGCTGCGACTATATGACAGACAACGACTGCCCGGCGCAGAGCAAAGGGCAGCCGGCCAGGGCGAAGAACGGGTTCACGGTTTCCGCGGATGCGCTCTATAGGCGCGGCTGCATCCCGACAACCGGCAGTGAAAAGGAGTGGCTCGCGCTCAGGCTGACGCTCCAGAATAACGGGAACGCCAGCATCCATTTCACACCGCAGAATGTCACGATTGTGGATATGGAGTCGGGGAGGACATACACTGCTTCGAACCCGACAGGTACGGACTGCTACCTGCGCGATTCCGACTTCTTCCTTGTTAATGCGGATTACGCCCCAGGTGAGGAGCGCACCGGGCTCATATACTATTATCCCGGGGGGCTGACGGTCATACAGGCGGCTAAGAGGGTAGTGGTGGACATGGGCGGCGGGGAGCGGCTCATCTGGCTACTTGCGCCGGAGTGATGATATGGCCAACGCACTCATCACCGGGAAGATGCCTCTGGGCGAGGTCGTGGAAAAGTATCCTGCGGCCATACCTGTGCTCCTCGAGTACGGCCTTCATTGCATAGGCTGCCATGTGGCCGCATACGAGAGCGTTGCGGACGGCGCTGCCGCGCACGGGTTGAGCGAAGGGAAGATACGGAAGCTTGTCGCGGATTTAAATAAGGCCGCGAAGAAGAAGTAGTGGAGGTGCTGAGATGGTGAAAGAGCCAACGGTTGACAGGAACGTTTGCATCGGCTGCGGGACGTGCGTCGCGCTCTGCCCTGCGGTCTTCCAACTGGGGGACGACGGCAAATCCAAGGTCGTGAATGGAAAAGCTGTTGGCGAGGACGAGATTCAGCAGGCCATAGACTCGTGCCCGGTCCAGTGCATAAGCTGGAAAAAGTAGGCGCTACTCCAGGAATTTCTCCAGGGCGCGGATACCGAAGCTATTTAGCAGGTCCTTCTTCTCGCACCATCCCCTTCTCGCGACCGCGACACCATAGCGCATGAACCTCAGGTGCTCGGTCGAGTGCGAATCCGTGCCTATTGCAAGCTTCAGCCCCCTTCCTGCCGCCCTCTTCACTTCCGTATCAACGAGGTCAAGCCGCTCTGGGAATGCGTTTATCTCCATCGCAACCCCGTTCCTCTCGGCCGCATCATAGATTTTGTCGTAGTCGAGCTGGTACGCGTCGCGCTCACCTATGAGCCTCCCGCTCGGGTGCGCGAGGATGGTGATTAGGCCGCTGCCCAGGGCAGTTACAACCCTCTTCGTCATCTCGTCCCTTCCCATGTTGAAGTTCGAATGGACCGCGCCGACAACGACGTCAAGCTTTTTCAGCGAGGGCGCGGGCAGGGCGAGGGTCCCGTCCTTCAGTATGTCCAGCTCGCAACCGTCCAGCAGCCGTATCTTGCGCCCTTCCTTTTCCAGCTTCTTCTGCACGCCTGAGATTTCCTTCGAGTGCTTCTCCTTCCTCTTCGCATCCATGCCGTTGGCAACCTTCATCGGGCTCGCGTGGTCGGTTATGGCGAGATACTCGTAGCCCAGCTTCTCCGCCGCAATTGCCATCTCTCCAATCGAATAGTTCCCGTCGCTCCATTTGGTGTGCGCGTGGAAGTCGCCCTTGATGTCCTTCATCTCAACGAGCTTCGGCAGCTTCCTCATCTGCGCGGCCTCCACTTCGCCAGTGTTCTCACGCAATTCGGGCGGAATCCATCCAAGCCCAAGCTTCGCATAAACCTCCTCCTCTTCCTTTCCCGCAATCCTCTTCGCCCCCTTGAAAATTCCGTACTCGTTCAGCTTCCAGCCCTTGGCAATCGCTATCCTCCGCAGCTCGATGTTGTGCTCCTTGTTGCCGGTGAAGTACTGCAACGCCGCACCGAAGGAATCGTCCTCGACCACGCGCAGGTCGCAGCTCATCCCGCCCTTCAGCCGGACAGCGCTTTTCGTCTCCCCTTTCGCTACAACCTCATCGACCTGCGGGAGTTTGGTGAAGAAATCCGCGACCTTCGCGGGCTTGCTCGAAGTGACGAGGATGTCTATGTCGCCTATCGTCTCCTTCATCCTGCGCAGCGAGCCCGCGTATGCGATTCTCTTCACTGCGCCGCTCTTCCCCAGCGCCTCAACGAGCTTCTCCGCCTCGGGAAGGGCATTGCCGAGCAGCGCGCGGCCCTTCGTCTTCTCAAGGAGCGCGATTCCCTTCAAAATGTTCCCCTCGCTCTTCTCGTCGAAGCCTGGGATGCCCGCAATCCCGTGCTTCTCAGCCGCCTTCTTCAGGTCATCAAGCGTCTTGATTCCCAATCCATCGTAGAGCCTCTTCGCCTTCTTCGGCCCCATCCCTGGAATCGCGGTGATTGCCTCCAAATCGAAGGGCGCCTCTTTCTTCAGCTCTTCGTAATAGCGCAGCGTTCCGGTCTTGATTAGCTCCTCGATTTTTTTCGCAAGCGCCTCGCCTATCCCCGGGAGCTCCATCAGCGCCTTGGCTCCCCCGCGCGCGTAGATTTCCTCCACATCCTCGCTCAGGCCTTCGATGGTTCTCGCCGCTTTCCTGTATGCGATTGGCTTCCACTGGACGTCCTGTATCTCCAGGATGTCGGCAATCTCGTAGAAGATTTTCGCGCACAGGGCGTTCTTCGCCATCGCTCTGCTCTTGGGCCGGCACTATTTTAATGCCTTGGCGCAAATTTATGGCATGGCAGACGCTGTCGCGGATCTTATCGGGGCGCTCATGTGCCCTGCGATATGTTTTGGCATAGTGGCGTTTTTCGCCGTTATTGCCGTTATCGGCTTTTTCTTCAGGAACAGGGCCGTGAATGACTGCAACGACAAGATGAAGGCCTTTTGCGCGATGACCGGGCTCACTTTCAACGAGAACAAGAGCTTCCGGGGGACCGTGACCGGCAACTACAACGGGCACGAGGCTGAGATGGGATATTTCTCACGGGAATATTCGCATGGGAGGGACCGCCAGGGCTTCCAGCGCACGCGCACGAAGCTCTTCTTCTATGCGCACATTCTCGCGCCGAAGATAGGCGCGTACAGGCTTGGGATTTCGAAAGAGGGGATTTGGAGCGGGCTTGGCAAGGCCGTCGGCATCACGAAGGAGGTAGAGATTGGGGTGCCGGACTTCGACTCCAGGTATGTGATAAATTCCGAGGACGCCGCGAGGACGAAGAGGCTGCTTCAGCCGGAGGCGCGAAAAGCAGTTGACGTGCTCGTCACCGAGCTCAGGTACGGGCTCTCCATCGGGGACAACAAGGTTTACGTGGAGAGGGAAGCGAGTGGCGTTGGCCCGGCCGAGATGCAGAAAATCGCGGACGCGCTTGCCGTGCTCGCGGATGCAGCCGAGGCGGGCTGAGGGAAAATCGCTTTTATACCTAGATGCGGAATTTGCGGCGAGGGCGCACCTTGCCACCTACGGCGGTTTGGGGGAGTTAATTTAATCTTATATACTCTGGGCGAGCAATCTTCTGCATGAACAGGTTTGCCGGCAAGAAGAGGGACGAACTGCTCTGGACCGTCGGCAAGACGGTCGGAACCTGCCTAAGCGGGATGCAGCATATCGGAGGCGCGTCCATGCCCACGAGGAACCTCTACTTCATCTACGATGACCTCTGCAAGAAATTCGGCACGAAGAAGGCGGATGAGCTCTTCAAGAAGAGCTTTATGAAACGCCTGGAGAAGGGCGGGGAGGATAGGACGGGGGTTGAGCGCGCAGTCGCCAAAATGCGCACCATCGCCAACGAGGGGACGTTCTACAGCCCGATGGCGGAGAAGGTGCTGGATGTGCTTGAGCGCACGGGGGTGCTCAAGGCGCTGGAAGGCGGCGGCATCAAGGAGGAAATCGGCAAGATGCTCGACAAAAGCGGCGAGGCGGCATTATGCGCAGGATCAGGGTGAATAACGAGAAGGAGCTGCCCAGGGTCGTGGTGCAGAAGCTGGGGCGCCACATGGAGGATTTGCGCTGTGGGCCAAACCCGGTCGGCTCTGCGAAGGCATTCTACTTTGCCTATGAGGACGTCCAGAAGGAAACCGGCAGCGAAAGCGAGGCTGACCGGATTTACCTGGGTGCGTGGATGAAGAAATACAAGGAGAACAAGAATGGCGTTGATGAAGCTGTGAGGGCGATTCACGCGTATGCTGCGGAAGGCAGCGACAGCACGGGGACCGTTGATAAGCTTGTTGCGCTGCTCGAGCGCATCGGGGTGACGAAGAAGAATAAGAAGGGAGAGAATGTTGTCGCCCTTTCTGCCAAGCTTTCTGGATAGGAGGCGATGACGATGCAGGTAAAAGCCAGAATGATGGTGCCTCCGGAGGTCCGCGAGAAGTTCAAGAGCAGCGTTATAGTCTCGGAAAAGCCCCTTCCTGGCGGGACGGGATTCAAGAACCTTAGCGGGGGCAGTGACGAAGGAGTGCGCTTTTATGTCTACTCCAGATCACCTGAACTTTTTGGCGAGCCGGGCCCGTCCCCGAAATATCTCGGCGATATTACGGTCGAGGCGGGCAGTGTGAAGGATCTCGTTGGCGACAAGGGCGCCTGGCTGAAGAAGATGGGCGCTGGCGACGATGACCGTGTCGCGGATGTGAACTTTTTCTACCCTCTCGAGGAGGTCGAGACGGAGTTCTGGGAGCACGGGATGGGGGGTAAGGCGCTAGACCTCCTCCTTGAGAAGCTGTCTGAGAAGTTCGACTGGGCAATGTTCTTCTCCCCAAGACCCAGGATGGCAGAGCTCCTCAGGTCGAGGGATTTCGCGCAGGATGATGACACTTGGCTCAAGAAGCTCTGAAGTAGAAGTAGATGCAGAACACGTCCATCAGGATGTTGATGCACCAGTGGAGGATGACGCTGGGAAGTATGCTTTTTGCCCGCCAGTCAGCCCAGCCGAAGAAAAGGCCTGCGAAGAAGCTTGCGGGAATTTCAAGGGGCGGCTTCCCGAGATGCACGAGCGTGTAGGGTATGTTTTGCAGCAGGATTGCCGCGGGCCCGCCGAGCCCTTTCATGCCCATCAGTAGGTAGCCGCGGAAGAAGAATTCGGTTGCGAACATGAAGAGGAGGATGAGGGATTCATAGGCGACGAAATTAGCCACGCCAAACCTTGCCCAGCCGAAAATTGGGTAGTAGTTGTTGAAGACCGGGAGCGTGGCCGCGACGAACATGAAAGGCGTTGCGATTAGGAGGGCGAGCGTGACGAATGGCATCTGCTTCTTCGCCTCCCCGAACTGCAGCCCGAAATCTGAGAGGCGCACCCTGAGGAGCAGCAGGATGAGAAGCGGGAGCGCGAAGAGAAAGGTGAAATCGCGGGCAAGGGGGATTTGCGAGAGGAAGTATGGGAAAAAGTAATAACGGGCGAGGAGCAGGAGAGAGGCCGAAATGAATGCCAATGCTGCCCGCTTCATGAAGTTGGGTTGGCGGGATAGTAATATAATAGGCTGGCGCAAAAGTTTTGCTGCAAGTGGTGGTTTAATGGCGAAAGCGAAAAAACCCGAAGGCAAGGGCATCAGCCGTGTCGAGACCGCTGAGAAGGATGTTAACCTTTACAAGGAGGAGCTTGAGGAGACGCTTGTTGAGGCAGAGAGCGCGAGCTCCGGATGGACTGCGGAGCGCGATGCTGACAGTAGGGTAGAAGGAATTGATGCGGAGAAGGAGAAAAAGCCGACGAAAAAGGGGAAGTGAGCGGCGGGCAGGATGGACCCGCGATAGCATAATCTTACTTCGACAGAAGAATGAGTACTGATTTTGTTGCCTGCTCGCGCACCGCCTTGCTCTTATCCTCGGCCGCGGCAGATTTGAGGGCGTGGAGAGATTCGGGTGAATCAAAATACGCGAGCGCTTCCGCGCACTCCTCGCGCACCTTTGCTACGTCGTCGGTCTTCATCAGCTTCATCAGCGGCTTCAGCGCGCGGCTGTCCCCAATCCGCCCGAGCGCGAGCGCTGCCTCGTGCCTGATTTGAGGGTCGCTCGATGCGAGGCATTCGAGGAGCTTCGGGACAGCTGCTTTGTCACCTATTTTTCCCAGCGCCCAGCAGGCAAGGGCGCCGGTCTCGTCATCTGAAACCGCCTTTAGGAGAGCGGGCACTGCGCCTGCATTGCTTATCCTCCCGAGCTCCAGGATGGCCTCTATCCTCTCGCCGGAATTTTTGCTCCGCAGGAACTTCAATGCCTCTTCCAATTCCATCATTGTGCCACTTCAGGTTTTCGCTCGGTGCCATACAGGGCCGAGAACGTAGGGAGGAAATCCTTGCCGTACATTATAAGGAGTTCCGCAAGAACCTTGCGCTGCGCGGCCGTGCTAAGGCACCTTTCAAACGACAGGTAGGTTGCCTCTGTTAGCATCTCCACTTCCATCGCTTCATAGTCCGGCAGCGGAACGCTATCCTGGAGCTTTTGGGCAAGCCTGGCGCGCACGGCGCGCCTGAGCGGATTCACCACTTCGGAATCCAGCAGGCTTGCTATGCTCTTGTTGTCGCCTGGCTTGAGAGGCGCTTCCAGCGCAGCTGAAAGCACATCGGCAGTTATGAAAAGCGGGGCCCCATCAACCGCGGCCTCGAAAATCCGGACCATGGCTGCGTCCGCCAGCTGCATTGCAGTTGCAAGGTCTTCCGGACGCTCTGCTTCAAGCACCTTGAAGACGTCTTGCACTGCTTTCACGTAGGCCAGGTCGCCAAGTACGTAGAGGAATGCGACGCTCCACGATGCTGCCATTGGCATCCCTGCCTGCTCCAGCATCGTGATTGCCTCCTGCGTGCGCACATCAGTCATGATTCTGGAAGCGCCTGGCTGGGCGGCTGCATAGTCCAGGTAGACTGCTCGGAGACGCTTCTCCGCGTCCAGCACATTCCTGTCGTAGATTGGCTTCCCTTCAACTGCTACTGCTGCGTTAGCGTCGAGGTACCATGGCACATCTGCAAAGCCCCTTGCGCTCGATGCAATAAAGACGGCGGGGCGCTTGGAGGCGTATGTCTTCCTCGCAAGGCTGCCGCCAAGAATGACGGAGATCGAGCCTGGAAGCATTGCATCAAACACCACATCATCAGTATACTGCATTTCAGAATACCTTGCCACGACCTCATCGATGGTCTTCTTTTTGCTCCGCACAAGGTCCGAATGCTTTTTAGCCATGATGCGCAGGGGCTTAAGGTCAGTTCCGGCCGCGAACTCCTTGGCTTTTTCCTGCACCTGCTGGACAGTTTGTGCGTTTGCTGGATTTGAGCGCCATGATTTGTAGAGTGCTGATAGGTTAGTGATCTCAAACGCTGGCCTGTCTGTGCGCACGATGGACGTGCGCAGCACGTCCTCCAGGTCCGCACGGTAGAGCTGCGTTGCCTTCACTGACTTCCCGTTCAGGATGGTTGCATGCATGTCGCAGAATACTATTAGGAGCCTGACTGGATATCCGATGGAGCCCGCCCATTCCTGGATGCGCCGGAGCGCCTTCATGTCGAATGCATCCGCCCTTCCCCCTCGGGTTTCCTTGTACCCTCCCCAGCGGATGGCGAGCGTAATCGGGTTGCCTGCCTCGACTGCAGCGCGGACCCTCGCCCGCATCTCCTCAAGGTTCGCTGGCCAGGCGCTGCGGAAGTTCCTCTTCGCGAGGGCTGCGCATATCCTGCGCGCATCCACTTCCGCAGCGGCCTTTTCTGCGGCTGTGAGCACTTCAATGAGCTTGTCGGCTGTGGCGCGCGCCCGCGAGCCGTCCAAGAAGCTTCTTGCCGCACCTCTGACCAATTCCAGCCTGTTGCGCCTCACAGCGCTGTCCCTGGTGGATGCCCACGCCTCCTGGAAATGCCCCTGGTCCGAAAGCGCGAGGTTAAGTATCGCGTTTATGCCATTCTTGCGCGAACGCGGATTCTGTATCAGCCTTGCGCAGCCGGCTATCTTGCGCCTTGTTTCTGAGATGGACGCTGCCCTGCTCTGCAGGAACAGTGCCGGGACCGCGATGGGCACAGCATCTGCCCTCAGCGATATGTTGGTTACAAGCACTGGCTCTTCGCCCTGCAGCTTGAGCGCGCCCGCGCCCTGAAGGAATGAGGTTAATCCCGTGTAGCCCCGGAGGGCTGCGTCGTAGAGGAGCATGTCTTGTGTCATCTCGCTGGCCTTCTCGAGTGAGAATGATTCGTTGTGCTTGCTTTCGATGAACTGCCGCAGGCGCTCGTAGGACTTTTGGCTGGCCTCAGGCGATGCGGCGCCCATGTCGTTGAGTATGAAACGGGCGTTGAACTTGCAGCCTGCCCTGGCCAGCATCTGCATGAAAAGGATGAGAGGGTCCCTCTTGCCCTGCTGCTCAGCAGCAGCCTCGGCAGGCTCCCATAAGGCCACTATCTCGAGCGGCTTCCCCGAGTCGACTGCTTCGCGCACCTTGGCGCGCAGCACCGCTGGATTCGCGCACTCCCTTCCGCTGCTCAGGGCCAGGAATGCCTTCTCCGCCCGTATTCTGGAACTGATGGACTGCTCAACCCCATCCAGCCGCTCGAGGATGAGCGAGGCGGTCTCTGATATCGAGGTGTTTGGTGGTGCTGTCGCCATCTTCCGCTTTATGAAATCCAGGCTCTGTGAAAAAACCCTCGTGCGCTGCTTCGAGTGCTGCCAGAGCGCCTCTATGAACTGTTCCGTGTCCTTCGTCAGGGACTTGAGCCTCTCCACTGCGAGGGGGCGCGTTTTCGGGCTCTGGAGCAGACTCAGCGCCTGCCCTACCTCGTCCCTGCTG
Organism: uncultured Microcaldota archaeon; assembly: GCA_903884505.1. Classification (GTDB taxonomy): domain Archaea; phylum Micrarchaeota; class Micrarchaeia; order Burarchaeales; family Fermentimicrarchaeaceae; genus CAISET01. The sequence goes on along the minus strand of CAISET010000002.1, from coordinate 211,331 downwards.
ACAGCTGGGCCTTTCAGGTGCTTCGTTTCTGCCACAGGTAAATTTTGCATTCTTCACTATAAAAGCGTGCGGCCCGTCGGCAGCCTACTGCAGCTCCTTCAGGGTTTTCTGCTTGCCGGTGCGCGTTATCTCGCGCAGGACCAGGTTTGCCGCAAGAAGGTTCGCCCCGTAGAACCCCTTCCTCTGCCCGCTCGGATGGGATGTGACTGCGTCCCCGTAAACTCCCTGGGCCCAGCGCAGGGCCGAGCCCTCCTCGCCCTTCCTCTCAGGTACGTAGACCTCCACTGTTTCAACGCCCAGATGCTTTGACACCAGGTCCTGGAGCACCAGCGCGAAGCGCCTTGCCCCGCTGAACCTCCCTTTCGAGTGGCTCGAATAGTTGGCGGCTGCCCCGTAGCCGAGGCGACCGATGCCCGGCTCCACGGGCATCTTTTCCCTGAGCTGCGCGTCCATGTCCCTGATGGCTGGGCTTTCCAGGTCACTCCCGACCAGCGGCGGGCCGCTGGTCTCCGCATGCGTCACGCCCTTGCGGAATATTGTGATAGTGCCGTTCCTGCTGCTGATTAAGCCATAGTATTCCTTCCCGTTCGCATCCTTTAGCTCCCATGACTCGCTTGACTTCTTCTCGCCTATCAGCTCTATCTGCCTTTCCTTGAACTCCTCCAGCATCTCGGCGGCGCTTGGCACGGTGAACAGCTCCTCGTCGATATTGAAGAGCGTGCGGTCGCAGAACGCGGCAGGCACGAGCTCGCCGTGCTGCTCGTGGAAGATGTTCACTGTCACCTCCCTGAAGCGGCTGTACTCCGACTTAAGGGGCTTGTTCGACTCAAGGCCCAGGTCCAGCTCGTTCTCGCGGATGAACACGGCGAAGACGTCCCCGCTGCTCATCCTGATGCGGAGGCCTTCCTTTGATTTCGCGAGGGAGATGGTCACGTTATCCACGCGGAAGTCACGGAACGGGATGACTATCTTCTCGGAATCCGTCCCCCCGCCCTGGACCTTAAAGGCCTCGATGGACGGGGGAAGTTCGGTTGGGCCGAATGTGAAGCCGTTCTTCCCTATCGCGGGCGCCCCGCTGAATTTTACTTCATCCAAATCGACGCCGAGGCTGTAGGGCTCGCCCTTCTTCTCCGGCGCGGTGACTGTTAGCGCCTTGGCCCCCTTGCTGCAGTAGAAGTCACGAAGCGTCTCGAATTCCTCGATTGTCGGGGTCTTCATCTCGAATTTCCTAATGCCGCTTCTCTGCGCGTGGAGGCCATGCACGGTCAGAAGGAACCTCCCCATTCCGCCGTATTTGCCAGGACCCCGGGTCTTTGAAAGCTCCTCATCAATCCAGTATCCGACCTTGGTGCTTACCTTTGTCTCCCTTACGGGGTCCGCGGCCTCGATGTAAGGATTTCCGCTGGCTGTGGCGAGCGCCGGCTCGAAGCAGGCTGCCTTGAGCCCTTCCTGCCCGGAAATGTGCTGCACATCAAGGAAGCCGACGAGCCTCAGCTTGAAATCATGGGTGACCATGTAGAGCGAGGCTGATACTCTCTCCTGCACATCTGTCCCGCCTTTCCTGTCCATTCCGACAAAAAGCACGAACATGTCGTCGGACTGCGCCCTGAACCAGTATCCCTCTTTCGTCTGGGCACGGGAGAAGGCCTCTTCGAAGTCAAATTTGCCTAGTGGGACGATATAGTCCTTTTCAACCTTCGGCGGCGTGAGGACCACCAGTGGGGCGGTACGCTCCGCTACCTTCTCCGCTCTGGCTGCCATGCGCCGATTATCCCGTTTCAAGTATAAAAGCGTAGTTTTAATGATTTGCTGAATAAGGGCCATGGTTTAAATACTTGTTATGGCGAATTCTCTGCGCTGATTAAAAAATTATGGTGCTTGGATGCCTGAAGGAAAGGCCCTAACTGCAACTGAGGCAAAGGCGCTGCTTGAGCTCGTAAGCAGCCAGAAGGACAGCGACAAGGCCATAGCGACGAGGCTGGGGATGGCGCCGAGCAACTTCGCGGTCGTGAAGCGGAGGCTTCAGGACAAGGGGGTCCTGCTCGAGCACATAAGGATGAACCCCCACCGCATCCCGGACATAAAGGTGGCCGCCTTCGTCTGGATTGAGTATAACAAGCCCATAAGGAAAGCCTTTGCCGCCAACCTGACGAAGATAAGGGAAACCTATCCGCACGCCTACACGCACGGCTCGCTCGACTGGAGCCTGAATGTCTCTTACTATAGCTCGTTCGAGGCGTCCGAGAGCGCGAGGCTGAGGATGGCTGAGAAGCTCTTCACTTCAGAAGTGTTCAGGCCCCTCATCAGCAGCCACGTCTGGAAGACCGTTCCCATCGCGCACCTCGCAAGGTGCGACTTCATGGGCAGGTTCGTGGCGCAGGCGGTCGGGCACGAGAAGCACTTCGACCATAAGGTCCTGTTCGCGAACTGCCAGTATCCTGTCGCGCCGGAGCAGGTCGCAAGGCTCAACGATACGGAGAAGCGCGTGCTAATAGCGCTGAGGAAGCACCCGCAGCTGAAGAAGAGCGAGATTGCGGCGAAGGTCGGCATACAGCAGAGCACGCTTTCCGAGATATTCAAGACGCTCCAGAGGAAGGGAGTGATAAGCCACGTAAGGACCATAGACCCGAAGATGCTGCCCGGCAGCGAGATAGCAACCATCACCTGGGTCGAGATGAAGCGGCCCATCGTAGAGGATATGGAGGAAAGCGTCGGGCAGCTTGCCATGAAGATACCCCAGCTTTACCGCATATACTATACGCGGACGTTCATGCTCGTCGAGAGCCTCTTCAGCTCGCTCGACAAGGCCGAGAGCGCGCACCTCGCCCTGCTTGGAATCCTCGGCGACAATGTGAAGGCCCTAAACTTCAAGATAGTCCCGTGCGCGCACCTTTCTACGGAATACCATTCTTATTTCCTTGAGCAGCTTTTCGAGCAGAAGGGCTGAGGTCGGTGTGGTTCGATGGGAGGAGAGAAGCTCACTGGCACTGAGTCGAACGTTCTCCTAGAGTTGGTGAGACGACAGAGAGAGAGCGACAAGAGCATAGCTGAGAGGCTCGGGATGGCGCCGAGCAACTTCGCGGTCGTGAAGCGGAGGCTCATCGAGAAGGGTGTGCTGCTCGAGCAGATACGGGTTAACATGCAGAGGGTAGGGCAGGCCCAGGTCGCTGCCTTCATCTGGCTTGAATACAACCGTGCCGTAAGAGCCGCGCTCAGGGAGAAGATGTCGAGGATAAGGAGCGGCATGCCTGTTGCGTACACGTTCGGCACTTCGGACTGGAGCCTGAACGTGGACTACTTCTCATCTTTCGAAGATGCGGAGAACTCGCGGCTGCACCTCGCCGAGCAGCTGCAGGATTTTGCCGCAGACATCTCAGCCTACACGTGGAAGACGCTGCCGATGTCACACCTTGTAACCTGCACGTTCATGGGAAGGCTCGTCGAGCACGCGCTCATGCGCCAGGTCAGCAAGGCCGAGATGGCGCCTGCCAGCACTGGCGGCGAGTGCGAGCTTCCCGAATCTCCTGGAAACATCCCTTCCCTGAATTCAACTGAAAAGAAGGTCCTTGTCGCGATGCGGCGGTTCCCGAGCCTTAGGAAGAGCGAGATTGCGGTGAAAGTCGGGATAAAGCAGAGCTCTCTTTCTGAGGTATTCGGGCAGCTGCAGAAGAAGGGCGTGATAAACTACGTGCGGACGATAGACCCGACCAAGCTCCCTGGGCTGGAGGTTGCCACGTTTGCGTGGATAGACCTGACCCAGCCCATGCTCGGTGAGCAGGGCGCAAAGCTCATGGAGACGCTGGTCGACACTACGCCACAGGTCTTCAAGCTTTACTACACGAAGACGTTCGCGCTAATGAACTGCTACTTCCATTCCCTTGAGAAGGCCGAAACATCGCACCTGAAGCTCCTTGAGATTTTCGGGGACAACATAAAGAGCTTCAATTTCAAGGTCGTGCCATGCGCGCACCTTTCTACGGAATATACCCCCTACTTCCTTGAGCAGCTCTTCGACGTGCATTTTACGCCGCCCGGAACGCCAATTTAACGATTTCGGCTTGGGAAGGGCGATTTTTATACTTTTTTGCCTATTAGCGCGCCTTCCATATCTAAATAATTATTTAGACGCATAAAAGCATAAGTATTTATATTACTTATCCCATAACTAATAACAATTGGGGGGAACGGTATGTCAGCTGGCGCTAAGGTTAGGGGTTGGAGAAAAAGGAAAGAAGAAGGGGACGAGCCGGAGCCCTAGTAGGGTGGGGAGATATAGTTCGTTACCTCGTAGATATAGCCTATTTCCAGTTTTTGCCCCTTCGCGATGTGCGCATTCCACTCCAGGATGCTGTTCGGCTTTATTGTTGCAGGAAGCGTTGAGCTTACGAGCCGCACCCTGTCGCCGTAATACATCTGGTCGTTTATCCTCAGGTCCACGTCCTCGTTCATCGTGTTCTCGACCGTCAGGCGGTACTCGTAGCGCGTCACGCGCGTATTCCCGTCCTGGCTAGTGGTCTGGTTCAGCGACTCCTTCTTCACGTGGATGTCCGGCAGGTCCGCGACAGTCACGCGCATCTCTTGGTTCCTTGGCGTGTAGCCTATCGATTCCTCGCCGAGCAGCTCGCCGTTCAGGTAGACCGAGACTATGCCAGCCGCCCTCGGGGTGGTGCTCGTGTTGTTAAGGATGAAGATTTTCTCGGGCGCGCTGTTGGAGGTGTCCCAGAAGTATTCGCGCTTGTATTCCTGCCCCTGCCTCTCGAATAGCGGAAGCTCCCTGGTTTCGCCATCCTTTATTGTTGCTGGCGATGAGAGGCGGTAGATTACGTAGGCGCTGAAAGGCGAGTATGTGAATTCGGGCGCCGCGTTCGGGGTTGGGACTGCGGCGCTTTCCGCAGCTCCGGCGTATGACTTGTAGGTGTCGTAATAAGACGTGTACCTCGCGATGCGGGGGTAGCCGACGACAAGAGTCAGGTTTATCCCGTTCCAGTCCTCGCCGGCATTGTTCAGCACCTCGGCCCAGCCCTGGAGCGTGCCGTTTCCGGACGCTGCCTCGCTCGTGATGTAGTACTTGTAGTTCGGCGACCAGGTCGCGCCTGAGACCAGGTAGTTTAGCCTGAGGCTGTGCTCGCCTGCGGTTGCGTTCTTCTCGCGGACCGCGAGGCCATATTCCGATTTCGTCTCGTTCTCCTCGTGTGTTTCATTGAACTGCGCAACAGGCGAATCGAGGTTTGTGATTGAGGATATCGAGTATATTGAGAAGGCGTTGTTCGCAAGAACGCCTATCCTCTCCGTGTCGTACCAGACGAGCTTCCCTGTCTTCGCCGCGGTGCCCACCGTGAATTGGATTTCGGAATCCAGGCTCTTGTTGAGGATTTGCGCGAAGGAGAGGAGCTCGGTGGTGTTCTTCGTCTCGTTCCAGCTCATATCGTAGCCGTATATCTCCGAGACCGCGCCTGCGGAATCGGCTGCCGAGATTGATGAGGTGAATGCGCTGCGGGTGAGGTTGATTATGTGGAGCGTGGTGTCTTCGCCGGCAAGCTGCGCTGTCCCGGAGCGCGTTATGTAGCTGAAGCCGTTCGAGTAGAGGACTGCGCTCGTGACCGGCGCGGAAACGGTAACGTTCGCTGCTGATGCTGCAATGGCAACCAGTGCCAGCGCGAGCAGAATGACATATTTCCTCATCGCATCACCGGATAGTGCTGGGTGCTCGGCTGATTTAAAGGCTATTGGTTTTGTTCGGAATGATTGAAACGCTGTTAAATGTTCGCACGCATAACTTATCCATGAAAACGAGCGAGTTTTCCGGGTTCTACAAACTGCCAATTGAAAAACGTGTAGCGGAGGTCAAGGAGTTCGGGGGGCTGACGGACGAGGAGGCCGCGCTGCTATCATCATTCTCCTCACTTGACAAGGCGACTGCGGACAGGATGATAGAAAACGTTGTCGGCACACTGCCGCTCCCGCTCGGAATTGCGGTGAATTTCAGGATTAATGGCATTGACCGCCTCGTTCCGATGGCAATTGAGGAGCCGAGCGTTGTCGCTGCTGCGAGCAACGCCGCGAAAGTTGCGAGAATGAAGGGCGGCTTCACTGCCAAAGCGGGCGAGCCGATTATGATTGGGCAGATGCAAGTAGTAGGATTGGCTGATGCGGAAGGTGCTGCGAAGAAGGTGGTTGCCGAGAAGGGCAGGCTCCTCGCGCTCGCAAACGCCTGCGACCCCACGCTCGTGAAATTCGGAGGCGGGGCGCGCGATGTCGAGGCAAGGGTGATTGCCACTGCGAAGGGGAAGATGCTCATAATCCATCTTCTTGTCGACGTGCGCGATGCCATGGGCGCGAACGCGGTCAATACGATGTGCGAGGCGCTCGCAGGGCCCGTTGGGGAAATTAGCGGCGGAAAAGTCCTTCTCAGGATAATATCGAACCTCGCGGACAGGAGGCTCGTGAAAGCGAAGGCCATGTTCGCGAAAGAGGCGGTTGGCGGAGAGGAGGCGGTTGATGCTATTGTCTCCGCCTACGAGTTTGCGGCTAACGACCCATATCGCGCGGCCACGCACAACAAGGGAGTGATGAACGGCATCGATGCTGTCGTGGTTGCTGCGGGGAACGACTGGCGCGCAATAGAGGCCGGCGCGCACGCATATGCGGCGAGGAGCGGGAGGTACAGGCCACTTACAACTTACCGCAAAAATTCCGACGGCGACTTGGAAGGCGAGATTGAGCTGCCCATGGCTGTCGGGCTTGTCGGCGGGGCGACTAAGACTCACCCTACGGCAAGGGCGTGCGTGAAGCTGCTCGGCGTGAAGACTGCCGGCGAGCTGGCGGAGATTATTGCGAGCGTCGGGCTCGCGCAGAATTTCGCCGCGCTCAGGGCGCTGGCAACCGAGGGGATACAGCGGGGGCACATGGGCCTTCACGCGCGGAACATCGCTATAATGGCCGGGGCCACCGGCGAGCTTATTGACAAGGTTGCCGCAAAGATGGCGGAAGAAAAAAAGGTCAGGGTGGATAGGGCTAAGGAAATTTTGGAAGAATTGAAGAAAGGGTAGGAACTACCAGCCGTTCAGCTTGATGATGAGCCCGCAGTTCCCCGAGATTGCTTCTGCTCCGGAAATGAGGTCCGTATTGCATTCCGTGGCAGTCCCGCCCCCGCACCCGCTGGAATAGACGCCCTGCCAGGTGGACGAGAGGACGTTGCTCGGGGGCGCGATGATGACCTTGAGCATCGGCCCAGGAAGGCTTCCGCCAGTCGCCCTGTAAAGCACATCGTAGTTTGTCCCGTTCAGCGTCGCGTTTACCGCAACCCCCGTCGGCAGATAGTTCTTTGTCGAGTGGTACCCGCCGAGCTCTGTCGGGTTCGGGGCCCTCCCCTTCCGCGACTGGAAGATTGAGCTGAATTCGCTCTCGCCGCAGTTGGAGTTCTTCAGGTAGAGGGCGCTGTAGCGCGCGACCATGCTCCCTTCGGTTGTCGCGTTTGCGGCTGCGATTGCCTGCGTAGCCGCGTCGGCAGGAGGTGCTGTCGCGGTTGCTGTCGGGCTTGCGCCGGGAGTCGGGCTTGCTGGAACGCTGCACGCGCCGCTCACGGGGTTGCAGCTCATCCCGGAGGGGCATCCGCACGTGGCGCACCTGTTTACGAGCGTGCCGGTGTCGCAGTATTTCGGCTTTGTAAGCGAGCATGCGCCATAAGCGGTGTTGTCCGAGCAGAACTGGGTCGGAGTGAAACACGTGCAGTCGGGGTATGGGTGCTGCGACTGGTTGCCCGAGCAATTGGTTGCACATTGCTGGACCGGCGAGTAGCACGCGCAGTTGGGGTAGGCATATTGGAGCTGCCCGGTTGGGCAGGTGTTGGTGCATACCTGCGCTGCGCCGGCGAGGGAGATTGTGAGGTACGCCGTAGTTCCGGTCGTATTTTGGAGCACTATCACTGCTTCGGGCGCCCCGTCCCTGTCGAAATCGATGGCCTTTGCCTGCCCCTCGCCGAGCGCGAAGACGATGTCGCCGGGGTTTATTATGAACAGCGCGGTGAGGTTGATGACGCTCGCGGCGTAAATCGAGTATTCGGGCGTCGTCCCGTTCTTCTCTATCCTGAAGCTCGCCGTCTGGCCCTCCGAGATGTTGAAATTCCTGGTCGGGTTCGCCGAGCTTATCAGCGGGGCCTCGCTCGTGCGCGGCAGGACGCAGCCCGCGAGCAGCAGAACGGCTGCGCAGACTGACAAGTAGAGTATGAGTTTCCTTCCCATGGTCGCCATGGCTAGAATTTGTTCGCGGATATTTAAATATTACAGTATTTCGATGTCCCCTACGTTCGGCTTGTTCTTGGGCTGCTCTCGCTCATGGCCAGAGCTTATCATAGGTATAGACTCTAGCGGGTGCCCTGGCGGCTGCGCCGGAGGCTGGGCCTCGTGCGCAATCCGCGCGACTGCGACGACCTTCTGCCCCTTCTCGAGCTTCATGAGCCTTACCCCCTGCGTGTTCCTCCCTATCGCCGAGATGCCGTGCACGGGTATGCGGATTATCACGCCACTGGAGTTTACTATCATCAGCTCGTCATCGTCCTTCACCGAGCGGACGTCCACGGTCTTGCCGTTGCGCTCGGTCACCTGGATGTTGATTACGCCGAGCCCTCCGCGCGACTGCTGCCGGTATTCCTCCATCGAAGTCCTCTTCCCATGGCCGTTCTCGCATATTGTCAGGAGCGTCTCGCCCGGCTCCGCGATTGCCATTCCGACGACTTCGTCCTTGTCGCGCAGCCTCATCCCGATTACGCCCATCCCCGTCCTGCCGATTGAGCGCGCGTCATTCTCATTGAAGCGGATGGCCATTCCCTCGCGCGATGCGAGTATCACGTCCTGGTTGCCCGTCGTCCTCTTCACGTCTATGAGGTCATCGTCCTCGCGCAGCGTGACCGCGATTATCCCGCCGCGCCTCGGGTTCGAGTACTCGGCAAGGGAGGTCTTCTTCACGATGCCGTTTTTCGTCGCGATTATCAGGTAGTCCTTCTCGCCGAATTCTGAAACGGGTATGATGGCGCGCACCTTCTCTTCCTGTATCTCGAGAAGGTTTACGATGGCTTTCCCTGCGGCATATCTTCCTGCCTCCGGCACGCGGTAGACCTTCAGCCAGTGCACGCGGCCCTTATCCGTGAAGAACAGGAGGTAGTCGTGCGTGTCGGCGATGAGCATGTCCGTTGCGAAGTCCTCCTCCTTGGCCTCGACCCCGATTATTCCCCTCCCGCCGCGCTTCTGAATCTCGTATTCCGCGAGGGGCATCCTCTTTATGTAGCCGCTGTTAGTGATGGTGACCACGACCTTCTCGTGGGGTATGAGGTCCTCGACGAGTATCTCGCCGACCTCCTCGGAAATCTGCGTCCTGCGCGCATCGCCGTATTTCTGCTTGATGCGCAGCGTCTCGTCCTTCACCACCTTCAGTATGAGGGCGACATCCGAAAGAAGATTCTTCAGGAACGTAATCTTCTCGAGGAGTTCCTTATGCTCGGCCTCGAGCTTTCCCCGCTCGAGCCCGGTGAGCCTCTGCAGCCGCATCTCGAGTATTGCCTGCGCCTGCTTTTCCGAAAGATTGAACCTTGACATGAGGCCCTGCTTCGCCGCCTGCGGGTCCTCGGATTTCTTCACGAGCTGCACGACCGCGTCTATGTTCCCGACCGCGACCTTGAGCCCCTCGATGAGGTGCGCCCTGTCCTCGGCCTGCCGCAGCTCGAACCTGCTCCTGCGCGTTATTATCTCCTGCCTGTGCTTCACGAACTGCTCCACCAAATCGCGGAGCGTGAGCACGCGCGGCTGCCCGTCAACGAGGGCGAGGTTTATCACTCCGAAAGTTGTCTGCATCGTGGTGTGCTCGTAGAGCTGGTTCAGCACGACCTCGGCATTCGCGTCGCGCTTCAGCTCTATGACGACCCTTATTCCCTCGCGGTCCGACTCGTCGCGCAGGTCGGAGATGCCCTCCAGCTTCTTCGCGTTCACGAGGTCGGCCATCTGCTCGACGAGCTTCGCCTTGTTCACCATGTAGGGAAGCTCCGTGACGATTATGCGCTTGCGGTCCTTCGCGTCCTTAATCTCGGCCTTCGCACGGACTTTCAGCGCGCCTTTCCCCATGGCGTAGGCCTGCGTTATGCCACTCTTCCCGCAGATTATCCCCGCAGTCGGGAAGTCCGGCCCCTGGACGTACATCATCAGGTCCTGCACAGTGGAGTTCGGGTTGTCGATGAAATGCGCAATCGCGTCGCAGACTTCTGAGAGGTTGTGCGGGGGCATGTTGGTTGCCATTCCGACCGCGATTCCGCTCGAGCCGTTAATCAGGAGGTTGGGAAGGCGAGCAGGAAGCAGGGTGGGCTCCTTGAGCGAGCCGTCGAAATTGGGGGTGAAATCAACCGTCTCCTTGTCGATGTCCTCGAGCATTTCCTCCGCTGTCTTTGCCATGCGCACTTCCGTATTGTGGCTTATGAATCCGTTCGAAACGAATGAGTGGCAGGCGCTGTCAACTCGTATGGAATACACGCGTTGCCTGCCTGAGTCTTCGACCGCCATAACTTTGTCGAAGAGGTAGTTATTCCTGAGCAAATCCTCATAGAGGGCCCTGTCCGCATCGTTCAACAGTCCTGCCATTATTTTCCAGTATGCCTTCACCTTCGGAAGCCTGTCGATGTTGTGCCTTCTCAGCCACTCTTTCGGCTTTGCCGCGTAGCCATTGTTCCGAATGTGGTCTGCCAGGTACGGCACAAAATCAGTCTTGGACATTATGCGCTGGTTATTGTTAAGGGCACAGACCTCGCCCAGTTTTGTGCTTTTTCTTATTGTTGCAAAGCCTATTTGGTTTTTGAACAGGCTGAGATTTCCGACGCCCCGGATTAGCAGCTTATATATCCGTTTTGATGGCTGCCAGCGGTAGGAAGAATCGATCCCGAACCTCAGCAGCAGCGGCAGGAACCTCTTCATCAGCCTGGCGCTGGCAGAGACGAAGGCAATCTCCGGTGCCCCTGACCTGTAAACGCTGCCGTCCCCTTCCGCATAGCCTCTTACGAATGCGGCGAGGCTATTTTTTGTAGAAGCAAGCACTGTTTCCGGTATGTCTTTTTGCGCGGCTCTTACCGGAGCAAGTCCGACGTTATGCAAAAACATTATGACGTGCCTAGCATGGATTTCCAGCGAGATGTATGGCTTTCTCGTGAAGCCTACTGGCAAGCGCGCATACTCGTGGAGGCGGCAGTCCGGAAAGACTTCTTTAAAACAGCGCTTGAATTCTTCCAAAAACTCGGCGTCACTATTGCAGAAGCCTATCTGTTCTTTCGATATGCTACCCTCAGCGACAAGAGCCCCTAGGATGAATGCCAGTTCCGGACTCATCGACAAAGGCAGGTGATGCGGCTTCGTTCTGCCGCTTAGCTGTGGATGGTATTCCAGCAACGACGGCTCGGTTTCCGGGAAAAGCAGCGGAGCGCGGCTTATGACCGCATATTCTCCAGCCTTCAATTCTGAGAGCAGCTTCCATTTGAGCCTGGGACAGCCGCCTGAACCCTTCTGCAGGGTGAGCACTGGGTGGTTTGGCGTACCAGTCAGCTCAAAGCCCCTATGTGTTCTCACGGTCTTGGTAGGGTGTTCGCCGGAATCGAACCACTTGCTTGCGGAATTTACCTTATTGCCCGCGGATAAGACGTGCCGGCTGATATCTTCACTGGCTGAAAGACTGCCTATGGCTTCCATGCCTAGTTCAGTTATTACAAGTGAATCGCCGGTTACGCAGTACCTCATGGCCGCTGCAGAATCCCCGTCGACAGAACCAAAATTTCCTTGCCCGTCTACGAGTGGGTAGCGGAGCGAGAAGTCCTGCGCCATCCTAACTATCGTATCATAGACCGCAAGATCGCCGTGCGGGTGGTATTTGCCCAGGCAGTCACCGACAACCCTTGCGCTCTTCTTGTAGGGCTTGTCGCTCGCGTTCCCCAATTCGTTCATGGTGTGGAGCACGCGCCTGTGGACCGGCTTCAGCCCGTCCCTCACGTCGGGAAGGGCCCTGCCCACGATTACACTCATCGCGTAGCCCAGGTAGGACTCCTTCATCTCGTCGCGGATTTCCCTGTCGCGGTAGTTGCCGTTAGATGCCAAGTTCTCACACTTCCTTCGCGTGTCCTGCTCCTCTGCCGTTAGATGCCACTGTTTCTCACTCCATTCCCTTAGATGTCGAGGTTCGTAACCTCTTTCGCATGCGCCTCTATGAACTGCTTCCTGGGCTCGACCTGGTCGCCCATTAGCAGCGTGAACATGTTATCCGCGGCTATGGCATCGGCCATTGTCACGCGCAGCATCTTCCTGCGCACCGGGTCCATAGTCGTCTCCCAGAGCTGGCCCGGGTTCATCTCCCCCAGGCCCTTGTAACGCTGGATTCCCGCACCTTCGTGGCCGAGCTCTTGCAGCATCCTCTGGAGCTCCGTATCATCATAGCAATAGACTTCTGCCTTCCCCTTCTTCACCTTGTAAAGCGGTGGCTGCGCGATGTAGACGTAGCCCGCCTCGATGAGCGGCTTCATGTACCTGAAGAGGAACGTGAGGAGAAGTGTTCGGATGTGCGCTCCGTCAATGTCCGCATCCGTCATGATTACGCACTTGTGGTAGCGCGCCTTCTGCAGGTCGAATTCCTCGCCGAATCCGGTGCCGAGCGCGCATATGAGCGTCTGAATCTCCGCGTTGTCAAGAACCTTGTCCACCGCCGCCTTCTCGACATTCAGTATCTTGCCCCTGAGCGGAAGGATTGCCTGGAACTTCCTGTCCCTGCCCATCTTTGATGAGCCGCCCGCCGAATCTCCCTCGACAAGGAATATCTCGCAGAGCGCTGGGTCTTTCTCTGAGCAGTCCGCAAGCTTTCCCGGCAGGGCCGCATACCCTAGCGCCCCTTTCCGCCTGATGAGGTCCCTGGCCTTCCTTGCTGCCTCCCTTGCATTCAGGGCGAGAAGGCATTTCTCCAGGATGGAACGCGCATGCGCGGGATGCTCCTCGAAATATGTGCCGAGCTTCTCATTCACTATGGACTCCACTATGCCCTTCACTTCCGAGTTCCCGAGCTTGGTCTTTGTCTGCCCCTCGAACTGGGGCTGCGACATCTTAACGCTGAGTATTGCCGTGAGCCCTTCCCTGACATCCTCTCCGCTGAGCTTCGTCTCCTCATCCTCGCCCTTCATCAGCTTCAGGCTCTTCGCGTAGTCGTTCGCGACCTTGGTGAGTGCCGCGCGGAAGCCTGCCAAGTGCGTTCCTCCCTCAATCGTATTGATGTCATTAACGAAAGTGTAGATGGTCTCGGCAAAGGAGTCGTTGTACTGCAGCGCGACTTCGACATCCACCCCGTTTCCAGTCTTCTCGAAGTAAACGAGCGGGCTCAGGGTGGTTTTTCCCCGGTTCAGGTGCTCCACGAACTCCAGTATGCCCCCGCTGTACTTGTAGACCTGCTCGACGGGCAGGTCCGGCCTCTCGTCGCGCAGGATGATGCGCACGCCCTTGTTCAGGAATGCGAGCTCGCGCAGCCTGTTCGAGATAACCTCAAATGAATATTCGGTTGCAGTGAAAATCTCCGGGTCTGCCTTGAATATGACGGTTGCGCCTGTCTTCTCGCTCTTCCCCGTCTGCTTCACCGGCGCCGTCGGCTCGCCGCGCTCGTAGCGCTGGAACCACTTCTTCCCTCCCCGCTCGACAGTTACCTCCATCCATTCCGAGAGGGCGTTAACAACGGAAACACCTACCCCGTGCAGCCCACCTGCGACCTTGTAGCTCTTGCCATCGAACTTTCCGCCCGCGTGCAACCGAGTCATCACTATCTCGAGCGCGGACTTGCCGTACTTGGGCATAACCTCAGTGGGGATTCCGCGGCCGTCGTCATCAACCGAGACGACGTTGCCCTTCAGTATCGTGACCGCTATGTTCTTGCAATAGCCGGCGAGCGCCTCGTCGATGGAGTTGTCGACCACCTCGTAGACTAGGTGGTGAAGGCCCCGCTCGCTGGTAGAGCCTATGTACATGCTCGGCCTTTTCCTGACGGCCGAAAGCCCCTCGAGCACCTGTATTGAGTCTGCGGTGTATTCTGCGTCCTTTCCAATCATCAGAAAGCCCTTCGCCTAAAGGTTTAGCAGTAAATTTTCCCTTCCCGCATTTAAAAAGGTTTCGAACGCGCGCGTGCGCGCGTGCGCGCGCGAGGGGGCTGCAGCAAAGGAATAAATACCCGCCGCGCAAATCCAAACAGGTGATTTTCCATGGGAAACATAATGGCTGCGTTCGCGTACCTGCTCAACTGGGTTAGCGGGCTCATCGTGTTCATAGTCGCGAAGGACGACAAGGTGGCGAGGTTCCATGGCTTGCAGTCGATACTGTTCACTATCGTGTACTTCATAATCTTCGTCATCCTGGCGATAGTGGCGTTCATCCTTGTTATAGTGCTCGGGATTGTCGCTGCTGCGCTGAACCTCGGCGCGATAGGGGCGCTGCTTGTGTTCATCCCATGGGCTCTGCTGCTGCTCGTCATGGTCCTGATATTCCTCGTGTGGCTCTGGACCATGTGGCAGGCATACAACGACAGGATGTTCAAGCTGCCGTTCATCGGCGGGCTCGCAGAGAAGTGGTCGGCTTAAGCCGGCCATTTCCTTTCGTTTTCTTTTAATTTTCGGGCTTAGCGGAGCATTGCCTGATGCGCTGGTTTGTTGCCAGAAAAAGCCCGGGATGGCCTTGGCTCCTACGCCGCCTTAGGGCGCAGAGGCGTTTACACACGTCTCCCTAGCACGCCCCTCAATCACCTGCGCGCAGAGGGACGGATTCTTCATTTTCACCGCTACTCCGGAGATGCAGTATTGCCACTGGTAAGTGTTGTCAACCTTTCCGCAGAGTGAGACGTCACTGTTCATCACCGCGAAATAGGAATAGCATTCTGATTTCGTGTGCGTGTCAGCACCGTTGGTTCCCGAAGCCCTGTCCCCGAACTGCTCGCACATCCCTACGTAGGCCGGGGCCACGTCTTGACCGTGCAGCCGAAGAGCAGAACGGAGAAGAGGATTGCTGCGATTATGCGGAATCTCATGCAAACACCCTAATGCCCCACTGCGTCAACCACCTGGTTGCGCAGCGCTTCGTCAGCCCCTTCCGCCTCGACCATGAAGAACCAGTTGCCTCTCGCCCATGCCATGCCCGCTGAGCCCCCAAACAGGGTGGATGTGTCGTTCAGGCTGAATGGCGTTGGCGGCTCGTCATCGCTTGGCAGGCTGGATTGCACCTCAGGCCAGTCAATGAGCGAGACCAGGAGCACGGAATACTCCATCCACGGCCTTTCTGCGCTGAGAGAGCCGATGTATTTCATGTTTCCCGTGAAGCTCCCTATCTTGTCCGTGTAGAACCGCACCATCTTCCTCGCGGACTCGTTGCTTCGGAATTGCACGATTATGATTCGCGCCCGCCCGTAGTCTCCCATCACGCCCCGCGACTCGTCACCATCGATGACGTAATAGCCATCCATGATGGTGACACGACCGAGGCTGAGGCCTGCGGGACTGGCCGGGAGCATGTCCATGGAGTTTGCATCGGCTTGCGGCGCAGGCTTGCTGAACACCTGGACTTGAGGCTGGGCTATGTTTGCGAGCCCCTCCAGCCCGCAGCAGCCTGAAAGCACAAGCAGCGCAGCAGCGATTGCGATTGTCGCATGAACTTTCATAATTAGCAACCCACGCATAGTTCTGCCGCGCGCCCGAGCACTGGCAGGCGCGGCGTCCTGCTTCTCGACGCCTCGACCGCCAGCCAAGCTGAGATTGCAAAGTTCAGGAGCAGGAACAGCAGCATCGGGATGAACGGGAGCAGCATAAGCAGCCAGGAGAGCAGCATTCCTGAAAGCATCATCCAGAAGCTGCCGCCTCCTGCGAACACGGTGAACATAGCCGGTAGCAAGATGAACGGGAATATCAGGGATTCAAGGATGATGGTCACGAAAGCTAGGGCGAACCCCGTTATCATCGCCGTGACGCCAAGGAGCATCGCCTGTGCCCCGTGGAACCTCGCAATCTTGTCATTCCTCGCGAAGAGCATCACGATAAGCCCGCTGGCGAAGCCCAGGAACCCGAACGGGAGTATGTTCGCCGCGTATGCCGTTGCTGCAAGCCCGTTTCCCACCCTATCCTCCCCACTGGCAGCTTCCGGCCAGCTTTACCGCTACGACGCTTCCTTCATTAAGCGTTGCTGAATTAGCCAGCACGTTCCACTTCTGACTCTGCGCGTCCCAGAGATAAGCTTTGGAGGCCGCGCAGGTCCCTTCCAGCACCTGCAGCGTGCTCCCTCCCTGCCCTGGAAGCACGGTTATGAAGTTCCAGCCTGCTGACGCTGGGGCGCTTGGCGAAGTCTGGTTCGCAAGGACGTAGGTGACTGCACATGGGCGCAGGGAGAACGCCCACATCCCGCCAAATGCGGCTGCATTGCTTGGTGATGAGAATATCCCGTAAGCGGCTGAGTAGGCTGCCTCGTCCTGTGATGAGGATGGGACGAGAGTTCCTGTGTTCGCGGAGATGAACCTCCTCTCAGTTGGCGAGTATATCCACGCCTGCCGTATGTACCCGCAGCTTGACTGCGGCACAATCCCGGAGAGGTATGGTATGAGGTTCCAGCCCCGGTTCAACTGGACGGACATCCTTATCTCCGGCTGTGGGGGCGTTGGCGGGTATTCCGGGGTCGGGGTCACGGTCGGGTAGGGGGTAGACGTTGGCCCTGGTGTCGGAGTTGGAGTCGGCTCGGAATTCGTTTCTACAACCACCTTCACCGCCGTCGCCGGATAATAATGCCAGAAGTATCCAGTCTTCTCGAGCTTCGGCGAGAGCACGAGGCTGCTCGACAGCGCCGTGTCTATTTGGCTCTGGCTCCAGGCTGCGATGTCGTTCCCGTCTCCCCACACGTTCTCGCCATAGTCCCAGTTGGTGCCTGAGGCGACCCTTCCGCTTCCGAGCTCCCAGCCGCCAACAACTATGATGTAGTATGTTCCTTCCTCTTGCGGCGCGTCCAGCCCCACGGTCACGGTATTGACGCCTTGGTCAGGACCGTTCAGCTGCCAATAGGAAGTCGCGGGGTTGCCCCAGTTCGGGGTAGCCTCAGTGAGGAAAACGGCGTTTCCACCGGCGTTGTTCTGCACATCCACTGTGAAGGACCCGGAAAGATGCTGGCCAGGTGCAACGTGTATTCCCATCTGGACACTCTGCCCGTTGATGTCACCGGAAAGCAGGTGGATATAGCTGCCGATCGCGAATTCGTTCGCGATGGGTGGGGTTGTTGGCAAGGGCGTCACCGTGGGCGTTGCCGTTGGTGAGGGACGTGGTGTTGGTGTGGGGGTTGGCGTTGGTGACGGGCGTGGTGTCGGAGTCGGGGTAGGATACGGGCTGTACGACCATGGGTATATATCCACCGAGCCCGCCTGGTCCCTGTTCTCGAGCTTTCGGTCAACCCAATCGTTGATAAGGGTCCTGAACTCGACTGCGCCCGGGAACTGCCCGGGCAGGGTGACGTTCAGCCACACCTTCTCGTTGGTGATTGCGCATGTTCCTGCACTGCCCCCTTCGCCGCAATTGCCTGAAGCGGTGCAGGTGCCGACGTCCTCGCTGATTTGCGTGACTTTTATTACTACGCCGTCCGGAAGGCCTACAGTGCTTTCGCCCTCGGCAAGCGGGCCTACGGAGAAGGGCGCAGACCCGGATTCTTGGACGTTGAGCCATACCTTCTCGTTGCTGATTGCACATGTCCCAAAGGCCCCTCCTGCGCAGGCTGTACAGGTGCCAACGTCCTCGGCGATTTGGGTCACCTGTATGGCGGTGCCGCCGGTAAGGCCTGCGCTTGACTCGCCTTCCCCGAGCGGGCCGACCTGCACCGGCTCATTTATCTGCGTCCCGGAGGTCTTGACGAAGTACTGCGCTTCGCAGACTTTTTTTGCTGATTTCAGAGTAGCAGACGTCGTAGAGATTGAGGTGAATTTGGTGCCTCTCTCGGTTATGAACCCCGTTGTTTGCTGGCCGTCGTATTGGCCCGGGCCCACGCCCGTGTCGGCGTAGCTTATTGAATTGGGATTTGTGAATTGGTAGGACGGGTTCGCAGCGTCAGTCTCGCTAATGCCAAGCCTCAGGTAGTCGTAGTGGGCGAGGTCGTTGTCTGCGCTCTCCCGGAGGGCGAGCTGCCGTCCATTCTGCACGCCGTTATGGTTGCCGGTCTGGCAGCCCGCACCCGCGCTGCACCAGCCGAGGCTGGAGCCGGCTGCACCTGAGCCGAAACCGAACGGCTGCCCATAGCCGTCACCGGAGTCATACTCTATGCCGGTGGGCTGCATGCGGAAGTCACAGTCCGCCTGGCCCATCTGCACCCAGATGACCTCGCCGGCATCATTGTACGCACCTATTCTCATCCTATTGGTGCCGCCGCTCCAGTTCAGGATGAAATTCGTCCCGCCCGTTCCGCCGGTTGCAGTGAGCGAAGTGACGGATGCGAAGCTCTTGCCCTGTTCTGACGGAAGTAGAATCACCGGGTCGGAGCCGGTTGTTGATGCCGTTTCAGTGCTGTAGACAAGGTCGCCGTTCTGGTCGAGGCCAACAACTGTGAACTTTGTCTGCGAGCCCCATGTGCCGATTGGCGTTAGGGCCACTGACTGTGCGCCGCCCACGTTGATGCTGCCTCCGTAGGATGTGTTGAGGAGGTTGCTTCCGAGATTCACATAGAAGGTCGAGACCTGGTCGCTCTGCGGGCCTGTTAGGGTAAATGGCTGGCTCAGTCCGCTCGTTACGCGCAGCACGGTGGCGTTAAACAGCCTGGTGTTGCCGGCGCAGTCCGAAACGCCCGGGCTCTTGCTCAGATGGAAGCTTCTTTGCACGATGCTAAACCCGAGTGCATCGTAGTCGCCTGGGTCACTGCACGTCAGGCCGTTGTACTGGAGCTGCCAAACGACCGGGCTGCAGATTATGTTCAGCGTGTCTCCGTCGACCATGTTCGTGTTCTGGTTGTTGCCCTCGCTCCTAAGGATGATTTGCCTGAGCGAGTCTACGTACTTCGAATTCTTAGATGGGTCTTTGTTCTTCCATGCCAGCGAGACCTTCCAAGTCGAGCAGTCATCCGAAACGGATTGCCCGTCTATAAGATTGAAGACTTTGGAGAAGATTGCCATCTCAGACCACCTGGCGATCGGATAGATGCCTGGATTGTTTTTGTATACATGGACGTAAACCTTTGAGCCGTCTGGCGCGGTCCAGACATAGGTCTGACCTTCTGCGACGTGGTCCTCTTTTAGCAGGTTGTTGCTCATATCGTATATCTGGATTGAAGCCAGGCCGTCCGGGATTGTCGTAGTCGGAACCGTAATGTCTGCTAGCTCCACATAGTAGGAGCCGGTTGAAAGGCTCTCGTTAACATGGACGACACCGTATGCCGACTCCTTAGCCAGCTGCACCGAGCCTCCGGTTGCCATGCCGCTGCTGTCATCATTCGCGGTCGTCACAGTCGAAAACGGCGGGCTCATCTCCGAGATTATATAGTTGTCAAGCAGACCGCTCAGGAACTTTATCTGGACGCGGTGCCTGTCGGTCCTGTCGGATTCGGAGCAGCTGGCCGAATCATAAAGCGGGTCGTCCCCGCGGATAGCGCCGTTGCTCGGATTGCAGGTTGCGACCGGAATGCCATACTGGTCTTGGGTGAACTTCAGCTGGTAGGCGAGGTCGGCATTATTGCTGATAACACGCTTTACATTGCTATCGTACTTCGTTAGCGCCCTGACCCAAAGAGACTGCTCCTCGGTGTAGGCGACGTTCGCATAAGTGTCCGTGATGGCGCCGGTCGCTAGCGTAGGGAAGTCGCTGGCGGTGAACTTCTTCACGGCCTGCGAGAACTGAAGCGGCGAGCCGTCGCTTGTAGCGAAAACGAGCCCGGCTAATGCTACCAGGGCTACGAGACATACGACTGCATTTTTTCCTGCCATTTTCACCACCACGTTTCTAATATCCTATTACTGCGCGATTGCGCGGACCCGGGGGCTTTGCACTCGCATTCCGGGACCACGATTATGTGCAGCCATGCGCGGTTTGCGCTTGCGGCTTTTATCACAGGGCCGCGCACATTTTTTGTGCAAGTCTTTTGCTTGCGGTTTTTTGGCTGCAAGTTCTTGCGCAAAGTTTGCATGCCTGTTCGCGCAAATGTTTTTGTTTCGTGCGTTCATCCCAGGCATGCTTGCCTGGTTGCGCATTTTTTGCTGTTTGCCTGCGCATGCTTGTTGTGTGTTTTTTGCTGTCTGCTTGCATGCTCAGATTTTGTTTGCCTGCACATGATTGTTGCGGTTTTTGCCTGGCTGGTTTGTGCGTTCATTTCCAAACATGCGCTTTGCGCATGTTGCTCGCGCACACGTTCCAGACAATTTATTTCATGCGCAGAAGCCCTGTGCTTTGCGCACTTCCAGCTATATTGTGCCGAAACTCCTACTTATAGTTTGGGTGGGAAAAGTGGGAAGAAAACGTTCCAGTTGGCTTGGTTTGGCTTAAATCGGAAGAAAATCGTTCCAATTGGCTATTTGGACATGAACCAACTGGTAAGCCGGATTTCAGGGCTATTTTCGTATTTTTCTTTCTCTATTATCATCTTTGCCTGAAGGGAATTTAGGATGCGGAAGAAGGAGGTCTTCGGGATTAATAGGGAGTAGCGTATCTTGGATGCGCGCATCCTCCCGCCGCTCTTAATCAGCAGGCTTGTAATGTCGTACTCGCGCTTTGAAAGGGTCTGCATTATGTCGAGCTGGCCTGGCGTTGGTTCCGTTGCCGCCGGAGCGGCGTGGGCCCGTGCTGCGGGCCTCGGCTTTTCTGCGGGGACGAACGGCAGTTCCTCCACCTCTTTTGCCGCGGTTTCTTCCATCTGGCCCATGGAATTGCGGAGGAGCCAGAATGCGGCGAGGACGAGTCCGATTATGATGATTACCGCAACTATGATGCCCGCGAACAATGCGCCTATTACCAGCCATGTGCTGCTCTGCTGCGGGGCAGGCGTTGCTGCAGGTGGTGCTGGAATGGGCGGCGTGAGCTCAATGGATGAAATTTGGCCCTGGATTACGCGGATTGCTGCGGTTCTGCCCACTGGCTGGGATGAGACTTCGCAATCCCCGGCAGGCGCAAAGTCGAACCCGAAAATGCCAGCGGAATCGGATGAGGTGGATTCCGAGTAGCCTTGGCATGCTATGGAGACCAGGGCCCCAGGAACCGGAACGCCATTTGCGTCCCTGATGCTGCCTGAGATAGTTCCTGCCGGGATGAAGCTAACGCGCTGGGCTGAAGCATTGGAGAGGCGGATATTGGAAGCCATGAGATCATAGCCGGGGGTTGAGTCGTAGTCAGCGCCTATGTCAACAGTTGAAATCGCTGAAGGAAGGCTTGCTGAGAATGCGCCCGCCTCATCCGTGACTGCGAGAAAATCGCCGCTGGATGATTTCAGCAGGATGACTGCGTTTGAGATTGGGGCTCCCTGCGATGACTCATATGCGATGAAATCGTAGCTGACTGAATTCTCCGGAAGGACTGGCGGCATCGGGTCTGCGTAGGCGAATATGGATGCCAGCAGGAGGAGTATGAACGCGGTTTGCAGGCGCATGGAAGTGGATTGGGCGTTCTAGATTTAAAGCATTGCGGGAAAACTTTTAGCATGGCAAAACGAGATGTAATTATAATCGGCGCAGCTGGGAGGGACTTCCACAACTTCAACCTTTTTTTCAGGGAGAACAGCGAGTACAGGGTTGTTGCCTTCACAGCGGCACAGATTCCGGATATTGCAGGAAGGAAATACCCCGCCGTGCTCGCGGGGAAGCAGTATCCAGGGGGCATTGCGATTTATGACGAGGCCGAACTGCCCGCCTTGATTGCGAGGCTGAAGGCGGACGTATGCGTGATGGCTTACAGCGACCTGCCGCATGAGGAAGTGATGCACAAGGCGAGCATCTGCAATGCTGCTGGGGCGGACTTCTGGCTCATGGGCGTGGGGCAGACAATGCTGAAGTCGACGAAGCCGGTGATTGCCGTCTGCGCCGTGCGCACGGGCTCCGGAAAAAGTCAGACCACTCGGAAGGTTGTGGAGGTTTTGAAGAAGAAGGGGCTGAAGCCGGTCGTTGTGAGGCACCCGATGCCCTACGGCGACCTCGCTGAGCAGGCGGTTGAGAGGTTCGCTGCGCTGAAGGACATGGACAAGTACAAGTGCACGATTGAGGAGAGGGAGGAGTACGAGCTGCACATAGCGAGCGGGACCGTGCTTTACGCTGGAGTGGATTATGGCGCTATCCTGCGCGAGGCGGAGAAGGAGGCTGACGTGGTTGTATGGGACGGCGGGAACAACGACACTTCTTTCTACAAGCCCGACCTGCTCATTGTTGTCGCTGACCCGCACAGGGCAGGGCACGAGATGAAGTATTACCCCGGGGAGACGAACGTGAGGATGGCCGATGTTGTCGTGATAAACAAGGTCGATTCCGCGAAGCCGGAGGATGTGGAAACCGTAAAGAACAATATTGCGAGGATGAACCCGCGGGCGAAAATCCTGCTCGCGGACTCGGAAATAAGCGTGGCGAACCCATCGATGATTAAGGGGAAGAGGGTGCTGGTGGTCGAAGACGGGCCGACGCTCACTCATGGGGGGATGAAATACGGGGCGGGCTCCGTTGCTGCGGTTAGGTTTGGCGCGAAGGAGGTTGTTGACGCCAGGAAATGGGCGATTGGCTCGATAAAGGGGACTTACGCGAAGTACCCGCACCTCGAGAAAATCCTGCCTGCAATGGGCTACAGCCTGAAGCAGATAAAGGAGCTTGAGGCGACAATCAATGCTGCCGACTGCGACTCGGTCATTGTCGGGACGCCGATTGACCTGGGGAAGCTGCTCCAGATAAACAAGCCCGTTGTGCGCGTGAAGTATGACCTGAAGGAGAAGGGGCCTCTGACTATTGAGAAGGTGCTCGAGAAATTCTAGTTCAGCCGAGACGACAGCATGGCAGGCGTGGAGGATTGCTTGCATACTCAGCCTAGATGGCACGCGGCGGCTGCCCTGACGAGGACGACCTTGCCCACATCATCAGCCGAGAATGGGGCATCTGCGTCGTGTTTTGCCCAGCGCTGCTGTGTGGCATCCCATTCCCAGGTGTTGCTGCCGCAGGCGCCCATCACATTCTGGGGCGTGTTGCCGGCCATCCAGGGAAGAATTGTGATGAGGCTGTCGCCCTGCGGGACTTCGAGTTGTGAGAAGGCCTGCCTTGACTGGGATGATGCGTTTTCGAGCGGGTAGGTGATATCGCACGCGCCCTCTGAATAGGCCCAGGCGCCTCCGAATGCGCCTGCATCCCGCGGGCTGGAGGATACCCCGTGGGCGGCTGTGAAATTGCTGAAATCTGCATCGGAAATGAATGCGAGCGTGCTGGAGTTGAGCGGGATTGCGCGCGCCGAGGACGCGTCGAAAGCGTAGGCGTCGGATAGGTTGCAGCCATTTGCCGGGGAGATGCCGTTGATGAACGGGACGAGGTTCCAGCCGGGCGAAAGGCTTGCGCGGATGGCTTGCGGGGCCGGAAGTATCTCGACGGGGATTACGAGCGAATTATCCGACTTGTCGGACTCGTTTATCTCGTTCGCGTAGTCCGCGGTTATCACGAGGTCGAACGTGCCTGCGGAGGCCGGCGTAAAGCCGAAGGTGACCACCTGGTCCGAGCCGGAAGCATGCGAGTGCAGGGTCTTGAAATCAAGAGGCGTGGTATCGCCTTCGGGCGACCTCAGCGCAATGCCTGCGGTGTAGGAAGAATAGGTTGACTGGCCGGAGTTCCTGATTGATGCCGTGACGACCGCCCTGCTTCCCTGCACGAGCACCGGGAAGTCCGCGCCTGCGACCGAAAGCTCCGGCGAGCCGCTGGAATCCGGGCCATACATGAGCGCTGTGCGGGCGAGCCTGCACTTGTCATCAGCTATCCTCACCCGCACGTAGCCCGTGTTGTTTATCGCAACGCTGAAGTCGGCTGAGGAGTTTGCCTTAACCTCTGCGACTTTTGTGAACGATGCGCTGTCCGTGCTCGCCTCGATTTCGACCGTGCTTGAGCAGTTCTCCAGCGCCGTCCTTCCTGCGAAAATGATTTCCCCGCTTGTTGCGTTTAGCGGGTAAGTGTGGGCTGCGTTCCAGTTCGAGCATGGGTCGCCGCCAAGCTCGAGGTTCTGCGCGGATTCCTCCGCGTCCCCCGAGAGGCATGAGAGGACGCGCTGCTGCGATTGGGAGGACGCGACCAGCGCGTAGGAGGTTGCCGTGAAGCCTGGGCCGGATGAGTAGGATGCGGTTACTGGGATAAAGTAGAGGCCGCGCGGGAGGCCTGCGGGCGGCGTGATTCGTGCGAGCGAGTCGGCATCCGCGCCGCATTGGATGCGCGGGGCATTGCCCTCCAATTCCACAGCCCATCCTTCGGGCGGCTGGGCCCGCAGCAGGAATTGCCTTGTCCCGTTGCAAATCTCATTGTTTGAGGTGCGGGCGATAAACGCCAGGGTTGAGTTGCCTGATGCGTGCTGTGCCGCAGGGGCTAGCGAGAGCGACGGGTAGCGCATCTGGGTGGCATGTGCAGCGATTGTAATGTTTCCCGTGAAAGCGAGGGGCTTGTGCTCCGCCGCCTCGCATTCTATAAGGTACATGTATGTGCCTGGGCTGCGGCTGGAGAAGTTAAGCGGGAGGGTGAAGCGCGCACCGTCGGGCGCCATGCGCACGCCTTTTGTGCCTATGAGGTCGGTTATTATGATGCAGGAACCTATCGAGCTGTTGGTGATGTCGTAATATCGTGCGTAGAATTCGAAGACTGCCCGGGGGCCTGCGGGCATGGTGCTGTTGCCGAGAAGGCCCGCTTCGAGTCCCGCGAAAAGCTTGGGCGACGTGACGTTGTAGGCCGCCTCGGCCTGCGGCGGCGCGCCGAACTGCGGGCCGGTATGCACGTCCGGGTCTGCAACCTCTACCTTGAAGTTATAGCTGCCGGGCTGCTCCCCGAGAGGTGGCTCAACGGAAACGAAAGTGATGTTCGACTTGCCGGGCGAAACGATGAGGCGTGAGGATGAGAACGAATAGCCCCAGCCCGTCCTTAGCCCGGCCGCAAGCATTGAGAATTCTGTCGGAGGGCATTCCCTGCCGTCGTTGTTGGTTACAACCACCTGGTAAAACAGGGGCGTTCCCACCTCGCCCGCCCGATCCCTGGGCAGGATCTCGACTGCCGGCTGCGCTCTCACACACGCGGCACGCACCGGCGTCAGGCTGACCGCGATGGCAGTTGCGTGCGCAGGAGCGACCTCCGTTTCGAACGAGATTGTGAGCGAGTCGATGGGTATGCGGTCCATCTCAAAGGTCCATTCCACAAACGTGGCCCCGGGCTCGAGCCAGTAGCGGCTGTTTCGCTGCGTTGCATCCGACTCGATGCTGGCAGCCGTGCGGCCGTTTATCTTGACGCTGTCCGCTGCAAAGCCCATGGTTTCCGGGCCTGCGCGCTCCACGCGCACCTTCAGCTTCGCCATCGGGCCCAGTGAGCGCTTATCAGTGAGAATGGTCCCCTTGAAGTCCTCCTCTTCGCGCTGGAGAAGCACCTGCTGGCCGCCCCACGAATTGACTGGCAGGAAGGTGGTACCGTTTGCAGGCGCATAGCCCGATTTTTCGCATGTTGCGGAGAACTCGTACACGCCAACTGGCCAGGACTGGTTGCCCCGTTCCCAGTAATAGCCAGATTCCGATTCCTGCGTAACATTAGGGCCTGGCTGGCCTGCTTCTGAAGCGCTGCAGTTCGCGCCAAGGATTGGCTGTGCTGTCAGAAAGTCGCGGTAGGTCGCGGTTATATGGATGGGTGCTGCCTGCCCGGATTCGAGGCTCGATGGTGAGACGGCGACTTCGAGCGTTGTCGCCCTGTTCTCGCCCGGGCCTGCCTGGATGAATATGCCGAGGGATGCCATGTTGTTGCCTTCATCCACCTCAAGGCCCGGCGAAGCCGGGGAGAGGTAGGCGGTTGCATAGAGCGTCCTTGTCCCGAGAAGCGGAGGAATCCAGACCACGGACTTCTCTGTTGAGCCGCGCTCACCCCACGCCGCCTCGCTGCTGTTGAGCTGCACTTCGCCTATGAGGTGCTGCGGGTCAACCGCGCTGTCATAGAACGCGAGGAGTATTGCAGCTGGCTGGCCCGCTGGTAGGCTGCCGCCTGCGTTGTAAACGGTGGCTGTCAGGTTTATTGGGATGCCGGTCTTGGGCTCGCCGCTTATGCGGAGCGACGAGATTGTGATATCCGGCTTTTCGGATATCTGGAGCGACGTTCCCGCCAAGCCGCATTCCACGTTCATTATGCGGATGTAGCGGTGCGCGCCCGGATTCGGGAATGAGAGGGAGAAGTTCTGCGGGGAAACTGTTTCGGCGGAGCCTATTTCCGCATAGGACTGGCCGTTGTCGCTTATCTCAACGGCTACTGTTCCTGCGCAGCCGTCGCTTGAGCCGGCCGTTCCCGAAACCGCCAGCGAACTGATGACTGGAACGTATCCCAGGCTGCTGAGAAGGTCGTACGTATGGTTGGCTGCCGCGATGTTGTTCGAGAGGGAAGCTGCGCGGGAAACTGGGAGCAGTATGGCAAGCAGTAGGAGCAGTGGGATGAGCTTCAGCCTGCCGCCGCCTTTCCTGCGCCGCTTCTTTGGGGACGGCTTCTTTGAGAGGAAGTAATAAACAATGAATGCGGCGACGACCAAGACTGCGAGCACCAGGACGAATGATGCGAATTGGGCTCCTGGCGAGCTTGGGAGGCTGAGCTGCCCACCCTGTGCGCTGAGCAGGATATCCGCCTGCGAGGACTCGCCCTTCCGCACCGTGACGGTTGCGTTCCCGGTCATGCCTTGGGCAGAAGCAGAGAGCAGGCATTGCCCTGCAGGAAGCGCTGCACTGAACCTCCCGTTGGCGTCGGCAGTGACTGCGGGCGCTGACAGCGCCTTGTTTGCGCAATCGAACGTGACGGTTGCCTGGGCTGCTGTGCCGTTCTCCGCGCTTACGGTGCCTGAGACGGTGCCTACCGGAACCATCTCTATGTTCGTGCCATTCGACAGCTCGATCTGCGGAGAGATATAGTCTAGCTCTGGTGTTGCTGGCTCGTCCATTGATGCGACTGCGATTAGCGGAGTGACGGCTTGCTGAAGGTAGATTGTTGCGCTGCCGTTGGCGAGGGTCCTGGCTGAGATTGCCGGAATCTGCTGGCCGGCAAAGGTGAGCTCGATGCGGCTGTTTCCGAGCGCAAGCCCCGTCCCGTAATCAGTAAAAGTGACTGTTACTTCGGTTCCTCCTGGGAATGCCGGCGGCGCGGCTGCCGAGGATATGGCGAGAAGAAGCCAGCTAAGAGCGAATGTGACGGGCAGTAATCTGACCATGAATCGACCATCCTTAAATCTGCCGCCAGAAGGATAAAAAGGCTATACCTCACGGTATATGAAGAAGTCCGCCAGCTGCAGCAGCCGCCTGCTTGCTGCGTTATTGGGAAGGACCATGAGGCGCCCCTTTGCCGTCTCAACCATGCTCTTCGCCGTTTGGGCAGCATAATGGATGGAGTCCGTCCGCTTGCAGATGTCTATCGCCTCGCGCACCTGCGCCTGGTCCTTTGTGCGCGATGAAAGTATTTCCGAGAGGCGCTTCTTGTCCTTCGGGGGCGCGTGCGCGAGCGCATGGATTGTTATGAGCGACCTCTTCCCCTCGCTTATGTCCCCTCCTATCTCCTTCCCGTATTTCGCCTCGCTTCCCGCCAGGTTGAGGACGTCGTCCTGCACCTGGAACGCGATGCCGACCACCATGCCGAAATTGCGCAGCGCGTCGAGCTGCTCCTCGGTTGCGCCTGCCATCAATGCGCCTGCCTCGCAGGAGGCGCTTATGAGCGCGCCCGTCTTCCCTTCCACCATCCTGAAGTACAGCTCCTCGCTTATGTCGAACTTCTTCTCCCGATACCAGTTGAGCTCTATAGCCTGCCCCTCGAGCACGCGCCTGAATGCGCTCGAGAGGACGTGCTGCACTTCGAAAAGCTTTGCAGGGGGAAGCTTTGCCTTCAGCAGGGCCTCCCAGACCATCATGAAGAGCCCGTCGCCCGCGTTGATTGCGAGAGGGATTCCGTATGCACGGTGAAGCGTCGGCTTGCCGCGCCTCATCTCGGAATCATCTTCGATGTCATCGTGGATGAGCGTGAAGTTGTGGAACATCTCTATTGCCGCGCCGACTGGAACCACAATGGCGTCCTCGTCCGCTGCCTTGCCTCCAACCGCCTCATAGGAGAGCTTCGCCATTGCAGGCCTGAAGCGCTTCCCTCCCCGGTCCAGGAAGTCCCAGAGGACGCCGTAAACTTCCCAGGGCTTCCTGTCGCGCGGAATGGTCTTCTCTATCTCCTTGTCGAAAATCTGCCCGAGCGAGTGCAGGTATTCCATCACATCGTTTTGCACCATCATATCACCCGGCAGCGGCAAGGAGCGCCTCCTTTGCAACTCCGACGCCTATCGCCCCTATCAGCTTTCCCATCTTCGGCCCCCTATCCTTGCTTATGAGCGCGTTATATAATATCTTGAAGAGCTCTGCCGGCTGCAGCCCCTTCTCTTTTGCGACTTCGAACACGAGGTTGTGTATCGCGACCGCGTCCATTCCCTTTTCCAATTTTCCGGCGAATGCGCGGACCGCCTCCGGGTTTGCCGTTTCCTTCGCTGGCTGGAATGAGAATGAGTATTCGTCCGGCGCGAATTTCCGCTCGACCCATTTCTCTATGAATGGCGCAAGGTATTTCGCCCCGGCAGGGTCCCGGGTTGCCTCGCCGACCTTGTTCCAGTCGCGGTATAGCTGGTAATACATGAGGACGTCTGCGAACGCCGCATGCCAGTTTATTTTCTCGCCGGTTGCCAGCCTGAATGCGATGAGCTTCTTGTGGTCCGCCCTGCTGAGCTCTTCCTGCTTTGATTCCACAACCTTCCCGACGCTCTGGAAGTCCTCGTAGAGCGCCATTAGCTTCACGCCGGTCGGGTCTATGTCCTTGTTCTCCTGGAGGTCGGGTCTCAAGAGGGAATATTTTATCAGTTCTGGCGGCATGAGCTCGAGCAGGTCCTTCACGCCCATCCCAATCCCTTTTGACTTCGAGTATTTCTTTCCCTGGAGAAGGACGAAGCCGTATTTGTAGCCGATGGGCGGCTCACGCTTGAAGAACTCGGTGAAGGTCTTCATGAGCGTGTCCCAGCTTCCGCCCCGCGTGTGGTGGTCCATGCCCGCACCTTCCGCGCTGGTTTTCAGGTAATCCATCCACGTCGGCCAGTGCAGGCGCCAGGTAATCTTGTACTTGTGGTCTGAGATTTTGTTTTTGCCCTTGAATCCGCAGCCCTTCGTGTATTTCACGTCGCGGTCGCATGAATATTCGTACCAGTCCCTTCCGTGCGCCGTGACGCGCGTCGTGGCAATCTTCCCGCAGTTCGTGCAAATCGGCATTATCGGAGACCAGTCGCCCATTTCCTCGATTTTCTTGAAGGAGGACTCGGCGACTATGCGCTTCGCCTCGTCCTCGCGCCCGAGGAAGTCCATGGCATAGTTGTCCCACTTCCCAGCCCTGTAGACGTCGTTCATGCGGACTATTTTTGAATGGACGCCGAACTTTTCCATTACCGCTGCCGTCTCCTGCAGGAAATGCTCCCCGAAAGAGGGATGGCAGCCCGCGGGGTCGGGAACGTCCGTGAGCGGCTTCCCGAGATGCGGCGCCAGCTGCTTCTCGTACTTCGCCATCGCCAGCGGTACTGAATCGAACGCGTCGAAAATGTCGGCGACGAAGTAGAATTCGGCCTCCTGGCCCTTTTCCCTCAGCTCCTCGACTATCGCGCTCGGGAAAAGGAACTCGCAGAGCGTGCCGAGGTGCGTTGGACCCGATGTGGTTATCCCACTGCTCACCACGAAGGGCGGCCTCTTCTCTGCGATAACCCTGTCCGCAAGAATCTCGGACCAGTGCTTGCTCTTCAGCTCTTCGGAAGAAACTGCCATATAACGTAAGTTTGCCGCCAAAGACTATTAAATCCCCTACGCGCCTACCGTTAAAGTTTTCAGCGGTTGCGGATTTTTTTGGGTTTTTCTTCGGCTGTTTTCCCTCCTGAATCGGATAGAATGTTATGCCCGAACAGGAAAACAAGGGAAGTGTCGGCTATGCGGTGTTCCATCAGCAGTTTTTGAATCTCCCGTTCGAGCTTTGGCATTTTCTCCCGTCCGGTGATGATGGTTGCAAGAAGGGAAGCGACGCTGCCCCTGTCTTCCCAACCCGATTCGATCTGCACGGCGTTGCTCTCCTTCAGGTATTTCACCCTGCAGCCTGTGCCGGCTTTTCCAGCCAGGCTTTTCGCGAGCTCGGATGCGTTGCGATTGTTGAATTGCACCGTAGCTCCTATCCGGTTGGGGGTGTGGGTACGCGCCGTGTCCCTGAATATCCCTAGGGTGTAATCGGGATGCTCAACGCGTATCCTTGCTTCGGTTCCCTCGGCTGTTTTGGACGCTTCGGAGAAATTTAGGTCGAGCGCCAGCGATTGCATCTGGTTGGGCGTTGATATGCGGTCCTTCTTGAGCGCGACCAGCTTCAGGCGCAGGCCTTTGTGCTCTTCCTCGAGATGCTGCTTGAGCGCTTCGGCTTCCGGTTTTGCAATGGCCTGATACACGAGCCCCTTTATTTTCATCCTCTCGCTGTTTACTTCGGGGTCATGGTGGATGTATGCGAATAGTTCGTCGTAAGTGCCTGTCCGGACCAGCTTTGAGGAAATGCCGACCCCACCGTGCCTGATTAGCTTCGTGAAAAGGCCCCTGAGATAGTCTTCACTCTGCATGTGTTCCAACGGGAGGAGCGGGACTACGGTTCCTGCGTCGGTAGGGAAGTGCAGCAGCGTAGCATCTTTTCCCACATCGACCAGAAGGCCCACGTAGCCGTTGGCGCAATAGCTTTGTATGTCCCGGTTCCCTTCGGCGAAAGTCGAAAAGCTCACTGTTTGGGGGACGTGCTCACCCCGATGGCCTTTGATTATCCGCCTTGCAAGCTCTTCCAGCTCTTTGAACGAGCCCATGTGGTAGGCTTCGACCATGCGTTTATTTCACGTTAGAACAATATAAGCTTGGTGTGGCTGCGGGTTTGATAAAAAGAAACGGGCCCGAGGGGATTCGAACCCCTGACATACTGGTTGCTCTTCCCTTTGCGCCAGCGTTTTCCGCTAGCGCTTTTCGGATGTCGAGCGACAGCGCGAAGCGCTGGAGCGTCCGGCGAAGCCGGCGACACCGAAAAGGGCTAAGAGCCAGTCGCTCTACCAAGCTGAGCTACGGGCCCATTTGACGTCGCCCAGCGGGGCTATATTATAGTAGATTACTATTATAAGCGTGAGGCGTTTCCATGGCTGAAATCGTTATTCTGAGGCTCGGGCACAGGAAGAACAGGGACAAGCGCGTTACGACGCACGTCTTCCTTGCCGCGAGGGCGCTCGGGGCCAGGGGCGGCATCCTGTCCGGCGAGAGGGACGATGCCGTACTGGAGAGTGTGAGGAAGGTTGCGGAGAAATGGGGCGGAAGGTTTTCAATCCGGTATGAGGGCAGCCTGAGGAAAGCCGTGCGCTGGGCGAAGAAGAACGGTTTTGCTGTCGTCCATCTCACGATGTATGGCGAGAGGATTCAGGAGAAGATTGCTGCGGTGCGAAAGAGGCGAAAGGTGCTTGTTGTCGTCGGGGCTGAGAAGGTGCCTGCCGAAGTCTACGGGCTGGCGGACTTCAATATTGCGGTGACAAGCCAGCCGCACAGCGAGGTGGCGGCGCTCGCCGTCTTCCTCCACGAGTATTTTGGGGGGAGGGAACTTGGGGCGCGGTTCCCTGGCGCAAGGATTGCAATTTCACCGTCGGAAAGGGGCAAGAGTGTTAGGAAGTGGAAGGAATAACGCATTTATATAAGTAGGGTCATAATTCTGCTGTGGCGACAAGAAGGAAGAAAGCTGCGAAAGGGAAGATTGTTGTAGTGCGCAGGAGTTCTAGGCTCAAGCTTAGGCTGAAGAAACGCGCAGCCCCTGGCAAGCGCGCCATCCGGAGTGCGGTGAAGGCGAAGGTTGCGTGCAAGCCGAGGAGGGGGCGCGAGGCGGTCAAGCTTCTTGAGAACCAGCATGTCAGGAACCTGCTTATTGAGCTTGCCGGCGAGAAGGCGCCGAAGATTGCGGGGGAGCTCGTTGAGCCCATGAGCGACGAGGACCTTGCAGGCGCCGTGAAGCTGAAGCTTTCCGAGACGAGGGCTGTTCTGAACAAGCTCCATGCTGCGGGAATCGCGGCTTATGCGAGGACGAGGAACAACGAGGGCTGGTATACTTACACCTGGGGGCTCGAGCTGTCGAGGGCGAAGAGAATACTCGATGAGCGCTCCGCAAACGAGAAGGCTGCGGCCCAGGCCAGGCTGGCGGATGTCGGGGAGTACTATGCCTGCCCGCGCTGCTTCGAGAGGACGAAGGCAAGGCTGAAGTTCGAGCAGGCGGTTGAGGCCGAGTTCAAGTGCCCCGAGTGCCTAGGGATGCTGCACTATGTCGACGCGAAGAAGTAGCGCTGTTGACACTGCCCTTGTTCTGAGAAAATTAGACGTCCCAGAAGGCGTGCGGCTCCATTCTGAGAACGTTAAGGAGATAGCGCTCGCAGTTGCAAGAAGGGTTGCTGCGAGAGGAAAACGGGTCGATTTGGGGCTTGTTGAGGCTGGGGCGCTGCTCCATGACGTTGGGAGGGCTGCAACGCACGGCCCGGCGCACTGCAGCAAAGGGGCTGAGATGCTGAGGAAGGAGGGCGTGCCGGAAAAGGTTGCGCGATTTGCCGAAACGCATTTTCTCGGAGGGCTGACTGCCGGGGAGGCGGGGGCATTGGGGCTGCCTTCGAAGGACAGTATCCCGCACAGCATTGAGGAGAAGATTGTATGCTACGCGGATAAGGTGTCTGATAGTGGGAAGATATTGCGGATGCACGGCTATGCCGGCGGCAACAGCCCTGCCTACAAGCGGATTTTAAAGCTCATGCGAGAAGTTGAAGGCATGGCTGGAGGAAAACTTGAGACGGTCCGGGACTTTGATGCGATGGTTGCTGTCGAGAAGGGCGGGAAATATTTGGTCCTCAAGCGAAAATCGCCTAAAATATGGGAGTTTCCCGGCGGGGCGATTGAATGGGGGGAATCGCCGCAGCAGGCGGCGCGCAGGGAGTGCGAAGAGGAGTGCGGACTGAAGGTTGCCGTAGGGAAAGTGCTCGGGACGACGAGCGCAGTCTATGAGAAGGGCGGGAAGCTCAAGCATGCCGTCTATATCGTGTTTTCAGGGAAGGCCGTCGGAGGGAAGCTGAGGCTGAGCAGGGAGCACACCTCGGCGAGATGGGTGGGGAAGAAGGAGCTTTCCAGCTTGAGCCTCGGCTTCAATGCAAGGCCCGTCGTCGACTTTTTAAAGAAGTAAGACGAAACTATTGCCCACATAGCGGGGTAGGGTAGCTTTGGGCAGGAAACGCATCGTATCACTCTTCCGCGATTCGCACATGACTCTTGATGAGATTGGGCAGGTAACGGGATTAGATACGAGTCACGTACGCGGAATCCTTATGGACCGCCTTGGCAAAACAGGATACCTGCAGCTCGCACGGCGGAATGGTGGGTTTAGGATGTTCCGGCGCCTTGAACGGTCGCCAGGTGACTATGCAAAGTACTGCACTGCAATGAAGCGGACAGTCAGCAGGAGCATCCGGAAGAGAATGTTGGATGCTGGGTTCAAACGAACATGGCGCTCTAAAACACGCCGGGCGTCGAAAGTTGGCGTTGCAAAGATAAGATCTTTGATGAGGGAGCCTGCTTTTTCCGAAGCCTGGCGCCGCAAGTGTGCGGAGGGTGGCCAAGAAGTCTTTAGGAAGAAGTTGGGCATTCATGATCCGAAACTTGTGGCTAAGCGCACAAGTTGGTCGCTTAAGGGCCTTCGCCGCACTGGCAGAAAGACAGTCGGCCCGAATGGCGAGAGGATGTATAATCGCCTTGAAGCCCGCGTCGCAGCGGTTTTGCAATCCTTGAGCTTGGAATATGAGTATGAGAAGCGTTTCCCCGCAAATAACATGAACGGGTTCGTGTCTGTTGATTTCGCCCTGAAAGGCGACGTTTTGATTGAAGCGACTATTTGGGACAAGCCTGGGCCGAAATCTTTGACCTTAAAACGCAAATTTGCGGCGCTGAGGCGCCGCTTGCCGAGTGCAAGGTTCATCGTTGTCACAAGCCAGGCTATGCTCCAGCAGTATCAGAAAGCGCTGGGAAACGATATAAATGTGTGCTGTGTAACTGAACTGCCTGGATTACTCCTATCTACAGCGGGGTAGCATTCGGTTGATGATGACCGAGTGCCCTAAGGGTAGCTTGGAGTGCCCGCTGGGCTCATAACCCAGAGATCCGTGGTTCAAATCCACGCCCCGCTATGTTTCTTTTTCAGCCTTCCATGAAAAGTTATTAAAGGCGCCCATGCAACAGGTAAGTGGTGCTGCCATGATTGAACGCGTTCCGACTGGAATACCCGAATTGGATGCCATGCTGACTGGGGGAATCCCTGACAAAAGCTCTGTGCTCTTGAAGGGACCGCCGGGCAGCTTCAAGACCATATTCTGCCTTCAGTATCTCTACTGCGGCGCGAAGAACAAGAAGGAGCCGGGGCTTTATGTGACCTTCAACCAGAGCATCGACGGCATCATGAAGCAGGCGGAGGAATTCGGATGGAACTTCAAGGGCTTGCCCGTCGAATTCGTTGCTTTTGACACGTCGAAGGATTTTGATGTCGAGCCCCATGTTGTCATGAAGATAAAGGAGTCGGGCGCGAAGAGGCTTGTAATTGACTCCCTCTCGTCGTATCTAAGCAGGCTCCCCGTGGCAAGGGAAGACTTCGAGGCGGACCAGCTTTATGACACGCTGAAGAGGATCCCGGGCCTTGCCATATCCGAGGATATGCTTGTGAGGGCCCTGACAACGCGCCTGCTAAGGCGCATTGCGGGCGCGGAAACGACTTCGATATTCATCTATGAGGACCTGACGCTGGAGAACGTCAGGCAGACCTGCGAGTACCTGATGGACGGCGTCATAAAGCTCAACAGGGTGGAATCCATCGGCAAGCGGACGATAACCGTCGAAAAGATGAGGTATACGAAGCACGACTTCATCCCGAGGAATATCACGCTGACCGATACCGGGCTTAAGATAGAGAAATAGCTTATTTTCGCAGCCTCTTGAGAACCTGGGGTATCTCCACTATCAGGTCTGTTGCGAGTAGGGAGTAGCCGTATTTTTTGAAAGCAAGGTCGCCTGCTGCGCCATTTATGTATGCGGAGTAGAATGCTGCCTGAAGCGGCGTGTGGCCCTGGGCGAGGAGAGTGGCGCATATGCCCGCGAGGGTATCGCCAGTACCGCCCGCGGTCATTCCCGCATTTCCAGTCGAATTCGTGAGAACTTCGTTTCCATCCGAGATAACGTCGGTTTTTCCCTTCAGCAAGACAGCGGCTCCCAGCTTGCCTGCGAGAGCTTTCACTTGTTCTTTCCGCAGTTGCAGATTCTGCGACGGTGCTGCGCCTGAGAGGCGTTGGAATTCGACGGCGTGCGGGGTGTAAACGACCTGGTGTGAGATTGTTTTTAGTCCGGGCATTATTGCATCTGCGTCAATTATGATGGGTTTGCGCCAGTTTGCAATGATCCCTTTGGTTGTTTCGAGAACATCCGGCTCCTTTGTCAGGCCGTTTCCGATAACGAGGACATCGCAGCGGTGCGCCAGTTCCGGCAAATCCCCCGGAAGTTTGGCGAGATATTCGCCGGGATAAGACCAGACTATCAGGTCTGGGGAATAGCCCGCTACAACTGGCGCTATGTACTCGGGTACGCAGAGATGGGCAATATCTGCGCCTGCACGGAGTGCGGAAAGCGCGACGAGGGCAGGCGAGCCGAAATATCTCTTACTTCCACCTATAACCAGGACCTTCCCGTTCTGCCCTTTGTATGCGTTCGGGTTCCGTGGTTTCAGCTTCGGCTCCATTGCTTGTCGTTTTCTTTCTTTTCTTTAAAAGCAAGACCCCGGACTTCCTGTAATATTGGTGGTTTGGTTTCGTGTGTAGTGTGTTGTATGTAACCATGGTTACATACTATACTACTACTATAACGTTTAATAAATAATAATAGCGGAAGTCCGGGGTCTAACCCCCCTCATTTTCCACTTCAACACAAACCGGCGCAGGGACGCCAACCCGCAGCTCAACTGGCTGGTTGAAGTCGGCCACCACCTTGCTTATGTACGGCACGAGCACAAAACAAAACAGCATACTGCTTGCCGCGTGGTTCACACTGAACGGAACCTGCCCTATTATGAGCGCGGGAATCGACATCGGAAAGAAGAGCTCGCCAGCGAACATGGTAATTACATCATAAAAAAGGGCCGCTATTCCCGCGAGCAGCACGATCTCGCTCCGTTTCCTCATTCCCCACCACGAGCCGGCAAGCCCGGCCATCGCGCCAGTCAGCCCATACGCAATTATCGTCATAATTGTCCATGGCCCAGCCCACCCAAGGTAAACGTCATACGCCCCGCGTATGGCAAAGCCGGTCGCGAACCCATATGCAGGCCCACCTACAAGCCCGGCAGCAAGGACAAACGGCATGAGCAATTCGACATTAGGCGGCATTCCGACCGCCTTTCCCCCAACCCCAGTCACTGCGGCAAAAACAACCAGTGCGGCAAACCCAACAACCCTCCTGTCCATTCTCCCCCTCCAACAACCAAATCTTGGCAACAACCAAGCTTTAAACCTATTTTATTAAGAGCGCAGGCGACAAAAAGAACGTGTGGATATAGACTTCGCGCTCGACATCCAGGGAAAAACCGAGGAGATAATCGAGGCGCTCGAACTCGACCACGTGGACCAGTTCCGCATCATCTGCATGCGCTCGCACGGCAGCACGGCAAACGCATATGCACGCATCTGGAACCTGCCGCGCATATGGCAGAAGGCCCTCGGCGTCAAGACATACTACATAATCGAGGTCATCTCGGAGAAATTCGACGGGCTTCCGGAGGCCGAGCAGGAAAGGGTGATAATCCACGAGCTCCTCCACATACCCAAGACGTTCAGCGGCGCGCTCGTCCCGCACGAGTGCTTCGGAAAGCGCATAGACCGAAGGAGTGTGGAAGAGGTCTACAAGCTCTACAGGAAACGGAGGGAAATGCAATGAAAAGGACAATTGTCTACCCGATTCTGACGCTCGCGCTTCTTCTCGCGCTGGGAACGGAGGCGTACCACCAGCTCGAGGGCTGGAGCAGGCTCGACGCGCTCTATTTCTCCACGGTGACCCTCACAACAATCGGCTACGGGGACCTCGCGCCGAAAACCGACGCCGGCAAGCTTTTCACAGTGGGCTTTGTCCTAGTAGGCGTTTCCGTCTTCCTGTATATCCTCATCCAGCTTGGCACGCACATGGTCCAGGAAAGGATAGACCGCACATACGACAAGATGTACGACAAAATCTACGTGAAGCTTCCGATAAGGCCGATACGATTCAAGGACGAAGCGAAGTGAAAGGAACTCTTAAATAGGCGCGGAGCGCCTTACCATGCGGTGATATGATGGACCTGAAATTCCCAGTGCTCGCCCTTTTGCTGCTGGCGTGCAGCACCTATGCGGCAGTGCATCCCCTGACTTCGCACACAGTCGGCTCCACGAGCCTCTTCGTCTCGAACTGCGACTTGCAGAGCGGCCCGAACAGGCAAAGGGCCACTATCTTCGTGGAGAACCCGCTGCAGCAGATGATGTCCGTGCACTACGAATACCGCGACCTTCCTTCCGGCACCTGGATAAGCGGCGGGAAGCTGTGCGACGTGCCGGCAGCGCAATTCCTGCAGTGCGACACTACGCTTATCATCGCAAAGGGCGGTACGGGCAACGGCACGTTCGAAGAGCCGCTCATCCACCTGATAGGCACGAGCGACGCCGCACCAGGCGACACTTACGAAGCCAACCTCTCCTATTCGGTCACCCATTTCACCGGAGAGCACGAGGGAGGATTCATAACTCAGCTAGGTGAGCGCGCAACCGAATTCGGCCAGGTGCAATCCCTTTGCACCGCAAACCCCGCCTGCTGCGACCAGCCGGCGCGCGATGCGATTGACGTTGCGGACCAGGCAATCCAGCAGGGCAACGCGGCGATACTGGTCTGCAACCTTACCAAGGCCTACGACAGCATAATGCTGGCTGAGGGTAAGACTGACAACGCAACAAGCCGGATAAACACGTGCCTCGCGGCGGGACCATCGCCTACGCTGACCCCAGCCGGAACGCCTTCAGGCACGCAGACCCCTGCACCGACGCAGACCCCGGGGCAGTCCCCAACAGCTACGAGCACTCCGGCAGCAACCCCAACGCCCGCCCCAACAGCAATCCCCAAGGGCGGCATCTGCCCCCTGGGCCTCGCGTTCATTCTTGGCGGAGCCGGGCTCCTGCTGCTCAGGCGCTAGGCACCATTTTTCCGTATATGGCGCGGGCCATTCCCTTAGATTTTTTATTGACTTCAACCAGTACAACTCCTGCGCCGGGCTGCCCATACAAAACGACTGCACCGTCCGCGGCAGCAATTATCGCCACCAGCGCAGCCAAATCCTCCTCCCCATCCACGAGGATTTTGCCTTTCCCTTTTGCAACGGCTTTCCCGACAGCCGCAAGCAGCTCCTCGCTTATTGCCCCGGCAGGGTTGACCACGACCTCCGCCTCGCCGTCATAGCCGTCAAGCGCCTTCCTCTCCACCGGGCCGACCCGGGCCCGCATGCACCTGTGGTCGTAGATGACAACATTGGGCTTGATGCCGTGCGCAATAAGCGTGTAGGAGCACTCATCGCCAACTGAAATCACGGGCCCGTGGAAGCCCCGCAGCCTCCGAAGCGCATCATCGCCGCCAAGCAGCGTGCCGAGCGGCTCGTGGAGCAATGCCCGCAGCTCCTCAGTAAGTTTTCGCACGCATCCCTTTCGCTGAAATCTTATATATACATCCGCCCCCAAAACTACCTCATGCTTAACAAGCTCAAGTGGGGCCTCCTGATACTCCTCACGGCGCTGCTCCTTGCAACCTACGGCACGCTGTCGCTCCAGGTAATGCCGCTCACGAACATCTTCCTGGCAACCGCGCCCAAACTGGGGCTGGCCCTGCTCGCAATATTGGCGGGAAAAGCGGTGCTCGAGCTCACGCTCCCAATCCTTGAGCGGCATTCCACCTCGCCGGGCATGCGAGCAACAACGAATAATCTGTGGTCGCTCCTGGTGTGGTCGGGTGCGTGCTTCCTGATACTCTCGGTATTCGTGGGCGACCTCAGCACGCTGCTCGTTTCGGCGGGCCTCGTGGGCTTCGGGCTGACATTCGCGCTCCAGAAGCCCATACTGTCATTCATCGGCTGGCTTAACATCACCTGGAAGCGGCTCTATTCCCCCGGGGACTCGGTAGAAGTGGGCCCGCTTCGCGGCGATGTAATCAGCGTTGACATCCTGACCACGACGCTTCTTGACCAAAAGGGCGGCAGGCAGATCACGTTCCCGAACTCCTTCATCCTTGAGCAGGCAGTCACAAACCTCACAAAGGACACCCCATACGTCTGGGACGAGCTTACCATCCCGGCGAAAGGCGCGAACATCGCAGCGCAGAAGACGCTGCTGCTGCGGGCCAGTGACGAGGTCCTGGGCAACAAGAAGATAGCCGAGAACATAAAAGAGTACAATGCAGCGCTGAGCCACTATGGCGTGAAATCGCGCCTCCAGGGTCCGGAAGTTTACGTGGACTTAGGAGAGCAGGGAATCATTCTTCGCCTCCGTTACCTGGTGAACTCAAAGATGCGCAGGGCAACAAAATCCGCGCTTTACGAGCACATCCTGGCCGCGCGAGATCGCTAGACCTTCAGGATTCGCGCGCCACTTTTCCCGCCAATTATCACGACTGGCTTTTTCCTCGCAAAAATCCCGTTAGCCACCACGCCGGGCACGCACTGCAGCTCGCATTCAAGCCCGTCCGGCCGTCCTATCTTCCGGAATCCGGCATCGAGGATATAATTGCCATTGTCGGTCACAATCGGGCCGCACTTGCCGCTTCCCATCCGCAGCCGCGCAGCAACGCCCCATCTTCTCTTCACATCGCGCGCAACCTGGGCGTGTGCGAACGGGAGAACCTCAATCGGCACGATGCCCGGGAAGTCCGCCTTAAGCTTGCTCTCATCCGCTATGCAGATGAACTTCTTCGCCGCGTAAGCCACCACTTTCTCCCTTGCAAGGCACCCTCCTCCCCCCTTAACGAGGTACCCCTCCCCGCTGATAGCATCGGCACCATCGACCGCCACATCCACATTGCTGACCTCGTCAAGGCCCGCGACCGGCAGCCCCGCCTTCACTGCAAGCGCCCGCGAGTCCTCTGAGGTCGGAATGCACCTCAGCGTCCACCCCTTCCTCTTCGCAAGAGCACCAAGCAGTCCTATGAAAATCGCTGCAGTGCTCCCGCTTCCGAGCCCTACGACCATCCCATCCCCCATGAACTGGAGCGCCGCTTTCGCAGCATTCATCTTCGTGGAATCCACAACCATTTTATTAACCCGCCCGCTTTTAAAGACTCGCGGAATAAGCAAAATATATAATAAGGGTGCAAAAGGGGTCATGGTGGAAAACGTGAAAAAAGCACAATCAGCCATTGAGTCGCCTTCGGCGACAGCTCGCAGCCTGCATGGGCAGTCTGCGATGGAATTCCTAACAACCTACGGCTGGGCAGTCCTCATAGCGCTCATCGTGGTGGGCGTGCTCTACATGCTCGGCGTCTTCAATCCGACCCGCGCCACCCCGAACCTGTGCTCGCTGCCCCCCGGTTTCTCCTGCTACGCATACAAGATAACCGATGGCGGGGTAATCTACCTCGACCTCAGCCAATCGACAGGCGGAGACGTCACGATAAACGCAATCGGATGCAGCGCGCAGGACCCGCCGCCGGACCCAACGTTCATCCCAGACCAGGTCATACGGAACAGCAGGCACAAGAACCTGACCGACCTGTCGGACTACGTGAACTGCACGAACTCCAACGGTTTGCCCCCAAGCGCAGGCGATTACTACGCAGGCACGCTCACCATCGAGTACACTGATGCGAGCGGCATGACACACATAATCACCGGTGACCTCGGCTACCACGTGGAGTAATTAAAACCAGTTGCGCAAAACCTACTGTGAAAGCCCATCTTATCGACTGCGACTACATCACGCGCGACGGCAGGGCAGTCATACGGCTCATTATGAAGCGCAACCGTTTCCTCCGCATCTACGACCCAAAATTCGAACCGTACTTCTATGCGATTCCAAGGGCCGGCAGCCTTGAATCACTGAAAACTGCCATCTCACACATAAGCCTTCTCGTTAATGCGGAGCGGATCGAGCCAGAGCGCATCGAAACCGAGGAAAAGCTCCTCTTCGGGAAGAAGGCCACTTTCCTGAAGATATTCTGCAAGCACCCATCGCACGTTCGCGTCCTGCGCGAGCATGTCCGCGGCCTCGCCGACGTATATGAGGCAGACATCGTCTTCTCGCGCCGCTACCTCATTGACAGAGGTCTCACGCCGTTCGACTTGCTGGAATTCACGCACAAAGGGAAAGAGCTGAAGAAAATCACTAAGCGCGGCGAGCCGGAAGGCCTGACGCTCCGCACCCTCGCGTTCGACATAGAGACTTACAATCCCATTGGAGCGCCGCGGCCGGACAAGGACCCGGCCATAATGATAAGCTACGCCGACGAGGAGAGCGGCGTCCTAACCTACAAGCCAATCCCCCTCCCGTTCGTGCACAAAGTTGCGGACGAGAAGGCGATGATAGAGGAATTCTGCAGGCTCGTTAAGGAGAAGGACGTGGAGCTGCTCCTCGGCTACAACGATGTCGAGTTCGACCTCCCCTACCTGCGCGACAGGGCGAAGAAGTCCGGCGCAGAGCTCAGGCTGGGCAGGGACGGATTTTCCTCGTTCAAAGTCCAGCAGCGCGGCCTCTTCAAACATGCGAAAATCGCAGGCCGCGTCCATCTCGACCTTTATGCAGTCGCCAAATTCCTCGCACTCATAGGCGCGGTCAAGACCCGCCGCCTCACGCTTGGCGAAATCTACAATGAGATGTTCGGCGAGGAGAAGAAGAAGGTAAAGAAGATGGACATCTGGCGCATGTGGGACGGGAGCGAGGAGGACCAGAAGACGCTCGCCGAATATTCCCTTCACGATGCGATTGCTACGAAGAAGATTGCAGACAAAGTCGTTCCGCTCGAATTCGCCCTCGCGCGCCTCGCAGGCGCATCCCTTCCTGACGTCTGCGGCGCAACGACAGGGCAGATGGTGGAGATGCTCCTTTGGCGCGAGGCCCATGCCCAGAACCGCATAGTCCCGAACAAGCCGGACAAGGACGAGGTCCGGCAGCGCGAGTCCATGCCCGTGCAGGGTGCCTACGTGAAGCTGCCCGAGGCTGGCATCTATGATAACCTCGCTGTCTTCGACTTCCGAGGCATGTACCCATCGATAATCATCTCGCACAACATAGACATGGACTCGCTGAACTGCGACGATTGCACCGATGCGGAAAAGCACGTTTCCCCTCTCGGGCACAAGTTCTGCTCAAAGAAGAAGGGTCTTGTCCCGTCCGTCCTCGAGCGCCTCATCGACGAGCGCGACAGGCTGAAAAAGGAGCTGAAGTCGCTCAAGCCAGGCACGCCGGAATACGAAGCCGTCTTCGCAAAGTCGCAGGCCTTCAAGATAATCAGCAACTCCTTCTACGGCTTCCTGCTCTATTCCCGTTCGCGCTGGTATTCCCGCCCATGCGGCGAATCCGTCACTGCCTATGGCCGCCATTACATCCAGGAGACAATCCGCAAGGCAGAGGAGGCAGGCTTCAAGGTGCTCTACAGCGACACCGATTCCGTAGTACTGCAGCTCGGCAGCAAGCCAAAGGAGGAGGCCATCGCCTTCATGAAGAAAATAAATTCCGAGCTCCCGGGACGCATGGAACTCGAGTTGGAAGGCTTCTACCCGCGCGGAGTGTTCGTTGGCAAGAAGCTTGCAGGCGCAAAGACCGCGGAGGTAGGCGCGAAGAAGAAATACGCGCTCATCGGAGAGGACGGAAGGATAAAGATACGCGGCTTCGAACTGGTGAGGCGCGACTGGTCCCGCGTGGCCCGCCACACCCAGCAGAAAGTCCTCGAGACAATCCTCAAAGAAGGCAGCAAGGAGAAGGCGGTCGAAATAATACGCGAGGTCATCTCAGACCTCCGTGACGGCAAAACAAAACTCGAGGACTGCATCATCTACTCCTCAATCAGGAAGGACATCCGCCATTACGCGGTCACCTCTCCGGAAGTCTCGGCAGCGCAGAAGGCCATAAAGGCCGGGATTCCGGTGCAGGTTGGCTCCCTTGTCGGCTACATAATCACGAAGAAGGGAAAAACCATCTCTGAAAAGAGCGAGCCGGCAGAGCTGGCAAAGGACTACGACCCGAATTACTACATAGACCACCAGGTCCTTCCCGCAGTCCTCAAGATAATGAAGGAGCTCGGCTATTCCGAGGACGACCTGAAAGGCTCCGGGAAGCAGACAACTCTTTTTTAATCCGCAGCGCAAATCATACCCATGCCAAAGCTGAAGGCAATTTTCTTCGACATAGACAACACGCTCTTCCCAACGAGCGAATTCACGGTTCTCGCGCGCAAGCGCGCAGTCCGCGCGATGGTCC
Source organism: uncultured Microcaldota archaeon (assembly GCA_903884505.1). Classification (GTDB taxonomy): domain Archaea; phylum Micrarchaeota; class Micrarchaeia; order Burarchaeales; family Fermentimicrarchaeaceae; genus CAISET01. The sequence goes on along the minus strand of CAISET010000002.1, from coordinate 167,533 downwards.
GGGAGGGCCTTCCCTTCGGGGAGAAGGAAGTGTACAAACGCCTTCTTTCTGTCGTCGAGCGCTACGGCTCCAACTACCCGAAGCATTTTGACATCCTCCTCCGCGGATATGGGATTAAGCGCAATCCCAGGCTCATCGCATCGGCAGTAATCGCATACCACGAGGCGAAGAAGCACCTAACCCCATACCCGGACGTTCCGGGCACGCTCCGCCTGCTGCGCAGAAAGGGCTTCCGCGTCTATGCGCTATCCCGCGGCGTTGACGTGAAGCAGTGGGACAAGCTCATCAGGCTAGGGCTCCACCACCTTTTCTCCGAAGTCTTCGTAACCCGGGAAAAAGACGTGCACTTCTACCGCTCGGTCCTCCAGCGCCTGAAATTAAAGCCGGGCGAGGCCGCGATGGTCGGCGATTATCCCCGCATAGACGTCCTGCCCGCGAAAAAGGCAGGTTTCGTCACGGTTCACCTGATGAAGGGGCATCACGCAAAAGATGCCGACGGCCGCAAGGCCGATTTCCAGATACGCGCAATAAGCGAGCTACCGGTGGTTCTAAAATGATTGAAGAATACGAGAAGGCAGGCCGCATAGCAGCTGAAGTTCTCGCAGAGGGCAAAAGGCTCGCAAAGCCCGGCCTCCCGCTCCTGGAGCTCGCTGAAAAGCTCGAATCCCTGATTCGCGAGAAGGGCGCAAAGCCCGCATTCCCGGTTAACCTCTCCATCAATGATGTCGCAGCCCACTACACTCCTGAATACCAGGACAAGGCAGTGATCTGCGAAAAAGACCTGCTGAAGATAGACGTTGGCGCGCAGATAGACGGTTTCATTGGCGACACTGCAGCAACCGTTGATTTCTCCGGGGAGAACGGAAAGCTTCTCGAGGCCTCGCAGCTCGCACTCGACGCCGCAATCTCATCCGTAAAGGCAGGCGCAAGGACGAGCGACATCGGAGCAGAAGTGGAAGCGGTCATCAAGGCCCATGGCTTCCGCCCGATCGAGAACCTCACTGGCCACTCGCTTGCCCAATACAACCTACACGCAGGCATCGACGTCCCGAACATCCGCACCCCGCACAGCCACACGCTCAAGGAGGGCGATTTTCTCGCAATAGAGCCATTCGCAACCACCGGCGCAGGCCGCGTTGGCGAGGGCACGAAAGTGGAGATATACTCCCTCCTCTCGCAAAGGCTGCTCCGCGGCAGGGAATCCCGCCGCCTGCAGGCCCACGTCGCGTCAAACTACCGCACCCTTCCATTCGCAGAGCGCTGGCTCTACCCCTCCTTCAAGTCGAAGCTCCTCCTGAACGCAGCCCTGCGCGAGCTCATCCTCTCAGAGGCCCTGCACCAGTACCCCATACTCAAGGAAGCAAAGGGCGGCCTTGTCTCCCAGGCAGAAGTCACGGTAGTGGTCGAGAAAGACTCGGCCCGAGTTCTCACAAAATAAGAAAAGCGGGCCCGGAGGGATATTCAGCGAAGCTGAATGCGCGTTGAGCGCACGCAACCTGCGTTTGAACCCCCAGCCTTCAGGTTCGAAGCCTGCCGCGCTATCCAGTTGCGCCACGGGCCCGCGGAAGGATAAGCCCTTAGAAATATAAATAAGCCGAGGGGCGCGCAGGAAGGCAATGTAACCATGGTTACATATCCGCAGGCCTGCAGCTGCACATAATCAGAAAATAAAAGAAAAGAAGAAGGGCGGAGCTTAGTCCATTCCTTCCATTCCGCCCATGCCTCCCATTCCGCCAGGCCCTCCTGGCGGCATCGAAGGCGCCCTTCCCTTCGCGGATATCATGTCATCTATCCTCAGCAGCATCTCCGTCGCCTCGGATGCCGACGCAATCGCCTGCGTCTTCACCTTGAGCGGCTCGATGACTCCGAGCTTCTTCATATCCTCAATCTTGCCGGAATAGACTCCGACCCCGAAGCTCTTTCCCTCGATGGTCTTGTGCTTCATCCTCAGCATCACCAGGGTGTCTATGGCATCCATCCCCGCGCTCTCCGCAAGCGTCCTCGGCACGGTCTCAAGGGAGTCCGCAAACGCCTGTATCGCGAGCTGCTCCCTTCCCCCTACCTCGGTCGCATACTTCCTGAGCTGCTGCGCGAGCTGCATCTCGGTGCTGCCTCCCCCGGTCACGAACTTCCCGTCCTCAATCGCAGAGGAAACAGCGCCAATTGCATCAACAATGGCCCTCTCCCCCTCATTCACCACATGCTCAGTGCTTGCCCTCACGAATATGGTGACGCTCTTCGGGTCCCTGCACTTCTCAACGAAGACCATCTGCTCGCCTGCGATCTTCCTCTCCTCCACAAGCCCGGCTGCCCCAAGGTCCTTCAACTCCAGGTCGTCAAGGCTCGTGGCAATCTTCGCCCCTGTCGCCTTCGCAAGCTTATCCATGTCGCTCTTCTTCACCCTGCGGATGGCGGCTATGCCCTTCTTGGAGAGGAAGTGCTGCGCCATGTCATCTATCCCCTTCTGCACAAAGACGACGTTCGCACCGCTCTTCGCAATCTTCTCCACCATGTCCCTGAGCATCTTCTCCTCCTGGTTCAGGAAGGCCTGCATCTGCTCCGGAGAAGTAATCTCAATCTTCGCATCCGTCTCGGTCTTCTCGATCTCCAGTGCCGCATCAACAAGGGCAATCTTTGCATGCTCAATCTTCTTCGGCATCCCGGAGTGCACTATCTCCTTGTCCACGACGACGCCGGTGATATACTGCGTGTCGTTTATATCGCCCCCTTCCTTCTTCTCCACCTTTATGAAGTCGTCGTCAATCTCAACCTTCCCGTCCTTCTTCTCTGCGACCTGCTTCACCGCCCGGACCACGAGCTTCGCCAGGAAGTCCTTCGCGCTCCCGGCCCCTATGGTCTTGGAGCCCATCGCAATGCTCGCAATCTTCTCGAGCGTCTCCGTGTCATCAACGGTCACGGGGTAGGAGATGCGCTGCAGAATCTCGTTCGCCTTCGCCGCGGCATTCTTGTAGCCGTTCACAATCGTCGAGGCGTGGATATTCTGGTCCATCAGCTCGCCGGCCTTCTTCAGCATCTCGCCCGCCAGCATCACAGAGGTGGTCGTCCCGTCCCCGACCTCCTTGTCCTGCGTCTTCGCAATCTCCACCATTATCTTCGCCGCGGGGTGCTCCACGTTCATCTCCTGCAAAATGGTCGCCCCGTCGTTCGTAATCACAATGTCGCCCATCTCGCTGACGAGCATCTTGTCCATTCCCTTGGGCCCCAGGGTCGTCCTGATGGCCTGCGCCACCGCGTACGCGACGGCGATGTTCACCCATCTCGCATCCCTCCCCTGCAGCCTGTTGCTGCCCTCGGGAAGAAGCAATACCTGCTGCCCGCCAAGCTGTCCACCTTGTCCTGCCATTTTTTCACCTCTAAGTCAAACGTTACAGGCTCAGAAAACTAGCCTTACATTTTCAATGGATATTTGTGCCTACGGGTTTAAATAGGTTTTTGGAGCGCCCGGTAGCAGCCGGGGTAATAATCAAGCTTGTCCTCGTTGGTGGCTATCACGAAATCGTAGTTTTTTATGATGTCGGCAAACTTGTCCCGTATATCGAGCATTATGTTGTGGAAAGTATTGAAGTCCGCTACCTCGAAGTCCAGCTCGATGTCCCAGGAGCCGACGCAGTTTATGGCATACGTGAGGTTCCTGAATTTGGCGCAATAAGCCACGAATTGCGCGTGCCGTTTCTTGCTTATGTTCTTGAATTTGATTATGGCCTTGCAGTAGATGTAATTGAGCTTCCCCAGGTTCAGGAAAAACCTGCTGATTAGCAGCACGCCGTCCTTCCGCAGCTGCGCCATCCTGTAATTGACGATGCGCGGTGTCGCCCCAATGCGCCTAGCTATCTCCACGGTGGGCATCCTGGCATTGTTTACAACCACCTTCACAATCTCCTCATCCACTGCATCCAACTGCTTCTCGCCCCGGGCGCCCCCTTGCAACACGACTGGCGCGCGCTCAGAGTCCTGCAGCAGGTAATCCTTCCTCCAATGCGGCACGCTGAGCGTTTCCGTCATCTCGCGATTTGCAATGAAATCGCTGTATTTCTCGTCGAATGCCTTCAGTGCGTCATTGAATTCGTAAACATCCCGCACGAGATAGCCCGCTATTATATCCCACTTCCCGGAGCACGTCGCTATCCACTGCGTCTTCTTCTGGGCCTTCAGGTAGTCTATTATCTCGGCGAACTTGTTCTTGTCCGCATTCTCCAGGTGGGCGTATATCTTGTAGTTCGAGATGCCCAGCTTGTAGGTATCTATCACAGTGGCGAACCGTGTTATGTAGCCATCCCCCACCAGCTTCTTCACCCTGTAGTCTACGACCTCCTTTGAGAGCCCGGCCTTCCTTCCTATTTCCGCGTTCGACTGCCTGCAGTCCAAATCCAGCTGGTACAGTATCCGCCTGTCCTTGAGGTCAAGCATCTCCAGCCCCATAACTGTTTATTTAAATGACAAATAATATAAAGAAATTGTTTTTCTGATAAAAAATATGGAGAAATCTCTTTTATAGTTGTTAAGAGTAAATCCCGCATGGCAACCGTCTCAACTCCGGAAAAACCAGTGCGCTACAACGCCATCTTCAGGGCGTTCGGTCTCGTCAAACCAACCAGCAAGGAGCTGTCGGAAAAGAGGCGAAGAAAGGAGATATTTGGGCACTGGGGCATAGCATACCGAATCCAGAGGCGCAGAATAGATCGCGCAGTCGAAAAACGTGATTGGGAGAAACTAAAGAGGATAGGGGCATGCACCGATCGCGAAGACGTAGGCGGATATGCAATCAATATGGCATTCGTTAATAGGATGAGGGATGTCCTTGAATACATCCGCACCCACGGTTCGGAACTTATTGCCAAGAGTGCGGATGATGCGCTAAAACATCTTGATAAATAAAATTAGGCCTAAAACTCCACGCCTTCTCTCGCCGGCACCCCGCTCTCAAACGGGTGCGAGACCTCCTTCATTTCCGTCACCAAATCCGCCTTCTCAATCACTTCCTTAGGCGCCCCTCTCCCAGTGAGCACAACTTCCATCGTCTTCGGCGCAGATTTCATCAGCGCCAAAATATCAACGGTCTTCAGCAATCCGAACTTCAACGCGACATTCACCTCATCCAGAATCAGCAAGTCATGCTTCCTCTCCTTCAAAACCCTCTGCGCGAACTTTAGCCCCTCCTTCGCCAGCTCGAAGTCAATCGGCAAAGGGTTCATCGGGTCCACGAACTCAGGCCTGCCGAACTGGTGTATCTCCAGCCCCTGAATCTTCGTCCCCATCTTGAATTCGCCTACGTCCTTCCTTCCCTTCATGAACTGCAGTATTACGACCTTCTTCCCGTTACCGAGGGCCCGCAAAGCAAGCCCGAATGCGGCAGTGGTCTTCCCCTTCCCCTCGCCGGTATAGACCTGTATCATCAAGAACCTTCGGGCTGAGCCCCCTCTTAAAGATAACTTCGACAACTGGCAAACAGCCTAAATCTTGCACTTCCCGGAAGGGCATTCGTTCGTGAAGTCAGAAGCCACCTTCCTCACGGCATTATTCCCGCCATCGTTGATCATCTTCGCGGTCGCAATGGGCGCGGCCTGCGTAGGGGAAACAGCCACGGCCTTCCTCTCGCTATCGCCAACCGTGGACGTCTCGCGCACAGCTGAGGCAGGGACAATTCTCTCAACCCTGGCCGGGAGCGGCGCTGGCTTGGGCTCCGAAGGCGGGGAAGGGGGTGGTTTGGCAGGCTCCTTCTTGAACGACTGGATGGAAAGCACCTGCTGTTCGCGCGACCCATCGCGGTAAACCGTCACTCCCTTGCACCCAAGCTTGTAGGCGAGCATATAAACATTCTCAACCTCCTTAGGCGTCGCGTGGTTCGGGAAGTTGATGGTCTTCGAGACCGCATTATCGGTGTATTTCTGGAAAGCGGCCTGGATTTTCATGTGCCAGTCTGGAGTAATGGTATGCGCTGTCACGAAAATGCGCCGCATCTCCTCGGGCAGTTCCTCGCACTCGTGCAGCCCCCCGGTCCTGGCGATTTTCCTCATAAGCTCAATCGAGTAGAATCCTTTCTCGCGTGCAACCCTCTCGAACATGGGGTGGATCTCAAGCAATTCAGTGTTGTCCATAACGTTGCGCACGAAAACGATTGCAAAGAGCGGCTCAATCCCGGAGGAGCAGCCGGCAATGATGGAGATGGTGCCCGTGGGCGCAATCGTGGTGACAGTCGCATTCCTCAAAGGCGCCTTCCCCTCCTTGTCATAGATGCTCCCCTTGAAGTTCGGGAACGGGCCGCGCACCTTCGCAAGCTCGGCAGAGGCCTTCTTCGCCTCCCCATCTATGAACTTCATCACGCTTTCAGCAACCTTCACAGCCTCCTCGCTGTTGTAAGGAATCCCGAGTGTGAACAGCAGGTCAGCATATCCCATTACCCCGAGGCCTATCTTCCTGTTCGCCTTGCTCATCCTGTCAATGTCCGGGAGCGGATACTTATTCACATCAATAACATTGTCCAGGAAATGCACAGCAGTCCAGACTGTCTTCTTGAGCTTCTCCCAGTCGACCTTCCCATCCTCAGAGGTCATCTTCACTAGGTTTATACTCCCAAGGTTGCAGCTCTCATATGAGAGAAGAGGCTGCTCACCGCAGGGGTTCGTCGATTCAATCTGCCCGATGTGCGGCGTGGGGTTCGCGGCATTAATCCTGTCAATAAAGACTACGCCCGGCTCCCCGTTCTTCCAGGCCATATTCACGATTAAGTCGAAAACCTTTCTCGCAGCAAGCCTCTCGACAGGCTTACCGCTCCGCGGGTTGAGCAGGTCATACTCCTCATCCTTCTCAACCGCGTTCATGAACTTGTCCGTGAGCGCAACCGAGATGTTGAAGTTGTTGAAAACATCGTTCCTCTCCTTGCAGGTGATGAACGAGATGATATCCGGGTGGTCCACCCTGAGCATCCCCATGTTCGCCCCGCGCCTCCTTCCCCCCTGCTTAATCACATCCGTCCCCACGTCGAAGACGCGCATGAAGGAAACAGGGCCCGAGGCGACTCCCCCGGTGCTCTTCACAACATCCCCCTTGGGCCTCAGATGCGAGAACGCGAAGCCCGTTCCCCCGCCGCTCTGGTGGATTATCGCAGTGTTCTTCACCGCATCGAATATGGACTCAATCGAGTCGCCCACCGGAAGCACGAAGCAGGCGGAAAGCTGCCCCATCGCTGTTCCGGCATTCATCAGGGTAGGCGAGTTCGGCATGAACTCCAGGTTCACCATCGTCTGGTAGAACTCCTCTTCGGTCTTCTTCAAATCCACCTGCCTGTCATAGAAGATATCTGCGAGCGCAATCGCCTGCGCGACCCTCCTGAACATCTGCTTGGGCGTCTCAACAATCATCCCGTTCCTGTCCTTCAGCAAATAGCGCCTTTCCAGCACCTTGATTGCATTCACGCTCAGCCTTGAATCAACATCATCAACCGGCGAGTTCAGAAGCTCAGCCTTTATCTCGCGCAAAATCGCCCTCTTCTGCCGGTACAAAATGTAGCTCTTCGCAGTCCGCGCATGCCCGTTCTCAATCAGCACCTTCTCAACAACATCTTGTATATCTTCAACTCCAGGCATCTTCTCATTGGTAAATTTGGCATTGACAATCTTCACGACCTCATCAGCAAGAGCCGCGCTCAGCGACCTGTCCTTTCCTCCGACAGACTGCGCAGCCTTCCAGACGGCCTCGGTAATCTTCTCGGTGTCGAACGGGGCGACACGGCCATCCCTCTTCCTGACCTTCGTCACGTGCTTCTCCTCAACCCTAGGCTCCGGCATCCCCTCGGGCGCAGAAATCACCCTAGGGGTAGAAACCTGCGCCTCAGCCCACATCTCGACAATCTTCGCCTTGTCAGGCACTGCCCCGCGCCATGACATTAATTCCACATCGGAATTGTCAGTCACGACAGTTGAGGGCGTGCTCATCAAGCCGTAATAAATGGCCTCAGCCTTCCCATCAACAGTCTTCACATCAAAATATTCAATCGGAATTCCCTCAGCCTTCAGCTCATCAACAACCACTTTGGCAGAGGGGCATTTAGGGCAGTTTTCCTGTGTGAAGAACTTGATTTTCATTGTTATGCGCCCCCAAATCCACGCCGTTTTTGCCCACTGCCTTCGCTAACTGTCTAACATAAATTTTTCAGTTTTTTGACCCATTTACCCGCCCCCATTATTGCTGAAAAACCACAATATATGGGGGGTTCATCCCTTGTGTAAACTATATATCGCGGTATTTAAATACCTTGCGATAGGCCCCCTTTCCTGCGAAAAACAAGGCAAAATCAGGCTCGTTTCAAGTTTTTAATGGATTTTTGAGCCCGGTTGCCCACTGGAAGTCCGGAGATTGCTCCTCTGTCTTTTTGCGAGCCCCAATTCCGGTATACTGCAATCATGGAAGAGCTTATCTCGTCAATGCGCTCCGGACCGTATTTCTCATAAAAGCGTATCAAGGATTCCTTGTCCATCCACTCGCGCGAGGCGTTTATCCCATCATCATCAAGGACGCGCGCCATCCTCCTGAGGGCGCCGTGCCTGTTGGGCATATCGAACGGCTCGCTTATGATGACTATCTTTCTCACACTGGCGAGCACCTTTTCGACGAGCTCAACATGGCGCGGATTCACGTGGTGCAGCACATCCATCATCACGCACACGTCGAAGTCGCTGAACCGCCCGAACCCCAGCACATTCTGCTTCAGCACGTTCCTGCCCTTCTTTTTCGCATAGGCAACGAAGTCGTCGTTCATCTCCAAGCCGAGGTAATAGTTGCCCTTGAGGTGCGACTGCAGTGTGCCAGTGCCACAGCCGAGGTCGAGGACCCTGTCGCCTGGCGAAATAAAGCTGCAGATATGCGCGTATTTCCTGTCCAAGCCCGGCCCGTGTAGCAGGTGCATTGCCGCACGGAAAAGCAAGCCCGAACGGTATAATGGCGACCTCATTCCATCACAGGCTACTCCTTCAGTTTGTCCAATTCCTTCTCAAATGCTTCCAGATTCGTGAAAGACTTGTAAACGGAAGCGAACCGGACATAGGCAACGGGGTCTATCTCGCGCAGCCTCTTCATCACCAAATCCCCAATAACCTTGCTCTGGACTTCGTTCGAGGGCATGCCGCGCAGCTCCCTTTCAATATCATCAACAGCCTTCTCTATCCTCTCGGTTGGGATGGGCCTCTTCTCGCACGCCCTCCTCATCCCGGCGATTATCTTGCTGCGGTCGAACACCTGCCGCGAGCCGTCCTTCTTTATCACCATCAGGTCAAGCAGCTCAATTCTCTCGTAGGTCGTGAAGCGCTTCTCGCACTTGGAGCATTCCCTCCTTCTTCTTACAGCTGCCTGGTCCTCGGTCTCGCGGGAATCTATGACCTGTGTATCATCGTTGAAGCAATAGGGGCAGCGCATTTCGACCGAAGGGCTTTCTCAGCGCATTTTTATAACCCCTGCGGCAAATCCGTTCGGGGATGATTATGGAGCTTGTGGTTGAGGGCGGAAAGCCGACTGAGTTCAAATCAGACGCGCTAATAGTTGCGCATTTCGAGGCGGAGAAAGGGGAGAAGCCCAAGACAACTAAATCTATTGATGCGCTGGACAAAAGGCTGGAAGGCCTCATCTCCGCGTCGCTCTCTTCCGGCGAATTCACCGGGAAGCAGAACCAGGTCCTGCTCCTCCACACGCAGAAGATGAAATCGCCGCGCCTAATCCTCGTCGGGCTAGGAAAGCCGTCGGAGTTCGTGCCGGACAAGGTGAGGCAGGCAGCAGGCATCGGGGCAACCGCAGCAAGAAGCGCAGGCTCGAAATCAGCGGCGTTCCTCCTAGATTCATTCGAAGGAAAAACAGCGCGCCAGGAGCTCGCACGCCTCATCGCAGAAGGCGCAACCCTCTCGCTCTACGAATTCAAGAAATACAAGATGAAGGATGAAGAGGCGAAGGAGCTCGCCAAGCTGTCAATCCTCACCGAAGGCGATGCAAAGGAGCTCAAGGCAGGCGCGGAAACCGGCGAAATCCTGGCGGATTCCGCAAACATAGCGCGCGACATCTGCAATGGCCCGGGCAATTACACTACGCCCGAGGCGCTCGCAGAAAAGGCGAAGGAGTTCGCGAAGAAATACGGGTTCTCCTGCAAGGTCCTCGAGAAAAAGGAGATTGAGAGGGAGAAGATGGGAGGGCTTCTTTCCGTCTCCTCGGGAAGCCACCAGCCGCCGGTCTTCATAGTCCTGGAATATTCGCACGGGAGGAAGGCGGCCCCAATCGTCCTAATAGGAAAGGGAATAACCTTCGACTCGGGCGGCGTCTCAATAAAGCCATCGAGAGACATGGACAAGATGAAGGATGACAAGGGCGGTGCGTGCGCCGTGCTCGGCGCATTCGTCGCAGTTGCAAGGATGAAGCTGCCGGTCAGCATCGTGGGACTCATTCCCGCGACGGAGAACATGCCAGGCGGCTCCGCGGCAAGGCCGGGCGACATCGTCAAGTCGCAGTCGGGCAAGACAATAGAGATAATAACGACGGACGCGGAGGGCCGCGTGGTTCTCGCGGACGCGCTCTCCTACTCGGCAAGGTTCAAGCCCCGCGCAATAATCGACCTCGCAACCCTAACTGGCGCGTGCGTAGTCGCTCTCGGCTACGAGGCATCCGGCCTCATGGGCAACGACACCGCGCTCCTCAAACAGCTCATCGCAGCAGGCGAGAAATCAGGTGAGCGCGTCTGGAGGCTGCCCACCTGGAAGGAGTACGCGGAATACAACAAGAGCGAGGTCGCGGATATAAAGAACAGCGGCAGCCGCGGGAGCAGCGAGGCAGGGACGATTACCGCGGCAAAGTTCCTGGAGTTCTTCGTCCCGGAAAAAACCCCCTGGGCGCACATCGACATCGCGGCAACCGTGATGAACGACAGGCCAAAGCCATACTTCGGCTTGGGGGCGACTGGCGTGGGAGTAAGATTGCTCGCAGAATTCCTAACAAACAGCCGTTGAGCCTACTCCCCGCGCTCCTCAATAAGCTTCAGCAAATCGCGGGGCTTCCTCATCTCCTTCATTTCCTTTTTCCGCACGACGGGAATGCCCTCAATGACATCGCGCGCGCTCTCCCTGAGAAGGAAGCACGCGCTGGAATCGAAAATCTCGGAAATCTTCCCGTAGATTCCCGCCCTTTTCCTCATCGTGCGCACGTCCATCTCCTCGCCGGCAATGACCCTGCTCCTCTCCTTTGCCGCGAACTCGAACGGCGCGCTCTTCGCCTTCACGCTCTCAAATCCCATTACGGAGAAGACGGTCCTCTCATCAACGCGCAGGGCCTTTCCCTCGAACGGGTCTATCTGCTTGCGCACGTCCGCATCGAGCAGCCTCTCCAGCTTCTCGACATTCTCCTCGCTCGCGCCGGTCCTCCCATGCTCGTAGCGATAAAGCGTCTCCCGAGAAATCCCCGCCTTCTCGGCAAGCTCGGAAAGGCTCAGCCCCATCTCCTGCCTGGCGACCGCGAGCTTTTTCCCGTCTATCGCGACGCTGAAAGTCTTGAACTTCCTTACTTCTGGGTAAACACTCTCACTAATAATCTCCCCGAAGGTCTTCAGGCTTAGCGCGGGAACCCCGTGCCTCTCATAGAGCGCGCCATCCCGCATCCTCTCCTCCTTCGTCGCCTCGCCGAGGATGAAATATTTCGCGCCGAACATGAGCGCAATTTTCCTCAGGTCAAGCGCCTGCTGCCCGGTCAGGGCGTCGATGTTCTCAAACACCTTCAGGAGCAGGAGCTCGCCCTCCCTTCTTGCAACTATGTCGAAGCAGCCGCGCGTTCCCGCGCAGTAGAACGCCGCGTATCCCTCGCGCAGAAGCAGCGCGCACGCATTGCGGATGAGGCCCTCTCGCATGATGCTCCGACCGGGATTTTCAGAGCTTCCCCATCCCGGGGGATGAGGTAAGCGTTAGGCGCATTTCGCTTAACAGCGAAAGCGTCTACATCTCGCCGAAGGCGAGATTGTAGGAGAAAGGGGGCGGAGCCCCCTTCTCCTTCGTTTGAACCCGGGTTACAGGCTTGAAAGGCCTGCGTCCTTGACCGGACTAGACGATCGGAGCATATGGATATTTGGGAAAAATCGTCGTGTCTATTTCAGAAGAAGCGTAATTAAAGCCTTTACCGTCCTTTCCTCTTTGGAGGCTGGCCTTCCCTTTTCCCCGTCTTCGCCGCCGGTGCGGCCCCTTTCCTGAAAGTCAGCCAGGAGTAGTAGAGGTTCAGGAGCGAAAGAAGTCCGGCGCCGCCGTTGAGCGCCATGAATACTATGTCGTTTATGGTCCATGCATAGTAGGTCAGCACAACGCAGCCGGCGAAGTAGAAGAGCGCGAAGCTCGGGTTCATTCGGTTGGTCCTCGTCCGCAAAGTCTCGAGCGTTTGCGGAATCCAGGCGAGGATGAGGCAGGCAAGCCCGATTACGCCGAGCGTTATGTCCGTAATAAAATCACTTCAAAAGCGGTGCGACTGCGGATTTGATGTCGTCGCCAATCTCCTTAACGGGCCTGTTGCCGTCAATCCTCACCCATTTCCGCGAAAGCCATTTGATGTTGTTGAGCTTCAGGTAATTCGCCCTGACTTTCCGCAGAAGCGAAGCGTCGGCATCGTGCACGTCCCTCTTTCTCTTCCCTTTTTTCTTCGCCCGCCTCTCAATCCCCACTTCGGGCGGGATGTCGAACCAGAGGATTACGTCCGGCTTCATGGGCTGGAGCATGTTCATCAGCTTCAGCGCATCAATCAGCGGCACGCCTTTCGCGCACTGGTAAGCTATCGTCGAGGGGACATACCTGTCGAGTAGGACGACATCCCCGCCCTCGAGCGCCTTCCGGATTGCCGACTGGTCCTTCATTATGTCGGCCGCGAACGCGAGCAGCTGCGTCCTCTCATCGAGCCTCAGCCTCCCGGCGAGGAAATCATTCAGTATCTCGCCGAACCTCGATTTGATGTCCGGGTAGGAGTAGAGCTTCACAGAATGGCCCTCGGACTGGAGCCAGCTCATAAGCCTCTCGCCCTGGACCGCCTTTCCGCTGCCATCAATCCCCTCCAAATCGATGAGCAGGCCCCGCCGGAGCTTCATAGGGTGGATTTGCGTGCGAACCATTTTATATTCGCTCGCTTTCAAAGTAAATTCTGATTCTTATGCTGCGTGGAAATGACCTAATATCTGTTAGAGACCTGGAAAAGGCGGACATCGAGCAGCTCCTTAAGCGCGCTGAAGACATGGACAGGACGCTCGGCGCGGGCAGGACGCTCGACATCCTTAAGGAAAAGATAGTGGCTACGCTCTTCTTCGAGCCGAGCACGAGGACGAAGATGAGCTTCCAGACCGCTGCGAAGAGGCTTGGCGCCCAGATTCTCAACTTCACATCCATGGAATCCAGCTCCATGAAGAAGGGCGAGACCCTCGCGGACACGCTGCGGATGGTTGACGGCTACGCGGACCTGCTCATAATGAGGCACGCAGCCGAAGGCGCGGCGAGATACGCGGCGGAGGTCTGCAAGCACCCGCTAATCAACGCCGGGGACGGGGGCAACCAGCATCCCACGCAGACGCTCCTCGACCTGTTCACGATAAGGAAGATGAAGGGGAAGATTCAGGGGCTCAGCGTCTACCTTGTCGGCGATTTGAAATACGCGAGGACGATGCGCTCGCTCCTCTACGGCCTTGGGATGTTCGGCGCTGAAATAACCCTCGTGGCTCCAGCGGGCCTGGAAATGGACCCCAAGATGGTGGAGGAAGTGAAGGAGAAATTCGGGACGAGCGTCACGCAGAAGACTGCGCTCAACCTCTCGGGTGCTGACGTCGCATACGTATGCCGAGTCCAGAAGGAGAGGTTCGCGGACCCCTACGAGGCGGAGAAGGTGCAGAAGAGCTTCCGCATAACCATGGACGCACTCAAGGGCGTGAAGGACGACCTTGCAATCCTGCACCCGCTCCCGAAGATAGACGAGATGGACCCGCAGATAGACGCAACCAAATACGCGAGATACTTCGAGCAGGCTAAGCTCGGAGTTCCGATGAGGATGGCGATAATTGCGGAGATAATGGGCGAGTAGGTGATTGAATGGGAGAGCTTGTGGTCGAGAAGATTGAGAACGGCACGGTGATAGACCATATTCCTGCAGGCGCGGGGCTGAAGGTCCTGAACCTCCTCGGAATCGGCGATGGCACGAAGGTCGCGCTCCTGATGAACGTCCCGAGCAAGCGGGTCGGAAAGAAGGACATCGTGAAGATTTCCGGGAGGCAGCTCGATGAGAAGGAGGTAAACAAGATTGCCATAATAGCCCCGAATGCCACCCTGAACATAATCCGCAACTCCTCAGTGGTCGAGAAGAGCGAGGTGAGGCTACCGAAGCTCCTCGCGGGCGTCAGCAAGTGCCCGAACCCCAAGTGCGTGACCAATTCCGAGAAGGCGGAGACGAAATTCGCGCAGGAGGCCAAGGGAAGGTTCCGCTGCTCATACTGCGAGATGCTATTCGAGGCAAAGGAGCTCCTCGTGTAGCTACGCGGCAGGCGTAACGCCCATCGCCTTGAGCGCAACAATCCTATTTTCAATCTTCTTCAGGTCCGCTTCTATCCCATCTGCACTCTTGTCGTCGTAGCCCTCGAACCTCATTTCAACCACTTTCGGCTCGAGCTCCGCAAGCTGTGCAAGGATTCTTTTCGCACCTTTCATGACCGTTTTGTTCCGGTGGTGCAGCCCGAGCAGCTCACCCCGCATGGCCTCTATCCTTTTCGGAGTGTCCTGGGTGAAGGAAATAATCTTCTGAAGCCTCTTCTCCACCTCCCTCAGCTTTTCATGGAGGCCGGGAAACTCCCCCCTGCTCTTCAAGATTTCTCCGGAACAGGCTGTGAAGCGTGCCGCTACAGAATTCACGGAGCCAAACAGGCTGTCCCGGTCCTGCTTCGCAATGTCCGCCGTATTCAGCTGTCCGGGGAGTTTCCTGAAAAGTATCTCTATCGCATCTACCTTCTGCTGAACATTCAAAGGAATCCTGCCCTGCTCCGTCAGTACGCTGCTCACCACAAATATCACCGGCGGATACCGCCCCGTTCAACTATAAAAAAGTGCAGGTTTATTAATCATCCAAATCCAAATTCCCTCGATGGAAAGGCTCGTCCTCATCTCCGACACCGCGGGCGATTTCGCAGCGGCATTCCCCGGTGCCGTTGCCGCAGAGATAAAGAAATTCCCAGATGGCGAGTTCTACGCCCGCATCCCAACCGATTGCAAGGGAAAAGAAGTCCTCCTTCTCCACCGCTGCTATCCAGAGCAGAACGAGAACCTCATGAAGCTCTTCATCCTCCTCGACGCAATAAAGTCGCAGTCCCCGTCCTCCCTTCGCTGCTTCATCCCCTATCTCCCTTACGCAAGGATGGACAAGGCAGTGAAGCAGGGCGAGGCGATAAGCGCGGATACGGTATGCAAAACCCTCAAATCCCTGGGCTGCAATGAGCTCATCACCGTTGACTGCCATTTCATAAAGCAGGGCGCAGGCATTTTCGAGAGGGCGGGCCTGAAGATAAGGAACCTCACCGCATCAGGCGCCCTGCTCGCGCACATCCGCAAATCCTCCCCGAATGCGCTGGCAATCTCCCCGGACCAGGGTGCCGCTTACATGGCAAAAGGCGGCGAGTCGATAAAGAAGGTAAGGGGCGAATATGGCGAGATGGGGGGCGCGACCTACAGGAAGGTTGCGGAGATGAAGGTCGATTTCGAGGCCAAAGGGAAAGACCTCGTGATTATAGACGACATGGTTTCCACCGGCTCAACGATGATAAAGGCAGTAAATGTTCTCAAGGTGGCAGGCGCAAAAAAGATAAGCTGCGCAACAACGCACGGCCTCTTCCTCTCCGGCGCGCTGGAGAAGCTAAGGGAGGCAGGCGCGGGGGAAATTGTTGCAACAGACTCAATCCACTCCCCCGTTTCTAAGGTCCATGTGGCGGACCTGCTCAAGGCGAAGGCTGTCTGATTGGCAATCCACATCCGCATGGAGAAGCTGTGCCATAAAATCGCCGAGCAGTGCAGAGCGATGGACCGCAGGAGCATCAGCCAGTTCATGCGCGAAATCATCAGCGCAAAGCGCATCTTCATCGCAGGGGCGGGAAGGAGCGGGCTTGTCGCGCGCACCTTCGGCATGCGCCTCATGCACCTCGGCTTCACGGTCTTCATCGTGGGAGAGGTAGTCACCCCCGCAATAAGGAAAGGCGACCTTCTGATCGTCGTCTCAGGCACGGGCCTTACAGCCTCGCTTGTCGCAGCGGCGCGCACAGCCAAGGCGAAAGGCGCGAAGGTCGTGGCAATAACCTCTTTCCCCAATTCGCCAGTTGCCGCAAATTCGGACTGCGTTGTCCAGATAAAAGGCCGTAAGCTGGGAGAAGTTGACAAGGACTACCTGAACCGGCAACTCGCAGGCCGCCACGACCCCATCGTTCCCCTCGGAACCCTTTTCGAGCTCTCCACAATGGTCTTTCTTGATGCGCTGATTGAGGAGCTGATGCTGAAATACAGGAAGAGCGAGGCGGAGCTGAATGCGCTCCACACAAACCTGGAATAGCTAGACCCTTCCCCTGTACTTCATCGCGTTGCGCACGCGCTCCTTCGCAATCTGCATCGCGGCATCGCGCGTCGTCACGGAGTCGCGCCGCGAGTTTATGAGGACCGTGTCTACATTCGCCGTAATCTTCTTGCGAACCGCCCTGAACATCTCTTCCTCATCCTTCCCGACGAATTCCGCTGAAGACGATATTACGCCGCCCGCATTCGCAATTATGTCAGGAACTATAAGCACGCCCTTCTTCTGCAGCTTCCGCTCGAACTCCTCCTTGATGGGGATGTTCGCCGCCTCGACGATTATCTTTGCCTTCACCGCCCCGATGTTAGTCCCGTTTATCACATCCGGCCTCGCGCCGGGAATGAGTATGTCAACATCCTGGGAGAACAGCGCCTCAACGGGCAGGGCCTTCCCATCCCTGTACTTCGATACGCTCCCCTGCTTCCACTTCGTGTTAAGCAGCTTTCCGTAGTCAAGCCCCTTCACGTTGAAAATCATCCCGTGCGAATCGGAAACGGCAACAATGGTTGCGCCCTTCGCGGCCAGGAACTTGTGCGTGAACGTCCCGACATTCCCATAACCCTCAATCGCGACCTTTGCGCCATTCAGGTCAATCCCAGCGTGCCTGCACGCGACCTCGGTTGCTTCAGCAATCCCGAATCCCGTGCTCCCGAACTCATGGGGAAGGCCGCCCATCTCAGCAGGCTTCCCAGTGCATGCCTTCATATCGCCAATCTCATCGGCAAAGGCGCCCATCTCGGCCTCGCCCATGTTCATGTCAGGCCCAGCAACATACTCCGAAGGGACAATCCCCTTCAGGCCGCGCGCGAAAGCCCTGACAAGCGCGTCCTTGTTCCCCTTGGGGTCGCCCTTTATCCCCGCCTTCGCGCCTCCGAAAGGTATGTCCGCGAGCGCGTTCTTCCAGGTCATTGCGCGCGCAAGCCGAAGAACCTCCTCGGTCGTGACATCTGGCTCGAGCCTTATCCCTCCCTTCCCAGGGCCGCGCGCAGTGTTGTCTATAACCAGAATTCCCTTCATCTTGGTCTTCGGGTCCCAGACGACCATCACCTTCTCAGGGCCCCACTCGTCCATGAACGGCTCAACGGCCTCCATGACCCTCTTTTCGGAGAGAAAGATTATAAAAGCACTTCGGGCCAAATCAAGCGCACTGGTGATCGGATGGGCTTGCTCGACATGTTCGGAAAGAGAGACGTAAGCGCGGAACTGACTAAGAAGGTGCCTTATGCCCTCAAGCTCTCATTCCATCCCTTCAGGGTCAGCGCGAACAGGAGCGACTCAGCCACGATGAAGATAGAGCTGAGGAACCTCTCAAAGGAGCCGCTGCTCACCTCCGTTGTCGTCAAGATTCCGAAGAAGCTCGGGCTCGACCAGACCTGCCTTTCGCAGGCGCGCGAGATACGGCTCGGGGAGCTCGCGCCTGGCGATGACAAGGAGCTGAACGTAGAGATATACTCCAGCACGAAGACGGACGCGGCAGAATACCCGGTCGAGGTCACAGCCATCTCGCACTACAGGAACTACGCCTACGTCCTTAATTCGGAGAAGAAGCGGGGAGTAATCCGTGCAGTCTAAGCAAGGGCAGGCAGGCGCAGTCAGGCTTTTCTCCCTCCTCAATTTCTTCTGGGGCTTCTGGGGAACCCCGTACTCTCTTTTCGTCGCAATCTACCTCTCGCAGGCAGGGATAAGCGACTCGGGCATAGGGCTTCTCTTCGGGGTTAACTCCCTCATGGGGCTCGTAGTCGCATTCCCCTCGGGCCTGCTGAGCGACAGGTTCAACCCGAAGCGCGCGATGCTCGCAGGCCTCGTCCTGACCGCGCCCTTCTACCTCGCAATCACGTTCACCGACTCCTTCTTTTTGCTGCTGCTCATCTTCATAATCGACAGCCTTGGCGCAAACCTCTACGGTATCGCAGCGGACAGCTCCATGTACCGTGCCATCGAAACGACGAAAGGCAAGGCTTTCGGAGTCGTCCATCTCCTGCTGAACTTCGGGACAGCCGGCAGCGCGCTCCTGAGCGGCTATGCCATCGCCACGTTCGGCTTCAGGGGGCTCGGCTTCATCTTCCTCATCCCGGCTTTCATCCTAGGCGCGCTCGTCACGAAAATCCCCCGCGCAACCGTTAAGGTTGAGCACCACAGCCTTGGCGAATACCTCGGCGACTTCAGGAAGCGCGAGTTCCTCCTTCTCGCAATCGCGGCCGCTCTCCTCGCCTACCACTGGGGCGCCGAGAAGACGTCCTTCCCGCTCTACGCGAGCAACTTCCTCCACCTCTCGAGCGCGCAGCTCGGCCTGCTCTTCTTCTTCAACCTCCTAATCTACGCAGTGGCCGGCTTGCTCGCGGGGAACATGGTCGAGCTCTCGAAGCACCGCACCAGGCTCTTCATTCTCGGCCTCCTCATCTCGGCAGCCGGCGCCCTCCTCTACTCGTTCAGCTATGATTTCGGCTCCGCACTGCTCGCGCGCATCCTCCATGATTCGGGGGACGGGATGCTAGGCGTTTCCCTGATGCTCGCAATCGCGGCAATTTCATCCAAGGGGCGCATGGGCGGCGCGGTCGGCGCCATCACGATAGTCTACATCATCGCGAACTTCGTCGGCGCAGTCGCGAGCGGCTACATCAACCAATATCTCGGCTATGCAACGGCAATCCAGTTCGCGGCATCCCTCACGCTCGCGTCGGCAGCGGTCCTCGCAATCGCGGTAAAAGGCGGCATAAGCAGAAGCCCGTTTCGCCACGACTAAGCCTTCTTCTCTTCCTTTTTCTCTTCAGGGGCAGGCGCAGCGGGCTTCTCGGCTTTCGGCGGGGCGGCCGCAATGGCGTTAATCCTGCTCACCAGCTCATCGAGCGCGTTCGCAACCTTCAGCCCGCTCTCGGTAAGGCGCACGCGCTTTATCTTCCCTTCCTTCTTGAACTCGATAAGCCCGTCCTTCAAAAAGATGCCCAGAATTTCGGTCACATAGACGTAGCTCAGCCCCGACTGCCTCGCAAGGCTGCTCGCATACCACTTCTTCCCGTCCTCCTTCAGGCTCACAAGGACGGTTGCGGACTTCGGGTGCAAGATAACTTCCTTCGACGCCATGCAAGCACCGATTTGCCGTTCCCGCCTTTTTAAGCTTCTGCGCTACGACGCAAAAGGAGCGGGCCGCTTCGCCCCCTTCTCCTCGCCAACACCAAGCCCCTTCAGCCCTGCGCCAGGCACCACGGCCTTCTCCTCCCCGACGCCGAGCTCCTTCAGCCTCTTCGTTATCCCGGGCACGTGGCCTGCACCGACAACGAGCACGACCTTTCCGGCTTTCAGCGCAAGCAGCCTCCTCGAAATATACTCATCTCTCTCCTCAACAAGCACCCGGTAGACGTTTGGCAGCTGCCTCTTGAACTCACCGAAGAAGCCCGTTATGAACCTCTGGTCCGTCATCTCATCGATCGTCGGCTGCCTCTGCTTGGAGAACGGGTTTGGGATGAATGCGAGCGGAGAAAGGAAAATCTGCGCAACAATCGAGAGCTTCTCCCAGAGCGGAATCGCCGAGAGCCTGCCCATCGTTATCGAGATGTCGCGGTCAATGAGCGCAATCGGCAGGTTCGCGTCCCGCGCGGCCTCAACGGCGGCGAGCATCTCCCCTCCGGGCGCAACCCGCAGGCCCTTTCCCACAGCCGTCTGGAACAGGTAAAGAAGCGCGAAGAAGGGGCTGCGGACCATTTCCCCCAGCGTCGGCTCCTTGTGGTGCAGGAGCGCCTGCAGCCTCTGCGCATCAAGCTCTATCGCAACAACATCCGGCTTCGTCTCCTCAATCGCCGTCCTGACGTTGCGCGCGCTCTTCTCTGAAACATGCGCGACAGGCACAATGACTATCTCCATGGGCTGAATTTGGCCCGCAGGCAATATAAACAATAGTTCGATAACTGTACTAACTGTAAAAAACCCGAAAAGCTTTTAAACAAGGCAAAGGAATAACGATACGCGAGCAGTTCTGCTAGCGGGTGAGACAATGGGACTAAAGCTTTCACGGCTGTATGGGATGGACATATACAGCGACGGCGGGAGATACCTCGGAAGGGTCCAGGACCTGATAATCGACCTCGAGAAGGGGGAGGTCCTCAGGATAACCCTCGAGCCGCTGTCATCCGTCACTCGTGAGGACGCAAAGAGGATACTGCGCGAGCGCAGCATACTCTACAAGAACGTGCGCTCCGTCGAGGACGTGATAATGGTCAGCAAGGGCGGCCCGATCGCGGCTGGCGAAGTGCTCCCAGAGGAGGAAGAGGAATCCTCCCCGGCCCCGAAGTTCGGCTTCGGCAGCAAACATTAAGCCCCTTTCCCACCCGATATCCGGCTTCCGCCAGGTTCGGCACGCGATTTGCGCTTCGGCGCAAATGCGCCCATTTGCCCTTCCGGGCAAATCGGGTGGTAAAAGCGCTTGCGGAAAATTAAGCCCTTTTCTTTTTCAGCTCTTTCTACTTTTTCCCACGCTCAGCCATTGCTCTTGACATCTCCTCAACCAGTTCTTTGCAGTTCATGGCAGGGTGCTTCCCAATCATCTCGTTCAGCCGGTTCTCAACAAGATTCGCCGCATCCGGCGAGCTGGAGCCTATCCTTACGAGAGCTTCCACCAAGTTCTCCGTATAGACCCGTGGAGCCTTGCCCTCCAAAGCGCGGTCAAGCGTTTCAACAAGCTTCGGCACTGCCGGCACCGCATCAGCTCCGCAGCTTCCAAGTGCCATGGAAGCATTGTTAGTCATGCCGTGCCAGCTATGTTCCAGCGCCGGAATCAGAATCTTGACGGCATCTTTCCTTATCGCCGGCTCTTTCTCGGCAATTTCCCCCATATAGAAAACGGCATTCATGCGGTCTTCAATCGTATTCGTCGAGTTATTGAGGACCTTCACGAGATAGTCGAAATCGCGCCTGGCCGGTTCCTTCTTGCTTCTTGGCATGAAAATACTAAGCGTCATCCACTCATCCAAAAGATTACGAATCCAGATAATATAAGCATCGCTAATCCTTTAGCTGCGGTTTTCCGCCTCTCTTCTTCTGTTTTTCCTTCTTGGCGAACGCAAATGCTGTCGCCAAATCCTCCTCCTTTTCGCCCTTCTCAATCCATTCCTTCACGAAGGAGGAGAAGTTCCTAACCGGCGTAGAGAACCTGTCTGTGAACTCGTACGCCTCCTCCTCATGCTTCAGCAGCCCCACCTGCACCGCATAGTCGAGATACCTCTTCCACGTCGCAACCGGCAGCTCCGGCGGGCAGTCCCGCAGCCTCAATTTCCCCTTCTTCTTCACCTCAAGCAGCGCACTCGCGAACCTGTAGGCCTGCGTTTCATTCTCGAAGAACACGCGTGCCAAATCCCGCACGCTCGGCTTCTTCACGCGCTCCTTGAACGGAGCCGGCTCCCATTCCCAGTATTTAATGTTCATGCAACCACCTACAGGGACTTGTACATGTAAATCTCATCGACGTATTTCCCCTTGAACCAGAACGCCTTCGGGCACCTTCCGAATTCCCTGAACCCGAGCTTCCGGTACAACTTTTGCGCAACAGGATTGTTCGCCATGACCGAAAGCGTCAGCAGCCCGATTTTCATCCTCTTCTTCGCCCGCGCAATCGCCTTCCTTGCAAGCGTTTCCCCAATGCCCCTTCCTCTCCACTTCTTCAGCACGGAAATCCCAAAAACCGCGGAATGCCTCACGCGCCGGTATGCGGCACGCCGCGCAATTCCGCAGTTGCCAACAAGCTTCCCGCCCGCCTCTGCCAGCACCATCACCGTATCGCGCTTCCTGATTGCCTTGAGCTGGCCGTCAAGCCACTTCCTCTCCTTCTTCCTAGTCTGCTTCTCGGCCTTTATGTAAGTGTTTTCTCCGGCAAGCTCGTTTATGAAAGAGAGGTATCCATCAAGGTCGCTCTTCGTCGGCCCGCGATAAATCATCTCCTCACCCATCCGCCCACCTATCTTTTGACAATATTCACGACATCCCCATCCATGAGAACATGGTCTATCCCGACCTTCTGCCCCGGGAACTTCGCGGACTTGCCCCAGACGAATGCATGCTTGAACTCGCCCTTCGCATTCCTGTGAATCCTGTCACACACATCAGCGACGGTCGCGCCCTCGCGTAGAATCATCGGCTCCTTCAAATCGGCCTCGCCGAACCTCGGCTTCATGTAAAGGCGCATGAATCGAAGGCGCGAGTAGATTGCCTCCTTCAACTCATCAAGGTGCAATCCTGTGTCCGCAGAAATCTCCACCGAAGGCATCCCGAGGTTTTTCTTCACCTCATCCACGAATCTCTTGTCAACCAAATCGCACTTGTTGAGGGTGACGAGCGCAGGCACATACCTCCTGTTTCCGACAACGACATCTACGAGCTGGTCATCGTTTATGTCCTCGCGCAGGACGGCATCCGCATTGTGGATGCCATAAACATTCAGGACTTTTTCAACCGTTTTTTCGGAGATTTTCGTGAGCTTCACAGTGGAGTTCAATATTATTCCTCCCCGCTGCTTCACCGTAATCACGACATTCGGGGGCGACTGGTTCGGCCTGATGCCCATCTGCTCAAGCTCCTTCAAAATCACATCAAGCTGCGTTTTCGCCTGGAACACGTCCAGCATTAGGAGCAGAAGGTCGCAGTTCCTCGCAACCGAGAGGACCTCGCGCCCCCGCCCCCTTCCCTGCGATGCGCCCTGTATCACCCCGGGAACGTCGAGCAGCTGAATCCGCGCGCCCTTGTAGTTTAGGATTCCGGGGATAACTGTGAGCGTGGTGAATTCATAGGCAGCCACTTCGCTCTGCGCATTGGTCAGCTGATTCAGCAGAGTTGATTTTCCAACCGATGGAAACCCGATGAACACAACAGAGGAATCGCCGCTCTTCCTCACGTCGAAGCCGCCGCCGCTCCCGGTGCTCTTCGGCTTCATCATTTCGCGCCTGAACCGCGCTATCTTGGCTTTTATCTCGCCGATGTGGCTTTCAGTGGCCTTGTTGTATTTCGTGGTGCGCAGCTCTGTCTCGAGCTCTGTTATCCTATCGGGTATGCTTACCATAATCGCCTCGCAGAATTAGCGCGACGCCTCTTTAATAGCCTTTCCATAGTTTTGAAACTAAAGCGGCAGGCATTTATTACTGAAGTGAGCGGGAAATGCGATGGCCGAAACAGTGGAGAAATCCCCGAAGAAAAAACCAAATGAAGAAAAAATCTTCGGTGCAATATGCGGACAGGCCCACACCGTTACCTGGCTTTGCGCAATCGCAAAAATGACTGGCGCGCAGAGCTGGGTGGAAGTGCAGCCTGAGCACGTGAAGGCCCTGCTCGAGCTTTATCCAAGTCGCGAGGCATTCGGGAGAGTAGCCGAGGATTTCGTGCTTGCAATGTATCCAAAGGAAAACAAGGCTCCACACGTGTGCAATCTACGCGGCTCAATCCGTATCGCAATGAGATCGATGGAACTAATTCTTTATGGGCCAGAGGAGAAGACTAGCAAGGCGGCGATGCCCGCCTTAAAGCATCTTCCCTAACTCACTCTATCAGTACCGCGAGCACGCCAGCAACTCCAGTGCTAAGGTACGTTATGTCAGCGACGCCATTGACTGAGAGCACCACGGCAAGGATGAGCAGGCTGATTCCGCCCCAGAAGTGCATCCTGTCAAGGGCGTGCCTGGCAACCACAACCTCGCGCACTGCCGCAGTTTCGAATCGCTTCTCCACCCTCCCCATTTCCAAAAGTGGCGCAACTGCCTTTGCCTGCCTGCTTACAGCGGCCCTTTTCTTCCGTTTTTGAGCCATGTTCCAATCGCCTCGTGGCTAATAGGGCCGGCGCTTCTTTAAATTAGTTTCTCCGGCGCATTTCATGGATTTGGAATTAGGAAGGCAGAACTCGACGTGTCCACGGCGTTCCCAGCCCATCTATACTACTCATCTTCCATTCGTATGAAACGCCGTCAAATTTCCGCAAGCGCTTCCATTCCATGAATTTGAAAAACAGGCCTCCCCAGCCAGGACTCCGTGCTTCCAGTGGAAAAGAAGCCTGAAGAAACTGCTTCCGCCGAAGCTTCAAAATCCGTTTCATGGTTTTGGAAGAGGGAAGAGAAAGGCAGGAAGCACCAATTTCTCCTCTTCCATCATTTTGGAACTGCCCAAAAATCCATCCTCGAAACTCGCCCTCTTTCCCCATCCACGGGCTACCCCTGGAGGCAAAAACAGGCCAAAGGAGCAGATTCTTCGTCGGAAAGCCCGGCCTGCAACGCACGTTGCCAAATAACTCTTGGAAACGACAGGAAAGAAATAGAATCACTCAGTCGATAGGAGAAACGCCATCAGCTTCGGAAAATCCCCGTTTTTCGAGTGATGCCAGTCCCACTCGACGATTTTACGCCTCATAGCCTTCAGTTCAGCGTGGTATTTCCTCAACGGCCGACGGCTCCCTTCCCCGCCTTCCCACGCCTTGGAGCAGGCATTGCTCTTCGCAACATTCTCCCCGTCGAGAAGAAATGGGAAGGTTGAGCAGACCAGGGGCTTGAACTTGTGGATGGAGCAGCGATTGTCTGCCGTTAGAAAAACGCACCCGTTCCCACCCCTCCTCAGGCCAAGGTAAAACTCCTTTCCCCGGAGCCAGAGCGGAATCGAATGCGCGCAACTACAGTCTGAGGAGGGGAAAAGGTTCAAAAACTCTGTTGGCGTTTTCCCTAATCTTTTAGAAATCTTCAAAACATCCGACGGAACCACAGCCACGAGATATTTCCTGCAGCACCGGGCATCGCATGAGCTGCAGGGTTCAGATGGCATCGCCACCATCCCTCGCCTTCCTCCTTTCTCCCTCGAGAATCGCCCGGACGCGGCCGTAGCATCTCTCAGCCTCGGCCGGCTTGCCGAGAACCTCGAGAAGCGAGCCCTTCCCTCCCCATGCCTCGGCATTCTCGGGGTCGAGCTTCAGCGCATCATCGAACTTCTTCGCAGCCCCAGCAAAATCCTTCGCGAGCGCGTGCGCATATCCGAGATAGATGAGCGCGGTCACCGGTTTTCTCGCCGCTTTTCCCGCAACCTTCCTGACGGCGGCAGCGTAATCCACTCCAGCCCTCTCAGCAGCATAGAGTTCCACGCCGGCCTTCGCGTATTGCCCGCTTTTCAATGCAGCAATCCCATCATTCAGATGCTTCGACTCATTCACGGCAAGGTCTGCAACCGCCTTCGCAGCCTCACTCTCTTTCTCCCCGTCCTCGAAGCAGGCCATCATCATCTCCCACGCCCGCACATGCAGCGGCGCCTTTCCGCTGGCATCGGAGAACATCCAGCCAAGACCATTCCTGTGCGCCTGCGAAACAACCTCAAGGAGAATTCCGAGCGCCTCATTCTTTCTTCCGAGCACGACGAGCCTCTTCGCGCGCTCAAGTGCGGCGGATGCCTTCCTTCTACGCAAAGAGTCAAGCTCGCTTATGTCGGAATAGCATTTCAAAATGCGCCTGCGGATGCTAGTTACAAGGGCGATTTCAACAGGCACTTACTCGCCTTTCTTCTTCAGAAGGCTGGAGAAGCCCTCTATGGCGCGCAGCGCCTCGACCGGAATGAAGAAGGCGAGCTTGTTGGTCTGGTCCGCGCTGACGTCGTCGAGGGACGACAGCGTGCGCAGGTGCATGGCACCCGGCGTCGTGCCGAGTATGTTGGCAGCCTTCGCGAGATTGTCACTCGCAGCGAGCTCGCCCTCGCTCATTATGATTGTCGCCCGTTTCTCCCTCTCGGCCTCGGCCTGCCTCGCCATCGACCTCTTCATGTCATCAGGCAGCTCGATGTTCTGAAGCTTAATGGAAGTGACGTCAATTCCCCACTCGCCAGTTTCCTTATCAACGATCTTCTCTATGTCATCAGCTATTCTCTTCCTCTGCGTGAGGAGCTCGTCCATCTCAACATTGCCAACAACGTCCCTGCAAGCGGTCTTCGCATACTGCGCCACGGCGTAGGTGTAATCCTCCATTTTTATGATGGCATCCTCGGGCCTCACCACCTTGAAGTAGATGACGGCGTCGATCGCGACCGGCACATTATCCTTGGTCATTACCTCCTGCTTCGGGATGTCGATGGTCATTATGCGGGTGTCGACCTTCCTGAGCTCCTGGAATATCGGGATTATGAAGTTCAGGCCGGGCCCCCTCGTCCCCGAATACTTGCCGAAGGAGAAAAGTATGCCCTTCTCATACTGGTTGATTATCTTTAGGAACAGCATCAGGATAGGAACGACGATGAACACGAACACTATCCCAAGGAGTATGAGGACCGGGATCATGCTGACTAGGAAGAAGATCACCGCCACTATAATGCTAAAAACATCTGCCATCCAGTCATCCCTTCAACTTCGCCAGCGCCTCCAGCGCGCGAAGGAGTTCCATGGGGACTATGTAAACATCGGTCTCGCTCGGGTCCGATGAGACATCGCTCAGGGTCTGCAGGGTCCGAAGGTGCAGCGCGCCCTTGGTCGCAGAAAGCTTCTTCGCAGCAGCTGCAAGGTTGGAGCTCGCGGTCAGCTCGCCCTCGCTCATTATTACCGTCGCCCTCTTGTCCCTCTCGGCCTCGGCCTGCCTCGCCATCGCCCTCTTCATGTCAGCCGGCAGCTCGATGTCCTGCAGCTTGATGGAGGTTATGTCAACGCCCCAGGTCTCGGTCTCCTCGTCGACAATCTCCTTTATCTGGTCCGCAATCTTGTCCCTCTCGGTAAGCACGAAATCAAGGCTGGACTGCCCGACAACATCCCTGAGCGCGGTCTGCGCATATTTGGCAACTGCAAAAATGAAGTCCTGAATTTCGAGGTAAGCGGCCTCTGGGTTGTCAACCTTGAAATAGATGACGGCGTCAATCGCGACCGGGACGTTGTCCCTAGTCATTACCTCCTGCTTCGGGATATCGATGGTCTTGATGCGCATGTCCATCTTTTCGAGCCTTTGGAGCATGGGGACGATGTAGGTGAGGCCTGCCCCCCTTGTTCCTGAGAACTTCCCGAGGGTGAACACAAGGCCCTTCTCGTACTCATAGATGAAAGTGAACCCGAAGAAAGTCCAGCTCATATCGACCGCAAGATTTCAGGGGGCTGCTGCTTAAAAAGAGTTTCTATCTCGCGCGCTTCCATCTCACGGTTCCGTCCTTCTGGTCCTCCAAGATTATCCCAAGCTCCTTCAGTTTGGCGCGCAGCTCGTCGCTTCTCTTGAAGTCCTTCGCCTTCCTCGCAGCCTGCCTCTCATTGACGAGCCCGTCAATCTCCTCATCTCCCATTCCGCCCTTCGCAGCTGCCTTGTAGATGTTCAGCGCGCCACCAAGCTCAATAAGCTCCTTGAGCATCGCAGCAACAACTTCCTTCTTCGGCTCAGGTTCCATGAGCTGCTGGTTCGCCTTCTTCGCAATCTCGAACAGCGCGGAAATCGCAAGCGGGGTGTTGAAGTCATCATCCATCGCAGCGATGAATTTCTCCCTGTCCTCCTTCACGTCATCAAGCAAAGCCTTCTCCATCTCGCCCATCTTCGCCTTCGAGGCGGTCTTCTCCACAGCCTCCAGGTTGTCAATCGCATTGTGCAGCTTCGCAAGGCTGTTCGCCGCATTCACCAGCAGCGCATCCGAGAAATCAATGGGCGAGTGGTAATGCGTTGAGAGGAGGAAGAAGCGTATGGTCTCCGCGGAATACTTCTTCATCACATCCCTAATCGTGAAGAAATTCCCGAGCGACTTGCTCATCTTCTCCTGGTCAATCGTTATGAAGCCATTGTGAATCCAGTATTTGGAGAATTGCTTCCCGGTCGCGCCTTCCGACTGCGCGATCTCATTCTCATGATGCGGGAAAATCAGGTCCATCCCGCCGCCATGGATGTCGAGCGTCTCGCCAAGGTATTTCATCGACATCGCAGAGCACTCGATATGCCAGCCCGGCCTCCCCTTTCCCCAGGGCGATTCCCAGTAGGGCTCGTCGGGCTTAGCCTTCTTCCACAGGGCGAAGTCAACCGGGTTCCTCTTCCTCTCGTCAACCTCAATCCTCGCCCCGGCCTTTATCTGGTCCATGGGCTGCTTCGAAAGCTTCCCGTATGTTGGGAATTTCGAGACATCGTAGAAGATATTTCCGTCAACCTCATAGGCAATTCCTTTCGCAAGCAGCTTCTCAACAAGCGCGATTATCTCTTTCATGTGCTCCGAGACTTTCGGGTAGACGTGTGCGCGCTTAATCCCGAGCGCATCCATCTCATTGAAATATTCATCAATGAACCTCTGCGCAATCTCGGTTGCCTTGAAAGGGTCGCCCTCCTTCCTCGCCTTGTTGATTATCTTGTCATCAACATCCGTGAAATTCTGCACGTGCTTCACATCATATCCACTGAACTCCAAGTAGCGCCTCACCATGTCAAAAGTCACGTATGCGCGCGCGTGCCCCAGGTGGCAGAGGTCGTAGGGAGTCACTCCGCAAACATACATCCCGACCTTCTTCCCATGGAGTGGGCGGAACTCCTCCTTCTCGCGCGAGAGCGTATTGTAGACCCGCAAAGGCATAAGAGGGGTTTGCCAGCCTATAAATAAATAAGTTCGCAAAGGCCTTCCGACGGAGCATATCGATTTGTCTGATTTACGTCTCCTGAACGATTATATTATAATATATTTTCTATCTCTATTCAAGAAAGCATAACTATTTAAGTGACCTGCCACAAATGACATAACAGTTGGGGGAAACGGCCTGGGGGGCCCGATCAGAACCAAGGTCTAACACGGTTGGCCCCACAACCTCTCGGCCCGATTCACCAAGAGGTGAGTAAGATGGCGAGGGAGGACGACATCATAGAGTATTGCTCCGAATGCGGCAGGGGCCTGATGTGCGGAGAGGCCTACCAGATGGGCGGGCTTGAGTTCTGCATCATCTGCAAGAACATTGTCGGAGCAAGGATGCCTTGAGTGAGAGCTTGGCTGGAAAACTGGAATGGAAGAAGGAAGAGCGCGAAATGCGCCCCACAAGGAGCAGACGCCAACTCTCGACCAGGCTGTTTTTCCCAGATAGATTACGCGAAGAAGATACCTAGCTTATTTTCCCAATTGTTCACAGCGCAAATCGACCTTCTTGTCCTCGCGCGCAAAAATCGCGCCATCCTTCCCGAATCCATAAGCAGTGAGCTTCACAACATAGCTCTCCGGGTAGCTGCGCGCGCTAGCATAAATCTTGCATTTGCCGGTGAGAATCTCCTTCGGGTTGATGATTCCTATACGGAGCCTTCCGCGGTGCAGCTCCCTGTCAGGCGCGAGCGAGACCGCCTCGGGAATCGTCACATCACACTCGGTCCAGACCGGCTGGTCGCTGCGGTTCTCGAGCTCCACACTCATCTCGACCTCGTTCCTCATGAACGCGGTCAGCCTTATCGGGTAGAATCTTGTCGAAATGTTGAACACCGGCATAGTGGCACCTGGCACTAAAATAGGCGCGCCAGTATTTAAGCGTGCCGCAAGGCCACCAAAAGACTTTAATAGATGCTAAGAAAGTATTAGCATCGCGGCCAGGTGATTGAATGGGGATGCCAGAATCTCAGCTCATAGAGGGGGAACTCATACTGCGTGACATGCAGCTCTCGCGCGACGTTAGGCTCACGAAGGCCTCGCTCACACGGTGGCTCGCGCTCGCGATGGGCCTCATCTCACCGAACGAGTCGCGCACGACCATGCTCGACCTTTTCGACGCGCTCATCACGCTGCAGTTCGAGAAGAGGGCGGACCCGGACATGCGCGAGATAATGGAAGAGATGGACGATGGCGGAAAGGAGAAGGCGACCGAGAAGGCAGTCCGTTATCATCTGCTGAGGCTCAAGAACCTCGGGTTAATAGACCGAAGGAAGGGAAGGTACTTCTTCACGGTCTCGCCCCTCTCCGAGAAATACGACCTTCCCGCAACCATAGACTACGCGCTCAAGCGCAGGAGCGACACCGCAATCTCGAAGATGAAGGACGCGGCGCGGGAATTGCAGGAAAGCTTCGCAAGGAGAAGGCAGCAGCCTGTCGAGGTAGTGCAGTTTATTAAAAAGAAGCCATCCACTTAATCTGATGGCAAAAAAGGCAGGGCTCAACCTCCTCGCGGCAGGCGGCCTTCTGGTGCTTACATTCGCATCTTTACTTATCCAGCCTCTCCTCCCGCTCGCAGTCCTCGCATTCCTCTACATCCTGCCTGGCTACATCCTCATCAAGCTGCTGCGCGTCGAGGCCGACGCGCTCCTCACGCTCGCGCTCTCGCTTCTCCTTAGCGCGATGGTCTCCGCGCACGCAATCTACTGGCTCAGCATGCTCTTCGGCTACGGCAGCGGGGCGTTCTACCTTTTCTTCGTAATCGTTTCGCTCGCAGCGCTCTTCGTCCGCGAGCCGCCGGACATCATAGGGAAAGGCTTCCAGGCGCCGGCAGCGCTCGCCCTCATCACGATGCTGGTAATCTTCTACGTCCTCTACAGCTCGATGTGGGTGCCGACCGAGCACGGGGTGATTACCGGCGGATGGAACTACAGCGACATCTTCCAGCACCTGGCGATAGTGCAGACCGTTAACAACGGAAACTTCCCGCCGCAGGAACCAATGTTCGCAGGCGCCCCGCTGCGCTACCACTGGTTCATCGACTTGCACACCGCAATCGCGGCGAAGCTCCTCGCGGTATTCCCGGCAGCGGTCATGGTCTTCGAGCACACCCTTTACACCGGAGTCCTGTCCATGCTCGCATTCCTCCTCGCATTCCACTTCACGAAGAACCGCAACGCGTCGCTCATCGCAGCGCTGCTCGTGGTCTTTGGCGGCGGGTTCGGTTACATGAACCTCTGGAACGACCTGAGAACCGCGCCTCTCCCGCAGCTCCTCGCATCGAAGTCCTACGACAACGACTGGGGCTTCTTCCAGGTCCCGTCGGTTCTCGGCGGCTACCTCCTTGTCCAGAGGCCGCAGATAATCGGCATCCCGGCAGTAGCTGCAGTGATGCTGCTCGTGGCATCGGGCTACCCGAGGGACTGGCGCAGGCTCCTGCTCGCAGGCCTCATCACTGGCATGCTGCCCCCGTTCCAGACGCATGCATTCATCGCATCGGTGGCCATCTCGCTCACATACGTCGCATACTACCACGCGGCGAAGTTCGCCTCCGCAATTGCAGCCTCGCGCCGCACGGCATATCTCCAGGAGGCGAGGCGAAGCCTGCTCCACGCCGAATATGCGGCGCTCCTCTTCCTCCCAATCCTAATCTCGGTGCCGTTCCTGCTCGGCGCGAGCGAAAGGACAAGCTCGCTGGGGCTAGGGCTCGGATGGATTGCGCCAAAGGACCTCGTGCAGTTCGCCCTGTTTTATGCAGGGAACTTCGGCCTCCCGTTCCTGCTCGCAATCGCAGGGTTCTTCCTTGCCCCGCCGAAGGAGCGCTGGCCGCTCGCCATCTGGATGCTTCTCCTTTTCGCAATCCCCAACCTGATAAACCTCACGGCAACGCAATGGGACATGGCGAAGTTCTTCACCTACATGTGGCTGCCGGTTTCCATATTCGCAGGCGTTCTCATCTCCCGCATACCGCAATCCTTCTGGGTGGTAATCCTATTCTTCTGCATGCTTTCGCCCGTGACCATCCTGTTCTACTTCCTCACCTCCAACTCAATCGGCCTTTCAGCCAGCGAGCTCGCAGCAGGGGACTGGATTGCCGCGAACACCCCGCAGCTTTCCGTTTTCATAACCGGCACGCAGCACAACTCGCCGGTCGAATCGGTCGGGGGAAGGATGAGGATAATCGGCTATCTCGGCTGGCTCAACAATTACGGGCTCAACTACTCCCCGCGCGTCGGGGACATCCGCACAATCTATTGCGGCCCGCCCGATGCCGCCGCATCCGCCATGCGCAAATACGATGCGCGCTACATTTACGTGAGCGGCAACGAGCGCGGGGAATTCAGGTGCGGCATGCCGTTCACGCAGAGCCCGCTCTTCAAGGAGGAGTTCAAGCGCGGCGAAGCGGCAATCTACTCGCTGCGGTGAAATAATGGAAGCAAAAGTTCTCGGCAACGGCAAGCCGCATCCGCCCGCTGCGGTGAAATGATGAAGATAGGCATCCTTGGCGGCGGGCTCTCGGGGCTCGCGCTCGCAGCAAACCTGAAGCGCGGCAATTTCGAAATTCTCGAGGCCGAAGGGGAATGCGGCGGCCTGTGCCGCAGCATGCGCGAGGAAGGCTACACATTCGACTACGGCGGCGCGCACATAATCTTCTCCCGCGACAAGCAGGCCCTCAGCTACATGCTTTCACTCCTCGGTGATAATCTCGAGGCAAGGCGGCGCAACACGAAAGTCTTCTACAAAGGGCGGCTCGTGAAATACCCGTTTGAGAACGGGCTCTCGGGCCTCCCGGTGGCGGAGAATCTCGAGTGCCTCAGCGGCTATGCGCTCGCCCTAGCCGCGGGGAAAGGCAATCCCAAAAACCTGGAGGAATGGCTTCGCGCAAGATTCGGCAAAGGCATCGCAGAAAAATACCTCATACCCTACAACGAGAAAATCTGGAACCTTCCCGCAGAAAAGCTCGGGACCTCCTGGGCCGGGGGCCGCATCCCGCAGCCGCCCTTCCTCGATGTGCTGAAAGCATCGCTGGGGCTCGGCTCAGAGGGCTACAAGCACCAGCTGAATTTTTACTATCCGAAGGAGCTAGGCATCCAGTCGCTCACCCTGGCTCTCGAGAACAAGGTCCGCAGCAAGATTACGCGCAATTTCAGGGTGAGGAAAATCAGGAAGGAGGGAAAGAAGTGGCTCGTCTCTGATGGGAAAAGGGAGAAGGAGTTCGACCAGATTGCCTCTACAATCCCAATCCACTACCTCGCAGCCGCGATGGAGGGTGTGCCCAAGGGCGTGCGCGCTTCCATCTCAAACCTGAAGTTCAATTCCGTTGCCACGGTGATGCTCGGAATAAATTCCCCGAAGCTGAACGGCATCTCCTGGATGTACTTCCCCGGAAATGAGCCCTTCAACCGCACCGCATTCCCGGGCAACTTCAGCTCGCAGGCCGCGCCCGAAGGCAAATCCTCCGCAGCCGCTGAAATAACCTACCGCGAGGGCGATAAGGTCTCGCGGATGAGCGACGAGAGGCTGAAGGAGGAGACAATCGCCGCGCTTCACGATGACAAAATCATCAACAAGTCATTCATCGGCTACTCCGCGGTCAGGCGAAGCAAATACGCCTACGTCCTCCAGGACCTTGGATACGATGGAAACGCGGCAGCGGCAAGGAACTACATGACAGAGTCGGGCATCCACCTCTGCGGCAGGTTCTCCGAGTTCAGGTATTTGAACATGGATGCGTGCATAAGCTCCGCATTAAAAAAGGCCGATGAGCTCAACAGGTTTGGCGTGAGAACATGATGGAATCCCTTTTTTACATTCTTGAAGCGCTGTGCGTGCTCGTCCTGGGGTTCCTCCCGGGCTACCTGCTCCTCAGGCTCGTAACGAGGCAGGATGGGTGGGAGCTGCTGATGAACAGCGCGGCGTTCTCCATCCTTTTCGCGGCCTTTTCGGAGTTCGCCGCATACCTGCTCAACATCAATGCAACCTGGTTCAACCTCGCCACAACACTGCTCCTCATCTTCGGCTGCCTCGCCCTGATGCGCCGGAGGAAGATTGCAATCAAGGTCCCGCGCGGCCTGCTCCTCATATTCTCCCTCGCTTTCCTCGCAATAGTCTCGGCCCAGGCGCTCATCCCGTTCTATTCGGGCGCCTACTGGTACGGCGACTGGTGGCTCCATTACGGGCTTTCCCTCTTCTACCTCAACCACGGGCCGCTTGACAGCACCTGGTTCCCCCAGCATTACGCGGTCACCTCGCGCACCCCAATCTTCAACCTCGCCGGCGCCTACTTCATGTCCCTTTTCGGGAGCGCTTTCTGGAACTTCCAGATTCCCGCCTCGTTCATGAACATCGCATTCCTCCTCCCGCTGGCGCTCCTTGCGATGCGCCTCGGCGGCAACAGGAAAGAAGCCGCCTACGCGGCCCTCTTCCTTGCGGTCTTCAGCTCCGCGCTTTTCACGAACGCGTATTACACCTGGTCCAAGCTCCTAATCTCGCTCTTCCTCCTCGCGGCAATCTACTACTACCTAGAGCTCAGGAAGCAGCTCCTTGAGTCTAGGATGAAATGGCAAACGGGCGCATTCTTCGGAATCTATTCCGCGGCGGCATTCCTCACGCACCAGACCGCGCTTTTCTTCCTCATCCCGATCGGGCTGGACTTCCTCATCGTCTCGGCAGCCTCGCTTTGGAAAAGCCGCAGCAAGTTCCCCGCGAGGGGCTGGGGGGCAATCGGGATTGCGCTGCTCGCGGGCCTGCTCATCGTTGCCCCGTGGTTCGCATGGGCGTTCAGCACCTACGGGGTGGACAAGACGCTCCACTCCTCCCCCGCATCCCTGAGCGACGTCAAATGGACCTACGAGTTCCTCCACGACCGGGCAGTGAACGGCGAGGCCACGCTGCTCCCGCTCTTCCAGTACAACTGGTACTCCCTGTGGTTCGCGCACGCGAGCCCGCTCGAGCTGCTCAAGTGCAAGGACATAAACTGCTACGGCGCGTTCTACAGCGTGACCCTGCGGTTCTGGCTCGACACCTTCCCGGGCGCGCTCACGCTCACGGGCACAATCGCCGCAATCATTGTATTGTTCGGCGCAATCTGGAAGCGGGGCTTCAGCCTCCTGCGCATTGAGGGCGACGAGTTCCTCTTCCTCCTGCTCCTTCCGCTCTCCTTCATCCTCGGCACGCTCTCGACAACGATGTACATCGACGAGAAGGGATGGATGCCGCTCTTCCTCCCGCTGCTACTGATAATCCAGTGCTTCCTTGCGCGCGCAGCCACCCGCTGGAGCCTGCTGCCGAAGGCGCTTTTCTTCGGGGGCGTGCTCATCGAATTCCTGGCCGTGAACGGAAGCCACACCTACCTGCTGTTCACGGAGCAGCTCACGAAATATGAGACCTACAACCTGCCGCTCAAGGCCGACAACCACCTGGTTTTCGCATTCGACTACCTTGGCGGCGAGCGCCTGCTCTTCGCGTTCCTCGCAATCGCTTCCCTCGCGGCAATACTCGCAATCACGCTCAGGGAAGCCCTGAGACCTTATACAGGCGCCACCGCTTCCCATCCAGCACCTGGTCGTAGACTTTCACGAAAAGCCCGGACTCCTCGAAGAACTGCTCGTTGACCTGCATCGAGTCCGTTTCGTAAGGCCCGACGACCACATAGCCAACCCCGTACTTCCCGAGAACCGCCCTAGCGCCATCCGCGCCGGAATAGACCTCGAGCACCTCGTCATTCCTCGCCCCCTGGTCGAGCCCGTGCGGGGCTACCCACGCGAAAGGCCCAACGACAATGCTCCGGCCGGTCAGGGTCGGAATCGGCTGCGTGTGGCTGGTGCTCGTGATGAAGACCGTCTTCGGCGGCGTGTTGCCGATGACCCAGTCCGCCATCGCCTTCTCCTCCAGGCCGAATACGGCGTACCTGTTGTCCCAGTTGTATTCCTGCACTGCCAGGCCATCGACGGTTGCCGCGAGCAGGAGCGCGAGCGCGAGGGCCGCGCCGAGCGTTCCCCCGCGCCTGGCCAGCTCGGCAAGCAGCGCGGCGGCGAAGAATGACCCGGCGAGATACCATATCGCGATGAACTTGTAGTTGTCGAACTCGAACCACTGGAACTGCATAACGTTCGCGAGCACGAACACGCCGCACATGCCAGCATACCAGAATCGCTTCTTCCAATCGGACAGCGCCAGGCCTCCCGCAATCAGCGCGAGGGAAAGCCCGAAATTCTTGAGGTAGAACACGACCGCGTCAGCCGGGGTATCCGCTTCCCAGTACAGGTTGAGCTTCGGATAGCCCGACCCGTGCCCCTGGAGCAGGAACAGGGCAGCCGGCGCTGCCACCAGCCCCGCGAGCCCGAGGAACAACGCAAGGTCGCGCAGCCTGTTTCCCGAGTAGACGATTATCGCCGCGGCCCCCGCAATCGCCAGGCCGATGAAAACATAGCCGTGGATGAGCGGGCACAGGCCCGTGAGCACCCCGCAGGCAGCCACCGCGGGCAGCGCATCGGCTTTCTTCTTCGCCTTCCCGCCCCTCCCCTCTTCCGGGAACGCCCTCAGCGCGGCAAAGAGCAGCAGGAGGACCGCGCAAAACAGCGCGAGCCCCGCAAGGAGAGGCCGCTGAGCCTCGAGCGTTTCCAAGATGTTCCCGAAGACGAACTGGAGCGTGTTGCTGATGTACATCCCATGGACCCCGGCTGCAAGCCCGCTCGCGCCCATTCCCGGCGAATAGGCAAACAGGTACGCCAATCCGCCGCTGAAGGCGAAGATGAACGCGGCAAAAAAACCCGCCGCGCGCGAAGAGCAAAACCTGGACGCGAAGCAGAAGATGAGCGCGAAAAGGCACGCAGCCATTATTATCTCGGGGACAATCATCGCCTGCACGAAGCCGAGCCCGAGGACCAGAAGCACTGCGGAATAGAAATCGAAGAAGAAGTGGTATTTCAGCGGCTCGCCCGCGAAAATCGGCTCCTGCGGGGGGAAATTGTTGCTGTAGGCGAAGCTGTTCATCACCCTCAGGTGGTACATCAGGTCGCCGTGGCTGTTTGCCGCCACCACGAAGCCATCCTTCGTCAGCTCGAGGTGGCTGTGCACAAAAACCGCTGCAACACCCAGGAGCACGGCGGCAAGGAAAACAATCTCGGTGCGGTCGAGCAAAAGCCGCCAGTCCAGCCGCCTCCACATCAGGGCGACCGCGAGCAGCGCGCCCGCCAGCCCGAGAATCGCGCCGGCGCCTATCCCAAAAGCCCACGAGAGCAGGAAAGTCAGGGGGGTAAGAAGCGCGAAGCCCGCCATGAAGGAGACGCAGGCCGTCTCTACCCACGATAGCCTTATGCGTGCGAGCGACAGCGCAAGCCACCCGGCCGCGAAAGTCAGCAGCAGGTACGCGATTGCAAGCAGCATAAACTAATCTTCCATCCAACAGTTAAAAAGTTCTTCCCTGAGAAACCCTTGCATGGAAGTCTCGGTCTGCATGGGCACGAAGAACGAGGAGAAGGCAATCGCGGGCGTAATAGGGGACATAAGGAAGGCCCGGAAGGACGCGGAAATCGTAATCGTCGACAGCAGCACGGACAGGACGCCCGAGATTGCAAAGAGGCTCGGCGCGCGCGTAATCCGGCAGCCGCCAATGGGTTACGGCGTCGCGCTGCGCGCCGCTCTCCTCGCTGCGAAAGGCGGCATCCTCATAACGACCGACTGCGACGGCACATACCCGTTGGAGAAAATTCCCGAGATGGTCGAGCTGATCGGGAAGGGCTACGATGTCGTCAGCGCATCCAGGTTCAAGGGGAAAGGCAGGATAAGCACGATGCCGCTGCTCAACCAGTTCGGCAACCGCATGTTCGCGCTGGCAACCAACGTCCTTTACGGGACGGGCATAACCGACATAACCACCGGCATGCGCGCATTCCGCAGGGAAGTGATACATTCCTTCGACTGGACGGAGAACGTCGGCCTCTCGCTCGAACTCCTTTTCAAGCCCGCGCGATGCGGGTTCAAGATAGCGGAAATATCCATTGACTACAGGCCGCGCATCGGCGAAGTAAAGCTAAACCCATTGACCGGCGGGCTCGGGATGGTTAAGACGCTGTTGAAGTACCGCCTTATGTCGGTCGCTGCTAAGCCCGCTTATAGTAAAGATAGACGGTCGCGCCCGGCCTGAGGTCGTACTTTTCCGGCCCGGCATAACTCCCGCGCAGCTCCTCCTTGATTTCCGAGAAGTCGTTCTTGCTGCTTATTATTATGGGC
This sequence comes from uncultured Microcaldota archaeon, assembly GCA_903884505.1. Classification (GTDB taxonomy): domain Archaea; phylum Micrarchaeota; class Micrarchaeia; order Burarchaeales; family Fermentimicrarchaeaceae; genus CAISET01. The sequence continues at coordinate 129,133 of CAISET010000002.1, read as the reverse complement.
GCGGTCTGGTTCGGCATGCTCTTTCCCCACCAGGCCGCATGCCCGTAATCCCTCAGGCTCCAGGGGAGCGGCCAGTAATCGTCCGAGATAACGGCAATCTCCGTATCCGTGCCGTTCATCGCCTTGGTGAGGTTCTCCACCTTCTGCACGAGCTCCTTGTAGCTGTCCACCCCGGAAACGTAAACCAAGGCCACGTTCCCGTCCGCATATTTCACGTAGGTGATATCCCACGCGACAACGCAGGAAAGGGCGAGCAACGGGACTATAATTGCCAGGGGCAGGAACTTCTGCCAGCCTTTCAGCGAATTCACCAGGATGTCAATACCAATCCCTGCAACGAGCGCCATGGGCAGGATGAAATGCGGGTCAAGCCACGGCGTCTTGTAGGGAATCATGGAGAAGATGAACCAGGTCGCGAAGGCCCACAGGGCGCACCATCTCGCAAACGAATTCCTGAACGAGAAGAGCACGACCGCAACGCTGAGGAAAAGCACCGCCTGCTCGTAATGCGTGAGCAAATCATAGTAATAATAGAACGGCTTGAAATGCCCCTCCCAGGTGGTCGAGCGCTGGACCCAGAAGGCCGCCCCCTGCGTCACGCCGTTCACCACATCCCAGGGATCGGTGAACATCGTGGAGAAGACGAAGGAATAGATGAAGGCGAAAATCAGGATGGCAACCACAATCTCCGCCTTCATGCTCCAAATCCCCTGCAACGCTCCTCTCGCATCAGTAAGGATAGCGAACGCAATCTCCATCAGCACACTCAAAATCTCCTGCCACAACCCCTCTGCGCCAGCGCGCGCCTTGGCAACCCTGCCCCCCATTCTGCCAAGAAGCCCATAGGCGTATTCCAGGGCCCCGAACAGCAGCGCAGTGAACACGAATATGTATGCGGTCTCCTTCGTTGTGAAGAGAAGCGCGAGGGCCGCTGCCCCCAGATAAAGCCACAGCGCCCTCCTTTCCTCCCAGAACTTCACTGCGCAGATCACCACCGCGACCGTGAAGAAGATGAAGAAATTGTCCATATAGGCCCGCTGCGCGAAATAGACCATCGATGGCGAGACCGCAAGCAGCGCCCCGGCCATCAGCGTTCCGGCATCCCCGAGCTTTTTCCTCAGCGGGAGCAGCAGGAGGATGGTCGCCAGGTTGAAAAGGCATTCCGGCGCCCTTAGCGTGAAGTCGCTCGCCCCGAAGAACTTGAACACCCACGCGCCGAAAAGGTATTCGAACGGCCCGTGATAGTCCGGGTTGTAATCATATGATTTCCCGCATGCCCCGACATAGTTCCAGAAGTTGAAGTGGGAAAGGTCCGGATTAAGGCACGCGTTCATGATGTTCATCTTGAACCAGCCTATCACCCCCTCGTCGTGGTGCATGGGCCGGTTCGTCAAGTCATAGAACCTGAGGAAGAACCCCGCCATCAACACGAGCGCGAACAGCGCCCAGAAGAACCTCCTATCCAAAACATCTACCCATACCTTTCTCTCTCAGATAACTTTTAGTAGTTTCTCCTAATCTAACCTATTTATGGCAATCGCAAGAAAAAGCTGGCCCAAGTTCTTCGAGAGGATTAAACGCGGGCAGAGGCGGATAGAAGTGCGGATTGCGGACACGCCGCTCACCAGGAGCTTCGACATGGTGCTTGAGGAATGGGACCCGAAGACGCACGAATACACCGGCAGGAAGCTCAACGTGCGGGCGAAGCCGCTCGCCGTCTGCGACGTGCTTTCCTTCTACACCCTGAGGGAATTGATGACACATCCTCTCGTGGTCCTGGAATACAGCACAAAGAATCCGAAAGGAAAGAAAAATAAAAAATAAGAAAAGAAGAAACGCGCCTATGCGTTCTTCATCTTCGCTTCAGCAACATACCCGGCATCGTCGAGGTAGTAGAGGAATCCGCTCTTCTTGGCGATCTTCTCGTTGCCGATCCTCTTCTTTGAGCCCTTCTTGTTAGCCCTCATCGGGGTCCTCCAGACATACCCGTCCTTGCCGATGAAGTAGAGGTATCCAGATTCCCTGCTTATCTTCTCAGTGCCGATTCTCTTTCCCATCAAACCGACCTCCGTGGATTTTCCGTCTGGAAAATCACCCGCTAACGGTATTGACGTGGGTATTTAATAAACCTTTCGCTTTTTCCGACGTAAAAACTTCGCTTTCCGTCGAACCCGTCGGAAAAGTCACCCATATTCTATCGTGAAACCGGAGAACTCATTCGCGAATTTCTCCCAGCTGCTCTCCACTTTCTCGACGTGGGCCGATGGCGACCCCTTCCGCAGCCAGGCGAGCAGTTCTTCAAGAACCTTCCGCTCTCCCTCTGCGACAACCTCCACCCCGCCGCCGCTCAGATTCCTTACCCATCCAGTAACTCCCAATGAATTTGCCTTCTCTTCGGTGTGCGCCCTGAAGAATACCCCCTGCACCTCTCCGAAAACTTTCGCGTGGAGCCTCGCCTGCATCAGACTACCTCCGCATCCACGGCCAGCTGCCCCGCGATGCCTCCCTACTCCCTCAGCCGGATTGCCCATCTGTCCCCCTGCTCCCCCTTCACAATCCGCTCGTCCGTGCGCACCGCCCATTCCCTTTCGCACTCGTCTATCCTCTCCCCGATGTGCCTCGCAAAGCCTTTCCCTTTTTTCTCCATATGTTTTCCGCTCCGCATATGGTCCGTGGCCTCGCGCAGAAGGAAAAGCAGCTCAATCACCGAGTCCCTCCTTCCCCTCATCTTCTCCCGCCTCGCGACAAACTCCCCGAACTCCCCCTCGCCCATCTCCTTCCTGCTCTTCGCAACAGGCACCTTCGCATCCCAGTGCCAGAACGCCTTAATCAACTCATCAACAAGCTTCTCGGCGGTCGTCCTGTCATGCGCCTTTATTGCCTCGGGCCCGATGCTGCGCAAATCCCTCATCGCCTTCCCAAAGTAGCTATCCTTCTCTGAACGCAGATACGCGGCAATCTTCGCCAGGTCCTTCCTCATCCCCTCACCCTCCTACCCGTTTGTAGATACATAATATATAACAGCTTTCCGCCGCCTACACCATAGCGCCGCGCTGGAGGTTGAGGAACCAAGGATGTCTGCGGGAGGAGCCTGCGACGAAGGAAGCAACCGGGGTTCTGACGGAGGTTCAGGAACCGACGATGTTGCGCAACGCGCAACAGGCAGTCGCCGAAGGCGACTGGATACGCGCGGCGAGCGAGTTCGTTCGCAAGTTCGCCTCGGTGGCGAACTGCGACGCATTTGCGCCGAAGCGCAAATCGCGTTGGAACGAAGAGCGATGCGCAACAGAAGTTGCGCAGCAGTCGCCAACGAAGTTGGCGAGCTGTCGCCGGAAGGCGACACAATCGCCGAAGGCGACTCAAGCCTGCGCATCGGGGGTTCTGACTGGAACGCACCTCCCCCAGACTCTTTTTAAGCCTCCCAAAGGGTTAAATTCTTCGGCGGGTAAAAAACAACTCGCTGATTAGGACTGGTGATTGAAATGCCCAAGGAGAAAAAAGCCAAGGATTTGGAAGATTTGCCCGGCGTCGGGCCGACTACCGCGGAGAAGCTGAAGGCCGCAGGCTACGACTGCTTCGAGAAGATAGCAACCTCATCTCCGCACGAGCTCGAGGAAGTGGCGGGAATAGCCATAGAAACCGGGAAGAAGGCCATCGCCGCCGCGAGGGACTCGCTTGAGATGGGCTATGAGTCCGCTGACATGATTCTTGAGAGGAGGAAGGCGATTGGCAGGCTGACCACCGGCTCGAAGGAGCTCGATGGCTTGCTTGGCGGGGGCGTTGAGACGCAGGCAATCACCGAGGCATTCGGAAAATATTCGAGCGGGAAGACGCAGCTCGGATTCCAACTCGCAGTCAATGCCCAGAAGCCCGCTGAGCAGGGCGGGCTCGGTGGCGCAGCCCTTTTCGTGGACACGGAGTCGACCTTCCGCCCTGAGAGGATAAAGCAGATCGCCGAAGCAGCTGGGATGGATGTTGAAGCGGTCCTAAAGAACATCCACGTGGCGAAGGCAGTGAACTCCGACCACCAGATGATTCTAGTTGACAAGATGGAGGAGATAATTAAGGCGAACAACATCCGCCTTATCGTGGTCGATTCCCTCACAGCGCACTTCCGCGCGGACTACGTCGGAAGGGGGGCGCTCAGCGAGAGGCAGCAGAAGCTGAACAAGCACATCCACGCTCTCCAGAGGCTCGCAGATACCTACAATCTCGCGGTCTATGTCACGAACCAGGTCATGGACAACCCGGGAATTCTTTTCGGAGACCCGACCACCCCGATTGGCGGGCACGTGCTCGCCCACGCAGCAACCTACCGCCTCTACTTCCGAAAGGGAAAGGAGGAGAAAAGGGTTGCGAGGCTCGTTGACTCCCCCAGCATGCCTGAGGGCGAGTGCGTATTCCGCGTAACGCAGGAAGGGCTGAAGGACTAAGGCTTCCGAGGCTGGAGCCATGGTTTTAAACAGCGAGGAGTCATATCTCTTTGATTCCGATATGAAAACCCAGCACAAGCTCATTTGCGGAGATGCCATCGATGAGCTAAAGAAAATTCCGTCTAATTCGATAGATCTCGTCTTCGCAGATCCGCCCTATGGCCTGGCGAAGAAGAAGGGTTTGGGCTGGGCGTACAGCAAACACATTACTCTCCAGGAGGAGTGGGACATATTCACGAAGGATTCCTTCTTCAAGTTCAATCAGGACTGGCTCGCTGAATGCGTGCGCGTCACGAAACACGGAGGCAGCCTTTGGGTTTGTGGCTCCTTCCACAACATTTACCAGATTGGCTTCATCCTCCAGCATTTCCACGACTTGAAGACCAACAACAGCATCGTATGGTTCAAGCCAAATGCGCAACCGAACATCACCTGCCGCTTCTTTACCGAGAGCACGGAGCACCTCATTTGGGCGTCGAAGAATGGAGACGGCAAGAAGTGGACCTTCAATTACGAGTTGATGAAGTCGATGAATGGTGGCAAGCAGATGCGCAACGTCTGGGAGATTCCCCTCACGCCCCGGCGCGAGAAGTGGGCTGGCGAGCACCCAACACAAAAGCCACTCGAGCTCCTCAAACGCATAATCCTTGCCTGCACAAATGAAAGCGAACACGAGACCGTTCTTGATCCATTCGTAGGCTCAGGTACGACGTGTGTTGCGGCAAAGATGCTAGGACGGAACTCAATAGGTATCGACAGGGAGCAGAAGTACATCGACATAGCAAAGAAAAGGCTGAATCCGCCGCAGAAAATGCTGAATGAACTAACTGAAGTCGTAGAAGCACACTAATTTTAAACGGAGGCGATGAAGATCGTCTGTATGATCAGAGGCGGCAAAGGAGGTAGAATTCCAGCGCGACACGGACTGCGTTTCGAAAAGCGGATGGACTTAGCCGCAGCGATCTCAAAAGTTCCGGGTTATTCTGTACGAACTAGCAAAGTATTCTTTAAAGGGAAACATGTGGCGACGCTTTACAAAAAACACAAACTTTATTCAGATCTGCTGGTACCGAACCGGATCAACTACAAAACAATGGTCTCTAAAAGACTAGTCCCTGATGACGCGATGCTGGTCCAAGTACGGAACACGCTTTTTGTCATAGAAATAAAATTCCAAACAGTTTCCGGTTCTGTTGACGAGAAGCTCCAAACGTGCGATTTCAAGCTGAAACAGTACCAGAAGCTTCTTGCGCCACTCAGCTTGCAAGTGAAGTATGTTTATGTGCTGAATGACTGGTTCAAACAGAAAAGCTATGCAGATGTTCTGGCATATATCAAGTCGGTCAAGTGTGACTACTTTTTTAACGTAATTCCGTTCGAATACTTTGGCCTTCCCACCCCGTAAGGCTGAAGGACTAGCGGCTGAAGCTACGGACCCGAAGATTCACATCCAGCCATGGCGCCGAGTGCGTGAGGCAGCCCATTGAAATTACATCCGCATCATGCCTTGCGAACTCATGAAGGCCCTCAAGCGTTATCCCTCCGGACAGTTCGACCTTGACTTTCGCACGCAAGCCAGCAGCATGCAATTTCCTGAGTGCCTCCTCAATCCCAGCGTGTGAAAAATTATCCAGCATAATAATGTCCGCGCCGGCAGACGCGGCCTCAACCGCCTGCTCCGGATTTTGGACTTCAATCTCGACCATCATCTTCCCAGCCTTCTTTTTCGCGGCCTCAACGGCCCGGGTAATGCTTCCGACAACCGCGAGGTGGCCCGTCTTTATCAAAATCATATCGTGGAGGCCAAGCCGATGGGGCCACCCGCCGCCGAGAGAGACCGCCTTCTTGTCAAGGCGGCCGAGAATAGTCTTCCGAGTGGCAGCGATTTGCGCATGCGAGCCTTCCTTCCTGGCAATCTCCACGGCATGGGCAGTCATCGTCGCAATGCCACCCATCCTCCCGATGATGTTCAGCGCAACCCTCTCAGCAGCAAAAATCTTCCTTGCATCCCCCTTTAGCTCAACCAGCCTCGCCCTTTCCTGGATGCGCGCCCCATCCTTCACCTTCTGAGTGGCGGAAATGCCCGATTTCTTGAACAGCCAGCAGGCCTCCTCAATCCCGGCAGCAATTCCCCCGCGGTTCGCCACCACTTCAGCAACCAGCTCAATACATTTCGGAATCACGGCTTCGCTGGTTGCATCGCCTTTTCCGACATCCTCGCGGGCCAATCCACGCAGAAGCGCCTCGCTGCTCTTCTCCATCCATACCACCCTAAATCGTGAGGTTCAGCATCCTCTCAGTCGCAATCCTCACCTTCTCAGCAATATTCTCAGGCACGGTTATCATCGGCTTCCTGTCCCTTAGCGCATTGTACGCCTTCTCCAGTGTGTGCTTTTTCATGTTCACGCAGACGGCAGTATCCACCACGTAGAATTTCTTCCCGGGGTTCTCCTTCCTCAAGCGGTAGGCGAGCCCCTGCTCCGTGCCGATTATGAACTCCTTATTCGGGAGCTCGCGGGCCTTCTCCACCATGCCGTTTGTGCTCAGGACGAAATCAGCCATGTCCTGCACGTCGGGGTTGCACTCGGGGTGCGCAAAAATCACGGCATCGGGGTGCTCCGCCTTCATCAGGTCGAATTCCCCTTTCAAAAGCATGCTCTTGTGAACGACGCAGAAGCCGTGCGCAGGAACAGGAATAATCTTCTTCTCAGGCAAATGCTTCTGGACGAAATAGGCAAGGTTCTCATCCGGGCCGAAAAGGATTTTTCTGTTCGGCTGAGCCTTGACCACGCGCAAGGCGTTCGCGGACGTGCAGACTATGTCCGCCTCAGCCTTCGCCTCAGCGAGCGTATTTATGTAGAGGACGACTGCGGCATCCGGATGCTTCTTCTTCGCCTCAACAACCGCCTCGCGCGGGAGCATGCCCGCCATCGGGCACCGCGCGGCAACGTCAGGCATAAGGACCTTCTTGTCCGGATTAAGGACAGCAGCCGTCTCTGCCATGAAATCAACTCCGCAGAAGAGTATGTAGTCCGCCTTCGTGCGATACGCCTTCATTGCCAAGTCCAGTGAATCGCCGACAAAATCCGCAACATCCTGTATCTCGGGCCTCTGGTAGTTGTGGGCGAGGATGACCGCGTTCATCTCCGCAGCCATCTCCCTTGTCTTCAGCTTCAGCTCCTCAAGTCCCAACCTTCAGCACCTCTGTGAGACTCCTCAGAAGCCTTATCGCTGAAAGCGCTGCCATGTAGCTCGTCTTGGGGTTCTTCGGCGAAGGGACGTTCTCGATTTTCGCAATGAACTGCCCAAAATCGCCCTTCACTTCAAGCTCATGCATGTTCCGCGAGGCCTTCGGGTCGGCGATTATCATGACTTTCGTCTTCTTTCCCCCGATTCCCGCGATGCTTATGGTCGCTGCAACATTGATGTTCTGCGGGTATCTCCTGACAGCTTCCTCAGCAGAGCCGCGGTAGATTACTTTCGCAGCCTTCAGCTTCCCCTTGATTCCGAGCGCCGCGGGCGGCTTGCGCGTGGTTAGCGTTACGGACTTCAACTTCCCTACATTCGCGGCCTTCAGCGCGTCAATCGCAATGGCTGCGCCCGTAGGGATGTAAATCATGGCCCCGGACTTTTTGGCCGCCTTCATCAGCCTTTCCCTGAGACTCTCGTCGAGCAGCGCGCCGACGCTCATAATCATCAGGTGCCTTCCGGATTCCAGCACATGCTCCCCGTACTGCCTCACCGCTTCCTGCGATGCCGCCTCAACAACGAGGTCCAGCCTCTCCGCAAGAAGCTCGCTTATGCTGCTGGCAACGGAAAATTCCTTTCCCAGGCTTTTCCGCAGCCCCTCAGCCTTTCCCCCGTCCGCATCGTAGACAGTGGCAAGCTCGGCAGAGCCGGCATCGCCTTTGCACATGGCTTCTGCAAGCACGGTGCCTATCGCCCCGCAGCCGATAATTCCTACCCTGAGCATCGGGAAATTTGGCGGGGTGCAGCTTAATAAAACGAGCGAGCTTTCATCTCCTGAACGCGGCGAACGCAAGGCCGGAAAGCAGAAGCAGGCCGAGGCTGCAGCAGGGAATCCCTCCGGGCGAAGGGGCCGGCGTAGGCGTTGTGGGCGGAGAGGTGGCGCATACCGTCCCGCTGCACGCGTATTGGCACGCTACCGTGCCGTAATACGTGCAGTTGCCCGTAGACGGGTTGCAGGAGCCGTAGGAATAGGCCCTGCCGGCTTCGCACTTGTCAGGGCACGCGATTCCGGTGCAGAGGTCCGTCTCGCAGGCGTTGTCCACGCATCCGCGGGGGCAGGTTTCATTCGCCCAGGCATTATTCCTGCAGGTCTGCAGCGTTCTCGCATCATCCGCGCAATGCCTCTCGCCTTCACTGCAAATATGCCTGCATGCCGGAGTGCCATTCACTATTTCGCAGCCATATGCGCACGCCTCAATCAGCCTCGTGTAGAATCCATTGCTGCATTCCATCACGGAATGGTTGTAGCAGGTTCGGGTGCTTCCGGAACATTCCGGGCACCTTCCGCAGTCGGCCTCGCAGAGCGTGCAGTTCTCGGTGGGCGCGCAAACCCCGTCCCCGCAGCTGTCCGCGCCGATGAAACGCATGTAATAGTTGGCCGTGCTCGCCGGCGTCCTGTTGTACCAGCTGCTTCCGACCCCGAGGAGCTCGTCGCTCCCCTCGAACGTGAAGTTGTAGGTGCGCAGCCCGTTTATGCACGAGGCATCAGTGGTAATGTTTGTGAAGTTGAATATTGCGGTTGCACCCGCATTCCTGAACCTGTTCCTGCATCCGGTGTCATCCTGGTTCGGGCAGAGGATTATGCCAGAGGAGGTAATCGGCATCCCGCCATTCACGCAGTCGGGGGGATGGAGCGTCACGTTCGTTATGTAGACCGCATAGCCGCTCGTATCCCCGTTGTTGCTCACATTCACGCTCAGGGAAACAGGCCTCCCCTGGTGGAAATCCCAGTAGTTCTCCTGCGAAGAGAACACCAGGTCGCTCCACCCGGCATACGCGAACTGCGAAAACAGCAGGAGGGCGAGCAGGGCTACTGGGAAGCCCCGATCCCAGCTTGCAGCCCTGCGCAACCCTTCACCAAAGCCCCCCATGGCGTCTTCCTCTCGCGAAATCCCGTCAGGGGCTTTTGCGCGCACCTTTATTATTAATGCTTGCGTGAAACTACATTCGAGCCGCATGGACCTTTTCAAAGCGCTGAACCTCGAATTGGGAAAAGACCACCTGGAAAACAGGCGCTACTTCGCAGAGCTTGCAATCCTGCTCTCCCTGCTGGTCCTCGCCCTTTATGTCCTGCTCTCAATCCTCGCGGGCCTCCTCATCCAGAGCGACAACAGGCTCATGCTCGGGCTTGGCGCGCTGGCATACCTCTTCAACGTTTACATGTGCCACCAGATGCCCGAGCGCGCCTTCTTCCTTTTCGGGCAGCAGATAGGGCTCTGTGAACGCTGCTTAGCCATAATGGTCGGCGCGCTCGCAGCCTACCCCATCGCGTTCAATGGGAAACGCCTGCCGCGAATTTTCAGGGACGGCAGGGTGATGCTCGCCGCAATCGCACTCTCCATAGGGCTGCTGGGAATCGACGGGGTTGCGCAGCTCATCGGCTGGTGGGAGAGCAGCGCGGCGGTGCGTGTCGCAACAGGCTTCGCGTCAGCATTCACTGTGATGTACTATCTCCTCATAGAGCTGCTCGACAAATTCTCCCCGAAACATCATCTCTTCCGCAAGGGGGTAATAATCCCGGTGCTCATCCCGTTCGCTATCCTCCTTGCAGCTCTTCTCGCATTCTCGCTCTTCGTAGGCTCCAACTACAAGACTGAAAGCTACCTCATCGGGCAGGCAAGGGAGATTAGCCCCGGTGCGTCGCAATACCTGGCATACTACATAGCGCCCCGCGCGTTCGCAGGCACGATAAGCGCCGACAATTACCTCTCAAAATACGACGACCCGGTTCTCAGCGACGTGGCGCACATGAACAACAGGGAGCACGTGATGGGGGCGTGGGTGGTACTTGCGCTGAATGAGCCCGCGAAATACGAAGGCGAGTATGCGTTCATCTCAGGTGGAAGCGGGACGTATTACTACTTCGATGCATGGAGCGGCGAACTCCTGGCGGCAAAGGCGCACAGCCCCTAGGAGATGACACTCTCGACCGAAAACTCGCGCTTTTCCTTCCTCTCCTGCATCCTTCCCATGAGATAAAATTCCTTCCCTAGCAGCTCCGCCTTCTTGAGAGTTACCACGGTCGCAAAATCGATGTCATCTGCAATCTTCTTCACTCCGACAAACTTCATGGCGTTCCTTCCATATGTAACAGCCTCAATTTCTCCGCTCCCGTCAGAAAGCGCCGCCCGCAGGAAGCTCCTCCTCTTCACGTTCGTTGATTTGCACGAAAGGCACATCTTCTCCCCGACCTCGCCCCCGCAGTCGCCGCAGGTCTTCATGTCATACGCCTCGAGAATCCCCTTCAGGGTAGCCTTAATCTCGGCTGCCTCTCCAGGCTTTAGCTCGCCGACCTTCACCAGCGGCACGTTCAGGATCTCCTTCCTCTCGGCAATCTGCGCGTTCCTAGGGTTCAGAAGAAGCCTTCCGCTCCAGCCGAGGTGCAGCTCGTTCGCCCCGTCCCTTCCCTTGCGCACGTAGCCTCCCTCAATCTTCACTATGTCATTGACCTTCAGCCTGTCGAAGCAGTTCGCGACCGACTCCCAGAGGGCAAGCCTTATCGTGGAGGTCTCATCCCCGATTACGAGCGAGGCGACCTGCGACTTCTTCCCGTTGCGCTCGAACTCGGTCTTGCTCCCGAGCTCAAGGATGCGCGCAAGGACATCCACCTCCAGCATCCCGTCTGCAAGCTTGCCTATCTTCTCAGGCGCCTTTCCCTCGGCAACACGCTCGAGCTTCCTCTCGCTCCTCCTCATGGTCCCGGCCATGCCAAGGTGGAGCTCAACCCCACCGCCCAGCGCCGGCTTCACGAATGCGTTCCTTATCTCAACCACGTCGCCCTTCTCAATCGCGCCCTTGTCAGCGCGCTCGGCCTCCAAATTCCAAAGCACGAGCTTAATCGCTCCCGAATCATCTTCCACCTGCAGGTTTACGACGCTGCCAGGCTTGCCGTTCCTCTCAAACGTTTTCAAGGCATAGATGCGCTTCACGCGGCACAGGAGGTTCACCCCCCTGCTTTTTTCATCAAGGGCAGCAACCTTCCCGAACAGGACCGGAGCCTCGGTGACGACAGCCAGCCCGTGCTCTTTCGCAATAGCATAAACCGCCGCCTGCTCGTTAAGCAGGCCCGCGAACTCCTCCTGCTTCTGCTTCACCATCTCGGCGAGCCTTTCCCTGCCTATCCCGCGCTCGCGGTGGAGCCTTTCCTTCAGCGCTTCCGCGTCCTTCAAGAATTCGAGCACGGCCTTTTTTTGCGCGGCAGGGTTAAAATAACGTGCAGGCGTGCGGGTATTTATTCTCGGAAAGGCAAAATTTACCTCAATGGTCATTCAGAAGGTTGCTGAAAAGCCGTACGTCGAGCCTTCCATATGGCAACACCTGCAACTTCTAAGGACAAGCAAAGGCCTGCGCAACCTGGTGCTTAACACTGGTGCAGATGGCGACATAAAGTTGGTGTGGCATGCACTCGACAAGCTTCAGGAAAGGAAAAGCTGGCTTCAGCTTTGGGAAGTGGTCTTCCGCTCCAAAACTGACTCTTGGAAAAGGGAAGCTGCAACGGAAAGACTTTTTTCCACCCAGGTGGATGAGACAAAACTCAAGAGCATCGGAGAGGAACTGAGAAAATGGGTATGCTTCAAAAGCTATAAAGTGAAGGAAAGGGCCAAGCGGAACATGGACGCAGAGGCAGCGGACCTTCTTTGCACCTGGATGCGCAGGAACAACATGTGGTCACCGTTAAGTTCCATCTGCAGCTTCGGAGGCGATATTTTCGAGCCGGCAGCGAAGGCACAGTTCAACGACCTGACGATAGGGGAAGCGGATTATATCTTCAATTATGACCCGCACTTGGCCCACGATATCCTGCAGGATGACATCAAGGACCCGGTGGTAAAGAAGCGCCTCGAAGGCGGGCTGGCGAAAGCGGAAAAGAGGTTTGGCGATGAGCAAAGAGGGAATTGAACGAGTTTGCTCCGGCATCCGCCTAATAGTCGGCGAGGGCCTCTGCTCGAATATCTACATTCTCGAGGACGGCAAGGAAGTGCTCCTCATCGACTCAGGTGACGGCGCCTCCCTTCCTGCACTGGACGAGGAGCTCTTGAACAAGAAAATAGCGAAAGTCCTCCTCACCCACGGCCACGCCGACCATATCAATGGCATGAACTACATCTCCGCGGACGCCTTTCTCCATGAGGCAGACCTGGAAATCCTGCCGCAGCTCAACAAATACTTTCCGGGATTCAAGATTCCGGGCAACATCGAGAAGCTCGGCCCAGACGCAATAACATTCGGCAAATTCCGCCTGAAAATAATCCACACGCCGGGCCACACGCCCGGCTCAGTCTGCTTTTTCGAAGAAAGCACAAAAACCCTTTTCAGCGGCGACACGAAGTTCGCGGCAGGCGACTGCGGCAGGACTGATTTGTTCGGAGGCGACGAAGACACGCTGCAGGAGTCGCTCGAGATGCTGAAGAAGATGAAATATGAGAGGCTCTGCCCGGGGCACGGGCCGGTTGAGTGAAGCGATTTAAATAGCGGCCGCCCGAACTACCCCGATGAAGAAAAGGAAGGCGCGAAAGGCGCGCAAAGGGCCGAGCGTTGACAAGGAAATGAAAACGCTGATGCGCATCTCCAGTGAGAATGAGAAGGCAGTCGCGAGAAAGAGGCCTAAGGAGGAGCCGCCCCTGAACCTTGTGACTGGAGGTTGCGGAAGGCTCGGGAGATACCTTGTAAAGGCGCTCGCGGAGCGCGGGGAACGGGTGCGCGTGCTCCAGCATTCAAAGGGCAGCTGGGAGGGGTGCCCGAAGGGCGTGGAGATTGCCAGCGGCGACCTGCTCGATAAGGCATCTCTCGAAAAGGCAGCTGAAGATGTGGATTATGTTTATCACCTCGCAGCGCTCGTCAACCCGGAAGCGAGGTTCGAAGAGCTGCTTGATGTGAACTACAGGGGAACGAGGAACCTTCTCGAGGCCTGCAGGGACAAGTCATACCACCTGAAGCGCTTCATCTTCATCAGCTCAATTTCGGTCTACGGGAAGGAGCCCGCGGAAATTCCCGCTGATGAGGAAACGGGCCTGAACCCGACGGACAACTACGGAAAGTCGAAGATGATGGCAGAGGAGGCGGTCGGGCAGTACGGGGACAAGATTCCATACGTGATACTGAGGCCAGCGGTCATCTACGGCGAGGGGTTCGATGAGGCCTACCTATCCGTGCTCTCGGCGCTCAAGAAGGGCAGAATGAGCATCCTAGGCGATGGGAACAACAACATCCCATTCATCCATGCAACGGATGTCGTGCAGGCGATGCTCCTTGCATCGCGTGCGGAAAGGGCTGTTGGCAATACGTATGTGATAGCGCCAGAAGATAACATGACGCAGAAGCAGGTGTTCGCACTCGCATGCAAGCATCTCGGCACAAGCCCGCCAATCGGGCACTCGTGGCTCTGGCTCGTGAAGCTCAGGCTGAAGTTCGCGCGCCTCTTCGGCAAACCGAAAATAACCGAGGATTATATAGACATACTCACATCAAACAGGAGGTTCAACATCGACCGGGCGAAGGAAGACATCGGCTTCAAGCCGAAGGTGAAGCTCGACGACGGGATACAAGAGATGGTGGAATACTACAGGTCAAAAGGTGGTAAGTGATGGTCGTGATTGGCAAGACGGAGAAGTACATAAACGAGGCGATACACCGGGACGGCGCAATGCTCTCCGTCCTGATAGACCCGGTTGACTGGCCTTCCCCGGACGCAGCGATAAAGGCCGGGATAGGGGCGGCAGAGGCTGGCGCAGACCTGATTGCAGTGGGGGGAAGCATGGGTGCGCAGGGGGAGCTCCTCGACATAGTCACGAAGTCGATAAAGGAGAAGGCAGGCGTCCCGGTTGCGCTCTTTCCGGGGAACATCGCCACCCTCACCCGCTATGCTGATGCTGTCTATTTCATGAGCCTGCTCAACTCGCGCAACCCCTACTGGATTTCCCAGGCGCAGACGCTCGCAGCGCCAATAGTGAAGAGGCTCGGCATCGAGCCGCTGCCCATGGGCTACATAGTCGTGGAGCCGGGCGGCACGGTCGGCTGGGTCGGCGATGCGAACCTGGTCCCGCGCAGCAAGCCGGGAATCGCGGCAGCGCTCGCGCTAGCAGGCCAATACCTGGGATGCAGGATAATCTATACGGATGCGGGCTCCGCATCCTCTCTCGGCCCGGTGCCGGTTGAGATGGTGCGCGCAGTATCAAAGGCAATCGACATCCCGTACCTTGTTGGAGGTGGGATAAGAACTCCGAAGGAGGCTGCGGACGTCATAGGGGCGGGCGCACAGTGGGTCCAGGTTGGCACTGCAGCGGAGAAGGCGAAGGAGCCGAAGAAGGCGATGGCGGAATTTGTCAAGGCCATAAAGGAAGAGGGGAAAAAGCGGAGATGAGCGTGGTCCGAAATGCCTATTGAATACGAATTCCTGCAGCGCGCACTCCTCTCTCTGGGCGTGGGCGCGCTGATAGGCCTTGAGAGGGAATACACGAAGAAGCAGCAGACGGTAGGGCTGAGGTCATTCGCCTTGGTCTCGCTGCTCGGCTGCATCAGCGTACTCCTTTCCCAGCCTTTGCTCTTCCCGCTCCCGATAGAGCTCCCGTATCTCCCATACCTCGGCCTCATAATCGTGATAGGCTATGCGTTCCTGGTCTACTACTTCATGGCGAAAAAGCAGTTCTTCGGCATCACAACCACGCTGGCGCTCCCGCTCACGTACCTGTTCGGGATGTTCATCGGCTACGGGCTGTTCCTTGACGCGATAATAGCGGCGGTACTGCTCACGCTGCTTCTATATTCCCGCAGGTACTCACACATCTTCGTCAGCCATCTGACCGAGGTGGAGCTCGCTGATGCGCTGCAGTTCGCGATAGTGCTTTTCGTGATATACCCGATACTTCCGGATGCTCCTCTCGCTATCCTTGGCGTCGATCTCATGCTGAAACGGTTCGTGGAGATAATAATCGTCCTGTCTGTGATGTCGTTCCTGGGCTTCATTGCCATCAGGCTCGTCGGGCAGAGGATACTGCCGCTGACAGGGTTCCTTGCAGGCTTCGTGAGCGCGCTGAGCGTCATCGCCACGTTCTGCAACCACTCCAGGGACCGGGGAGCCGACCCATGGACGTTCTCAGCCGGAGTCTCGGCCGCAAGCATCTCGAGCCTTTTGGGCGATGTGATAATACTGGCATATGCCTGTGCACCTTTGCTCCTGCTGCTGTTCCCAGCCTACCTAATCATGATGGCTGCGCTGGTGGTCGCGTCCCTGCCGTTCTTCAGGCACAAGGAGCACAGCGATTTCAGGGTCGAGCTCGGCCAGCCATTCTCGGTCCTGTACGGGGCGAAATTCGCGCTGGCCTTCTTCATTGTGCTCATCGTGACGCAGTACGTCTCCGCGTTCGGCAGCGGTGCGCTGCTCGTGGCGTCATTCCTCGCTGGTCTGGCAAGCGTCACGTCCGTTGTCGTCTCCATCGCGCTGCAGGTCTCTTCCGGAACGCTGCCAGTCACCGAGGGTGCGCGTGCAGTCTTCGTTGCCACATTCGCGGGCCTGATTGCGAAGATGGGGGTGCTTGCGTTCGCGGCCTCACCAGAACTCAAGAAGAAGTCCCTGCCCGTGCTCGCGGTAGCCATGATAGCCGGCCTAGTCGCCCTCCTCCTCACCGTCTGATACGCGCCGCCTGCGCCTTCTTTCTGAAAAGGCCTCCTTCACAACCTTGTCCAGCTTCACAATCTGCCGAACGGTGAGCCCCTTTGCCTTGGTCAATTCCGGCAGCAGGCCGTGCGAATGCATCTTCTTCCGGAGCGCCTCGCGGGCAATAGCACACCAGTTAAGGTCGCCGTGCAGCATGATTATCGAATGCAGCTTCTTGGGCCTGTTGCGCATAATCAGACCTTGCCCGCAGCCTGTTCTTTAACCTAACGCCCCCTTCCCGATTTTGTAGGCGCAATACTTGCCGCACATCGAGCACGCCCCGCTCCCGCCCCCCCTTTTCCTGCGGTATTCGCGCGCCTTCCCCGCATCGAGCGCAAGCGCGAACTGCTTTCTCCAGTCAAGCGCCCACCTCGCCTTGCTCATCTCAAGGTCCCTTTTCCCGTCCATCCGCTTCGCGATGTCCGCCGCGTGCGCGGCAATCCTCGCAGCAATCACTCCCTCGCGCACGTCCTCCGCATCCGGCAGCGCGACGTGCTCGCTCGGGGTTACGACGCACAGGAAGTCCGCGCCCTCAGCCGCAGCCACGGTCCCGCCTATCGCTGCCGCAATGTGGTCATAGCCAACGGCAATATCAGTCACGAGCGGCCCAAGAACATAATATGGCACTCCCGAGCAGAGCCTCTTCTGCATCCGCACATTCGCCCCGATTTTTCCGAGCGGCATGTGCCCCGGCCCTTCGCAGATTACCTGCACTCCCTGCCTCAGCGCCTCCTTCACGAGCTTCCCCTGCACGACCAGCTCCAGGGTCTGCGCCCTGTCCCCGGCATCAGCGAGGCAGCCGGGCCTCAGCGCATCGCCAAGGCTTATCACGGCGTCCTTCTCCTTCGCCATCTCGAGCAGGTAGCCGAATTCGGTGAAATAGGGATTCTCCTTCCTGTTGCGCACCATCCACGCTCCGAGGAAGCAGCCGCCGCGGCTCACTATCTTCAGCGTCCTCCTGCGCGCAAGCTCCACCCCCCTCCGCGTTATCGCGGCATGAATAGTGAGGAAATCCACCCCGAGCTTCATCTGCCTCTCAACCGCGCCGATGAAATCCTCAGCCTCAAGCTCCGCAATCCCGCGCCCCTTTTCCTTCCCGGCAAGCACTGCGGAGTAGGCTGGAACGCTTCCGACCGGAATCGGGGAGCGGCGCACGAGTTCCGCGAGCGCGGCATCGACGTCCCCGGCAATGCTGAGGTCCATCACGGTGTCCGCGCCGGCCTTTACGGCGGCGCGCAGCTTCGCGAGCTCCTCGGAAGGCTTCGCCCTGTCCGGCGACATCCCGATATTGGCATTCACCTTCGTCCTGAGTCCCTCGCCTATGCCAAGCGCATGCCCGCCTTTTCCCATCACGACAATGCGGCCTGCCGCGACCTTCCTCCGCACGAAGTCCGCGGGCACGCCTTCCGCCTTCGCGACCGCCTTCACTTCAGGGGTAACAATCCCTTTCCGGGCATCAAGAATTTGCATTCGACCGCCACCATTGCGCAGGACTTTTTATTCCCCAGCAATTAAATAGGCTTTTGATTCGCATGAACTGGGAACTTAGGCTGCTCTCGAAGCTTGTCGCCCTCGACACGGACTCGGCGAAAAAGTCGAACTACGCCGAGTGCGCGGAGCTGGTCAGGCAGGAGGCCGAAATGTCCGGCTTTGACGCAACGGTGTGCGATGCGGTGAAATTCGCGGAGGACGGGAAGCCCCGCCCCAACGTGGTGGTGGATTTGGAGGGCCTGGAGTCTGTCAAGCATACTATCTATAACCTGTGCGCGAACTGGGAGGATGTGTGATTCCCATGCGCGAAATCTCAAACCTTGAAATCCACTGCCTTGCCAGGGAGCTCCAGCCGCTGGTCGGCGCAAGGCTCCAGAAATTCTACGAGCTCGGGGACGGCGAGTTCCGCATAGAGTTCTTCATCTCCGGGAAAGGGACCCAGGACCTCGCGATAGAGCTGAAGAAGCGGCTCGGGCTCACGAAGTTCATCAGGCCCGCGCCGAAGGAGCCTACCCAGTTTGCGATGCAGCTCCGCAAGCACTTAGAGGGTGCAGCCGTGAAAAAGATTGAGCAGTACAGCATGGACAGGGTGATGTTTCTCGATTTGGAACGGGACGGCAAGCCCATCCGCCTCGTAATAGAGATGTTCTCCGATGGCAACCTCATCCTTGCGGACGGAAGCGGGAAAATAATCGTGCCCTACCGTGCCGAGGAGTGGAAGGACAGGAAGCAGAAGCGCGGCGCGCACTACACCTTCCCGGCTTCAACCAAGGTGAACCCATTCGACCTCAGCGTGGAGAAGCTCCGCGACGTGATGAACGAGAAGAAGCTCATCGCCTGCCTGGCCAGCCGCGTAAACCTGGGGGCAGCATACCTTGAGGAGATACTCCACCGCGCGGAGCTGCCGTTCGACAAGCGCGCTGATTCGCTGAACGATGATGAGCTCGGGAAGCTGATGGAAGCATTCATCGAGGTTATGCAGCAGGAGAACCGCCCTTCGCCAACAATCTATTACAAAGACGGCAAGCCCTTCGACTACTCACCCTTTCCGCTCGAGAAGCTCGCCGGCCTTGAGGCGAAGCAGTTCAAGTCGCTCTCTGAAATGTTCGATGAGTTCTACGCAGGTGCTCCCCCGCCTGCAAAGCCCGAGGAGTCCAAGCTTGGGGAGCAGAAGCGAAAGCTGGAGTTCACGCTGAAAGGGCAGCGCGAGGCCGTAATCGGGCTGAAGGCAAAGTCCGGGGAGGCGAAGCTCGCTGGAGACAAGATATACGAAAAATACCAGGAGGTCGATGCGCTGCTCGGGCTGGTGAAGGGCAAGCGGAAAGCCAACGTTCCCTGGGAAGAGATAGAGAAGGAGCTCAAGGGAAAGGCGAAGATTAACAAGGAGAAGGGTAAGCTGGAAGCAGAGCTTTAACTACCATCTCGCAGCCAGCTGCTTCACGGACATAAGGATTGCTGAAGGCCTCAGCTTGCGCGGAAGCTTCAGCGGCTCGATTTTCTTCGGGGTGGTCCCGGTAAGGACGAGCACGCTGAACACTCCGGCGCTGTTCGCCATCAGGATGTCTGTCTCCAGGCCATCGCCAACCATAACCACATCCTTCCTGCCAAGCCCCATCGAATTCATCGCAATCTCAAGAAGATAGGGCTGGGGCTTGCCTATCACGACGTCCGGCCTCCTCCTCGCGCATGCCGAGAGCGCCGCAACCATGCAGCCTGCGCCAGGCACCGGGCCTTTCTCAGTGGGAAGCCTCGGGTCTTCATTCGTTGCTATAAACTTCGCACCAGCCTCGATAGCGCGGAGCGCTGCCGCAAGCTCCCCATAGTCAAAGCTCCTATCCAATCCCACAACAACAAAATCCGCCTCTTCAGCCTTTTCGGCAGGAAGGACGGCGATGCCAGCAGCTTTCAGTTCCTCAGCCAGCGCCTTCTCTCCGATTATCACCGCATTCCCTTCCCCGAATTCCTCCTTCAGGTATTTTGCGGTGCCGTATGCGCTTCCGAAAACGTCCCCCACCCCGACCTTTATTCCAATCCGCGCCATCTGCGCGACGATGTCCTTCCTCGTCCTCGTCGCGTTGTTCGTAAGGATGGCTACCTTCTTCCCCTCGTTCTGCAAAAACTCCACGACGTTCGCAGCGCCTTCCACCGGGGTCTCCCCGACCTTCAGCACGCCATCTATGTCGAAAATGAAGCCCTTGAAATCCGAGAAGCGCCTTTCCATATCGAGCTATATATTCCCTTCCAATATAAACAGTTCGTGCTTTCCTACCTCTCGAAGGCGCCCGGAATAGGGGGGCAGCTGAAGGAGAATGCCGAAGACTTCGTAGTAGAGGAGATGATGCCAGACGGCACCCTCCTCAAACTCGGCAAAAAGGTCTCGCGCCCGTCGCGCAAGGGCGAATTCACGCTTTTCGTCATGCAGAAGAAGGAGTGGAACACAGTGCAGGCGCTGCGGGCGATAGGCGACAAGCTCGGCCGCGGGCAGGCAAGCTTCGGCTATGCCGGGACCAAGGACCGCAGAGCCCTGACAACGCAGCTCTGCTCGGTATGGGGCGCATCCCCTAAGCAGCTAAAATCCCTGAGCATCCGCGACATCCAGATAAGCGGCGCATGGGCTTCGGGCAAGAGGCTGCAGCTCGGCGACCTTGCCGGGAACGCATTTACCATTACTGTCCGCGGCGCAAAGCCGCGCTCTTCAGCGAAGGTGAAGAAGATACTCTCAGAATTGAAGGGCGCCTTTCCGAACTATTTTGGATTGCAGAGGTTCGGCAGCGCCCGCGCGAACACCGCAGCCGTGGGGAAACTTATAGCAAGAGGCGACCTCGAGGCAGCGGTGCAGAACTACCTGTGTTTCGCAGGCAGTGAGGAGAACCATGCTGCGCAGGCAGCCAGGGAGCGGCTCTCAAGGGAGAAGAACTACGCGGAAGCGCTGGAGTATTTCCCAGGATACCTCCGCTACGAGCTCTCAATGATACGGCACCTCGCCGAGTTCAAGAATGATTACGCCGGCGCAATCCGCAGGCTCCCGCGCGGAATCTCGCTGATGTTCGTCCATGCCTACCAGTCCCAGCTTTTCAACGAGCTCCTCGGCGCAAGGGTGGCGCACGGGAAGCTGAAAGTGGAGAAAGGCGACTGGGTATGCCCAAAGGACAAGTTGGGATTTCCGGAGGCAGGCAAGGCAAAGAAGGCAGCCAAAGCCGGGGAAAAGGGATTCCTCTGCCTTCCGCTAATAGGATATGAGAGCAGCGGGCTCAGCGAGGGAGAGGAGGCGCTTCTGCGAAAGGAAGGCATGAGCACCAAGAGCTTCCTGCTCAAATCGCTCCCCGAGCTGAGCCCGAAAGGAGGGTTCCGCGCAGCCTTCGTCCCGCTGAAGAAGTTCAGTTTCGCGCAGAGGGGCGATGCCGCAACTTTCAAGTTCATGCTGCCGCCTGGCTCTTACGCGACATCCGCACTGAGGGAGTTCATAGATGAAGAAAAAAGCTGACTGGAGCGGAAAGTTCAGGCAGAACTGGTTCGTCATCCTGCTAGTTACGGCATTCATCATCTACCTATTCTTCCACGTGCAGAAGATGAACGAGATAGGGTTCAACGGCCTTCCGCTGCCCAAATCGCAGGAGCTTTACCTTACCTCCTACCCAAAGGAAGTAGCAAGCAACTCCTCCTTCACCGTCTTCTCGAACTTCGCCTCCTCATGCACGCTCTGCAATGCAACGCAACTCCAAATTCAGGAAGGCGAAAACCAAATCCCGTTCGATTCCGCGGCCTGCGGCCGCAACGCCACGCTTTCCTGCAGTAGCAAAACAGTTTCATTCTCCTTCAACGAGGCCGCGTCAATCCAGCCCGAAACAGTTAATGCCTCAGTCCAAACCAATATGGAGAACAAGTCTCTTTTCATCACGGTAAGCGGCAACGCGAGGACTAATGGCTACAAGCCGCTGGAGATTCTCATTGATGGCGTGCGCGCCTCAGCACCGCTCTATTCCTTCAACGGCACGTTCAGCATCTCGGAGAAGCTTCCCATCCAGCCAGGGAAGCATTTGGTCGAAGTGAGGTTCCTTGGCCATATCCTCTTCTCAAACGAGGTCGAATCGCAAACCATTTATCCGCTCACAGCACTGTTCGCAGGCATCCTGTCGCTCGCATTCGCATTCGTTTTCAAGGGCGATGAACTGAAGCGAGCTCTCGTTCCAGCCGTCATCCTGGTCGCATCGCTCGTAGCGGTATTCCGGCTCGCGCCTTACGGAATCGATTGGCTGGTGCCGCTCCTCCTGCTCGCATGTTTCGCCTACCTCCTCAAGTTCCGCAAGCCCGAGAAAAGGCTGGCAGGAGTTCCAGGAATCCTCAAAGAGGCCGCAGTCTTCGGCTTCGCCTTCGCAGCAATAATCCTCGCCTACAGCCTGCTCATCTCAAGCTACGACGTCTGGGGTGCGTACTATTTCAGGCAGGTGCAGGAGACATTCGAGCGCGGAACGACTAACTATTTCGATAGCCTAAGCTACCTGGGCAGGCCCTTTACCTACCCGCCCGTCTTCTTCGAGTTCGCTGCCCAGCTTACCAGCATCCTCGCCCAGAATTCATTCGAGCCAGTCCGCATTCCCCTGAACATCCTATCCGCTTTCGCCTTCGCGGCAACAACCTATCTCCTCTTCGGGAAGCTGGAGCCGAAATCGCGGGTGCTCGCCTCCCTGATGTTCATCTCCCAGTGGGCGTTTCTCCTCACTGCAACGGGGATAGGGCTGCACATCTTCGCCTTCACACTCCTAAACATCGCGCTCATCCTCATGCTCTCATCCCCGCTCGCAAGCGTCGCCGCACTTGGGCTCGCCTTCGCAGCCCACCCGCTTACCCTCGTCTTCTTCCCCTTCTACTTCTACGCAACGAATGGGTTCAAGTTCGACCTCAAGCGCACAATTCTCTGGCCGGTTTCAGCAGTCCTCATCTCGCTTCCCTTTTACATCCCGATTTTCCTGCGTGCCGGGCTCCCATACGAAATAGTCCCGGGCACATGGGGCTACCTCCTTAGCTATGGGCTGGACGGGATGCGGTTCGACTTCCAGTTCCTGCTCCCGCTCCTCGCAGGCTGCGCAATCTACGGAATAATTGCAAACCGCTACCGCATCCCTTCCCTTCTCCTCCTAGCCCTCCTTCTCTTCAACACATACGTCTCTTTGCGCACTGACCTGATAGTCGCGATGGTCGGCGCAGGCCTTTTCCCGCTCGTCTTCGCAAAGGAACTGAAAGAAAAGCTTGCCTTCCCCTTGCTCCTCGCCCTGTTCATCGCCCCGAACTTCCTCTTCGGCGCAATCGTCCTCTCAGGCATGAGCTACCACTGCTCATGGGGCCTAGCCGATGATGTGTGCACTTCACCGATGAGATACCTCTCATTTTACACCCCGGCCAGCTCGAAGGTCGCGCTTGACCCGCTCTACGGCCATCTCGAGGCATGGAAGGGAGGGCGGCCCGTGCTCGCGGACCTGTACGTCGAATATGCGGACCAGCAGAAGTGGGAAGCGGAGAGCAATTTCGCCTGGAACGCAAATGCCACTGTGGTCCAGCCATACGGCATCAACATCTTCCTGCTGCACGACTTCTACAATGCCCCGCGCGCAGTTCCCTACGACCGCGTGTATGACAACGGATACATGCACGCCTTCCGCGCGCAGTAACGATAAGGATAGGCATTTAAATCGCCCATCCGAAACTTCCCCGTCATGGAAAAGGACTTGGCTATCCGATGGGCCCTAGTGATTGCGATAATGATAGTGTCGATCGGGGGCCTAATCTACGGGGTATACCTGCTCGCGTTCATAACAACCTCTATTGTCGAGCGGCTGCTCGCAGCGTTCTTCCTTCTCCTCGTGGTAATAAACGCAATCTTCAACACCGTCGGCTGCTACTACTATATACGCTCCTACGGGCTCGACAAGTACGCGCCGCGGGAGCTCAAATTCATGCCGAAGGTCGCAGTCCTCATCCCTTGCAGGAACGAGGACCCGGAGATGGTGAAGCGGAACCTCCGCTCAATGATGATTCTGGATTACCCTAAGGACAAGCTCAGCATCCATCTCATAGACAACTCCACCACACCGATGAAGGAGGTGGAGAAGGAGTGCAGGGAGCTTGGGATAACCTACAAGTTCATGCTCAACCCGCCGAAATACAAGGCCTATGTGCTCAACGAGTACATGGAGGGGCTTGATGAGGAGTACATCGCAATCTTCGACGCTGACGAACGCCTCACGGACCCGGCATTCCTGAAGGAATCGCTCGCGCAGCTTCAGCAGGACCCGAAGGCGGGCTTCGTGCAGACGATAAAGGAGTTCGCCCCGGGCTCGTTCTTCGCCAACGCGGTGAATGTCTACTACCTGTTCTTCTACAAGTTCATGCAGCCCGTCCGCCATTTCTGCCGCTCCCCGATGTTCTGCGGCTCCTGTGGAATCGTGAGGAAATCGGTCGTGCAGGAGGTCGGCGGCTTCCCCTACTCCCCGACCGAGGACCTCTGGTTCGCGCTGAAGGCGGACCTCGCAGGCCACGGCGGCGTTTTCTCCTTCAAGCGCTACGCCTACGGCGCGCCCATAGAGAGCTTCGCGGACTTCCTCTCCCAGCAGTGGCGCTACACAGTCGGCAACATCTGGACGTTCTACGAGTATTTCGCGAACCTGCGCAGGTTCACCCTGGAAAAGCACATACACTACGTCTCGCAGGTGTGCGGCTACCTCTACCTCTCGGTCCTATTCATCTTCTACTCGCTGCTTGCCATGGCGTTCGTGCTATATGACATAAGCCTGCGGAGCATCTACTCCCAGGTCCTCGTTCCGGAGCAGCTGAAGCTCGTGGCAATAAGCTACATAATCGCCATAGTCCTGCTCGTGGTCGTCGGCGGGAAGCTCTACTTCGGCTCATTCCGCGCAGGCCTGCTCGCGTTCTTCCTGAACTTCGCCAGCGCAATCCTCAGGGCACGGGCGATAGTTGTCGGCTTCCTAGGGCTGCCCTCCAAATTCGTTATAACAAGGCAAAGCGAGCACAAGCTCACGGTGATGGGTGCGCTGCGCCTGACCCTGGTGGAGACAGCATTCGCGGCCCTTCTGCTCGTCTTCGCGGTAATCTCATTCATGCGCTCTGACGTGATAAGCGCCTTCTGGCTCTTCTGGTACTCCTGGCTGTTCTTCTGCGCGTTCCTCTTCACCTACGCGACGGACGTGGTAGGCCAGCGTGCATCCCCGGAGGCAACCTAATGTATATGAAGTTTCACTCGTGCGATGGGAGCACGATACTCGCGCTCTGCGACCGGGAGCATCTGGGGAAGGTGTTCCGCGAAGGCGAACTGCGCCTCGACCTGAAGACCTACTCCTCATTTTACAAGGGCGAGCTTGTGACTGCTGAAGGCGCGCGCCGCGCGCTCATGGACGCAGATTCGCTGAACCTGGTCGGCAAGCGCTCAATCGCATTGGCCGCGAAGCTGGGGCTCGTATCGAAGGCGGGCGTGCGCACAATAGGCGGAGTGCCGCACGTCCAGGTCTACCGGATAAAGGTGTGAAATCTCGCTTCAGGGCGTCGGAGTCGGAGTAACTGTAGCCTCGCACATCCCGGTGCTTTCCCTGCAGGCACTACCTTCAGGGCACCCGCACGCGACGCAGTCGCTGACCTTCACTCCGTTACTGCACGCCATCGGCTGGTTTCCCCCTATGCATCCGGTCCCGCCGCACGCGTTGCTGCCGCTGATGGACATATAGGTGCATGAGCCGTCCGGCAGGCACTCATAGTTCTGAGGGCATCCGCACGAGCCGCACCTGAGGGTGTAGGTGCCCGTCACGCAATAGAGCGGCTCGTTG
The DNA here is from genome assembly GCA_903884505.1 of uncultured Microcaldota archaeon. GTDB lineage: Archaea > Micrarchaeota > Micrarchaeia > Burarchaeales > Fermentimicrarchaeaceae > CAISET01. Next base: position 103,475 of record CAISET010000002.1, on the reverse strand, counting down.
CTGGAGCACGCGCCGTAGGCCGTCCCGTCATCGCAGGAATTCGGTACCGTATCCACGACTCCGAAGCACCGCGGAGAGCAGCGGGCGTGGCAGCTCGCGGCCGTGATGCTGCTGCAGTTGCCGGTGCAGGCCTCCATGCACGCGGCAATCGTCCCGCCCAGTATCGAGTATGCGGAGCCTCCCGTTTCGTTGAAGAGCGCAAGTTCCCTTAGTCCGAGCGTTCCGGCACTCATGTCTACAGCGCCGTCATCCCCTATAGAATACCTTACGCCGTTCAGGCTGTCGATTTCGACAACAGGGGTGAAGACGAGCGCGCTTCCATCGGGGCTCATCGCGAAGGAGCGGTTGAGATCGAACGTGAGCATTACTGCCGAAATCCCCGTGACAGGTACGGCGTCAACGATAACATAGTAGTCTTTCGGTGTGCTAACATTTTGGGCCGAATCGTTGTAATAGACACTCAGGTTCCTGAGCTCGATGAGCAGCCTCGTGTGCGTGCCCGTGCCCGTCCTTCCCTGTGCAAACAGGGCATGCTTCCCGTCGAGCTTCATGAGCTCGAAGTTCTTATAGCCTGTCGAGAGGATGCTCCATCCGCCTCCAGCGCCTACCCGGTAGGTTGAAACCGCGCCTACTGTCAGGCTGAAATTGGTGTAGGGCGTCTCGTTCGCATTTTTGGAGCCTATGAACACGACTATCATTCCCTCTTCGGAACTGGGCCCGCCGCTTCGTGCAGCCGCGCCCGCCCTCAGCACATCGTCACCGCTCACGCCCCAGCCTGGGCTGCCCTGCCAAGCACTTCCGTTCCATCCACTGCCACCCGTTCCACCGCCGACCGGCGTCAAGTACCCCCCGCCCCCGTAGCCGGGGCTCGGCATAGGAGAAATCCCGCCCTCCCCGCTGCAAGAGCAGTCGGGATAAGGCGCCTGCGTCTGCCCCAACTGGCAGTAATTAGTGCATACGGGCGGCGTGTGCATCCCCCCGGTGTCATTCACCGGCCCGGTGCACCCGAACATGAGGAGCGCGGCTACGGCAACGGCAGCACAGGCAATCAAGGATTTCATCACATTATCACCAAAGCGCAAGATGCGCAAACGGCAATTTCTGCTTTTCAGATATAAAAACAAGCCTATTCGAGGAGCTGTGAAAGCAGGAAATCGGCGTCGAATTCCCTCAAATCGCCATACCCCTGCCCCACCCCGAAGTAGAGGATGGGCACGCCCGTCGCCTTTGTTATTGACAGCGCAGCGCCCCCCTTCGCATCGCAGTCCAGCTTGGTAAGGACTACCCCGTCAAGGCCGACCGCCTCGTTGAAGCTCTTCACCTGCTCCACAATCGCGTTGCCGGCGATGCTTTCCCCTACGAAAATCTTCATGTCAGGCTTCGCAATCCTGGCAATCTTCTTCATCTCGTCAACGAGGTTGCGGTTCGTCTCCTGCCTCCCTGCCGTGTCCATCAGCACGACATCGATGTTGTGCGCCTTCGCATAGTTAATCGCATCAAAGCAGACTGCGGCAGGGTCCGCGCCGTAGGAGTGCTTTATCGCCTTTATCCCGAGCTTGTTCGCGTGCGCCTCGGTCTGCTCAATCGCCGCGGCCCTGTAGGAATCGCTCGCCGAGAAGACGACGCTCTTCCCGTTCTTCATGAAGAGCTCGGCAACCTTCGCCATAGTGGTTGTTTTTCCCGCGCCATTCGGGCCGACGAAAAGAATCTTGAACGGCTTCTCCTTCGCTGCGGCAAGCTTCAGCAGGTCAGGCTTCTCCTTCTCGAGCTGCGCGCGAAGAGCCTCGCGCACAATCGCCTTCACCCTCACCTGGATCTCGCCAGCCTTAATCCTCTTTCCAACGAGCCCGGCCTTCAGCTCCGCGCCGACCGCCTGCGCAACTTCGTACGCGACGTCTGCCTCGAGCATCGACATCTCAAGCTCCTGGAGAAGGTCGTCGATGTCCTTCTCCTTTACCTCGACCTCGCCCAAGAGAAGGCCCTTCACCTTGCTCTCAAGCGAGAGGCTGACCTTCATCGGCTTCTTTTCCTCTTCCTTAGCAGGAACGGCAACGGGCTTCCTCGCCCATGGTTCGGGCGCACGGGGCTTCTCGGCAACAGGCTCCGGCTTCTTCATTTCTGGCGCAGGCACACGCGGCTTCTCAACCGCAACAAGAGGCTTCTTTTCCTCAGCCACAACATGCGGCTTTTCAACAGCAGCGGGCTTCTTCACTTCCGGCAAAGGCGCCGGCACATGAGCCGGCTTCTTCGTTTCAATTGCCGGCCTTGCGGCCGGGGCCACGGGTTTTGGCTCAGCAAGTGGTTCCGGCTTTTTTTCAGAAACCTCCGGCTTCGCCTCCTCCGCTGCCTTCTGCTCCTCCCTTTTAGTAAGGGAATCGACGAAAGAAGAAATCTTAGCCTTCAGGAGGCCGAACATCCTACTCCTCCCCTGGCATCATCTTGAGCTTCTGCATCAGGCCGCGTGCCTCGCCGTCAATGGCCTGAAGCCTGCGCGAAACCGCGAGCATGTCGCGCTCGACGCCTCCCCTCATGCCTTCCGTCTCCTCAAGCCGCTTCTCAAGAACCGCAATCGCGTCGCCGAGCTCCTTCTCGACGACCACGCCCGCCCCGACGTCAATCAGCACCTTCTTCTCGCCCGTAAGCTTCGCGCGCACCATTGTGCCCGCGCCAAGGGGCACCAGCGCGACTCCGCCGTCTCCGCCTTTCAGGCTCTTCAGCGAATCAAGCGCGACATTCAGCTGCGCGGCGCCCTCGGCCAGCGCGCCAACCTGCTGCTCAAGCGCCCGCCCCTGCCCCTGCAGCAGCTGCGCCTCGTAAGCCATCCTTGAAAGAGCCTCCCTTCCCGTCTTCTCGTCCCCGCCTTCCGCCATCAGCTCTCCACCTTCCTGACGACCTTTATCTCGATGCGCGTCCTCTTCCTTCCGTGCGCGCTTCCGAGCAGCGTTAGCGCGAGCTCCCTCGCCGCGTTCTCGTTCGGCGCCTCAATCTCCTTCGCGAAGCGCCTCATCTCCCTGCCCAAATCCACCGAACCCTCCACCATGAATTTCAAACAATCACCTCATCCTGGAACTCCATGAGCCCGAGCGCAAGCGCATAGGATTTCCTTTCGCTGTAGCTCTCGAGCGCCTTCAGCCTCGTCGCAAGGTACCTGTCGCGCAGGCTGTCCTCCTTTATGCAGTTCAGATATGCCCTGTCCCAGCTTGCCTTGATGAGCATCGGCCTGCCCAGCCCCTTAACGCCCATATTCGAAAGCTTGTCTATGTGCGCAACGATGGGGTCGAAGCCGCCGAGTTCCCGCAGCATCCCGCTCAGTTCCGCGAGGGCCATATGCTCGCCCTCTGCCCAGTTGAGCTCGAACCCGCCTATATTCACCGGCCTGAACGGATTCGCGGCAAGCGGCCCAGAGTCCGCGCTGCTCGCAATCCTGTCCCTCAGCTTCTTGAACTCCTCGGGGTGGAGCGGCTCGATGCCGTCCTCCCCAAGCTTTGCGAGCACATGCTCGCAGTGTGCGAGCAGAACGCTCCCGATCGGCCTGACCTCCAGCTCGGGCTGCAATATCTTCCGGATACCGCTCAAGGGAATACCGCTCAAGAGAATACACCCCCTACCTGACTGCTGCCCCCACTGGGGCCTCCCTGTCAAGTGCCAGCAGCACCGCCTTGCCTTCAACATCGGCCGCCAGCAACATACCTTTGGACTCGGTTCCTTTTATCACCCTAGGTTTCAGGTTCGCCAACACGACGATTTTCTTCCCGATGAGGCTCTCCGGGGTATAAGTGTCCGCAATCCCGGCAACCAGCTGCCTCTTCTCGGCTCCGATGTCGACACTGAGCTTCAGCAGCTTGTCCGTCCCCACGACCTTCTCGGCAGCCTCAATCTTCCCGATGCGAATCTCGAGCTTCGCAAAATCATCGTAAGCTATCTCCATGCCATTACCTCCTCAGCATCCCGAGCGCCTCGTCGATGCGCGACATCTCGAATCCCGAGGTCCGTTCCCCAACAAGATAGCCATTGCTGTTCGCGATTATGCAGATTCCAACGTAAGGGACTCCCATATTCGCGGTCCCGGCAGAGCCCTTCACGCCAAAAATCCCCTCGAGCTCCTCCATCTCCTCGTCCTCGACTTCGCCGTGAACAAGAAGGCCGCGGTTCGTGACGACCGCCGCGCTTCCCACATTCGGGAGGCCGGCGATGTCGCGCTTCAGCACTTCGACACCGAGGCAGTCGGCAATGGTCTTCACGTCCGCGGCGCTCATCCCGGGGTTCACCAGCGCGGCCTTGTCGTTCGCAAGAATCCCGTTGCCAACCGCGCTGTGCTTCCCCTTCAGGATTGCGACGTCCATTCCAAGCATTTTCTTAATCTCCCGCGCTTCGTCCCTGTAGGCAAGCCCGGTTAGGACAACCCCGTTGGAGTTCATCACCGAAAACAAGCCTACAAGGTTGGAGCCGGCTATTCCCGCCTCGAGCACCTCTACGCCGAGCGCACCCCTGCACTTCAGAACGAACTTCTCAGGGGCTGCGCGCGGGACCAGGACAGCCTTGTCACTGCACCTGGCGAACATGCCTATGAATGAATTGCCATCTATGGCCGCCTTCTCTGCGTGCAACCTCTCACTCTTTTCAGAACCAATGGTTGGCTTCGTCGTCGCGCTTCGCGCTCCTCCTCGCCATCTCCTTGGTTCCTGAACCTCCACGTTACTGCTTCTTTTCACCCTTCTCTTCTTTAACTGTCTTTTCTTTCTTGGGCTTTTTCTCAGAGGAGGCCTCCTTTATTTTCTTCCCGGCGTGCTCCTCGGCAGGCATTCCGGCAACAGGCGCGACAGGCTTAGTCTCCGCCTTCTTCTTTTCCTCTTTCTTCTCCTCGAGCAGGACTGCGCGGACCATCCCGCCGCTGTCCTTGCTCACTTTGAGCTTCAGTTTTCTCGGCGGCCTGGACATGCCGTGCGTCCACATGAGGTCGTTTATACCTGCGCTGAGCCTCACGCTCTCCGGCTCCACCTTCATGTGCCTTGCCAGGAAAGCGCGCAGTAGCTTCATCGCGAACCACACCCTGTACCTTTCGCTGTAGTTGTACGCCCGTGAAAGCGGGACAGTGTAAATCCTTTCGAGTTCAGCCATCAAATCAATCCTCCTTCAAGTCCATCTTCTCATGCCGCCAGTCCCTTCTCATCCTGTTCTGCGTCACCCTTCTCTTCGTCTTCGCGACGACGAACAGCGGCATGCGCCTGTTCTGCCTTATCGCCTTCACAAGCTTCCTCTTTCTTGCCGCGCTTTTGTTCCTAGACATCGTAAACACCTCTTACTTTCTCTTCAGAACCAATGGTTGGCTTCCTCCGCGCTTCGCGCTACGTCGCCATTTCCTTGGTTCCTGAACCTCCACTAACATCACTTCCTCCTACTGACCGTAATCGTCGGCTCCCTTCTTCCGCCGCTTAGCTTCGAGAGCAGCTGCAGCACCTGCGCCTCGCCGATTTTCCCCTTCACCTGCCCGCTCTTGAAAAGGTAGGCGAGCAGGCTTATCAACTGGTCGTAGAGCTCTGGGTTCGCCAGCCTGACGTTCATCAGCCTCTCGTAGGCCTTGGGCTCCACGAGGTTCTTCAGCAGGAGCTTCTTCTGCGTATCCATTGCCTGCGCCTGCTGTATCTCCTGAAGCTTCTTCTGCCTCAGCTCCTCGAGCTGCCCCTCATCCATTTCAGAACCCCCGTTGCGCACGCTCGCTCCTCGTTGCCAAACGAGCTCGCTCGCGGCGCATATCCAGTCGCCTTCGGCGACTGCCTGTTGCGCGTTGCGCAACATCGTCGGTTCCTGAACCTCCGCACATATCAAAGACCTTTTGCAATCCCGTCGAGGAAGGATTTGCCCTTCCCCGTGATTAAGCGCCCCTCCTTCTTCTTCTCGATAAAGCCTGCCTTCTCAAGCTGCTGCAGGGCCTTTCGTATGATGTTCCCGCCCGCCACTTTCTTGTGCGCGCGCTGGACCGTGTGGCCCTTCGCGCCGCCGTAGTGCCTGCGGAACTTGCTCACTCCGACCGGTCCGTCTATGTAGATTTGCCTCACGAGCGAGGCGCACCTTAGGTACCAGAAATCAGGCTGCTCAGGCGCCCTCTCCTTGTGCGCGCCCGTCTTCGCATAAGCCATCCAAGCCGGCGGCTTGATATCTGGCACGGCCTTCAGCTTCTCCGCGGCCCCGGCTATGAGCCTGTCCGCGGGTACGTCGAAAACATTCCTCAAACTCTCACCTCGAACCTCTCTGCCTGCATCGCAGGCTCCTCCTTGCGGAGGATTATCGCGGTTCCTTCCTGTTCACAGAACGAGAAAGAACAGACATATTTCGGCGGCAAGGTATATATTCCTGCCGCTGCTGTAACCATAGTTACATGCTTCTCTACCTCTATGACCTCAAGGTAAAGGTGCGCGACTACAACCGCCTCAAGCGCCGCTTCTACTACCAGCTCGGCCGCTCCGAGCTTTCCTCACAGAGGTGGAAGACAAAATCGGCCCTCCTCGTCTCCGATGATAAGGAGCGCCTCGCGGACTCCTTCTTCAGGAAATGGAAGCCGCACATCGAGGTCTACAAGGCCCGCGTCGAAGAAATCGAGGAGCTTTAGCTTTTCCTCTTCGCGTAAATAGCGCTCCTCTCAGCACCGCATTCGCAGGTGTAAACGACCCTCTTCTCCCTCGGCCTCATCCTCACCTTCACGTTGAAGCCCGGCACCCAGAAAGCGCTGCACTCCCTGCAGAACTTCCACTTCAATTTCCCGAGCTTCACCCTGTACCTGGTCGCAAGCCTCCTCGCCAATCTGACGTAGCGCTTGCTCCTCTCCGGGCGGCTCTTCGCGTTCTTCTCCGCCAGGCTGAGCAGGATGGCAATCCGCTCGTTGACAATCTGCAAAAGCGGCTCCGGCTTCCTTCTGTCAATCCGCATAAGCAAAAATGGGCCCGTGGAGACTTTCGACGGAGTCGAAAGCGCATTCGCGCCAGCGAATCCGTGTTTGAACTCCAGACCTACGGCTCTCCCAGAGCGCCTAATCCGTGCGGATTTCATCTTGTCCCGCACGGCGTCATATAAGACCGCCGCTCTGACCAGGCTGAGCTACGGGCCCGACAGGGCTATCCTTTCTCATGCACCATTTTTAATATCTGCGATGAAAGCTTAGCTGGTGATGGATTGAGGGGCATAATCATCCTTCTTGCGCTGTTGTTTTCCGCAGGTTCAATTTCCGCGTGCATCGTCTACGGCGGAGGCGTTGTCTACCTCAACAAGCCCAACGTCACGGTGAACCTCTCCGCAATCACGGAAAGCAACGCGACTCTCGGAAGCAACTACACCCTCCAGAACGGCACCCTCTTCTTCCGCAGCCACTACAACGAGACTCTCCTTGCATCCCTCGGCGAGGACGAATACGGCTGGGCCTTGAGAATCGGCCTGCCGAACGCCTCGGCGATGGGGCAGCCGCATGATGCCAACTGGAGCGAGGCAGCATGGACCGAGCTCGACTGGCTCTGGAGCCACAAAGTGATAAACGGTACCACTCCTGAAGACGTTTCGCAAATAGCCGGCCTTCTCGCCAACAACACCAACTCCTACGCCTACTGGAAGGACGGCAACTGGACCGCAATCCAGAACAATTGCTTCCCGGACGGAAACTGCGTGAGGTGCGGCCCGGCAGGCGCGAACCTTAATGCGACCATGCCGCCCTACGGTCTGGAAATCCCTGAAAAAACCGATGACGAAAAAGTGCAGGCATGCCTCCCCGGCTTTATCCTTCTCCTCCTTCCGCTCCCCCTGCTAATCGCGAGGCACGCCTAGGCTATGCGTTATGCCTCTTCCAGTTCCTGAACTCTTCGACAAGGTTTGTGTAATCCAGCTTGAAGACGCGCAGGGCCTGCGCGATGAGCTTCGCGTCCTCAGGCTGCTCCTTCTCGATGAAGCGGAGATTGTTTCCGGCGAATGTGAAGCCCGACTCCTCCAGCGTGCCCATATACCTGAAGAGCGTTTTCTTTTCCTGCCCGCCTGCCCTGAGCATCTCCCGCGCTTCTTTCCTGGCAGTTTCAGACCTCTCTTTCTTCTTCCCTTCCCAGTTCTCCGCATACATGATAAGCTGCATGTGCACACGCACTGCCTGGCGCGCAAGCGCATCGTTCGTGTCGGAGTCCATATTCTTTATCTGCTTTATTGCCCGCTCCTTCTCCACCTCAAGGAGTACCAGCGCGTCATTCGTATCCTGGTCCACCTTCCCGTTTTGGATGAGCGCCTTCTTCTCCCATTCAATTTCCCCGAACCGCACAGCAAGTGCCTTGAACTCATCAACCTTCTCCTGAGTTTTCGCACTGACTTTTCTGGTTAACGCAACGGGAATCTCCACCGGGATTGGCTTGGGCGGAGGCGGGGGTGGAGGTTCTGGCGCCGGCTTCTTCACGCCGGGCGCAAGCAGGATGAGCCGCGAGTACGCGTCAGGTGCCTCCTGCATCAGCTTGCGCTTTGTTTTTTCATCCATCCCGGCGACGAGCGCAACTGCATCCTCCATCTCCATCTTGCTGAGCTGCATCGCATTAGCCTGCTTCGCAAGCCTGATGAAGAAATCAACGTCATCCTTCGCTTCCCTCCTGACCCTTTCGATGAGAAATGTGCGCGGCTGGGCTGGTTCTCCGCCAATCTCTCTACCCAATTCATTCACAGGGGGCTTATTCGGCTCATCGCCGATCTCTTCCCCCTGTTCCCCAACTGGCGGTTTCTTCGGCCCCTCACCAACCGCTCCCCCCATCTCCTTCAGCGGCGGTTTCTTCGGCTTCCCGTCAACGGTTTCCTCTAGCTTCTTCACCGGAGGCTTCTCCGGCTCTCCGCCAAGTTCGCTCCCCCGTTCCCCAACTGGCGGCTTTTTCGGCTTCCTGCCAAGTGCCTCTTTTCTCCCGACAGCTTTTTCGCGCGCCCTGGTGCGCGGCTTGCCACGCCCAACTGCCTGAAGGCCTATCTTCTCCAGGGCGTCATCAATTCCCTTGTACCCCCACTTCTCCTTGTGTTGCGTGAAGATTCCCCAAAGATTTGTTTTCGTCTTAATCATCGTTGAGGAAGTCGTCTTATGTTTCTTGCAGGCAGCCTTCAGCTCCTTAAGGAATTTCTCCTCGTCGTATTTGCCGCCTTTCAAAACCCGTTCAATGCCCGCCTCGTCAAGCGCGCCCTTCCAGCTCTTCAGCCCCCATTCCTCCTTATGGTACGCGAACCCGCTCAGCAGCCAGCGCCATCTTTTCTTCTTCGCTACGGCCCTTTGGGAGTTCGTCCCGTATTTCCTGCTGAATTCCCCAAGGCCTTCGAAGAACTCCTCCTTGGTCAGCACCGCGTAGCCGGCCACATACGGGAGACCAATCCTGGGCACTGCCTCTTTCCATTTCTCGGGAAGGCCCCACTCCTTCCAGTGCGCCTTGAACTGGCCAACCAGCTTCGAAGGGACCGAAGTGGAGGAGGTGAGGCCCGTTTCCCTGTAATTCTTGCGCATTGCGGCGACCCAATCCTTCTTCGTTACTTCCCTCACAGTGTGCTTCATGCCGCATGCGTTGACCGCGTCCTTCCATCCCTTGAACCCCCACTCCCTCTTGTGATTGAAGAAATATCTCAGCACCCATTTTGGCATCGCGCACGACGCCGTGCTTTTCGCCTTAAGCGACTCGGCCTTCAGTTCTTTCAAGCATTCCTTCTTAGTCAGTTTCCATTTCACGGTATGCGTGCGGCCGGTCTTCACGACTGCATCCTTCCAGTTTTTGATTCCCCATTCCCTTCTATGGCGCTCGAATGCTCCGCGGACGTCTGGGCGCGCCTTGCCAATCGTCTCGTAGGAAGAAGTTCCCTCCTCATCTATGGTCTCGCCAAGTTCCCTGAGGAATTTCCGCTTGCCCCCAGGCCCCGTCCAGTACCCGTAGGCCTTCCGACCAGACGCTTCTACTGGCGGAGGCAGCGGGAGGGACACAAACTTGTCGCGCCCTCCCTTTTCGGGAACCTTCACCTCGAGCCTTCTCCCCTTCAGCTCGCCAGCGACAATCCCTTCGAGCGCGCGCAAATATTCAAGCAGCATTCTTGCGTGCTTCTCCTCCACATTTATCCTGATTCCGGGCAGTCTCTTGCGCACATGTCCCGCGTCCTCGAGCATCCCGGTATTCATCGTCACATCCGTCCGTCTCATCCCAGTTTTTCTCGCAATTGCATTGTGCGCGAATATTCCGCTTGCGATGCACCAGCCGACCTGCAGCTTGGACGGGTTGTCAATGGTTTCACGCACGGAAAGCGGGATATCATGCTTTTGGAGCAGTTTGTCTGCCGTCTGCCTGTCTTCCGAAGAGTAATGCCGTTTGAACGGGCATTTCCGCGCGATCTCGCCGAAAGGAATCCGTTTCAGCTTTGCAAAATCTTCGCTGAAACCATAAGCGAAGCGCCCCGACTTTCCGATGTCCTCTTCCGCGACGATTCCCATCCCTGCCAGCTTGTAAAACGACGCGCTGTCATGCAGGTAAAGCTCCGCCTCCTCACTCTGCCCGTGGGTCACCCATCCCCTTCCGGGAACTGATTCCTGCATGTCCGCAAGGTCCAGCAATGCGGCGCAGTTGCCACTGTGTGCCGCATTGCCGAATATTTTTGTGAGGCCCCATTCCTTCTTCTTGTCCAATCTCGAGGGCGGATGGCCCCAGAAGAAAATCGCCTCAGTCGCCTTCAGCACCTTTCTTCCCCGTTTGGTGACCGCGTAACCTTCACCGTCCTGCAGGACAAGTCCCGTATCCTTGAGGTTTTTCAGTTCGTAGTGCAATGACCCAGAAGAGACGCCCGTCTTTTTCGCGATTTCGTACCTGTTCTTTCCACCTTCTGCCAGATGCTTGAGCAGGAGATAGCGGCTTTCGTTAGGGGCGAGCTGCGATACCATCAACCTCGCAGCCAGTTTGTAAGGATTATCGGTAACCGCCGTCGTCTTCCATTCGGGCTTCATGGCCTTGGCTTCTGGGAATATACCTGCTTTCATCAAGTGCGGCAGCTGCTCGTCTATATGGAACCGCGAAAGGCCGGTCAGCTTCCTCAACACTACCTTGTTCGGAACCTTCCCGCCATTCTTCCCAATCGCCTCCACTATCCTGTCGCGCGCGTCGGCGATGCGCGGATGGCAAGTTTCCAGGCCGAGGGCGCATTTGACTGCGAGAACTTTTTTCCTCTTCCATCCTGTTTCATCTATGAGCTCGTTTATTGTCGGCTTGCGGTACGGCTTCTCCAGTGCTTCATGCGCCTCCTTCAGCGTTTTTTCATTCAAATTTTTTCCAGCAACCGGCCTCTGAGACCTCCCTACCTTCACATTTTCCGTAACTTCTGCAGGGCGGAGTTTCCCATTCATCATCAAATCAAGCGCAAACTTCCCCAATTCCACCTTATTCATCTGCAATCGCGACTCAATCTCCTCCAGCTTCTTTCCTGCGGCAACCATCTCCAGGAAGAGTCTCTCGCGGTCTATGGGCATGGCAATAAGCGGCTCCGTTTCCTTCTTCCCCGCAGCTTCCTCGTTCTTCTTTTCCGTCATCACTTCCATACCCTTCGGTTCGGGCTCCTTCGTCTCCACGGGCCGCGGAACTTCCCATTTTTTCCTGCGCAGCCGCATCTCAGAATACGCCCTGTAGAAATATACCGGGAGCGCCCCTTGCGCGGCTGCCTTCTCGAATTCGCTGAGGAAACTGCCGACCGCACCGGCAGACAGCTCGGCCCAGCAGCTCAAAATCGCCCTTTTGTACCCCTTCGACTGCTGCTCGAACCACCCGACCCCGCCTTCCCCGATTTTTTTGGAGGCGGTCGCAAAGAAACCCGCCTCCCCGCACTTCGTAAGCTGGTCGGCGCCCCGCATGGCGGCGTCGAATGCCTTCCCGAACTCAGTCGTGAAGAATTTCGGGGACACCCCTGTCTTCCATCTGCCCGCATGGGTCCAAGCAATCCTGACATCCCCCGGATATCTCTGCGCCAGCTCGACGATTGCATTCTCCAGCTCCTTGCGGTCATCGGGGCATTCGCAATAGATGCGGGCAAGCGCGAAGATTTTCAGCGCCGCAGAATCCACCTTCGCCGCCCCTTCGCTCTTCGTCTCCTGGCCGCCTGCCGCTGTCTCCTTCTCCATCTCTTTTTTCAGATGCTTAATCTGCGTATAGACTTTCCACTCGTGCGCCGGGATATACCCCCTCTGGTTTAAATCTACCCTGAAATCGCGGAGCAGCCTCTCAGCAGCGGAGAGTGTCAGGCTCTTCCAGCCATACAGGATTTGCTCACGGCGTTCATCCTCCTGCATTCTGAGCCATTCGAGCCCGCTGGCCTCTATCCTCCTGGAAATGGCGGCGAAATCCAGCTCATCTTTCGGATGCTGCACTTTGGCCGTGCCGGCTTTCGGAGGCTGCACCTCAACCGTGTCGGGGAACGGATTGCCGCTCCTGACCTGCGCGTCAAATTCCTTCCCAAAAGGGTCTTCGAGGAAGGCAGTCGGCATCTCCTTGCCATACTTCGCCGGGTTTTCCCAGACCTCTTTAACGTCATCCTTATGCTCCTTGGCGCGGGCAATGATGACCTTCTTCATCCGCTCCTTCTCGTACCCGGCATGTTCCAGGTAGAGCTTGACGAGCACGAATATCCCGATGGCTCCTTCGGAGATTTTCTTCTCCTCTTTCTTCTCAGGCTTCTGCACTTCAGCAGTAGGGCTCACCTCCTAAAACGCGAGGTTCAAATATATGAATCTTAGAGTTATTGGGACTCCGCTTCAGCACTTTCGGCGCCCGGCTTCTCCTTCGCCCGCTTACCACTCTTCCCAATCTCCCGCAAGCGTTTAAGGGCGTCCGGCCGGATGCTTTCCAGTTCGCGCCCTGCCGCAAGGCCCATTCCCCGTATGATGGCCAGTTCGGCCTTTGAAACCTTGCCACTTCCCTCAGCAATGTGTAAGAAGAGTTTGACCCTGCAGCCAATCGGAAGCTTGTTGAACTCCTCCACCAGCGCATCCATGTCCCTGACTTCGCGTAGAAGAATATGGCTCGGGAGCATCCCGAGCCTGAGTAGCTTTATGCACGCCAGGGCCTCGCCATCGCTAGTGCGCGCTGCCGCTGCCCCGGGCTCCCAGTCCCATTGGAATGCGCCGCAAGCCTCCAGCCTTTCCAGGCACCTGTTAACCCGCTCCCTGGAGAATCTGGTTTCCCTGATGATACCGGAGATTTTGGGGACCTTGCCGCCCCTCTTCTCCACGAGCGCGACTATCATGTCGAGCGCATGCGCAATGTTCGCGAAGCACGTCTCAAGCCCGAGCCTCTCCGCGCGCTTGTACACCTTGTGCGCGCTCAGGCCAGTTTCATCCACAAGCTCGGCAATCGTAGGCCCACGGTAGGGCTTCGCCACTAGGCGGTGTGCCGTGCGGAATTCCTCGTCCTCGCGCTTCTGCCGCGCGCTCGCCTCTTCCGCATATCTCTTCCAGAGCGCCTTCCTTTCACTAGTCGCCTTCTTCCCGACATTTGCGCGCCACTCTGCCACGGCCTTCCTGAACGCGTCAATCCGCTTCACCAGCTCCGGGTCGCACCCCTTCCGCTTCTGGTAAATGTTGCGGTGGAGGACTCCTAGCGCCCTCTTTTCCGCCAGTCCAGTCCCCTTCCGTGCCATCTCGGAATACCAGGGGAGCTGGTAGCCCCTGTTTCCTTCGTCCTTCCAAATCTCCTCAAGGTTTGAGACAAACTTTTTGACTGCGGAATTTCCGACCCTCGCCCTCCTCTTCTTCGGTTCTTCGTCCGCAGTCTTCGCATACCTGTTGAACTCGGAAGGCGGCGCCCCATTTTTTGGCGTCTCCGTCTTTGGCGCATGAGCAATAGTGATCATCGCATCAACCGCGATGCCGAAGTATAAGAAATCTACGCATTGAGCCTCTCGCCGAGCGCCTTCAGCGCAGACACGAATCCGAGCGTTCCGCCCTCGTCCTTGCTCTTAACGAAACTCGTTCCCGCATTAATGAACACACCTTTCGCCTCATCTGAAAGCCGCACCTTTGCATCAAGGGATTCGCCACCACTTGCTAGATTCTTAATGAGCTCCTGCACGAATTCCCTGCCATCCGGCCCATTGAGAAACCTCTCAACTGATCGCGCGTAATGGCCCCCGGCAACGAACTTTGCCAAAAGCAGGGCAGTCCTTTCCGGCAGAATCTGGGTGAGCAGCTTCAAATGCTCCCGGTCGCCGAGTAGCGGTCCCGTTCCCATCTCCGGAGTAAAATAAGGCCACTTCAGCGTGGCATCTTTAAGCCAGCGCACGTCATCGTACGGCAACACCGTTGTCCTGCCATTCACCACGAGGCCTGCTTTTTTTATCTCAACACCGTTCGCGTCTACAATGCGCCCTTCCCTGACCAGCTCTACTGCCGCCCTCAAAGCCTCTTCATTGGGGAAAATCCTGGCCTGCTTCAGCCTAGCGCGAGCAGTGACCTCAAAGTCAATATCGCCAATCCGCGTTGAGACTGCAAACGACCTCAACGCAGCCTCCGGGCTCTCGCTTTTTCCGGCCGCCTCCGCCTTCTTCTCCTTATGGGCCATATCACTAATTTCTCGCCTCAGAATTATAAACTACAACGCCGAAACCTTGGCTGATGGATTTAGGCGAGGGGCTGAGGAAGGCGCTGGCAAAGCTTACGGGCGCGGCCATAATGGACGAGAAGGCGGTAAAGGAGTTCATAAAGGAGCTCCAGCGCATCCTGATTTCAAATGACGTCAATGTCAAGCTGGTTTTTGAGCTTTCAAAGCGGATAGAGGAAAAGACGCTGAAGGAAAAACCGCTACCAGGCGTCTCGCCCAAGGAGCACGCCGTCCGCGTCGTCTATGACGAGCTTACAAACATGATGGGCGAGAGGCACGAGCCGCGCCTGGAGAAGCAGCGCATCCTGCTCCTCGGCCTGTTCGGCTCCGGCAAAACAACCTCGGTCGCAAAGCTTGCCAAGTTCTACCAGTCGAAGGGCCTGAAGAGCGGCGTCATATGCTGCGACACATTCCGCCCGGCAGCCTTCGAGCAGCTGCAGCAGCTTTCGGAGAGGAACGGCATACCCTTTTACGGGGAGAAGGGCGGCACCGATGCCACGCGCATAATACGCAACGGCCTTGAAAGGCTGAAAGACAATGACGTGATAATCCTGGATTCCTCAGGCCGCTCAGCCTTCGACACGGACCTGCAGCGCGAGCTGAAGCTTATCTCCCAGAATTTCGAGCCAAACGAGCGCTTCCTCGTCATCTCGGCGGACATAGGCCAGGTTGCGGGAAAGCAGGCAGCCGAGTTCAACGCCTCGGTCCCGCTCACCGGCGTACTGATCACGAAGATGGATGGTTCTGGGAAGGGGGGCGGTGCGCTCTCCGCGGTCGCAGCAACGGGCGCAAAGGTCGCGTTCATCGGCACAGGGGAGAAGATTCCGGACATAGAGACATTCGACTCGAAGAAATACGTCGGGCGCCTGCTCGGCTTCCCGGACCTGGAGACGCTCATCTCGAAAATGGACACCATCGTGAAGGAGGAGAATATCAAGCCCGAAGAGCTCCTCGAAGAAAAATTTACAATCAAAACCTTCTATGAGCAGCTCAAGGCCACTAAGAAGATGGGCCCGCTCAAATCTGTCTTCGGAATGCTCGGCATGGCGGACATGCCAAAGGAAATGCTGGAGCAGAGCGAGGAGAAGCTGAAGACATACGAGGTAATCATCAACTCCATGACTCCGGCTGAGCGCGAGGACGCCTCGCTCCTGAAGAAGAGCCGCTCGCGGCAGGAGCGCATCGCAAAAGGGGCGGGCGTGAAGCCCGAGGACGTGCGCCGCCTTCTCTCCGAGTTCGAGAAAATGGAGAAGATGATGGGCATGTTCAAGCGGGACCGCGGCTTCAGGAAGAAGATGGAGAAAATGATGAAGGGCGGCGGGCTCAAGATGCCAGGGGCAGGATGAGATGAGAGTGAAATACAGGCCGGTTGCCGAGCCTCTCGAGAAATACGAGTTCAGCGAAGCCCTCAAAAAGGCGCTCTCGCCCGGCGGCTATCACTTCCGCATCTCATCCGGAGACGAGTTCGTCCTGCTCGCACGGAAGTACTCCTATAAAGCCGGTTCCTGCATGCACGAAGAGGTGAAGCTTGACCTTTTCCACTCCGAAGGGGGGAAGCTCACGCCAGCGGCGCGTGCGGACAGGACGAACGTCTTCCACGATGACGGCAGGAAATGTGCCGAGGCGTGCACCTCGCTCCCCTGGGACATCTCAGACCGCTCCCCGGAGCACCTAAAGGAAGCGGAGAAGATGCGCATGGTTTTTGACGAGGCGACAATCGTCTTCGACCCATACTCCTCCCGCGCCGGGGGAAGGTTCAAAGGCATCGGTTCCTTCCTCCGCTCCTTCCATGACCTTTATTCAAAAAGCAGGGATGTTGAGTCGGTCACCTCGTTTTCCCTGACCGGCCAGGGTGAGGATTTCCTGAAAGCCTATTGCAAGCAGAGCGGGGCCAAATCCGACATGCTGGTTGGCGAACGCATGCTCACCATCAGCCTTTCAAATGCAGACATCCCAAAGCCGTGCATAGAACGCGTGAAGCCCTCGTAGTCTAATGGATAGGACGCTGGCCTCCGAAGGCCCCTTTTCTTTTGGAAAAGAAAAGGCCCCTGGGTTCGGAAGAAAACCCTGGCTGACGAAAGCCGGTAATCCGAGTTCGAAAGCATTCGCCTGCGCTCTTCGCCTTCGGCGAAGGCGCCGCATTTGCGCTTCGGCGCAAATCGCGGCGGTGAAAATTTGCCGGCGAAGCCGTCAATCTCGGCGAGGGCGGTTTTCCTTTTAATATTAACGCCCAGTTCCCACAAGCCCCGCAGCATAGAAATGAATTTATAGCAGCGTGCTGTAATCAGGCACGTGGTGTAAATGGTAAAAACAATAACGCGCGGGCTCGAAGTCAAACTGTCAGGATTTCCTATGAACATGCCGACCTTCAAAATCGGCGACATCGATGGCTGCGTTGATCGCAAGGAAGGGAAGCCGATACTCAAGGCACGCGATGAGACTGGGAACACCATCAGCTGCGACCAGACGGGGAAACCTGCCGACCCGTTTGTGAATGACTTGGCAGCCAAAGATAAGCTAAGGCCCGAGCTAAAAGAACTCTTGGATACAGTTAGGGCGCACGCAGGGGAGATACTGTCAAGCGAAATCGTCACGAAGTGGCTCGAGGAGCAGAAAAAGATGCCCCCGGCCCTTCCCGATTAGCTCCTCTTCTTCCTGTAATCTTCAATCGCAGCCTTCAGTGCATCCGCTGCAAGATTGGAGCAGTGCATCTTTATCGGTGGCAGCCCGCCAAGCGAGTCAGCAACATCCTGCCGCGACAGCTTCTCCGCCTCTTCCAGCGTCTTCCCTTTCGCCAACTCGGTTATCATGGAGCTTGTGGCTATTGCCGCAACGCATCCGAACGTCTGGAACTTTATGTCCGTGATGCGGTTCCCCTTCACCTTAATCATCACTGACATGACGTCGCCGCAGGACGGGTTTCCTACCTCCCCAACCCCGTCCGGGTCCTTCATCTCGCCCATATTCTTCGGGTTGCGGAAAAGCTCCATTACCTTCTCAGTGTATGTGCTTGCCATGAACATCCTCTATCCTGCCTCCCATCTTCAATTTTCTCCAGACGGGAGACATCGAACGCAATTTTGATACGGCTTCCGGAAGCTCGCCAAGCACGAAATCGACCTCCTCCATCGTATTGTACTTGGAAAGCGTCAATCTCAGCGAGCCATGCGTCTGCCACTCAGGCAGGCCCAATGCAAGGAGCACGTGCGATGCCTGCAGCTTCTTCGAGGAGCAGGCAGAGCCGGTTGAGGCGGCAATCCCCATCCCATCCAGCATCATGAGTAGCGACTCGCCCTCAATCCCCAGAAACCTGAAGTTCGCATTGTAGGGCAGCCGCGTCTCCCTGCTTCCGTTCAGATAAGCCTCCTCAAGCTTAAGCGCCGCGTCAATCAGCCTGTCGCGCAGTTTCAGCACATGCGCCGCATTTCTCTCCAAATCCCTTTTTGCAATCTCACAGGCCTTCCCCATCCCGACTATCCCCGGGATGTTTTCGGTGCTTGAGCGCAGCCCCGCCTCATGCCCTCCCCCGTGCAGTATCGGCTCGATTGCCGTTCCTTTCCGCACATAGAGGGCGCCGACGCCTTTAGGCCCGTGCACCTTGTGCCCTGAGATGGAGAGGAGCGAAACGCCAAGCTTATTCACATCTACGGGAATCTTGCCTGCTGACTGGACTGCGTCACAATGAAATGCAATGCCGCGCTTCTCAGCAATCTTCCCTATCTCCGCGATAGGCTGAATCGTGCCTATCTCATTGTTCGCGTGCATCACGGAAACGACGACGGTTTTGTCCGTAATTGCTGCTTCGATGTCTTCGGCCCGCACGATGCCGTCGTTGCCAACTTTCACGTAAGCAATCTTGTAGCCGATCTTCCCAAGGTACCTGCACGGTTCGAGGACTGCCGGATGCTCGATATTCGTGGTGATTATGTGGTCGCCCTTTCCGCATTTCGCTGCCGCGGTGCCTTTTATTGCGAGATTGTCGCTTTCCGTTCCGCCCGAGGTGAAGATTATCTCCTCCGGCTTCGCGCCGATTAGCGCAGCCACCTTCCCCCTTGCGTTCTCCATCGCTTCCCTCGCCTCGCTTCCGAAAGAATGGAGAGATGAGGCGTTGCCGTATTTCTCGGAGAAGTAGGGGAGCATCTCCTTTACTACCTCATCATCAACGCGGGAGCTTGCGCCGTTGTCCATGTAAATCCTGTTCATCTAGCGGCACCTCGACTTCCCATCGCTGCAACTCGCACAGGTCCCCTTCTTCGCATGCAGCCCGCAGAGCGTCCTTTCCTTCCACGCAATCTTGCATATCCCGCAAACCGCAGTAATCATCCGCGCCTCGTCCGCCTTCCCCTTCTGCACGTCATCAGCGAGCTTCTTCACCTCGGCAAGCGATTTCTTTCCGAGCTTCGCCTCGCTCCCTCTTTTCCCTTTCAGATACTGCGAAACTGCAGACGGCGT
Organism: uncultured Microcaldota archaeon; assembly: GCA_903884505.1. Classification (GTDB taxonomy): domain Archaea; phylum Micrarchaeota; class Micrarchaeia; order Burarchaeales; family Fermentimicrarchaeaceae; genus CAISET01. The sequence continues at coordinate 84,417 of CAISET010000002.1, read as the reverse complement.
TATGCCCAGCCGCTTCGCTATCTCCTTCTGCGGCATCCCGCGCCCGCCAAGCTCCCTTGCGAGCTCGGCTCCGACCGCGGGAAGCAGGTACCAGACGACGACCTGGCACGGCGCTTTCATTAATTAACAATTGTTAATTAATGGTATATAAACCTTGCTCCCCCCAACCTGCAGCGATGCTTTCAACTGCAAAATTCGAGAAGGAGATAATGGAGAAGGCGAAATCGCTGGAATTCTCCACATTCCTCCTGGGCGTAGTCCTACCAACCGATTTCGAGGAGAAGCTATCCGAGGAGGAGCGTCTCGCTGCAAAGGCCGGGATGAAGCGCTCCCTCGGAATGAGGCTGGAGACGGCCTGGAAGAAGAGAGGAATCAGGGCGGATTTCACGGACCCTGACGTGAAGTTTACCCTAGATTTCTACCGCAAGAGGCTCATTCTCTCCATCAAGCCCCTCTACATCTATGGGAGGTATCTGAAATATTCCAGGGAGATTCCGCAGAGCAAATGGCCCTGCCGAAAGTGCCAAGGAAGCGGCTGCGACTACTGCAAGGGCGAAGGTGCGATGTACTCGGAAACAGTGGAAGGCCTGCTCGCTTCCCCGCTCCTCAAGGCAACTGGCGCGAAGGCGACGAAGATGCACGCAGTTGGGCGGGAAGACATAGACGCAAGGATGCTCGGGACAGGCAGGCCGTTCGTGCTTGAACTTGCCAGCCCAAAGAAGAGAAAAATCAGCCTGGCGAAGTTCGAGGAAGAAATCAACCGGAAAAATAAGGGCAAGATGGCAGCCAATGGCCTGCGGTTCGTGGAGAAGGACGCAATCGGAAAGGTGAAGGCAGCCCAGCCAGCCAAGACTTATCAGCTGAAGGTCAGCTGCACCCGCGCAATCACCAAATCAGATTTCACAAAACTCCTCCGCCTCAGCGGAAAACTAATCCATCAGAAAACGCCGGAGCGCGTCCTGCATCGGCGTGCGGATTTGGTGCGGAGGCGGAAAATTCTTGGCCTGAAGGCGAAACAAGTCGATAAAAACACTCTCGAGCTAACCGTCAAAGCACAGTCCGGTACTTATGTGAAGGAATTTGTGACCGGTGACAAGGGAAGGACTCGGCCGAGCGTTTCAGAAGTGCTTGGCTGCACCTGCAAGCCTCTGGAGCTTGACGTAATCGATGTTGATTTCGAGCTGGGTGGATGAATGCAGTTTGAGATGCTGAGAATCGCAGTCGCGGCCGCGGGCCTGCTCGTCGCGACCTACTACGACCTATTCAACAAGCGCAACGTGCCCGTGAACATCACCTACTTCATGATTGGAGCAGGTTTTCTCCTGAACATCGCAACCCTCGACATATCCCTAATCGCATACTCCTCGCTTGCAGCGCTCATCGTCATGGGGCTCGGCTACCTAATCTACAGGACTGGGCAGATCGGGGGCGCAGACGTCCTCATATTCGCGGCCATAGCCCTGCTCTTCCCGTCGTTCCCGGCATCAATTCTCGCTCCATCCGCCCCGCCCTTCTTCGAATTCCCGTTCGTTGCCTCAGTCTTCATAATTTCCGGCCTGCTCTCCATCTTCGGCATAGGCGCAATCTACATCCCGCGCGTGCTCCGCGACCTGGCAAAAGGCAAGGTTAAGCTGAACGCCACATCAGCCTTCTCCGCATTTGCGATGCTCATCAGCTTCCTCGCGGTCATCTACGTGCTCGGCCCGTACATCCCATTCCAGTCGGGGCAGGCCATTTTGGCGCTTGTCATGCTCCTCGCGATTTTTCTAATCCTCTTCAAGGACCACATCTCCTCCTCGATGATAGAATGGGTGCCGTTCTCCCAGATAGATGATGAGGACGTGGTCGCCCTGGACCTGCTCAACCCGAAACTCGTTGCCAAATACTCCCTGCAGCGCGTTGCGACAAGAACGGAGCTTGAGAAACTGAAGAAGACCGGGCTGAAGAAATTCCCGGTTTTCAAGGGGATGCCTGCCTTCGTCCCGTACATCCTGCTTGCAGTCCTCCTTTTGCTTGTTTTCGGGGACCCGCTCTGGCTGCTCTTCTACTGAACAAGTGCGAAAAGCAGGTACCCAAGGATTGCGCCTGCCACGGCACCCGCGATATTCGATGTTGCTTTGTCCCCGAATCCATTCGTCTCAAGAATTCCCGCAAGGCTGTCCGCCATGCTCCCCGCAAGGCCCACAAACGGAAGCAGGAGGGCCTGCGTCAGCGTTATGCCCGGGAAGATGAAGTAGACCGAAATAGCGATTATCACCGCCCCTATGAATCCAGCCGCAGTCCCAAGGATGGTTATTGCACCGCTCGTCCCGCGCTTGCACCGCTTGAAATCGCCCAGGAAAATGGGCTCCTCGCCAAGCGAGCCTATCTCGGAGGAGAACTTGTCTGCGCCAATTGCCGCCACTGCCCCAAAGTAGGCCGAAGGGGAGTTCAGGAGGATTGCGATGAGGGGCACGAGCCCATTGGCAAAGACGTTGCGCCAGCTTCTCCCGTACTCGTAAATCCCCATGGCCTCCTTCTTCTCCCTGCCTATAACCGTGGCTATCGTTCCCGAGACGAGGAATATGAGCATCAGGACAAGGTATTCGGTGGCATATGCGCCGCCAAGGTAAAATATGAGCGCGCCCACTAGCACCGAAGCGAGTATGCCCCAGATATCAAGCAGCAGGAGTTGCAATGACATTCGCAGCCTCACGCCCCGTGGCCGGCGCCTTCCATCGCTATTCGCGCCGTCCCGCCAGGCTTCTCCTCTATTTCAAACCTGTTTTTAATAAAGTGCCCTATCAGCCAGGCGTTCGTCTTTGCATGTCCGGTGAGCCTTGAGGCGAGAATCTCGGACCTGCCTTCCGCGAGCGCCATATAAACGAGGAGCTGGTCCGCAAGGTGCTCATCAACCGCCGCGCCGCTTTCCATCTCCTTCAGCAGCTTACCCGCGGCCTCCTCGCCGACCTTTTCCGCCTTCTTCCCAATCTCCCCGAGGCTGCCCGCGCCCAGGATTGCGCCCGAAGAGTATTTCGCCCACAAGGCGATTGCAGTCCCGGGGCAGTCGGCCTGCGCCACCCGCGTACCTATCCTGCTTTCATGCCCCGCCTTCACCAGCGCAGCCGCTGCGGCATGCGCCTGCCTTTTCGCAATGTGCTCAGGAAGGTTTGCGGAAATGGAAACGCCCTCAATGCCCGCCAACTCCCCTCTCCCAGCAAGCTTCAGCGGATTCAGCCTTCCACACGGTTCAATCTCCGCCCTCACGATTCCTCCGCCCTTCGGATAAAACCCGTGCCGCAGCAGCTCAACCTCACACCTGTAGCCCATCTTCCTGAGCTGCGGCAGCAGCACCTCCTTCAGGTACTCGAAAGGCGGGCTCCAATTCACGTGCGTTCCGCCAACAATCTCAAGCTCGGTCTCCTTTTCCGCAAAGGCAAGCGCGGGCATGAGCGCCTGCAAAACGAGCGTGACGGAGCCCGCGCTCCCGATGTCAAATCTGTGCTTTCCACCGGCAATCTTCCCGGGCCCGAAAGAAATCTCCTGCGAGCCCTTTTCCGCGCCCCTGACTTTCGCGCCCGCAATCTCCTGCAGCGCCTTCACGGCAGTGAGGTGCTGCAGCTTCAAGCCAGGCTCCTTCCTCCCCTTCCGGATGTTAAAAACCCGGGCAGGCTCCCCAAAAGCAGCAGAAAGTGCGATGGCATTCCTCAGAATCGCTCCGCCGCCCTCCCCGTGGGAGCCGTCAATCTCAATCAAGGTACTTTCGCCCCGGATGACTTGCGCGGGTCCATTCCCATCCCACTCCGGGTAAGGTAATATTCGAGGTCATTCCACTGCTCCCTCATCTCGAGTTCGAACAGGTACCTCTCAAACTCCTCATCCCGGCGCCCGGTTTCCTTATTTATGTACCCTTTCTTCAGCAACTGAAACAACTCAACGTGCAGGTCCCCCGTCCTCTTCGCTTCCGCAGGTGTATACTCACTACATATCTTATCCAGCATGAAGCGCATGGTCGAGGTTGCGTTAGCCAATATATCAGTCTCGAAAAAGCGCGCTTCGATGTTCATCTCCTTTAGCATCTTCTGTAGTACAGTGAAGTTCTCCCCGATTTCCAACGCAATTACCCTGGCTCCCCGTATCTCCTCGGGCCCTGAGCGCAATATGCGTTCAATTTTCCCGCTCAGCGTCTCATCCGGTACCCTTTCGACTATCTTGCGAATCAGGAGCTTGCGCGCATAAGTTTGGGCGTCAAGGACGCCGCCCTCCCCGTCCTCTATCCTGGTTTTCGTCACCGAGAACATCGGTCCCTTAGGGTCACACTGCTTTTTTACCTCGCTCTCCACGTCTCGTAGCAATTTGATGGTTTTTTCGCGCTTCTCATGAATCTCTCTTATCTCCGCGATCAATCCTTCATCGGTCTTTGATCCGGTCGTCTTCATTCTCGACTCCATCGCCACCACATCCTTAAGCGTCATAATTTTAAGCAGTTGCGCTATATAAGTGCACCATGAATTTCTCGAAATTCGTCGCAGGCCGGATGCTGCTGATAGTCCCGGCAGCCTTCCTCCTCGCCCTGATAATAATCGTTGACAATGCCCTTTACCGCGCCATTCTTGTCGCCGTGCTCGTCGTCCTGGAGCTCATCCGCGACACATTCTCCGTCTCCGAGGCGGTAAAAATCGGCGGGGAAGCAGCAAGGCTGCCGCCTAAAGTATGAAGAATAGAAAATTAGGCCAGCGCGGACGAACGCGCTGGCAAGGCGACCAGTTTGCTGCCGTCGGGCAGCACGTAGAAGACGCGATTCGAACAATCCTTTTCCTGACCTTCATATATAAGTTTTTCGGTCCGTCGAAGGAGTTTCCCCGCAAATCCTTAAATAGAAAGGCGGCAAACCTCTCGCGGTGATGCGATGAAAATGCTCCTTGTGCTGTTAGCCGCCTGCCTCATGACATCTTTCGCGTCCGCCCTGACCGCGCAGGACTGCGATAACCAGCTGGCGCAGTGTGTATCCAACATGTGCACCCAGGCCGGCTGCAGCCTGTCAGGGACGCAATGCTTCTGTTCGTCTGCGCAGGAAACGCAGTGGGATAGCCTGATAGACGCGAACTGCCAGGCGCCATACCTCTCCTGCACGCAGCAAGTTTCCGGGAGTTCTCCAGGCACCGGTGTTACGCCCGGTGGGGGCTGCTGCGGCTCAGGGTTCGTGCTTCTATTGGGCGCAGCAGGCATACTGCTCGCAAGGCACTCGTGAGCGCATGAAACTACTAATCGCCATCATCCTGGCGTTTTCACTTTTGGCTTGCCTCGCATATGCCCAGGCCGATGGCCTATCGGCTTGCAATGCCGGGCTCAACACATGCGCCGCAGGCTGTTGCAGCTCTGCCGGGGGCGCATACAGCAATGCGCCGAATGGCGGCGGCCGGTGCGCCAGCATTCCCGACTCGCACAGAACTGCACTAGCTGCCTGCAATAGGAACTGCGGTGTCAATTGGCAGAGCTGCGCATCCGCTGCAGTTAATTACACCCCCGACGCGTGCTACCCGTCCTGGGAAGCATGCGTAGTCGGGTGCTGCTCCGCTGCGGCAGGCAATCCCTTCATAGCCGCAGGCCAAATCCAGTGCGCAAACACGGATTTCGGAACCGACGCGAGCTACGGCGCATGCACGAACGCCTGTGACTCGGCCTACACGAACTGCTACTCCTCGCAGCCTACGCCCACGCCTACGCCCGTTGAGCCGGGGCCGGGAGGGTGCCCCGGCACGGGCCTGGTCCTTTTGGCTGGCGCCGGAATCACGCTGCTCGCAAGGCGCTCGTGAGGGATTAAAATGGAAGAAGAAGCACCGCCGCCAAGGCCCTCCGTTGCGGAGATTCTCGCGAAGGGGAAGGCCGAGATAAGGGTGAAGCGCGCAGGCGTATTCCAGCGCCAGGATTTCATCGTTAAGAAGGGGATTAGCCCGGCAGGCGAATACCCCTACCTATTCATAGACAAATTTGTTGACCTTAGCGAGCTGATCCGCGTCGCAGAGGAATACGGCCTCCCGGTAACCGCCAAGAACGGGAATATTTTCCCAAAGGGGAAGACCTCGAAGGACTTCGCCCACCTCCTGAAGTAACTAGACTCGCGCCTGTTCCTCCTGCTCGTTCCAGAGGACCCGCTTCTGGTTCATTATCTCCTTCGCAACGGAAAGAAGCTGGGTGCTCACCTTCAGCGCTTCCTCAGGGGAGAGCCTGATCGCCTGCTGGCTCACGGTATTCATGAGCCTGAGCGTCACGACCCCGTCCCGGGGGAAGCCGTTCACCCTCTGGGGCTGCTCGCTCTCAAGGCGTAGCGCGTTCCGGTGAAGCTCACCAGCCTCGTCCCGCCACCAATGTATAATCTCTTCTTCAATCGGCATATTCGGTCGCCGCTAGCATGTCATTTCCCGCGTTTATAAACCAGGCCAGGGACGTGGTTTCCAGTCAGAACCAATGGTTGGCATTGTCGCTATCGCTCCCCGTCATATCCAGTCGCCTACGGCGACTGCCTGTCCGGTTGCCTCCGGCAACCGCCTGTTGCCTCGCGTTGCTCGGCAACATTGCCTCGCTCGCCTCGGCAACATCCTTGGTTCCTGAATCTCCACTGGCAGCAGGGTTATTTACCCCCTACGCTCTCACTTCAACCATGAGGCTCTTCGCACTGCTGCTCCTGCTGCCGCTTGCCGTGCAGGCCGTTACGGTTTCGGTATCATCACAGAGCTATTCGGGAACGCTTGCGGAAGACGGGACAATCTCGCACATCTATGATGTGGGCTATGTCTCCCCGGAGCCGGTTTCGTCGATGACGCTGTCATACTACATACCTAAAAGGGCGTACAATGTGAACTGGCATGGCGACAGGGGCACCATCACGGACGATGGCATAACGCCCTACAGCGATGACTTTTCCCTTCTGCGCCTCCGCGCCGATTTCGATGGGGCGGTGTCGGAATATGCACTGAGGCTGAGCTACGACACGCCTCCGGACATAAAGGCCTACGGACGGCTGGTGCAGGCGACGGCATGCCCCTTCGCCGCGAACATAACCTCGCGCATAACGCTGCCAGCGGGAAGCGAGTTCCTCTCAAGCGAGCCGCATGCAGATTTCGAAGGCTCCCCGCCTTCAGTCGGGCTCTTCCTGCCCGGGTGCATCAAGCTCACTTACATCAGGGAGACGGATGGGGGCTACACGCTGAGCCGCATCGGCGAGAACTACCTGCTGCTGCACAACTCGCAGGAGAACTTTTCCGGGGAGATAGCGAACGCAACCGCTTTCATCCCACGCATCGAAAGCGAGCTTGGCCTGCCGTTTCCGTTCGCGCACGTGGCGTACGTAATCCTCCCCAACCAGAGCACGGAGATACGATCGTGGGCATCGGGTGAATACCACTCTCCCGGCGTCGTGCTTCTCAGGCCGAATGCCACCACTTCCTACGGGGTGGAGGAGGCGGCTGTCCATGAAACGACGCACGCGTTCAACTCGCAGATTCCGCAGGTGAAAGGCGGCGACAACTGGTTTGACGAGGGCACCGCCAAATACATGGAGCATCTGGCCTTTCTGGAAACGGGAACAGATTACGAGGGGCACCTCTTCTCCAACCGCTCCAGTGACAAGGTGCGCATCTCGGACCTGATTTACTACTACAGGAACAACTACTCCCTCATGGAGCAGTGGGACCCGACAAACGCGTCCTTCGATGAATGGCAGGACTTCGGCTATGCCTACTCACAACTGGTGATAAGGACCTATGTGGACGACCACGGGCCGGGCGCACTGCGCGTTGCATATGCATGCCTTGCGGCCCATGGCGGTGATGCTCTGCCTCGCCAGGAGTTCAACGATGTAGTGCTTGGCTGCATGAGCAACGCCTCCGGGGGCGCGGACCCGGAGGAGATAATGAATCCTGGGAGGGGCATGATGGGCAACGAGACGGATTTCACTGCATACATCGGGCGCCTTGGCTCCCCGTACTTCCCCAACCCGGAGCCGACGCCTGCGCCTTCGGGCTGCAGCACCCATTTAATCTCCTGCGCGAACTGCACAGCTTACTCCGGGTGCGGGTGGAGCAAGTCAAGAGGAACCTGTCTCGCTGGGAGTTCGAACGGCTCAACTGATGGAAACTCGTCAGGAAGCGACTGGGCGTGGGTCCAATCGAATTGCGCTGGCGCATCTCCGACCCCAACGCCCGCTCCGGCGAACTGTGGAACGCACTCCTTTTCCTGCGGCGGCTGCACGCAGTATTCGGGGTGCGGGTGGAGCGATGCGCAAGGGAGATGCCTTTCTGGAACCTCGGCTGGCTCAAGCGATGGGAGCTCTTCAGGCGCGGACTGGGTGTGGGTGGAGGGCGACTGCACCACCACTCCTCCTTCCCCCAACTGCTGCTCAGGGTTCGTGCTGCTGCCTTTAGGGGGCGCTGCTGCGCTAATGCTCGCGATTAGGCGGAAGGGACTGGCGGCGTGAGCAGGGCAATCATCTGCGGAAATTCGGAAACCTGAATGCTGAAGGGCAGAGCCTGTTCAGCACGCACTCCCCGCACTTCGGGTTCCTTGCCGCGCAGATTCTCCTCCCGTGCTCCAGCAGGTTGACGTGCAGGCTCGCCTTCTTCCTGTCGGGAACCAGCTCATCGAGAATCTCGTGCGCCCGCCCATAGCCCGTTTTCTCCCCAATCCACCCGAGCCTCTTTGCAATCCTCCACACATGTGTGTCAACAGGAAAGACCGGCATCCCGAACCCGAAAATAAGCGTGACCGCCGCCGTCTTAGGCCCTATCCCGCCCATCGACATGAGCCACTCCCGCGCCTCCTTCTTCGGCATCCTCGCCAGCGGAGCGAGCGTAATCCTCCCGTTCCTCCTCTTAACCTCCGCAAGCACGGACTTGATTCTTCTCGCCTTGATTTGCGGCAGCCCTCCCCCCCTTATCACCTTCGCGAGCTGCCGCTCATCAGCATTTAGCACCTGCTCCCACTTCGGATATTTCTTCCTCAGCGCATCGAATGCAGGCCCGGAATTCCTGTCGCTCGTATTCTGCGAGAGAATCGTCCCGACGAGCGTGGCAACCGGTTCGTGCTTCTCGTGCGCCCACACGGGCTTGCCATACTCGCCCTCGAGCAATTCCGCAATCCTGAGAATCTTCGCCCTCTTCTCCACGCTGCGCTTTTGCCGCTCAATTTTAATATACCGCGCGGCAAACCCCCACCATGGCGAACAATGTTGCCGGCGTCTGCGCGGTCTGCGGAAGGGCGGGGAAAGTCTTCTCGTGCCAGCTATGCGGCGCATTCGTCTGCGACCTGCACTACGACCCAGAAGGGGACATCTGCATGGAATGCAAGCGCGGAAGAAAGGCGTGCAGGCGCTAGTCCAGGCGCTCCGGCGTCTGAACCGATTCCTCCTGCTTTTTCAAAAACCGGGCAACTATCTCATATGCGAGCGCGGCCTTTTCCTCGTCTGAAAAACCGAGTTTCCCAAGGCAATCATCGGCGATGTACCTCACCATGAAGTCATTCCCGTCCCTATCTTTCTCGAGCACATACTCCTTCACGTAAGTCCTCACTTCCTGCCCTTCCGAAACGTAAGCGCCGCCCCCGGCGCCGCTGGCGGAATCCTCATCAGCACCAGGGCCGACCGGATTTTTGAAGTCCGGCGATTCCCTAACGGACAATTCATGCGCGTCGGAAATCTTCACCTCACCGTGCGCCGAATACTCCTTTTTCAGGACGTTCTCCGGCCCAAGCCTCTTCTCAAGGTCGCCAAGCTTGTCCCTGTAACTGGTTGGAAACATACCCTCAGCAACCCACTCGTCACCGCCCGTTGCCGCCATTTCGCGCAGGAAGTTATCCTCGTCCGTCTTGCCCTTGCTTGCCTTGAAAAACCGCCTCGTAAAATCGTAATCAACCCCAATCTCCCTGAGCTGCTCACCCGCATCTTTGCTCCACGTCTTTAGGGGTGGAACCTTGGCTTCCTTCCTCCGCGCGAGAAAATCAACCCCAAAATGTCCTCCTTTGCCATCAATCCTCACGATGCGCAGTGCGACCCAGTTGCGGCCAGTGGCGTTGTCGCCCATATCGGATTCGGTCATCACGCGGAAGATGCCCTCCAACCGCTTCACGGCATGAAAATAAGCGCGGCTGATTTTGCCGATTGTCAGGGCGGTGCTGAGCTGCTCCGGCTGGGCCTGGGTTTCAGTAACGTTCCGCCCTACCTCCTCCTTCTTTTTGGCCGCGCCCACCGGTCCCGTGACTGTCACGTACGCCATTTTATTCCACCGCTAAAACCGCACGGTTCCGCTATTTATGCTTAAGCAGTTTAGCGAGGATTTCCTTTCCCGCCTCCTTGTCCAAATGGCGGTTGTTGTTCCCGCACTGCGGATCAAGGATGCACGACGGGCAGCCCTTCCCGCATTTGCACTTCCTGAGCCGCTCCTCCGCCATGGACGCCATCTCCTCAAAGCGCTGGAATGCAATCTGCGTCACCCCGCTCCCGAGCGGCACGCCGTCGTAGATATACATCCGCCCGCTCGGGTAGGAGATGCCTCCCACCTCGTTCGCATCCGCGCCGGTCAGCGCGGGAAGCATTGAAATTGAGCAGTGCTCAACAGCATGCAGCCCCTCCCCGAAATTGGCGGTCGTTGCCATAATTTCTCCTGGAAAATCAACCCAGATTGCCAGCGTGTCAAAGTCATACTCCAGCGGCTCATCAAGCGTGAACCTCCCTACCGTCTCATCCGTGAACTGGCTCTTCTGCACGTAGCCGGTAATCACTTCGTGGATGTGCACCTTGCCGAACTGCAGCCCGCTTCCGAGGCATTTCCTGTGCGAGAGCTCCTTGACCACTTCCGCTGTCTTCTCCCTCGTCGCGACCGTATACTCGCTCATCTGGTGGCGGATTTTCTCGACAAAGGCGATTCCGCCCTCCAAATCCAGCTTCTTCGAAGAATATTTCTCCCCTCCGTGCAGATAGATTGCGCCCGGGAAGAGCTCGCCGAGCGCGACGGGCTTCTCCCTCTCGCCAATGAACTCCTTGGATTCAACGTCAAAGATGCGGATGACTTCCCCCGTTCCGCGGATAGAAAGCGCCTGCAGCCTCTTCAGCCCCTCCTTCGTGGGAATCCAGCCGCCAGCATAGGGCTTGCAGAGCTCCTCAGCCTTGAGTTCCTCGAACAGCGCAGGCCCGGATGGTGAGAATGCAGCGACCTCCCCCTCATCCGCAGGATAATCCCTCATCATCGCAAGCAGGTGCCATTTCAGCACGAAATCATTCTCGGCATTCGCATAGCACGATTCCGGTTTCCCGTGCAGATAGAGCTGCGGATTCTCCACATAGAACTGGTCGAGCGGGTTGTCGCGCGCAATGAACACAGCAGTGCATTCTTGCCCCTTCCTCCCGCACCTTCCAATCCTTTGCCTGACTCTTGAAATCGTCCCCGGATAACCCGCAAGGATGACCGAATCGACCGAGCCGATATCCATTCCCAGCTCCAATGCCGACGTCGTGGCCAGCGCCCTCGTCTTCCCGCCCTTGAACTCCTTCTCAATCTCCTTCCTCATCTTGTGCGAAAGGCCCGAGCGGTAGACCTTGAACCCGTCAATCCCAGCCTGCTTCGCCATAAGCCCGAGCCTCTCGACAACCGAATGCGAATTGCCGAAAACCAAGACATTCCCTTTCCCCGCAAGCAGCTTCTTCGCCATTTTCACGGTGAGCGAAGTATAGCTCGCGCGCTTGTCATTGCGGAAAAGCGGTGGATTTGCGATTATGTGCTTCACCTTGGCCCTTGGCGCGGAAGTAGCCTCAATCACCTCAAACTTCTCGCCGCAAAGAGACTCGGCAAACTCCTTGGCATTCCCAATCGTCGCCGAGGAGCAGATGAACCTCACCCCATTCTTGTTTCCGCTCTTCTCCAGAACCCTTTTCAGCCTCCTCAAGATATTCGAAACGTGCGAGCCCATGGAGCCGGAATTGGTGTGAATCTCGTCAATGACTACGAAGCGGAGGCTGCGGAAGAACCCGCCGAAGAGGCGGAAGTTCATGAGCATGAAGTGCAGCATGTCGAAGTTGGAGATGAGGATATGCGGGAAATCGTTGCGGATTCTCTCGCGCAGGTGCTGCGATGTGTCTCCGTCATAGACTTCGCTCCTCACCCCAAGAATCGAGAACTCATGGAACCTGTCCAGCTGGTCCCGCGCAAGCGCCTTCGTCGGGTAGATTACGAGGGACCTGCCGCCTTCCCGCGCTGCTTCAACCAGTGGGATGAGAAAAATTTCCGTCTTCCCGCTCGCCGTCGGCGCGGTAACCACGACGTTCTTTCCCTCCTGCACGAGCTTAACCGCCTCTGCCTGGTGCTTGTAAAGCCTCTGGATTCCGCGAATTTCCAGAATCCTCTGGATTGCGGGGTCCATGTCAAAATCCGCGAATTCGGGCTTTCTTTCCCCTTCCTCCAATTCGGTTATCTCCGCATCCTCCCCCTTCTCCTCCTCGAACACCTGGAAATCCGCGGTCGGCTGCGCGTCCGCAATCTCCTTGGCCGCCTTCTTCGCGTACTCGCGGACCTTCCTGTCCTTGTCCTCCTCCATCGCCCCGTAGACCGCAGGAAGCGCGGACTTCATCCCCAGCTTCGCGAGCGATGCGCAGGCAAGGCACCTAACCGGCGCGTCGTCGTCATCAAGCGCCAAAACGAGCGCCTTGACAGCCTGCTCGCTCCTGAAGGATGCGAGCGAAATCACGGCCTGCGCCCTGACCGCGGGTTCCGCATCGTTCAAAAATCCGATTATCTCCCTGAGCGCGCCCGCTGTCTCCTCCTGCTCAAGGACCTTTATGCGCCTGATTTTCGCCGGGAAATCCACGGATTATTTTTCCCTCCGCTACCTATTTAAGCAGCCGGCAGGAGATAGTTTCCGGTCGAGAAACCCCCGATGCTGCTTCGTTCGCTGGCTCACTCGCGGCATATCGTCGGTTCCTGAACCTCCGATTCGCGATGGCATATGGGTGGTGTGATGGAGAAGGCGGAAAAAATCTGGATGAACGGCAAATTCATTGCTTGGGATGAGGCGAAAATCCACGTGCTCACGCACTCGCTCCATTACGGCTCGGGGATATTCGAGGGCCTGCGCTGCTACGAAACGGCGAAAGGGCCGGCAATCTTCAGGCTGCAGGACCACGTGAAGAGGCTTTTCGAGAGCGCGAAAATCTACATGATAAGCATCCCGTATTCCCAGAAGGAGCTCGAGGAGGCTACAATCAAGCTCGTGAAGCTCAACAAGTTCAAGCAGTGCTACATCCGGCCCATCGTCTTCTATGGCTATGGCGATTTGCGCCTGAACCCGAAGCGCAACCCGGTGGAGACCGTAATAGCCGCCTACCCGTTCGAGTATTTCGGAGGAAAGGCGATGAAGGAAGGGGTGAGGTGCAAGATATCCGCCTGGTGCCGCATCACCTCCATCGTCCTGCCGCCCCAGGCGAAGAGCTGCGGCAACTACGTGAACTCCATCCTCGCAAACCTCGAGGCGAAGTCAGCCGGCTACGATGAGGCGATTTTCGAGAACGTGAACGGCTACGTTGCGGAAGGGCCAGGCGAGAACATATTCATCGTTAAGGACGGGATTCTGATGACGCCTTCCGCAGAGGCGGGAATCCTCCGCGGCATCACCCGGCATACGATAATAAGGTTCGCGAAGGACCTGGGCATCCCGTTCAAGGAGCGCGACATCCCGCGCGAGGAGCTATTCACTGCGGACGAGGCCTTCTTCACGGGCACTGCGGCAGAAGTTACGCCTATCCGCGAGATAGACAACCGCGTGGTAGGCAACGGCAAGCCAGGCCCGATAACCCTGAGGCTGCAGAAAAAATTCGTTGAAGTTACGCGGGGAAAGGACAGGAACTATGCGGACTGGCTCACTCCGGTAGAATAGCCCTCAGGCTACGCAAGCCCTTCCATGACCTCTTTCGCAAGCGTCACGACGTTCGTGTTCCCGTGCTTCTCGGTCTCGACGATTCCCCTTGCCGAGAGCTTCTTCACAATCCTGTGCACCCTCACCTTGGAAAGCCCCTGGATGCGCGTCAGCTCGGCCTGTGGCATCCTCCCGTTGCTCTCCAGGAGCCTTTTGACGACCTTTCGCTCTTCATCCCCCAGGAACCTCAGCATGATATCCATGTTGCGCCGCATTGACATCTCCCTGGCCTCCACCCTTCCAGCCATGAGGTAATACATGCCGGCCCCGAAGACGAGGCTCGCCATCACAATAAGAGGCATGAGGTCATATACGGTGAAAACGTGCGTCCCGAGCGGGCAGGAGAACTGCATTTCCTGCCCCCTATTCTGCGCGCTGTAGTAGGAGCTTACGGCGAAAACCACGAAAAGTAGGGCTGACAGGGCGAATATGCCAAGAACTATGCGCCTCCCGGGCCTTGTGACATCCATGGTAAGGTTTCAACTAAGCGAAACTTAAACCTTTCGGCGGAAGGCCTAACAAACCAGGTAGGTTTAAATAGTTAGTTTCAGATAAATGAAACCACTGAATATAAGGAGGGATCTTGATGGAGGGAAACGAGTCTGAAAGCTGGCACCAGCTCGCACTGCCAATAGCTATACTAGTGGCAGCGGTGCTTGTCTCCGGAACGATGCTTTATGCTGCGAGTTCCGTGAGCACAAACATATACGCGCTCAAAGGGACCCTGTCGGCGCTGAACCTCGCTCCGAGCGGAGGGACAATCCCGACTGGCGGAACCACGCCGACGGGCGGGACAACCCCGACTGGCGGAACCACGCCGAGCGGCGGCACAGGCGGAAGCAACCCCGTTAACTATGACATCTCAAGCAGGCCCTTCCGCGGGGCTGCGAACGCACCCGTGACGATAGTAATGTTCTCGGACTACCAGTGCCCATACTGCGGCAGGGCTGAGCCAACAATCACTCAGCTGCTCACCGACTACCCAGGCAAGCTCAAGGTTGTCTTCCTGAACTTCCCGCTCCCGTTCCATGAGAACGCGCAGAAGGCTGCCGAGGCTGCCGAGTGCGCAGCGGACCAGGGCAAGTTCTGGGAGATGCACGACCTGATGTTCGCGAACCAGACCGCGCTCACCGTAAGCGACCTGAAGAACTACGCCCAGCAGCTTGGCATGAACACAGCGACCTTCAACCAGTGCCTTGACAGCGGCTCGAAGGCGGCAATCGTCCAGGCGCAGTCCGATGCAGGCACTGCTGCAGGCGTCCAGGGCACACCCACGTTCTTCATAAACGGCCAGCAGCTCGTAGGCGCGCAGCCAATCGCCAGCTTCAAGACAATAATCGACGCCCAGCTTGCGAGGTAAGCAAATCTCTGGTGGCGGGCATCCGCCACCCCCCATTTATTTTTGGTGTTTTTCAATGATATGCATAATCGCGCTCCCGGTGCTCGCCATTATGGGCCTGTTTTCAGCATCGCACAGGGAGCTGGCGAAGGAGGCCTTTGATTGCGTCGTAAGCACCGCGACCCTCAGGCCCTGCAAGGCGAACTTCGACCAGAAGGTGAAAGGGAAGATTGTCGGGAAATTGCTGACATACTCGCCCTCAGGCGCGCGGCTCGTGCACCAGAATTTCACGCTCCTCTCATGGCTCTTCGTGGCCCTGAGCGTCCTCAGCATGCTCGGCTCGCTCTGGGGCGTTTACAACTACCTGGCCTACGGCAACTGCAACGGCCAGAACTCGCCCGAGGGCTGCATCCTAACCGCGACCGGCCTCTACCACCCGAGCGAATTCAACAGGAGCGGCAACGAGACCGGGCCGTTCTACTACACGCCATGCAATGAGACCAACTACACTAGCTGGCGGGCTGCGAACGGCAGCGGCGGCTAGCCCAACTCTCTTATCTGACCGGAACTTTCCGCTTCTTCCCATCAAGGCGGAAAGCAGCTCTCGGCTTATTCTCATTGTCAGAGATATGCTTGCGCCGCTCCGGAGTCGGAAGCGTCTTGTACGTAATATCCCCGTCTATCTCCTTTGCTATCTCAATTCCCCGCTTCTTCAGCATCTGGTATGGGTTCACCAAAAGTAGGCCCCACTCCATCTCGCTCAATTTAAGCAGGCCAGCAGCAGCTGCCAATGGAATGACCTGGTCCTTGGTTATTTTCACGCCTTCGAGACTCGCGTTGTACAGCCTAATATGCGAAAGCATACCACAATCCACGCCCTGCAAATCCACATTGTCCAGCTTGGCAAGAGTGAGGTCATAGCCTATCAACTCCAGGTCAGAGCTTAGGCGGACATTGTCAATTTTCCCGCTTTTGGAGCGGTATCCGCCGTTCTGGAGCTTCGTTATCACTTCGCTTAACTTCTCCAGGAATGGCTGTTGGTTTTTGACCCGCGAAACATCCGTCAATAGTTCCGCGTTTCTCTTCGCGAGCACTTCGATTATTTTTGGGGCATGATCCCGGTCAATTTTCATCCAGAATTGGTCGTCGGACCACCCAGAGACAATCCTTGCCAGGGTATCGGCCGCATCTCTGGTGCCAATCCTCGCGAGCAGCGGCAGTGCCTCAACGTCATCCTTGCTTTCTATCCTTTTTTCCAGAAAACGCACGAAGATGGAAACTTCCTCCCGCAGGACTTTTTTATAATCTATCTCGCTCATCATCCTATCCCAATGCTTCTCTTTCTTGCCGCTCCTGCTCCTCAAAAATTGCCCGTAAGTGTCAATTAGCATCTCTCCAGTCAGCTTCCAGTCTTCAACGTTATTCTCAGCCACATTCACACCCCGCCAAACCCGCACAATTCAGGTATTTAAGCCTAAAGCAGCTTCAGATGCCCCGTGAACTTGTCTATCTTCTCGTCATTCCACGGGCCTATCCCAAGGGCAGTAATCGTCCCGGGCTCAATCTGCGTCAGCCCCGCATCCCTAATCAGCTCGCACGGAATTTCCCGCTTCACTCTTTCATAAAGCTCGATAATCGCGCTCTCCCCGCGTATCCCCACGACTACCTTCTTCTCGCCCCAGCTCTCCCATTCCTCAACCACTTCGGGGTGGCTCCTATTCACTTTCTGGTAAGCCGCAAGAGAAGCGTGCGCCACATGGGCTGCCATCTTTCCCTTCCCCAATTTGAGGTCCTCGCGGACAACAATAACCTGCTTCATAAATGCACTTCCCGATGCGCCAGCATCCGTCCTTCGGGCCTCGCCCGCTTCATCTTCCCACTTCCTCACGAGTGCGTCGGCCCGGCCTTCGCCTCCCCGAACTTTTCCGTGGATTTCGTGGTATTCACGTGCCTGATGAGTGTGTGCCCGCATTTCACCGGCGTCTCGACCTCCCAGCCGAGAATCTGCTCCCTTGCCTCGCTAAGCGCCTCTATATTCATCAAAAGGTTCGAAAGGTTGTCGCTTATGCGCAAGTCCTTCACCGAGCCCGTTATCTCGCCGTTCTCCACGGTGAATATCGCATCGCGCGGAATCGTCGAGAAATCGCCCGTCTTGTAGTTCTGGAACCTCGTATACCACAAATTGGTCACATACAGGCCGTTCTTCAGCTCCTGCAGCATTTCCCAGACGTTCAGGTTTCCCTTGTCAACAACCACATTCCACGGGTGCGGGTGTATTATCCCCGCGTTCCCCGTGGTATTCACGTGATACCTGTGCGCAGTGCTCGTGTTGTGCAGGTAATTCCTCAGCACACCGAACCGAACAAGCGTTGTCTTCGACGCAGGCACGCCCTCAGCGTCGAATTTCGTGCTTGCCATGCCGCCCGGGAGCGTCGCGTCATCGAATATCGTGACAATGTCGCTCGCGACCCTCTTGTTCATCTTCCCCTCGAGGAATGAGAGGCCCGCCTCCACCGAGAAGATGGATGCGGCGTTCGCAACGCTCTCGTAGAACCCTGCGACGGCAAGCGGCTCGAAAAGAATATCGTATTTCCCGGGCTTCCCGGGCTTCGGGTGGAGCGCCTGCCTTGCGGTCTCCCCTGCCCTTCCCCCGGCATCGCCCGGCCTGAAGTGCTGCATCGCCCTTGCGCAGCTCAGCTTGTGCCCGCTCGCATCCTTCTCGGCGAATGCCCTTATCGAGAAGGTGATGCTCGTCCCCTTCTGGTGCGCGCGCGCTCCTCCGCTCGTCTTCAAAAGCTCTGTGCTCATAGAGGTCTGCAGGACTCCGCTCGCCCTCGTCGCCCCCTTGGCGAGCGCGGCATTCACCCCGGTCTCCACGAACCCCACAAGCTCCTCAGGAGTCAGCTTCGGCACCCTCGGGTCATAGAGGTTCTGCACGTCGCGGTACGCGAAATGCCCTTTCGCAATCTTCCAGTACTCCTCATTCGGCTGTGATTTCCTGATGAACTTGACGAGCTTCTCCAAGGTGGCGTCTATCCCCTTCTTCTCCAGCTCCTTCAGCGTGGTTACGGCTACGCGCCTATCCTTCGCGACGAAAAGCGACACAGACTGGTCCATCCACGTCCTTCCCGTCGAAATCTCGTTGTTCGTGAACTTGATTTGCCTGGCCTGCGTCCTTATGCCCTGCACCACCACGTCGTCGAACTTCTGCTGCGCATTCCTCAGCGCATAATCCAGCGCAGCCTCAAACGCAAGCTTCTCCATCTAAACACCCAGCCTCATGCTCTTCAGCCTCGCACCCGGGCCGCCCATCCAGACGGGCACGCCCTGCATCGGCTCCCCTTTCCCGCAGTTCCCCGTGAAATACTCGGGCGTCTTCCCCACGGCATCAATCGAGCTCCAGAAGTCCTTCGTAGTCGTCTCCAGCACGGCCCTTTTCACTGGCTTCGTGATTTTCCCATTCTCAACGAGGTAGGCCTCGCTGCTCACATACTTCTGGTTCATCCGCTTGTCGTCGATGTTCCACTCCATGAAGCTCTTGATATAGACCCCTTTCTTCACGCCCTCGAAAAGCTCCTCGTCCTTGTAATCGCCGGGAAGCAGGAAAGTGTTGCTCATCCGGACGATGGCCTCGCTCTCGTAATCCATCGCCCTTGCCCCGCCGTTCGAATTCATTCCCATCCTATAGGCGGTCTCCCTGTTGTGGAGGAATTCCGTGACCACGCCGTTGGTCATCAGCATCTTCCTCCTCGCCTGCACGCCCTCGTCATCGTAAAGGTAATAACCCGCGCTCCCCTCGAGCGTCGGGTCGTCCACAACGGTCACGGCCTCGCTCCCAATCCTCATCCCGATGTCATCCTGCGTGAGGAAGGACTCGCCCGCCTGCGCAGCCTCCCTGCCCATAATCCTGTCGGCCTCATACGGGTGGCCCACGCTCTCGTGGGAGGCGATTCCAACTACTTCCGGCGCGCAGACCACATCAACCGGCCCTTCAGGCGCGGCAACCCCTTCCTTCAAAACCTTGAGCAGCGCCTTTCCCTCATCAACGATACGCTCCTCGACCTTCCATTCGCCAAGCCGCTCATATCCGCCGACCTGCTCCAGCTGGAAGTGCCTCTGCCTCGTCTGCCCGGCATTCTCAAGCGTTATTATATACGAGAAATAGACCCGCGGAATCACGGAGCTAATCCTCGCCCCGTCGCTGCTCACGAAGTATTTCTCATTCACAGAATCGCCAAGGCTAAGATAGCGCGAGATTACCGGCAGCCCGCTCCCCTTCACCGCCTTCTCGACGTCGCTCAGGACCTCGAACTTCTCATCAACATCAACATTCGCAATCTTCCTCTTCTCCTTTACCTCGTAGCTCTTCTTGTGCGCCTCCTCCTGGGAAAGCAGCACGGGCTCCTTCACCATTTTGGCGCTGGCATTCGCATTCCTAACCCCCTTCTCAACCAGCTCGGAGACGTGCTTCTTGTCCATGTAATCCGTGGAAACCTGCTCCACCCCGCCGTGGTAGAACAGCCTTATCCCGATGCCCTCCACATCTTCGAAGCCCGCCAGTTGCGGCACGCCGTTCTTCAGGGAGAAGCCGTTGCTCACCTCCCTCTCCCACCTCGCCTCTGCGAAGGTCGCGCCTAGCTCCAGCGCATGCTTTACCGCAAAATCAGCGAGCTCCTTGTTTGGCATAGCAGATGGATTGGCGACGAATTCTTAAAAAGGCTGCCTACTTGCCCTGCCCGTGGCCGTTCTCGCCGGCCTGCCGGAAAAGCGACGGCACCCTGATTGGAACGCACGTCCGGGAACGCTTATGAACGGGTTTGCGTAAAAATCCGGTTATGCGCGACCAGATGCGTGAAATTGAACCCTTTCCCAGGGACATCGGGCTACCGCCGCGTGTCCCTCGGTAAAGCGTTCACGGAAATTCGATGGCAAGAGTGAGAAAATGAATGAGCGGCTACGTGAAATTGCGGAATCAATCACCAGGCTAGACGATGAGCGTAAAACCATAGCCGAGGGCATGCGCGAGAGGAAGATAGACATCCTCCCCGACGCCCTGGAGCGCGGCATGCTTCTTCCGGTTTCCATAAAACCGCTCACAACCTCGGTCGCCGCGGTTGACGGCGGCCTCCTCGCGCAGGAATTCCACGGCTTCGACCTCATAATGGCAAAGGCTGTCGGCGTGGTATTCGGCTACGAGGCTTCCCGCCTCTCCTCGCACAAATACCACCCCTCCGCCATCCCCGAGCCTGAAATAGCCGCAACCTACACCATGGACACGCACGAGTTCAACACCTACAAGTCCCTGTTCCGCCTGAGGAACGAGATAGGCTGCGCTGCCGAGCTTGCGGAAAAGCACTCCCCGAGCTACCTCCTCCTCGACGGCTCAATAGTCCCGCAGGTCTCGGACCGGCCGACGGAAGGGACCGAGGCGCGCAAGCTCTACGAGGAGGTCCTTGCGCTCTACAACCGGCTCTTCTCATCCTGCGAATCCAAGGGCATCCGCCTCATCGGCGTAATAAAAGATTCGAGAGGCAGGAGGTTCATCGAAATCCTTGAGAAGATGCTCGTCGAAGGGGAACGCGAGACCCTGCGCCACTCGAACGACACCTCCTTCCTCAACTACCTGCTGAGGGAGGGGGAGCGCACCTGCTCATTCTCCTACGCCACTTCCGCGAAGGAGCACGTCGTTCTAAAGGACCTGAAGGAATGGGGGCCGAAGGTCTGCGCGCTCTACACGAAGCCGGCGCCGGAAGACCGCCCGCTGAGGATTGAATTCCTCTCATCCACCCCTGCTTCCGAGGCCGCCTCAGTGGTCACCGAACTCTCCAAGATAAACAAGAAATACGCCTACCCCGCGGTTTTGATAGAGGCAGATTTGCGCGCAGCCATGGACCCGCTGGAGCTGGAGCATGCTTACAAAGACTTATTCATCCGCACCGGGCTGAGAAGCGCGATGATGAAATTGCGGCGTGATTCGAGGCCGTTCAGGTAATCCGCAAAGGCTTAAATACGGCGCCCAGCCAACTTATCTCCGGTGGTCGAATGCAAAAGAAACTGCTCCTAGCCGCTGTCCTGCTGCTCGCAGCCCTCGCAATGTTTTTCGGCTGCATAGGAGGCGGAAATGAACAGCTGCGTGCGGAGATAAGGACGAACCTGTCGAATTACAATCTTACGGTGCAGAGCAACCTCCAGAAGGTCAAAACCGGCTTTCAGGAGCTCGAGGTCGCGACGGGCGACAGGAACGCGGAAACCCTGATGAGCCGAAGCTCATCCGTAAAGAGCGACCTTACGGATTTGAGGAGTTCCGTGGCGGCATACTGCAACTACCTGTCTGCGCAGGCTCCGAACCTTGATCCAGCCGAGGTCGCTGCCGACAATGAAAGCTGCAAGCTTCTTTCAGCTGACACGAGCTGCCTTTCGCCTCTTGCCGACGCCTATTACAACTACGGAAGGTTCGGCAGTGAGGCCCGCGCCCAGAATTTCTTAACTGTCCCAGAGACCATTGCTAGCGATTGCAGGCAACAGGAGTCGCAATTCACGAGCCTGAGCTCGCCCTGCAGCAGCAGCGGAGCCACGGCCATGGTGCTCGGCGGCAGCTACAACGCGCCAACCCTCGTAGGGGAAATGTGCGGGGACATGGACTCCTTCCTCGCTATCCGCACGAGCTTTCTGGACGCGAACGCGAGCGCGGAATCCGGCATTTTCAAGTTCATCCAGGCTACCGACCTGCTCGGCGCCGGGCAGTACGCGCTCTGCGAGGCCAAGTACAACGAATCCAAGGCCGACCTTACCCTCAGCGTCACCAAATTCAACGACACCTGCGGCCGCATAAATGCACTGATGCCGAAGCTGAGCGAGATGGCCTCAAATGCCTCGCTGCAGAAAGTGCAGCGCAGCTGCGACGGCTACGGCACGATAATAAACTCGTGCCTGGTCCCGATAATAGACACGATGATAGAAACTTCGCGCTATTCAAACGCGTCAAGCACAATGACCAACCAGCAGGTCTGCGCGAGCGCCAACCTGAACCAGTGCTTCGCCTTAGGCCAGAGGCTACTGGGCAACATAAACGGCTGCAATGACCTGCTGAGCAACTACAGCGATGTGGGCATCTCGCCGATGCCGGCAAGCGCGGCAACGAATTTCCTCGGCGTCTGCAGAACGCTCAATGCGACATGCATCAGCCACGGCTACGGCGGCTAGAAGAAATCGCAGGAGCAGGGATTGCCATTGTTGAAAGCGAGCCCCCAGCTTTCCGCGATGGTGAAGCTCAGGCGGGATTCGCGGTCGTCCAGGTAACGCCTATTTCATCTGCTTTATATACCTGAAATCCGCGGCTTCTGCAGGCTTTTTGGAGTGCGAGAATTTGAGCAAGATCAGGCCCGTCAATCAGCACAAAGCGCCGGCGCCAGATGTAGCGAAGGCGCCGTTTCCCGCCGTAATACTGGATAGCGGGCAAAACGGCATGCAGCATCCCGCCAAGCTCCTTCCAAAACCGCACGACGCGGAGAAAAACGAGGCCAGAAAGACGGCCATGAGGGGCATCCGGGACTGGCTTGAGGACGTTATCGCCCACCCGACAAAACCGCTGCCTAACCTGGCGAAGGGCGACGGCAACCTGTGCGAGCTTTTCGCGGACGAGCCCAGGGGGGCCAGTTATGCGGCGATTGCGAAGCTGGTGCAGGATATAGACCGGAAAGGCGTCCGCGAGTACGTTCACGACGACGAGCTTGTGGCGCTTGCGAGGTCGATAAGGCCGCTATACGCAAAGGCATGGCGGGCAAAACTGGCCGCGTCCTATAACGATGCAGCCTCCGAAATCCAAAAGGTAATCGACGACCCGACCCTTCCGCTCTCCGACCTCACCGAAAACAAGGGCGGGACCGCGCTCTTCCAAACCATTGGCCCGCGCTATGGCGTCGCCCCAAGCACGCTAGGCAGCCAGATGCACAACATCCATTCCAGGGAGATGCGCAAACAGCTGAACGACAAGAAACTCGTCAAGCTGATAGCGTCCATACCCCGCCTCTACCACAAGGCTGAAAGGGTGAAGAAGGAGGCAATGCTGAGGTCCATAATCTCCGAAATCCGGAAGGTGGTCGTTGATCCGACCCTTCCCTTGCCAAATCTCATAGGGGGCGATGCCAGCTACAGTAAGCTCGCGGCGGACAAGTACCACGAGCCAGTGGTAAAGCTGAAGAATTACTTCGGGAAAGCGCGCGACCATAAGTGCATGCTGGGATGGCTTGGCAGCGAGAGGCTTGTCCGGCTTTTGCAGCGCGCGAAGCGGCTCTACGAAGAGGCGGAAACCGGCAAGAGGATAGCGGCTTTCGAGCACATTCATAAAGAGATAGAAGCGGCGCGCGGCCCAAATGCAGTTCTCCCAAGGATTACAAGATACGGAGAGAACCTGTGCAAGCGCGCAGAAACAGTGTTCGGCGTAGATGAAGGGACGCTGAAATGGTACATAAACAGCATCCACACCGAGAAAGCCCGCAACGCCCTCAAAGACAAATACCTCATTTCACTCGTGGAATCAGTGCGCCCGCATTACTACGCGGTTAAGAAAGTGAAATTTACGGAGCGGGCGGTCCAGCGGCAGCTTAGGCGTCTGGCAATTCCTCCCGTGCGCCACATCCCGCCCTCGCCACAGCCCGGCCAGGCAGCCATGAAGCAGAAGCATCCGGCAGCGGTGCGTGTGCGCAGCCTGCCGCACTCTTCACCGGCGGAAATTGCGCCGGGCGGAACGCCCTTCGCCCCATCTTCGGACGCTGAGTTGCTGCAGATGCTCCAGAAGAAGCCACAGTCCCAACCCACCAACCCAGTGAAAGTGAATGGGCAAAAAGACGAGGAGGCCGAAAAGGAGGCGGGATTCCGGGCAATCCTGAAACAGGAGCCTGCCGGAGTTGATGCCGCGCTTGAGCCAAAAACCACAATCTACATCAATGGGGAGCGCTGGTCCCAGTCAAAGATATTCCAGATACTGCGCTCGCCGAGCGGCAACATCTGGTTCAGCCTGACGCTTTTTGACGACGTCGTGAGGACGAATCTGGTGAGCTGGTCATTCAGGGTCTTCACCCCGGAGCAGATGGGCGAAATCCTCTCGAACCCGATAATGTGCAGGAAAGTCGAGGAGCTCGGCTTCAGGTTCGAGCTGCAGCCCATTGGAAATGGCACGCAGAACGGCAATATTCCTTAATAACCCGTCATGCAGATTTTACGCGATGGCTTCCGAGAAGCTCCACGCAGCGAAATTCTCCATAGGCGCCAACACGCTCCTCATAGCCGTAAAGCTGGGCATAGCGCTATACACGGGTTCCCTGGGGGTCCTTGCTGAGTTCGCCCACTCGTCCTTCGATTTGCTCGCCTCGCTATTCGCCTACATCGGAATAAAAAAGGCGGACGAGCCTGCCGACGAGACGCACCACTACGGCCACGAGAAGTTCGAGAACCTCTCCAGCCTCCTCCAGACAATCCTGATTGCAATAACCTCGCTCGTAATCCTCTATGAAGCATATGGCAAGTGGATGAGCGGAGGGCACGAGGTCGTTGCCGGCTGGCTGGGCCTCCTCGCAATGCTCATCGCGCTCGCTGTGGATTTCGCAGTCGCAAAATACCTGCACAAGACCGCTGACGAGCACGGGTCTCCTGCACTCGAGGCCGACGCTTACCATTTCACGACCGACATCTGGAGCACGCTCGCGGTCATCGCAGGCCTTGGCTTCGCAGCCGCCGGCTTCCCAATAGCCGACATCGTGGCAGCGGTGGTTGTGGCGCTAATAATGCTCCAGCTTTCCTACAAGCTGGGGATGAAGGCATTCCTCGTGATGACGGACAAGTCGCCGGACGCGGAGATGATGGAACGCATTGCGAAGATAATCACCAGCCACCCGAAGGTGAAGGGCTACCACTCCCTGCGCGGCCGCGTAACCGGCAGCATGGCGCTAATAGACGTCTCCATCCACCTGCCGCCAGACATCTCACTTGAGGAGGCGCACGGCATAGCCACCGAGCTCGAGGAGCTCGTGAAGGAGGGCGTCCCCTTCGTGAAGGAAATCGTCATCCACGTTGAGCCAACCACTTCGCACGACGAGGCCGTGGGGATAAAGAAGGTCTTCGGCGCGGACTAGGCTCACTGGAACGCACCCCATCTTTCGTTTATATAGTCCCGCGCCAATTCTATCCGAACATTATGGCCGGAAAAACAGAGGAGCTGGGAACCGTCGTCTCGACGATGGACGGCCCCACGACAACCGCCTTCAGCTTCGTGCTCAATTCCGATTCTGTGAGGAAAGGCCAGTTCGTGAAGGTTGAAACAGAAGATGGCATACTCATAGGCTCAGTAAGCGACATAACTCGGGCGAACCGCTACTTCGAGAGGGCGGAATCCGTCGCCGAATACGAGAGGAACGGAAGCCGCGTGATGGAGAGCTTCCCGACAACCGACTGGGAATACACGATTGCAAACTGCCGCGCGCTGGGCCTCTACAGCCACGACAACCTCCTGGTCCGCAACGTATTCCCGCCCGCCCCGGGAAGCAAGGTAATGCCGGTCGAGGAGAACAAGCTGAAGGAGTTCCTTGGGCTCGATGATGGCGGCCTCGAGATAGGAAAGCTCGCGGCCCACAACGTCGCGGCGAAGCTGAACCTCAACCGCCTTCTCCAGAAGCACATCGCGGTTCTTGCGATGTCCGGCGCAGGCAAATCCTACCTGGCATCGGTCATCATAGAAGAGCTTCTCGACAGGAAAAAGGAGTCCGGAAGGCCCGCAGTGATAATAATCGACGTGCACGGCGAATACACGGGCTTCGCCGAGGGCGCAGGCGGTTACAGGGACCGCACAACCGTGATAGACGGGAAGAAAATCCGAATCGGAATGCCGGCAGTCTCCCCCCAGGTCCTCTGCGACTTCATGCCGGAGATTTCCGGCACTGCAAAACGCGAGCTCATAAGCAAGCTAGAGGCGCTCCACAAGGAAAGGAGGGAGAAGCACGAGCCCTACGGCATCGACGACCTCGTGCACGCAATCGAAGGTGACCCATCAATTAAGGACAACATAAAGGGCCCGCTCATCAGCTGGCTCTACACGCTCAAGGGGCAGCGCATCTTCGGCAAGGCGACCTACCCCACTCTGAAGGATTTGGCGCAGCCCGGAAGGCTCGCGGTCCTTGACCTGAGCGACATCGACTCCATGAAGAAGAAGCAGATTATAGTCGCCTACTTCGGCAGAAAATTGTTCAGGGCGAGGAAGAAGGAGAAGATACCTCCCTTCCTGCTCATGGTCGAGGAGAGCCACAACTTCGCAAGGGAGAAGGCCAAGTCCTCGGAGTTTTTCGCCAAGCCGGTAATCGAAACCATCGCGAGGGAGGGACGGAAATTCGGCGCAAGCCTCTGCCTCATCTCCCAGCGGCCCGTCCAACTATCCACTACTGCCCTTTCGCAATGCAATACACACATCATAATGCGCGTCACGAACCCCTACGACATCGACCACATAGGCGAGAGCAGCGAGGGAATAGACAAAGGCATGCTCGGCGCGATTACCACCCTCCGCACGGGCGAGGCGATGGTCGTGGGTGAAGCCACGAATTTCCCGGTCTTCATAAAAGTCAGGCTCAGGAAAAGCCGCAGGTCCTCGAAGGGCGAGTCCATCGAATCGATAGCAAGGAAATTCGAGGAAATGAGGGAAAAAAAGAAGCAGGATGTCGAGGCGTTCCTCTAATCCTATAGTTTCGTCCCGCACTCGCTGCAGAACCTCGTGCCGGCAAGATTCTTGGCCCCGCATTTCTTGCACTTCTGCACGCTCAGCTTCACGCCGCAGTTGTTGCAGAACTTCCCCTGCCCGGCCGGCTTGCCGCAGGTGGGACATATGGTCTGCTTGCCTTCAATCTCGCCGGTGAAGACCTGCGTCATGCCTGCCTTGTCATCAATGTCCTTCACGCGCTTCTGCGCCCGGGCAGCCGCGACAGCGCTCGCCTCCCTCGGCGCGCATTTCGTGCAAAGGCCGTCCTCCTCGTTCCAGCAGGTTTCACAAACCCAATTCGTGCATTTCGGGCACTTGTGGAAGTTGGACCTGGCCTCGTTCTGCGCCTTCTCGAAAGCGTCATCGTGCTCCTTTTGCCATTCCGGCGACATCCCGCTGTACCTGCCGCCCACGACGTCAACACCGCGGTCAACGCCATAACCTATGCTGCTCTTCCCGGCCAGCTGCGCGACAGCGCTGAAAAGGCCGCCAGCGGTCTTGAGCAGCTTCGCCTTGCCAGTGGTCTGGGACGCCATGAACTTGGTCTTGTACCCGTCCCTGCAGTTGTCGCAGAGGAAGGTAAACTGAAACCCCGCTTCCGTCGAGTTGTCCGTAAAGTTTTTCGTAAATCCCTGCATGGTCATTTTACCACCTTCGGAGTCGTCTGTTTCTTGATCTTCTTGCCGCATTTCATGCACTTATCCCCTATCGGGGGCTGTTCCTTCAGGCAATTCGGGCAGACTATCAGCAGCCGCTTGTCGCATTTGTCACAGTAGTCGCCGAAGAACGTCTCCTTCTTGCAGAACGGGCAGATTATCTTAAGCGCCAGGCCGCACGCACTGCATACGACCTGGTCGCGCGTGGTCGGGTTCATGCACTTCGGGCACCTGAACGGGCCTAGCGGGCTGACTTTTCCGCAGAACGGGCAGACCTTTGCGCCCTGGTTCACGAGCTTGTCGCAGTATTTGCACGGGTGCTTGTAACCAATTATAGTCGTCGGGGCGTTCGCGTCGCCCATCCCGTATTCTGCGTATGCCTCGAAATCCTTCTTCCTCTTGTAAAAGATTATTATGATGAGAAGAATGATGAGCAGTATCAACACGATGCCGCAGCAGAGGAGCGCGCTGCTGCCCCCGAGCGAGGGGAGGGTCAACATTAAACCGAATTGTGCGGGGTTTTCTGCCATATTAGCCACCATAACACCATCTCTCGCATGATTTATATCCCTACTTCTTTTTGCCCTTCATCGCCTTATCGCAATATTCGAGCACGCTCTTTGGCAGCGGCATGGGTCCGTAAAGCCCCTGTTCCGCGCCGAATGAGCAGGCCTGGCTGCTTGCCACCTTGATTTTCCCTTTCGGGCAGGCAAATTCCGCGTCGCCTTTCATAACCGTAAGTGAATTCTGGTTGCCGATGCTGGAAACTGCGTAAAATCCCTTGCCGAACGATACGGATGCAAGCGGGGTCTTGACCGTTATTTGCGCCTTGCTGTCGATGTCCCCGATTTCCCACGTTGCGCTTCCCATTGGCAAAACGAACGACGCAGGGCTGCTTATCCTAAGCTCGCTCCCGCCCGTCAGCGTTATCCTATTCCCTTTCCCGTCCGCGAGCACCATAATGCTGTTGCCGCTTTTCACTACGCCATCCACTACGCCCGTTGCACCCGCATTCTCCAACTCGCCGTCTTTTGCCGCAAGCTCCCTTACTTTCGCGAATACCTTCTTCGCCATGTCTTGCATCTCTTCGCGATGGACATACCCTTCCTTCCTCAGCGTGCTCTGCTCCGTCGAGCCATTCGACATCGTTTTGCCGCCTATCTTGTCGCATCTCTTGTCCCCGGGGTCCGCAAAAACGGCAAGCGACAGTATATCGCCGAAAATAATGAACCTGCCGATGAGGACTTCCGACGGCATTTCGCTGCCTTTGACCTCGGTCACGAGCGCGTCCTCCCCCAAAAAGCGGCTTTTTTTGGCCTGCATCCCCTTAGCCGCCACATCCGCCGCTTTCATTGCATTCTTGAAGTCGGCAGCTGCTTTTTCGCCCGCTGTCTCCTTCATCAGTTCGAACGGGTCCATCCCTTCCGGCATGAATCCCGCAATCGCCTTCATGGGATTATACAGGTTTTCAAACGCCGCCTTCGCCATTTCCCGGTTCCCGTGCGCGGCAACCGTGAACATGCATAGCATGTCGAACCTCTCGGGCCAGTGCTTGTTCGACTGCTCCCTCATCTCGTTTATCCTTTGCACGCTGAAGCCGGGCAGCATATTCATCTCTGCCATCGCCTTCATGCCCTCATAATACGCCTTCATGCTGTTTGCCGGGTTCGGTGCCAGGTGGCCTATCTGGAAAACCGCCTGCAAATCGGTGGCATCAATCTTCCACTTCTCCCATGCCGGGGAAAGGGACGGAAGCAGGCTTGCCATCGCTGCCTTTCCAGGCCCCGGAAGCTGGAGCTCCTTGTCCGCTGAAGCGGACTCGACCGACCAGTTACCCTGTGCTTTCGGCATTTTTTACCCACTTCGCGGCATCGTCCCCCGCCGCAACGTTGAATTTCAGGAGCCCGGTAACGTCCCGCTCCCACTGCTCCGTATCGGTATGCATCACCCGGCCGATGAAAAGCGACCTAAGGGCCCTTAGCGAAGGCACTTTCTCGATTGCAGTCCTGTATTTCCCGTGCTTCGCCTCGTTCAGCTTCTCGTCGGACAGGTAGATGGGCTCCCTCCGGAAATTCGTCTCAATCATGCACCTGTTTATCGACTCTATGAACGAGTCCACTTCCTTATCCAGCTCCTTGGAATTTTTCATCTTCGCATATGCCTTCCTGCCCGTGAGCCTGAAGAAATACGTTGCGCGGCCTCCCGCATCATCCGCGGAGATTGACTCCATCGCGATGGCATTTCCCGGCTCCCCTCGTTTTCCCCCGTAAATCGGGATGAGGAACCAGAAGTATTCCTTCGTCAGCCCGCCCATGAGCCCGCGCTTCACGCCGACGCAGATTTTCTCCCGCTGCGACATCTTCTTCAGGAACGCGTACTCCTCCTTCATCTCCGTTTCGTCAATCTTGCTTTCCAGCTGTTTCCAGAGCGCCGGGTAAACCGCGTCGAAGTCCTTCTTCTTAACAGCGTTGCCCTCCTTCATGAGCTGCACGAGCTTCCTTATCACGCTCGGCTCGGCCTTCGGGAGCAGATTCATAACCCACGCCTGGACCTCCTCGGCGCGGCTGCTTATGATTTTTGAGAGCGTCCTCCTGAACAGCCCGAGCTTGTTTCCCATCTTGGTGAACTCATAGGCGTCTCCGGCAACAGTGGCCACCTTCACCACAAGCTCGTCCTCGCTGCCTCCGACCTCGGTTATGTCGCCATAATGCAGCCTTACGGGTTCGCCTTCCTCCGGGACGATGACCATGCCGGTTTCGTATAACCTCATCTCGCACGCGCCCTTGCCTTTCTTCCCGCCCTTCATCTTGAAGGCGAATTCCGCCTCAAACCCGCCCTTTGTGAGGCCTTCCTCCATGAGCATCCATTCCACCGCGGCATCGCGCCTGTGCTTTTCCAGAACCCTCAGCAAGTCCTCGAACTGGTAGCCCAGTTCCTTCAGCACCAGCTTTTCACCTGAGGCGAGCGAAATGACCGCCTTGTAGTCGTCGCCCCTGACCTCCCTTATCTCAGAATAGAAGAACGAAAGCAGTCCGCCGAATTCCGGAGTCACGTTGAGCCCGTCGTCCCCGGCCTTTACTCCGCATGCCTTGTCTTTCGCGACCGCCTTCCCTTTCTCGTCGAAGAAGTCATACACGGCTTTCATTTCCATGGGCATCCCCTCCCCAAGCGCCAATCAATCCCTTGCGAATCCGCTTCCCATCTCGCGCACCGCTTCCCCGAGTGCTCCCGAGTTTTCCCGGCACCGTCCCGCCTTCGCCAGCTTCCTTCGTCAGCGCACACTCGGCCGTCTCCCTTCGAGCGGCGCAAAGCGGTAGAGGAACACCCCTATCGCGATGAGTATCCAGCCGACTATATACAGCAGGTCCGCCGCTCCGACCGTGTAGCTGCCCCGCGCCAGCTTCAGGTAGCCTACTACGAGGTCCGCAGACAGTATGGTGAGGGCCCCCTGCATGAAAAACACCCATACCTTCTCCAGCCCGCTGCCAAGGAATGCAAATGCCAGGCCGATGACCAAGATGAGTGCGGCGATGTCGAAGAATGGAATGAAGAAATAGCGCACCTTGTCATAGCCGCTGAGGTCAGACTGCATGATGGGCCAGTTGCAGAACGCCATCATAACCCCGAGGGATAGGAAGACGATGAGAGCAAGCAGCGCCGCCCTCTTTGGAATCATCAGCTCAAATTGCCTGAGCATGGCGAACACGGCTAAAATCAGGACGAGGGAACCAAGTGTCAGCAGGATTCCGCTAACCGCCTTGTCCCCGGAGTCGATTGCGGCGGCAAGCTCCCCGATGGTGAGCAGGACGAATCCGGCGAGGCCAAGCAGCCATAGCTTGCCGATGGGGCTCCTGTGGCCCACGAGCAGCGCGACGCGCGCGGTGGCCAGGATCGCAGTGACCATCGCGAGGAGCTTCATCATCTCGACCGCAACGGTGAACTGCGGCGTCCCCTCGAAGACCGCGAAGAGGGTGGTCGCGAATATTATCAGGAAAATCCCAGTTATTGCCCCGGCATACGTTATCTCCATCTTCCCACCCCTTACACCAGCGTAATCGTCACGTCCATCACTGGCGCCAGGTACCTTATCAACGGGTCGCCGGGAGCGATTACGAACACCTGATAAACGCCAAGCTGCCTGAGCGCGAGCGTCAGCTCGTGGATGAATATGCCTATCAGCCTGTTGTCGCTGAAGAGCTCAAGCGTCACGAATGAGGAGAAGACGAGGACTATCCTCTCCGGGCGCGGTGACGAAGAGGCTAGCGCGTCCGCAGCAGCAACTACCTCCCTCTTCAGTTCAATCAGCTGCCCCGGGGAGTCGATGTAAGTGCCTTTCCTGTAGTTCGTACCGACATCTATGAAGAATATATTGGACGTCTCAAGCCCCTTCTTGCCGAGGAATTCGGAGTAGTAGGTGCTCGGCCTCTCAAGTACGGGGAATATCCACTTGCTGTTCTTGCCAAGGAGGATATGCCCGAGCTTCGCGTCGATTTTCAGCACGTCAATCTCCGTGATGAACATGAGCGTCTGAATCATGTCCCTCTCAGCGATTCCCGCCTCGAGTTTCTCCTCCCAAGCCTCCTTTTTCGCCATGCAGAGTGATAAATCAAATGGTTTATTAAAAGGGTTTCCATAAGGAAACTCATGAATGAAATCCGCAGGGACTATCTCCTTGACCGCTACGTCATAGTCGCGGAGAACCGGGGGAAGCGCCCATACGACTACATCCAGAAGGCGCCGCCCGCAAAGGAGAAGGAAGGAACCTGCGTCTTCTGCCCTGGCAACGAGCACCTGACGCCCCCTGAAACCGGGCGGATAGGGGGCAAGGGGAGCAAATGGCTCGCCCGCGCATTCTACAACAAATATCCCGCCGTTTCGCCTGAATTCCCGAAGGCGCTCGGCAGGCACGAGGTTCTCGTCGAGACCCCGAAGCACGTCGCGAAGATGGCCGCGCTGCCGGAGGAGCAGATAGCAATCGGCCTGGAGCTTTACGCAAAAAGGGTGCACGAACTCTACGCGGAGAAGGGCGTGGCGTGCGCGCTCATATTCAAGAACGAGGGAGCAGCCGCAGGCATTTCTCTCACCCACACCCATTCCCAGCTCATAGCTCTCGCCTCAGCCCCCCGCCTGGTTGCAGAAGAGCTTAAACAATACGGGGAATACAGGCGGAAGGAGAAGGCATGCCCGTACTGCGAAGTGGCTGAAAGGGAGGGAAAGAGCGCTAGGAAGGCCTTCGAGAACGAGGAGTTCCTCGCCATCGCGCCGTATGCCTCCCGCACCCCGTTCGAGCTGCTGATACTCCCGAAGAGCCACCTGGCGAACATAACCGAGCTGGGGGAAGAGGAACGGCTCCTGCTCGCGCGAATCCTGAAGAAGTCGCTTGCGAGGCTGGACAAGATGCTGAACGGCCCGGCATTCAACTACTACCTACACATCCAACCGAAAGGAAAGGACTTCCACTTCCACATGGAGCTTCTCCCGCGCCTTGCGATATGGGCGGGCTTCGAACTCGGGAGCGGCATGTACATCAATCCCGTCGCCCCAGAAGCTGCGGCGAAGGCCTACCGCGGAGACTAATAGGCATAAATAATCCTTTGCCACAAAAGGATGCGGTGAACTGATGAGGCTCATTTTCATACTCTCGTTGCTGTTACTGCTCCCCATTGCGGCATTCGCCGGCACACCCACGACGGGCGACGTGACGCTTCGGCTGAAGGACACGCAGCAGAGAGCCGTCATCAACGCCTCGGTCACCTTCGAATACACCTACACTGACCCGCTTTTCGGAGAGCTCCACAAGACGGACGTCATCTACTCGAACCAGTTCGGCGTAGCGCAGAAGACGCTGACAGCGGACTTCAACACGCCATACCGGATAACGGTGGCGCACCATGACGCCTCGCAGGTAATCGATTCGACCTGGGCTGGCGGGCTCGACAGGTTCATCAACCTCCAGCTCGCGGACTTCAGCATCCGGACCGTTGACAGCGAGAGCACCCCGATAGGCAGCGTGCCGCTCCGCATCGTGGCCGGGACGCGCGAGTTCAGCTCCGCCACCAATGCCACGGGCTACGGCATCTTCCAGCAATACAACTCGCAGATAGCCTACCTCGTCTACGCGCGCTACGGCGGCACGGAACATTTCACCGAGGTCGTCCCGGACAACAGGCTGCATACGATACAGATACCTACCTACGCGATACAGGTGAAGAGCATAAATGACGACGGCAACGCGGTCATCTCGGACATGAACCTCACCTTCATGGGCGTCGTCCCGATAATGCGCAGGACAGCCGGCATCGTGGGCCTTTTCACGCAGGTGCCCGAGGGCAACGCCAGCCTATCCCTGGCTTACAACGGCCGCTTGATACGCGACACATTCTACGTGAACTCAAGTGCAACGCGGGCCTACGTCTTCGACATGAACCCGCCAAACCTCTCTGCCCCGGCAATATCCCCTGAAACGCCGGTTCCCGAAAATGAGGTGGATGTATACGTGAACATAACCGACCCGGGGATGAATGCCTCCGGCATGCCGGCGCTCATAAACCTCATCCCCCCTGCCGAGCTCTACTACTCGCTCGACGGCGCGGTTTGGAAGAGCGTGCACATGTTCCCCGAGGCGAACAGCACCACCTACAAAGGGAGGCTCCCGGGCCAGCCTGCGAATTCCGTGGTCCGCTACTACGTCATGGCCTGGGACAATGACAACAACACCGCCCGCTCTCCGCAGTACACGTTCAACACGTTCGTGACCGGGCCGCAGGACCACCAGCCACCGCTCAACCTGGCAGCCATCATCGCGCAATTCTGGTGGGTGGTCCTGATACCAGCCGTGCTGGCAATCCTATACTACGTAAAGAAGAAGTACTTCTGAGCTACAAAATCGCAGTCACTCTCGTAGGCTCGTCCTTTTCCTTGTTCCTCTCGAACCTGTAGAGCCGTGCGCTCGCCGCATCCTTGAGATTTTCATCGTGCGTAATCACGAACATCTGCTCGACAATCTCCGGAATCCTCTCATGCAGCGCCTCCACGAGCGCCCTTATCCCGTTCTCATCCAGGTTGTGCGTCGGCTCATCGAGCACGAGCCACTTTAGGTTCGGCACCAGGACCATCGCGAGCGCAATCCTCAGCACGAGCGACGCGCAGGACCTCTCCCCTCCGCTCGCAATCCTCTCAACCTCCACCCAGTTCCCCTTCACGCAAAGCTCGAGCAGGTAGTCCCTCTCGGTCGGCCTCAGCCGCACCCCGGCATAGTCCTTGTAGGGATACACCACGGGCCATATCTCCGCCATCATCTCATTGATCGACCCGATAAGCTCATTGCGCAGCGCAGCCTGAGTCTCGACAACCGCGCTATTCAGCACCCCGAGCTCCTCAGCGGTCTTAGAATACCTCGCAATCTCAGCCTTCTGCCCAGCCACTGCGGCAAGCTCCTTCTCGAAAGCCTTCATCCTCTCCTTCGCAGCATTGAGATTCGCGGACGAAACATCCAGATCCGCCCTGCACTTCAGCTCTTTCTCCCTCGCCGCATTCATGGCGTCCCTTGCACTCTCGTATGCCTTCTCATCAAAGCCCAGCGCCGAAATTCTCTCCTCAGCGGTCTTGAGCTCCGCCTCAGCCGCGGCTGCCTCCGCCATCTTCTTCGCGGCCTCCACGCGCTCGGACCTCTTCGCAATCTCCTCATCAACTCTCGCCTTCTCCGCGCCAACTGCCTCGGCCCTCTTCTTCGCCTCTTCCATCCTCCCTTCCACTCCTGAAAGCTCTCGAAGCGGCACAGAAATCCTTTCCGACTCTTTCAGCGCTCCTTCAAGCCCGGCAATCTCCTTCTTAAGCGAGGCAGCCTTTCCCGTTGCATCCGCTTCTGCAGCCCGCGCAGCCACAGCTTCATCCTTCTTTTTCCTGAGGAGCCCCTCCCGCATCCTCGCGTCCATGGGCCTCTCGCACACCGGGCAGGCAGCCGCATCCTTCGCAAGCTCCTCAACGGCGACTGCGGTCTCCTCGATTAGCGCGGCCTGCCGCGCCGCCTCCCCTCTGGCCTTTTCAAAGCCCGACTCGGCATCCTCAAGCCTTTCGGAAATCTGCGCCGGCGCTCCGAACGCCGCGGAAAGCCTTGCCATCGCAGCTTCCATCTCCCCCTTCCTTCTCGCATCCGCCTCCAGTTTCCCCAGCTCCCTTTCAGCCAAGCTCGCCCTGCGCGAGACTTCAGCAAGCTTTTCCTTCGCAGCACCAAGCAGCTCTGCTTCCTCTGCAGCATCAATCTTTCCAGCCACCTTTTTCGCTGCAAGCTCCGCCCCCAGCTTCTCAAGAGCATAATCCGCGCGCGCCTTCCTCTCCCTCAGCCGCTCCCATTCCTTCCTCTTCCCGTCAAGCCCCGCGAATTTCCCGGAAGCCTCCTCCTTCTCCCGCCTCGCCTCATCATTCCCTTTCCTAGCCTCCGCAATCTGCGCCTCAAGCCGCGCGGCACCTCCTTTCGCTTCCCCCAGCTCCGTCCCAATCCCGGCCTCATCCATCCTCCTGACCGCGGATTCCCTCTCCTCCCTCCTCTTCTTCAGCAGGTTGGATGCGGAAATTATATTCCCTCTCGCAGCCTCGAACCTGTCAATCCCGAGCAGCTCGTCCATCTGCGCCTTCCTCTCCCCAGGCCCGAGCAGCAGGAAATAGTCGATGCGGTTCTGCTCGGCGTAAATCGCCCTGCTGAACAGCTCGTAATTAATCTTCAGGAGCCTCTCGACCTCCTCGGTCACCTTCTCGGGCTCGGAGACGATGAGCGTGCCTTCCCTCCTCAGCTCGGCCTCGCTGTCCCCGTCCTTCCCGACCGTCCTCTTCACCGAATATTCCTTCCCCGCCCACTCGAACTCCAGCTCCACCTCGGCCTCCTTCTTCTCCTGGGGCCTGCTCATCACAATCTCGGAAAGCCTCACCCTCCTTGCCGCCAGCGCAGGGAAAGTTCCGAAAAACGCGAAGCTCATCGCATCGAGCACGGCGCTCTTCCCCGCGCCCATTATCCCGACGAGCAGGTTCGTCCCCTTCCCGAACTCCAGCTCCGTCTCCTCGTGCGACTTCCAGTTCCTGAGAACGAGGCGCTTAATCATGAAAACCAGCGGAAGTTTTATTGCCGCTTCGCATAAATAGCTTCTTATGCCTCCCGAATTTATCGCCGATGCAATGCTGCTAAAGCTGGCGAGATGGCTCAGGATTCTCGGAGCGAAGACGGACTACGTCCCCTCATCGATGCAGGACTCACAAATCCTCAAGCTTATGCTCGAGAAGAAAAACCAAAACAAGATTCTCCTCACGCAGGACGTTCAGCTCCACGAAAGGGCGAAGCTCCGCGGTTTCGGCTCATTCCTC
This sequence comes from uncultured Microcaldota archaeon, assembly GCA_903884505.1. Lineage (GTDB taxonomy): Archaea > Micrarchaeota > Micrarchaeia > Burarchaeales > Fermentimicrarchaeaceae > CAISET01. The sequence continues at coordinate 47,390 of CAISET010000002.1, read as the reverse complement.
GTTCCCCGCGAGGTTTCGGTTGAGGGGCAGGTGGCAGCAATTCTCCGCGAATTCCACCTCTCGCTAAGCGATTTCCCGGCAAAGACCCTCTGCCCATCCTGCAACGGCGCACTGCGCATTGTGAAGAAGAGCGAGGTGAAGGAAAAGGTCCACGAGAACGTCTACAAGTCCCACCGCAAATTCTGGCTCTGCGAAGGATGCGGAAAGGCCTACTGGGAGGGGACGCACTGGGAGCGGATAGGCGAGGCCGCGCAAAGGATTAAGAATCTGCTAAAGGCATAGGACAGCGGGCAATTTTATGACAGAACAGGACGAGGCAGTCGAATGGTGCAACGAGTGCGCCAAGCCCCTCAAGGCAGGGGAGGTCTACATCTGGAACGGCCAATGCTACTGCGTCTCGTGCATAAACATCGTCAGCGCCCGCGGCGGCGGATGGAGGGAATGAGATGGACAAGAAGGAAGCAAAGGAGCCCGCTGCGTACAAGCTCATGTACCTCGACCAAGTCTACCTGCTTACGACTGCCCATGGCGTTACCGAGAAGGAGCACAAGCCCCACGTCATCCCGCAGCTCTGGGCCACGCCCATCTCGTTCAAGCCCCAGATGGTAGCAATCTCGGTTGCGAAGGACCGCTTCACCCACCACATCCTCGAGGAGACGAAGGAGTTCGTGCTGAACATACCCGGCAGCGAGCTCGCGCCAAACGTCTGGGCATGCGCGCCACCGGGCGGGGGCGGCGACAAGTTCGCAAGGTCCAAGCTCACGGTACTTAAGGCCAAGAAGGTGAAGGCGCCGCTCATTAAGGAATGCCTGGCCGCGATAGAATGCAAGGTAGTGGATAAGGCGGATGCCGGCGACCACACCCTGTTCATAGGGGACGTCGTGGCAACCCACAAGTTCAGGTCAGGGACAGTGATGGTGAACGCCTGCGGCCAGCACGAGTTCAAGGTATAGCTACTTCCGCGCCAGTTTCTTGAACTCTTCCCTGTTCGGGGTGTGCCCCGCGGCAGACTCGTGCCTGCTCATATTCTCACTCACAGAATTAGTGTCATCAACCGGTGCATTCCTTCCGATGTGCTTGCCTTCCCTGATTGCGCCCATCAAAACACCTAGGAGATGAGCGTGACGTCGTCGGTCTGGACTTCGCTTACTCCCTTGACCTTCTTCAGGTCCTCCTCAAGCGTCCCTTCTCCCTGTTTGTCATCCCTTACGAATATCACCTTGTAGGCGTTCAGCCCGCCGAAAACCGGGACTTCCACCACCTGGTTGGGCTTGAACTTCTCCCTGATTTCCGCAATCATCTTCTCCTGCACTTCCGGGCTCTCGGGATAAACCTTCAGAGTAATAGCGACCTTTCCCATCAAAATCCCCTCTTAAGGCCCTTCCTTTCCGCACTTCGGGCACTTGTAGATATTCAGCGTCTCCCTGCAGTGCTGGCAGCGGACTATCTTCGCCTCCCCGCACGACGGGCAGGGGAATTCCGAATATTCCTTAGTCTGCCTCCCGCAGGAGTTGCAGTTCTTCAAAGCCATCCGTAATCACCTTCACGTCAGATAAGCGTGAGGAGTTGGTTTCTCGGAGAAAATATATAAAGAAACCCCCATCCAACCTCCCCGTGGCAACCGCGAAGCGGATTCTCGCAGAGCTGAAGCGACATAGGGACCCCACGGCCGTCAGGGGGATGGCGACAGTCGGGATAAACCCGGAGAACAGCTACGGCATCGGCATGCCCCGCCTGATGGCGACGGCCAAGCGCATCGGAACGAACCACTCGCTCGCGCAGGAACTCTGGGCCTCGGGCATACGCGACGCCCGCATCCTCGCAACGATGGTCGAGGACCCTTCCCTCGTCACGGGCAGGCAGATGGATTCCTGGGCGAGGGACCTGAACTCCTGGGACGTGTGCGACTCCGCCTGCATGCGCGTCTTCTGGAGAACTAAGGACGCCAGAAGGAAGATTGCCCGGTGGAGCCGCAGCAGGGAGGAGTTCGTGAAGCGCGCAGCCTTCTCGCTTCTCGCCTTCCTCACAGTCCACGACAAGAAGGCGCCTGACAATGAGTTCGAGAAGTACTTTCCGCTGATAGCGCGAGCATCAACCGACGACAGGAACTACGTGACGAAAGCGGTGAACTGGGCGCTGCGCACAATCGGCAAGCGCAGCCTCAGCCTGAATACGGCGGCAGTGAAGGTTGCGGCCAAGCTGTCCAACTCAACATCAAAGTCCGCACGCTGGATAGGCGCCGACGCCCTGAGGGAGCTAAAAAGCGCAAAGGTGCAGGCGCGCCTCCGGAAGCGTGAAGCATTATAATCATGCACGACGCAACTTCTTCTCTTCAGGCCCCCGTAGGATAGCCTGGATAGACTGCGAGCTTGCGGTGACCCTTTTCGGTTGCGCCGTCGCTCGTCGGCAGGGCGACTCGAATCGCCTTTGGCGATAACTGCGCAACTCGCGTTGCGCATCGTTCTCGCTTCGCTCGACGGCGCATATCCTAAAAGCGTCAATATCTTCGCCTTCGGGCGAAGTATTGACAAATCGCCATCAGGCGATTGCGTCAACGGAAAATGCGAAAAGGGTTTGCAAAGAGCTTGAGACCCGAGTCCGAATCTCGGCGGGGGCGTTTTTGTTTTTGGTGGTATGTTGGCAATGAGCGACGTCGTGGCGAACGAGAAGGATGCCATTTCAAGGCATGGCGCAAGGGATGCGCTCGAGAAGCTGGCCGCCTCGCTGGAGCAGCTAGACCAAGCCTCGGGGCCCGGCTTCATAACCCACCTAAAGAGCCTTCCGGCAATCCCCCAGTTTTACGGCAAGCTTCCGCAATTCCCGAAAAAGCCGGCAGACCCGTATGAATCGGCAACCAGCTCCGGCGACATGCCCACCCACGATTCGGTCATCGAGTACGAGGACAGCATGATGTTTTACCGGCAGGAATGCGCGGAGTTCGCGAGGGAGCTCGCAAAGGCAGTCCGCGGGTCCTCCGCAGGGGTGTGATTGCAATGATGCTCGGAGCGATGAACAATCCCAACAAAGCCGTTGCGAAGGAGATTTTGAGATTCGGGGAGCTCGGCTTCTCCTACGTTGACTTGACCGCGGAAGCGCCGCAGGCAACCCCGGAGCTCCTCACAAAGCACGAGAAGCAAATCAGGGACGCCCTTTCCACTTCGAAAATGAAAGTGGTTGGCCACACACCCTGGTTCTTCGAAATCTCCCATCCCTACGACTCCATCCGCAAGGCAGTGATGAATGAGATGAAATCCTCAATCGCAGCATGCGCGAAATTCGGCGCGGAGAAGGTCGGCATCCACCCGGACCCGATGTCCTTCGTTCATCCAAGCAGGGACAAATTCCTCTCCGTTTATTCCGACTCCGTTGCCGAACTCAACAAGCACTGCCTCGACCTTGGCGTCACCCTCCTGATTGAAACATTCGAGGACAAATTCCTTAGGCCTAAGGAGCTCGAGGAAATCTTCATCCGCCTTCCTGACGCGCGCTTCACCCTTGACGTGGGCCACGCATTCCTGAACGGAGGAGACGTTTCCATAGAAAATATGGCGAAGAAATTCTCCGACAAGCTCCTGCACGTGCACGCGAGCGACAACAACGGGAAAGACGACCTGCATCTCCCAATTGGTGCAGGGAAGATAAACTGGGAGAAGGCAGTGAAAGCGCTCAAGGCAGCAGGATACGATGGCACGATTACGCTTGAAGTCTTTTCCCAAGACACCGAATACCTGCAGATAAGCAAGAGAAAGTTCGAAGAAATCTGGCGAGGGGGATAATGGCCCGCAAGCTCTTCTACGAGAACGCTTACGATGCAACCTGCACGGCGAAAGTAGTTGCGGTTGATGGCAATGCCGTAATCCTCGACCAGACCGTCTTCTACGGGGAAAGCGGCGGCCAGCCCGGTGACACCGGAACCCTGAACGGAGTGAAAGTAATCAGCACCAAAGCAAGAGAAGATGGCGAGGTCCTCCATCTTGTTGAAGACCCATCCAAATTTGCAGTCGGCAGCGAGGTCTCCGGCTCCCTGGACTGGGAGCGCAGGCTGAGGCTGATGCGCACCCACACCTCCCTGCACCTCGTCGCGCAGGTCGCGGAAACTATTGCTGGGAAATGCCAGTGCACCGGCTCCGGGATGAAGGATTCTGGCGAAGGCCACGTTGACCTGATGGCAGCAGAAAAGAGGATTGCAGGTGAATTGGTGCCGCTTCTTGAGGCGAAATGCAACGAAGTGATTCGGAAAGGGGCAGAGGTCAAGGCATTCTTCGACGAGCAGAGAAAGGACTACCGTTTCATACAGATAGACTCCCTTCCCCCAATTCCCTGCGGCGGGACCCACGTCCGCAACGTCTCCGAGATAGGCGCGATAAAGCTGAAGCGGGAAAATGTCGGCAAGGGAAAAGACAGGGTTATCGTCACGCTTTCTTCCTGATGATTCCTATCACTTCTTCGGGGTCCGCGCGCAGCCTCAGTTTCGCCATCACTGCCCCGACTGCCTTCTTCTTGTCCGGAACGGAAGCAAGCTCCTTCTCAACCGCGGCTTCGAGCTCCTTCCCACTCAACTTCGCCAGGCCGCCTTCAGCAACCAGCGCCGAAACCTTCGCCTTCGGCTTCTTCGCAAGGAGCTTCAGCACTTCTGGGACAGCCGCCTTGGCGAAACCGCCTTTCGCAAATTCGCCAAACAACTCAACAATCTTCTCCTCGCGTATATCCTCAACTGCAACTCCTTCCCTTCTAAGCGAAACCACTGTTTCCTCAAGCGTCGTGGCAGCAAGCGAGGGCTCAATTCCCATCCCAACCAGCTTCTCGAACAGCTGCAAATTCCTCGACTTCATCATCTTTTCCGCAAGCTCTTCGCTCAGCGTTTTTTTCAGTTTCGCGAGCTTCACTTCCGGCATCTCAGGCAATTTCTTCCGTGCCTCTGCAATCATCTCCTTCGTAATCCTCACCGGCGCGATATCCGTTTCAGGGTAAAGCCGCGCAGCCCCGGGCATGGGCCTCATATATGCGGTCGAAACGCCATCCGGCAAAACCTTCCTGACCTCCTCATGCAAATTTCCGGTTGCATCCTTCGCCCTGGCAAAAGCGGCAATGAGCGCCCTTTCAGCAATGTCTTTCTTTGCCGCAACCATCACGAACGCATCGCTTTCGGAAACGCCGAGTTTTTTCTTAACTGCAGAAGTCTCCTCATCACTGAACGAATATTTCTTCAAATCCTCATCTGAATGTATGACTCCACCAACAGATGCAGCCGACTTCGCGTAATCGCTCATCTCAGTTCCGAACCTCCTGTTCGGGTAAAGCTCAGTGCCAAGAATTCCGGCGTATCCATTGAGCTTCACTGCAACGACTGCTCCACCACCATCCAGCGTCTTCCTGACTATCTTTGCCTGCGTCTTCGAGAAAATGCCCGAAACATCAACAAGTTTCGCATCACCTAGCTTTGCTTTCCTCTCCTTCAGTTCCTCGCGAATCGCAATGAGCTTCTCCTGCCGTTTTACTTCCGCCTCAACGATTTTCGGAAGAGCCGCAAGCTCCTGCGCGCCCTTAATCTCAACGCGCGCCCCGCCTTCAACCGAGACATTCACATCCTGCCTGATCGTCCCAATCCCGCGCAGCACTTTTCCGGTCGCCCTGAGAATGGCGCCGATTTTCTCCGCAGTTTCCTTCACGTGCTCGGCATCAACCATGTCCGGTGCAGTTGCAATTTCAACGAGCGGAATTCCCAGCCTGTCGAGCTTGTAATAAACTTTCCCCGCTTCCTCGCCGGAAACTATGCCCGAGCTTTCCTCCTCAAGGCAAATTCCCTGTATTCCGACTTTTCCCTTGCTTGTCTCAACGAATCCGCCGCGGGCAAGTAGCGAGGTCCTTTGGAAGCCAGACGTATTGCTCCCATCCACAACCGTCTTGCGCATAATTTGCAGCTCATCAACCGGCTTCGAATTCAGCATGAGCGCAATCTCAAGCGCAATCGCAAGCGCATTGTTGTTCAGGGGATGGGGCGGCTCCTCATCCGTTTCCATCAGGCACGTAGATTCATCGTAAGTGTGGTAATGGTACTCCTTTCCCTTGAGATATTCGAACTGTGCAGCAATGTCAACTTCCCCAAGCTCGCTCGCAACAGGATGCAATCTGCGTACGACCTCCCCCTGTCCTTTATCCTCGTGGATGACAGAGGGGCACCTGCAGAAGAGCTTCAGCGAATCAAGCCGTTGGTGAATCTCAATTCCGCATTTCATTCGAGCAACACCGACCTGTCGCTTATTTCACCGGCGACATTCCTCTCCATCTCCTCTTTCACCCTCTTCATTTCCTTCGTGTGCCCGAGCACCCACATCAGCTTCACCATCGCAGTCTCCGGGAGCCAGTCGCAGTAGTCGCCAATCACGCCAGCCTCCTTGCCAGCGATGCCATAGGCATAGACGTTCATGTTCACCCTTCCGTAGAGCGTCTGCGGCGCCATCGCAACAGGGATTCCTTTCGCAATTAACTCCTTCACTGCATCGATTACTGGCTTGGCCAGCTTGTCCCCGTGCGGGTTCGTTGGTATATGCCCAAGCCCAGTCCCCGCGAGCACAATTCCCTCGTAAACTTCGCCAAGCTTCTTCACGAACTCCGGCTTCATTCCTGGATGCACATAAATGAGTCCGACGTTCGCATTCATCTTCTCATCAAGGGCGAGCTTCCTCTTCTTATCCTTCTTCCTGAAGTCATTTCTCAACAGCTCGAGCTTCTTCGCGGCATAATCCACTTTCGCGAACGGCTTCGCGTTCACGCTCTTGAACGCATCGCGCCTGCTCGCATGCAGCTTCCTTACCTTCGTTCCCGGATGCAGCAGGCAGTAGTCATCGTTCGTGCTCCCGTGCATGCACACCATGACTTCCGCGATATCCGATTTCGCCGCAATCGCGGCGCACACGAGGTTCATCGAGTTATCAGAACTTCCCCTGTCGCTGCTCCTTTGTGCGCCGACCATCACAACTGGGACCGGCAAATCCTTCAGCATGAATGAGAGTGCTGCAGCAGTATAGCCCATCGTATCCGTCCCGTGCATCAAAATTACTCCGTCCGCGCCCGCCTCGATCTCCTTCGCGACCTCCTTTGCAATCACCTGCCAGTGCGCAGGCGCCATATCCCCGGAAAGCAGGGTGAAAAGCACCTTCGCCTTGAAATTCGCGATGCCCTTCAGCCCAGGGAAGGACGCAAGAAGCTCATCAGGCGAAGTCGCAGGGAAGACTGCGCCGATTTTGTAATCAACCTTCGAGGCAATCGTGCCCCCGCAACCAAGAATAGAGATATTCGGCAGCCCTTTTTCCATTGCAACTTCACCTCCCGCTTTATGCGCAGCCGGCTTCGCTTTTGAAACCAGCTCAACTTTCGCGTTAGCAAAATCCATCCCGACGTTATAACCATTGTTCAGCTTCACCACTAAGCAGTCCCTGTCGCCAAGGGATGAGCGCGGCATAAGGATTCCCTCCGTCCTCTCGCCTTCCTTGGTTACGGAAATCCTGTCGCCCGGGGCAGCGCCGGCCTTTCCCAGCGCCTCATCTATTTTCGCGGAATACAACTTAGCACCGAGAGGGTTATGCTGCGAGGCTATATATTCCTGATTAGTTTCATAGCACGAACCTCTCTCCCGGAATTTTCGCGAACGGGCTTACGTCGCCTATGCTTTTTATTCCAGTAAGGTAGCGCACGAGCCTCTCAACTCCGAACCCTCCACCCGCGCTCGGCACGAGCCATCCTTCCCTCGCCATCTCCATATAGGGTGCGAAGCTTTCCTCGCGCTGTCCTCTCTCCGCTATCTTCCTCTTCAGGACATCATACTCCCAGTCCCGCTCGCCTCCGCTGAGCGCCTCTCCGAATCCCTCAGGATACACGAGGTCATAGTTGTGGTAATAGCCCTTCCTCTCGGGGTCCTCGCGGTCGTAAAATTCCCGCTTCAAATCCATCACCCAGAACGGCTGCCCCATGCTCCCGGAAAGCACTGCCTCGAATCCATCCCCATGCTTCGCCAGCGCTTCCTTGGACTCAATGCGCGGGAAAGGCAGGGCCGGCACGTCGAGCTTCCTGCCGAGCAGCGCAAGCTCGTCCTTCCTCACATGCTTCACAGTCCCGATTATCCTGCAGAGCAGCCGCTCCATCAGGCCCATGAATTCCTCTTTCCCGGCCTCGCGCATCTCGATGTCAACCTGCGAAAATTCTATGAGATGCTTTCCAGTCCCGCGCAGCTCCTCCTTCTCCAGCCTGATGTTTGGCGAAACGATGAAAATCTTCGGCAAATGCGGCGAAGAGACCGCAATCTGCTTGTGCATTATCATGCTCTTGGTCAGGCTAAGCTTCTGCCCCGCATACTCCACGCTCGCGTCATACACCGAATGGCACAGCGGGTCCGTTATCGGCGAAATCATCACCGGCATCAATTGCACGAACCCTTCCCCATGCATGAAGTCGCCTACTGCTTTCAGCGCAGTGCTCTGCACCCTCAGCGCGGCCGCCAGCCTTTCGCTGCGCAGCGCCTTCCCGACCTTCCCGATACCCTCATCCATCATGAACACCTCTTTTGATTTTCCAGCCTAAACACTGATTCTTGGAAAAATTACGAAACGACTGAGCCCTTGCTAGCGAAGAAGCAGCTGCCTATTGATGCCGAAATATCCCTCGTGCATGGCGCAGACTGCCGCATTTGGACTATTTATATATTCTCAAAAGATTATTGGAAGAAATCCAAAAGTTTAAATATAACATAAGAAAAATTCTAGCGACAAGGCGATAGAGGGCGACCAGTTTGGCAAAATTTCCAGAGGATTCGTCGGAGCGCGAGCTCCTGCGCGCTCTGCAGGAGAATTCGCAGCGGAGCCTGCGCGAGCTTTCGAGGCAGCTCGAGCTTCCCATCTCAACGGTCCATGAGAAGATAAAGCGGCTCGAGCGGGACGGCTTCATCAGGGGCTACCGCGCCATCCTTGACGAGCGGAAGCTCGGCTTCACAGTAACGGGCTTTATCCTCGTTTCCGTGAATTATTCCGCAGCACCGAAGGCGACGCAGGCGGACATCGCGGCAAAGGCCGCCAAGCTCCCGAACGTGCAGGAAGTGCACATAATCGCCGGCGAATGGGATTTTTTGGTGAAGGCAAAGGCGCGCAGCATCGAGGAGCTCGGGAAGCTCGTCACCGAGCGCCTGCGCAACATCCCGGGCGTGGAGAAGACGCTCTCGATAATAACCTACGAAACGGTGAGGGAGGACAGCCTCCTTTCGCTCTAGCCTTTTATTTCTCAGCCCGCAAAATCACATCATGCCAGGCCAGCAGGAGGAACTCGCGAGTGCGCTAGCCGAGGCGAAGAAGCCGAAAAAGGCCATGCCAGATGACATCAAGAGGAAGATGGCTGAGGTCGACGCGCTGGCAAAGGCGGATTTCGACAAGGGCATCTTCATAACCCCCGAAACATACGGCAACCTCCTCAAGGCGAAGAAGGAGGCCGAGAACGCGCTAAAATCCGGCACCGAATACAAATTCCCCCTAGTTCTGAAGGACCTCGAGTTCTTCCTGGCTGCGGCAAGGAGGGAGCACGAATTCGAAAGGCGCCCAAGCGCCGTAGTGGAGTGCGTGGACAGGTTCCTCTCGCAGCTCGCGACCGATGAGAGAATGCCGGCCGGAGCTAGGAGGAGGATAACCCCGTCCCTGAAAAAGCAGGTCCTCCGTGATGTCCGTTTCGAGCTGGCGTGCGACAGGCGCAGATACAGCAACCAGTCAGGCATGCTTTCGCAGGAGTCGCAGCTGAAAATCTACGAGAAGCTCGAAGAAAGGTTCGGGATAAGCATTCCGAACGATAGGAAAGCGGGGACGGACAGGCTCCTCCACTCAGTCCTCATCAAGGGCTAGGCTCATACGGTTATTTTGCGCCTGCCCGTAATCGGCGCAAGGTTGTCCGGGGACGAGTTCGCTCTCCATAATAACCTGCGAAACTGTAAAAGAAGGACAGGCCTGGACCTCTAGCCTTTTTCGTCTTTCTCATTAAGTCCCATTATCTTTTTGCACATCTTTTCCATCTCTTTCTTCAGTTCCTTCTCCGCGTTGAGGTAATACCTGGCCCCATACTCCCCTGGCGCGGCGGAATTCCCGTTCGACGAAATCTTATAGGAGAAGAACTTCCCGCTGGTCACGTCAACATCCCCGCAGAGCCAAACCGTGCCGTAGGCCTCCACGCTTCCCCCAATCTTCGCGTTCCCACCGACTAGCGCCATGTCATAGACTTTCGCGTTGCCGTACACCTGCGCATTCTCAATAACCCGCACCTTGCCCGAAACCTTTGCGTTGTCCCGGACCTGCGCCTTTCCCAAGATGGCCGCCTTGTCTAAAATCTGCGCATTCCCGAGGACCTGCGCGTCCTCTAGCACCATCGCGTCCTTCCCCACAAAAGCAGCCTCATCTGCATGGGCTATGTTCGCAATGAAGCCGCCGCCATTCTTATGGTAGTGCCCCTCGACGGAGGTTTTCTTGCCGTAGAGCGTTATGAGCTTGCGCGCAATCCCCGTTTCAGGGGCCTCCGCCGTAATCACTGCTGCCACGGAATCCTTCGCCTACCTAGCCGGATCTCTAAGCCTTTCGCGCAGCTTCCTTCCTGGCCTTCTTCGCGAGCTTCCCCATCGCCTTCCTGTACGCCTCATTGAACCCCGTCGACAGGTCCTGGTAATCCGCTGGCTTCAGGTCCCCGAACTTTTTGGTCACATCTGGCACCGGCGTGAGGTTCTCCGGCGTGACCTGCTCGTTGTACGCGCCCCTGAGCTCGTGCGTGAACCTGCCTTCCCGCCCATCCCCGACTTTCACGCCGTCTATCTCCGCTATGGCGATGATGCCCGCAGCCGTCCCGGTTGCGAATGCCTCATCCGCGCCCTTGAAATCCTCCAGGGTGCAGTCCTTCTCCACGACCTTCATGCCCCTCTTCTTCGCAATCCCAATCACTGCCCTCGCGGTAATCCCATCAAGGCGGTTGCTTTCAAGGCTCGGGGTGTAAAGGGCGCCATCCTTGATGTAGAACATGTTCGCCGCGGAAAGCTCGCTTACGTACTTCTTGCCCTCCTTTTCGAACTGCATTATTCCGTCGTCGTAGCCCCTCCTCTTAGCCTCCTCCTTTACCAGGATGTTGAGGAAGTAGTCCGTCCATTTGATTGTGAACTTGAAGTTCAGCACATTCTTGCCCGGCTGGTCGAACGCGGACGAGGCTATCCGTGTCCCGTTCTTATACACCTCTTCTCCATAGAGGGCGATCGGGCGGCAGACATCTATGATGATACTGGGCTTCTCGCGCTTCGTGCCTATCCCCAATGTGCCGTCCTTTCCCACTCCGGCAGTCAGGATGGGGCGGATGTAGCCTTCCTTAAGCCCGCTCCGCAGTATCGTTTCAAAGATGAGGCGCTTTAGCTCATCCCGTGAAATCGGCATCTCCATGTGCGCCAGTTCCATCCCCTTGTAGAACCGGTCAAGGTGCTCTTCAAGGAAGAGTATCGCGGGCTTTCCATCCTTGCCCGTGTAGAAATTGATGCCTTCGAACAGCCCGAAGCCGTATACCGTCGTCTGGTCAAGCGCAGGTATGTTCATTCTCTGCCATGGCCCCCATTTTACGTTGCGCCATTCGGTCCACTTGCCATCTTCTGCCTTCGAATACTCGGTCGTTACGATGCAAACACGCGGGTTTCCCGGCTTTATTTTCTCCTTAGGAACAGACGAAGCCATTGATGCCATGCCTTCACCCCCTATTGACGCGAGGTTCAATTATATATAGGTTTCAGGCAAGCCCCTTCGAAACATAAACTCCGTCGTCGCGGTATCCCAGCTTCCTGTAGTAAGGCTTCACGCCAACCCCTGCCATCACGAGCAGCTTCTTCTTGTCAAACTCTTCAGCAGCAATCCTCTCTGCCTCGGCAAGAAGCCTCTCCCCGAATTTCCTGTGCTGCAGCTTCTTTCCCTTCGCCTCCTCGCCAATCCCAACCGATTCGCCGTAAACGTGCAGCTCGCGGACCAGGGCAGTGGCGCCATCGATTTCCGGCCTGTGCGGGGAATTCGGGATGCGGAGCCGGAGAAATCCGACGAGCGCGTCATGCTTCATTTCGTCGAAGGAAAGGAAGATTTCTTTTCCGCCGCTCGCATCGTACTCAATTCGATTCAATTTCACGCTCGTCCAGTCAGGCTCCAGCTTCTCCTTGTGCATCTTCAGCCCCAGCTCCCTGCAGCGGATGCAGCCGCAAGTTTTTCCCTCTTTCCGCAATTCGGCATCCACCATCTCGCGCAAATTCGAATTCTTCACGCCCGAGGCGATGAGGTAGACGGGAATATCGCGCTGCACGCGCATGATGCGGCACCAGCGCGGGATGAATTTCGTCGCCTTGGCCAAGACCTTCGCCGCCTCATCGGCGGAATAGGGCTTGATTTCCCCTCTCTTCCACCATTCGTACATCTCGGTCCCGGGCATCACCATGAAAGGGTAGATTTTCAGCATGTCGGGCTTGAAGCGGGAATCGGAAAAGAGCTGCCTGAACATTTCCACATCCTTCCTCTCGTCGCTAAGAAGCCCTGGCATCATGTGGTAAAGGACCTTGAGCGCAGAATCCTTGCAGGCCTGGGTGGCTTTTGCGACGTCGGCAACCGTATGCCCGCGCTTCACCTTCCGATACACCTCATCACTCAAGGTCTGCACTCCCAGCTCAATTCTCGTCGCGCCCATCCTCAGGAGCTCGTCAACGTCTTTCTCCCTGCACCAGTCCGGCCTCGTCTCAAAAGTGATTCCGATTGCGCGATGGGCCGCCTTCTCGTTGAGTTTTAAGGCGGCAGCGAGCGTCCGTGAGGTCTTTTCATTCATCGCATCAAGGGCCCTTTTTACGAAGAGCTCCTGCACCTCCTTTGGCTGGGCGTTGAAAGTCCCGCCCATTATGATCAGCTCGCACTTCTCGGCCTTGTGCCCTATTGCCTCGAGCTGCTCAATACGCGCAGAGGTCTGCCTGTAAGCATCATAGTCGTTCTGAATCGCGCGCAGTGCCGCAGGCTCCTTTCCCGTGTAGCTCTGCGCCGCGTTCTCGCCCCGCGGACAATACGCACATCTTCCATGCGGGCAGCCGGCATTGCACATGATGGCAACCGGAGAAACGCCCGAGATTGTGCGCACCTTCCGTTTGCGGAGCAAATCCCCGAACTTCCTGCGCTGTCCCTCATCCATCGCTTCCAGTATCTCGCTGTTCCTCAGCACGTTCTCCAGGCCGTATTTCTCCCCAAGCTCCCTCTTGAAGTCCGCGAGCTGCGCGGGGGTGCGGATTTTTCCAGCAGCTATCCTCCTCACGGTCTCCGCAACCACCCTCTTCCTGCCCATCGCCTTGCTTTCTCAGCCAAGCCTTATATTCCTCAACCGAGGAAAAACCAGCGGGTGGTCTGATGGCAGCCAATCCCCACAAACTCCTCGAAAAGCACGTGGAGAAGGGGCCGCGCGAACTGATACTGGAAGGGGACAATTTTGTTGCCTTGAAGAAATACTGGGACGCGGCAGGCGCATATGCGAGGGCGGCGGAGACGGACAAGCAGAATCCAGACCCCTTCTTCAAGATGGCCCAGGCTCTTTTGGCGCTTGGCCCTGACTATTACAAGGATGCGGCAGTTGCTTTCAACAGGGCGGTCACGCTCTACAAGGCGGGAAATGCGGGGCAGGCCGAAAAGCCCTTGCCGGGCGCGGAAAAGGAAGTACGGGAATTGATAGAGAAAGGGGACGCGCTCTTGGCCGAGAACGAACACAAGAAGGCGGCAACCATCTATGCGATGGCTGCGATGAAGGACTCGAGAAACGTGAAGGCATTCCTTGGGCTCGGGAAGGCGCTCCTGGCAATAGGCCATTACGATGATGCTGCGGTAGTCCTGGAAGCAGTGTATATGCTTGAGCCGACCAACTCAAACGGCTACGAATGCGCAAAGGCTCTCCGCCTCGCCGGCAGAGAGGCTGATGCCAACAAGCTCCTTGCGAGGATGGCGCAGGCCGAAAGCGCCTGAGCCGCCAGCCATAACAACCTAGGCATTTTTATAGTTGGGGAGCGAAAAAATGATTGGTGATTCTGAATGGCAGCTCCTGTTAATACGGTCCCAGTTGAATCCATCTCCGGCAAAACCGCCTCAAAAAGCTTTGCTGATTTGCTGCGCGACGGCGACATGTGCCGCACCCTCGGGACGAAGCTGAAGCTCGAGGAGGCAGTGAAGGCGTACGAGGCGGCAACGAGGCTTGAGCCGCAGAACGCGAAGGCATTCGAAGGGCTCGGGCAGGCGCTCATGACGCTCGGCGAGTACGAGAAGGCGGAGGAGGCTTTGCGAACGGCATACTCGCTCGACCGGAAGAGGGGAAATGCCTACGAGTTGGCGAAGGTGCTTCTCCTGAACGGGAAGGAAGACGAGGCCTGCGACTTCTTCACGAAGGCCGGCGCGAATCCGGATGTGGCGGCCGCGCAGGCGAAGACAGAGCTGATGATAAAGGGCATATGGCCGAGCGCTGGCGGAAAAGGCTAAAGGAGCTGGGAAAGCAGCCCGACTATCGCGTAGATTGGCGCCTCCAATATCGGGAACATCATCAGGCCGTGGGTCGTAGCCTTCCAGTCCGTTACTATATCCGGCCGCGAGTCCACGATTACGCTCATCTCCTTGTGAATCTGGCTGCTCGAGAGCGACGTGACATCAATCGTGAAGGTGCGCTCAGCCTCCTCATCCAGGACCACTTCGTAGGGAATCGTCCTCTCGCTGCCATAATTCACGAGTGCGGTCTTCTTGTAGTTCCAGACCGGCAGGTCGCCTTCCCTCACCTTTATCTCAAACGGGTCGCTCGCGGCGCCCGTATTCCTGATTTTTATGTAATACACGGCAGGCTGGCCCACGCCCGTCTCCACCCTAGTCGGAGTCACGGTTATCTCGAACACGTCACGGCTCACGGTTACGATCGCATGGATTGTCATGTTCCCGAGGCCGTTATAGTTCCCCTCGTCAACAACTGCGAGCGTCAAGTTGTACTGCCCTTCCTCGGCATCGGGCGCAATCTTTATCTTCAGCTTCATGGGCGTTTCCTGCAGCGGGCTCGCCTCAACCTCCCAGCCATGCGGTATCCCATCCTCCACACCAACCACCGTGTCCCACCCGTCAGGGCAGAAGTTGTTCGGGCAGGTTCCCCCGTCCGTGGCCCTATCCACGATGAGGTAGACCGTCTGCCCCGGTCCCGCCTTCCCAACATCCACGGAGTCGCCGGGATAAAGCGTCTTGTCCACCGGTTCGCTGGCATGGGCGTAGATTGCAAAAACAGGCCCTGAAAACATTGCTAGAAGCGCAAGCGCGAGGGTTAATTTTCTCATAAGTTTCCCTATTGACGTCCTTTCATATAAAAACGTTCCGCAGAGGTCAACTGCAACCGTTAAATCCTTCGGCTGCGCAAAATGGAAGAGGTTTGCATGGCCACAAAAATCAATCCGAATTCGGTCGAGGTAAAATACTCTGTGATAGGGGGCATCCCCAGGGAATGGGGAACGCCGCAGCAGAGGGAGAACCTGCTGAAGAGCCTGAAGAGCTGGGCAGCGGGCGACGGCTGCGTCCGTGTTGAGATATCGGAGCTGGGAATGCCCCTGGTCTACGAGTTCAAGGAGAAAGAGGTGCTCAGGGTCTTCTTCCTCATCCATACCGGCGGCGGGGCCTGGGAGTACTCCCTCACCGAGCGGGGCTTGTGCAAGAACCACGGCCAGCGCGTTCTGGGCCCGAATATAGAGCCGCCTCTACTCTACCCCTGGGCGGATTTCGAGAAAGGAATTCTGCCAAAGCCCGGGAAGAAGCCGCAAGGAGCCCTGCCAAAGCCCGAGGAGGAGCAACGCCTTCCGGAGTCGCATTTCCCGGCACCGCAGCCGTGATGGAAATGTCGCGCACGAAATTTTGCATGGAGCGGGTCGAGCCGAAGACAAGGCTCATCGAGAGGCTACCCGAGGAATGGGGGACCGAGCAGCAGAGGAAGAACCTGCTCGACAGCCTGAAGGGCTGGGCGCGCGGCAACCGCTTCGCAACAGTCCGCATCGAACCAATCGAAAAGCCCCTTATTTTCGGGTTCAGGCACGATGAAAAAGTCTTCAGGGTGCAATTCCTCAAGAAGGACGAGACCGGGCAGTGGGAATATTCCATATCCGCGAAGGGGCTGTGCGAAAACAGCAGCTACCCGCTCGGCTCCGCGCCTTCCGAAGAGCCGAAACTCCTCTATTCCTGGAAGGATTTCGAAAAAGGTGTCCTGCCGAAGCCCGGTGAAAAGGAAATCCTGCCGAAGCCAAGGGAAGTTCTGCCGAAGCCCGGTGAAACGTAGGTTCTGCCGAAGCCAGGCGCGAAGGAAGTCCTGCCGAAGCCAGCCACTGCGGACTAACTGATTAAAAGCACCGCGGCAAAACCTTTCCATGCGCGCATTCATCGCAATTGAGCTGAGCGAGGAAGTCAGGAAAAATTTGCAGCCATTCCAGAAGGCACTTGATTTCGAAGGCGTGAAGCTGGTTGAGCCGGAGAACCTGCACATCACTATGTTCTTTTTGGGGGAGATTGATGAAAGGACGACTGCGAAAGTAGTGGAAGCCATGGGGAAGATAACGGTCCCCAAATTCACTCTCTCCTGCTCAGGCGTAGGCGTCTTCCCGAACCCAAACTTCATCCGCGTTGCCTGGGCAGGGTGCGAGAACGAGAATCTCACGAAAATCTACGAGCAGCTTGCCCCTGAGATGAGAAAGCTCCGCTACAAGATTGAGCCGTTCCGCGGCCACGTGACAGTCGCCAGGGTGAGGGACCCGTCAACGAAGGGAAAAGTCCAGACGGCGCTGGCGAAATTTGAAGGCCGCGATTTCGGAACCTGCGAAATAAGCAAAATCGTCCTGAAGAAATCCACCCTCACGCCCAGCGGGCCGATTTACGAGGGCGTTTTCGAGAAGCCTCTAGGCTAGCGGTTTCTGAGAACCATTATTAATTTCAACTGTGCGGGCTTCGCCATGGGGAAGCTGGCAGAGCGCACTGATGATAAGCGGCTGACGCCCGAGAAGCTGACGCCTGAATCGCGAGCCGTGCTGAAGCAGCATGGAATTGACCCGGATAACGTCAACCCGCTGGACATATTCCGGGTACTGTTGGAGGCCGCCGGCAAGGGCATTATGGAAGAGAAGGCGCGGACAAGGACTTTCATCAAAAACGTCGCTGCAAAATCGCTCGCAGAGCTTCATGAGTTGCAGAAAAAAGCAGAAGCCACACCTCTCACCCCCGCGCAGGAGGAAATCTTCCGAAAACTGGAGATTACAAAATTTCCGAATGACCTTGGCACTGAGATCAGGTATGGCCTCAGTGTCATGCACCATGGTGCATTTTACGAGGTGCGCCACAACACACAAGACTATTCCGCTGCCGGCTTCGAGCTCGGCAAAAAGTTCCTCAAGGAAGGAAGATTCGTGAAAGCGCTCGAGTGTTTCGAAGTCCTCGCATGTGCATACCTTGACGATTCCGAAGGCAGGATTCCAAAAGAGATTGGCGAGCAATCGATGAAGTTCGCGCGGGCAATCGCGCGGTGCTGGGTCTTTGCATCGGCACTTGATTATTCGAACATCGCCTCATCCTCACTTCCGGGCCGGAATGAAGAGAAGCTCAGCTTGGAAGGCTTCGAGCCGTTCATGTACAAAGAAGGCAGTTGGCGCGAGCCGCATAGGCATACCGAAATCATTTTCCTTGGTGGCTCAGCCCTTGATTTATTGACCGAAGTAGGCGGTTTCGAGAATATCCCCGCAATAAAAATCGTCCAGCAGCAATGCTGGGAAAGCGGTCTTGAGGGTAGGTGCAGTTCCGCGATGCGTGGCATACTAGTAAATAATGCGATTGCAGCAGTCTTCGATTCCGCAGAGCAAGATTTGCTCAAGCTTGGGTTAGACTGCAGTGAGAGCACCGAGCGCATAGTGAGTAGGCTCACGCCGCTCATCGGGAAGCTCGGGATTTCATACTTATTCTCCGCGTTCCCCGGGCTCGAGGAATTCGGAGTAGCGCCGCAAAACCCGGTTGATGCGGAGCTTGCTGCGAACAAGATGGAAAAGCTGGCGAAAGGCAAATTCGGCACTGAAATAAACGCTAACTGGCAGCCGTCATTTCTCTGCGAGCGCTTTCCTAAAGCTTCAGAGGAATTCGCGCTTGCGAACGGCCTGATTGAAGCAGTTAAGGGAAAAGAAAAAACTTATCGCCTGACTCCTAAAGGCGAGGCGGTAATCAAACGGCTGCTCAGCGAAATTCCGAAGCTGCGCGTAGTCATGCACGAGGACGGCGTGGTCGTCGAGTATCACCAGGAAACCCACCAAGAATCTGGTGAAGAAACCCCCAAGCAACTGCCTCCACCTGCAAACTAGTTCCCGTCCATTGTGTGCCAGCCCACGCCTATATTTATATAATCGCCAAATAGTACCATGCTCGAAGGGACAAAGGACCGGGTCGCTCCTGAGAGCGACAGGTCCACACGCGCCGTGCGCGTGTCGGAGATTTTTTCGCGGGTTCTAAAGAGGGTGAAGCCCGCCAAGCCCGAGGTAGCGGAAGAAAGGGCATTTGCCCGGAAGATAATCAAGAGGCTGCACGAGGCGATTCCCCACGATATTGGCGTCGAGCTTGTAGGCTCAATCGCAAAGGACACGCACCTGAAGGGCGACCGCGATGTTGACATCTTCCTGCTTTTCCCGAAGGGCACTTCGCGCGAGGATTTGGTGAAGAAGGGCCTGGACTACGCGAAGAAGGCGCTCAAGCCGGGGGAGAAATGGCAGGTCGGCTATGCCGAGCACCCTTACCTGAAGGCCGAGATTGAGGGCTACGAGGTCGAGCTCGTCCCATGCTACAAGATAAGGGAGATAATGGACAAGGCGAGCTCAGCGGACCGCTCGCCGCTCCATTGCCGCTACGTCCTGGAGTTCCTCACCGAGGCGGAATGCGACGAGGTGCGGCTGCTGAAGGCCTTCCTGAAAAGGCACGGGGTTTATGGCGCAGAGGTGAGGACTGAGGGATTCTCAGGCTATCTCTGCGAGCTGCTGATAATCGAGTTCAGGAAATTCGAGACGCTTCTGAGAGAGGCGGCCGCCTGGGGAGGGGTTCCTGTCCTCGACCCGGAGAACCACCATGCGGACAAGGAGGCGCTGCGCGCGAAGTTCCCGCTCGCATCCATGATTGCGATAGACCCGGTCGACCCGGACAGGAACGTCGCGGCCGCTGTCTCCGCGGACTCGCTCGCGAGATTCATGCTCGCGGCACGCGCATTCATAAAAAACCCATCTGAGGAACACTTCATCATGAAAAAGGAGGAAGTGGGCGCTGCTGGCCTGGAAAGGCTGAGGAAGAAGTTCGAGGCGAGAGGCACCCGGCTGATTGCGCTGGAGTTCAAGGCGCCTGAAGTTATCGAGGACGTGCTATGGCCCCAGCTAAGGAAGGCGGCAAACAATTTCGCAACAAGGCTGGAGGAGAAGGGCTTCAGGCTTTTCGATTCCGGCTACTGGAGCGACGAGAAGATATGCCTAATGCTCTTCGAATTCGAGGTTGCGGAGCTTCCCGCAATCCAGAAGGTCCTCGGGCCCGATGTAAAGCACGCGAAGGCATGCGAGGACTTCGCGAATGCGCACAAGAAGGCGCTCGCAGGCCCATGGGTGGAAGGCGGGCGCATGGCCGCAGCCGAGCCGCGCGAATGGCGCAGGGCAGTGGACCTCGTGGAGGAGATTACGGGGCATCCGGCGAAATACGGCATCCCATCGCACATAGCGAAGGCCATCACCGGGTTCGAGCGCCTTGAGCCGTCAACGCTTTTCTCTGAAAAGTATTCGGAATTCATGCTAAAATACGTCGAGAAGAAGGAGATTCTCTCAGCCTGAGCTGGTCGCATTGTACGATTGCTATTCGGATCCTAGCAAGAAGGAATTTTCCGCCAGAGTGGTAGAGGCAGCCGGCAACTCCATCGCCATCGAGCCAAATTACTTCTTCCCGGGAGGCGGAGGCCAGGCCTCGGACCGCGGAGAAATCTCGTGCAAGGGGAGGAAAGCGAAGGTCATTGGCGTTGCCGAGGAGCGGGGGAAGCTTTTGCTGAAGCTCGAAGGCCCGGTCCCGGCAGCCGGCGAACCCGTGGATTGCAGGATAGACTGGGCGCGGCGCTACCCCATGATGAAGGCGCACACTGCCGAGCACATTCTTTTCCAGGCGCTCTCCAGGCAGTTCGACAAGATTTACCCGGAGAAGGTCACTCTCGAGCCGAACTCCTACTCGCTTTTCGTCCGCTATCCGTCCCCGCTCGACTGGGACAAGGTCCTCGCAGCGGAGAAGCTCGTGAATTCCATAATCCGGGAAGGCAGGCCGGTCCACGAGGGGCTGGCGGCAAAGGACGACCTGCCCGACGACGTGCGCGTGAAGCTCGAGCGCATCGGTGAGGAGGCGGTCAGGATTATCGCGGTCGAGAACTTCGACAAGGTCGCCTGCTCCGGGCTACACGTCGGAAACACCAGCGAGATAAGCCAGTTCTGCGTCTCGCGCATCACCAGCGACGGGCCGGGCGTGTGGAAGATTGACTTCCTCGTCGGCAACGAGGCGGCCGACTTTCTGCTCGAATCGTCGAAGGCCGCGCTTTCCTCCATGCAGATTCTCGGAACCGGGCTCGACAGGCTCGAGAGCACGCTTGTGAATTCGAAGGAGCGGGAGGCGCAGGCGCTCATTGTAACGAAGGAACTGGCGGAGATGGCTATTGCCGGGCTGAAGCCGGAGGAGAAGAACGGCCTGAACCTCTATCTCCGCGTATTTCCGGCCATGGAGCCGAAAATAGTGCAGGAGTGGGCGAGCAAGCTGGCGCGGAATGAGAAGACCGTGGTGATTTTTGCCGTGAAAGGCGTTGAGCGCGCTTTCCTCCTTTTCGGGAAGAGCAAGGACATTTCGCTCGACGTCCGCACAATCGGTGCCGAGGCCTTCAAGCTGATGGGTGGGAAGGGAGGCGGCAACGAGTTCTTCGTGAGCGGCTCAGGCGATGCGGAAAAGCTCGGAGAGGCGCTTAAGCTTATAGCCAATGCTGTCGAAAAGTGAAACCATGGCATTCATCCAGATCTCAGAAGCGATGCAGCCTTCCCAGGACGGGAAGGAGGCCTCAATACGGGGCTGGATTTACCGCAAGCGCACCGCAGGAAAGATGCTCTTCATAGTAATCCGCGACGCGAGCGGAGTGATGCAGTGCGCGGTGAAGAAGGATGCGGTTGACGCGAAGGGCTGGGAGAACGCGGAGAAGGCGCTCATCGAATCCAGCGTCGAGGTTACGGGACTTGTGAAGAAGGATGAGCGCGCGCCCGGCGGCTATGAGATGCAGGCAAAGGAGTTTTCAGTTACTCAATTTTCCGAGATTTTCCCGATTAGCAAAGACGTGTCCACCGAGTTCCTGCTGGACGTTCGCCATCTCTGGCTGCGCTCGCAAAAGCTCACCAACATGATGAAGGCAAGGGATTTCGCAACGAGGCATTTCCGCGAGTTCTTCGTGAAAGAAGGCTTCTGGGAGGTGACGCCGCCAATAATAACAAGGGCGGGCTGCGAGGGCGGCTCAACCCTGTTCAATGTTGATTATTTCGGCGAGCCGGCGTACCTCACGCAGAGCGGCCAGCTCTACCTCGAGGTCTTCATCACCGCATTGGAGAAGGCATTCATACTTGCCCCGAGCTTCCGCGCGGAGCCGAGCAGGACCGTGAAGCACCTCACCGAATACTGGCATTTGGAGATGGAGGCGGCTTATTACCACAACGACGACAGCATGAAGTTCCAGGAGGAGATGGTCTCCTACGTCTGCCAGCAGATGGCGAAGAACCACCCCGAGCTCCTCCAGTTCTTCGGCAGGGACCCGGCAGACCTGCTCGCAATCAAGGCGCCTTTCGACCGCCTGGAATACGAGGACGCAATCAAGCAGCTTCAGGAAAAGGGCGTGAAGAAGGAATGGGGCGACGATTTCGGCGCGGAAGACGAGAAGCTCCTCACGGGCCATTTGAAGCAGCCCATCTTCATCACAGGCTACCCGAAGAAAATCAAGGCGTTCTACATGAAGGAAGACCCAAAGAACCCGGAAAAAGTGCTCTGCGCGGACATGATGGCGCCGGAAGGCCATGGTGAAGTAATCGGCGGGAGCGAGCGCATCTGGGAGCTCGACGAGCTGATGAAGCGTATGAAGGAGGAGAAGCTCGAGGAGAAGGACTACAAGTGGTACGTTGATTTGAGGAGATACGGCTCCGTCCCGCACTCGGGCTTCGGGCTCGGGATAGAGCGGTTCATGAAATGGATTCTCAACCTGGACCACATCCGCGACGCAATCCCGTTCCCAAGAGTGATTAACAGGTGCTATCCTTGAAAATCGATGCCGGTTTCCTGAAGCCGACCAAGACGAAGCTCATTCTCGCTATCCTCTTAGCGCTTACAAGCTATGTAATCCTGGTAGCCACGAAACAAGTCCATGAGATGCAGCCTGGTTCCTCCGTGCTGATAGGTGGCACGCAAACAGAAGTCTACTTTAACCCGATTGTCCTCGCAGTGCTCTTCCCACTCTCTTCGCTCATTACGCTTGTTGCATTCAGCATGCTTAGTGGGTTCGGTGCGTTCAATCATTTCGTCTGCGGGGAGCTCAGCACATGCGACTTGGCATCCGGCAAGTCGTGGCTTTACCTTGCTGCGCTCGTGATAAATCTGCCGTATTACTATTTGCTTTCATCGCTCATCTGCGCAGCGCGCAAGAGGTGCTATCCATGAAAACCATTCTCGCTTTCGGCTGCTTCGACATCCTCCACTACGGCCACCTCCAATACCTTCGGAAGGCCAAGGAGCTAGGCGACAGGCTCATCGTAGTCGTCGCGCGCGATGTGACTATAAAGAAGATGAAGGGCCGCGAGCCGGTCTTTGGCGAGAGGGCGCGGCTCGACATGGTCAGGGGCCTGAAGCCAGTGGATGACGCGGCGTTCGGGCACGAGAAAGGGGAGAAATACGGCATAATCGACGAGCTCAGGCCCGACGTCATCGCATTGGGCTACGACCAGCCGGAGGATGATTCGCGCCTGAGGAAATGGCTTGGCGAGAACGGGATGGCGAAGGTAAAAGTGGTCCGGATAAGGCATGTTGAGGACGAGGAAGTCTACAAAAGCTCCAAGGCGCTCGACAAAATCAGGAGATGCATCACGCGCGAAATCTAGCCCTTTCCTCCATAAAAAAGAAGAGTATTTAAAGGAAGTCAGGCCAAAAAATTATAACTCGTTTTAGGCGTAGGTGTTAGCAAATGGCAAGCAGCACGAAAGGCGGGAACCCGGCAGCATTCGAAGATGCCGTCTCTTCGCTGAAGGGGGCTGAGGAAAGGGAGGCCCGCGAGATAGAGCAGGCCAAGCGGACGAAGGAGGAGCGCATTGCGGCGGCGAAGCAGAAGGCCGAGTCCATCCGCGCAAAGGCGAAGAAGGAGGCCGCGGCCCTGAAGGAGAAGCTGCTCGGCGATGCGCGGGCGCAGCTGGCGAAGGAGGAGGCGGCAATCACGAAGGCCGCCGAGGCGGAGGCCGCTGAGCTGAGGAAGAGGAAGCTAACGGGGAAGCTTCCCGCGGAGATATCCGGCAAGATACTGGAGGAATCTAATGTTTGAGCCTGTGGAGATGCAGAAGATACGTCTCATAGGCCTGAGGAGCGATATGCCTGCGCTCGTGAGCGCATTGCAGGAACTGGGCGCGGTGCAGTTCAGCAAGGTTGGCGACAAGAGGCTCACGGCGGAGAAGCCGCTTGAGAGCTACTCCGCAATCACCGAGCAGCTGATACGGATGAGGGGCATAGCCGAGCAGCTGACCCCGCAGAAATCCGGGAAGCCCGAGAAGGAGATTCCGCTCGATAAGCTGCTCACAGAATCCGCAGGCATAACGATAGGAAGGAGGCTCTCGTGGATAATGGAGAGGCTCGACTCGATAAAGGGCGAGGAGGCGGACCTTGCGGAGCTGGCGAGGGTCCTTGAGGGGCTCAAGGGGATGGACTTCAACCTTTCGCTCCTGAGGAACAGGCACCTCTGCTTCTTCATAGGCCGCATCGGCAACGACAAGCTGCGGAGGGTGGAGGAGGGAATGCGCCAGATAACCGACAGGCACATACTCCGCACAAGCCGCATAGGGAGGAGCGAGAGCGTGCTCCTGCTCGCAGCGGACGGGAAGTTCAACTCGCAAATCTCCGAGATGCTGCAGAAGCTCGGGTTCATCGAGACGAAGCCCTCCCATTTCCCCCAGTCATCGGACTCGCCGCTCAAGATGCTCGTTGGCGTGAAGAAGAAGGCCGAGATGCTGAAGGAAGAGCGTGCAGTGCTTCTCGCGGAAAGGGGGGAGATCTCGCGCGCCAACTACCAGAAGGTCCTGGCCCTCTGCGAGATGCTCGAGGCGGAGGCCGCGAGGGCGCAGGCGCCGGAGAATTTCGGGAGGACGGCGCAGGCCTTCGTGATAACCGCGTGGCTGCCCAAGCCCGATTTCCAGCACGTCGCGGATGCCATGAAGCTGAAGTTCGGGAATAACCTGCTGATAGAGCGCATTGAATCGGACGAGGAGCCGCCCACGCTGCTCGGAAACCCGGAGCTCCTGGGCCCTTTCCAGTTCATGGTGGAGTTCATCTCCCTCCCGAAGGCGCACGAGCTCGACCCGACGCTCATATTCGCGCTCACATTCCCGCTCATCTACGGGATGATGCTGGGCGATGCGGGCTACGGGCTGGCCTCCCTTGTCCTGGCCTTCCTTGTGATGAAGAAATTCCACGGGACGATGCTCGAGCCGGTGGGGAAGGTCTGGATGTTCGCAGCCATCCCCGCAATCTTCTTCGGGATAGTTTACAATGAATACTTCGGCTTCACGCACGAGGCGCTGCTCGGTGTGAAGCTTTACCCGAGCATCTCTAGGATGCACAACATATCCACGCTGCTCGTCATCTTCATATTCGTCGGCGCGGCGCACCTCGCGCTCGGCTTCCTGCTCGGAGCGTACAACAAGTTCAGGGAGGGGCACCGGTCGCACGCGTTCGCAAAGCTCGGCTGGCTCGCAATAGAAATCTCAGGAATAGCGCTCGTTTCCACCATCATGTTCAAGGCGCTCCCGGATCTCGCGATCGTCCCGGCCGCCGCCCTCTTCCTCATCGGTCTTGCCGCAGTGGTCAGGGCAGAGGGGGCAATGGGGCTGGTGGAGATTCCCTCGCTCGCGGGCAACATCCTCTCCTACGCCCGTATCCTTGCGGTCGGAATCGCCTCCGTGGTGGTCGCGGAGCTCATCAACGAGCTCCTGCTCCCGAGGCCATCACAGGGCCTGATGATTCTCGTGTTCATTCCGGTCTACCTCGGGCTGCATTTGTTCAACATGGTCCTCGGGATGTTCGAGGCGCTCGTGCAGGGCGCGAGGCTGAATTACGTTGAGTTTTTCTCTAAATTCTACGAGGGAGGGGGAAGGCCCTTCTCCCCGTTCATGCGCACAAGGAAGTTCACAGCGTAAGGTTTGTGAGGTGAAAGTATGGTGGATCTTGGAGCAGGCTTGGCAACGCTCGGCATCGCCATCGGCGCGGGCATAGCGGTGCTGGGCGGCGCAATAGGCACGGCAATGGCGCAGTCCGCAATCGGCGCTGCCGCGATAGGCGTGATAGCCGAAAGGCCGGAGGAAGCGGGCAAGCTGCTGATATGGCTCGTCATCCCGGAAACCCTGGTCATATTCGGCTTCGTCATCGCCATCATGCTCGTGCTGAAGGTTGGAGGCTGAGGCGCGAAGCCTAAGGTGTATGCATGGGCCTTGAGGAGCTTAGGTCGGAGATACTGCGCAGGACTTCGGAGGAAGTGAAGCGGCTGGAGGCCGAAGCGAAGCAGGAGGAGGAGAAAATCCTCGGCGAGGCTGACGCGGAGCGCAAGCGAGAGCTGGATGCCGCGAAGGCCGATGCCGCGCAGGCAGCGCGCGACGAGAGGAACGAGCGGCTCGCAGCTGCGCGGCTTGGCGCGATGAGGATGCGAGCAGAGGCGAAAGAGGAGGCGCTTGAGAATGCGCTCGGGAAAATCCTCGCGGAGTTCGAGGGAATCCGCGGCGGCGACGCATACCCTGCGCTCCTGAAGCGGCTCATCGAGCAGGGCGTGCGCGAGATAGGGAAGGACGCGGTCGTGCAGGTCAACAGCGAGGACCAGAAGTTCGCGAAGCAGTGGAAGTTCAAGATGGATCCCCAGCCCGCGGACATAGCGGGCGGCGCAATAATTTCTAGCAAGGACGGCCGCGTCACGATACGGAGCACGCTGCACGAGCTGTTCGAGCAGCAGCGCGATCTCGCGAGGAAGGAGGCATACGCCGAGCTGTTCGGCAAGGGGGCAGTTTGATGGGCCTGGCGAGCATGATTGCATCGGCGCCGGGAATACGCGCGATGAAGTTCGGCTACTCGAACGCGCGCGCGAAGGCGATGAAATCCGCGCTGCTAGACCGGAGTGTGCTCGAGCAGATGATAGCGGCGGGCAGCATGCGCGAGCTTCTCGGCATCCTCGAAGCGACGCCCTACAAGCAGGACCTTGGGGAGCCGTCGCTCCGCTACACGGGGGCGGACCTCGTCGAGTTCGCGCTGGGCAGGCATTTCGCGCGCCACGTCCGCAAGGTGCTGAGGTTCACCCCGCCCGACTCGGTCGGGACCATACTAAGCGTGGTGAGGAAGTGGGACGCCTACAACGCGAAGACCATACTGCTGGGGAAGCATCTCGGCTACAAGGACGAAGAGATAGTGCCCCTCCTCGTCCCGGCCGGCTCGATGAAGCCGGAAGAGCTGAAGAGGATGCGCGAGCAGAGGGACGTCGAGTCGCTCGTCGCATTCATCTCGAGGTCTCCTGGCTACAGGCAGGCGCTCATCCCGCTTCTCGGGCCCTACCGCGAGACGAAGAACGTGCAGCCGCTGCTGGATGCGATTGAGCTGCAGTTCTACCGCACGCTCTCCAAGACAATATCCGGCGCGCAGTTCGATGAGCCGGTCATTCTCGATCTCGTGAAGGCAAACATAGACGCGAGGAACGTGATGAACGTCCTGCGCGGGAAGCGCGACGGGATAAGCGACGAGGCGATGATGCGCTTCTTCATAGAGGGCGGGAACATAAAGCGCCGCGGGTTCAAGATTCTTGTCGCATGCCACTCAATAGAGGAGGCGGTCGCGAAGGCGAAAGGGAGGTACAACCTTGATGCCGCGCTCGAGGCCTACAAGGCCGACGGCTCGCTCGTGCATTTCGAGACGGAATTCGAGCGCAAGATAGCCGAGAAGGGGCTCAAGGCGCTGCGCACGTGCATACTCTCGCCAGGCGCGATAGTGGCCTACCTCTACCTGAAGGAGACCGAAATCAGCAACCTGCGGAAGATAGTGCGCGCGAAGGAGTTCGGCGTCCCGCAGGACAAGCTGCGCGAGACAATCGTGTTCATGGCAGGGTGAGCTTTTGCCTGATGAGATGAGGATGATACGGGAAAAGGGCGGCGAGCCGGCTTCCGAGGAGCCGCAGCTCCAGGACAGGATAATCGTGGTAGGCGACTCGGCGACCGCGACGGGCTTCAAGCTCGCAGGCGTCACGGAGATATACGTTGCGGAGGGGGAGGAGGCCGAGAAAAGGCTCGTGAGCCTCCTCAACAGGGAGAACGCGGGGATAATCATCGTGAATGAGGGCGTGCTCGCAAGCCTCGACTGGCGGCTCAAGAAAAAAATCGAGGGGCTCGCCAAGCCGGTCATAGTCGGCGTGCCAGGCAAGGCCGGCCCGTCCGCAGAGGGGGAGTCCCTGCGCGAGATGATTAAGAGGGCCTTGGGCTTCGAGCTCGCAGGCTCAAAATAGCGTTTCTGGGGTGTTTTGATGGGAGTGCTTGAGAAAATCTCCGGGCCCGTCGTGGTTGCCGGCGAAATGCGCGGCGCGAAGATGTACGATGTCGTGAAGGTCGGAGAGGAGAAGCTCATAGGCGAAATCATAAAGCTGCAGGGCGATACCGCAACCATCCAGGTCTATGAGGATACGAGCGGCCTGAAGCCGGGCGAGCCGGTCGAGAACACGGACGAGCCCCTCTCCGTTGAGCTGGGGCCTGGGCTGCTGCAGTCCATCTACGACGGAATCCAGAGGCCGCTCGAGGTGATCATGAATGAGAGCGGCTCGTTCATAAGGCGCGGAATTGTCACGAACGCGCTTGACAGGAAAAAGCTCTGGGAATTCGTTCCAGTTGCAAAGCCAGGCGCCGAGCTCGAGGCCGGCGACCTCCTCGGAACCGTGCAGGAGACCGATGTTACGCTGCACAAAATTCTCGTGCCGAAGGGCTCGGAGGGCGAGCTGCTTGATTTGAAGGGGGGCAAGTTCAAGGTGACTGACGTAATAGGAGTGACGCGCGGAAAGGACGGTAAGAAGCGCGAGCTCAGGCTCATGCAGCGCTGGGAGGTGAGGCGGCCAAGGCCCTATGCCGAGAAATTCCCGCCCGACACCCCGCTCGTGACGGGCCAGCGCATCCTTGACACGTTCTTCCCGCTCGCAAAGGGCGGCACGGCAGCAATCCCAGGGCCCTTCGGCTCAGGGAAAACGGTCACGCAGCAGGCGCTCGCGAAATGGTCTGATGCGCAGATAGTTGTTTACATCGGCTGCGGCGAACGCGGAAATGAGATGTGCGAAGTGCTCACGGAGTTCCCGCACCTTGAGGACCCGCGGACAAAGAAGCCCCTCATGCAGAGGACCGTGCTCATCGCGAACACCTCGAACATGCCCGTGGCCGCAAGGGAGGCGAGCGTCTACACCGGGATAACAATCGCCGAGTATTACCGAGACATGGGCTACGATGTCGCACTAATGGCAGACTCCACCTCGAGATGGGCCGAGGCAATGCGTGAAATCTCCGGAAGGCTGGAGGAGATGCCTGGAGAAGAGGGCTACCCAGCATACCTTGCGCACAGGCTCGCGGAATTCTACGAGCGCGCAGGCCGTGTCATCTGCCTCGGGAAGGACAAGCGGGTCGGCTCAATCTCGGTGATAGGTGCGGTTTCGCCCCCTGGAGGCGACATCTCCGAGCCGGTCTCGCAGAACACGCTGCGCGTCACGAAGGTCTTCTGGGCCCTTGACGCCTCGTTGGCGCACAGGAGGCACTTCCCGGCAATCCACTGGCTCCGCAGCTACTCGCTCTACACCGGGACCCTGAACGACTGGTACAGCAAGAACATCTCGCCAGAATGGGCAGCGATGCGCAACAAGGCCATGGCCCTGCTGCAGAAGGAGGCGGAGCTTCAGGAGGTCGTGCAGCTCGTTGGCCCCGACGCCCTTCCTGAAAAGGAACGCGCAATTCTCGTTACAACAAGGATGCTGCGCGAAGACTACCTGCAGCAGTCCGCTTTCCATGAGATAGACGCGTATGCTAGCGTGAAGAAGCAGAATGAGATGCTGAAGATGATACTCCGATTCTATGACAAGGCTGCCGAGGCCATAGACGAGGGCGTGCAGCTGAGGAGGGTGCAGGAGCTCCCGGTCCTGAACAGCATAGCGAGGATGAAAGAGGTCCCGGAGCCGGAGATTCCGAAGAAGGCGGATGCAATGAACAGGGAGATGGACGCGCAATTCGAAAGCCTGCTGAAGGAAGCGCGCCGCTCAGGGTGATGCAATGGCAGCGAAGAAAGACTATCAGACAGTCACGCAGGTCGCAGGCCCGCTCGTTTTCGTCGAGGGGGTCGGCAACATAGGCTACAACGAGCTGGTCGAGATAACCCTGCCTAGCGGAGAGAGGAAGAAGGGGCAGGTCTTGGAAACGAGCAAGGGGCGCGCAGTCATTCAGATTTTCGGCGTCACGGCAGGTCTCGATGCGGACAAGACAAGCGTGCGCTTCCTCGGGGAGACCATGCGGCTCAAGGTCTCCGAAGACATGCTCGGCCGCGTCTTCAACGGGCTTGGGGAGCCGAGGGACCGCGGCCCCGCAATAATCGCGGAGGACAGGCTTGACATCCTGGGCGCGGCAATCAACCCGTTCGCGCGCAGCCCGCCCCGCGACTTCATCCAGACTGGCATATCAACCATTGACGGAATGAACACGCTCGTTCGCGGGCAGAAGCTGCCCATCTTCTCAGGCTCAGGCCTTCCGCACAACGACATCGCGGTCCAGATTGCAAGGCAGGCAAAAGTCATTGGCACCGAGGAGCCGTTCGCAGTGGTCTTCGCAGCCGTCGGAATCACCCATGAGGAGGCCGGCTTCTTCATGCGCGACTTCGAGAAAACAGGGGCGCTCGAGCGTGCGGTCCTCTTCCTCAACCTCGCGGACGACCCGTCCGTCGAGAGGATTATCACGCCCAGGCTAGCGCTCACAACCGCGGAATATCTCGCCTATGAAAAGGACATGCAGGTCCTAGTGATAATCACGGACATGACCAACTACTGCGAGGCGCTGCGCGAAATTGCAGCCGCCCGCTCCGAAGTTCCCGGCCGCAGGGGCTACCCGGGCTACATGTACACTGACCTCTCAACCATCTACGAGCGCGCAGGAGTGATAAAGGGCAAGAAAGGTACTGTTACGCAGTTCTCAATCCTCTCGATGCCGGGCGACGACATCACGCACCCAATTCCCGACCTCACGGGCTACATCACCGAAGGGCAGATAGTCGTCAGCAGGGATTTGCACAGGAAGGGCATCTACCCGCCCATCGACGTCCTCCCGTCCCTCTCAAGGCTGATGAATGCGGGAATCGGGAAGGGCAAGACGCGCGAGGACCACCGGGGCGTCGCGGACCAGCTCTACGCATGCTATGCGGAAGGAAGGGACCTGCGCTCGCTCAGCGCAGTGGTCGGAGAGGAGGCACTCACTGACATTGACAAGACCTACCTCAAAATCGCGGATGCGTTCGAGCAGCGGTTCATAACCCAGGGCAGGTACGAGGACCGCGGGATTGAGGGCACGCTCGATCTCGGCTGGGAGCTCCTCTCAGCGCTGCCCGAGACCGAGCTGAAGGGGGTGAAGCGCGACTACATCGAGAAATACGGAAGGCGCTTCAGGAAGCCGGAGGAAGCGAAGCAGGAGCGTGAATGAGTTGGCCATCGAGGAGGCAGTCAAGCCCACGCGCATGGAGCTGCTGAACACGAAGAACAAGATCAAGCTAGCGGAGAAGGGGCACAGGCTCCTGAAGCAGAAGCGCGACGTGCTCATCCTCGAGTTCTTCGCCATCCTCGAGAAGGCGAAGGACCTGCGCGGCAACCTGAACACTCAGATGGCTGGCGCCTACCGCTCCCTTGCGGTCGCCGAGGCCTACCACGGGATTTTCGAAGTCGAGAATGCCGCCATGGCGGTCAGCAAGGCGAGCAATGTCGAGATCTCCGTGAAGAACGTGATGGGCGTGCGCGTGCCGGACATACGCGGCCGCTATGTTACTAAGACCGCTTTCGAGCGCGGCTACGGAATAGTCGGCACCTCCGCGAAGATAGACGAGGCCGCCGGCTCGTTCGAGGAGTCGCTCGCAACCGTGATAGAGCTCGCGAAGACCGAGAATGCGCTGAAGAAGCTCCTGCGCGAGATCGAGAAGACGAAGAGGCGCGTTAATGCGCTCGAGTACATCGTAATGCCTCGGCTGCGCAGGCAGTCGAAATACATCTCCATGCGCCTCGATGAGATGGAGCGCGAGACTTTCTTCACGCTAAAAATGATAAAAAAGAGGCTTGCCTAATAAGCCGAGGAGGATGGCACAATGGACCTGATATTATTCATATCGAAAGCAAATTGCGAAACCTGCCCGCAGGCGCAGAAAATCGTGGAGTCCATCGCGAAGAAGTTCAGGAAGGACCTCCATGTTGAGACGCTAGACATGGACAAGCCTGAGCACAGGCAGACCGCGAACCAGCAGCGCATAACAAAGCCGCCCGCACTCCTGCTCGAAGGAGAGCCAATCTTCACGGGCAAGTTCCCAACCGAGCAGGAGCTCGAGAAGCTCATCGAAGACAGGCTCAGCAAGCAGCAGGCGAAGAAGGGGAAGGGCGAGCGCAGCCGATGGTGGTCCATCTCCGGGCTCCCCGAGCAGTGGGGCGATGGGCCGGAGCGCTAGGCCGCGGCAGCGTTGCGAATCATCCGAGTGGCTGGTTACATGAAAGTCGCTGCCCTTTTTTCAGGCGGAAAGGATTCCGCATTCGCGCTCTGGTGCGCGCAGCAGCAGGGCTGGGACGTCGAGGTGCTGCTCACGCTTTCCCCAAAGTCCCCCGAATCCTACATGTTCCACCACCCCAATGTCGAATGGACCGGGCTGCAGGCTAAGGCAATGAACATCCCCCAACTCCTGCGGAAGACTTCGGGCGAAAAGGAGAAGGAGCTCGAAGACCTGAGGGCAGTAATGATGGAGGCAAAGCGAAGGTTCGGCATTTCCGGAATTGTCTGCGGCGCCCTTGCCTCGGAATACCAGAAGGAACGGGTGGATTTCGCCTGCGAGGAGCTCGGGCTCAAATCATTTGCCCCGCTATGGCGCAAGAACCAGTCAGCGCTGATGCGCGAGATTGCGGACAACTTCGAAGTGGTAATCACCTCCGTCTCCGCAGAAGGCTTTGATGAGAGCTGGCTCGGGAGAAAAATAGATTCGGAGTGCCTATCAGACCTCGAGCGCCTCCGCAGCAGATACGGCGTCTCTGTCTCGGGCGAAGGGGGCGAATACGAAACCTTCACGCTCAATGCGCCAATCTTCAAAAGAAGAGTCAGGATAGAAAAGGCCGAGAAAACTTGGGGCAAAGGCACGGGCACTTACCGAATAATCCGTGCAGTAATTTAAATTGCGCGGGGCAAAACTATGGCCATGCAACAAAACTATCAGATTGCAATAATACTCGCAGCAATATTGCTTCTCGCAGGCTGCATATCCAGCTCCAACAACTCAGGAACCTCGCCAACCCCGGCGCCTGCCGGCTCCACAACACCTGCTGCGCACACCATCGCTTCCCGCGGCGACACGGTATGGGTCGATTACACCGTTCGCGTCGAGAACGGTTCGGTCTACGATACGACGCTTGAATCGGTCGCCCGCGAGGCAGGGATTTACAGGAGCACAATCACGTACCAGCCATTCAACTTCACGCTCGGAAATGGCAGCGCCATAGGCGGACTCGATGAGGCGGTGCTCGGGATGCGCGCCGGAGAGGAGAAGAACGTAATCATCCCGCCGGACAAGGCATTCGGCGCTTACGACCCGACGCTGACCGATGCGGTCCCGCGCATCCATTCACTCCAACGGGTCGAGTCCGTGCCCATGGCGGAGTTCCTCCAGGCCTTCCCAGGCTTCAACTTCACCGGGAACGGGACCGTAGTGGTCGGCTCATGGAACGCGACAATCCTGGCGGCAACGAACGACTCCGTGATGCTGCGCCACGACCCCCAAATCAACCAGACCCTGACTACCGGGAATTGGCCCGAAACGGTCATAAACGTCACGGACACGGAAGTGGTCCTGCGGCGCGATCCGAGGCTAAACGCGCTATATGTGACCCAGGACGCATTGGGCGATACCCAGCTGGGAACCGTGCGCATGATTGCGGACGATTATTTCATGCTGGACTACAACCCACCGCTCGCAGGGCATACGCTGAACTTCACGATAAAGCTGGTGCGCATCGGGTGAATGGAGCGGGTGATGCAACATGGCAGGAAAAGATGCGGGCGTGCCCGCAGGGGACACGGCCGCCAAGAAACTTCCCCAGACGGGCAAACTGCAGGTAATGGACATTTTCAAGCTCGGCGGCGGATTCATCTTGACTGGGAAGGTAATCGAAGGCGCAGTAAGAAAAGGCGCGACCGGCAAGCTGAACGGCAAGCCATTTACCATAACTAAGATAGAATCCAACCGTTCCGCGGTCGAGGTCGCGAGCGCCGGAATGCTGATCGGTTTCAGCGCAGAAGGGCCCGGCTCCGGCAACTTCGCCTCGGGCACAATCCTCGAAGTGAAAAACTAGGCCTCCCAGCTGCAGATGTACTTTTTCTGCTCTTCGCTCAGCTCGTCAATCGAGTATCCCATTGCCTTCAGCGCGAGCTTGGCGACCTGCCTGTCTATCTCTTCCGGTACCGGAATAACGTGCGGCTTCAGCTTCCCCCTGCTTTTCACCAAATATTCCGCTGAAAGCGCCTGGTCCGCGAAGCTCATCTGCATCACCTCGCTCGGGTGGCCTTCCGCGCACGCAAGGTTCACGAGCCTTCCCTCGCCGAGCAGGTAGAGCTTCTTTCCTCCTGGCATCGAATACTCCTCAAGTCCCGGCCTCACCGCCTTCACAGATTTCGCCATCCCCTTCAGTGCCTTAACTGCCACTTCCACGTCGAAATGCCCGGAATTCGCAAGAATCGCGCCGTCCTTCATCAGGGGATAATGCTCATTCGTTATCACGTTCACGTCCCCAGTGACCGTCACGAACACGTCGCCAACCCCGGCCGCATTGCCCATCGGCATCACTTCAAACCCGTCCATCGCTGCCTCAAGCGCCTTGACAGGGTCCACCTCGGTCACAATGACATGCGCGCCCATCCCCTTCGCCCTCATCGCAACGCCCTTCCCGCACCACCCGTAGCCAGCGACGACAAAATTCTTCCCGGCAATCAGGATCGCACTCGCCCTCAAAATGCCGTCAATCGTGCTCTGTCCCGTCCCGTACCTGTTGTCAAACATCATCTTAGTCTTCGCGTCATTCACCGCAATCAGCGGGTACCTCAGCTTCCCGCTCTTATCCATCGCCCTTAGCCTCATCACCCCCGTAGTCGTCTCCTCAGTTCCTCCCCACGCCTTCAGGCCGCGCTTGTGCGCTTCGACCGTCAAGTCCGCGCCGTCGTCAATCGTGATTTCCGGCTTCGCATCCAGCACCTGCCCTATGCACCACGCATACTCTTTGCCCGTCTGCCCCCTCCACGCAAAAACATTGGTCCCTTCCTTCGCAAGGTGCGCCGCGATGTCATCCTGCGTGCTCAGGGGGTTGCTCCCGCACAGGTAAAGCTCAGCCCCGCCGGCCTTCAGCGTGTCCATCAGCACCGCGGTCTCCTTCGTGACGTGGAGGCAGGCGCCAATTCTCACGCCCTTGAAAGGCTTCTCCTTCTCGAATCTCTTCCTCAGCAGCGCAAGCACGGGCATGTTCCTCGCAGCCCACCCCGCGTTCAGCCTTCCCTTTTCCGCAAGGGACTTGTCCTTGACCTTGCAAGCCATGAAAATCACCAACTGATGGGCTTTGGCGCGTTAGGTTTATATTCGTTCATCGTGAAACCACTTCGGTAAAACTCACATGGCGGAAAAATACACTGGAGTAAAATTCGCTGTTCCTGAGGGCGCGCTGGCAAAAAAGACCGTCCTGACCGTAGAAAGCAAAGGGCTAATCCGCGCCATGAAAAAAGCCGCAAAGGAGCTTGCCGAGCGCGGCCTCTCGCAGGGCACGAGCGGCAATGTGAGCACGCGCACCAGCAAGGGCTTCATAATAACTACCACCGCCTCCAAGCTCGCCTCCCTTTCAGATGAGGACTTCGTGCTTGTAGAGGAGTTTGATTTCGAGGGCAACTCGCTGAAGAAGGCCTTTGGGTTCAAGACCCCCTCCTCAGAGACTCCGATGCACCACCTCATCTACAAGGCAAGGCCGGATGTGAACGCGATAATCCACGTGCACGACCCCGCGCTCATCAGCGAGAAGGCAATCGCCAAGCTCAGGCTGCCGGTAACCGAGCAGGAGCTGAGCTATGGGACCAAGGACATCGCGGAAGGCGTCGCAGCCCTCATCACAGGCAAGGACGCAGTGGTCGCAAGGAACCACGGAATCGTGGTTGTCGGCAAGTCCATCGAGGACTGCCTCGAAAAAGTTGTCACACTCCACAGGCGGGCGAAGTAATCAGGCGCGCAGTTTCTCCGCAGCCTTCTCCGCCTCGGAAATTATCTTCTTCTCGCTTATTTTCGCAAACTTTCCATCTTCCAGAACCAGCTTTCCATTGATAACCACGTCCTTCACGTTCGAAGGATTCGCAGCATAGACTATTGCAGACGCCAGGTTCCCAGCAGGCGACAGGTTCGCTGCCTTCAAGTCCATGAGCACGAAATCCGCGAGCTTCCCTTCCCTGATGCTTCCGGCATTGATTCCCAACACCTTCGCGCCATTCAGTGTCGCAAAATCAAGCACCTGCTGCGCAGGGCAGGCCTTCGGGTCCCAGCGCGCAAACTTGTGCAGCAGTGCCGCAGCCTTCATCGTGTCCAGCATGTTCAGCGAGTTGTTGCTCGCAGGCCCGTCCGTTCCAAGCGTGACATTAACTCCCTCGGCAACCATGTCCGGAACGGGCGCGGCAGCTCCTCCCGCAAGCTTCATGTTGCTCACAGGGCAGTGCGCAACAGACGCCTTCCTCTTCCCCAGCAGCTTCACTTCGGAATTCGTCAGCCAGCAGGAATGCGCGGCAGTAAGCCCCTCGGAAACAAATCCAATTCCATCCAGATAATCCATTACGCGCTTCCCAGTCTTCCTCTTCAAATCAAACACTTCTTTCCTCGTCTCGGCAGCGTGGATGTGCGTCTTCAGCCCAAACTTCCTCCCAATCTCGCCAACCTTCTTGATGGTTTCCGCGCAGCAAGTATATGGCGCATGCGCGTAGGCTATCGGCCTCACCATCCCATCTTTCGCAAACTTCTTCGCAAACCTCTCACTAATCGCAAGCGCCTCCTTCGCATCCTTGGCCTGCGGTGTCTTCCCATCCTGCACATCCGGGCCTATGGCAATCCGCGCCCCAATCTTCTTTGCCGCTTCCGCAACCGCCTCGGGGAAGAAATAGAAATCCGCAAACGAGGTTGTGCCGCTCCTTACCCCTTCAACCAGCCCAAGCATCGTGCCGGCCCGCACATCCGCAGCACTAATTTTCCTCTCCAGCGGCCAGACCGTCCCGGGCCACGCCTCCCAGAACTCCATGTCATCCGCGAGCCCCCGGAATAAAGTCATTGCAATGTGGGCATGCGCATTCACAAGCCCGGGCATAAGCAGCTTCCCTCGGCCGTCAATCTCGAATTCAGCCCTCTCCTTGATTCCCTTCCCCACCTTCGCAATCCTCTCCCCCTCGACAAGCACATCACAGCCATGGAGGATCCTGCGGCCTTCATCCTGGGCCAGCACGATTGCGTTCCGAACGAGAATTCCCATCAAGCTTTAATACGCTTGCCCCCAATTTATAATCACTACTTTTCCGATTCCCATGGAAAACAGCAATCTCCTTGCCCTCGCGGCAGCCCTTTCCCTGCTCGGCCTGCTTCTGCTAGCCTACGCCGCGCAATCCGCCTCCCCGCAGAAGCTGCAAATCCCGGAAATCAACAGCTCGCACGTCGGAAAATTCGTGGAGAGCGAGGGCGAAATCTCTTCCATCTACGCGCACAACGGCAACTACTTCATCACCCTCTGCAGCGGGGATTGCATCAGCGTGGTAATCTTCAAGAGCGACGTTTCCGCGATGAGCACGCACGAGACCAACATCTACCTTCTCAGGAAAAATGACCGCATCTCGGTGAGAGGAAAGGTTCAGGACTACAAAGGGCAGCTCGAGATAGTCGCCAGCGGGCTCGCCCTGAGATGATGCCATGCTCGAACTTCCCGCAATCCTCACCGGCATCTTCCTTGGCGCGCCAGCGAGGTGACACCTCTTGCTCGAACTCCCCGCAATAATTCTCGGCATCCTCCTTGGCGCGCTCGCAGGCCTCACCCCCGCGCTACACAACAACACCATCACTTCTTTCATCCTCTCGCTCAACCTCCCATTCTCCCCGGAAATCCTCTCCCTGTTCATCGTCGCTCTCGCCTCAGCGCACCTTGTCTTCGAGTCGGTGCCGGCAATCTTCCTTTTCATTCCCGACGAGAACACTGTGCTTTCAATCCTCCCGGGCCAGCGCCTCCTCCGCGAGGGAAAAGGCTTCCTCGCGCTCCGCGTGATGGCCGCATCCTCCATGCTCTCCCTCGCGCTTTCCCTCGTTCTCCTCCCGCTCTCCCTCGCCTTCTTCCCCCAGCTTTTCCTCCTGCTCCAGCCATTCACCCCGTTCATTCTCCTATTCGCCTCCCTTTTCCTCCTTCTCTCAGAGCGCAGCCCGAGGAGCATCGCACTCGCCTCCTTCATCTTCCTGTCCTCGGGGGTTCTCGGCCTTATCGCCCTGCGCTCCCCGCTCCTCTCAGACCCGCTCCTCCCGTCATTCACGGGCCTCTTCGCCCTGCCTGCCATCCTTCTCGCGCTAAAATCGAACGAAGAAGTTCCGCAGCAGAAGGAGCCGCGCTCGCAGCCCATCCCATTCCAGGAGATTCTCCCCTGCATAATTCTCGGCACGCTCCTCGGCGGCATCGCGGACCTGTTCCCAGGCTTGAGCAGCGCAGCCCAGATAGCGGTCTTCGCATCGGTCTTCCTGGAACTTACGCCGCTCCGCTTCCTCTCGCTCGTCTCCTCCATTGCCACCGCGCACACCTTCTTCTCCTTCTCATCCCTATTCGCAATCGAGAAGGCAAGGATTGGCGCGGCAGTCGCAGTGAGGGAGCTTCTCGGGAAGATAGAAGAGCCGCAGCTCATGCTCCTTCTCGGCGCGGCGACGCTCTCCATCTCCCTTTCCCTGCTTCTCCTCCTCGCGCTCTCGGGCCGCATCGTGCGGCTCCTCTCCTCGCTCGACCACCGTTCCCTAAACCTGCTCCTGCTTCTCCTCATCCCGTTCCTCGTGCTTCTCCTGCAGGGCCTCCCGGGCATTTTGGTCCTCGGAATCGCCTGCTGCATCGGCATAATCCCGCCGCTCACGGGAATAAGGCGCACGCACGTGATGGGATTAATATTGCTCCCGGCAATACTCTATGAGTTCGGTGTTTGAATGGAAGAAGTTAGAATAAAGCGCGAGGCGATGGAGTTCATCCTTCAGGCCTCGAGGAACACCTACCCCGACGAGTTCGCAGGC
The DNA here is from genome assembly GCA_903884505.1 of uncultured Microcaldota archaeon. Taxonomy (GTDB): domain Archaea; phylum Micrarchaeota; class Micrarchaeia; order Burarchaeales; family Fermentimicrarchaeaceae; genus CAISET01. The sequence goes on along the minus strand of CAISET010000002.1, from coordinate 8,472 downwards.
CTTCTCAGGAAGAACAAGAAGGGCGAAATCGCCGAAATACTCGTAATCCCGCAGACAACCAACGGCAAGAGCTTCTCCTCAATCAATCTCTACAACGTAGGCTACACTTCGCACCATTGTGGCTCGGTCCATTCCCACCCGGGCCCGAGCGCCCGCCCCTCCAACGCAGACCTCAACTTCTTCAGGGCTACCGGCGAAGTCCACATAATAGTCTGCGTCCCTTTCGACTCCTCAAGCATGCGCGCCTACGACTCAACCGGGAAAGAGTTAGGGATTAAAATAGCGTGATGCCATACCTCCTCGGGTGATGGAATGATTTACGTTGCCGGCCATATCGCATTTGACACTCTCATCTACTGCAACCGCTTTCCGAACACGAATTCCGCGGTCCCGATAACCGGGCTCTATGACGTATATGGCGGCGCCGCGGGAAACACCGCCGCGGCAATCGCCAGGCTCGGCATGCCCTCATCCCTCATCGCGATGGTCGGCGAGGATTTCGACAACTCGGACTATGACAAATGGCTCGGGGAATTGGGCGTTGAAACGGCGCACGTCAAGGTGGTGAAGAATGCCTACACCCCGCGCGCCTACATGCCGGTTGACTCGAAAGGCAACCAGATCTCCTTCTTCTACTGGGGGGCGAGCGGCGCGTTCAACCACATGCTCATCCCGCGCCTCCACCCGGGGAAGGAAGACATGATCCACATCGCGACAGGCAGTCCTGACTTCAACCGCAAGCTGGTTTCCGCATACCAGAAGGCCATGATTTCCTTCGACCCGGGCTACGACGTCATCCTCTACTCGAAGCAGGACCTGGAGTTCATGCTCCAGCGCATAGACATCCTCTTCGTGAACGAGCATGAGTCCGCGTTCATCCTTAAGCGGCTTGGCAAGAAAGCCCCGAAATCCCTCCTCTCCTACGGGCTCGAAATGCTGGTCGTCACCGAAGGCGCGAAGGGCTCGAAAGTCTACACGAAGAAGGAAGAGATACAAATCAAGGCTTACACTAAGGCGAAATACGTGGACCCGACAGGCGCAGGCGACTCCTACCGCGCGGGCTTCCTCGCCGCATTCATGAAAGGAAAAGACCTCCGCACATGCGCGAAGATGGGCTCGGCAGTCGCCTCATTCATCATAGAGCACCCGGGCGCGCAGGCCTGCCTCCCGACCTGGGACCAGGCCGAGAAAAGGGCGAAGGGGCTCTAGTCGTTCTGCTGCGCCTTCTTCAACTCTTCCAGTCTTTCACCGCGCTCCCGCAGCTTTTTGAGCGCATATGCCGCACCCAACACGAATGGCTCGAAATCCCTTGCCGGATCGCCGAATTTGCCCTGGTTCGGCCAATATGGCAAATACTCCCAGTCCAGGCACTCGCCGCCCAACACCGTCATTTTGATGTCTCGAACCATTTCTATTGCAAGTTCAGGATGTCTTTCTGCGATTCCCGCCGTAACCCCGATGACTTTTGAGGGATTCGTTTCCGTATCCCAAAGCATCCACACCGCCATCTGAAGGAGTTCTCCCAGCAGCTCAGGGCTGTTTACAGCCCAACGGATCTTCTCCAATGTTTCATTTGAAACGGAGTTGCCGACATGCGTTCCGTATTTAATTATTTTCACCACAGAATCGTCATACTCAACCCCGAGGCCGGCGCTCTTGAGCTCATGGATGGTTTTAATGAGCTTTTCCATATCGAAAATCTTCGAAGCAACGCCCGCAGCCGCGTGGCCGAGGTGCGGCTGTTCCTTGCACAACCGGGTCAATTTTTCAACACAGTCATGCGGTGGGGAGTTCGTTTTCTCAACGTTCAGCGCCATTTTCATGGCCTCCTGAATCTCATCGAGTGTTTGCGCCTCCTTTACAAATCCAATTGCAATATCCGCAAACTTGCCGCTGTCGCCGCCATGATGCCGTTTTGCTATTACTTCGACTACTTCCTTTATTGCGCGCACTGCTTCCTTCTGCGCACCGGCGTCCCATTCAGGCTTTGCTTCCCTCACCCGCTCGGGAAGCTCGGCCAAAACCCGCCCATTAACCGTCTTCGGTTTAAACAGTGTAATCGCCATGCATGTTTTGCACATCTGCGGCTTATATCGCAGAGGTTCAATGGAAAAGAAACAAAAAGTTAACTTTATTAATCAAAAGAAACTAATTCTTCCCATGCCCTTCGAAATCGTCCTCCCGAAGCCCGGCGCCTATAAGAAGGCGACGAAGGACCTCATCGTCAGCATTCTTGCAAGTGAGCATCCGCTCACCCTGAAGCAGATTCTCCAGCGAATACGGCGCCAGTATGGCGTCTCAGTGAGCTACCAGGCGGTAAGGAAGAGCGCCAAGGCCCTTGCCGACGACAAAGTCCTTTCCGCGAAAGGGCGGGAATACGAGATAAGCAAGGGCTGGATTTCCGAGGCGCATTCCTTCATAGACGAGCTCTCCAAGGCTTATCTGGCCGAATGGAAGCCCATGCGCAAGATGGAAGTCGGAGAGGACGTTACCGTCTACACGCTGGACAGCATCTACGACGCAGAGCGCCTGTGGGGCGACCTCCTCTTAGATTGGGTGAGGAAGGATGCAACCGCCTCAAGCCGGAACACGTTCCAGGCCACGCACATCTGGACGCTTCTCTTCCATTTGGAATGGGAGGAGAAGCAGATTATCGCACTGCAAAAGAAGACGAGGAACCGGAGGGCAGTCATCTACTCGGATACTTTCCTAGACAGAGTCGCGCAAAAATTCTACGGCACGTACATCCCTACTAAGATGGTGCGGGATGCCAGCTGGGCGCGGGGCTGCTCAATAGGCACCTACGATGACATGATAATACAGCTCTACCAGCCGAAGGAGATTGCAAAGGAGATAGACGACTTCTACAAAGGCGTGAAAAGGCTCGAGGATATCGACCTGGCGAGGATGAGCGGGATAGCGAAAAGGAAGGCAGAGGTCAAGCTGACCGTCATCAAAAACCCGGAAATGGCGCGCCAAATCCGCGAGTCCTGCCTCAAGCACTTCTAGAGCTTCGTAATCCTGTTTTCCTGAATAGCCTAACCTTCCCCGATTTTTTTCTCCACCAGCTTTCTCAGGCGGCTTATTACTGAAAGGATCCGTTTCTCATTCCTGCCGAGGAAATCCCATCCGGTAAAAATCCCCCTATAACCCACGTCATTCCTGATTTTCCTGAGCTTGTCCATCAGCTCCAAATCGTGCGCTGGGAATTCCGAAGCGTAATACTCCTTCACGAATGCAATCAGGCACAGATGGGAATAGGACTTGAATCCGTGCGCGGCGAGCAGGGCAGTTATCAGCTCCTTTATCACCTCATAGTACGCCTCGGCCAGCAAGGCGGGGTATTTCTCAATATCAATCCCCTTCGCAACTTCCAGCCGTGCATCGCACAACTTGAGTAACGCCTTGGCTGTTTCCGTGTTTTTCGTAGCCGACGCGACATCCCCTTTCAGGCATTCGTCCCATTCCATCTAAACCAGCCTCAAAAAACCGCTTAAGACAATGCCGTTTGCAAGATTGTTCTTAAACTCTGGCGGCAGTCTGCCGGTATCGGGCTCAAACACCAGGTTAATCTTCCTAGCCGTCGCCTTCTCCACTTTCTTAAGGTCAACAGCCTTTTCCTTCGCCTGCACAAAAACGTCGATGTCGCTTTTCTCCACGTCCTCCCCTCTTGCGGCGGAACCAAAAAGCACGATGCAGTCCGGGTAGATCTCTTCGAGGGCTTCAATGAATCCGCTCTCCTCCAGGCGCAGGGCCGTGTCCGCAGCCCTAAGCCTTTTGTAAATGCGGCTCTCGCGGTTCGACACAAAATAGGGGAAAACGGGCCCGGTTTCCTTCCTAAGGACGCCTTCCTTGGCGAGCTCCTCTATATAGCGCTTTACCGACGGAAGCCCTATCCCCGTCCGCTTGCCTATCTCCCTGAGCTGGTGCGGCCTGGTCGGCTCGTCGAAGAACACCCCCAGAATCTTCTGCTTGTTACTTTTCCGTATCATTAGTTATAATTCTATATCAAAAGATATAAAAAGATATCAGTAGGCCGTTCAGAGCTTCGTGATATCCGTTACCCTGAAGGTCTTCCCGTTGATGAGCGGCACGACCTCAAAAAGCTCATCGATTCCAGAGGTATCCAGCTTCTTCCCGAGCACCTCATCCACCTGGAACAGGCCCGCCGGGTTGCTCATGTCTATGCTGATGAGCACGGGCGTCATCTTCCCCTGTGAAATCTCCACATTCTTAATCGCAAGCGCGGAGACGGAATGGATGTCCGTCTTGCCGTACATCCTGTAGGGCACGCGCGCCCTCCCGTTCTCGCAGTCCGTCCCGTCCGCCACCTTCACAACCCCGGCCTCGAGACAGGTAGCCTTCACGCTCTCATCGTGCTCAAACACGCAGCCGAGGACCGCGAGCTTCACCTTGTACTGCTTGATGCCGGAGTAGAACTCGGGCAGCACCTCATCCAGGATTCCGCTAGCATACCAGATACCGTGCTCCTGGTGCCCTTCACGGTGGATGGCGTTCCCAATGTCGTGGAAGAGCGCGCCGAGCATGACTATCGACTGCGCATCAAGGAAGTCGCCGTGCTTCTCGGAGACGAACGCCGGGACGAACTTCTTCGCCGCGAGTATGTTCAGGATGTGGAGCGCGTTCGCGGCAACGATCCGCACGTGCGTGTAGCCGTGGTCGTTGTAGCCGAGGCGGTTGACCGCCACCGAGTTGGCCATGTCGCATCCGGCGAGGAAGCGCCCGTTCGCCGTGACCTTGGAGTAAAGCTCGAGCGCGTCATCGTTCCCTTCAAGCTGTGCCCTGACCTGCTCATCGAGCGGAAGTCGCTTTGCAATTGCCATAACCCTGTTTTTTCGTTAAGTATTTATACTGTTATCAGAAAAGACTGCATCGGTGCAAGCCAGATGAACAGATGGATAGTCATCGCATTCCTCGTTATAGTCGTCATCGTGATAGCCTACATAACGGGCTCTAGCCTCCTAAAGCCGGAGATGAAGATGACGCAGGACCAGGCCGTCGCGCTCGCGCTTGAAGAGCTGCGCTACACCTACCACAACGCCACGGTGGAAATCTACGGCACGGAGAACGACAGCACCGTGGCGGGCGAGAGCACGTGGAAGATAGCGGCGCGAGTCATCTACGGGCGGAACACCCTCTGCCCCAACCTTACGCTCGTGGAGCTGCATTACCCGAAGTTCGGCTTCGTCTCGAGGGAGCCCGACACCATAACCAGGGACTGCCAGGTGCTGGGATGCAGGGGCACTCTCCAATGCCGCATAGACTACCCCGAGGAGGCGGTGATACTGCCGCTCGACATGGCCAGGAACCCGGAGGTGCAGCCGGACATGGGCCGCTTCCTGGACGCAGCCGGCAGGGATACGATACAGGCTGCCGCAGCGCCCCAGCCGGTATTCACGAGCATCAGCAACAACACTTATTCCAACGTCTGGGTGGCAACTTACACTGCCCCGTCGCTCAACAGCACGTTTGAAGTAATCCTCAACGGGACGACCGGCAGGGCACTTGAGTACTACACGCGCGAGAAGTAGGGCCGCGGCTATTCGCGTTCATGCCGAATAGTAATAATACTCGCTGGCAGCCTTCTGTTCCATGTCCATCTGCGAGCCGGGCTTGTTCACGCGCGGCCTGCCCGAATCCTTGTCCCTCCTCAGCGTGACGTCCATCTCCTTCAGGAACCTGTTCATCCCGCTCCTCTTTTCCTCGGGCGCGTGCGCAAAGCCTCTCACTGAGCTTTCCCCTTCGAAGACAAGGAGCCTCGAGCTCACGGCATCAATAAGCACGATGTCATGGTCCACCACGAATGCAGTCTTGTCCCCGCCCTCAACGATGCTCTTGACTGCGTGCGCGAAATTCAGCCTCTGTTCGATGTCAAGGAATGCGCTCGGCTCGTCCAGCAGGTAAAGGTCGGCCTCCTTCCCGAGCGCAATCGCAATCGCCACCCGCTGCAGCTCCCCGCCGCTGAGATGCCTGACATCCTTCTCCATCAAATCGTCTATCTCCAGCCTTCTCCTTATCTCCCTCTCGAAGACCCCCATGTTCATCCCGGACTGCATTATCAGCTCCGCCACCGTCCCCATGAAATCGCTCTTTATGTATTGCGGCTTGTAGCTGATTTTCAGCTTCCGCGGCACCTTTCCGCCGTCCGGCTCCTCGATTCCCGCGAGCAGCTTCACGAAAGTAGTCTTACCAATCGCGTTCTCGCCAACAATGCCAATTATCTCGCCCTTGCGCACCTCACCGCCTGCGCACTCTAGCGAGAAACCATTGTACTCCTTCTTCAGCACCGGGTATTCGAAATAAGGCGTGGTCTTCCTCTCCACCTCGGCAGTCATCTCAAACCTTATGGAATATTCCCTTATCCTCGTGTTCTCTTCCCTCAGGAACCCGTCAAGGTACTCATTCACGCCGTTCCTCGCGCCCTTGAGCCGCGAGACCACCCCGTAAGCGCCCTTCTCGCCGAAGAATACATGAATGTATTCGCTTAGGTAATCCAGCACCGCAAGGTCGTGCTCCACGACCATCACGGACTTCCCCCTCTCATCCGCAAGCCCGCGTATGCTCTTCGCGACCTTCATCCTCTGCTTTATGTCAAGGTGCGAGCTCGGCTCATCGAAGTAATAGACATCCGAGTCCTTCATCCAGGCCGCGCATATCGCAACCCTCTGCAGCTCTCCGCCGCTGAGGTTCTTCACGTCCCTATCAAGAATCTCCTCAAGCCCGAACTCCTTCGCCCCCTTCCCCAGCACCTTCCGTTCATCCGCCTTCTTCAGCAATTCCCTTACCTTTCCCGAGAAAAGCTCCGGAATCCTGTCAATGGCCTGCGGCTTTAGCGAGACCTTCACCCCGCCGCCGCTCAGCTTCTCGAAATAGTTCTGGATTTCCTGCCCCTTGAACGCCTCAATCACTTCCCGCCATCCCCTCTCCCTCGCATAGTCGCCGAGGTTCGGCTTCATCCTCTCGCTCAAAAGCTGCAGGGCAGTCGTCTTCCCGATTCCGTTCGCGCCAATCAGCCCGACAACCGCCCCAGGCTTCGGCAGCGGGAGGTTATAGAGCCTGAACGAGTTCACCCCATACTGGTGGATTAGCTTCCCCTTCTCCTCGGCGAGGTTGATTATCTTGATGCACTTAACGGGGCATTTCTTCGGGCAGATTCCGCAGCCGGTACAGAGCTCCTCTGAGATGACGGGCCAGCGCTCTCTATCCTGGATTATGCATTCCTGCCCCATGCGGTTCACGGGGCAGACCTTTATGCACTGCCAGCCGCACTTCACGCGCGTGCATTTTCCCCTGTCTATCACTGCTATTCTCTTGACCATAATCCCAGCGCAATTACGGCGGGCAGATATATAAATTAGCAGTCAAAGCCTCGCCTTGCATCTCTCGCAGAAACCGCTTCCCTTCGAATCAACCTCATGCAAAGAATTGGAGAACCTCATCAGGCATTTCCCGTTCGTGCAATGCCCCAGCCCGTGCAAATGGCCGAGCTCGTGCAGCGCCTCCTTCAGGAACCTCTCTTTGAAAAGCGTCCCATCCTCCTCTTTGAGCCTCGCAGTCGAGACGATTCCTTCCCTTCCGCCCATCTCAGACAAACCGAAAACGAAATTCAGCCTCGGGATGAAAAGGTCAGCAGAGGCGATGCCAAAGGCCTTCTCGCAATCTCCCCCAACTTTCGCAAGCTGCGCCAACATTTTTTCAGCATCATACTGCCCGCGCCCCTCATCGTAAGCCTTCCTGTCCATGGGGACAGTTTTCAGAACGGAGATCTCCTCACCGAACTCTTTCTTCACAGCCTTGCGCAGTTCCTCGGCGAAAGGCACGTCTCCCCCAAGGCCGACAATGCAAATCCTCATGCTCCCATTTTAAATTCCGCGTTATAAATCTTCCCCGTATGCGTGTGCTGAAGAACGACAAGGCAGAAGGCATAGTAAAGGCCATTGCGGACCACGCCGAGGACCTCTGGCATCTGGAAAGGGTGATAGAGCCCGGCGACCTAGTCGCAGCGAAAAGCTGGAGGAGGTTCAAGACCAACGAAGGCGAGAGCGGGGAGAAGAAGGAAATCCTGGTCCAGGTGCGCGCAGAGCAGGTTGAGTTTTCTGAGAACGCAAACCGCGTGCGCGTCACCGGAAAGATTATCGCAGGCGGGCCGGAGGAATTCATCCAGATTGGCAGCTACCACACAATCGACATCGAGCCGCATTTCCCGGTCGAGATAAAGAAAGTGGGCGGCTGGAAGCCGTACCAGCTCGACAGGCTCTACAACGCGCAGAAGGCGATGAAGAGGGTGAAGCTCTCTGTCATCGTGCTCGATGAGCAGCATGCGCTGTTCGCATCAATGAAGGAGTTCGGCGTCTCCTTCGACTTTACGGTTGAGAGCCACGCATCCAAGCGCGAGGCGGACTACGACAAGAAGAAGCTGCAGTATTTCGGCGACATCACGAAGGCGCTTTC
>CAISET010000001.1 GCA_903884505.1 uncultured Microcaldota archaeon | reverse complement strand
TATGCACTCGCTTTCAAAACCCATGCGGCAATTCTTTTCACGCTATTGACAGTGTTGGCCGTGCGTCCGCGCACCGCTTGCTACTTAAACCTGCGGTTGGCGCGGTCCCACCCACCCGCACGGCCAACCTCCTGTCAATTCTCCCTCCTCCTTGGGGGGCTTTTTTCATCCTTAGCTAGCGGAAGCAGGGAGCATTAATGTTCGGGGGAGGGTCAGGAGGAACCTCAAACTGGGGAGGGGGTGTCCCCCTCCGCGGTTCGGAGCGGAAGCAGGGTCAGTTTTAATAATGCCGCCTGAGGAACTATTAACGTGAAAACGGAGCAGAAGGAGAGGATAAAGCTCCTCGGCCTGGTCTTCGCGGTGCTGATAGTCCTAGTCCTGGTGATAGGCCTGTTCATCCCCCGGGGCGAGGACCGGTGTGAGAAACTCCCCATGAAAGAGTTCAAGGACGATTGTTATTACACCCTGGCCCGGGACACGGGCAATTCCTCATTCTGCGACCGCATAGCGAAGCAGTTCACGCATGATGCATGCATTACTGACGTCGCGGCGCAGCAGCCGGGAAGCGCAATCGACTGCGACAGGCTGTCCAGCCCCTCCCTGAAGGACCAGTGCATACGCTCTATGGCCAGCACCACGAAAAACGCATCGTACTGTGCGGGACTGGCCGGAGCCCTCGAGCGCGACATGTGCTACGACTCCGTTGCCCGCAGCAACGACGACCCGCAGGCATGCGCAGGCATAAGCACGGACTACATGGAGATGACCTGCAACAATGACGTTTATACGGCTCTCGCAGTCGAGACGCGCAATCCTTCCCTCTGCAACAAGCTCATTTACAACGAGTCCATGGCCCGCATTGGGCTGGTCGACAACTGCATCTTCACGGTGGCAAAGCAGAACAATGACACTGCGCTGTGCGCAGGCATACACAGCAGCGTGCTGCTCCAGCAGTGCATGACCGGCGTAGTGGATTTCACTGTCTGCGACCAGATGAGCGACACGGACCAGCGTGCTACGTGCATCTTCTCGCTCGCGGTCAGCACCGACGACCCCAGCTCGTGCGACCGCATCCCCACCCCGTATCTGAAGGACAACTGCTATTACCAGATGGCTGCCAAGACCGGCGATTCGAGCATATGCTCCCGCATCTCCGGGGAAAACCTGCGTTCCGCATGCGGAAGGGGCGGATAGGCAAATGGACGATTCCCTCGCAAGGATTCTCGCAGACCCCGTGATGAAATCGCTGCACCCCGAAATTAAACGGGCGGCAGGCATCATTCATTCGGCCGTGCGGGATTCACGCCCAATCCTCGTCCGCTACAACAACGATGCGGACGGCATGAGCGCGGGCATGGCCATCCGTAACGCGATTCTCAGCGAGCTCAATGGGCGACCGCTTCTCTTCGAGCACATCAACAATTCCGCGATTTACGAGCAGGGGGATGCGCTCGCGGACCTTTCGCGCCTCTCCCGCGAATTCGAGGGCGCGGCCCCGCTCTTCATACTTCTTGACTTCGGCGCGAACCAGGAAAGCGAAGCCGCGCTCGAACTGCTGAAGAACGCGGGCGCCCAATGCGTGATAATCGACCATCACCCCTTCTCCGAAAAGGCGAATGGACTGTGCGATTCGCTCGTCTCCCCCTGGTGCGCGAAGGGCGACTCCCGCTATCCGGCGGGCCTCCTCTCGGGCGAGGTCGCAAAGCTCATCGCGCCCCTCGAAGTCGAGGAGCTGCAGTTCATCTCCCTCATCGGGGACAAGAGCAGCCTGCTGAAGCCGGCTGAGCAGCCCGAGCGCCTGAAGAAGGCCTCCCTGGCCCTCGATTATCTCGCCTCAGGAAGGCTGAAGACCTCCCTCGAGCACTGCGAATCCGCCATCCTCGATGAAAAAAAGCTCGATTCTCTCTACCAGCAGGCGCTCTCCCGCATCTACGAGGCCAAGGAGGCCGCGAAGTCCCAGATGAAGATAAAGCATTTGGAGAACGGCTTCACAGTCGCAATCATCAACCTCGGAAAAGCGATAAGGAAAGGCGAATTCCCTGCCCGCGGCACAGTTGTGGGCGCGGTCATGGAGGAGCTTTCCGCAAAAGAGGCGGGCCCACTCGTCGCAATCGGCTATGGCGACGATGCCATGAGCTTCCGCGCCAATTCCGCAGCAAAAAAGGCCGGCTTCAGCGCAACCAGAATCATAGCCGAAATCAAGGCAGAGCTCACGAACGCCGTCGATTCCGGCGGCGGCCATGATGTGGCAGCATCGATCCGCGCGAACGAGGGATTCCTGAAGATAGTACTCGACGAGGCGGTGGGAAAAATAAGCCAGATTCCCGCATAATCCGCCAAGCTTTTTATACGCCCCCAAACAAACCATTGCCATGGCAAACGTGAAACTTTTTGCAATCATCGCGCTGGCCGGATTCCTTTCAGGGCTTGCATTCGCGGGCTGCGCGACCGAGGCGTACGCGAGCACCTGCAACACCTGTTCCTTCAGCGCGGATGGAAAGGTGGACTCCACATGCTCTGCCGCTTATACGGGAAGCGCGTCCTCATGCTATATTGCACATTATCCCAATATGTCAGTTGTTTACAACCGGGGCAACTGCACGGAAATCGACGTTTGCAAAGCCCAGCTGACCAGCTGCGTGGACGCCTCGAAGACCGGTAATGACCGTGCTGACTGCGCTTCCGGCGTTGTCACCCACTGCTTCGCGGAGGGGGATGCGTGCATGGCGCAGGCGAACACAGTCTGCTCACCGCGCATGACTGATTTTGAAGACTTTTTTACTTCGTTAGCGCATACCCTTCAGGAACTATGCTCCCCTGTCGAATTCATCCTTTTCCCGGCGTTAATCCTCTGTGTCGCCCTCTACGAGAGAAAGCCGGCCGAAAGCTGAAATCCCGGCTACCAGACAAATGGCACTAGTCGGTACCTCACCTTTTTCGCGTATTCCCTGTACCCTTTCAGCTCCTTCTGGAGAAACTCGTCCTCAAAGTGGGTGCGGAAAACGAAGGCACCAGCTAGCAGCAGCGCAGGAACCAGCCCGTAGAGGGAGCCGAAGCCGAATGGCATGGAAAGGTAGAGCACAATCATCCCAGCGTAGCCCGGGTGCCGGACTATGGCATACGGCCCAGTGGTAACCACCTTGTGCCCCCTCTCCTTCTGGATGCGGACAGACCCTTCAAAAAACTTGTTCACGACAAGCGCCCACGATGTAAAACTCCAGCCTGCGATGAAGAGGATAATCCCCACAATGTACCATTCAGTCCCCAGGGGAGAAGCCTGGAACTTCACATCAAGGCCGCACACGGTCGGGAGTGCGAACATGAGAACGACGTAGAGCACCGCATAGAGTTTGTCCCACCACTTCATCTCGCCCTTGAGCATTTCGCTCCTCGCCTTTATGACTTCCGGATTATACTTCAGGAAAATTACCATGTTCATGAAGAGCGACACAAAATAAAGCCCGAAGAAGAGCCAAACCAGCGGGAGGTCGAGCCTGCCGGCAGTGAAAAAGAACAGTGCCATCATCAGCAACATGCTGAACAGGACTTGTGCTCCCCGTTTTACAGCCGCCTTCCAGAATATTGCGTCCTTTCTCGCATCAGCCATAAGCCCACGGAGGTGCTATCCCCAATCACGTTCCCTTCCCAACCTGCGAGGTGCAGTTCGGGCATCTGGTTGCCTTCAGCGGGATGCTGGATGCGCAGTAGGGGCACTCCTTGGTGTTCGGGGCAGGCGGCGGAGCCTCCCGCTTCAGCTTGTTCACCCACATCACGAGGAGGAAGACCGCGAACGCGACTATCACGAACTCAATTATCGTGTTTATGAATATGCCGTAGTTCAGCGTGACTGCGCCGGCAGCCTGCGCCGCTGCCAGGGTGGGCGCGCCCTGTCCGGAAAGCGTGATGAACATGTTCGAGAAGTCGACCTTCCCCATGGCCAGGCTGATTGGCGGCAATATGATATCCTTCACAAGGGAAGCGACAGTCTTCCCGAAGGCGGCGCCGATTATTATGCCGACCGCCATGTCCATTACGTTGCCTTTGACCGCAAACTCCTTGAATTCCTGAATAATGCCCATTCAAACACCCCCGATAGCGTTAGTCCTGCGCCTCCTTTAAACCTTGTGGATGGTGGCGGAAAGTATTAAATCGTGTCACTGCCCAATCTTCCCGCTAACGATATGGGGTCGTGGCGTAACCTGGCAGCGCGACAGGCTCCAGAAGCCTTTTGGGTTCGCTGCCCAAAGATTTGGTTTGCAGGTGCGATGAGGGCGAAAGCCCGATGACTGGGAATTTGGAGCGCTGAAATTGTGATGCGCCAAGAAGTCACCTGTACGTCAGGGTTCTGGCCCCTTTTCTTTTGTAAAAGAAAAGGCCCCCGGGTTCAAAAGAAAACCGACGGGGAAGGGCCGCCTAAAAATCCCTGCGACCCCATATTTTTTCAAGCGTGGTGGGCATGGAAAACGCCGACGTGAAAAACGCATTAATCATGATTGCGGTTCCTTTAGCGCTAGGCGCGATGTTCATCCTCATCGCCCTCGCCCCCCAGCTTCTCGGCGGGGTGTCCATCCTTGAGGGCCCCATGGCGTACAGCTCGCTCAACTTCCTGGAAATCGGGGCGTGCCTTTTCGCGCTCGGCCCGGTAGCCGCCGTGCTTGCGGGGTTTTTCCTCCTTTATAAGATACTGAGCGGAGCATATTCCGGGAGGAAATCGGCGCCCAAGAAGCCCAACAAGCGGGCGAGAACTAAACAGTTTAAAAAGCCCCCTCCGAAGTAATAAGCGTGGGAAATATGAATATGCGGCACGCCCTTGCGGCAATCGCATTCTTGGCGCTCCTGCTTCCGATAGCGCAGGCGTGTGTCTGGCTGGAGCGGGCGGACATGCACGTCATTTCGCAGAACGGCTACCCGATAGAGGGCGCCACAATAAAGATGACATACCAGCGGCATAACGCCAATGAGTCCGATACGAACGACACAATGAAGAGCGATGCGAACGGCTTCGCCTCATATCGCATGTGCGATGAGGCGCTGGACGGCATCATTTACGGCTACAACATAACCGTGACCGAGCCTTACTTCGGAGGCGTGAAGTTCCTCCCGCAGGCATACGCCCCGTCGAGGGGAGGGGTAAATTCCCTATATTTCGTTTATGAGTTCAACCTATACAACCTCACGGTTGATGTGAAGGGCAGGAATGGGCTCCCGGCACCGAACGCGAACATCACGATAACCGGAGGCGGGCGGACGAAGAACCTGACCGCCACTACCGGCTCAGCATGGGCCGTCATCCTGGCGGGGGATTATACGGTTAGCACCGTATTCCCGGACAACACAACCGCTAACCAGACCGTGACTGTGAGAAACATAACCCAATCCATACTGCTGGTGCAGTCGCCGCTAACAAGCAAAACGCTCACCGTCAAACTGGCTGACGACCTGGGGCAGCCGCTGGAGAACTTCACAGTCCTGCTCGATGTGGGCGGGGACACTCCGCTTGAAGCGCTCAGCAACGCGAGCGGCACTGCGAGGCTGGACGGGATACAGGTTTTCTTCGCGCGCCTCGAAGTGCAGAAAGACAACCGGACGCTTTATTCAGCCCCGCTCCAGCTGGCAAACTCCACAAGCCTGAACATCACGCTCGATATTAACCCGCCGAATATAGCCGGCGTGAACGCATCGTACCGCAACGTGGGCGATGCCTCAAATGACATATACGAAATAAAGGTGAATGCGGACATAACCGATGCAGGAACGAGGCCGGGCCTGGGCGCCAAGGTCTTTTACGAGATTAACGGCGGGCAGCTCCTGAGCGCGGACATGGGCCAGAGCGGCGGCGCATTCACCGGAACCCTCACATTCCCGAACATCGATGCCCCATTCGACATAATGTATTATGTTAATGCGACGGACGCGGCGGGCAACTCGCGGGTAAGCAGCAGGACCACGATGCCAGTGGAGCCGGTCCCGCCAATCTCGCTCATCACCCCGACGCCCACGCCTACGCCTGGCGGGGGAAACGGGACTGGCGGGGGAATTCTCGGCCCGGTCGCAGGGATGCTGGAGTCGGTTAGCACCTACATATGGGCGCTAATAATTCTCGTGCTAGTGATTCTCGGAGGCACTGTGTTCGTGTTCGTGGCTATGAACGCCTTCTTCTACATGAATAGCAGGCAGCTCAAGAAGCCCTGATTAGCTACTTATTCATCTCGCACCAGACATCAAGCGCCTCTTTTGGCGTGATGCCCGATATGCGCGATTTCTCGCGCCCATCCTCGAAGAACACGAACGTGGGGCTGTGCATTATCGCGTATCTCCTGACCGTCTTCCTGTCCTTCACGCGCACGCACGCGAACTTCACATCATTCGCATATTTCTTGGCAACGCGGCCGAACGCCTCCTCTGCGAGGTGAGGCTTCCCGTCCCAGAACTTCACCACGACCGCCCCAGAGGTGTTCAGGAGCTTCCTCTCGAGCTCATTCTCAGCGGCCAGGACAACCTCGTCAGCGCCCATTCTTCGCACTGTGCGCAGGCATTCCCTTTCACCCGATGAGATGCCTCTCTTCTTAGCATGGCGAACAGTTTTTCTTTTCATTAGAATTCCCCCATTATCCTTTCGGCGCGGAAATATATAAACCTATATTCCATCTTTCGAAGTAATTTTTTCACTTAAATGTGCCTTATCCGCCAAATATCTGCAGCCTTCGGGAACAACTAACTGCAGGCGAAGGGCATCGCCTGCTCCGCAACAGAGTTTTTATACCTTCTGAGCGAAGTGTTAGGGAGCGTGAAACGATGAAAGCCAAGAAATCCGGGGACTTCCACGAATGGTATCCCGAGGTCATCCTCTCGTCGAAGCTGGCAGACTATGCGCCAGTCCACGGGTGCATGGTCATCCGCGAGCGGGGCTATGCGATATGGGAGCGGATGCAGGCTGACCTCGACGCGAGGATAAAGGCGATGGGCGTGAAGAACGCATACTTTCCCCTCTTCATCCCGGAATCCCTGCTTAAGAAGGAGGCGGAGCATTTCAAGGGCTTCGTGCCGGAAGTCGCCTGGGTGGAGAAGAAGGAAGGCGACGGGGAGGAGCGCGTCGCGCTGCGTCCCACCTCCGAGACGATAATCTACCACATGTACTCCAAATGGATAAGGAGCCACCGTGACCTTCCGCTCAAGCTGAACAATTGGTGCAATATCGTCAGGTGGGAGATAAAGCAGACAAGGCTCTTCCTCAGGACGAGGGAGTTCCTCTGGCAGGAGGGCCACACTGCGCATGCAACCCCGGAGGAAGCGGAGAAGCAGGTGGCGGATGCCCTCGACGCCTACGCGGACTTCTCGGAGAAAGTGCTCGCCATCCCGGTACTTAAGGGGAAAAAGACGCGGCTCGAGACGTTCGCAGGCGCAGTCTACACCACATCTATCGAGTCGCTTATGCCGGACGGCCGCGCGCTTCAGATGGGCACGTCACACTACTTCGGCGACCACTTCCCGAAGATGTTCGGAATAAAATACATGAGCGAGGCTGACGGGACGGAGAAGTTTGCGCACACGACATCGTGGGGCGTGAGCACCAGGCTCATCGGCGCGGTAGTGATGGTGCACGGCGACGACAAGGGGCTAATACTTCCGCCTGCAATCGCGCCCGAGCAGGCTGTAATCGTGCCGGTCTTCAGGGAGGATAGCAAGGAGAAGGTAATCGGCAAGTGCGAGGAAATCAGGAAGAGGCTGGAGAAGGCAGGCGTGAGGTGCATCGCGGACTACGACGAGAACCACACGCCGGGCTGGAAGTTCGCTGAATACGAACTCTACGGGATACCGCTAAGAATCGAGATCGGGCCGAAGGACATCGAGAAGAAGCAGGCCATGATTGCGAGAAGGGATACGGGTGAGAAGGCGGGCGTCGCGGAAGCGCAGCTTGAAGAAAAAGTCGGCGAGTTGCTCAAAGAGATCCAGACGAATCTGTTCCAGAGGGCGAAGAAATTCCTGGACGAGAACACAATCACGGTGAAGACTTACTCCGAGCTGAAGACGGCGATAGCGGGCAGGAAGATGGCAAAGGCCGCGCATTGCGGCAACGAGGCCTGCGAGCAGAAGATAAAGGACGAGACCGAGGGCGGGAGCATCCGCTGCATACCGCTCAAGCAAGAGAAAATATCCGACAAGTGCGCTGCCTGCGGGCTTCCGGCGAAATACACGGTGCTGATAGCGAAGGCATACTGATTATAAGCGCTTTTTCGCAAGATTAGTCTATAGCCCCGTCGTCTAGTGGCCAAGGACACCAGGCTTTGAGCCCTTTTCCGAGCTCGCTGACGGTTCCACCGTCGGCTCGCGCGTAAAAGCGCTCGCGGAAAATGGAGAGAAACCTGGTTACGGCAGTTCGAACGCGATTTCGCTGCGCGAACGCGATTTGCGCTTCGGCGCAAATGCGTCGTGGTTCGCTCGTTAAGCGAACACACGAATGCGCATCGGCTTCGCCGATTGTCTGCCCGGGGCTATCACACCGCCACGTCCTGTGAAGCGATTCGTAGGACGTGATGGTGTGTTGCAGATGACGATAAAGAGGTATTGCCGACGCTGGCCTAACAGCGGATGACGACAAGCTACCATCTGATGCAACCTTTTAAGGCAATCGCGGCAATAAGATGATTCGATGAACAGGGCGAGTGCATTGCCGTTTGCTTCCTTCCTCTTCCTATTCGCATTGCTCACGGGCTGCGTCTCGCCTCCGCCATCGCCGGAGGGAACGCCAACCCCATTCCCAACCCCGACGGCCTATTTCTCCCAGACCCCTCCAAGTTGCTCTTCATATTTCACGGTCGCGGAGCGCGATTCCTGCAACCTCGCGAAAGCGATTTCCAGCGGGAGCATCGAAGACTGCGCCTCGGTGGTCAATTACTCTGTCCGCGATGGCTGCACGCTCCACTTCGCGCGCGCGTCGCTGAACGAATCCCTGTGCGCGCAGATGCGGTATGACGCGAACAAGACCGAATGCTTCCTTCAGTTGGCATCGCTGAAATCAGACTACTCGGTATGCGACAACATCCCGGATGCGCAGGTCAGGCGCGACTGCCACGTGAATCTCGGGGACCGCGCCATACTATGCGCCAACCTCACCAACGAGTCCGCCAGAATATTCTGCATCGCCCTGGCGAAGAGCAATGCCTCCGAATGCAGCGCCCTTGCGAACGCATCGGAAACGGACGGGTGCAGGCTTGATTTTGCGCTCAATCGCTCTGATGCCGATGTGTGCGCGCAAATCTCAGATGTGGTCCTGCAGCAGTCCTGCTTCTCTTCGCTCGCGTTCTCCATCCCAAACCCGGACCTGTGCGACCGCATAAAATTAACGGAGGAGAGGGATGCATGCCTCGGGCATTTCACATCAGCAGGCAATGTCACGGCTGCAATATGCCAAAAAATCACAAACCCGGACCAGATGAACAGGTGCCTGGCGAAGGCGGAAAGCAACTACCACTACTGCCAGCAAATAAACGACACTTACGTGAAGGATTTCTGCTATGAGCAGTATGCGGAGGGCATCAACGATGCCTTCTTCTGCAAGGACCTGGTAGGCGCGCTGTACCGCAACGCCTGCTACGAAAATATCTCGATAGCAACGAACAACCCAGCCCTATGCGCCAACCTGACGCCGGAACTTGAGCGGGACAAGTGCTATCGTGCGGTCGCCCTGGCCTGGGGGCGCATCGAAGTCTGCGATAGCGTGAGGCTGGATGCGCAGCGCACGCAGTGCAGGCTTGACCTCGCGCGCGGACAGAACAACCCCTCGTTCTGCAATCTCCTGGAACTGACTTTCTACAAGGAACAGTGCTATTCGGAGGTCATCAACAAGCAGGCCTACGACCCTTCCACCTGCGCAGGCGTCGCGCCGCAGCAATGGAGGGACGAATGCTATAACCGCGCGGCATTGAGGTTCAACAACAGTGCGTATTGCAGCCAGATAACATACCCGCTTACGAAACAGAGCTGCCTGGAAAACTTCAGGTAGCTACGCAGCTGGCGCCGGCGCCCCTTCCTCTTTCGGCGCCTCAGCGCCCTCTGCGCCGGCCGCTTCTGCCACCTCTTCCACGCCAACGAGGTCCTCGGTGTGCTCTTCGAACTCCTCAATCGGCACAGTGAACTGGTCATCAGACGCTATCTGCCCGCGCGCCTTGAGCGTCTCCCTCGCAAGAAGGTAGAATATTATTCCGAGCGACTTCTTCCCCTTGTTGTTGCACGGGATTACCCAGTCAATGAATTTGGCCGAGTTGTCCGTGTCGCAGAGCCCTATCACCGGGATGCCCGACCTTATGGCCTCCTTTATCGCCTGCCGCTCGCTTTTGGGGTCGCATACGAAAATGAGCTTCGGCTCGCTGAAATCTCCCCTTGCGGGATTCGTGAACACCCCAGGGACAACCCTTCCCCTCATCAGCTTCACGGACGTCACCTTCGCGAAAGCGGCTGCCGCATTGCCCGCGTAGGTCCTCGAAGCGACAACCACGATATCGGACGGCTCGTACCTGGCGATGAACTTCGCCGCGACGCGTATCCTCTCGTCGACCTTCTTGAGGTCGAGCACATAAAGCTTGTCCTGCCTTGCCTTGTAGATGAACTGGTTCATGTCCGGCGTCTTTATCTTCGTGCCGATGTGGATTCCCGCCTCAAGGTACTTCTCCTGCGCAACCAACAATTCTCCTGTTCCTGCCATAAATATTCTCCTCCATTTCTTGTCGAATCAAAATATGGGGCCGCCGAGATTTCCACAGAGTTTTGAACTCGGATCGCCGGCACCCCAAGCCGGAAGCATGCCAGGTTAGCACACGGCCCCTCAAACATATGTTCCGTTAGAACCTCCCGTACTTCACGAGCTCACTGACTATCCCTACGTGTGCGAGGAACATGCGCCTGCAGCAGTACCTCTTCACTCCGAGCTTGTCGAGCACCGCCGCGGGCTTGTCGCCCCTGCGCACGGACTCCTCGAATTTCTCCTGCTTGTCCGCAACGACCGCTCCACACGTGAAACACCTTACGGGCATCATCAAACCACCTACCTGTAGCTCTTCTGGAATCTCGCCCTTGCCTTCGGGCCCTTGTACTTCTTCGGCTCGACACGCCGCGCATCCTCGGAAATGAGGTGCCGGTCATATTCGATCATCTTTTTCTTCAGCTCCTCATCGCCCGTGAATTCCACGAGCCCCCTCGCGATTGCCATGCGCGCGGCCTCGGCCTGGCTCATCGAGCCCCCGCCGTAGACGCTGACGTCTATGTCGACATTCTTCGCCACCTCGCCAGCCAGCGCGAGCGGCTCCATCATCATGCTGCG
The DNA here is from genome assembly GCA_903884505.1 of uncultured Microcaldota archaeon. Taxonomy (GTDB): domain Archaea; phylum Micrarchaeota; class Micrarchaeia; order Burarchaeales; family Fermentimicrarchaeaceae; genus CAISET01. The sequence goes on along the minus strand of CAISET010000001.1, from coordinate 95,478 downwards.
CAGGTACCTGTTGCCGAAAGTCGCTATCGAGAACCTGTTTATCCTCACGTTCCCGGAGCCCTTCTTCACGGATGCGCGCGCAACAGCCTCCTTCCTCTTCCCGCGCGTGAACGCAATCTTCTCCTTCTTCGCCTTGGGTGCCCTCTTCGTCTTGGGCTTTTCTTCTCCAACCGGAGCCGCAGCTTCCTCAGCCACGGCCTCTCCCTCTTCCTTTTTCTTCTTTCCAACCATAATCATCCGCCCCTCGAATACCCTAACCGTTCGCAAAGCAGCTCAATTGTGTGGTATTTCGTGTTCAGCTTCTCCGCATTCGCGCCGGGCACAACAACCTTCTCAGCCTGTTGCAGGTCATCCGGAGCCCCGATGTGCACGCGAAGCCTCTTCAGTGCCTGCCTGCCGCGCGCGTTGTCGAACGGCAGCATGCCCCTGATGATCCTCCTCACGAACAGGTCTGGCCTCCTCGGCCACTTCGGCGAGTGCTCAGGCGTGGACTTGTCCTTCATCGTCCTCCTGTGCTTATATTTCTCAATCAGGTACGCCAGGTCGCCGCTCATCACCGTGCCTTCAGCATTGAGCACTGCGACCTCTTCCCCATTGAGCAGCATCTTCGCCACGCCCGCAGCCATCCGGCCGAGTATCATTCCTTTTCCATCAACAACTTTCATCTTTCTCACCATCACTTCAGAACCCAGGTTGCGCAGGCTCGCTCTTCGTTCCAAACGAACTCGCTCGCCGCGCATATCCCCGGTTCCTGAACCTCCGTCATCATCTTCACCATCACTGCAGTATCATTACGCCGGAGCCCTTCGGGTTCTTTTCCACGAGCTCCTTTATCGTCATCAGCTTTCCGCCAGCCTTCGTGATCTTCTCCTTCACTCCTTTCGCGGCGCTCCAGCTTGCCACGCTCACGGCATGCCCGGGCTCCCCGATGCCGAGAACCTTGCCCGGGACGACGACTACGTCGTTCGCCTTCGTCACCTTAGCGAGCTTCTCCAGGTTCACTTCTACGCGGCTTCTCCTCGACTTCGCGAGCTTCTCCGCTACCGCGCCCCAGATTGGCGCCTTGTTCTTGCGTGCGCATTTCTCGAGGAATACAATCGTTTCCCGGAGCGCGTCGTTTTCAGTTCCTCTTATCATAATCCTCACCATCGAACTGCGAATTGAACGGAAGTGCGGGGGAAGGGATTTGAACCCTCGCAGCCACTAAAGGCACAGGAGCCTCAGTCCTGCTCATTTGACCTGGCTCTGACACCCCCGCAAGGAAAATCATTCCTTTCCGGCCTCCTTGAGCTGCGCCGGCAGCGCCTTCAGCCTTTCCGCAAGTATGTCCACTGCGCTGACGACGATGTCCTTGGCGGAAAGCTGGCCGAACGATTCTACCATGAAATTGAAGGTTTCCTTCTCCTTCGCATCAATCTCGTAGGTAACCACGCCGGGCTGGAAGCGCGCATGCTCCTTCCCGGTCCCGAGCCTTGCCTTCGCCTCGAGCCTCAGGTGCTGCCCTTCCAGCAGCTTCATCAGCGGTATGTCATTGTTCGCGACCGTGACCTTCGGGTCCGAGCTCTTCAGGCTCTTCGAGTAGGCTATCCCCGGCCCGTCCTTGTCCAGCGAGAACAGCACAACGTCCTTCTCCGTGTATCCGGATGGCGTCTCGATGGGCACGAACCCTATCCTGTTCGCGATGTACTCGTCGAACAGCGCGGAGTCGTTCTCGTACATCGTAATCTTGTCTATCCCGAAGACCGGCACCCGGCTCATCGCGGTGCGCCTCAGCGCATTCGCAAGCGCAGGCGTAATCCCGCTCAAGGTGAAATACAGCTCCTTCTCGGTGGATTTTTTCACTTCGATTTCCATCTCAGACCCTCCTTCCCCTTCTTCCGCCGGGTCTCTTGGTTGTGTCCGTTGGAATCGGGGTGACGTCCTCGATTTTCCCAATCCTCAGCCCTGACCTTGCAATCGCCCTTACGACCGCCTGCGCGCCCGGCCCGGGCGTCTTCGTCCCGTGCCCCCCTGGCGCGCGTATCCTTATGTGGACGGCCGTTATCCCCCTCTCCTTCGCGATATCCGCGGCCTTGAAAGCCGCCTGCATCGCGGCGTAGGGCGAGCCCTCTTCGCGGTCGGCCTTCACAATCATTCCGCCGCTCGCCTTCGCGATGGTCTCCCCTCCGCTCATGTCGGTTATCGTTATGATAGTATTGTTCTTGGAGGAAAAGACATTGGCGACACCCCACCTGTCCTTCCTCGGCCTTGGCGCAATACTCGCCGCAGGCACGGCCACAGGCTGCTCAGCCTTCAAGTCGCCTTCGGCGACAACTGCGCGGCTTGCGCCGCGCATGGGCGCCTCCGCAGGCTTTGCCTCGGCTGCCTTTTCGGTTGCGGCCTCAGCAGCAGCCGCCTCTTCATCTTTCTTAGCCACTCACATCACCCTCAGCTCGCCCCACTGCTGGCGCTTTCGCCGCTTCGGGGGTCGTTGCCTCTTTTTCCGCTGTCCTTTGCGCCATCACCGGCGCCTCCAGATTAATGGGCTTGTAATACGTCACAGTTCCTTCCTCGCTCACGGGCACTATATAGCTCGGAGCGCTGACCCTCCTGCCCTTTACGGTTATCAGGCCGTGCGCTATGAGCTGCCTGCTCTGCTTCATGGACTTCGCAAGCCCGCGCTTCAGCACGCGGGTTTCCAGCCTCCTCTCCAGAATGTCCCTGATTGTAAGCGCCAGCAGGCCATCCAGATTGACTCCCTCCTTCGCATATCCGAGCCTCATGCACTTGTCCAGAAGCTTCCTGCCCTCGATTTTCCCCTTCTCGCCCAAGGAGAGCAGCCTCCTTGCCTCACGCCTCACGCGCTTCAGCTCCTTCTGCATTATCCAGAGCTCGCGCATGCTGACCAGCCCGTACTCTTCCAGAAGCTTGCGCTCCTCCTCAATCCTCTCCTTGCTCCAGATCTTCCTGGGGGATTCGTACTTCGGCCTCAGTCTTCTCGGGTCTCCCATCGATAATCACCATTCACTCGCGGCAGCAGCAACTGCATTTGCACGCTTCCTCCCTCTTCGCTTCCTTCTTCTCCTTGCGTGCTTCGCCTTTGCCCTTCATCTTCTTTACAGCCATCACAAATCACCATCTATTTCTTCGCAGGTGCGGCCTCCTTCTTGGGTGCAGCCGCAGGCTTGGCGCCAGGCGCAGCCGCAGGCGCTGCAGCAGCCGGTGCGCCGGCTGCAGGCGCGGCTCCGCCAGCCGCAGGCGCGGGCTTTGCCGCAGCGAGCACCGCCTTCCTGATGACTCCGACAGTCATTCCTTTCCTGCCGGTCGTCCTTGTGTGCTGGCCGCGCACCTTCTGCCCGTAGTTGTGCCTGTAGCCAATCCACGTGCCCATATCCTTCTCCCTCTCAATGTCCTGCTTTACCGTGAAAGTCAAATCCGTGCCAATCACATGCCTGTCCGTTCCCAGCTCTATGTCCTTGCGCCTGTTCAGCATCCACAGCGGAACCCCGTGCTTCTGGGGGTTCGCCATCATCTCCTCGAGCTTCCTCATCTGCTCGTCGGAAAGCTCGCCAATGACCGCATCATTCGGCAGCCCCAGCTCGGAGTAGGCGGCACTTGAGAGCACGCTTGCCATCCTCTCCCCGACCCCCTTGATCCTTGCGAGCGCCCTGTCGACCGGGACCTCTCCCTTCAAATCCCGCCCAGCCAGCCTCACAATTCCCTTTATCTCCATGCCCCCCCTCATCATGGGCTTCGCTGCCGTGGCGGCGAACGCCTCCTTCTTTTTCTCGGGCTTCTGGGCCTCCTTTGCAGGCTCCTTTGCCTCCTTTCCGGATTCCTTCGCTGGTTTTGCCATAATCATCACACCTTCTTGCTGGAATGAACGCCGGGGATGGGATTTTCAGCCCCACTGAAAGCACTTCGCCTTCAGCGAAGACGTTTGAACCCATGAGCCCTTGCGGGCATACGCTTGCTTGCCGGCATTTTCCTGCCGGGTTTCCAGGCGTACGCGTTACCAGGTTCCGCCACCCCGGCGCGCAATCATCCCTCCTTTTTTTCCGACGTTTTCCACATTTTTGGGTACGTTCCCTTCTCCATGATCACCCTTGCTGTCCGCGCCGCGATGCCCTTCATCCCGGCTGCCATCCCTTCCGAGCCCATCTCCGAGCGCGCGATGCACACGAGCTCGCCCTTCAGGCTCATAAGCGCAATGCTTTCGCCAGGCATCACTCCCAGCTCAATCCTTGCAATCCCCGGGAGCGCGAGCGCGGCGCCGGAGCACAGCGACTCAACCGCGGAGTCGCGCACCCAGACGCGCCTCAGGTCCACGGCCGCCTCGAGCGGCAGGACGCAGCGCCTCAGCGCCTTTTCATCGTTGCGTTCCTTCCAGAGCCACACGGCATCCGAGAGGTCGTGCAGCGTCACGGACATCTTTTCCGTGAGCGCGCCAGCCCTTGTCCTCCGGAGCTCGAGCATGTTCGCCCCAACCCCGAGGTGCCTGCCGATGTCAAAACAGAGCTTCCGTATATACGTGCCTGCCTCACATCCGACGAGGAAAAGGACTTCCCGACCCTTATATTGGAGGGGCTCCATGTAATAAACCTTTCTCTTCCTCTCACGTCGGCGGACAGCGCTCCGCACCGGAGGCAGCTGCCTGATCTCCCCAGTGAATGCCTCAAATGCCCTTTTCACATCACCTTCCTTCACATTCCTGTGCAACTGCATTATCCCGACGTATTCCTTCTTCGACTTCAGCAGGAACCCCATCGCCTTCGTGGCGCTGTTGAGCCCCACGGGAAGCACGCCGCTCACATGCGGGTCCAGCGTGCCGGAGTGCCCAGCCTTCTCGGCGCCAACGATTTTGCGCGCCCAGGCGGTCACTTCGTGGGAAGAGGGTCCGCACGGCTTGTCTATCACCGTGACTCCAAGCCTGAGAAGCTCATCGATGCTCCTTTCCTCCGGCTTCTTCCCATGCTTCGGGTCGGTTCCCTCATCAACCTTTACAATCGTTCCCCCTTCTTTCACTGTTTCATCCCTGCAAGCGCCTTGAGCATCTCCTCCTCGCTCTCCTTCAGCTCCATCTTCTGGGGTAGAGGCTCCAGGTGCCTCACGTTGCATTTCCTTTTCTTCTTCCTTCCCGCGCAGAGCACCTTGGCGAAGTTCTCGTCAATCACGTTCGTGATTACGCAGAGCCTTCCCGCGTCGCGTCCCATCTTCTTCACGCACAGCCTTCCATTCTCAATCGAAACCATCGAAATCACCCTAGCTCGTACTTCCTCGGCCCAAGCAGTTCCGCGGCCTCCGCGATTATCTCCGCGGACTGCTCGGGCGCGAACCTGCCGGTGTTTATCACGACGTCGAATATCGACCTGTCATCAATGTCAATCTTGTAATACTTCTTGTACCTCATCCTGTTGTTCGAGTCCCTTGCGTGCACGTGCTTCAGCGCCTCCTTCGGCGCCATCCCGTCCCTTCCTGCGACGCGCCTCGCCCGCTCCTCTTCCGAGGCATGGAGCCACACGCGCAGGTCCGCATTCTTGACCATCCAGGGGCAGAGCCACGTCATCACGACGCAGTTCCCCTTCTCGGCTTCCTTCGCGATGCGTGCGTCAAGCTCCAAATCAAGCTTCTTATCCCTGCTTGCGATTTCCTGGAGCTCCATGAGCGTGATTCCCTTCCTCTTCGCCTCCTCCTTGAACGAAATCTGCACGGGCCTGAGCTTCAGCTTCTCGGCAACCTTCGCACCGACGGTGTTTTTACCGCAGCCAGACAGCCCGGAGATGCAGATTATCATGGCAACCGCTCACTTCAGCATCTTTATGAACTCGCGCTGCGCATGCGAGGCCTCCTCGGCGCGCATCTCCCCGATCCTTATGCGGCTCTTCATCTTGATGACCTCGCTGGCGCAACCCGCGCAGAGCTGGCCCGCGAAAATCCTCGTGGGCGTCTTTTCGCTCGCCGAAGCCCGCCGCGAATTCTTCACCCCGCCGAGCACCGCCCCGCAGATGCGGCAGCCCAGGCGCCCGGGCCTCTTGCTCTTGTAGTGCTCGACATTCTTTCCGTTCGGCGTGCGCGTAGGCATGCGCTTCACGGACCTTGACCTGTTCCTTGGCAACGGCATCAGCAACACCTCACTTCTTCTTCCGCATCTCGCTTATCTTCCCGGTTATGAACTGCACGAGCAGCCCTGAAACCAGCAGCGCGAGTATGAACCATCCGATGACCCCGAACGTATCCCTCCAGTTCGGGAAGTTGTTGAAGTTCTGTATGAAAATCGGAAGCGCGACCGCGAGCTTTATCTGGAATTCCGGGAACGTCGTCCTTAGGACCCAGCTCAGGCCGATGAAAACGGGCAGCGTCACTACAAGCGGCTTGAACTGGAGAATCATGCTCTCCTTCATCAGCCCCGCAATCTTCCCCTGCTCCGCCTCGGCCTCCTTCTTTTTCTTCTCATCATTATGCTTCACGGCCTCGGTCATCATGTTGTTTATGCGGTTCATCTCCGCCTGTATCTGCGTCACCCTGGCGCGGTTCCCCCAGGTCTTCGTGATGTGCGTGGTTATCGCGGAATAAACGACCGCAATCACCGTGATTGCGAAAAATGCAGTGGTCGCGTCAATCATCTCAACAGCCCCTTGAGCTTCGCGACCGCCTCATCGAGCTTCCCATCGGCATTCTCTATGATCATAACGGGCGCGCCGCTGAACGCGGAATACGCGCCGAGCAGCGCGCGGTTTACTGCAAGGTGCTCTTCGAGTTCCTTCCGTCCCTGCGCATCCCTCGCGCGGCTCGTGTCCGTCTTCCGCCTCCGCATCACATCCTCGACAGGCGCATTCACATACGCGAGCGCGTCGGCCTTCAGCTTCTCCAGCACCTTGAATGGCAGCCCCGGGTAATATCCTTCCGGGGTGTTGATTGAGCAGTGGGTATCGAGCATCCATTTTCCCTTCTCATTTGCGAGCGAGTCCGCGACCATCCTCTGCAGCTCGGCCTGCTTCGCGACAGGAAGCTTCCTTATCTCGTCGCGCTCCTTCGCAAGGCCCTTTGCCTTGGCAATCTCGAGCGCCCTGTCACCCCAGGTTATCACTCGCCACCCCGGCGACTGCTCGGCAGCCTTCGTGAGAACCGTCGTCTTCCCCGCGCCCGGGGCGCCCAGAACTATTATCACAGCCATCAGCCCACGAACTTCCTCAGGTCCGGGTAAAGGTCGAACATCCTCTCGGTCGCGAGGCTCTCGTAGAACTTGTAAAGTATGCCGACCGTCAGCAGTATGCCCGTGCCTGTCCCGAGCGCGCCGGTCAGGTCCGCGAAAGCCGCAAGCAGGCCGACGAAAGCGGAGCCGAGGATCGTGATTGTCGGTATATATTTCTCCAGTAGCTTCTCTATCATCCTCGGGTCCCTCCTGTAGCCCGGAATCTGGAGCCCCGACTTCTGCAGCTGCTCCGCGACGCTTCTCGCGTCCATGCTTGTCGTCTCAATCCAGAACTTCCCGAAGATGACGCAGAGGATGACGTAGAATGCGACATAGGTCACAACATGTACGATTTCGGGCACCATGATTGCCCCTATTCCCGGCAGCGCAAGCTGCGATGACGAAGTCATCAGCAGCCCCACATACGTCCTGTACCCGCCGGCGACATCGCCGGGGTTGAGCAGCATCGGGTTGGAGAAGCTGTTCGTAAGCAGGTATATGATTCCCCCGACTGGCCTCCCCGTTCCTGCATTTATCGTCACTATGCTCTCGAATATGTTCACGCCGCCTATGGACAGGTTCATCCCGCTGAGCATCCTCGACCAGAGCTGCACGTTGAGCATCAGCGCGCTCGCAAGTATGACCGGGATATTGGACACGTAGAGAAACTTGATCGGGAACCTTCCGCCGAACCCGCGCGCCCGCTCGAAAGCGAGCGGTATCTCCACCTTCATCCCTTCCGCATAAACCGAGCCCGCGAACACGATCGCGGTGAAGAGCAGCGGCAGGAAGGCGAGCAGCGCATTGGGGATTGCATCCGCCCCTCCCTCGTTTATCGCAGTTATCGCGGAGTTCAATATCCCGTTTCCGCCAAGGCCGAGCGTCCCCTGCACGACGGCAAGCGAGACCCCCGCGGCTATGAACAGCGAGATTCCGGATCCAATCCCGTATTTGGAGACAATCTCATCCAGGTACAGCAATATGATGGAGCCCATGGCGAGCTGCAGCATCACAATAAGCTTCAGCTCCAATCCGGCGCCCGGAAGCGTTCCGACGGCGCCGGTATAGACGTAAATGCCGCTCTCGAAGATTGACAGAAGTATCGCCAGGAGCTTCTGCGTGCCAGAGAACAGCGCCTTCTGGTCAGGATCGCTCAGGTCTATGTTGATTATCTTCGCGCCCGCGAACAGCTGAAGGAATATGGACGCCAGCACGATTGGCCCGATACCTGCGGTGATAAGGCTCCCCATCTTGCTCGCGAATATTATCTGCATGAACTCATACTGCGGGTCAGTGACCCTCTGCACGCCAACCGGATATATGTGGAACATCACGAAGAAAAGCAGCAGCGCGGCCAGGGTCCACATCAGCTTCTGGTTCAGCGGAGGCGCCCTTGCCGGCTTCTTGACCTCAGGCAGCATCTTGATGAACGGCTTGAAAATATCAAGCGCGCAAGTCCCCATTCGTATCACTGCCCGCCAAGCTTTGCGTCGCCACCGGCTTCCTTTATCTTCTCAACAGCGCTTTTGGAGAACGAGCCGGCATGGACCGTGACCGGGAACCCCATTTTCCCGGTCCCGAGCACCTTGAACTCCTTAAGCTCCGCAAGGTATCTTCCGTCCGCGCCCTTCTTGAGTTTTCCGTCGAGCACGAGCTTGTTTATCTCCCAGAGGTTTATCACTTTCGGCTTCTCCTTCTTCAGCGAGGCCATGGATTCCCTGCCGAAATGGTCGGGATGGTATCTCAAAATCCAAGTCCACTTCTGCTTGTGGCTGCCGCCGAAGCCCTTCCCTCCCTTGGAGCCCTTCCCCCTCCTGTGCTTTATGTTGCCGCCGCCCCAGCGCCGCGTCCCGTGGTACTTATGCTGGCCTCTTTTGCGGATTCTCCTTGCCATCCTAAATCATCCTCTTCAGCAGCTTTCCGATTTCCGCACCGCGGTTCCCGAGCGCGCCGTACGGGTACCTCTTCTTTATGCTCCCGTACCCCTTCCTTGGCGGATGCAGCCTGAAAAGGGGCTTCATCTCCTTTATCGATTTAAGCTCAGCCCCGAACACTGCGAACTTCTGCGCAAAAGCATCAAACCCATCGAAGCCGCTCGCCTTCAGCTGAGCCTCGCTCAGCCTTCTCCTCCCAGTCAGCATCCCCTTCGACTCCAAAAGCGCCTTTATCGTCTCAGCATCAGGTTCGCCCCAGGTTATATAATCCTTCACGAGCTCGACTGCACCCATATTCGTTGGCGTGTTCTCGAGTATTACGCAGTGGTTAACGCGCGTGATCCTGAGGTTCTTGAAAGTGGCCATGAGCCTCTCAGGCACCCTGACCACCCCGCGCACGCGGACAATTGCAATCCTCTTCCTCTCAGCCATCCAGCTCACCCTGCCTCAGCCGCAGGAGCTTCCGGCGCCGCGGCCTCCGCCCCCGTTGCCTTCTGCTGCTCGGTTTCCGCGAGCCGCGACTCCCAGTCGCCCTTGAACTTCATCCTGTTAAGGCTGTCCAGCGCGGCGACTGTCGCCATCGCAGTATTATATATCGAGGAGGTCCTGCCGCGCGAGAATGTCCAGGCGTCCTTCACGCCGGCCATCCTCAGCACCTTCTTCACGACCTCGCTCGCGGCAATGCCCAGCCCCCTGGGCGCCGGCTTGATCGTAACCTTGACCGAGCCGTTCTTCCCATGAATTATGATTGGCACAGAATGCCTTGTGCCGCACCCGCACTCCCACGAGCCGCAACCGAGCGGAATCTTCACGATGCTCCTCTTCGCGTACTTTATCGCGGTCTCGACCGCAGGTTTTGCCTCGGCTGCCTTCCCGGCCCCGATTCCAACATGGCCGTTCCCGTCGCCGACAAGCGCAATCGCGCGGTAGGAGAACTTCCTTCCGCAGTCCGTCATCCTCGCAGTCATGTTTATCTCAAGAACGTCATCCTTCAGCCCCGGCAGAAGCACATCCGCAATCTCGTGCTCGAGCATGGGCTTCCCCATCTCGAATATCTCGTCGATGCTGACTATCTCCTTCCTCTTCACCTTCCTTCCAAGCTCCGTTTTGGGCTGCCAGGCATCCACGTCGAACGGCTCCGCTTCCTCGACCCTTCTCCGGAAACCGCCTCCCCTTCTTCCAGCTGCCATAATCTTCACGCCCCCTGCGACTTGAGAACAGCCGCCTTGACCTCGTCGAACTTCTCAGGCAGCTTCTCGGGCTGCATGCCCTGCTTAAGATAATCGGAAAACCTCTTCTCGTAAGCGCCGCTCCCCTTCAGGCTCTCGGCGTACTTCGCGATGTGCTCCCCCCTGATCCTTCCCGCATCCACGCTCTCCGGGTTGAACTTCGTCTTCAGCCCCGCGTCGAGCGCCCCCTTCACGGCTCCAAAAGGCAGCGCGTTCTTCGAGGCGGTTGAGAGCCCAATGTCGAGCACGAACTCCGTTACCCCTTTCTTCTTCGCCTTGCCTGCCGCGAGCGCACCGGTCAAATATGCCGTCGGCAGGTTGCTCCTGTCGCTCCAGCCGAATTTCGAAAGCTCGCTCGAATTTGCCGATGCCACCGTCACATCCCCTTTTTCTTCGTATCTCACGAACTGGACGCTCACGTGCCTCAGGCTCTTCCTCACAACCATCCTCGGCTTCCCGCTCTTCACGAGCGCGAGCCTCTTCGCGTAGTTGGTGAGGTTCTTCCTCCTCCTCTTGAACGGAACGTCATAAACCGGTCCAGTCGCTTTTGCCATCAACATCACCAAATCTATTTCTTCTCCTCTGCGGCAGCCGCAGGCGCAGCCGGCTTCGCAGCCCCTTCAGCGCGCGCCACTTCCGCCTTCAGCCACTTAACTTCCTTCAGGTGCGCGAGCATCGCTCCCTTGCTTCTGAACGCATTCCCCTTAATCATCAGATATGCCTGGCGGTAGGTCCCCTCCTTCAGCCTCTTCTCCCCGCGCAGCTCCCTGAGCAGGCCCCTCTGCGCGCGAATGCGGCTCATCCACTGCTCCTTCGCGGAGATGCGGGAGTACTTCGTGCCCTTCCTCGAGCCCGCGCCTCCCCTCTTCCCCGACTTCTTCTTCGCATGCTTGAGCTTCGCCCTTATCCTCGGCACTCCCTTCACGCGCTCGGCCCAGACCACTTTCTCCCTTATGAGCTGCCTCACATCGTCAGCAGTCAGCGCCTGCGCGGCCTTCTCAACCTCGTCGGGCTTTATCTTCACGCGGTTCTCGCCGACCTTGAGGACCTTCGCCGCAATCCTTCGTGTAGTGGCAACGGACACATAATCACCTAATTCAGCACCTTGAGGCTCAGCTCCTTCGCCTTGCTCTCAATCTCCGCCCTTTTCCTCGCGCCCACGCACGCCGCAATCCGAACCGCGGTGTGCTTCGGCACCTTTGCAAGCATGCCAACGTTAAGCACCCTCACCTCGCGCATCCCGCTAGGGTGGAAGCCCCTTATCGCTGCCGGCGTGCCGTAGCCGATGTTCGGCTCGGCGCCGTAGGTCTTCTGCTTGTCCTTCTTCTTGTTGTCAATCCCGCGCGGCTTGCGCCAGTTGTCCTTCACCCTCTTCCTTTCCCTCCTTCCGAAATTGGAGCGGAAGAACTTCGGGTGCCTGCTCCTCCTCTTGAGCTTCCTGAGCTTTTTTTTCTCAAAGACTGCTTCTGCCATAATTATCACTTCACTCAACCGTGTAGAGCCCATCCTGGAAGACGCGGGAGTCCCTACGCTTTATCTTGGTCGCGGTCTTTATGTTCGAGACCGTCTGGCCCACGTCCTCCTTGTTCGGCCCTGTAATCGTGACATTCTGCCCCTTCACATCAATCTTGGTGGCGCCGATGATTTTCGCCTCCCGGTTCCTCTTCTCCCCGAGGAAGTTCTTCACGGTCAGGACGCTGCCCTTCGCCTCAATCGAAATCGGGAAATGGGAATAGATGACCTGCATCTTCTTCGTGTAGCCATCCTTCGCGCCGAGTACCATGTTCTTGATGTGCGCGCTCACAGCGTTCAGGATGTCGCTCTCGAGCTTCGAGCCCTCCTCCTTCCCCACTGTCACTTCCTTCCCCTGGAGCTTGAGCACGAGCCCCTTCACATTGAACTCCCTCTCAACGGTCCCCTTCGGCCCCTTGGCAGTAACCTTCTTCCCGGAAACCTGGACCGTTACCCCTTCTGGAATCTCTACCACATCATCACCAGTCAATAAACATACGCTATCAATTTCCCGCCGGTCCCCTTCGCCTTCGCCTCATTATTCGTCATGAGGCCGAACGGCGTCGAAACCACGAGCATCCCGAACTCCTTCCCCGGGACATACCTTTGCTCCCATTTGTTCCACTCCGCAATCTTCACGGAGAAGCGCGGCTTTATGGTCATGCAGTCATTTATGTTCCCGAGCAGCTGCACCTTGAATGCGCCGCTCTTCCCGTCGTCGATGAATTCGAACTCCCCGATGTAGTTGTTCTTCTGGAACAGCAGGAGCACCTCGCGCACCTGCGTGGAGGCGGGCCTTATGAGGCAGTCCCTCTTCCCTACCTTCTCGTGCGTCCTTATGACATTGAGTGCATCAGCCAGCGGATCGTTAGACAAAACCATAGCATCACCTAGTCAAAGGTCCTGAAACCAATATCCTCCGCAACCTCGCGGAAGCAGCGCCTGCAGACGTTGAGATTGTAGCTCCTGATGAGGCCCCTCGAGTTCCCGCAGAACCTGCATATGCGGTTCCCCTTTCCCTTGAACTTAGAGAAGAGCTTCTTCTCAGCCGCTGCCTTCTTCTTCCTCTTTTTCTCGGTCATAAGCATCCTCACCCTACTCGGCGGCAAACTCCACGCCAAACCTCTCCGCCACGAACGCGCGCGCCTCGTCCGCGCTCACGCGGTGCGTCTTCGAGATTTTCGCAGCGGCCGCGCGCCTCCTTTTCACAACGCGCCCGCCCCTTCTCTTCAGCGTCACGCAAACATCAAATCCCATAATCCCTATCTTCGGGTCGTACTTCACTCCGGGGAAGTCTATGTACTCCTTCACCCCGAAGGCGAAGTTCCCCTCCCTGTCGAAGGAGCGCGCCTTCAGCTTCTTGTCAACGGACTCGAGCGCCCTCTTCAGCAGCTCCTCGGCCGCCGCGCCCCTAATCGTCACCTTGGCGCCTATCTGGTCCCCCTTCCTTATCTTCCAGGTCGGGCTCCTGATCCTTGCGAGCGTGGTCAGGGGCTTCTTCCCGCTAACCCTGCCCAGCAGAGTCCTCGCGTTCTCGAGCTTCTGCCCCGACTCACCCGCCCCTATGTTCAGCGTCACCTTTTCGACGCGAATTTCTCTCATCGGATTCCCTTCAGCCATAATCATCAACCCTACTGCATCTCGTTCCCGACGACGAACAGGTACTTCTTCACGGTCAGGAACTCGCTGCCATCGCTCTTCATCGTGGCCTCGGGGTCCCTCCTGCTCGTCCTCTGGTGTATCTTCGCAACCGTTGCAATCGTCCCCGCGTGCTTCCCCTTCACGACGAGGCAGCGCGCTTCAGGCGCAAGCCTCATGACATCAAGAATCTTCTGGCCGGGCACCGCGAGCTTCACCGTGTCCCCTACCTTAAGCTCCTTCTCGGCAATGATATTTCTCCCGTCATGCAGGCCTGCCTGCATCGTCTTGCCCTTCAGGTTGCTCTTTCTCTGTATCCTGCAGAGCTTGTAGCCCGCCTCCTTCTCGGAAATCTCAGCGAGCTTCATCCTCTCGTGCGCATCTATGACCGCACGGTAGTGCTTATTCATCGACGGTATGCTGATGACATCCATCAGCCCGACCGGGAATCTCTCCCTGCGCACGGACCTTCCGTCAACCAGGAGCTCCCCGCCCCTTATTATCTTCCTCGCCTCGCGCGCGTTGTCCGCGAGCCCGAGGACATCCCTCACGAGCGTGAGCAGCGCAACCGACTCGCTGCCCGGGTGCGGGCCCGGCATCGGCTTCGCGAGCCAGACGAACTCCTTGCGCGCAATCGGCGCGTACCTGGGCGCCGCGAGCCTTTTCAAGTGCGATGAGCCTCCCTTGTTAGCCATACCTTATCACCCTGTCGAAACCGCGGAGGGGCTTCGCCCCTCCCCAGTTTCCTCCTGACCCTCCCCTGCTTTCTTCGTCTCGAACATCGCCTTCCTCCTCTTGTCCGACATCTCGAGCTCCATGATCATCACATTGGAGGGCTCAATAGCGACGAGCACCTCGGCGCCCTTCGCCTTCCTCGCAACAGCCCCTTCGACGTAAATCTTCGAGGACTTCAGGTCCACCTCGCTCACTTTCCCGCTGTGGCCCCTGAACTTGCCCCTCATTATCTTCACCTTGTCGCCCTCGCGCACTGCAACGGCCCTCCTCCTGGTCTTCAGCCTCTCCTTCGCTTCCTTTGAGAGGTGCGCGTGCACGAGCCTCTGCCTAAGATGCATTGGCGCATTGAACCTGGCCTTTCTCTGCTTCCTCGGCTGTTCCGACATAGTGAGCGGCATCATAATCACCTAAACGACCGCCGCGGCGATTCCCGCGACCTTCGGGTACCTCTCGGCGACCTCGCGCGCAATCGCGCCCTTAATCTCGGTCCCCTTGGGCAATCCCATATCATCTATCAATACAACCGCATTGTCCTCGAACATAAGCCTCATCCCGTTCGGCCTCCTGACTTCCTTCCGCTGCCTTATCACGACGGCCTTCTCAACCTTCTTCTTCATCGCGGGCACTCCCTTCTTCACCGCGACTATGACTGCATCTCCGATTCCTACTTTCGGCACCCTTCCCCTCCTTGTATGCCAGCCCAATACCCCGATTATCTGCACAATCTTCGCGCCGCTGTTGTCATCGCAGGTTGCGAACGAGCCGACCTGCAGGCCCTTCGATACGCGAGTCCCAAGCCCCTTCATCTTACTCACCGGCCCTCTTGATTACAGACGTGACTACCCACGCCTTTGTCTTCGAGATTTTCCTGCACTCCTCAATCTTCACGATGTCCCCTTCCTTCGCGCCAATGCACTCCGGGTTGTGGGCAGGGACCTTGGACCTCGTCCTGATGTACCTCTCGTATTTCGGCATGAACTTCACGAGGTTCCTCTGCACAATCACGGTCTTCCTGCCGCGGTCGCTAACCACTTCGCCCTCGACAACGGCTCCTCTCGTCTTCATCCCGCCGTGCAAGGCACAGTTCCTGTCAGCGCATTCAGCCATAACCATATCCCCCATTTCACCTGCAATATCTCATCAGCTTCTTCGGCCTTTCCTCGGGCGCAAGCGCGATGAGCTTTCCGTCGACATCCGCCTTCCCCCCATCGGGGAGCGTGAAGCGGAAAACGCAGGCGCTCTTCGGCAGGGTTTTCTCCTTCCCGCCGATTTCAACCACCAGCGTGTTCTTCGTCTCATCAACCACTTCGCCCTTCATTCCGGCCATTTTCCTGTCCGTGCTCCGAACAACTTCCACAGCGAGCCCGATGAGCTCGTGCGCCAGTATGTTCCCCTTCGTTATCATCTCAGAACCCCCGATGCTCCGTCGCTCACATTCGTTCGCTCGTCGCACATCGTCGGTTCCTGAACCTCCGCCATGTCTACCACACGTCGATGTTCTTCTCATTGTACCCGAGTTTCGCGAGGACGCCCCTCACCTTCGCCTTGTGGTCCCCCTGCAGCACGATGTGGTTGTCCTTCGCCGTCCCGCCGCAGGCGAGCTTCCTCTTCAGCTCCTTTGCAGTCTTCGCCATGTCCTCGCTGCTCAGCCCCTCCACGATGGTCACAAGCTTTCCGAACTTCATCTTGGTCGTGTAGACCTTGATCCTGACCGCTTCCTCCTTCTCAAGGGCTTCGCACGCGCATATGTCGAGCGGAAGCCCGCACTTCGGGCAGATGTCAGCCATTTTTTTCGTTCACCCCGCTACGCCGCTTTTCCCGGCGCGCTCCCTCCTCAATGTCAATATCCTTGCGATCGTTTTGCGGATCTCCCTTATTCTCCCCGGGTTGCTCGCCTTTCCGCCTGCGGCGATGAACCCCAGCTCGGAATAGAGCTCTGACTTCAGGTCCCCGAGCTTTTTCTCAAGCGTCACATCGTCCATCTCCCGCATCTCCTTTTTCCTGATTATCGCCATGCAAATCTACTCCTTGCCCTCGTCCCCTTCAGGCGATGCTGCTGCCGCAATAACCTTTGGCAGCTCAACCGGCTTCATATCCTTCTTGTCCGGGAAAATCGTCCCAGGCTGCACAATCCTCACGAGCACGCCAATCGCGCCGGCCTTCGGGTAAGCGGTCACATGGGATTCGCTCACGAGCCTCTTCGGCTCGCCCGCCTTGGGCATGTATCCCGCGCAAACCCTCATGCGCTTCGCGCGCGCCCCCTTCGCCGCAATCTTCCCGCTCGCCACAATCTCGGCCCCGAGCGCGCCCGACTCCATAATCCTCTTGATCGAGAAGTGCAGAATCCTGCGGATGTTCTTCCCCATCTCAATCTGCCGCACAACGCTCTTCGCCATCAGCCTCGGCTCCAACTCCGTCTTCGTGACCTCCGTAATCGAAATCTGCGGGTTCTCAATCCCGAACTTCTTCTGTATGGTCTCGGTCAAATCCTGTATCGACTTCCCCTTCCTCCCGATGACCTTTCCCGGCTTCGTGACATCAACAGCAATCCTCGTGACCATGGGCGTCCTCTGTATCTCGACCTTCGAGAAGCCTGCCCTGTCCAGCTCGACCTCAAGGAACTTAGCAATCCTGAACCTCCCAATCGAATCCTCGATGAACTTCCTTTCAATGCCCAACATACCACCTTTCTAATCCTGCGCCATTTCCGACCTTTCAATCGCCTTCTCGAGCTGCTTTTCCTGTTTCATTGACGAGCGCTCAATCGCCTTCTCCGACTTCTTATCCTCGGAGGCCTGCTCAGGCGTCTTCTCTTCCGCCTTCGCCTCCCCGTCGTGAACATGCTCTTCCATCTCCTTCATCTCGGCCTCCTCTGCCTTCTTCGCCTCCTCCTTCGCCTGCCTCTTCTCCGCGATCTTCGCCTCGAGCACCTTCTTCTTCCTCTCCTTCACCTCGGGCTTCGCCTCTGCGATTTCTTTGAGCACAATCTCTATCTTCGCCGTCACGTAGTTGTTCCTCCTCCACCTTCCCCTCGGCGCAATCCTCGGGTAGATGTCCTGCTTGTTCGCGGACGCGTGCACTACCTCCAAATCGCCGAGCAGGCCCTTCGTGTTCGCGTTCGCGACCGCATTCCTCAGCACCTGCAGCACGAGCTTGGCGCTCTTCCTGGGATACCTTCCCCTCTTCCCGCCAATCTCCCCGCGGTGCCCCATCTTCTTCGCATGCTTCGCGAAATGTATCGGGAACTCGCCCTTCGAGGCCTTCCCGAGCAGCTCCTCGGCCTTCTCCGAGGTCTTCCCCATTATGTTCGCGCAGACTGCTCCGAGGTTCTTGTAGCTCGCATCAACGCCGTGGAGCTGGGCACGCGCGAACTTCGCGGCATCCTTCTCCGGCAGTTGCATCGAGTAACCGAATTCAGGCATTAATCTCACCATCTACTTCAGCGGGATGAACTTGGACCCTCTCGTCGCTCCCACTCCCGGGCCGCTGTGCCTCACAGGCCCCGTGGTGTGCGAGTAGTCGCCAAGCCTCCTCCCGATTTTCTCCGGCGTAATCTCAACCGTCTTGAACTCCTTCCCGTTGTGGATTCCGAACTTCATCCCAACCCAGTCGGGAAGAATTACCGCGTCGCGAATGTGCGTCTTTATGACCTTCCCGGGCGTCTTCTGCGCTTCCTTCACCGTCTCGAGGAGCTTCCTGTACGTAGGCGAAGCCCTCTTGACCGCCCTCCTCGCCCTCGAGGTGAGCAGGACGCTGAATTCGTCAATCGTCATGCTCCTGAGCTGCTCGACCGTCCTTCCCCTGTAATTGAATTTCCTAGCCATCGCAACTCACCTGCAAATCTGCTTCTCAGCAGCCTTAGCCGCCTCGACGTGGGTCTTCTTCCTTCCAACCGACCTTGCCGCAATGTGCCCGACCTTCCTTCCTGGCGGCGCGCCCCTCGAGGTGCAAGAGCTCTTTCCCTTGTGGTGCTGCTTGCCTCCGAACGGGTGCTGGTATGCGCACATCTTCACACCCCTCACGTTCGGCCATCTCCTGTTAGTGGCATGCCACTTGTAATGCGAATTCCCTGCCTTGAGCATGGGCTTCTCGAGCCTTCCGCCACCGCAAATCACCCCGACCTGCGCCCTGCAGACCGGGTTCAGCATCATTATCTGCTTCGAGGGCAGCCTCACGATAACGCCCTTGTCATCATGCGAAACGACGAACCCCGCGCATCCCGCGGTCCTCACCAGCCGGCCGCCGTCCCCGGGCACCATCTCTATATTATATATGGGTGTCCCGTCCGGCATCGCGCTCAGCGGCAGGATGTTCCCGATTACAACGGGCGCCCCGGTTCCTGCGGCAATCCTCCCGCCGGCCATCGCGCCCTCGGGCGCTATGAGCAGCTTCCTCTCGGCATTCTCGAACCTGACATCCATGAGAAGTGCGCTCCTCGAGGGGTCGTCAACGAAGTCGACTATCTCCCCGTCAAGCCTTCCGCTCTTCTCCACATCATCGTAATTCCTGAGCTTCGCATCGCTCTTGAACCTGTGCGACGGCCTCCTGAAAGCGGGCGAACCCCTTCCGGCCCTCTGCTGCAATAATCTCTTTCCCATATCAGAACCTCAGTTTCCATTTAAAGTACGAAATCGAATTTGCCATATACCCTAATGAACCGAGTATAACAAGCAGTTCGCCTCCCAAAATTAGGTTTATAATTTCCTTCGGAATCAACATGAGCGTAGCACCAAGAAGCATCGTTGTGAGTGATATTATCGCATAGGTCGAATAGCTGCCTTCTGTGGCGTTTTGACTAGTTACATCAATCAATTTATCGAACTTTTTTGCTAATTCTTTATCCATCGTTTACACCTATGCAATCTTCAATTTCGCGGCCACATCGTCCGCCTTGAACTCCTTCTTCAATTTCACGAACGCCTTCTTCTTGCCGGTCAGCGTGTTTAGGACATTTACGCGCGCGACCTTCACATCGAACCTCTTCTCGACCTCCGCGCGGATCTGCGACTTGGTCGCCTTCTGCTCGACTATGAACGTGATCTTGTTCTCCCTCTCAATCATCCCGATTGCCTTTTCCGTCATCACAGGGTACAAAATGACCATATCATCTCACCTGAGCAACTGCCATTTCCTTCAGCACGCTCTCGCTCCAGACCGTCAGCCTGCCGGGCTTCGCGCCGGGCGCCAGCTTCCTCGCATCAAGGTTCTTCAGCGAGCACACGTCAGCGCCTGCCAAATTCCTTGCAGCCTTCTGCGCCGCGCAACCCTCCTTCACAACGAAGAGCACGCTGCGGGGCACATCCCTGCCTCCCCTCCTTCTCACACCCACGCCGCTCCTCGCCTTCGTGCCATTCCTTGATTTCTCAACATCATTCATCAATCCAAGCTTCTCGATGGCAGCAGCAACATCCCTGGTCTTCGCAATGGACTCGAACTTAGCCTCAATCACAATCGGGACATCGCCGCCGAACAGGTGCCCCCTCTTCCCGACAAGCTTCTTGCTCGCTGTCGCCGCAATCGCGCATCTCATGGCCTTCGCGTACTCCTTGTTGTTCATCTTCTCGATGAGCACCTTGTCCGGGTTCGGCGGGTGCGCCCTCCTTCCGCCAACGGCGAACGGCAGCATCCTGACCCTTCCGAACCTTCCCTTCGGCAGCTTCTCCCTGGGCAATCTCGAGATACCCTTGTTCTTGATTGCGCGGTAGTTCTCCTTCCTTCCCTGGTACTCGGCGGTAGTCTGCATGCCCGCGAGCTTGTAAGCGCCCTTCGGCTGGTACTCCTCGCTCTGCTCGTGGAGCACTGCCCTCTTTATCAGCTCAGGCCTGACCTCCTCATCAAAGACTTTCGGCAATTCCATTTCCGAAATCTTCTTCCCCTCAATCGAGTAAACGCCAGCTTTCATATCTAAGCACCCTGCTTGCTGCTGAGAGAGATGAACTTCATCTCGGGCTTCAAGACCTTCTCGCCCTGCCTCCTCATCGCCTTTCTCAGCCTCACGAGCCTCTTCATCGGCCCGCCGACCGAGCCCTTCACAAGAACATAGTCGTTCTTCACAACCCCGTAATTCAAAAAGCCGCCATCAGGCGTAATCCTCTCCTTCGCGCCCCCGACCTTCAGCACGCGCTTATTGTGCTCGGTCCTGTGGTGGTATCCCATCTGGCCGGCCATGGGCACGGTGTACATCACGAACGCCGGGTGCCAGGGCCCGAGGGTTCCGACATGCCTGTACCTTCCCGTCGCCTTCCTCCTCTGCATGGACACGCCGAACCTCTTGACGGCCCCCTGCCATCCCTTCCCGGTCGTGACCGCAATCGTGTCGAAATATTCCCCGTCCTTCACCGCGTCGGAAACCTTCACTTCCTTTCCCAGAATCCCTTTCGCGTACTCCAGCTTCGCCTTCCCGTCCTTCCCGCCCACGGCAATCTCCATGACCTCGGGCATCTTTTTCCCGAACCCTGCGAGGGAAGGAGAGGTGAAAACAAGAACGCGCACATCAGAAACAGAAGAGGCAATCGAATCAAGGTCTTTCATTGACATCTTATTATTCTTCGGCAGCGTCAGCTTCTTGCGGACCTTCTCATCAATCTTCTCCGCAAAAACATCGGCGGCAATCTTCTTCCCATAAGGCGTATCCTTGTACGCCCTCAAACAGAACACAAACAGCGGCGGCGCCTCAAGCACGGTCACCGGCACGGCAATCTCGTGCCCCTTCGTCACGCTTCCTGCATCATCATCAATCATGGTCGCATGCGTCATCCCCGCCTTATAGCCTGCAAACCCGAGCAGCCCTACTTCCTGCACCTTCGGCCAGCTCCCAACCTCCGGAGTCTGCGTCTCAGCCCTCTTCCTATGCCGGACCGCCATTGTCCCATGCCTTGGTCTATTAATCTTGCCCATTGTCTCACTCAAATTTGCGGTGACTTCTGCTCACGGCAAACGCAGTTCCGTCTGAAATCAGCCCGACAGAACCCATTCCCGCCCTTACTGCATTCACAGTAGGAAAGGTGGCGTCTATTTTGTCTTAATCAATTTAAAAAGCTTTCGTCAGAGGGGTCGAAAGGGAGGTGATTTACTGGCCGAAATAGTCACGGAATTTCTGCGTTGTCCTCAAAACGCTCGTTCTTCCCCTCTTCTCCTTGGTCAAGAAGCCCTTTTCCACCAATTCCCTAACGTAGTCATAAATAACGCTTCCCAGCCTGTCCGCAACCTTAGATTGCTCAATTCCCTCATTCTGGGATATATACGCCAGTATTTTGAGCGCTCCCCTGCTAACCTCAGCTTCCTGAGCCAACGGAGCAACCTTCTGCGCGTATTCGCCCCGTAGGCGCATAATCCAGCCTCCGGGCTCAAAAGCGAGTTTGATAGCAGAACCGTACTTATCGTAATCCGCGGCAAGCTCCTTCACGAGCCCCTCGACAAAGCCGGGCGCAGCAACGCCGATGAACTTCCCCAGCTCCTCAATCGAGAGCGGCTTGGATGAGATGAAAAGCGCGGCCTCAATCACCCTCTTGGGCTCCAATTTTCCGAGCGACCGCTGCCCCTTCTTCTCTTCCCCAGCCACCTCATTAACAAGCGTCACCTCTGCCTCTGCCGCAGCATCTGCGCCGACTCCAGGGACCGCCGAAGGGTGCAGCACCTGCTGCCCCTCCCCTGCCTCTGGCTCGCCCTCGAGTTCCTCTTCGCCTTCAGGCTCTTCCTCTTCCATTTGAGTTCCTTCGGCAATAGCCATCAGACCGGCTCCTGCCAGTCCGCCGTTTGCTCGCCTACTTGTAATTCCAGCAACTTAAATAATCCTTCTGGCTACCCCGCCTTATGCTTGCTGAACCCAGCAGCCCTCTTCCCCGCTTCCTTTCGGAGCCTCTCCGCAATCTTCCGCACCTTTTCCCCAAGCTCCGCATAAGGCCGGTGGCTGCCAAGCTCCCGCGCTGCCTCGAAAAGCACATCAATACCCTTCGGCTCCCCGAGCACTAGGAGCATCTGCGCCGTCCTCTTCACCGCATCCCCGGCTTCAACAATCTCCCTGTGGCCCTTGCCATCAGAAACTTCGATTCCGCCCAGCCCCTCTGCCTTCTTCCCAGCGCCGGCTACCAGGTCCTCCCTCACAAAAAGCCCCATATAATCGCACAAATAGTCCGCCGCAAGCCGCTTCTCATTCGGAGTCCCGCTCTCGCGCACTGAAGCAAAATATTCCTTTGCCTTCTTCCTCGCCTGCGCATCCTTCGACACCGCATCGAACCTCGCACGTCTCATTATGCCATCCAGGCACGCGAGTGCAGTAGATATCTCCTTGCATGTCTTCCTGCCCATGCCCATTAGTTCCTTCCTAATCTCCGCGGCTTTCAAAGGGTCCGGCCTTCTCCCGTCTTCCGGGTAAAGCCCGCTCATCCTCAGCTCTATCTGGCCAAGCACCGTCATGTCACGTTCTTTCCTCATGAAAACAGTCCCTCAGCCTTCAAACTTTCCCGGCGGCTCGGTGGCCACATATTTTCCGAACTCCTTGGCCTTCTCCTTCCGCGCCTCTTCCTGAATCTTCTCCGCAATCTCCGTTACCTTCCTTCCAAGCTCGACGTAAAGCGGGTGGTCGCCCAATTTCCTTCCGGTCTCGAAAAGCACGTCGACGGTATTCGGGTCCTGCAGCGTCATGAGCATCCGCGCAGCCCTCCCGATCAAGTCGCCTTTTTCAATCATCTGCACGCGGCCCGTCCCGTCAAAAACCTCCACTTCCCCGAGCTTCTGCAGCTTCTTGGTCTCCATCATCTGCGTCATCGCCACGATTTTCAAATCCTCATTCATGCGAAGTTTCACGTGCCCGCAAATCCGGTCAACCGCAAGCATCTTCTCGATATTCGCCCCGCTCTCGCGCACTGTAGAGAAATACCCATAGGCCCTCTCCCTCCTGTGCCGGTTCTCCGAAACCGCATCGAAAACCGCGCGCTTGATTGTGCTCTCGAGGCACACGCCCACCGCAGCCAGCTCGTCGCTCGGCCTTTTCCGCAGGTCGAAGTCGGACAACAGCTCCTTCCTCACCCTCGCGGCTTTCACCGGGTCCGGCTTCTTTCCGCCCTTCGGGTAAAGCTCATCTATCATCGGTCTTATCCTGTCAAGAATGTGTTCGGCTTTCTTCGTTTTCGTATCCATGAAAATCTACCCGCTTATTCTATCTCCTCCTCTTCGTTTGCAATTGGCACAACCCTGAACCGGTTTTTCGCCTGCCGTATGTCTTTCACGGTTGCCGCGATGAGGTAAAGTGCCGTCTTCTCACCATCCGTGGGCGTTAGCTTCTTCCTCAGCTTGTCCGCCTCTGCTTCCAGAGGCTCGACTGCAGCCATATCGTCGAGAATCCCGAGGCTGAACAGCGCATCATTAACTTTTCCTTCATCCATTTTGCCAGCCGGCTTTTCCAGCTCCTTGCTTATGTTCCCCACCATCTCCTCGATGAACGCCCACTTCTCATCAAAGCTCCGGTTCCCCCTCATCTTCGTTGCCCGCGCCCTCAATAACTCGTGTTTCAGCGTTATCTCACCGATTATCTGCGTTATCCCATCAACTTCCATCTCCAACGTAGGCGTGGGCATCTGCTTGGGATGCCACAAATCCGGCGCAGAACTGCACCTCTCCGCCTCGTAAGTATGCAGTCCCAGCTTCGCAATAACTGCGCGCATGCTCACCTTGTCCGCAGGAACCAGCGTGCCCACGCACAGTTTCGCCCATTTATCGCATATCGCGACCACCATATCCATCTGAATATCGCCCTTTGCCGCTTCCTTTACGGTCTCGCCAACCAGTTTGCGTAACTTCGAGTTATTCAGCGGTGCCCTTGCAACATTCCTAAAGTCCCAATCCGTACCGATGGATGCGCGTGCCATGCCCTCTTCCCATGTCCGCGCGCATTCGAGAAGCGTCTCGAAAATCGGCTCCACGTGCTGCTTTTCCAGCCTGCTGTTCTCGCTGAGGTACTCAATATAATCATGAAGCTTTGCCTTTGCATCAATAATCTTCTCCTCGTAGTAAAACTTCTTTTCAGTAGTGTAAACGACTACCGGCCCCACCTTGTTCCCAAATGCATCCACGCCCTTCATAATTTGTTTCGCGCACATAACATCACCTTCACTCTTTCCATCCACCCGCATCCCCCATCTTCAACTTTGGCAGTCGCCTGTTTCATCACTCGTCATCCTCTTTCTTCTTTTTCTCAGCTTGGTCCTTTTCAAATTTCTTCTGGAGGTATTCCGCCTCTCCTCCGGGCGGCCCAGTATAACCGATAAGCTGGATTTCTTCCCCGGGTTGCTCTACCTTCACATCCTGTGCCGGCGGTTTCTCAGTTTTTTCCTCTCGGGCATCGGCCGCAAAGCTCGGCAGGCCCCAGTAGGGCGGAGGCGGTCCATCGAATTCCTCCTCCTTCTTCACGTCCTGCGCCGGCGGAGAAATAGCCGATTCCTTCCTCTTCTGCATCTCAGCAACCCTCCTTTTCAGGTCGCTCTCCTTCGCCTTCTCTATAGCCGCATCTCTTTCAAAAGCGCTCTTGCACGGCGTAGAAAACCACTCCTCCTCCGCATCTTTCCCGTCCTGCTCCTTCTTCTCTTTTTCCTGCTTGTCTTCGGCTATCCGTTTCCTCACATCCGCCAAAACCCATGGCCCGCGTGAGGCGATGCCTTTATCCTCCTCGGATGGCGGCTTCTCTGCTTTGCCGCGCCTGTGGTCGTTCACGTAAACCTGATACACGCTGCTTCCGCCAGCCAGATACCTCACGTGCATCATGAACTCCACATTCAGCCCGAGCTTCTTGAACGCCATGTCCGGCGGAACGGCCGAGTCTTCCGTGATGCCCCTGATTATCTCCATCACTTTCTTCTCGTCGTCATCGCCCGTGAATACGGTCTTCCCATCCTTATCCGGCCGTATCGGGACGAAGAACACTCCAGTATTATTCCTATTCCGGCCTTCAACATCCTCGAAAACCGTCCAAGTGCATAATTTCGCGCACTCCATGACGAACTCGTTACTCCTCCCTTTTTCCCCAGAAATCCTCTCGCTCACGTCGGCAAGCGCAATCGCGAACCTCATCCTCGTCTCCGGCTTGCAGTTGCAAATCGCCAGTTTCGTCGCGCTTAAAACGCCGAAACTGCGGATTCCCATGTTGCGCATGCCCACGTACAACTGCAGCTTCTTATAAGCATTCTCTGAAACCGCGCCTTCCTTCTCTGCTGCCCATGCGCCCATCATTTCTCCCACGAAGCTCTCTGCCCTGGAATTATCCACTTCCGTGGTCCCGACGCCATTTATTTCCCCCCACGTCTCACCGAGCGCATTGCGCAACTTGACATTCACCGTTATTCCCTTAATCGCCAAATCCGGTGGCGCTCGGCCCGCTGCTGCCGCACCTAAAATATTCACCGGTTCCATAAGCTCCTTGCATAGTGCCTCGTATCCTTTCTTCTCCAGCTCGTTGAGCCCTTCCGGCCCTTTCTCCTTCAGCTCGCGCTCCCTGAGGCTCTTGCGAAGCTCCTTGAATTCCTTCCCGTTCTCGTTTCCTCTCTCTTGTATCTTGCGCACCCCGGCCTCCATCTTCTTTACGTCGTCATAAACCGAGAGGATGCACACGTTCGCGGCAACAATCGCAAACGGGTCTTCCTTCATGGCATTCGCAAGGACAATCGCGAACCTTAGCTTCTCGGTTGGGCTGCAATTGCGGATTGCCATCGTGGTGTATTTCCTCATGTCATAGCCGTATTCCTGCCTCTCCTCCTTCTTCCTCATCAGGCCGTCCATCACTCCCTGGATTATCCTGTCGTTCTGGGTTCCCCTCACTTTGAAGTCGTCTTCCCAGTGATGAACCCTCATGTATCTGACCCCAGTTCCATCGCCGTTTCCTTCCTTCTTCGGGTCGTCTGCAGTTTTATTTTTCATCACTCATCATCCTCTTTCTTCTTTTTCTCAGCTTTCTTTTTGCGCGGCTTTTTTTCTTTCTCCTGTTCACTTTCTTTTTCCTTCTGAAGCGCCTTCACCTGCACCGCAATCCCATTTAGCATTTCCTTCGCTCCCCACAGCACTTCCATCACCGAAGGATGTACGCCTCTCTGCTTCTCCGCGCGTGCTATCTCCTCATCAGCAAATTCGATCGCTTTCTCCAGCGACCTCCCCGCCGTGGCAATCTCCTGAAGGTCCAGCGAGCGCATTTCACTCTCAACTGCCTTTAGCATTTTGTCTTTTGCCGCCTCATCCATCTCTCTCACGACAGCTCCTTTGGCACCAGTAACCAGCCGGCCCGTGAACAGTACGCCGAGCTCCGCATAAGCCGGCGTATTTCCCATTTCGGAGAAAATGGCGGCATGCCACCACGTCCACGCCATATCCGCCGAACGTGGCACAATCTCCTCCTGGGGAATAAGATACCCGCGTTTTCTTTTGCCGGACATCGCTTTCTGGAACTTCCCAACCCTCTCCGCAATCTCCTTTAGCATCTCCCTCGCTTCTTTCAGCATTTTCACATCTGCATGGTCTGCGCCCTTCAATTTCTCCTCCTCACCAATCTCCTTCACAGCGAACTTATCCGCCTTCTCAAGCGCCTTCATGACCTCGATTATCTCGGGAAGGCCCGTCTCTTTCAGCCCATTATCAATATTCTTATTGAGTTTCCCATCCTCGTCTTTCCACCCATTAGTATCGACCAGCAGTATGATCTGGGTCTCAATCTTCTCATCCGCTTCAGTGGGAAGCCTTCCCTTTCCGGCACGAGTGCCGAGAAGCGCAAACCTCCATGCAACCTCCTTCACTTCATCCTCATGGCTTACCCTGTCTGGTGAAAGCGGAGAGAGTTCCGCATATTTCTCATCACGATATGCAATATCGCTAGACGTTGAAACGATTACGTGCGGCCTCGGGCTGAATATCCGTTCCGGCGGCTTCTCCCTGAACATCTCCTTTATGTATTTCTCATCATCCGAGAGCGGCTTCGGGAGCACAGGCTTCGGCTCCTCTTGCTTCACTGGTGCAGGCAGCGGCCCTTCATCGTTTTTCCGCTCCTTTTCCGCAGCATTCACCCGCCCAGACGCCATTGATATCAGTTGGTATATGCTGTCCTTCATTTCGGTCAATTGCCCCATATCAAATTCCGCTGCCCACGCATTGGCCGACAGAAGCTCTCTTCCCGCCAATCCAACCGCGGGCCGCTTCACTTTCAAGTTCATCGCGCCATTGAGCATGGCTTCGTTCTTTTCCAACAGGGGCAGAAGCGCACGAATCTCCCCAATCCCGGCAGACTTGAATCCTTCATAAATCGAATTGGCGTCTTTTCCAGACAAAACATCCACGATAATCCTGTCATTAATTGCCTCGGCATTTTTCCTCGCTTCAGCAACATTTCCGGACTTGGTAATCGTCTTCATCGCAAACACCCCATAACAGATTAGCTCGACCTCGCGTGTGCAGTAGCCGTGGAATCCCGCTGGTCTGCATCATATAGATACGCGAGCCCTTTGTTTTTCTTCTTCCTGCTTTTCTTTTTGTGCGGCTTTGCTTTAGTCCCCTTCCGCTCATTTTCCTTCCCCATCTGGAGCTCCTTCATTACCGCCGCAGCTCCCCGGACTATCTCCCTCGCTTCCTCCGCCTCCTCAGAAGGATGCCGAGACGACGCCGCCTTTTTGGCACGCTCGTCGCTCCCCTTCAGCAGCTTCCTGACCTCAACTATTTCAAAAATGGTCAGCGAATCCAGCTCCTGCTCAACTGCCTTCAAAAATTTCTTCTCCTCCTTTCCCATTCCATCTTTCATTCCATAACTGGTGATGAGATTGTTGACCAGGTCAAATATGCGCGACTCTTCTTCGTTGGGTTTTCCTCCCTGCATCTCGGTCAAAATGCCGCCCTTTTTCGCTTTCACCTGCGACAGAAGGGCGCCCAGCGCACACAACCGCGCCAAATCTTTCGCTTTGTCCTTATGGTCTTCCACTGGATGATACTCGAACTCGCTCCCCCTCTCAACCTTCATGGAGCCGTCATCCTCCATCTTCGACGCCGGCTCCCGCCCCTTCTTCGTTCGGAGCTTTTCCATCCTCCCCGCAATCTCCTTTAACATCTCCCTCGCTTCTTTCAGCATTTTCGTCATAGAAGGGTCCATGCCGTCCCGCTTCTCCGCACGGGTTATCCCCTTCCCGGCAAGCTCATCGGCTTTTTCCAGCGTTTTCCTGCTCGCGTCTATCTGTAAAAGGCTCAACGAATTCAGCACATCGTCAATGTTTTTCGCAAGTTTCTTGCCTTTCCAACCGTTCGTGGTGATGAGCATGCCGATCATGTCCACCGCCTTATCCTTCGCTTCGGCAGGAATTCCCCCCATTTCGGCGAAATTGCTGCCGGCCAACCCCCACCCCAACGCAATCGCCTTCACTCCATCCTCACGGCTTCCATTGTCCAGCGAAAACTTGGAGGGTTCCGCGTTTTCCAGCGCATCTCCCCTTACATGGATGTGTGCCTCCCGTTCTGTGGAAACTATTACGTGCGGTGCCGGGCTGTATCTCCTTCCGTCGCTTCCACTCCCCGGATTGAACATTTTCCCGATGCATTCCCCATCCGAAAGCGGTTTCTGCCCTTCAAACAGGTTCCCCGGGGTTTCCGCTGCTTTCTTCTGGTTCCACCTCGTCTCAATCGCATGCGCGAACTCGCCCAGTAAGGCGGACAGCGGCCCGTGGCTCTTGGCCAGCTCCTCGCTCGCCTTGCGCAGCGGTTCTACCGCCCGCAGCTCATTCATTCCAGCCAGTGCGACTGCGGCCCGCTCAATTTGCGCGGCATCGACTTCAAACCGCGCCTCCATCTTCGGAGTGGCAATCCCATCCGTGGCCATTAGGTCCATGCCGCTGTCCCTGAACAGGATGTTTCCCTGCCTGCGGAAATTCAGGAAACCCATGAGGCCGTTGGCCACAATCTCCTTCTCCTCCTTAGTGCCGTTCCTCACCACGTCGGCGAAATAATCCCACGCCTCCTGCATCGCGCCATCCTTCGCGACCGCGTCTTTCACTGCAAGCCCGACCTTTTTGCAGAGGCAGCTGTGCAGGCATCTCTTCTCGCCATCAGTCCCGCTGAAGTCCGAGATGAAGCGCCGTGCCTCGGCAATCCCCGCAGCATCCCGCTGCGGATAAAGCGAGTCTATCTTCTTCGCAATCTTCTCCTCAGGCATCACGAGCGGCTTATGCGCATTTCCCATCCAAACAACCTCCAAATCATCCCGGCTTCGTTAAGCATTCCACTCCAAAAATCATTTCAGCGCATTATTCTTCAGCTCATCAGCAGACGGTTTTGCGTTTTCCGCGGCTTCCAAACCGCGCGCAATCTCCTCCACATGCTTCGCCGCGAACCTTAGCTCATTGGGCGAGTGCGGGGTTTCCAGCATATGGCTGAATTCCGCAAGCTTGGCGGCAGCAATCTCCAGTCCCTTGCCTGCCTCCCGCAACGCCGCAACCGCATGCGCATCCCCAAAAAGCCGCAGCATATCCGCCGCGCGGCCGATGCTCTCAGGATTCACCTCGGCATGGGGCTTCTTCACCTCGGCTTTCATCAGGCTTCCAAGGCAGCTCACTGCGAGTTTCCGCTCCTCCCTCGGACCGTCTGCTTTCGCGCCGCCAAAATAAAACGAGGCGGCAGCCCCTTGCTCACGCCTGTCCGCAGTTACGTCCTTCGCAGCGCGCATCACAACCTCTCCCAGGCATTCCATCAGCAGCTTTTTCTCCGCAACTGCTTTCTTGTCTCCCTTGCAATCCAGTTCAGCAATCGTTTTCTTCAGGAATTTTCTTGCCTTCGCCATCTTCTCCGCATCAACATCCCCAATCCCCGGATAAAGGGGGTCAAGCTTCTTCTGGAACTCCGCCTTCCTAGATTCCAATGTAACAATCGTCTTAGCCATGCGACCGACCCCCGACCCGCAATACCGCGATATTCAAGTTAATAAGAATTGGGGCTTTTCGGGCTTTTTTTGCCGACATTCTACTGGTTTTAGGCCTTCCCCTTTTTCGGCTTCGGCTTCTCCTCCTCTGGCAACAGCTGCACGAAAATCTCCCCGAAGAACTTCTCCTGGAACATATTCACCTTTCCAACCTGCGCCAAAAAGAGCAGGGGAAGCAGCGTGTAAATCATCTCCCGCCTCTTCTTTTCCCTGAGAAGCTGCGAGAAAGTCACGAGCCCTTTCGCATCAACGCTTTTCCTGACCCTCTCCAGCATCTCCCCCATCCTCTCCTCAAGGTTGAATTCAGGGAGCTCAATCACCATGGCAGGCGTAATCTCGGGCCGCAGCGCGGCATCCTCCCTCTTCCTCTGCTGCTCGAAGACTTCCTCGAGCGCCTGCACAAGCTCATCGAGCGTCACCTTCCTCTTCGGCGGAATCCTCGTCCGCAGGGAGAGCATCGGAATCTCCACGGGCGCCCTCCCGTCAGCAATGAACGTCTCGGACTCCACAACCTGCTCCTCCTCTTCCAGCCTAACCGCATCGCTCTTGAACCTGAGTAGAATCGAGGCTGCAAGGATGAGGTTCGCGGGAATATGCAGGTCAAGCGTCTGCATCTCCCTTATGTGCTTCACATATTTTTCCGCAATAAGCCCGATGTCTATGTTCCAGGGGTCGAGCTGCTCCTTCACCACCAGGTCGAGCAGCATCTCCTTCCAGGTCGGCTGCTTCACCAGGTGCTCCAGGTCGACATTTTTCTGCGGCTGGTGCTTATGCTCCACTGCCAGCTCGGGCTCATCGAATTCCGAGTCCTCAGTCTCGCCATCAGCCATCGGGACAACTTTGGGGGAGGATGTTTTTATTCAATTACCCTGGCGAGCGAGTATTTCCTTTCAATCCTCAGCGCCCGCAGGTCAACCTTCGCCGAAAGCGCATCAAGGAGCGTGCTCATCACAACATAGGACGCCGCAATTCCGAGCGTGAATACGAGCCTCTCCTGCATCACGACCGGTATGAGGCCAATCCACAGCAGCGGGGTGCTCGGAATCGTGTAAAGGAAGGCGACGCTCCCGACCGCATGTGCGGTGAATGTCGTGCCCAGCGACCTGAGCAGCAGGTTATCCCCAGCGAACTTCGCCGCAACCGGAATCAGCCAGAACAGCGCATAGAACGGCGCCTGGGCACCGACCGGGTGCATCCAGAAGAGTGCCATGCACGCGAGCGGCACCGCGACATTCCACTTGCTCCTGCTGCCGAAATAGGCTGCAGCGAAGACTGGCGGGAGGAACCTCAGCAGGCTGAAGAGGTCGGTGCTTCCCCCGAAGACCGCAAAGTTGAGCCCCTGCGCCAGCAATGCAGAGAACGCCCCGAAGAACGGGTTGAAAAGCCCGCCTCCGATTGGCGCAAAAAACTGGAAGAGCGTGAACGCCTGGTTATTCGTCCCAAGAACCGAGGAGAAATTAACCCTGTACGCCACGAGTGAGAGCGCAACGAACACGACCAAAAACGCAGCCTTCCGTCTCGACCATTCCAGCTTCAAAGGAATCACCCGTTAAACTACTTTCAACGCAAAGGAATAAATTACTTCTTTCTTGCGACAAAAATCATCTTCTCGCTCAAAGGCGTGAATGGCCCGAACTTGTAGTCGCCATAGACCTTCTCCAAGGAAAAGCCGCATCTCTCAAGCATCGCCTTCATCTCATTCACATCCCAGATATACCTAAGAGTGAATCCGGTCTCATGCCTTTTCGCCTTTCCTTCCATAGAAATAACATCCATATAATAGTGGGCATGAATCTGCTGCTTCGGGTGCTCGTACTCCCTTGAGCTAAGCCGCGTAATCTTAATCCCCGCCTCAGGATATTCCCGCGAAAGGTCCATGTGCAGCGTTTTTTCCGGCCATTTCCTGAAGTCAGGCTTGAACACGTCAATCACGAAAACGCCGTTCGGCTTCAAGTTCCGGTGCACTGCGCGGATGCATCTCTCCTCATCCTCCACGGTCTCCAGGTGCAAAAATGAGTTGAAGGGCACGAACGCAAAGCCAAATCTTTCTCCTAAATCAAAATCCCGCATATCCCCTCTCTTCAGCACCACCCTTTCCCTCACCTCGCTTTTCTCTTTCGGCAATTTCTTCCTGAAAATCGCAAGCATCTCTCCGCTCGAGTCCAGCCCGGTAATCCTGGCTCCAGCCCTTGCAAGCGGAAGCGTGACCCTTCCGGTCCCGCAAGCCAATTCCAGCACAGGCCCGCCGAACCGCTTCGCCAATTTCACCCAGAACCCAAGGTCATCGAACCTGTCCTTCTCCGACCACTGCAGGTCATAGAGGTTCGCGTACTTCTTGTAGAATTCAATTTCGCCAGGCATAGAGCGCACCGGCGGCGGAAATTCCGACCATCAGCAGCACAATCCCCATGGATCCGCAGCAGGGATACGGAGACGGACGCGGCATATCCGCATAGCATGCGAGCGCAGTCGCAACCACGCACAGAGCCAGCAGTTTGTACTTCACTCAAACCACCTTCCAGCTAACATCAACCCGGCAAGCACCGCGAATCCCAATCCGCATGGCAATGGTGCAGGAGTCGGCGCAGGCGTCGGGACTGGCGTATGGCCCGGTGCAGGCGTTGGTGTAACCGCCAGCCGGGCGAGGTCCGAAATGGTTATCACCCTCCATACCCCTCCTCCGAATGTCATCTGCCCTCCGCTTGCCTCATCCGTCACAGTCACGCTGCCGGCATAGGTGCGCACTTCAATCCCCGTTTCCCCCATGAGCGATGCCCCGTTTACTTCAGAAGCCGGCGCGGCATACACTGTGCTGTACGGTTCCACGGTATATTCAGTGTAGCCTCCTACAGAACTCACTATCATGTTGCCTTCAGGTAGGCTCACGCCAAGCACGAACGCGGGCGCATTTGCCGCACCGCTGTCAGTTACGCGCACTTCCCCATGGTATGTTTTCGGCGGCGGTGGCGCATCGAACAGAATATCGTTAGGCTCGGGCCCTTGGATGAAGTCCCCTCCGCCGTTGATTGTTCCCCTTATCGACGAATGCTCCGATGAAAGATGCAGCTCCCTGCCGCATCCGCCGTCAAGCAGAAGCCCGGGCTCCCCTCCGGCAAGCTGCGTAGCGGCGCACGGCGCCAGCCTGAACTGCGTGTTCTCGTAGAGGTTGATGGTGAGGAACTGGACCTGCCCCTGGCTGAAGGTTATGGCCGAGCTCGAGTTTGCGCCCACGTTATACTCGGTCTCGGAGCCCACGGCCCTCGTCGTGACCGTTCCATCATTCGACACCGCTTTGGTGAAGTTGCACTGGTCAGGTGTCGGTGTCGGAGTGGGAGTCGGTGTAGGCGTGGGCGTTGGAGTTTGAGTCGCAGTCGGGGTGGGGGTGGGCGTTTCGCTTCCGCACTGCGAAAGGCAGTTCGCCTTTGCCTCCAAAAGAAGGGTTAGCGTTGCGTTGTGGCAGCACTGCTGCACCACTACATCGCCGCAGTTATCCCCGCATTCCGCGGTCGTGCAGGCATCACGGCAGCTTCTCTCTTCGGAATAGCATGCCTGGTTCGCAGACCTGAGCCGTCCCTCATCGATGGAATCGAACATCGGGGTCCAGGGCGGGCAGTAAAAATTGCTGGTCACGGAATCCACCCGTTCTGATGTTTCGTAAAACTTCCCCTGCAGGTACTGCTCTGCCGTATTGAGCCCGATGTTATACTGGTCGTTGCACCTGTCCTGGCACTGCCCTGCTGACGCCAGCACCGAAGCAACCGCAAGCACAATCGCAATTTCCGCCCACTTCATCAAATCACCTCAGGAACGTCATTGCGACGAACCCGCAAACCACCAGTAATATTAGCGCAGCCGCAATCGCCATTATTATCTTCATCTCCCTTCCAAGGAAATCGCTTGCCGGAATCTCCCCCTTCACGACCTCGCCGTTCGTCCCCTCAATTACCAGCTTGTAGGGCTTTCCCCCGTAAACAAACTCAAGGAACCAGATGGGCACGTGCAGGAACTCCCCTTCCCCGAACTCCGTCTTGGTCTCGCACGTCTCGAATTTGTCCACTTTCTCCGCGAGCAGACTCCGCATGTGCTCCGTAATCTCCTGCTTCGCCTGCTCCTTGGCCTCATCCTCATTCATCTCCCCATTGAGCATCGTGCCTTCCATCGCCTCCTCAATCGAGAAAGGGACCTTCGCGGAGAGCGGCACCTTGTATTCCTGGACCGGGAAATCGCCCTGCCTCCTCCCCAGAATCTTCCAGTAGAAATCCATCTGCTCGGTTCCAGAAACCTTCTTCTCCCCTTCGCGCAGGAAAAGCCCGGAATAATCGGTCTTGTTCTTCGTCTTGAAAACCCACAGGGGCAGGTAAACCAATTCCGCTTTCGTAATCTCGCTCTTCTCCATCCCCGGGGGCATAATCATCCCGCCGCTCATCCATTCGCGTGCGCGCTTGATGATTTCGTCCTTGCTCAGCTTATTCGGCAGCCACGAGTGCCTCACAATATAGAACTTGTCTTCCCGCAGGTTGTTCGCGGAGCCGCAGTAGTCGCAGACAACAACCGCCTCCCCGCTTTTTATCTTCAGGGGCGCGCCGCATTTGGCGCAGTTGAAGGATTCGACCACATCCGCCATACGATTTTTAAGAGGCGCCCTTCTATTAATAATCTATGGCTTCCCTGAACAGGCTAAAGCTGCTGATGCTCATAACAATGGTGCTCATTTTCGGCACCTTGTTCGTCCTGATTGCGGTCGCGACCACCCTGTTCGAAGTGATGGCCGACCTCCCGCTCTGGGCGGGCATACCATTCGCCATCTTCATGTCGTTCATCTTCATCTTTATCCAGTGGTACACCTCCCCGTGGATTGTCGCATGGGCAGGCCACCTGCAGTACCCGAAGCCCGGCGAAAACCCCTGGCTCGAATCAACCGTGAAGCAGCTCGCAGCCAAAGCACAAGTCCCCGTCCCGAAGCTCGCAATCGTCCCCGACCCCTCGCCGAACGCATTCGTCTTCGGCAGGACGAGGAGCTCATCCACTCTCGCAGTCCATGAAGGGCTTCTAAGAAATCTCGACAAGTCCGAGGTCACCGCAGTGCTCGCACACGAAATCGGCCACATGCGCCACAACGACTGCGTGGTGATGACGATAGTCTCCGCAGTCCCGATAATCGCATTCATGGTCGGCCGCTCATTCATGACCATCACCTATTTCGGGGGCGGCAGCCGCGACAGGAGGGGCGGGGGCGGCCTGGCCATCGCAATCATACTCACCGCAATAACTGCCTGGGTGGTCTATTTCATCTCCCAGCTCCTGGTGATGTGGCTCTCGCGCAGCAGGGAATACTACGCCGACGCCTACTCCGCCTACTCCACCCAGAACCCCTCAGCCCTCGCCTCCGCGCTCTCAAAAATCACCTACGGCCTTTCCATCTCGCATGACGAGCCGAGCGGGCTCCGCGCATTCTGCATTGGCGACCCGTCAACGGCGAAGCACGACATCTCCGACGTCATGGACCACAAGGATGAGTATGACCTGGACAAGAACGGCGTGCTCGATGAGCGCGAACTGGAGCTTGCGATGCAGAAGCAGGCAGGCTCCACCTGGAACTCGATAAACGAGCTCTTCTCCACGCATCCTAGCACCTACAAGCGCATCATAATGCTCAAGAGCATCGAGAGGGAGATGGGCACTTCGAAGCTCGCAAGCCCCGACGATGTCTACAAGTTCGTCTGAGGTGGTCTTGATGGCAGGGAAAAAGTTCTGGCGCTGCACGGTCTGCGGCGACATCCATTTCGGCATGGCGGGCCCGGAAATCTGCCCGACCTGCAAGCAGAAGAACGTTTACACTGGAACTGACGCAGCGGAAGCGAAGAAGGTGATGGGGCTTTGAATAAGTTCCAATCCCTTCCCTCGTGGGGAAAGCAGGGAAGGTGCTGGTGCGGGCTGTTCGTTAAGCGCAAATAAGCCGGGTGAAACTGTGGGCTCTGCTTCGCTGAAGGTCGCAGGCGGCAAGCTGCTGAAGGCGAGCGTGCAAGCCGCCGGGGGGCGGATTTCCTCCCTCAAAATCACGGGCGACTTCTTCCTCCATCCGGAGGAAACGCTGGCAGAAATAGAGTCCGCACTCGCAAATCATCTGCTCAACGAATCCGCCATCACCGCAACCATCTCCTCCCTCCTGCAAAAGAACAACGCCCAGCTCATCGGCGCAGCCCCGCAGGACTTCGCAAAAGTGATAATGGAGGCATCCAAGTGAATGGGAGATGGCGCATAATCCCGCTCGAAACCTGCGATGCCGCAACCGCGATGGCGCTTGACGAGGCCTGCGGAGAATCCGTGAAGGCTGGCGGCCCGCCGACAATCCGCTTCTGGAGATGGAAGCCTTCCGCAGTCTCAATCGGCTGCTTCCAGAGCCTTGAGGACGAGGTTAATCTCGAAACCTGCAAAAAGCTCGGGGTTGATTTCGTCCGCAGGCGCACCGGCGGCGGCGCGGTCTACCATGACTGCGATGGCGAAATAACCTACTCCATAACCGCGCCAGAATCATTCTTCGGCAAGGACATCACCGCCTCCTACAAATTAATCTGCGGCTGGCTCGTGGATGCATTCGCCCGGCTCGGCATTGATGCGGAGTTTAAGCCCATCAACGACATCACAACGGGCGGGAAAAAGATTTCAGGCAATGCGCAGACAAGGCGCGGCGGAATCCTTCTCCAGCATGGGACCATCCTTTACGATGTCGATGTGAAGAGGATGTTCTCCGTGCTGCGCGTCTCGAAGGAAAAAATCTCCGACAAGATGATTGCAGCCGTGGAAGACAGGGTCACGTCCGTGAAAAAGAGCGGCAATGCAACCTACGCGCAAACTTACGAAGCGCTGGTTTCCGCATTTTCGGAAGGAAAGGAAACCTTCTCCGGCAGCTGGACGAACTCCGAGCTGGCCCGCGCAAAGGAGCTGGTGGAAACGAAATACAAAACAAAAGAGTGGAATTTCCAGCGCTAGGCCTTCCCGTCCAGCAGGAAAAGGTCCGGGTCTTCTATATACTCCTTTATCTTAGTGAGGAACCGCGCAGCCTCCGCGCCATCAACCGCCCTGTGGTCAAACGTCAGGGAAAGCGGCATGACCTTCCTGGCAACTATCTTCTTTCCGACCACGCGCGGCAAATCCTGTATCCTTCCCACCCCGAGTATTGCCACGTCCGGGTAGTTCAGGATTGGCACGCCATACGTGCCGGCCACGGAGCCGAAGTTCGTGATGGAGAAGCTGCTTCCCTTGAGGTCCGCCAGGTCTATCGTCCTCGCCCTCGCCGCATCCGCCAGCGTGGTTAGCTCCCGCGCTATATCCAGCACGGCCTTCTCGTCGCAGTGCTTTATCACCGGCGCCATCAGCCCCTCCGGAGTGTCCACCGCGATTCCGATGTTGTAATACTTCTTCAGCAGTATCTCGTTCGCCTCCTCATCAATGGACGCATTCAGGAACGGGTGCTCCTGCAGCCCCTTCACCACGGCCTTGATTATGAACGGCAGGAAGGTCAGGTGCACGCCCTGCTTCTCCGCTTTCTTCTTCTCCTTGGCGCGGATTTTCCAGAGGTCGGTGGCGTCGCACTCATCCATGCCTACGGCAGGCACAGCGTGGTTACGCGCCTCAATCATATGCCTCGCAATCGTCGCCCGAATACCCTTTATCGGCACCCTCTCCAAGTGCCCGTAGAAGTCGTACTTCAGCGCGACCTTAACCGCGGGCTTCACAATAGGCGGCGGGGCAGGGGGCACAATCCGCTCAATCCTTTCCTCCGCCGCCTTGTGCACGTCCTCATCAGTCACCCTTCCGCCGCTCCCGGTTCCGGCCAGCTTCTCTATGTCTACGCCGAGATCCTTCGCGAGGCTCCTGGTCGCAGGCGACGCGCCAACTCCCTGCACTGCAAGCTTTTTTGCAACAGCGGGCGCAGGAACAGCACTCGGAAGCGTGGCCGTTTCGCCTTCTCCACCGATTACTGCCATCACCTGCCCGACCTTAATCTTCTCGCCCTCTTTCCCGAAAAGCTTCAGAATCTTTCCAGCAGACGGCGCGGGAATCTCAACGACCGCCTTGTCCGTCTCCACTTCCGCGAGCGTGTCCCCCTCCTTGACCGAATCTCCCTCCTTCACGCGCCACTTAACAATCTCGCCCTCAGTAATCCCTTCGCCCACATCCGGGAACTTGAACTCAATAGCCATCGGAACACCTCAATATTTCAGCACGGACCGCATCGCCTTCACGACCCTGTCAGTATCAGGAAGATACCAGTTTTCCATCTTGTAGAACGGGAACGGGACATCGAAGCCCGTGACCCTGGTAGGCGGCGCCTTGAGATGCAGGAACGCCTTGTCATTCATCCTTGCAATCAGCTCCGCGGCCGCGCCGAACGACC
This sequence comes from uncultured Microcaldota archaeon, assembly GCA_903884505.1. Lineage (GTDB taxonomy): Archaea > Micrarchaeota > Micrarchaeia > Burarchaeales > Fermentimicrarchaeaceae > CAISET01. The sequence continues at coordinate 56,933 of CAISET010000001.1, read as the reverse complement.
TGTGCCCCTCCTGCACGACCACGAGCCTCCCCGTCTTTTCGACCGAATCGGCCACGAGCTTGTCATCCATCGGAGATATGCTCCTCAAGTCAATCACATCGCAGCCGACCCCCTTCTCCCTCACCAGCTTGCTCGCCTTCTTCGCAACGAGCATCATCGCGCCCCATGATACGACCGTGAGGTCATCGCCTTCCTCAACGAGCTTCCCCTTTCCCAGCGGAACGACATACTCCTTCTCGGGAATCTCCTCCTTGAACGCGCGGTAAAGCTTCTTGTGCTCCATGAAGACAACCGGGTCCGGGTCCCTTATTGCGGCCTTCAGCATCCCCTTCGCATCATACGGGCCCGAGGGATACGCGACCTTCACCCCTGGCACGTGCGCGTAAATTGCCTCGTAGCTCTCCGCGTGGTGCTCGAGCGCGCGCACCCCTCCGCCAACCGGGAACCTCACGACCACGGGGCAGGAATACCTCCCCTGCGTCCTGTTCCTGTACCTTGAAGCGTGCGAAATCAACTGGTCGAAGGCTGGCCAGAAGAACCCGTCGAACTGCATCTCTGCGACGGGCTTCATTCCGTTGAGCGCAAGCCCCACTGACGCGCCCATTATCCCGCTCTCAGCGAGCGGCGTGTCGACAACCCGCTCCTCGCCGAACTCCTTCAGCAGGCCATCCGTCACCCTGAATACTCCCCCATCAATCCCGACATCCTCCCCGAGGACCATCACCCTCTTGTCCCTCCTCATCTCCTCGCGCAGTGCGGAATTGAGCGCCTCAACAATGTTCATTTCCATGCGCATCACCTATGGGAAACCGCCCTTTATCTCCGGCTGCTCCTCCTCGATTTCCCTCTCCGCGAGCGCCTTCTTCAGGTATGCCTTCTGCCCGGCCAGTTCGGGCGTAATCTCTGCAAACATGTAATCGAACAAGTCGTCAGGCTTCGGAGGTGTGATTGCTTCCGCTGCCTTCACTGCCTTATCAATCTCCGCCAGCGCCTTCTGCTGGGTCTCCTTCTCGAATTCCTCGCTCCAGATTCCCTTGCCCGCAAGATAGTTCCGCATCCTCTTGATGGGGTCCTTCCCCTTCCACTCCTCCTCTTCCTGCGAGCTTCTGTACTTCTTCGGGTCGTCGGCAGTCGTGTGCATCCACATCCTGTAGGTGTACGCCTCGATGAGCGTGGGCCCGCCCCCGCTTCTCGCCCTTTCAACCGCCTCCCTGCACGCGGCGTACATTGCTAGCGCATCGTTCCCGTCAACCTGTATTCCCGGGAACCCGCAGGCGATGGACTTCTGCGCGAGCGTCTTCGCAGCGGTCTGCTTCCCCCTCGGCACGGAGATTGCGTACTGGTTGTTCTGGCAGACGAAAACTACTGGCGCCTTCATCACCCCGGCGAAATTCAGTCCCTCGTAGAAGTCGCCTTCCGATGTCGCGCCATCCCCGAAATAGCACATCACGGCGCTTTTCTCCTTCTTCGCTTTCGCAGCCCACGCTATCCCAACGGCATGCAGCACCTGCGTCGCGACAGGCACCGCCATCGGCAGCACGTTCATCCCGTCCGGAATCCTGTTCCCCCGCGCATCGCCCCCGAAGTAAAGTATTATCTTCTCAAGCGGCAGCCCGCGGAAAAGGTACGCAGCCTGCTCCCTGAACGAGTGCACTGTCCAATCATCGTTTTCAAGTGCGGCAGCGCTCCCGGCCTGCGCGGCCTCCTGCCCGACCGAAGGCGCGAACGTCCCTATCCTCCCGCCCCTCTGCAGCTTCAGGAACCTGTCATCCGCAAGCCGCGACAGCACCATTGTGTAATAAATCTTCTTCAGCAGCTCTGCGGGAAGCTTCGGCTCCAGCTTCGGTGCAACCACTTTTCCCCCCTTGTCAAGAATTTGGAGCATCTTGCCCTTCAGCGGATCAAAATCATCAACCAACGCCACGCGCACCACCACTCTTCTCGAACATCTCCTTCGCCATGTAACTGCTCCTTCAGAACCCCCGATGCGCACGCTCGCTCGCCGTTGCCAAACGGCCTCGCTCGCGGCGCACATCGTCGGTTCCTGAACCTCCGCACTTCTCGAACATTTCTTTTGCCATGTAGCTGCTCCTCACGAAAGGCCCTGCGGAGCAGGCAAAGCCCATCTTCTCCGCAACCTCTTTCAGCTCCGCAAACTCCTTCGGCGGGACATACCTTTCCACGGGCACCTGCCTATCCGAAGGCCGCAAATATTGCCCGAGAGTCAGGATATCAACCTTTGCCTCGCGCAAATCCTTCATCGTGCGCACCACCTGCTCCCGGCTCTCCCCGAGCCCGAGCATCAGCGAGGACTTCGTTTTAATTTCCGGATTCAGCCTCTTCGACATTCTGAGAACAGAAAGGCTGGTCTCATAGCCCGCCCTCGGGTCCCTAACCTTCCCGGTAAGCTCGCGCACGGTCTCGATATTATGCCCAAGAACATGCGGCCCCGCATCAACTACCAGCCTCAGGCTCTCAATCCTGCCGCTGAAATCCGGAATCAGCACTTCCACAATCGCCTTCGCCTTCTTGGCCTCTTCCACGCACCTGGCGAAATGGGCAGCCCCGCCATCCGGCAGGTCATCCCTCGTCACCGAAGTCACAACTACATAATTCAGCCTGAGCCTGCTCACTGCCTGCGCAAGCCTTTCCGGTTCGGTCTCATCCGGCCTCTCCATCACGCCATTCTTCACTGTGCAGAACCCGCATCTCCTTGTGCAGGCCTCGCCCAACACCATAAAGGTCGCGGTGCCTTTTCCCCAGCACTCGCACTTGTTCGGGCAGTGCGCCCCGTCGCAGACCGTGCTCAGCCCCAGCTCAAAAAGTGCCTTCGAGGTCTCTGCAAATTTCCCAGCCGTCTCCAGCCTAACCTTCAGCCAATCGGGCTTTGCCATCATCCAACCCCCGCCCACTTCTTCAGCCTTTCGTAATCAGCCTCTCCGCAAATATACTCCTCGGTCTTCTTGTTGAAGAAAAAGGGAACGCTCATGCACCTTCCCTCCGCATATCTCATCATCATCTCCTGGTTCTTCGCATCGTGCCAGACCTCGAGCTTATCCACCTTCACGCCGGACTCATTCTCCAGCTGCTTGACAAGCACTGCCATCTTCTTGCACGGCCCGCACTCCCTGCCGTAAAACTCCAGCAAATCGCCCATCGCGCTCACCGAGAAGAAGTTGCCGCACTGACTATAAATAGATAGCGTAGCAGGGGCTTTGCAGAAACCCCAATACCCTGTTGCGGGCCGGGTGCCCCAGCCGAATCTTCCTGGCAAAGGACCCGCGAATAAATCCTTATAAACTGCCGCAGCAAATCCATCTCTCGTGGGCATCAGAAGCAGTAACAACCGCGCTCAGGCCGCCATTGAATTCCTTATCACCAACGGCTGGGCAATCCTCGTAGTCGTCATTCTTCTTGCCGTCCTCTTTTACATCGGAGTGCTCAGCCCCCAGAACACCACGCCGAATACCTGCCTCTTCCAACCGGGCTTCTCCTGCTATACCTTCAAAGTGGGGAATGGCACCGGCAGTTTAGAACTAGACTTCGGCCAGGCAACGGGCAGGTCCATTCAAGTCACAGGCATCTCCTGCTCCCAGAACTCAACTGCCGCGCTTCATACGTCTCCCCTTGCGGAAGACATCACAGTCCCCTCAGGAGAGCATCGCTGGATTGCCGGGGGAACTTCCAACAACAGCGGCATCATCTGCGAAGGCGCGACAGGCGTGGCAGGTAGCAGGTACAAGGGCACAGTTTGCATCAATTACATCGAATCCAGCGCCAATGCCCAAAGATTAATCTGCGGAGACATAAACGCGAGGCTCGAGCCGGCATCCACCCTTCAGCCAACCGGAAGCCCGACTCCAACGCCATACCCCACGCCTCCGCCCGGAGCGTTGAATATTACGGAGTGTGGGCAGGTTTACAGCCAGCCAGGCTACTACTATCTTGACAGCGACCTGAACGACACCGATGGCAGCCACTGCATACACATGACTGCGGACGCCAGCAATTCCATACTGGACTGCTACGGCCATACCCTCAGCAGTACCAACCAATGGACCGGCATCGGCATCTATCTGCAGAATACCGCAAGCAACATAACCGTGAGGCATTGCGTCATCACCAACTTTTCGATGGGCATCCTCATGGAGTCCTCCAACTACGACACCATCACGGACAATACTATCAACTCAAACTCTGAGGGCATTTATATGTACGCTGCAAGCACCCCAGGCAACAATAACATTATCGCTGGCAACACCATCAACTCGAACGGCGACACGGGTATCTACATGCAGACTTCAACCTACACTAACGTCACGGGCAACACCATAGATTCTAACGCCAATTATGGCATTGTCGTAGTCGGTTCAAGCAACGACAACATCCTCACGGGCAACACTGTCATGGGGAACGGCAACATCGGTATCTACGCAGACTCCGGTTCAAGCAACAACCTGCTCACAGGCAATACTGCCTGCTGGAACTATAATAACAATCTCTACTGCGATGTGTCCCAAACTGATGGCAACGGCAACATCTGCACGCCATACGGGGGAACAGTGTGCTCGGGCAGCATCACCTGCAACCCAACCTGCCCGCCCCTGCCGCCCCCCGACTGCGCGCCCGGCTGGGTTGTAAGCTCCTGCGGATGCGTGCTAAGCGTTCCCGGAGATTACACGCTTGGAAGCGACCTCACCGAAACACTGGGCGGAGACTGCTTGGGCATCACGGCAAATGACGCGAAGCTCGACTGCCGGGGCCACAGTATCACAGGCCAGGGCGCGGGCAACGGAATCTACTTATACAACCCGAATACCGGCAGCATAAGCGAAGTGACTGTCCAAAACTGCCGTGTCAGCAACTTTAGCACGGGCATCTTCGCACAAAGCATGTCCGGCAGCGCGATAACTGGCAACAATGTCAGCTCGAATACAAACAGCCTTGGCATCTACGTGCAGTCTTCAAATGACAATAACTTCACCGGCAACACCGCAAACTCAAACGGCGAAGGCATCTACCTGTATTCCTCGAACAACAATAATATCACGGGCAACACTGCCAATTCGAATGCCGACTGTGGGCTCATCGTGATGTCTTCTTCCGGCAACAACCTAACCGACAACACCGCCAATCAGAACGCCAACCTCGGCATTTACCTATCCGGCTCGGATAGCACCACCCTCACCACCAACACCGCCTGCTGGAACATGGGGGACGTCTACTGCGATTCGCCCCAGAACGATGGTAACGGCAACATCTGCATGCCTGAGGGAAGCACCGCATGCTTGGACAGCATCACCTGCAACTCCGGCTGCCCTGCGCCCGAGCCGCCTGCGTGCGCCCCCGGCTGGGTTGTAAGCTCCTGCGAGTGCGTGCTGGGCGTTCCCGGCAACTACACGCTTGGAACCGACCTCACCGAAACACAAGGTGTGAACTGCATAAGCATCACAGCAGATGATGCGAACCTCGACTGCCAGCACCACCGCATTACAAACCAAAATGGGGGCAGCGGCATCGCGTTATACAACCCGAATACTAACAGCATAAGCGGAGTGACCGTTGAGAATTGCGACGTGAGCAACTTTAGCTCTGCTATCTACGCATATGGCATGTCTGACAGCGTGATAAGAGACAGCAACTTCAGCTCGAACGGCGTCGGCATCTATTTTACTGGCGCTTGCGACAACAACACCATAAGCGGCAACACTATCAAATCAAACACAGATGGGGGTATCATATTGGTGTCTTCAAACAACAACAATATAACGGACAACACCGCCAATTCAGACTACGGCGGCATCGAACTCTCCTCCTCGAACAACAACACCATAAGCGGCAACACCGCCAACTCGAACACCTACAAGGGCATCTACTTAGACTCTTCGAGCAATGACAATAACCTCGTGGACAACAACGCATGCAGCAATCTATACGGGGACCTTTACTGTGATTCAGGCCAGATAGACAATGGCGGAAACAATTGCAACATTCAGGCGGGCTGCGGCATCACGTGCGGCTCCGAGTGCCCTGCGCCTCAGCCGCCATCCTGCGCCTCGGGCTATGTAGTGAACTCCTGCCCATGCGCGCTTTACCCTGCAGGCACATACACCCTGAACAGCAACTTAACCTTAGACGGCAACAACTACTGCATAACAATTCCGCCTGCAAGCAACGGCACCACGCTCAACTGCCAGCACCACAGCATCAGCGGGTCTCCACTCCATCTAGGGTATCCAGGTATTTTCCTTAGCGGTGTGAGTGGTGTCACTGTGGAGAACTGCGGCGTCAGCAACTTTTACGACGGCCTTTACTTGTGGGGCTCAAGCAATAACACCTTCACGGGCAATGACGTAAGCAGCAATATCCTTTATGGCCTCTACTTCTACTCGTCGAGCAACAACAACTTTACAGACAACAGTATGTGCAGCAATCCATACGGGGACCTTTACTGCGATTCAAGCCAGGCGGACAATGGCGGAAACAACTGCAACACGCAGGCGAACTGCGGTATCACCTGCGGTTCCGGCTGCCCTGCGCCCGAGCCGCCAGCCTGTGCCTCCGGCTATGTAGTGAACTCCTGCCCATGCACGCTCTGGCCGGCAGGCGCATACACCTTGGACAGCGACCTAACTCTAAACGGAAACAACGACTGCATAACGATCCCCCCGGCAAGCAGCGGCTCCACGCTGGACTGCCAGCACCATAGCCTCAGTGGGCAGGGGAACTATGCCGGGATTAACCTTGATGGCGTAAGCGGCGTTTCCGTGTACAACTGCAACGTGAACCACTTTGGTTTTGGCATCATTCTACGGAACTCAAACGGCAGCAGCATCCTGAACAGCAACGTCAGTTCGAACAACGAAGGCATTTACATGCTCAGCTCAAATGGCAGCGACATCACGGGCAACACCGCCAATTCGAACAGCTACGGCATCTATCTTGACAACCATTGCGACAGCAACACCATAAGCGGCAACACTGCCAATTCGAACAGCAACAATGGCATCTGGCTATCATCTTCAAACAGCAATAACATCATCACGGGCAACACCGCCAATTCAAACGACCGCGGCATCGAACTTTCCGCCTCGACCAACAACGACCTCACAGGCAACACCGCCAATTCAAATCAGTATGGCATCTTCCTAACTCCATCAAGCAACAGCAACAACTTCGCAGGCAACACTGCCGATTCAAACAGCCGCTATGGCATATATGTCTGGTCTTCAAACAACAATAACATCACGGACAATAACGCCAATTCAAACGGCATTGGCATTTACTTATACCAAGGGTCAAGCGGCAACAATATCACGGGCAACACCGCTAATTCAAATAACATTGGTATCTACCTTGACTCATCAAACATGTACAACATCCTCACAGGCAACACCGTCAGCTCAAACAATTACGGCATCTTCCTTGACTCCTCGAGCAACAACAACTTCACGGGCAACACAGCCAATTCAAACAATGACTTCTACTGCATCAGTTCGCCAACGAACAACGACCTCGGCGGCAACACCTGCGGCAGCAAGGATTCCTGCAACTGGATTTGCAGCTGCCCCACAAATACCTGCCCATGACCCTTTTCGGTTGAGCGCACCGCTCGTCAGCAGAGCGGCTCGCTCTTCGTGCGCTCATATCACGGAGTTGCGTTCCGCAAATAATTCGGCATTAACTTCTGGAACGGAACTCCGTGTCCTAAAAGCGTCAACGGAAAACGGCTCCATTCTGCAAAGTCGAAAAGCCTTTTAAGTCGCCTCCGCCAACTTCCCAAGCATATGACCGGCAAATCCGCCCGTGGCCAGGCAGCTATTGAGTTTCTTATCACCAACGGCTGGGCCATCCTCGTAGTCGTCATTCTTCTTGCCGTTCTTTTCTACATCGGCGTGCTAAGCCCCCAGAACACCACGCCGAACACCTGCCTCTTCCAACCAGGCTTCTCCTGCTACACCTTCAAAGTCGGAAATGTGACCGGTTCCCTGGAGCTTGACTTCGGCCAGGCAACGGGCAGGTCCATTCAAGTCACAGGCATCTCCTGCTCCCAGAACTCAACTGCCGCGCTTCATACGTCTCCCCTTGTGGAAGACATCACGGTCCCCTCAGGAGAGCACAGGTGGATAACAGGAGGAACCTCCCCCAATACTGGAATCGCGTGCGAGGGCGCAACGGGCGAGGCAGGCGCTAGATACAAAGGAACAGCCTGCGTCAGCTATACCGAATCAGGCACCAATACTCAAAGACTAGTCTGCGGAGACATAAACGCGAGGCTTGAGCCAGCGTCCGTCATTCAGCCAAGTGGAAGCCCGACACCATTCCCCACTCCGCCGCCCGGAGCGATAAACCTTACGGGATGCGGCCAGGTTTACGACCAGCCCGGCTATTATTATCTTGACAGCGACCTGAACGACACCGATGGGGGGTACTGCATAACCATAACCGCGGATGCCAACAACTCTATTCTGGACTGCTACGGCCACACCATCAACAGCAGCATCTACCAGTATAGCGGCATCGGCATTTACCTGCAAAGCGCCACAGAAGTAACGGTAAGGCACTGTACGGTAACTAATTTCTGGACCGGCATTTACCTGGAGTCCTCCAACTACGACACCATTACGGGCAATACCGCCAACGCGAACCAGGACGGCATCTACGCATCCTCGTCAAGCAATAATACCATAACAAGTAACACAGCCAGTTCGAACGCTGACATGGGTATCATTCTTAATGGTGCGGCCAACATCGTCACCGGCAACACCGCCAACTCGAACAGCAATATCAACATCTACCTCGCCTCCGCAACGGACAACAACCTCACGGGTAACACTGCACTCGCAAGCAGCAACTCCTACGGCATCTATGCGGACTCGGGTTCCAGCAACAACCTGCTCACCGGCAACACCGCCTGCTGGAACCAGGCGGACATCCAATGCGACGTGCCCCAAACCGAGGGCAATGGCAACATCTGCATGCCATACGGAGAGACTACATGCTTGGACAGCATCACCTGCAACTCCGGCTGCCCGCCACCTCCACCTCCAGCATGCGCCCCAGGCTGGGTGGTGAGCTCCTGCGGCTGCATTCTGAATAAACCCGGCAACTACACGATGGGAAGCAATCTGGCTTCCACAGGAGGAGACTGCTTATACATCACGGCAAATGATGCGAAGCTCGACTGCAAGCACCACAGCATCACAGGCCGGGGCGGGGGCAACGGCATGCAGATAGTAAACTGGAATACCTACAGCATAAGCGGAGTGAGTGTCGAGAACTGCAACGTGAGCAACTTCACCACGGGTATTTACGTGTATGGCATGTCCGGCAGCGCGATAACGTCCAACACCGTAAACTCGAACACCTACGGCTTCGATTTTGATGGCTCTTGCGACACCAACACGATAAGCGGCAACACCGCCAATTCCAACAACCAATACGGTATCGGCCTTTTCTCCTCAAGCAACAACAACAACCTCACGGGCAACACCGTCAGCTCAAACTTCTACGGCATCACCGTAACCAGCTCCGACAACAACCTCATCGAAGGGAACACCGTGACCTCGGACAGCTATGGCTTACAACTCGGTTCCTCTAACGGCAACAACATAACCGGCAACACCATAAGCTCGAACGCGTATGCCGGCATCTACGGGCAGTCCTCCAATGGCAACAGCATTGCGGACAACACCGTAAGCATGAATGGCATACCCTACGGCGGCATCTACCTGAGCTACGTGAGCGATAACAACATCACGGGCAATCAAGTAAGCCTTAACAACAACGGAATCATCATCGATTCCGGCTCAAGCGGCAACAACTTCGCGGGCAACTACGCCTGCCTCAACGGCAATAGCAACCTCCTCTGCGTCGATCCGCAGAACGACGGAGGCGGCAACGTCTGCACTCCGGAGGGCGAGAACATGGTCTGCTCCAACAGCACCTCCTGCGGTGCGGGCTGCCCTCTGGCGGCATGCTCAGGCACGTGCGCGGATGGGGTCTGCAGCGGCTGCGGTGGGACAATCACGACCTCGGGAGCGTGGGTGGTAAACGACGACATTGTGTGCGATGCCTGCAACGGCATAACAATAAATGCGACTGACGTCACCCTTGACTGCCATAACCACCTGTTTGTAGGCCCTGGGCAAAACGGCGAATACAGCGGAGTCTACCTGAACGGGACAAGCAGGGTGGTAGTGCAGAACTGCAAGCCGCGCAGCTTCAGGTATGGCATCACCCTAAATGCTGCGGACGGAAACACCCTGACGGGCAACACCGCCAGCTCGGACTACGACGGCATCTACCTGGAGTCCTCCAACGGCAATAGCATCAACGGAAACACCGCCACTTCAAACTCTCAATATGGAATCATCATAGCCGATTCAAGCAATAGCAACAACCTCACGGGCAACAATGTGACGTTCAACAGCTACCTTGGCATCGAGTTGTCCTATTCCAACTGGAGTTACTTGTCTGGCAACGATGCAAGCTCGAATGACCAGATGGGCATCTACCTGGAGTCTTCAAGCAGCAACAACCTTGTGGGCAACATCGCAAACAATGACTACTACGGCATCAACCTCGTTTATTCAAACGACAATAACATCACGGACAATACCTGCATATCCCTCGGTCGCACTTACTACGGCATTGCCCTCGCAGCCTCAAGCGGCAACAACCTCACCGGCAACAACGCATCGGGATACGAAACCATATCGCTGCAAGGCTCCAATAACAACACCCTGACGCGGAATACTGCGGCTGGCAACCATGGCTTCTTCCTCTCATCTTCAGGCAACAACAACTTCACGGACAACACGGCAACGGCCGTTTATGGCTTCTACTGCAACACCCTGGATTCCAACAACGACCTCGGCAACACCTGCACCACGGAATGGGACTGCAGCATCCCCGAAGGCGGCTGGCTCTCGAGCTGCCCTCCCCCACCCGCGTGCGCCCCCGGCGGGGTGGTGGGCTCCTGCCCATGCACCCTTAACGCTCCCGGCAACTATACAATCAACGCAAGCGGCCTTACTTCAAACGGCCATGACTGCATAGACATCACGGCAAATCAGGTGACGCTCGACTGCAATGGCAGCAGCATCACGGGCACCGGCTACAACGTCGGCATCCACCTGAACAGCGTCAACAAAGCGACCGTGAAGAATTGCGTAGTGAGCAACTTCTACTACGGCGCTTATCTCACCGCCGCCAGCAACAGCAACATCCTGAACAACAGCTTTAATTCAAACACCTACTTCGGCATCTGGCTGCAGAGCGCGAACAGCAACAACATCACGGGCAACATCGCAGATTCAAACAGGGACTCCGGCATCCGCCTTGACTCCGCCACTGGAAATAACCTCACGAGCAACACGGCAACGGACAACACGAATTACGATTTCTCCTGCCCGAGCCATACCCCGAACAACGACCTTGGCAACACATGCGGCAGCAGGGATTCCTGCGGCTGGCTCTGCTCCTGCCCGCCCGATGCCGTCTGTCCTACACTGCTTGCCAGCGGCCTGCGCGTTCCGACCGGCATAGCGGTAGATAGCAGCAACGTATACTTTGATGATAATAATGGGGGGAACGTGGACAAGGTGCCGATAGGAGGCGGGAACGTGACAGTCCTTGCCAGCGGCCTGAGCTCCCCGTACGACGTAGCGGTTGACGGCAGCTACGTCTACTTCACCGTGTATAGCGGCGCGGCGGTAGACAAGGTGCCGATAGGCGGCGGGAGCGTGACAGCCCTTGCCACTGGCCTGAGGGGACCGACCCGCATAGCGCTTGACAGCAGCAACGTCTACTTCACCGAGGATAATAGCGGGAAAGTGGACCAGGTGCCGATAGGGGGCGGGACTGTGGTCATCCTTGCCAGCGGCCTGAGAGAGCCGGATGGCATCACGGTTGACGGCAGCAACGTCTACTTCACCGACTATGGCGACGGGAAAGTGTACAAGGTGCCGATAGGAGGCGGAACCGTGACAGCCCTTGTCAGCGGCCTGAGCGGTCCGGAAAGCATAGCGGTTGACAGCAGCTATGTCTACTTTACCGAGGCTAGTGGCGGGAACGTGAAGAAAGTTCCGATAGGGGGCGGGAGCGTAACCACCCTTGCTCGCGGCTCCCGCCCTTACGGAATAGCGGTTGACAGCAGCTACGTTTACTTCGCCGAGTTTGATGGTGGAAATGTGGACAAGGTTCCGATAGGAGGCGGTAACGTGACCACCCTTGTCGGTAGCCTGAGCCGCCCTTACGGCATCGCGGTGGATAGCAGCAACGTCTACTTTACCGACTACGGTGCCGGGAAGGTATACAAGGTGCCAAAATAAGGAATGCGGGCAACTGATTCCCTGATTCGCGCGCCCTCTGACGAGCCGAACGCTTTTAAAGCTGGCGTGCCGAGTAAAATGCTGTGACTATGGACCTCGGAGGGCAGAGATGGCCGATAATCGCAATAGCCCTGCTGCTCCTCGCCCTGAACTTCATCACAATGCTTTTCGCAAAGCCGGGCACGCTAGGAACCGCGCTCATCACGAGCCTGCTCACTGTCCTCTTCGCCCTGCTTGCGGTTTTAGCGCTCCTCCGGATGCGCATTTTCCTGAAGAGGCTGAACCGGGAATGGGCAAGCCACTGGTACTACATAGTAATCGGCTTCGCGCTCTGGCTCGTCGCGGAAACCATCTGGGCGTATTTCTCCGTTTCCGGGGAGCCGCCCCATGCAACAGTGGCGGATGTTTTCTGGCTTCTCGGCTACGCGTTCATGATTGCCGGATTCGTGAAGGCGAACATGGAGACGCGGGTGATTTTCCGGCCGCGGGACACTATCTTCGCGCTCATCTTCGCAATCTTCGCCCTTGCAGTCGCCGCCTTCGTCCTGCTGCCCATGTATCCAGCCCCGTTTGACCCCGTGGAGAAGCTGCTTAACCTCCTCCTCTACCCGGTCAGCGACGTGATAATCCTGTTCCTCACGCTAAGGCTCGCAATGGCATTCTTCAGCTCACCCCTGGGCTTTCCCTGGGCCGTCTTCCTCCTCGGCTTCATGATGGTCGCATTATCGGATTCCTGGTACGCATACCTGCTGCTAACCAACACCTATTACGTGGGGCACGCATCCGATTTCCTCTATAACGCGGGCTACATCCTCACGACGGCAGGCGCCCTCCTCTTCGAGGCCACGAGCCGCATGGGCTTCAAGCCCGAGGAGGCGCCCGCTCCCGTGGAGAAGGTTTATGCGCAGCTCGAGAAATTGCTCCTGAAAAAGCGGCCCGAGCAGGCCGCCTCAATCACCACTGCGATCGATTCTGTCGATGTCGATACGGCGCTGCTGAAGCTCCTCACAAAGGAGAACAAGATGAGCTGCGTGTTCCTCTGCCTTGACCGCCCGCACACCTATTTCCTCGAGGAGTTGCAGGAGGAAGGCATAGACGCCGAGATGGTCCATTTCGTTACGCTTGGCTTGCCCGGGAGGGAGGCTAACCAGGGCGGCCTCTCCTTCATTAACAGCCCCGAGGAGCTCACTGCAATCAAGATGCACGTGGATTCGGCCGCGAAGAGGATGAAGGAGAAATACAGGAAGACCTTCGTGCTGATAGACTGCATCCCAACGCTCCTCCTCTACAACGACATGAAGCGGCTCGGGAAGTTTCTCCACGACCTGAACTTGAGCCTGAGGGACGAGGGTGCCTACCAGGTCCTTCTACTGAGTCCGAACGGAGAGATAAACCCGTTCATCCTGCACTTCTGCGACACGAACATCTCGCTGGTTTAGCCCTCAGCATTCTCCTTCTTGTACATCGTCGCCGCGCAGATTGCACCGCCGACTGCGCCAAACGCTATGTAAATGGCGAAGTAGATCAGCAGGGTGATTATGGCGATTACAACCATCAGGATACCGTATAACAGACCAGTCGCGCCCATCATAAGCAGTGGCGTAAGGCTCTTAGAAGCGAGCGCGGTAATGGCGCCCAATCCGAAAAAAGCGCCGCCCATGAGGAGAACCACGATGGCCATAGCCACTGCGTATATGACTGCAGCGACCGCGCCGGCACCTGCGCCTGCGGCCATTCCGTCCATGCTTTCAAGCGCCTCATCCTTCCCCGCCATCGCCCTTTGTACCGCGGCGGAAACAAAGCCGCCCAAAGGCGCATAGATGCAGCAGAAATAGCTCACGAGCGGTATGAACGCGCAAACCGCGATGACAATGCCTCCGACAATCGAGGGTATGATCAACCGTGTCAGTTTCACCATTTCAAACACCTACCGTGCCTCAAAATCCACCTAACGCCTTGCTGCGCGGCAGTTTATTACCTTAACCTTCCTTCTGCACGAGCTCCCGTCCCAGCCCCAGATGCTCCGCGTGGCCGCCGGCGCAATCCTCATCGTAGTAGGCGGAATACTCGTTTCAATCTAGGACCCTGAAGTCCACCACTACCTGCTCAGCCTGCGGCGAATAAGGCCTAACCACTCTTTCTTCCAAGAACGAGACTTTCCTTCCCGCCTTCCTCGCAGCCTTTCTCACCATGCCCTTCGCCTCAGCAGCCGCCTTCCCCACTGGCCCGAAATGGTAGAAATGCACCACGCACCCCTTCCTCGCGGCAAGGAAAGCGTCGCCGAGGAATTCGTGCGCCCCTTTCGGCAGCGGCATGAGGATTCGGTCCGCCCATCCCCTGAATTTCATCGGAACAACCTCGTGCACGTCTCCCAGAATCGCCTTGATGCTCCCCTCAGCATGGTTCAGCTTCACGTTCTCCTTCATCAATCTAACGGCATCCGGGTTCAGCTCCACCGCGGCAATTTCGACGTTCGGCTGCTTTCTCGCAATCACGAGCGGGAAAGGCCCCACGCCCGCGAACATGGCCAGAATCCTCTCCCCTTTCCCCACCTGCTCAGCAATCCTTTTCCTTTCGAACGCAAGCCTTGGCGAGAAGTAGGCCTTTGCCAAATCAATCCTCATCATCGCCCCGTGCTCCCGGTAAAGCGTCTCGGTCCTTTTCTCCCCTGCAATGACCTTCAGCTTCCTCACGCGGAACTCGCCTTCCATCGGGCCCATCTTCCTCGCGACCGCCTTAACGTTCCTGTGGACCTCCATCACGGCCTCGGCGATGAGCTTCTCCTTCGCCTGAAGCCCCAGGGGAATCTCAACAATCGCAACGTCGCCAACCACATCGAAGCTCCTCACAACTTCCTCCAATTCCTTCTCGCTCAGCTTCCCGCGCAGCGCCTCCTGGATTGACCTGAACTTCCTCTCCCTGCTCCTCAATCTCCTCTCAACAATCTTCATCCCCTTCACAGGCTTCTTCACCGCAAAGTAGACAAATTTCTCGTCGGCTTCAGGCACAAAGGAGGGGTCGAAGGCTCCCGCAGCTATAAGCTTCTGCCGCGTCGCCTCGCCATTTTTCTTCTCGACTTTCACGCACTTTGCCATGTTCCCCGAAAGATTTATCAAGGAGCAATTAAAAATACCGTCAGGCGACCGGAATGGAAATGCAAAGTGGGGCCCAGTTAGAGCACCCGCTCCTAGAAAGCGGCGACGTTAGGGTCCGCGTGCGCACGGTCGGCCATTTCCTCTCCGAATACATAAAGCTCGAGCTTGACGACCCCTCGGTTTCGGTCCGCACCGAATGCCTTGAGGGCGGCGATTTGCTAATCCGCTGCGAGAAGAAGCTCGCCGACGGCTACTCCCTCGTCCTGTTCTCCGAGAAGCGCAAGACCTACCAGCTCGAAACCAAGGCCGACGTCCTCGCATGGCTCACTGACATACTGCGGACCGCGAGAAAGAGATACGACGAGATGCCGGAAGTAATCCCGAAGAACGAGATGCCCCCGACTATTCTATAAAAATACTCGGCTTCATCGGAGAAGCATTAGCGGCTTTCTTCTTCTGCGCATCCCCCACGGCTTCCCCTTCCATCATCACTTCTACTTCGCAGGAAAACTCCTGCGCGAAGAACTCCTTCGCATCCCTCAGCGCTGAAAGCTCCTGCTCCTCGGTGAGCATCAGGCGCCTGAGCGTCCCCACATCCTTCATGAGCTGCTGCAGCACCCTTCCAACGTCCTTGGCCCTGGCTTTCAGCTCCGAATCCGCCATCGCCTTCTTCATCGCCAAATCGAATCTCTTCTCCTCGCGCGCAATGGAGTAAAGCTTCCTCTTCCACCCCTCGGCTGCGTAGAGGCAGAGCTTCGCCGGCTTCTTCCCGATTAGCTTCAGGATATTCTCAACATCATCCCTGGTCTTCCCGACCACTTCTTCAGCAAGCTCCGCGCTCTCGCTAATTTTCCCCTCATCGAACTCAGGCCACTTCGCCTGCGAAACGAGCCCTTCTCCGCCCAGCTTCACCCACAGCTCCTCGCAGGTGTGCGGGGTGAAGGGCGCCATCATCAGCACCCAGTTGCGGAGGAAGTCGCGCATAATCTTCGCGTTGCTCCCGGTTCTCTTGAAATACCAGCGCAAATCATTCACCGAGCTGTAGAATACCTCCTGCGAAATCTCCCTGAGCGCCAATTTCTCGAAAGCTTTCGTCGCAATCTTCATCTTCCGATGCAGTTTCGAAAGCAGCCACAAATCTATCGCTTTAGCCTTGCCCTCACTTCCTTCCTTCGCAGAATATTCCTCAACAAGGCCGGCCATCCACTTCATTCTTGCGACAACCCCTTCGGTCATCGCCTCGTTGAAGTCCGAATCCGCGTCCAGCTCAGCGCCCGTCACAACGGAAAACCTGACGATATCCGCCCCGTACTTCCTGATGGCCTCCCTCAGCGGCATGATGTTCCCAAGGGACTTGCTCATCTTGCTCCCTTCCATCAGCACAAATCCATTGGTGGCAATCTGCCTGGGCCAGTGCTCCTTCGGGAAAATAGCGACGTGGTTGAAAACGAAGAACGTCAGGTGGTTGTGTATCAAATCGCCAGCGGAATGCCTCGAATCCAGCGGATACCAGTAGAGGAACGACGCCCTCATCGCGCGCAACTCCTTCTCGCTTATCCCGGCCTCTTCGGCAACCGCGCCCGCATCCCCTTTCCCGAGGAACACGAAGTCGAAGAACTGCGAATTCAGCCTCTCCGGGTCCATCCCCCCAATCAAATCCGCAACCGTATAGAATGCCATGTAGATTGTCGAGTCAGAAAGCGACTCAATCATCTTCGTCTCATCATACGGGAACGTCGTCCCGAGCCCCTGCGCGCGGACGCACGCCTTCTCCTTCAGCCAGCCAATCGTATACTCGTATTCGGGCCGCGTCTTCTCCGGAATCAGATTCATCCTGGAGAAAGCCTCCTTCACATCATCCTTCCACTCCTTGTTCCCGTAGTCTATGAACCACTGGTCAGCGACGATTTTCACGCAGATTCTCGCCCCGCACCTGCACCAGACGGGCCCATTAATCACGTCGTGGAGCATGAGCGCCTTCTTCGCGGAAACCATCTCTTCCTTAATCCTCTCCTTCGCATCCACTCCCCGCATTCCCGCATACTTCTCAATCACCATCTTCCCGGTGTGCGCCTCCTTCGAATAGATTTCCTCCGTCGCAGCTTCCGCCTTCGGGTCGTTCTGGTTCTTCACGCCCATCCGCTCGACGATTTCTTTCGCCGGGAACTCGCCGAACCCTTCCAGCTCCAGCACCTGCTTCGGCTCAGGAATCATGGGCTCCCACTTCGTTCCCTTCAAATCCATCAGTGCAAGGTAATCGTAAGGCGCATGCGCAGGGACGCTCATCACAACGCCGGTCCCCACCTCCGGCTGGACGAAAGATGCGGGGAATATCGGCAGTTCATCCCCTGTCACCGGGTTCAGGACCTTCTTCCCCTCGAACTCGCTCCCATTCCTCTCCCCGATCTTCCTCATCGAGGGAATCTGCAGCGGCAAACTTTTCGCGACCGCGCTCGAAACCCAGTACTTGCTCCCGCCAATCTCAACGAGCGAATATTTTATCTGCGGGTTAATCCAGGCGTTCGTCACGCCGTAAATCGTCTCGGGCCTGAAGGTCGCACACAGCAGGTAATTCCCGGGCTCATCCTTCAGCTCAAACTTGATTGCCGTCATCTGGTCGATATTCGGGTCCACGTCGCCTTTCGTGTCATGCGCGCCCACCGCGTTGTCCTCATTCGGGCACCAGGGGACGGGGTGGTTTCCCTTCACCAGATACCCTTTTCCCTTCAATTTCTCGAACTGCCACCTGATGAACGCATTGAACGCCTTGTCATAGGTGTAGAACTTCCTCCTCCAGTCGATTGAGAATCCCATCTCCCGCATTCCCATCTCAATCTCCCTGGAGAAATAGTCCACGAGCCGCTTCGGCTCATCCAGCGTGGGAATAACATCAGCAGGAACACGGTATATCTTCTCGAAAATCTCCAGAATCTCGGGGTCCTTCGCAGCAACCCTCTTCGCCATCGCGAGCACGGGCGTCCCAGTCACGTGGAACCCCATGGGGAAGAGCACATTCGTCCCCCTCATCCTCATGTAGCGCGCATAAACATCGGTAGTCGTGTAGGTCCTCGCATGGCCTATGTGCTGCGGCGAGTTCGGGTAGGGAAATGCGGCGGTGAGGAAGAATTTCCTCTTCCCCTCCTCAGGCTCCGGCTCGAAGGCCTTCTCCTCGGCCCATCTCTTCTGCCACTTTTCCCCAATCTCCTGGAAATTCATAGTGGAGATTTAGCGTAGAGGGATTAAAAAGAAAGCGCCAGGCATCCGGCTTTGCTCCTAAAGTCCATTAAATCACCTTGTTTGGTAGCAAAGCCTGCTGAAAAATACCATAATAAAGAACCCCGCCCGAAAGGACGCAGTATTTAAGCAGTGGCAGAACATTATGATAAAAAGGTGAAAAGCATGGAGAAAAAAAGCATATTGGAAAAACTTCGGGGACGGTTGGATACGACGCTCATATTATTCGAGTTAGTTCTGAGTGTGATATTCCTTTCGTTGTCATATTTTACAAGCAACATATACT
The DNA here is from genome assembly GCA_903884505.1 of uncultured Microcaldota archaeon. Taxonomy (GTDB): domain Archaea; phylum Micrarchaeota; class Micrarchaeia; order Burarchaeales; family Fermentimicrarchaeaceae; genus CAISET01. The sequence continues at coordinate 37,983 of CAISET010000001.1, read as the reverse complement.
TTAAGGGAGTTGCGGTTGGATTGATAATTTCTTGGGTGACAAGTGCATTAGCATATTTATACAAAAAGAAAAAGGTAAAACCATGAGCAACGAAGAGCGTATGATTCTGCTCCTAAAATCAGCTATTTGCCCCTAAAGTCGCCCAAAAACCGCACTTTAGTAGCAAAGCCCCAGGCATCCCGCTTCCTTATATTCCATTTATGCGAAGTCTTAGGTGGTTGATTCGTTGCACACGGGATTCACAATACCGAAGGGGAAGGTTGAAACTGCCACGCTTCCCGACGGCAGGAGCGTCAAAGTGGTCACCAGGACGGTCCGCGTCGCAGACAGGGAACGCGAAATCAGGGGTTATATCCACGAGAATGGCGGCGGTTTCGTGGAACTGACCGCAAAAGTAGACAAGACGGCGCATGTCGGTAAAAACGCCATGGTGCTGGAGAAGGCCCAAGTCAGGGATATGGCGCGCATAGAAGGCAACACGGTCATTTACGGCTACGCACAGGCCTATGACAATGCCACGGTTTCCGACGCGCAGCTATACGGCGCCGTGCGGATAGGTGGCGAGACGGTGATTAAAGGCGGCAGGTTCTTCACGCACACCATATCCTCGACCGAGCAGGCGGACGAGTACCGGGCCCTGCTGGAGCAGGTGGGCGACTCGAAGTAGGCGCAAAAGGCCCCGAGCATTCGCTCATCTGAAAGCGGAAATGAAGCTCCAAACATTCTTCCCTAAGTCCGGAAGGTAGTAGCCGCCTTCTAGAACTGCAAAAGTTTGAAGCCCGAGTTTCGCTATCTCCTTCCCAATCGCGTTATAGGTTTCGGTATCCAGCTTCAGCGACGCAATCCCGTCCTCGCAATAGGCGTCGAAACCCGCGCTCACCGCCACGCGTTCGGGCTTGAAGGATGAAACCGCCTCCCCGAGCGCTTTCCTGAAAATCCGCAGATACTCCGCATCATCCGCCCCCGGCGCCAGCCCCACGCTGTTGATGTTCGCCCTCCTCCCCTCCCACCTCAAATCATAGGGGAAAAGCGCCCTGACGGTTTGGTGCAAGGAGAGGTAAAAGACCGAATCATCACCTTCGAAAATATCAATAGTGCCATTGCCCGCGTGAACGTCAAAGTCTACAATCAAAGTCTTCTTCCTACTCCAGTTCCCCCTCACTGCGACAGCGATATTATTCATGTAGCAGAACCCGTGGTAAAAGTCTCTCCCCGCGTGATGGCCCGGCGGCCGAACAAGCGCAAACGAAAACCCATCCTCATCCGCAATCTCCGCAGCCCTCAGCGCGCCCCCGCACGCCAATTTCGCAATCTCAAACGTCTTTTTCGTGAAGGGGTTCTCCGGCAGGCTGTCTTCCGTTTCGCTCCTCCTCTTCAGCTCCTCAACAAGCCTCTTCGTATGAACAAGCAGCAGCTCCTCCCCATCAATCTTCTTCGGCGCCTCAAATTCTACGGGAAGTTTGCTTCCCTCGATATGCTCCACTATCGCCTTCAGCCTTCCGCTCACTTCCGGCGGGTTCTCGTGCTCAAGGAATTTCTCGGAATAAGCGATTCGCATGGAGCGCCGGGGATGGGATTTGAACCCATACTGCCCTTGCGGGCAACCAGATTTCGCAAGCCCTTATTTTCCGCGGGCGCTTTTACGCTCTGCGAGGAGCGTCAGCGACGACGCATCGGAAAAGGGCCCCTCAAGTCTGGCGCAATACCTGGCTCTGCCACCCCGGCACCAATATCACAGCTCGGGGACCTTCCCACTTCGCCCAAGGGCGAAGGGGCGCTCTTTCGCCGAAGCGAAAGACACGTCGCCTCGCAAGGCGAATCGGGCCCCGGCATAATGTGCAATACACTATATCTGCTCCGCTCGGTGTTATAAACTTTGCAAATCGCAACCCCCGATGCGCTCGTTCGCTCGCCAGCAGGGCGGCTCGCTCACGGCGCACATCGTCGGTTTCGATGCTTCCGAGAAATATCCGAGTCTCGCATCTCAAATGCGCGAACCGTCCTCGCGCACGAACTTACTCGAGGGAAATCTCGATGTGCACAGTGTCCGGGACCTTAACGCGCATGATCTGCCTGAGGGTGCGTTCATCCCCGGCGACCTCGATGATGCGCTTCCTTATCCTCATTTCATAGTGCGCATACGTGTCCGAGCCGTCGCCGCAGGGCGTCCTTCTGGTCGATATCTTCAGCCTTTTGGTCGGAAGCGGGACGGGCCCGCGCAATTCCACGCCGGTCGCCTTCGCAATCTCCACTATCTGTTTGCACACCGAGTCCAGTTCACGTGGGTTTTTCCCCACGAGCTTTATCCTTGCCTTGCCCATAAACATCAAATTTAAAAATAAATGAAGAAGGGAGCCTTACGCGACCGCCCTCGGGGTAATTTCCAGCACGACGCCGGCAGCGACCGTCTGGCCCATGTCGCGGATTGCGAACCTCCCGAGCTGCGGGAAGGCTGCGAACTTCTCCACGACCGTAGGTCTCAATGGCTTGACTTTGACAATCGCCACGTCGCCCGTCTTTATGAAGTCAGGGTTCTTCTGTGCGGTCTGCCCGGTCTTCGGGTCCTTCTTCTCGAGGATTTCCGTGATTGTGCAGGCAACCTGCGAGGTGTGTATGTGGAAGACAGGCGTGTAGCCCTTCCCGATTGCCGTCGGGTGCTCCAGCACGACAATCTGCGCGGTGAATTCGGCCGCGACTGTCGGCGGGTTCGAGGAAGGCCCAACGACCTCTCCCCTCCTCACGTCCTTCTTCTCAACGCCCTTCACGTTGAAGCCGACGTTGTCCCCGGGCTGCGCCTGCTGAAGTTCCTGGTGGTGCATCTCAATCCTCTTGACCTCTCCCTTCGCGCCCGATGGCATGAAGACGACGGTGTCGCCGACCTTCATTATCCCAGTCTCGACCCTTCCGACCGGCACTGTCCCGTGCCCGGTAATGGTGAAGACGTCCTGGATTGGCAGCCTGAGCGGCTTGTCCGTAGGCTTCGGCGGAACGGTGAGCGAGTCGAACGTTTCAACCAGCGTCGGGCCCGTGTACCACGGCATCTTGGTACCGCCCTTCTTCGCGACGTTTTCACCACCATAAGCCGAATAAGGTACGAATGGTATGTTCTCGACCTTGTAGCCGATGTTCTTCAGCATCGCGGACAGCTGCGCCTTCACGTCCTCGTATTTCACGCGGTCGTAGTTCACAGCATCCATCTTGTTCATTCCCACGATGAGCTGGTTGATTCCCAGCACCTTTGCCAGGAACGCGTGCTCTTTGGTCTGCGGCTGCACCCCTTCCTTCACGGAGCATACCAGCACTGCGGCATCCGCCTGGCTCGCACCGGTAATCATGTTCTTGATGAAGTCCCTGTGCCCCGGCGCGTCAATTATTGTGAAGTAGTACTTCTGGGTCTGGAAGTCCCTGTGCGCCACGTCGATGGTCACACCGCGCTCCCTCTCCTCCTTGAGCTGGTCCATCGCGAACGCGAACTCGAAGGTGGGTTTTCCGACCTTCTCTGCCTCCTCCTTCAGCCTCCTCAAATCCTGTTCGGAAAGAGCGCCAGTATCATACAGAATCCTGCCTACGCTAGTCGACTTGCCGTGGTCAACATGCCCTATGAAGACCAGGTTCAGGTGCGGTTTTTCGGCCATATCCAATACCTCCATATACGATGATTACAGTAACAAGCTTCACGCATCGTCGAAAAGACGACTGAAAGCGTAGTGTTTAGGATATCCTGATTTTTAAAGGTTGCTCCGTCAGACCCTCTTCGCGATTTTCGGCTTCCTCTCGGGAGCCTCCTTCTTTTCAGCCGGATACCCGAATATCAGCGGCGCGCATATCTCCCTGTCCGGCGGCACCCCGAGCATTTCGAGCGCCTCCCCGTCTTTGTTCAGCATCCTCGCAAACCCTATGAAGCAGCTCCCCAAGCCGAGCGAATATGCCGCGAGAAACATCGTCTGCGCAAGAATCCCACAATCCAGCCCTGCCCACTCATAATCCTTCGGCGCAGTCACCAGGACGAGGAGGGGCGCGGAATAGAATACCAAATCCTCTCCGCCCGTAAATCTCTCCGCGTATTTCTGCGCGTAGCCAACCAACCTCATCTGCTTTTTCACGCGGTCGCTCAGCTCCTTAATCATCTTCCTGTCCGTAACAACTATGAAGTCCCAGGGCTGCCTGTTCATCGCGGAAGGCGACATCGTGGCTGCGGAAAGCAGCTCGTCAATGGCTTCCTTTGGCACCGGATTTTCCTCATACTTCCTGATGCTCCTCCTCTCCCTGATTGCCTTCATCACAGCGTTCTCAGCCATGCTTCTCACCCCTTAATCCTCTCGAGCAGCAGCGGAAACTCGGTGTAGCCAGCCGCCCTGTTGAAATGCCCCGCACCTTTCACAAGCGTAACCTTCACTCCCAGGTTCTCCGCCAGTTCCTCGCCGAATTTCAGCGGCACAAACGGGTCATTGTCCGAATGGAACACTTCGAAATGCCCGCAGTTCCCCCTAATCTTCCCCCAGTCAAATTCCTTCTCGAAGAACGTCGCATTAATCTTGTCGAACCGCGGGTCGCCAATCTGCCTCGCAAACCCCCCGACCAGGAACGCCGCCTTCACCGGCTTTTCCACTTTCTCCAATTTCCTCAAAATCAGCGCGGGCCCTATGCTGTGCCCGACCAGCACCAAATCCTCCCCGAACCAGCCATCATATTTCTCCAGCACCTTCATCCAATTCCCGAGCGTCTGCCCCTTAGGCGTCGGGAACTCCGGCACAGCCACCTCAAACCCGGACTTCTCCAGCTCCCGCTTCAGCCAGGGAAACCAGTTCTCCTCGGGGCTACCGTACGCGCCGTGTATAACGAGCGCCTTCATCGCATCGCCCGCCCAAGCGGAATTTCCCCCAGTGCGGCCGTCTCGTTCGTGTGCGTGTCCAAGAACGACATCGCAGGCGGCTTCCCCTCCACGTGCGCGATTCCGTCCGCATACCTCTCAAGAATTGCGAGCTTGCCCTTCGTATAGAGGCCGGTTGTGGCGATGAGCACGAGGAGGTTGCCATTCGCCTCCATTATCGCGTGCACATCCGAAACCATCGCATGCAGCTCCTTCTCCCCGAGCTCGCCGCTGAGCTCGTCAATGAAATCGCCCACGAACGCCACATTTCCGCCCGCGGTCCCGGAGACCGATTTGAAATAATGCACCATGTCCGTGAGGTCCGCAGGGGTAACGACCGTGAACTTGTCGCTCATCCATTCCTCGCGCATCTCCGCAGAGCTCACCCAGAGGTTGCACTTGTAGCCCATCTGCCCGCTGTGCCGCCTGAACTCGTGCGGGGTGGTGGGCCCCAGCGCGACGCAGACATTGCTGCTCGATGATATCCCGGACACAAGGCGCGAGTAGAAGTATTCCAGCACCGGGAAGGGCGCGACGCCCTGCCCTACCTCCACAAGCACGAAGTGCATCCCCTTCGCCGCAGGCAGGAATCTCCTGAATGCCACGTCCTCCTTCAGGTCCCTCTCGACTTCCTTGAGCTTGACCTCCTTCTCCAGCTCCCCCCAGTCAAGCCTTGTCAGCAGCCTCTCACCGCTTCCGCCTTTCTTGAAGTAATTCACGAAAATGAGCACCGCGGCCAGGAATAGCAGTATCGCGAGCAGCTCGAGGAAATCGTAGGTGAAATAGTCAACTGGCCTCGCCAGCATGGCAATCCCAAAAAGCACCATTGCGACGAGCATCATGTGCCCCGAGCGGCTGAAATTCCTGAACGCCGGCTCATCCATGCTGATGATATACGAGCCGAGCACTACGCGGAGCAGGACAGCCGTGACAGCCAGCGAGGCCACTGCGGCAAGCAGGGAAAGTCCTTCTATGGCAATCGAACCGAGGTCGCTCATCCCTTCGCACCCCTCAGGCCCAGGTGATATCTCAACGACGGCAGCAGCGCAGCCATGAATGCGAGCAGGGTCAGGACGTGGGTCGCCCCAATCAGGGAATCGAAATTGCCGAACCCGAGCTCTTCCAGGAATTCCAGGACCTCCATCGCAGCCAGCAGCGCGAAAGCGAGCGTTGCCATGATGACCAGCTTCCGGTGCCCCTCCCACTCGAGCGCGAACTGCACGCGCGCGTTTTTCGTCTCCAGCATCCTCCTGTTCGCCATATGCAGGAGCACGAGAAGGGCTATCTCAAACAGTAACGCGGCTGCGATGAGCTGCGAAAGCTCCGCCATGATGGCTTTTCGAGAGGCCGGAATTAATAAGCAATGCGCTAAAATCCATTCAATGCTCTTCAAAATCGACTCGCGGATTTTCCAGAAATTCCCGGGCCTCGTCGTCGGCGCAGTAATCGTGAAAGGCGCAAATAACTCCGGCGAAATCCCCGAAATCCAAGCCGGCCTCCGCGAGCAGGAATCCCGGATTAAATCCGAATTCCAGCTTCCCACTCTCTCCCAGCACCCAAAGATAGACGCCTGGCGGAAAGCCTATTCCGCCTTCGGGGGAAAGCCAAAGGAGAACCGCTCCTCGGTTGAAAACCTTTATCGCATGGTTCTGCAAGGCGTCCAGCTCCGGCATATCAGCAAGCTCGTTGACATCTACAACTTCATTTCACTGAAGCACATGCTTCCGGCAGGCGGCGAAGACCTTGACAAGGCTAAAGGCGACATCCTCCTTACCTTCGCAGGCGCAAATGAAGCCCCGGTCCTCCTTCTCGGCGAAAAGGAGCCCCGGCCTCCCCACGAGGGCGAAGTAATCTATATGGACGGCATCTCCACAATCTGCCGCAGGTGGAACTGGAGGGAAGCGGACAGGACGAAACTGACCGAAGAAACGAAAAATTGCATCCTCGTGATTGAGGGCCTTCCGCCAATCACAAAAGAAGAAATCGAAAATGCCACCCGCGAACTCTCAGAACTGGTCCAGAAATTCTGCGGCGGAAATATCGCTTACCTTCTCCTCGACGAAAACAAGCAGGAAATCGAATCCTAAAACGTGCAGGCAGTTTTTAGTGCAGGTTTTTACCACCCGATTTGCCCTTCGGGCAAAGGGGCGCATTTGCGCCGCAGCGCAAATCGCGTATCGCCGGGTGCGGGAGCCCCGGGCGATTGGGAAAAAAGTGCGGGGGACGAGAGATTCAGCGCGTCGCTGAAGCGGCTGTTCGCGCAGCGAACACGCATTTGAACTCGCGTAGTCCTAAGACACAGGGTTTCCTCAGCTCTTCTTTCCCAAGGGTTTCTTAGGACATGCCCCTCGACGGTAGTCGAGCGGGCAACCGAAGAAAGGCTTCCTAAGCCCTGCCCGTTTTCCAGGCTCCGGCACCCCCGCGCACTAATTAAGTGAGAAGATGCCGAATAAAAAGCAGACGCCGTTCAGCTACCTTAATATTCACTAAATTCGCAATTCCATCCATGCCCGAAGCATACAGGCCACAGAAGGCACCGCAGCTTCCCGCTCGCACGGAAAGCGTGCGGGATGAGATAAAGGACATACTGCGGGAGAAGCGGGCGGAAGAAAAAGAGCTGGCGAACCTGAGAAAATCGGGCGCGGACCCCAAGCTAATCAGGGAAAAGGAGGAAGCCGTCTGGGAATTGGAGCGGCAGATTTACGGGGAGTCCGCAACCCCGAAGGCATTGAAGCTCCGCGATATGAAGATAAAGGACATCTTCGGCTGCCCGTTCCTCGTTGACAAGGAGGTCCTGCTTTTCAAAAGGTGGTTCAAGGAAAATTACAACTGCGACGTAGCCCAATCCCAGAAAGACGAAATTGCAGAGGCAATCTATTCCTACACCGAGCGCAATGCGACTCCGGTGCAGTTGGCGGAAGGGAAGGCGGGCCCCGGTTTCCAGATAGTGCCATGGAAAGAGGAAACCGAGGAAAAAACCCACGGCTTTTTCGCAAGCCCTAACTCCTCGCTGCGCACGCTCCTAGAAAAAAGGCAGGGGCAATGCGTCGCGCTCACAACCCTCTACTGCGCGCTGGCGGAGGAGCTCGGCGTGAAGGCGAGGCCGGTGCATGTGCGCGAATACGAGAACGGAAAATCAGCCGAAAGGGGCGAGGACACGGGGCATTTCGCCCCAGTCGTCTTCCACGGGGACAACAAAATCATTTTCGACCCGGTGAACAACATCCCCTACGCGAAGCACAGGGGAATCATTCTCGAAAAGGAATTCCTGCTCATCGGCTCGCTCACGGACCAGGCGATCGCGCTGCGCAAGGAAGGGAACTATGGCGAGGCAATCGCGCTCTACGACAAGGCACTGGAACTGAACCCAAATTACATAACTGCGCTCGCGGACAAGGGAACTGCCCTATGCTCACTCGGGAAATACGACGAAGCAATCGCCTGCTACGGCAAGGCGCTTGAAATCAACCCGGACTACGTTGTCGCGCTCGCAGGCAAAGGCTTCGCGCTCATTTCCATGGAGAAATACGAAGACGCGCTCATGCCGATTGAGCGGGCGCTTGAGCTGAACCCGGGCCATTTCAAATCCCTTGCAAACAAGGGAATCGCGCTTATGGAGCTTGAAAGTTACGAGGGCGCGAGAGACGCGTTCGAGTCCGCACTGTTCATAACGGACGACCCGGCAATACGCAGTTACTACGAGCTCGTGCTCAACGCAATCAAAAACCAGGAAGGCATGCCAGCAGAATCCACGCCCGCATAATCCTATTCCGTCTCGCTTTGCCCTAGCGCTTCAAGCGCCAATTTCCTTCCCTGCTCCGCTCTCGCATTCCCGCGCCCATTCCTGAACACGGCCTCAAAATCAGCAAGCGCCTCGCTATATTTCTTCTGCATGTAGCGCGCATACCCCCTTCCGATAAGTGCCTTCTCATACTCTGGCCTGAACCGCAGCGCCTCGCCGAATGCCTTCTCCGCCTCGGCATAGCGCCCCAGCTTGTCAAGCGCCCTTCCCATCCCCATCCAGGAATGCGCGTCATCCGGCGCAATCTCCACTGCCTTCTCGAAGCACGCGAGCGCCTCCCTGTAATTTTCGATGCCCTCGGAACCCGCCGCCCCCCCGACCGCACACAGCGCAAACCCCTTGCCCAGCCAAAACTGGTGCTTGTACGGGTCCAAAGCGATGGCCTTATCGAATAACTTAAGCGACTCCTTGTGCTTGCGCATCTTGTCCAGGAAGAAGCCGAACCTATACCAATAGTTCGCGTTATCCGGCGCTTTCTTCAGCAATTTGTTGTAAGCCGCGTATCCCTCGTTGAACATCTGAAGCCCGTCATACGCATCCGCAATCCCCGAAATCACGTTGATGTCGTCCGGCGCAATCTTCGCAGCCGCTCCATACGCCTTGAGTGCCTCCCTGAATTCTGCCTGCCTTTTCGTAACATTGCTCGTCCTCTTCCCTATAGCCACGTGGCAGTTGCCCTTCCCGGCCAGGGCACTCGAATTGCTCCCATCCACATAGAGCCCAATAGCCTTGTCGAAGCACCGGAGCGCCTCCTCGTGCCTGTTACGCAACAGGAGCGTCCACGCCATCCCGTTCCACGCCGCCGCAGACTTCTCATCCAGCCCTATCGCAAGGCTGTACGCCTTCTCCGCTTCCCAGTATCTCCTCATCTTCGAGAGGGTATATCCCTTCCCAATCCACACGTCTATGTTCTCCGGGTCCTTCTTGATTGCGCGGTCGAAATACTCAAGCGCCTCCCCTCTCCTTCCGAGGTGGTTCAGGGCATAACCCATCCCCATCAGCGCATCCACCTCGTCGGGCTTCAGCTTGAGTGACTTATCGAAGCATTCCAGCGCCTCAGCTGGCCGCTTGAAACGGAGCAGGTCATCTCCCTTGAACCTCCAAAACATTGGGTTTTCCGGGTCGAACGAGATTCTCCTTTCGTGCACGGCAAGGGCTTCGCTCAAGGTCATTCCTTTCGTGGGAATTCCTACCCCGTTCCCCAGAACGTCGGCCTGCTTCTTGGAAACCAGCATGGGCTATAACGCGAAGAAGAGGTATATTAAAAGAAAGGGAGCTCAGGAGTCGCCGAAGCCTTCCTTCTTCTTGCCCGCCTGTTTTTCCCTAATCGTGGCCTGCGCAGCCGCAAGCCGCGCAATCGGCACGCGGAACTTGGAGCAGGAAACGTAGTTCAGCCCCGCCTTGTGGTAAAATTCGATTGAGCGCGGCTCGCCTCCGGTCTCCCCACACACCCCGATTTCCAGGTTCGGCTTCACTTTCCTGCCGAGCCTCACGCCCATCTCCACGAGCTTGCCCACGCCGTCGAAGTCGAGCACCTCGAACGGGTTGTCAGAAAGAATTCCCTCCTTGATGTAGAGCTGGAGGAACTTCGCCTCCGCATCATCGCGGCTGAACCCGAGCGTGGTCTGTGTCAAGTCATTCGTCCCATAGGAGAAGAAGTCCGCCTCCTGCGCCACCTCGTCAGCGGTTAGGCAGGCGCGCGGAATCTCAATCATCGTCCCAATCATGTAGTTGAACTTCACTCCGGTCTTCGCAATCACTTCGTCAGCCGTCTTTTTCACCAGCTTCCTCAAAATCGCCAGCTCATTCACGTTCCCGACGAGCGGAATCATCACTTCGGGAACCGGGTTCCTGCCTTCCTTCCTCAATTCCGCGGCAGCCTCGAACACGGCCGCGGTCTGCATCTCATAAATCTCAGGGTACTTGATTGCAAGGCGGCACCCGCGATGCCCGAGCATCGGGTTGAATTCCGAGAGCTCCCTCACCTTGTCCAAAATCTTTTTCTTCTCGTTGAACACGCGGTCATCCGTCTTGTGGAAGCTCATCTTAGTCACTTCCACGAGCAAATCCTCCAGCTTCGGCAAAAATTCATGCAGCGGCGGGTCGAGCAGCCTGATGATGACGGGCAAGCCGTCCATCGCGGCAAGAATTCCCTTGAAGTCGCTCTTCTGCATGGGCTTCAGTTTCGCGAGCGCGGCCTTCCGCGCATCCGGCGTGCCCGCGAGAATCATCTCCTGCACGATTGGCAGCCTGTCCGGGTCGTTGAACATCCTCTCGGTCCTGCATAGGCCTATCCCCTTCGCGCCGAACTTCCTCGCATCGAGCGCGTTCTTCGGCGTGTCCGCATTCGCGCGGACATGCATCCTCGAAACCGCGTCAGCCCATTTCAGGAGCTCCTCGAAATCGCCAGTCAGTTCGGGGTCCACGAGCGGCACTTCCCCAATTATTACGCGCCCATCCGTGCCGTCAATCGTGAGAACATCGCCTTCCTTGATTACGACATTAGTCCCCTCGACCGTGGCGGTCTTCTTCGAAACATCTACCTTCAGCTTGTCGCATCCCGCAACGCAGGGGATTCCCATCCCGCGCGCAACGACTGCGGCGTGCGAGGTCATTCCCCCGCGGCTCGTCAAAATTCCCTGCGACGCGGCCATCCCGTGGATATCCTCGGGCGTCGTCTCAACAGAAACAAGTATTACTTTCTCCCCATTCCCTCCATTTCCGGCCTTCGCGGCATCATCCGCAGTGAAGACTGCCTTCCCGACCGCAGCACCCGGAGAGGCATTCAGCCCCTTCGCAACAGGCGAGACCTTCGCCTTCGGGTCTATCTGCCTGTGCAGCAGCTTGTCGATATGCTCCGGCTGCACCCTCATAATCGCCTCTTCCTTGGAGATTCTTCCCTCCTTCTCCATGTCAACCGCAACCTTCACTGCCGCAGCAGCCGTCCTCTTCCCGCTTCTGGTCTGCAGCATCCACAACTTTCCCTTCTCAATCGTGAACTCCATGTCCTGCATGTCCTTGTAATGGCCCTCGAGCTTCTTCGCAATCTCCGCGAACTGCTTGTAGATCGCGGGCATCTCCTTCCCGAGCTGGATGAGCGGCTTCGGCGTCCTGATTCCCGCGACCACATCCTCGCCCTGCGCGTTCATCAAATATTCGCCGTACAATTTGTTCTCCCCGGTGCTCGGGTTGCGCGTGAAGGCGACTCCGGTCCCGGAATCGTTCCCCATGTTCCCGAACACCATCGCCTGCACGTTCACCGCTGTCCCCATGTCATTCCGCAGCCTGTTCAGCTTCCTGTAGGTGATTGCCCTCGGCGTGTCCCAGGAGTTGAAAACGGCCATAATCGCAAGCTCGAGCTGCACCATCGGATCCTCGGGGAACTTCTTCCCGGTCTCCTTCTCGACGAGCGCCTTGTACTTAGAAGCGACCTCCTTCAGGTCAGCCGCATCCAGCTCCGTGTCCAGCTTCACTCCCTTCGCTTTCTTCTTCCCGCTCAAAATCTCCTCGAACTTCTTGTGCTCCATCCCGAGCACCACGTCGCCGAACATGTTGATGAACCGGCGGTAAGCATCGTAAGCGAACCTCTCGTTCCCGGCCTGCGCAACCAGCGCCTTCAAAGTAGCCTCATTCAGCCCCAGGTTCAGTACGGTGTCCATCATTCCGGGCATGGAGACCGGCGCGCCGGACCGGACAGAAACGAGCAGCGGGTTCTTCGCATCGCCGAACTTCTTCCCTGCCTTCTGCTCGACTACAAGGAGTGCCTTCCTGACATCCTCCATCAGGCCCTTCGGGAACTTCTTCCCCAGCGCATTGTACTCGTTGCATGCCTGGCAGGTGATTATGAGCCCGGGCGGAATCGGCAGCCCGAGGTTCGTCATCTCAGCCAGGTTGCAGCCCTTCCCCCCGAGGACATCCCTCATCTTCGCTGAGCCTTCCTCAAACAGGTAAACTTTCTTAGCGTTCTTCTCGTCCATCTCATGCACCTTCGGGCAGCAAATAACCTAGGGGCGAAATTTCGCCTACTTCTTAGCCCTAATCTCCTTCCTCTTGGGCCTCAATGCCGTGTATCCGCACTTCCTGCATTTCTTCGAGCCGTAGGGGTTGCGCGCCTTGCACTTCTTGCAGATATAGACGTGCGCAATCTCCCGGTCAGCAATCGCGAATTTTCCCAACTTATCACCTGAGCCTCGGAAGTTTTCGCATACTACCTTTATATTACTTACAAGCAGGCAGCGCGTGCCGCTTCCTCTCAGGGCTTCTGCTCGAGTTTTACGAATATCTGGGAGGCAAGCGGCGTGATTGCGCCATAAACCGCCCCGCCCACTTCGTTATGTACTCTCCTTATCTCTTCCGCCTTGTCGGACGCGAGTTTCAGGGTGTCTCTCATATCATTTATCTCAGACGGTATCACAAGGGCGACCGTAGACGCCCCCATCATGTTCGCCATGTGCGACGTGAACCTCAGCTTGCCCACGCCAAAAGAGTTCGTAGTGAGAAACGAGTCCTTCGGGTCTCCTATGACGTCATATCCAAAGCCGAACTCCAGCTCCTTGCCGGCGAACTTCTCAAAGCTCACATCATTCCGGTGGTAGCCGAAATGCCTGAACACCACCTTCACTGAGCCGTCCGCACTTTCATACCGGAGCCTCTTCGCCCCCAAGTCATCCGTCGCCTCCTTCAGGGAAAGCTGGATTTCGGCAATCTTCAGGTTTTCCCCAGCCGTTTCCTTCATTTTCAAGGTAAACGTTTGCGGCACTGCCTTGCGCAAAGCTTCGTTCTTCCCCTTCTCGACTTCCCTCCAGTCCGGCTCAGGAAGCTTTGGCTTCACCTCTGGTGCCGTTTCCCCTCCCGTTTTCCCGCCTTCCTTCTTTTTGAAGAGCCCCATCAATATCACCTGTTATGACCCGCGATGAAGAAGTATATAAAACAAAGGCGGAAAGGTAGCATCATGAAACGCGCCGCCCTTCTGCTCGCGCTCGCCTGCTCTCTGGTGCTGCTGTCCGGGTGCATTTCCCAGCCGCCCCAGCCTACGCCGACTCCGGCGCCGTTCGCGACTCCATCTCCAAGCACCACCCCAACCCCTGAAGCGACGCCCGCCCTCACTCCGGCGCCTGAGGCTGCGCCTTCGCCCACGCCGCACCTGGAAGGCGGGAACCTCACGCTCCTGATGCTCGGCCGCTCGGTGACCGAGAACTGGGCCGGGTTCATGGGCCTGGAATACGACGGCACCGGCTATTCTGGCGATTACGGCGGCTTTCACATCATAACAAGGCACATCGACACGCCGCCGGACCTGCCGGACAGCGTTGACGCTTACGTGGAAGAGGCGGGAGGGGCTGCAGATGCCGTATTCTTCAAGCTCTGCTTCGAGGATTTCAGCACTGAAGAAGGGAGCATTGAAAGGAACGAGGGATACGTCCAGCGCGCATACGAGACGGCTGTGGTGCGGCACCACAAGACGCTTATAATGGACAACGCGCTTCCGATGGTGCAGATATACACAACTCCCGGCCTCGTGCAGAACCACCTGGAATACGACGCCTGGCTGGAAGAATTCGCAAGAACCCATTCCGGAGTCTGCGTCCTGGACCTGCACGGCGCGCTTGCAACCCCCGCCGGCTACCTGAACCCGGATTACGCTTCGGCACCGGACGACTCGCACCCGAATGAGCGTGGCTACGAGGTGATAACCCCGCTACTTCTGGGGAAGGCGAGGAACTGCGGATGAAGCAGCTTAAAAAGAATGAGCGGCGCAACATTCTCTGATGCCCCCGTAGCTCAGCAGTAGAGCGACTGCCTTGTAACCCTTTTCTTCCGAAGAAAAGCGTTAACGGAAAAGAAGGGCGCGCAAGCAGTAGGCCGCGAGTGCGACTCTCGCCGGGGGCTTGACTTTTTTCCCATGGCAACAAATTCGCCTAGCGGCGAAATGTTGGCAACTGCGGTTGCCAACGCTCGCTCGCAGCGTGTCTGCGGCTCGCTCGCTGCCATATGGTAAAAACCTCAACTAAAAATGACTTTTTTCCCAATCGCTCGTCGCTCGCACCCAATGCGCGTCTCCCGCAACACCTGAGGGTGTTGCGCAGTTGCACTGGGGCTCGCTCCGGCGATATGGTAAAAACCTCAACTAAAAACTTCGCCGGGGGCTTGCATTCCTACCCCTGCTTTCGCCGCCGCCCGGACATTCCGCGCTCTCCTTTTAAAGAAGCGCGGGCATAAATTTTTTGATGAATGAAGCGGTAGTCGTGGCCTCGTCCATTTCCAAGTCTTTCGCCGCAACGCGGGTATTGAAGGACGTGTCGTTCGATGCCAGGGAAGGCGAAATCCTCGGGCTTCTCGGGCCGAACGGCGCGGGAAAGACTACCGCCATCCGGATTCTGATGGGGATTTTCGGGCAGGATTCCGGCGACGTAAAGATTTTCGGGAAAAAGTTTTCCGAGAGGACAAAAAAGCTGGTCGGGTACCTTCCGGAAGAGCGCGGGCTTTACAAGGACTCGCGCGTGCTTGAGACGCTCGTTTACCTGGCTTCGCTTAAGGGGATGCCCGAAAAGGATGCGGAGCGCGAGGGGAAGAGGATGCTTGCGGAGCTCGGGCTCGCCGGCTACGAGAGGGCGAAGGTCAGCGAGCTTTCGAAGGGGATGCAGCAGAAGGTGCAATTCATCGCGACCGTACTGCACAAGCCCAGGCTGGTCGTTCTCGACGAGCCGTTTTCGGGCCTCGACCCGGTGAACACGAATACCGTCAAGAACCTGATTGTGGCGCTGAAGCAGGGCGGGGCCGCGATAATCCTGTCTACGCACATGATGGAGCAGGCGGAAAAGATGTGTGACCGCGTGATGATGATAGACAAGGGCGCGCGCGTGCTTTACGGGACCGTCGCCGAAGTGAAGGCGAAATACGGGAAGGGAAGCGTGCGCGTGGATTATTCGGGAAAGCTTCCGCAAAAGATTGCCGGGGTTTCAAGGATTGATGATTTCGGGGCGTATGCGGAAATGAGGATTGGCAAGGGCGCCAGGCCCGGCGACGTTTTGCGCGCGCTATTGAATTCCGGCGTGGATATAAGCAAGTTCGAGGCAAGCGAGCCCTCGCTCAACGACATCTTCCTTGAGGCGGCCGGCCCGGGAAGCGGGAGTGGTGCCTGAAATGGCGGACATTTTCAAGGTTGCAAAGCGGGATTACCTGGAAAACGTGAAGAGGAAGAGCTTCCTTTACGTTGTGTTCGGCCTGCCGCTTTTGATGGGCGTGATTTTTGCCATCCAGGCTTCTTTCGGCTCGCAGATGACTTCCCTGCAATTCACCACACCTGTCGGGTTCGTGGATGAGAGCGGCCTCGGCTTCCAGGGAAACGGCAACATGACCATCGAGTATGCAACGGTCGATGACGCGAAAGCCGCGCTCCTCTCGCAAAAGGTCGGCTCCGTCCTGGTGGTCGGGCCCGATTACCTTGCGAACGGGACGCTTACCGTCCTAGTGAGGGAAGGGGACTTGACGCGCACGCTGAACGACAACGCAATGCAGTCTTTCCTGATCAGCGGGCTCGTAAAGGGCTTGCCGCCGCAGGTGCAGGCGAGAATCGAGTCGCCCCCTTCGGTCCGGACCGTGGAGCTTGACGCTTCCGGAAAACCCGTGAAAAGCAACTTTATGCAGTCGCTGGTCGCGACCGGAATAGGGCTGCTCCTGCTGCTCACAATCTTCATGAGCTCAAGCTTCCTCATGCAAAGCGTCGTCGAAGAAAAGGAGAGCCGCGTTATGGAGGTACTGCTCTCGTCCATCTCGGCAAAGGACCTGATGGCGGGAAAAATCATCGGCAATGGCGCGCTCTCGCTGACCCAGCTAATCGTCTGGCTAATCCTTTCCTCCGTGGCCATCGCATATTTCGGGGGGCCGATAATGGCGCTTGTCGGGGCGATAAACCCGCTTGAAATCATTTCGCCCGGTTTGCTCGCCGTCTATCTCCTCTATTTCATCGGCGGGTTCCTGCTTTACTCCAGCCTTCTCGCGTGCATCGGCTCGATTTCCACCTCGATGAGGGAAAGCTCCCAAATCTCCGCAATCGTAGTGCTTCCTGCCGCGGCGCCGCTCTGGTTTATCACGGTGTTCATGGTCGAGCCGAACGGGCAAATCGCGCAAATCCTTTCCATGTTCCCGTTCAGCGCCCCGCTCTCCATGATAATGAGGATGGGGATGACTTCCGTTCCCATGGCTGAAATCGCCGCAAGCCTGCTGCTGCTTTTCGCGACTGTCGCGGTTTCAGTCTGGGTTTCGGCCAAGCTCTTCCGGGCGACAATACTGATGTACGGGCAGAGGCCGGGAATAACGCGGATGATATCCATCTTGCGCGAGGCTTGAACGCGGCGCCAACCGTAAGGAGGTCTTGATTCGGCCAGGCCCAGCTCCGGCGGCTTCCCATTTTCATCAGTTTTTTAAACCGCCCGGCTGAAGCTTATTGCGGTGGTCGAATGAAACTGTCCCGAGCAGCCTTAGCCTGCGTATTCGTATTGGCGTTTCTCCCATTGCTTGCAAGCGCCATAGCAGCCCCCCCTGGCGGCGGCGTAATCATCCCCATTCCAACCCCAAACCACTGGGTTCTCGCCACATCCGATGACTTCAGCGCGGGAACGACAAGCAACACCGAGGTCTACACGAACGGCACCGTCAGCCTCACGCTTACCGGCGACGGCTACGCACCGTCGGACACGCAAACGATCGCTGCCGGAAACAGCACTATCAGCTACTACTATCCCGACATCGCGGTGGATTCGACCGGAAGGAGGATAATCGCCTACACGCGCATGGACAGCAGCGGCCACGCCTACGTATACATGCGCGGCGTTTCGAAGGACGGCACGATTGAGCCGGACGCAAAGCTCATCTCCAGCAGCAGCGCGTCAGCCTTGCCGGTGGTTGCAGTCATGCCCGGAAACAACGTAGTAGCCGCCTGGGTTGATGTTGCGACCAACATGACCTACGCCCAGATTCTCGACACGAACTTCAACCCCGTAAGTGCTCGCATAACCGTCGCAAATTACTACACGGATTCCGTCGACATCGCGGCCCTGCCATCGGGTCAGTTCATGATAGTGCTTGACTCAAACTTCGACCCACGCCTTGATGTCACCACGGACATCTACTCCAGGGTCTACAATGCGGACGGCAGCCTTGCGTGCGCGCAGTATGTCGCTTCATCCACAAGTGGCGTAGGCCTTCCCCATGTCACGGCGGGCGGCGACAGCTTCTTCGTGACCTGGGTTGTAGTGTCCGGCACCCATCCCTTAAACGATGACATTTACGCGAGCATATACGACACTTCGTGCTCCGCCACGAGCTATTTCGCCGTCGCAACCGGGCCCGTGGACCAGGAGTTCTACGACGCAGCCTGGGTCCCTTCGGATGGCGAGTTCGTCGTGGCGTGGAACGAACGCCCTAGCCTCGATCCCTTCTACAACATCTATGCGAACTATTATGACACGTCGGGAAGCCTGGCCTCGTCGCAGACACCGTTCACGTCTTTGAGATATGCGAGCACGGTCCAAGTGACTGCAGCGCCGTCCGGGCACGTGATATTGCTTTTCAACGAAACGGACGGCCAGGTTTTCAAGCCCGATGGCACGACCCTGAGCCCCGTACTCGGCTTTAAGATATACGACGGTGATACGGGCTCGACAGTGCTCGCGCCTGACCCGCGCGGAGGCTTCGCACAGGCCTTCATCTGCGTTCCGCAGGGCACCTACTACATAAGCGTCTGCTACTCGGACATAGAGCCGCAGTTCGTTTCCAGCGGCACCTACACCTCTCCGCCATTCAATGCCGGAATGGTGAAGCAGTTCACCAACTTCTCCTGGCAGAAATACGGGAACGTCGCCCTCGACTACCAGGCCTCCAACAGCTCTTCATTCACCGGCGCGAGCTGGGTGTCGGTCTCGGGGCCGGCGGGAAGGGACCTCGCCCTTTCCGGCGCAAGCCTCTTGGGCTACATCCCAGTAATCCCGGTCTTAGGCCTTTCGGACAACGGCACCGTGAACATAAACAAGGCCGGCAGGTATTTCAGGTACAGGGCTACGCTCACGCGCGGAAGCCCGGCATACCTTTACGAAACGGACCTCGGCTACGGAACCGTGCCGTCCCCTACCCCCACACCGACTCCCGCAGCCTCCCCAACCGCGACACCAGCCGCAACGCCCACGCCAACCCCCGAGGCGAATGCAACCATAACGCCAACCCCCGAAAGCAGCCCCACTGAAACCCCCGCAGCCACCCCAACCGCAACACCGCAAACCAGCCCAACCGTAACGCCAACACCTGCAGCTACGGGCACACCGAACCCTGCGCAGTCCTGCATCGCATCCGGTGGGCACTTGTCGAGCAGCCTCTGCTGTGGCAGTGTCGGCGACTACCCCAACACCTGCCTTATCGGCGGCTGCGGCTGCGCGCCTTGGGACAGCCACACGGTTGCGACCTGCGAGTGCGGAAATGAAAAGTGCTTCGACGGGACGGCCTGCGTGCCAATGGGATTCGGCCCAACGCCCGAAATCACCCCCGAAGTTTCCCCAACTCCGAGCGCGTCTGAAACGCCCAGCCCAGTCGGAACTGCCACCCCGGCAATCACCGCAACCCCCTCCCCGACTCCGCCGTCTCCGGACAACACCATGCTTTACGCCGCAATAGGCGTAATCGTGCTGCTGCTCCTCATCATAATAATCGGCGGCGGGCTCGTGCTGCTCGGCGGAATAGGGGGCGTGGCCTACTTCATCGGAAGGATGATGGGCGGAAACCCGAAGCCGGAAGTCCCGAAGGAAGAAAAGCCGAAGAAGCAGAAGCCCGAGAGGAAGAAGCCAGAGGCATAATCAGAAGCGCCGAAGAAGCAGACGCCCGCCAGGAGGAAGGCCTGAGAATTAATCAGAGTTCGGCGGCCTTCTCGCTGAGCTTCTCCGCCCTCTCCTGGTACTGCTCGTGCTTCTCTTCCCCAATCTCCTCTTTTTCTATTTTCGCGAAAGCCCTTCCCATCTTTTTGTTCTCCTCTTCGGAGAAGATTTCGCCGCATTTCGCGAACAGGGCATTCTCCTTCTTTATATGCTCAATAAGCAGCGCGCAATAAGCATTTGCGTTTCCCACAAACACGCGCATGGACGAGTCGCTCCCGTATGTGACTACGGGCAGCGCAGCCCTCATCGCCTTCATGTATTCCCTGCTGCGCATGTGCTCGTCCAAAAACTCATCCGCCTTCGCCTTATACCTCGGCAGCCCGGCAAGCGCGGGGAAAAGCGCCTTTTCCTCCTTCGCGTGGTGGCACGCGTCCGCGAAATCAGCGAGCAGCTCCAGCGACTCCTTCATCTGCTTGTAAGGCACCTCCTTCCCCAAGGAAAGGAAGAAGGCCTGCCTCTTGAGCGCGGCTATCATTTTCATTATCACCGCATGCTCCTCAATCAGCTCTTTCGCCGCATTCTCCGCCATGAAACTCCATTTGCAGGCAACCCTTTTAATATCTGCTTCCAATAAGAGAAACGGGAAACGCATGGCGTTCTCCCGATAGAAGGAGGAAGAGAACATGGCAGATTTGAACCCGATTGAGCAGATAGTCCTTAAGGCGATGGAGGACATTGGCGCCTCCGCCGAGGACAAGATGAAGACCGCGGACGACATAATGAAGAAGTGCAACAGGCCCAAGGGGCAGGTCAGCAACGCGCTCACCAGCATGGTGCAGAAGGGCGTCGTCGCGCGCAGGGCAAGGGAGAAGGCCGCGGGCTACTACATAATAAAGAAGGCTTAGGCGGTTCTTTTGAAGGGCCGCACGCGCAGGGTCGCCATTGTAGGCGCCGGCCCGGCGGGCCTGCTCGCCGCGCACGAGCTGGCTAAGCACGGCCTGGCAGTTACCATAATCGAGGAGGGCAGCGACATCAAGGACCGCAAATGCCCCATGCTGAAACTGGGCTACTGCATAAAATGCCGCCCCTGCCATTTCATCCACGGGGTTGGCGGCGGCGGCGCGTTCTCGGACGGCAAGCTGAACCTCAGCCCAGAGATAGGCGGCAACCTCCTGGAATTCCTCACACCCGAGCAGGCGCGTGAGGCTATTGAAAAGGTGGACAAATTCTTCGTGAAGCACGGGGCGAAGGGCGGCGAGTCAGGTATGGGCGGGCGCGCGGAGGACCTGCAGCGCCGCGCAAAGGCCGCAGGCTTCAAGTTCATCCCCATCCGCCAGAGGCACATGGGCTCGGACCGCCTCCCGAAGATAATCACAAGCATAGTCGCCGATTTGCGCAAGATGGGCGTCCAGCTCCTAATCCGCACGAAGGCGGACAGCCTTATACTCGAGGGCAATGTTGCGAAAGGGGTTATCGCGCGCGACCTGAGAACGAAGGAGATAATGAGGATTCCCGCTGACTTCGTTTTGGTCGCCTCAGGAAGGGGCGGCGCTTCCTGGTTCTCGGAAATCTGCAGGGAGAACAGGGTTGCCACAAAATTCCAGCCCCTCGACGTGGGCGTCAGAATCGAGGTCCCCGCGGAGATAATGAATGATGTGACCGCCATCAACTGGGACCCCAAGTTCCACATCCGGACAAAGCATTACGATGATTTCGTGCGCACCTTCTGCACGAACCCCAAGGGATTCGTCATCACCGAATCCTACGATGGCGACTACATATGCGTGAACGGCCACTCCATGCGCGACAAGAAGTCCGGCAACACCAATTTCGCGCTCCTGGTCCAGGTCGCGCTCACCGAGCCCGTTGAGAACACCACGAAATACGGGGAAGGCATCGCCCGCCTCGCAACCATAATCGGGGGCAGCAAGCCGACGCTCCAGAGGCTAGGCGACCTGAAAGCGGGCCGGCGCAGCACCTGGGAGCGCATAGACCGCAGCTACGTCTCCCCGACCCTGCGCGAGGTGACTCCAGGTGACATAAGCATGTGCCTCCCAGCGCGGATTGTCACCGACATCCTCGAGGGCCTCGACGCACTCAACAAGGTGATTCCAGGCGTCGCAGAGGACGAGACGCTGCTCTACGCCCCGGAGATTAAATTCCACGCTCTCCGCGTTTCCGTCTCAAAGCAGATGGAGACCTCGGTCAAGAACCTTTTCGCAGCCGGGGACGGTGCAGGCGTTTCGCGCGGAATAGTCGGCGCATGCGCGACAGGCCTAATCGCCGCCGGAGAAATAATCAGGAGGGAGAAGAATGCCTGACGAGATAAAGTTCATTGCAAATTACAAAGGATGGAGCATGGAGAAGCGGCTTCCAGTCAGCGATTCAACCCCGGACTCGGAAGTCGCCAAGACCCTATCGGAAATCCGTGGCGTGGCTTCCGCCAAGGCCTTCGAGCTCATCGGCATCGATGTCTCCGCAATCAAGTCATTCGCAGCCTCAGAAGCCTCAGGGAAAAGCGGCGCCCAATCACTCACTTCCCTCAACCAATCCAAGATTCGCGCCAAGCTGAAGGAATTCTGCAAGGAGGAATCGCAGCTCCCGTTCGCAGAGGCGCTCTTCAACCAGGAAATTCTCCGCCTTCTCGGCGTGAAAACCGGTGTTTAGATGGAAGACGAAATCATCTTCGCAGCGAAGAAGGGCGACTGGATTGCGATAAAGAAGCTCACAATAGACGAGAAGACCGCCCTTCCCGAAGTAATAGGCGTGCTCATGGGAACAAGGCAGGCGATAGACAGGAAAATCTTCACCTTCGCAGGAATCGACACCTTCCAACTGGATGAGCTTGCCGCAAAGATGGCAAAAGGCAAGAAGAAAGGCTTCGCCTCAGCCGCAGAGCTCCTCTCCGCGCCCAAGCCGAGGGAACAGCTCCTTTCCGCATGCAAATCGCCCGATGCCCTGCCCCACGCAGAGGCTTACCTAAACAAAATGCTCCTCGAAAACATCTGCTTCCTCACCGAGGTGGGCACGGACGCCTTCAACAAGGCCTACCCGGATTACAAGATTTCAAAGCCCCGCGGCAACTTCGGGAAAAAGAAAAGGTGAGCCCTATGGCGAAAAAGCCAGCCGTGAAAGCCTGCTCAAACTGCGGGTCCGCAGAACTCGAATGGATAGGCGGGGGTGCAAATGCGGTTTTCGATTTCACCGGCGCCTCCGGCCTCTCGGGGCTGCTGCATTGCGCAAACTGCGGCAGGGACGTTCTTCCAATCGAATTCCAGTCCGAGAAAGCGCGCAAGAAATTCGCGGCCTCGCTGAAGAAAAACAAGGGAACGGCGCCAAAGATCCCGGAAGTTAAAAAGAAGAAAGCGGGAGGACCGGGCATAGATCTCGCAGCCGGCTTACTTTCAACACGCCTTATTGGCCTCACGCTGATATTCATTGTCTTATCCGTGATATTCCTCCTCGTTGCCGTATCCCAAAGAAGTTCAGGCGGGCTGACATGCGCAGCAGGCATCTGCGGAGTAACCGTCATACTAATCTTTTTGTCAGTCGTATACTTCTTTTCCGCCCGGAAACGCGAATAGGGGAAATTAAATGGGGGAACCGAGATTTGAACTCGGACCGCCGGGTCCCAAACCCGGAAGCATACCAGGTTAGCACATTCCCCCATCAGAACCCCGGTTGGCGCTGCGTTCAGCATCGCCTTCGGCGATGTCTGATGCATTTCTCGCGGAGAAATGCACATCGCAGGCTCACTTGCGCCATATCCAGTCGCCTCCGGCGATTGTGTCGCCTTCCGGCGACAGCTCAAGTCGCCTTCGGCGACAACTGCGCAACTCACGTTGCGCATCGCCAACTTCGTTGGCGACTGCCTGTTGCGCGTTGCGCAACATCCTCGGTTCCTGAACCTCCGCACTTTGCCATTCCTCGGTTCCGATACCTCCACAGATGTGAAGGTTGGTGAATAAAACAGCTACGTTTCCAGCCTCTTCTTCATCAGCAGGAGCGTTTCGCCCATCTTCCCAGCTGTATCCCTCACAGCCGCAAACCCAATCTTCCGGTAGACGCGGACGGCCCCCTCATTCTTCGCTT
Source organism: uncultured Microcaldota archaeon (assembly GCA_903884505.1). Taxonomy (GTDB): domain Archaea; phylum Micrarchaeota; class Micrarchaeia; order Burarchaeales; family Fermentimicrarchaeaceae; genus CAISET01. The sequence goes on along the minus strand of CAISET010000001.1, from coordinate 14,357 downwards.
GCGTCTTAATCCACACCGACGCATACCCCTTCTTCCTCGCCTCCTCCACCGCCTTCTCCAGCAGCGCAGTCCCAACTCCGCTCCCCCGCCATTCCTTCTCCACCGCCAGCCCTCGGACTAATGCATTCTTCCCCATTCTCAAATCCGCAAACCCCACAATCTTCCCGCCGCTCTCTGCGACGAAGAACACCGCCCCCTTCCCAAGCTTCTCCTCCAGCTTCTTCCCAGTCATCCCGACATGCGGAAAATGCCAGTTCAGCATCTCGATTACTTCGGAGCGGTCCGGCGCGGCCATCCTGCGGATTCTGAACAATTTCGCCTTCACGCTACCTTAATGCCAATATTTATATATATTCCAGCTGTGCAGTCCTCCCAGGCTAAGAAGGCGCACGTATGCTGCATCAATTCAGCAACTTCGATGACTTCGTCAAGAAGGCGCAGGAGATAGGGATAACCAGTGACCTGAAGGCGCTTCTCACGCTGGACATCATCTTCTACGAGGAATACGAGGACTACCTAATCCTCAGCCTAACCGAGTTCGACTCGACCCCGAACAAGATTCTCGTCCTTTCCGAGCGCAACAGCCTGATCTATCCCGAAGTGGTGAACACGAAGCACCAGCTTTACTCCATTCCTGCGAAGGGGAAGGAGAAGGTGCGCGAGACCACGGTCACCGCCTTCCTCATCCTCAAGAAGACCCTCAGCAACTACATCGCCTATTTCGAGAAGCTCAACAAGCAGACCGACCATCTGAGCGTCACACTCGACCTGGACGAGATAGAGGCGACAGACAAGCGGCTGAAGAAGTTCGGCGACGCGGTCCATGACTTCGAGTCCCTGCTCATAGAATTGGAGGAAAGCACCTTCAAGTTCGTCGACGCGGAGTTGATAGGCTACGACTACGACGTCCTCCTCGCGAAGGCCACGCACCTCAGCGACAGGGTCCGCGGCCTGAAGAAGGAGGCTATTGCGCTAAGGAGCAAGTTCGAGATGAAGTCCACGAACGAGCTCAACAAGCGCATCGAGCACCTGTCGGACGTGGTGAGGGTGCTCACCGCGGTCACAATCCTTTTCATGATTCCGAACGTCGTCTCAGGCCACTTCGGCATGAACTTCACGCACACGCTCATAGACTGGAACGCTCCCTACGGCGAGGCCTTCTCGCTGCTGTTGACCCTGTTCCTGATGGGCTGTGCGTACCTCATAATGAGGCGGAAAGGCTGGGTCTGAAGCAACGCTGCGCAGCTAACCCGCTTTCGCCTTTTCCCAATCCTCTTCGAACACACCCTCAAACTCCCCAGCCACCTCGCTGCTTACCACGACCACCGCGCTCTCCCTGTTCCTTAGCATCGCGTTATAGCTCCAGTTCTGCGAGCCCACGAGCACCTCCTTGCCGTCAATAACCGCGGTCTTCGAATGCGTCAGCGCAAACTCCAGCGTCGCCCACCGCGCATCGACTCCCTCCCCCTTCAGCCTCGCCATCGCATTCAGGTTGTCCTTCCCGTCCAGCCGCGGCTCGAGGATTACCCTCACCCGCACCCCCCTTTCCTTCGCCGCAACCAGCGCATCCATCAGCGGCGTGTAGCTGAACTGATAGAGTTCCACGTCAACCGACTCGTTCGCCGATTCCACGAGCCCGACAATCCTCGCCTCGGAGCCCGGCGAGAAAAGCGCATCAACCCTCTCCGCGCAAACCCCTCCTCCAGCCGGCGCTGCCACATACGCGCCCGCACCCGCCCACCCGGCCGCGAAAGCCACTGCGGCAACCAAAACCACCAGAACAAGATACCTCACACTAACCACCTCCCCTTGAAGGGGAAAAACCAGAAAAAAACGGAAAGGAAAAACTCAGAATAGCTCTCGTTTCTGCGGGGCTCCGCCGCCCAGCTCCTTCCACAGCATCAGCTTGGATATCCACATCACCGGCGCCACGATGAGCGGCGAGACGATGATTGCTACGGGATAGGCAAGGCAAAGCGTGCAGCAGATGAGGACCGTAGTGAGGAGCCCGATTGCAATCTGCAGCAGCCACCAAACGAGGTTGAACAGGAAGCAGGGCACGACGTTCGCCATCACCCTTCCGTAGGACGCCCCGATTGCCCCAAGCAGCCCCTTTCCCCCGACCACCATCTCAATCTCGAGGAAGGTCAGCAGGAAGTTTATCACTATCATCAGCACCACTGCAGCCACGATGACACCAACCAGGACGGCGAAGCCGCCAAACGTCACCAGCCCGCTCAGGCCGCCTCCGGAGTTCATGGCCGCAACAATCAAAGTGAGGTTGAGGATGACGAACACAATCAGCGGCAGGATTACGAGGAGCATCAGGGCGGTCCTCAGCACAATGACCTTGATTGCATTGAGCAGCTGCTCTCCCAGATGCACCGACCAGTCGGAAACCTTCGCCCCGCTTATTAGCTCCCACAGCGGAATCAGCACCGCCAATATCACGATGAACTGCACAAGCCCCTCAACTATCCCAAACGCGTACTGCATTATCTGAGGGACGTAGCACAACGCGATCAGGATGTATGGATTAACCGCATTCTTGCACACCGTCTTCGAAGTGAGCGATAGGCCGAAGCTCACCAGCCCGAAGACTATGGCAATTACGAAAAGAACCAGGAAAGGCACCACCACATCGCGCCATCTCTCCTTGTAGAGCTCAAAGGCGTCGCTTATCACTTGCGCAATATCCACCATTCATCCACCTGCCATCCCTTTGCAGGGCAGAATTTAAAAATCCGCACGCGCCCCACATTAACGCGACGCCCATCCGCAGGAAACCAATAAGAAGCCCGGCGGGGAAAAGAGAGCCAGCGGAAAGCAGGGCATTTGCATGCGTGAATTCATCCTTCTGCATTACGACGAAATCTGCCTAAAGGGCGGAAACCGCGGGCTTTTCGAGCAGAAGCTCGCGGCGAACGCCAGGAAATCGCTCGGGAGCACGGTTTCGGAGCTGGTGCCGATGCACGGCCGCATGGTTGCCAGGCTCGCGAAAGGCGCGGACTTCGAAAAGGCGCGCCGCAGGCTCTCGCTCCTGCCAGGCATTGCCAATTTCTCGCGCGCAATCTCCGTCCCGCTGGAGATGGGCGAAATCCGCGATGGCGCCCTCAGCCTGCTGGGGGGCAGGGAGTTCTCCACCTTCCGGGTCTCAACGCGCCGCGCGAACAAGCGCTTCCCGCTCGACTCGCACGGTGTAGACTGCGACCTGGGAGAATTCATCTGCGGGAAAACCGGCAAGAAAGTCAGCCTCGAGCACCCGGGCATCACGCTCCACGCCGAGATATGCGACAGGGAGGCGTTCCTCTACACGGAACAGCACGATGGGATAGGCGGCCTTCCGGTCGGCAGCAGCGCGCCGCTCGTCTGCTCGCTCTCAGGGGGCATCGACAGCCCTGTCTCGGCCTTCATGATGATGAAGCGCGGCTGCCCCATAGTTTTCGCCCATGCGCACAACAAGTCCATCGGCGCAACGGCCGTGAAGGGCAAGCTTTCGGAAATAGTCTCGCGCCTGACCGAGGTGCAGCTATCCTCAAAACTCTACATCGTCCCGTTCGAGAAGCTGCAGAAGGAAATAATAATCTGCGTCCCGGCGAAGCTGCGCATGGTCGCCTACAGGCGCGCGATGATGAAGGTGATGAACCGCGTCGCAAGGCTCGAGCGCGCGCCGGGCATAGTGACCGGAGACAGCGTGGGCCAGGTCGCCTCCCAGACGCTCGAGAACCTGAACTGCATCTACCGCGCATCCGAGCTCCCGGTCTTCGCGCCGCTCGCCGGCATGAACAAGGCCGAGACGACCTTGCTCGCGCGAAAAATCGGCACCTACGAAGCATCCATAGTCCAGTCCCCGGACTGCTGCTCATTCATGATTGCGCAGCACCCGGAAACGCGCGCAACCCTCGCGGAGATTGAGGCCGCCGAGGGCAGCATCCCTGTCCAGGAGCTTGCGGAAAAAGCGGTCGAAGAATCCGAAATCCTCACCTTTGAAGCTGAATAGGTCATGCGGATGGCGGCTAAGAGAATCGTAATTGGAATGTCGGGCGGCGTCGACTCCTCCATGTCCCTCCTTCTCCTCAAGCAGCAGGGCTGGGAGCCGGTCGGCGTTTCTCTAAAGCTTCATGACGGCGGGCACATCGAAACCGCCAAATCCGTCTGCGAGAAGCTCGGAATCCCCCACCACATCTACGACGTGCAGGAAGATTTCAAGCGATGCGTCATCGACTTCCTCGCTTCCGAGCTGAAGGAAGGCCGCACGCCAAACCCGTGCGCGGAATGCAACCGCGTCCTGAAATTCAGCAAGCTGTTTGAGTTCGCAAACGCGCACGGCATCGGATACGTTGCCACCGGCCACTACGCCCGGAGCACGGAAAATGGCGAGCTCCTGCGCGCGAAGGACCTTTCCAAAGACCAGACCTATGGGTTATGCTTCCTCGCAAAGGAGCAGCTTTCGCGCATCATCTTCCCTCTCGGCGAGCTCACCAAGGCCGACGTCTTCTCCCTTGCAAAAAAGGCGGGCTTCCCGTCGCTCCTCACCCAGAAGCAGTCGCAGGACCTATGCTTCATTTCCGGAAAAGGCCTCCCCAAATTCATAGAGGAAAAGGTCGGCAGGAATCCCGGTCCCATTTTCGGCTCAAAAGGGAAAAGGCTCGGAATTCACAAAGGCCTCCACTTCTACACCATCGGCCAGAGGAAGAGGCTTGGCCTTCCCGGCGGCACCGGCACCTACTACGTCAAATCCCTCGACAACGCCAACAACATCCTCACAGTCACGCAAAACCGCAGCGAAATCCTCCAGTCCGAAGCTTTCCTCTCCAACCTCCACTTCATCTCCGGAAAGCTTCCGGAAAAGGAAACCACCCTCTCAGCCCAAATCCGCTACCACCAGCCTGAAGTGGAAGCTGTTCTCAAGCCTCTCGGCAGCGGCACAGCTTGCATCACTTTCAAGAAGCCGATAGAGGCAGTAACCCCCGGCCAGGTCTGCGCCTTCTACAAAAACGGCCTCTGCCTCGGCGGTGGCATAATAACCGGCTAATTCACTCATCCCAGCGCGCGGCAAGTTTTTATACGCCCGGCGCCGATCTTGTATAGTGGACAAGGCGGGGCTGCGGACTAAAGCCATCTTGCTATACCTAGCTGCGCTGCCCGTAGTTGGCGCAATGCTCTTCCTGCCTGCAGGCACCTTTGACTACTGGCAGGCGTGGCTGTACCTGGCTATCCTTTTCATTCCCGTAGCATTCGTCGGCCTGTATTTCCTGAAGAGCGACCCGGCGTTCCTGGAGCGCAGGTTCAAGACCAAGGAGAAGGAGGCGAAGCAGAAAGCCATCGTAAAAATAACGGCCCTCCTCTTCCTCATCGGCTTCCTCATCCCGGGCTTGGACCGGCGTTTCGGATGGTCCAGCGTGCCGTTTGAGGTGGCGGTTGGCGCGAACCTGCTTGTTTTCATCGGCTACATAATCGTATTCCTCGCCTTCAAGGAGAACAGCTACGCGGCGCGGACGGTCGAGGTTGAGAAGGGGCAGAAGGTCATCTCGACAGGCCCCTATTCAGTCGTGCGGCATCCAATGTATGTCGGCTTTCTTCTCCTCTACACCGCAACCCCCATCGCCCTCGGCTCCTACTGGGCGCTCCCACTCTTCCTGCTCACAATACCCGCCATTATCTTCCGCATCCTAAATGAAGAGGAACTCCTTCGGCGCAAGTTGCCAGGGTATGGGGCGTATTGCCGGAAAACGAGATATCGCCTGCTTCCGTATGCCTGGTAACTTTCATTCCCTTACAAATCCGAACCGTTTTCCCTTCGCGGTCATTCTGATGAAATGCCGCAGGCTTTTCCTGAACATCTCCTCCCCCTGGCGCCTTCTGCCCTCAATGTAAGCAACCCTTATCCGCTTGTAGCTTTCCGGCAGTTTCTGGAAATTCCTCCACGCCTCTTCATCCTTCCTTATTGCCTTCAGAATCCCCTTTGGGAATGCAAACGTCTCATCCACCTTGAAGGCGTGCGCGACCGCCGCAAGCCCTGCCTTCGTCATCCTTCCATCAAAAATCATCTTCCTTATCCTCTCCCTGTTCATCTGCGAAAGCCCGCTCCCCTTCCTTCTCGGAGAAAATCTCTGTGCAAACCTCTCCCCGTCCACTCTCTTCGCGATGCTGTCTATCCACCCGAAGCAAAGCGCCTCCTCCACCGCATCATTATACGGTATCCTCGGCTTGCCAGTCGCCTTCCTGTAATAGACGAGCCAAATCTCCTTCTCCTTAGCGTGATTCCTTGAAAGCCACGCGCGCCATGCCTTCCCGTTGGCCGCATAAAACGTCTTTCCCAGTTCCATATCTTTCACTTTGCAAAAATAAAGTGCAGGGGGAGGGAAATTCAACGAAGTTGAAGGCGCCTTTTGCGCCAGCAAAATCGCGTTTGAACCCACGCAGTCCTAAGACAACGGATTTCTCGAACCACTCTTCCCATTTTCCGTCGACGCTTTTACCCTGCCGAACGCGGCGGTAGCCCGATATCGGGTGGGAAAAGGGTCGCTTGAGTCCGTCGCATTTGACCAGGCTCTGCCACCCCTGCGGGTAAACGAATTTGCGTCGTTGCCTATTAAAAACTCGCTACTTCTTCGCCAACTTCAGGAAGTTGGCGTAAATCTCGCTCCCGTGCTCCGTATGCTCAACTTCGGGATGGAAAAGGCACCCATAAATGGGCCTCTTCAGCGACTTGAAGGCATGGTTCGAGCAGTCCTTCGAATGCGCCAGAATTTTGAAGCCCGGCGTCTCCACAACCTCGTCGTTATGACTCGCCCAGGCGATGAACCTCTCCGGCAGCCCCGCGAACAGCTCATCCTTCTCGTCAACAATAATCTCCACTTTCCCGAACTCTGGCACCTTGCAGGGTCTGGCTTTCCCACCGAAATGCAAGCCGATGAACTGCTGCCCCGCGCAAATGCCCAGCATCGGCCCGCCAAAATTATCCGCATACTCGCCGGCATTCCCGGTCTGCGGCGCATCTCCCAATCCAATCCTCAGCGCCCCGCCCGACAAGATGAGTGCGTCCGCCTTCCGAACTTCCTCCAGCGGCGTGCTCACGGGAACAATTTTCGACTCCACGTCCAAGTACTTCAGCGTCCTATGTATCCTATGAGTCCACTGGCTTCCGAAATCAACAACAAGAACCTTCATCATTCCCACTCTATAGTCCCGGGCGGTTTTGAAGTGACATCATATACCACGCGGTTCACGTGCTCCTTCAATTCCCTCGTAATCCTGTTCGAAATCCTCTCCAGAATCTCCGGCGGAACCGGGCATGCCTTCGCAGTCATGCCGTCAAAGCTCTCCACTGCCCTCACCGCCACCGTATAACCATAAGCGCGCGCATCCCCGAGCACGCCAACCGTCCTCACCGGAAGCAAAACGGCAAAATACTGCCACGGAATCTCCATCTTCCCCTCCTTCGCGGCCTTCTCCAGTTCATCTTCAACAATTGCACAGGCCGTCCTCACGACCTCCGCCTTCTCCTTCGTGGCCTCCCCCATTATCCTTATTGCAAGTGCCGGCCCCGGGAACGGCTGCCGATTATAAATCGCCTCAGGCAGCCCCAACTCCTTTCCCACCTTCCTAACCTCATCTTTGTACAGCTCCCTCACCGGCTCCACGAGCTGCAAATTCATCTCCTTCGGCAATCCCCCCACATTATGGTGCGACTTAATCGTTGCCCGCAAGCCGCTCCCGCTTTCAATCCAATCCGGCGCGAGCGTCCCCTGGCCCAAAAAGCCGGCCTTTTCTTCCTTCGCAATCTTCTCAAAAATGCGGATGAATTTCTCCCCGATGATTTTCCTCTTCCTCTCCGGCTCCTCCACGCCTTTCAGCGCGGCGTAATACTCCTCTCTCGCTTCCACGAAGCGCAAATTCATTCCCATCTTCTTGGCGACTTCCTTCAGCCTCTCGGGCTCTCCCTTCCTCATATATCCGGTATCAACGAAAACGGAAATGCTCCTTTCTCCCAGCGCCCTCGTCATGAGCACGGCAGTTACAGTGGAATCCACTCCCCCGCTCATCGCGACTATGGCCTTCCCCTTTCCCACCTTCCCCCTAATCTCAGAAAGAGCCTCCTCTACGAACTTCGCAGGATTGAACGCCATGGAGTTACTTCTCGCGGATAGCTTAAAATCCCTTCTAATGCTTGAGACGCCCCATACTGGAAACGACGTGCCACCCGTCGCTTAAGAGGCATCGCGCAATAGAAATACGACGTGGCATACATCCGAACGAAGCGCGTGAAAGGCATCGCCTATCTTTATCTCGTCGAAGGGCGCAGAATAAACGGAAAAGTAATCCAGAAGGTCATAAAATACCTCGGCCCGGCGCGCATAGCACAAGACCTGCGTATCCGCTATCTCACTGCAGAGGATATCAGCGAAATTCACGAGCGAATTTTGGAGCAGTACCTAGGCAGCAAAGGCACCATAAACGGCGGTTATCTGGATTTTATTGCCGATTCCGCCATGGTGCGCCATGAGTCAGCCGCAATCCGCAAGGACAGGCTCATACGGAAAGCCGCCCACCTTCTTTTCGGCATAATAAGCAACCATCCGTTCATTGATGGAAACAAACGGACTGGTTTTGAGGCTGCGGACGAGTTCCTCAGGATGAACGGCTTCAAAATATCATGCACGAGCGAGGATGGTTACAGTCTCGCGGTTGGAATCTCTACCGGCCGGGTTAAAAGCGAAACTGAGGTCGTAGATTGGCTCCGGCTCCGCGTTAGACGGATGCGCTTCACGAAAGGGCGCGCATAAGGGCGTCATTTTTGCGCAGTGACTCCCGTAGTATCCTATCAAGTTCTTCCCTGCTGTCCTCTGTCCTCTTCTTCCCCTTCACTTTCTTCTTAACCGGGCGCGGCAGCTTCAAGACTCCCGCCGGCTTCCTCACGTGCCGCCAGGCCCTCTTCAGCTTCCGTCTTCCTATCCTTTTCAGCTCCATGCAAAAGACCGCGCATCAGCCGCTTTTAAATCCCTACGAAAGTTAGGCACAACAGACAACCGCAGGGGAACCCAGGTTCCCCCTCAGTTTTCCTTGATTCCTGATACCCTTCCTGACTCTCCCAGCTAGTGCTTGAAATGCCGCACTCCGGTGAACACCATCGCAATCCCTTTCTCATTGCAGGCGTCAATCACTTCCTTATCTCTAATTGAGCCGCCCGGCTGCGCAATCGCGGTCGCCCCAGTCTGCGCAATCACGTCAATCGCGTCCCTGAACGGGAAGAACGCATCCGAAGCCACAGACGCGCCTTTCAAGCTCTCAATTGCCTTCATGGCTCCCAATCTCGAGGAATCGGCCCTCTTCATCTGCCCCGCCCCAATCGCAACCGTATATCCTGGCTTGGCATAGATCACAGCATTCGACTTGGTATGCTTGCAAACCTTAATTGCGAATTTGAGCGCCTCCATCTCCTCCTTTGTCGGCGCCCTCTTTGTCACGACTTTCATCTCCTTCCACAGCTCTTCGTTCTTGTCCTGCGCAATCACTCCGCCAACAACGCTCCTGAACTCAATCTTCGGCCTTCTCTCCGCCTTCTTAATCTCCCCCACCTTCATGACTCTCATATTCTTCCTCTGCTTGAAGGTTTCCAGCGCATCGGGCGAATAGTCGGGCGCAATAATCACGTCCGTCAGCTGCGTAATCACTTCCCTCGCCGTATCCCCGCCCACAGTCTCGTTCAGCGCAACGACTCCCCCGAACGCGGCCTCAATGTCGGTTGCCCTCGCCTTCACGAACGCATCCCTCAGGCTTTTCCCCAGGGCAACGCCGCACGGGTTATTGTGCTTCACCACAACCGCAGCAGGCCCATCGCTGTTGAATTCCCTGAGCAGCTCCAGCGCCGAATCCCCGTCCAGCACATTGTTGTAGCCAATCTCCTTCTCCCCCTGCAATTGCACGGCATTCGCCATGCATGGCTCCGGAGACGGCGGCACGCTCTTGTAGAGCGCAGCCTCCTGGTGCGGGTTCTCCCCATACCTCAATTTCTCCGCATGGATGAAGCTCATCGGCAGGAAAGGCGGGAACTTCTCCACTATCCCCTTGAATGAGTTATAGAGGTAGTTGCTGATTGCCGAGTCATACCTCGCCGTGTGCATGTACGCCTCAAATGCCAATCTTTTCCTCGTCTCGCTGCCCACTGCCCCCTTCTTCGCGCGCATCTCAGTCAGCACATCCCCATACCTTGCCGGGTTCGTAATAATCGCAACACTTTCAAAGTTCTTCGCCGCGCTCCTCACCATCGACGGCCCGCCGATATCTATATTTTCCACGGCTTCCTCCAATTTCACCCCGGGCTTGGCAACCGTTGCCTCAAACGGATAAAGATTCACGGCCACCAAATCAATCATCTCAATCCCCTGCTTCCTCGCCTCCTCCATATGCTTCGGGTTCCCCCTGAGCGCGAGCAGCCCGCCATGAATCTTCGGGTGCAATGTCTTGACTCTTCCATCCATCATTTCCGGGAAGCCCGTGTATTCGGAGACGTCCTTCACCTTCACGCCGCCTGCCCTGAGCGCCTTTGCAGTCCCTCCGGTAGAGAGTATTTCAACGCCGAAGCTCGCCTGCAGCTCCTTGGCGAACTCAACCACGCCGGTCTTGTCGCTGACACTGATAAGTGCACGCTTGACAACTACGTCGCCAGCCATAACTCTAACCTCCACACCCCAACTAGTCCTTCCTGAAAACTCCTTTACACTTCGGGCATGCCTTATCCTCCTTCTTCACTTCACTGCGGCACTTTGAGCAGAGCAGCTTTGCCCCGCCAAGCATAGACACCCAGCGGCGGCTCACGATGTTCGTTCTCACACCGAGGGCTGCTTTTATGTCTGCCAGGAGGCGCTCATTATTCCCGCGCTTTTTGCCTGCCGCGTAAGTGCCGGTAAACAAGACCCCGATTCCGAACATAAGAAACCCCAACATAATCGGCACCGCATTCATGGAACTGTCAACGCTGACCGCCACATTCTTCCCATCCGCCTCAATGCGCGCTACAGTGCTGTTCCAAAAGGATGGCCGTGCAACCCGGAGCTTTCCTTCCTTGAGCTCAACCACCGCAGAATCCCTAAGCCCCTGCTTCAGCTTGTCGCGCAGCGATTCCACCGTGCCCGCATATTGGAAAGTTTCCTGCATAAGGCTCACCCTCCGGATTAACCGACCACAGAACCAGTTACTAATATTGGAGGGGCGAGGTTATTAAAGCGATTGTGGTGCCGAATCCAGGCATGGCAATCAATGCGGAGTGGCACAGGAAAAACAGGATGCCGAAGAACGCGACTTTCGAGCAGAGGGCGAAGTGGCACCTCGCCCACGCGAAGAACTGCGCCTGCCGCCCGATTTCGGGCAAGCTGAAAGATGAGATGAAGAAGAGAGGGCTGATTTAGGCGCCCGCAACTCGCTGCCGCATATTCCTGCCCGGTAGCGGCGTATTCTGGACTTACCTTTTTAAGGGCAGGCAACCCAGAAAAATGGGCAGGTTTCGTGGGCGTTGTGCGGGTGGTGGAATTATGGAGCGTCTTGGATTCGTGATGTTACTGGCGGCAGTCATCTTACTATGCGGCTGCATAACCTGGAACCCCGGGCCCACGCCAACGCCGACCCCACAGCCCACACCGATTGCCACCCACACTCCGCAAGTGACGCCGCTCAGCACGCCAACCCCAACGCCGACAACAGCCCCGACCGCAACGCCTGCGCCTACTCCGACACCAACGCCTACGCCAACCCCGACGCCGCTGGGGACGCCGGGTTCGGCATCGACGCCCGTGCCAACCCCGCAAGGGCTATCGTGCAACCATAATTCCTTTTGCGACGCGGGCGAGGGCTGCTCCTGCATCGACTGCAACGGGATGCAGGCGGGCTGCGCGTATGGCTATGTCTGCTCCTACGGGATAGGGGAGTGCGTGCTCCTGGAATCGCACCATAATCCGCCGCCTGCGCGCACGCCGACCCCAGCGCCAACGTCGACTCCAACACCAACTCCCATGCCTTTCCCCACTTGCAGCCCCAGCATAACCGGCTGCTGCCAAATCACGTCTCCAGGGAGCTACACTCTTGACCCGAGCTTCACGCAGCCGGCATCCTCTGGCAATCTTACCCCTTGCCTCTCGGATTGGGACAATCTCCCAGCGTGCGTCTGCATCAACTCCAATAATGTGGTGCTTGACTGCGGCGGCAACACCATATCGGGCGCTTTCCAGGGCAGCCCGACCCATTACACCGGCATAGGAGTAAACGAGTCCAGCAATGTGACTGTAATGAACTGCGCGCTTGACACCTGGTGGGACGAGATTTTCGCAGTTGCCGGGGGGGACAACGTGACGATTGTGGGAAACAATGTCACGAACGGCAATTATGGCATAGACATCGAAGGCAACGATACGGTAAATGTGACGAACATCAACGTCACCGGAAACAATGTGGACTCCATGATATATGACGGGCTTTACCTGTGGGGCATTTCAGGGGGCAGCGTCGCGGGCAACAACTTCACTTCGAGCGGTGATGACGGCATCTACATGGAATCAGCCGATGGCCTCAGCCTGGCCGGCAACAATGCAAACTCAAACACCATGGATGGCATCCGGCTTGATAGCTCAACCAACAACAATATCACGGACAACAACTTCGGCCAGAATGACCACGTGGGAGCCTACCTTGCCCACTCCCCAGGCAACAACCTCACCAGCAACAACGCCAGCAACAACACCGACAACGGCATCATCCTAATTTATTCCGACAGCAACAACCTCACCAGCAACACCGCCCGCAACAACACCAATGATGGCATCATGGTATACTATTCAAACAGCAACAACTTCACCAGCAACAACGCCAGCAACAACACCAATGATGGACTCGAAGTGTATTCTTCAACCGGTAACAACTTCACCAGCAACAGCGTAACGGGAAACACCCATGATGGATTCGAAGTGTTTGCTTCAAATGGCAACACCTTCACAGGCAACAACGCCACGGTCAACTCCAACTACGACTTCGAATGCAGCAGCTCGAACTTGAACAACGACCTCGGGAGCAACATCTGCATCGACTCCGACGGCTGCAATGCATCGTCAGGCGGCTGGCTCACCTGCTCGGCACTGCATACAGATATCACAGACTGCCCATACTACATAAGCTCAAGCGGCAACTACGTCGTGGATAACAACATAAGCATGACTACGGATGAAAACTGCATAGAGGTACGCGCCAGCAACGTCACCCTGAACTGCAATGGCAAGACGCTCACCGGCTACTCGGGAGGCCACTACGGCATTTACATAGACACTGCTACGAACGTGGCAGTGGAGAACTGCGGCGTAACCAACTTCAACTTTGGAATCTACATGTACAGCTCGAACAGCAGCAATTTGACTGGCAACAGCGTGCACTCCAACAATAATTACGGCATCTACCTGCAGTCTTCGGAAGGCGACAGCGTAAGCGGCAACAATGCAACCGGCAATGGCGCTTTTGGCGTCTACACGTACGAATCCAACGGCAACAACTTCACGGGCAACAACGTCTCGGACGACAATTACGGCTTCTACCTGCAGGACTCCAACGGCAACAACCTCACGGGCAACAGCGTAAACTCCAACAACCTTGGCGTCTACCTGCAGTCTTCGAATGGCAGCAGCATAAGCGGCAACAATGCAACGGACGACAATTACGGCTTCTACCTGCAGGGCTCCAGCAACAGCACCGTAACGTACAACAACGCCACCTCGAACCACAATGCCGGCATGTTCTTTAACGGCGGCTCGGCCGGCAACAACCTCACCGGCAACAACGTGACGGGCAACTCCGTCCATGACTTCGACTGCGGGGACTCGAGCACGAACAATGACTTGGGCAATACCTGCGACGACCCCGACTCCTGCGCCTGGGTCAATTCCTGCCATGTACCCCCGCCATCATGCGCCCCTGGCTGGGAAGTGGGCGCCTGCGACTGCACCCTCGACGTGCCTGGAAACTACACAATCAACGCCAGCGGCCTGGTCGCGTCCAGTTCCTATGCCTGCATAGCCATCACCGCGGGCGATGTGGTGTTGGACTGCCAGCAGCGCAGCATCATGGCCACAGGCACCTCATTAAACGGAGTCTATCTCCAGGGCAACGGCAACATAACCGTTGAAAACTGCAACGTAAGCAACTTCCTACACGACGTGGAGGTGGATTCCCACGACTCCCTCATCCAAAACAACATCCTAAGCTCGGGCGCTGACGCAGCCCTACGCGTCATCGGCAACAACAACAGCGTAATCGGCAACAACATCAGTGGCGCAATAGGCCTTTACCTGGCCTCGGCCTACAACAACATCACGGGC